>NZ_SSMQ01000170.1 GCF_005144585.1 Polyangium fumosum | reverse complement strand
GTGTACCGGCGCAGCCTTCGCTCCGTCGCGGGTATCGATTCCTGGCGCATGAGGTCGGCCAGCGCTGCGGGGAGCGTGCGGAAGAGGACCGAGTAGCCACGCTCCAGGGCGCGCAGCCCGAGGTTTTTCGCGAGCGTCGTCTTTCCCACGCCGGCAGGGCCGCGGAAGAGGACGTTCTCGCCGCGCCCGAGGAAATCGAGCCCGAGAAGATGCTCGTAGAGATCGCGATCGATTGCACGCGGATGGTTCCAGTCGAAGCGGTCGAGGGGCGCTGGGGTACCGATCGCAGCATCTTTGCTTCGACGCACGAGGTTTGCCGCGTCGCGCTCGCGCAGTTCGAGCGAGACGAGCTCTTCGAGGAATTGTACGGGCGAGAGCTTGCTCTTCTGGGCGTGGACGAGCAGGGCATCGATGGGCTCGCGGCCCGAGCGCAGCCCGATGCGCTTCAATTGCTCGTGCAGGTCAGCCATCGTAACCTCCGAGGTCGTGGGGGATCACGTCGCGCTCGCGGACGTGGTCGGCGAAATGGGGGACGAGCGGAGCGGCGTTCGTTTGATGGCGCTCTTGCTCGCAGAGAATGGCGAGCGCGCCGGGATCGTGCGTACCGCGCTCGATCATCTGGGCCACGGCTCTTTGGAGCACGGCGGGGCCGTATGCGTCGAGCAGGCCGAGCGTGCGCGTGACCATGGCGCCGAGGCTGCGCTCGTGCTCGACCCAGCGTTCGTAAAGCACATCGATGGCTGGGATCTCGACGCGGAGCCTGTCGCGGCCCTTCAGATCCCGAGCGGCCTTCTTCTGCTCGACGAGCTCCGCGCGGTGCTCCGGCGCTTCTCGCCATTGATTGCGCCCCCAGCAGCGCTCGTGACGCGCGACCTCGCGATCCCCGTCGAGCAGGCGCACGTGCGTATCACTCGCGACGAGGGTGAGGGACTGGCTCGCGAAGGCCGGCGGCACCGAGTAGCGATTGGTATCGAGTCGGACGAAGGCCGTCTTGTCCACCGCGACGGGGGTCACGAGGTCGGTGTCGGGGAGAGGGTTTGGCAAGGACAAAAGGCGTGGCTTTTCCTCCTCGAAGACCTGAGCCACGGAGCGCTCTGGCGTGCGGGGGTGAGGTCTTGCGTCCGCGATCTCGGCGATGAAGGTGCGAAGCTGGGCATTGCCATGCTCGATGGAGTGGAAGCTCCGGGCCGCGAAGAAGCGCTCCTTGAAGAAGCGGATCGCGCGCTCGACACCGCCCTTCTCGTGTGGCTTGCCAGGTGTGCAGAGGCGTGGTTGCACGTGCAGCGACGCGGCGACGTCGAGCAAGATGGGATGAAAGCGCGCGACATCGCCGTGCCGCTCGATCACGACGGTCTTGGCGTTGTCGAAGAGCCATTGCCGCGGCAGGCCTCCGAAGTGCTCTGCCGCGCGCACGAGCGAGCGCCGGAGCGAATGGACGTCGAGGCTCGGGACGAGCTCAGCGAAGCTCGCGCGTGAGTACGCGAGCACCATGACGAAGGCCCACAGCGGGCGCTTGCCACCGGGCACGACGAGCTCGCCGACATGGGCCCAATCGACCTGGGCCTGCTCACCGGGGAGCGTCTCGATGCGGAGGAATGCCTCCGCCTTGGGCTTGGGACGCGCCTTCTTGACGTAGCGGCGCAGGGTGCCGACGCTGCCGGCATAGCCGCGACCCCGGATCATGTCGAGGATGCGCGTGGCGCGGAGCTTCGGATATCGCTCGAGCGTCTCGTCGATGAAAGGAATGTAGGGGTCGAGCGTCCGCGGACCCATTCGTACGGTCCCCTGCTTCATTCCCACGGAGCCAGTCACCCGCTTGACGACGTCGAGGTGGACCCCGAGCTGCACGACGATGGTCCCGCGCTTCCAGTGCTCCGCGAAAAACAACCTCCGGATCTCGGCGTCCATCTCTTGGCTGACGGTCATCGGAGCACCTCGCCGAGCCCGATTTTTCGCAGGTCGCGGAAGTCGCCGAATTGGGAGAGCCGCGGATCACGGTGGGCCCCTCGTCGGCGCCGGTACGCGATTCCGACCTCGTAATGAAGCGCGCGCCGTCCGAAGCCGAGTGTTTCGTACAGATCCAACGCGCATGAATCGACCGAATCGTCCGCACACAGCACAACGGAGAGCGGCTGCTCGTGCCAGAGCGCGAGCCCCTCCAGGAGCGTCGCCGCCGCCCGCGGATGAGCTGAGCGCAGCGGGCCGAGCACGGCCTTGAGCATATCCTTCCCCTCGCTCGTCACGAGCATCCGCACCCGCTCCCGCTCGGGCGCGAGGGTCACCAGAATTTGTCCTGTCATCGTCGTGGTTTTTCTCCGACGCACACGGCGCCTCCACCGCGGAGGCGGGCGGGACGTCGGCCGCGACCACGTTTGCTCCGTGGGCAAACTTTTCGACACGGTGATCCATCACGCGCCGCGCTTTTTGCCGGGCGCGGTAGGCCCGTTGCCGGTCCCGATGATCGAGCCGCCCCTCGGGGCTCTCGCGGTGCCGCTGGTTTGCCCTGCGAAGACTTGCCCTGCGCGCGGTCGCGCGGCAGACGGGACCGCAGTACAGTCGGCCGCGATCACACGGTCGGCAGAGCCGGAAGGTGCGTCGACAAAAACCGCATCGGACATCGGAGAGTTCGACCACGCGCCCATCGAGCAGGCGCCGTTTTCTTGGCCCTGTCGCCCGAGATGCGTGACGGTCCCCCCGTCACGCGCCCGCGCGACACGGAAGGCCGGGAGGTAGCGCTCCCGGCCTTCGTCTTTTTTCTACAAGGCGCCCGCAAGC
>NZ_SSMQ01000169.1 GCF_005144585.1 Polyangium fumosum | reverse complement strand
ATATGTCGCCAGCCGTGAAAATGTACCGACGGCTGGACCGACGCTGGTTAAATTGATCCCACAAAGTGGGATGTTGGAGCCGATGGTCCTACCGGATGGTTTATGGGATGACTTCTACTCCTCTTCCCCGACCCGCCGAAGCTCGTCCGGATGCCGTCCGTCTACGTCGTCGCGATTGCCGAACGGGCCTTCCATGGCCACGAGGTCATCCAATGCAGGATCCCAGTCCCCGAACGCACGCGGACCTGTGATCCGATCGAACGCCTACAGCCGCGCTCCACACCGACGCCGGATCCCGCGCTGCCGCCCGAGGCAGACGAGCGGCTCGACGCGCTCCGCGGAGGAAACACCCACACGAAAAGCGGCGCAAGTCCGGCCGATTTGTTGCGCTGAATCGTTCCGAGGGTTCGTAGCTACAAACCCACTTGACCCCGTGTGCAGGTTTGTCTACGGTCGTCCCATGGTATCGGGACGTCTGGCGGTGGTTGTTGTCGCGAGTGGTCTTGGGCTCGCCGCACCCGTGCTCGCCGACGACACGAGCACGGCGCAGGGCGTGGATCCAGCGACGATCTCTGCTGCCGCGGATGAGATACGCTTCGCCGAGTATGCGTCACGCGGCGATCGTGCAAGGGCCGCTGGAAAGATCGGCGATGCAGTGATCGCCTATTCGGATGCTCTCGCGATCCGCTCCGATCCCCTCATCGCCGGCCGTCTCGGGATGTTGCTCGTGAAGATGGGGCGACACGCGCAAGCGGCCGATTTGCTCCATACTGCCGTCAATCGTGATTGGAGCGCTTCCCCCACAGAGCGAAAGGCGTTTACTACCGCATACGGCATCGCGCGTGATGCGGTGTGCATGGTCGACGTGCAGGTGAGCCACGCACCGGAGACGACCACGATCGATGGGAAGCCGTGGAATCGAGCGCGAATGAACGCGTTTTTTGTCTTCCTTTCGCCAGGCGAGCACGAGATCCGCGCGACCCTCACGGGGTATCGGGACGGGCGCGCGGTGTTCACGGCGTGCAAGGGCGGGAGCATGGACGTCCCTGTCACCCTGACGCCGCTCCCCCCGGATCCTCCCATCGAGCCCACCCCAGCGCCCAAGGCTCCCCCGGAGCCAGCGGCCATCCCACGGCCGCCCGGTCTTCCAGAGGTACGCATGGAGCCGCTTGGGGAGCCTCGGCTAGGCATGGCTGGGGCGGTAGCGGTCGTGGATGGGAAGCCGTTGCCGAAGCAGGAGGATCCGTATGGGTATGACGATACCCCGGGGGGCGATGGTAAGAAGTCGGGGGTGAGGGGTTCGATTGGCGCGGGGCCGGTCATGGTGCTGGGGGTGGCGTCGTGGGCTCCGGCGGTCGGCGTCGTCCTTTCCGGCAGTGTCCGATTGATGCCGGTCCTGTCTTTAGACTTGGATGCACGTGCTGCGTGGTTAACCAGCGGCATTGGCGGCCGACCACTACAGGCAATGACAGCAGGTGGCATTGCTAGCATCTGTGGTCATTGGCATTGGCTGTTTGGTTGTGCATCCGGGCACTTAGGGATCATTCGGGTGGAGTCGACACAAGACATATTCGCTAACTCTTCGTTCACGTGGATGAAGCCCGGTTTAGGCGGCAGGCTAGGTGCGCAATGGGTGGGATCTAGGCTTGGTGCGCGGCTTAGTGTCGAATTGATTGGTTTCGCTAGTCGTACACGCATCGATATCGAACGCACCACGATCGCCGATCAGCCAGCCGTTATGGCGGGGGTTTCGGCTGTGGGGCTCTGGTCGTTCTAACTCTGGCCCGTTATGGAGGTATTATGTTCACGCGTCGCCTTCCCATTGTAATAACCGTCGGGTTCGCTATTCCAATTGGTATGGTATGGCAAGGCTGCGGCACGATCTCGGATGTTGGTACGTACATCTGCGATCCGGATGCCTTCTTCCCTGACCCTGCATGCATTCGCGATGCCGGAGCCGATGCGGACGCCGAACCACAAGCCGCATGCGAGGCGCAAGGCGGTGAATGCGTCGAGATCCCCGACGACTCCGAGACCCCGGCGGGGTTCTGGAGTCAGGTTCCGTGGGCCGTCTGGATCGGCCCGGCCCAAGACATGCCGAAGGGGTGCCCCTTCGTTGGAGGCGAACAGTTCAAGCTCTACGCCGGCCTCACGGCTCCCACCATGCAGTGCGACCCCTGCGAGTGCCAGAAAGCGACGGGGCAATGTAGCGGCGTCCCGGGGTCGATCACGATCGGGGCCGGAATGTGCGGCGCGGTGGGGGTGCCGTCGCTCCCTTTTGACGGTGTGGGGGGGTGGGATGGGAGCTGCACGAATGCGAACGCGTTACCCACTGGGGCGGAGTGTCCCCCGGGGAGCGGCGTCCCCTGCGCGCAGTCGATCACGTTCTCGGCGCTTCCGGCTCCGGTCAACGAGAAATGCGATGTCAAGCCATCGGACATCATCAAGTTGGGCGGGACGAGGATCACGGAATGGGAGACGGGCGCGCTCGCCTGTCGGTCGAGCCTCGACACGTCGCTCTGTGGCACGGGGGATCAGCTCTGCGTCCCCAAGGTGCTCTACCCCTACCGTCAATGCATCTGGCAGAAAGGGAAGCATACGAAATGCCCCAAGCCCTACAATTGGGAGCTTCCCCGGACCATGTACCCGTTTCAGCCCAAGGAATCGCGCAATTGCACGGCCTGCACGTGCGGTGCTCCGCAGGGGGGGGCGTGTGTTGCCACGTTGCGGCTCTTCGATGACGGGGCGTGCGGGTCGGAGTTCCACCAGCGGATCGTTTCATCCGTGGACGGCGCGTGCGATGTCATCTTCCCAGCCGGCCGGGCGATGGGCGGGAAGGCAATCACGGATCACGCGTACATCGCCGGCACGTGCGAGGCGGGTGGCGGGGAGCACATCGGCGAGGCGATCGAGGATGACGAGAACGCAGTGACCTTCTGCTGTAGAGAGTCGTACATCTTCGCAGAGTAGCCCAGCGTAAGCGCTGGTTTTTGCTAGAAGTCATCTCATAAACCATCCAGTAGGTCCATCAGCTCCAACATCCTACTTTGTAGGATCAATCGAACGAGGGATGGTCCAGCGGTCGGTACATTTCTCGTGCTGGCGACATATGCAGGTGTGGACCTGACAGACCCTCAGTGGGCGCTCCTCGAGCCTCTTATCCCTGCGCCTCGCGTGCGCGCCGATCGCCGCGGGAGGCCGTGGAAGGATGCGCGCGAGGTGCTCAATGGCATCTTGTGGATCTTGCGCACCGGTGCTCGATGGGCTGACCTGCCCGAGAGATATCCATCCTACCAGACGTGCCATCGACGGTTTCAGCAGTGGTCGAAGGACGGCACGCTCGAAAGGATCCTGTACGCCTTGGCCGGGGACTTACGGGACCGAGGGCAGATCGACTTGAGCGAGGCGTTTGTAGACGCTCACCCAAATCCGCGGAAAACGTGACCACGAGTTCGGCCTGGTGGGCGTCACGGCGCGTGTCGAGCCCTGGGGCGAGAAGTTCGTCACGGCGACAAACCGCGCGTAGGACGGGGGCTTGCGGGCGCCTTGTAGAAAGACGAAGGCCGGGAGCGCTACCTCCCGGCCTTCCGTGTCG
>NZ_SSMQ01000168.1 GCF_005144585.1 Polyangium fumosum | reverse complement strand
ACCTGGCGCAGGAGGAGCTCTACCACAACAGCGAGTTGGTCGAGCCGGTCTGGAAGTACGAGTACGATGCGATCTACCGGCTGATCGAGGCGACGGGGCGGGAACATTCGGGGCAGAATGCGGATATTCAGCAGGATCAGAATGGATTCCCGCTCGTGAATGCGGCCAATCCGAATGATCCGCAGGCGATGCGGAACTACGCCGAGAGCTTCGAGTACGATGCAGTCGGCAACATCTTGAAGATGATTCATGCCGCGCAGGGCAGCACGGGGAGCTGGACCCGGCGGTACGACATCGAGACGATGAGCAATCGGCTGCTCGGGACGAGCTTACCGGGGGATGATGAGGCCGAGTTCTCGGCGACGTATACGTACGACGAGCACGGGAGCATGACGTCGATGCCGCATCTGGATGGCATCGAGTGGGATTTCAAGGACCAGAAGCGTGAAGTCGACAAGGGCGGCGGGGGGACGGTCTACGTCACGTACGATGCTGGTGGGCAGCGGGTGCGGAAGGTTTGGGAGCATAGCGGTATTGTCGAGGAGCGGATCTACCTCGGGGGCTTCGAGGTTTACCGGAGGCATGAGCTCGGGAGTGTCGTGCTGGAGCGGGAGACGCTCCATGTGATGGATGATGCTCGGCGGATTGCGATGGTGGAGACCAAGACGGTCGACACGAACGCGCCGCCGTTCACGCCGACGCCGAGGCTCCGGTATCAGTTTGGCAACCATCTGGGCTCCGCTTCCCTAGAAGTCGACGAGGCCGGCTTGGTCATCGGCTATGAGGAATACCACCCCTACGGGACGACGGCCTACCACGCAGCGGTGAGCGGGGTGGAAGTTAGCGCGAAGAGGTACAGGTACACGGGCAAGGAGCGGGATGAGGAGACGGGGCTGTATTACCACGGGGCGCGATACTATGCGCCGTGGCTAGGGAGGTGGACAAGTGCGGATCCGGCGGGGATGGTGGACGGTGCGAACTTATATGAATATGTTCGCGGAGCTCCCACGCGCCTAGTTGATAGCACTGGGAATGGTGGGGAAGAAGCCACGGACATTGATGGTCTATTCCTCTGGCTGAGGGGCATGCGTCATAAGCTATCTGCGGAAATGTTCGCTCGCCTTATTGGAGCGAACGAGGTAAAACTGCACCCGTTATTGTCCGAGTATGGTTATCAGGGCTCCAAGGCGAAGCCGGAAGACACCGTGAGGGACTTCGACCGAGCATTCGCAAGTTGGTCGAAATTGGCTTCGGAAGCAAATTCACGGGATGGGTTCACTGGACCTTCAGCTCCGGGTGACGCGCAAGCGCGACAGCGAATGTGGCAAGTCGCAGCGAGCAATCCAATCGCGGCTGCCTTCATAGGGACGGGTGCATTTATATCTGAGACAGTTGGAAAAACATTCGGATTCGAGCAGGATCCGAACATGGCAGCTGCCGGCGCGGAAGTCACAACTCAAATAGTGCATAGTACTGGCGGAGCCGGAGTCAACCGAGCCACCCAGAAGAAGCCGAACGCTCGGACTCAGACTCAGGCTAAACCAGTCCCGAAGGGATTGCTACGAGCCAGAACCATTGCGGGTGGCAAGACCATTGTCTCTCCAAGCGAGCGGCCCATTGTAACGCTCGGGGAGGGTGAGTCAGCCGTTGTGGTGTCCGAACTGCCCGGCGAACGCGGTATGTTTGTACCCCGAAGGCTAACGGATGTCGAAATGAGGGCTCTCCAAAAGGAGTTCGGCTTAGAATTTGCGCTGATTTACAGGACCGGCCAGGGGAAAGGAGGGGGTGGAGGTACATATTGGTTATATTCGGGAAAGAGAGCGGAACTCACATTCCCTATACTTCCGAATGTTCGACTCATTAGCCACACCCATCCACCGGAGGGGGTTTACGGTCCGAGTTCCGAGGATGTCGACACCATAAAGCAACTACGAAAGGCAGGATCGCCTCAGTTTAGATCGAATGTGGTGGAGCACGATGGTGAAGTTCTACGATTCGGCGTTCCACGGCCGAAGAAAGCGAACTAAATGATATGGATGATGAGGGAATGGAACGTAGGTTGAAGGAATACGAGAGATTGTGGACCACAGACAAGGAAGACTATGTCCTCTCGGGAGACGAATCGGACATTCGTGCAGGGGTTAGCTGCGCCATCATCGATATGCGAACAAACTCGATACTACTCATCGAAGACGGTGAGCTGGCCAGGACCGTAAAGGAGAAGATGCTCGCTGCTGGTGTTCAGGTCGGAGACCCTCACGATATCAACCTTCGGAAAGAGTATATCAAACGTCGACTCGGCGTAACACGCAAAAGATAACACTGCGCCTCGGCACAGGGGTGACAGATACAGGCTACTGTCACCCCATGCGTCCAAGACCGCTTGCGATAGTGCCAGGTAGGTCCATTCGCTCCGTCCCCTCGCAACCGCCCCGCAGCGTCAATGGGCCACGGCAAGGTAGTTGTTCTCCTACAAGGTGGCGCTATAAGGTGACGCCCAACGGCACCACGATGCAAGAGCGTCTGGTCGAGCAGGTTCGGCAGATTTATTACAACAGCACGACGCTGTCCGGGTCTTCCCTCGCGGCGCTGCCCCTCGGTACCATCGACGCGCTCGCGCTGCCTTACGAGACATACGCGCTTGCCTTCACTCCTGGGCTCTTGACCGCGGCTTATGGCACGCGCGTGACCTCGACCATGCTCACCGAGGGCGGGTACATCGAGGAGAACGACGATTCTTGGGTGCGAACCGGCCGCCAGGTGTTCGACCCGGACAAGTTCTACTTGCCGGTCGAGATCCTGGATCCGCTCAGCAATTCCACGACCATCACGTACGACACTTACAATTTGCTCGTGACATCTGCCGAGGACGCGCTCGGCAATACTGTCACCGCGACGAACGACTACCGCGTCCTCGGGCCCACGCTCGCCACCGACCCGAACGGCAATCGCAGCGCCGTGAAGCTCGACGAGCTCGGGATGGTCGTGGTGACGGCCGTGATGGGCAAGGTCGGCTCGAATGACGGAGACACACTGGAGGACCCAACCACGACGTTCGAGCACGATCTCGACGTTTGGCGCACGACGGGCAAACCCAACGTCGCGCATGCGGCCGCGCGCGAGCGGCACGGGGATGCGCTGACGCCGTGGCAGCACAGCTACACGTACCTCGACGGGCTCGGGCGTGAGATTCTGAAGAAGGTGCAGGCCGAGCCCGGTCCTGCGCCGGTGCGGGACGAGAACGGGGGGCTTGTCAAGGACGAGAACGGCGCGGTAGTGTTGGCCACCGCCTCGCCGCGATGGGTGGGCACGGGGCGCGTGGTCATTGACAACAAGGGCAATCCCGTCAAGCAGTACGAGCCGTTCTTCACGGCCACCCACGAATACGAGGACGAACAGGAGCTGGTCGAATGGGGCGTGACGCCGATCCTGCGTTACGACCCGCTCGGCCGGCTCATCCGAACGGACCTGCCGAACGGGACGCATTCGCGCGTGACGTTCACGCCCTGGGAGCAGGCGAGCTGGGACGGGAACGATACGGTGCTGGAGGCGGGCAATCCCTGGTATGCCGCGAGGCAGCCGAGCGCGACGCCGACGCCTTCCGCGCAGGAGCAGCGGGCGGCGGAGCTGACCGAGGAGCATGCGGAGACGCCGGCGCTGGTGCATTTCGATGTGCTGGGCAGGCCGGTGCGCGGGGTCGAGGACAACAAGACCGCAGGGGTGTACACGACGAAGGCGGTGCTCGAT
>NZ_SSMQ01000167.1 GCF_005144585.1 Polyangium fumosum | reverse complement strand
CGCTCCTCCACGACACGGCTCTCCCTCCAGGGCATGCCCAGGTCTCGCCAGACCTGTCGACCGTAGGGCAACTAACTGTCACCCAGGCTCCCGGTCTACCCTGTTACCCAGGTAGCCGGTCTGTACCGACTCGGCCGCACGCTTCCGAGGCACGACGTCGTCTCTCCAAGGTACGAGGTCGTGTGTCCGGAGACTCGGCCGCATGCCTCCGAGGCACGCCCTCGTTCCTCCGAGGCACGACGTCGTGTGTCCGGAGACTCGGCCGCACGCTCCCGATGGTCTTGCCACCGGCCCGCTGGAAGAACTGCGCATCGCGCAGTTCTTCCACCTTCGGTCCAGGGCTGGCCCTGCAAAGGGGGGCGGACAGTTACTAATGATTTCCCCGCATCGACTGCGCTTCGCGCAGTCGATGCTTAGAGGTCCAGGGCTGGCCCTGGTTCGGGTCGAGGGGCGAACAGCCCCCGCGGGGTCCGGGGCAGCGCCCCGGCGCGACGGCTTGCGCGTGAGACGCCTCAGCCCATCGACTCGAGCACGAGCGCGATGCCTTGGCCGCCGCCGATGCACATCGTCACGATGCCGTAGCGCTTCTTCGTCCGGCGCAGCGCGTAGGCGCACGTGAGCGTCAGGATTGCGCCTGTTGCGCCGAGCGGGTGGCCGAGCGCGATGGCGTTGCCCATCGGGTTCACGCGCTCCGGGTCGATGCCCATTTTTTCGAAATCACGGACGCAGGCGATCGCTTGGGGGGCGAACGCTTCGTTGATTTCGACGATGTCGACGTCCTTGCCCGTGATGCCTGCCTTCGCGAGCGCTTTTTTCACGGCGGGGACGGGGCCCCAGCCCATGATTTGCGGGTCGCACGCGGCGACGCCCATGCCCGCGATGCGTGCGAGCGGGCGTGCGCCGTGACGCTCGGCGTCTGACTCTTTGCCGATGAGCATCGCCGCCGCGCCGTCGACGACTGCGCTCGCGTTGCCTGCCGTGATGATGCCGCCTGCCTCGAAGGCGGGCGGCAGGCGCCCCATCTTTGCGGGGCTCGGATCTTCGAGGATGTGCGTGTCGTATTTGAGGACCGTGGGATCTCCGCCGTCGTCTGCGGGGAGCGCGACTGGCTCGATCTCCTCGTCGAAATGGCCTGCGTCGCGGGCGGCCTTCGCGTTCTTGTGGGAGCGGTAGGCGAATGCGTCGGCCTCCTCGCGCTGGATGCCATACCGACGACCGAGCTCCTCGGCCGTGTTTGCCATGGCCATCTTCGCGCTCGGGTCGTAGAGGCTCATGAGGAGCATGTCCTGCAGGTGCGTGCCCGCGGGCAGGCCCTTCGCCTCGATGGGGCCGTATTTCTGCGTCGCTGCGCCGACCTTCTTGCCTCGGTAATCGTAGAGGCAGAAGGGGTATTGCATGCTCTCGGCGCCGCCGACCACGGTGAACGGGCGCTCCTCGTCGTTGCGCAGACCCGCGAGGAGGATCTCCGCGCCGACGCAGATCGCCTCGGCGCCGCTGCCGCAAATGCGCGCGACCGTGAGGGCCGGGACGTCTTTGCCGAGGCCGCCACGCCAGCGCATGCCTTGCGCGCCGTAAATCGAGTCCCGGTGGCTGTGCTGGGCCATGCCCATCACCACGTGGCCCACGAGGCCAGGGTCGATTTTCGTGTGCCCGAGCGTCGCCTTGATGGCCATGCCGCCGAGCTGGGTCGTGGAGAAACGCGAGAAGAGGCCCGGGGCCTTGTTGTCCACGAGGATGTCGGCGCGCGGGGTGCGACGCCCGCCGTCGAGGATGACGATGCTGGTCTCCTTGCTCATCGAACGCTCCGATCTCATTCGTGGAGGAACGCCGCCGGTACACGCGGGCCGTTCTGGATGAAGTTCTTCATGCCGATGTCGAGGTCGACCGTCTCCTTGCATTGCCCGAAGCCCTTCGCTTCGAGCGCGAGGCCCTCGGCGAGCGGCAAGGCATTGCCGCGGCGGACGACGGAGACCAGAATCGCGTCGATGGCCCGCGAATGATGGCCGAGGTCCGTGGCGGGGAGTTTTTCGGGGACCGCGATCGGGGCCGCGTCGACGGGCGCGAGCTTGATCTCGCCCGCGAGGTGCTTCTGCACGAGGGTCTTCGCCTCCCCGAGGAAATCCTTCACGGGGGCGATCGTGGCCCAGCCCCAGGCGTGTGCTTCCTTCGCGCCGACCGAGCGGCCCGTGCGGAGGAGGTCGAGCGCGCGCTCGAAGCCGATGAGCCGCGGCAATCGTTGCGTGCCGCCATAACCGGGGATGATGCCGAGGTTCACCTCGGGCTGGCCGAGGACGAGCTCCGGGCCGACGACGCGGCCGTGGCACGCCATCGAAATCTCGGCGCCGCCGCCGAGGACGGGGCCATTGAGCGCCGCCACGACGGGCTTCTTCATCGAGGCGATCGTGCCCAGCACCGCGTGGCCGAAATGGCAGATGGCTTCGCAATCGGCCGGCGTCTTCAGCGAGGCGAGCTCGCCGATGTCCGCGCCCGCGAGCGCGCCGTCCTGGCTCGTGAAAATCACGCCCTTGACCGTGTCGTCCGCGGCGAGCTCCTTCATCGACGCCTCGATCTCGGAGAGCGTCTCGCGGTTCAACGCATTGCGCACCTCGGGCCTGCGCACCGAGACGAGCGCGAGGTCGCCGTCCCGCGTGACGACGACGTTCTTGCGGAAGCGCGGGAGGTTCTTCTCGGTGATGCTCTTCGGGACGTGGAATCCCGGATGCGCGGCGGCGTACGTGGTGCACACGGCGTGCACGCGCTCGATGCCGAACTCCTCGGCGAGCGAGAGCAGGCCCTTGCGGAAGCCGAGCGACATACGCGTGAGCCAGTCGAGGTCCGAGGGGGCGCAGATGTTCTCGTCGGCGACGAAATAGGTGCGCGCGAAGAGCACGGCGAGGATGCGATCGAGGACCGTCTTGCCGAGCGCCGCGTCGTACCGGCCGTCGCCGCGGTTCTTCGGGTCGTGCCAGGGGCGATTGCCGACCTCGCGCAGAATGGCCGGCGGCTCGAACCAAGCGCTGCCCGTGGGCGCATCCCGCATGAGCTCCTGGCAATGGACCGTGAGCAGGTTGCCCCGGGTCAAGTCCATCACGTTGAGCGGGCCACCGCCGCCGATCGCGTCGTTGACGATCGCGTCGACCTGCGCCGGCGTCGCCACGCCCTCCGCGACGATACGCGCGGCCTCGGAGACGTAATTGCAGAAAATGTCGTCGGCCGCGAAACACGCGACGTCCGCCGTGATGATGGGGACCTTGCCGAGCTTCTCCAGCGTGCGGATCATCCGCTCGCCGAACGTGTCGTCCCCCGAGAGGACGACCTCGACCGGGAGAGCGCGCCACGCAGGATAAAAGGGGTGATTCACGAAGCAACGTTCGGGGTGCTTCGCCCCTTTCGCGATCTCGGCGCGCGGGATGCCGCTCGTGGCGAAGCCAATCAGGCAGTCGGGCCGGACCGTGGCCTCCAGCGCGGCGATGATCTTGCGCTTGATGGGGAGATCCTCGGTCGCAGCCTCGAGGACGTAATCACACGCGGCGAGGTCCGCGAGGGAGAGGGTCGGGACGAGGGCCTCTTTCACGGCGCGCGCGGCGCTCTCGGAGAGCTTGCCGCGGGCAAGGGCCTTCGTCACATAGGTCCCGATACGAGCCATGCCCGCGTCGAGCGCCTCTTGCTTGATGTCGTGCAAATAAACGCGGCCACCTTCCCTGGCGATGGCAGATACGAAGCCGTACGCCAGATCCGGGCCGATCGATCCCGAGCCGATCACGCCAACGATCATGTGTGAGAACACCTCCGGCGCGTCGGGGCGGCCCGCGGGCCGGGTGCCTCCGAAGCAGGGCCGGCCCTTATCACCAGAAGGCCGCGGCGCCAAGGCTCGGCGCGGTCCTTCCCCTTGGGGCCGCTGTGCTGGGGCGTTGCCCCAGGCCCCACCCGGGGCTGTCCGCCCCGGGACCCGGACCAGCGAGGCGCTGGACCCAGGACGATGAACTGCGCGATGCGCAGTTCATCGAACAGCCGGGGGTCAAGACCGGCGACGCCCTGCCG
>NZ_SSMQ01000166.1 GCF_005144585.1 Polyangium fumosum | reverse complement strand
TTCCGGTTACCGTTCTCCGGCTGCGGGCAAGAAGCGGATGTGGGGAACAACCAGAACCAACCCGATCTCCTCGGCGACCTCCTCGCCCTTCGTCCCGATCTCGTCCAGCGCTTCGCGCGCCTCCGCTGCGGGCACGCGGACGCCGATGATCTCGCGCAGAACACGCTGATCCGCGGCGTCCGCAGCCTGCACACGTACCGCTCCGACGGGGAGCTGCGGCGCTGGGCGATGGGCATCGCGAACAACGTGTACCGGCGCCATCGGCGGACGCTGCGTCGTCGCAGCCAGGTGATCGTGACGGAGCCAGACGTCGCGGTGGAAGCGTTTGCCCCCGGCCCTTCCCCCGACGTGAGCGCGCAACTCCGCGAGGCGCGGGAGCGCCTCTATGCCGCGGTCGACGTGATGCCCGACGTCCTGTTCGAGGTGTTCTTCCTCGTCTACCTCGAAGAGTACACGCTCGACGAAGCACGCAAGGTGCTCGGAATCTCGAAGGATGCCGTGAAGATGCGCGCGTTCCGCGTACGCAAATACCTCCAAAGGGAGATGCACGAGTTCCGCGACGCGTACCACAGCGTCGCGCCCCCGATCCCGCCGAGCGGGCCGGTTGCCTCCCTCGTGCAGCGGTTCGCGCCGATGCTGGGTCACGTGGCGAGCGTGATCATGGCGGCCCTGCTCATGCTCCCAGGTCCGCGCGATGAAGCGCCCCGGGCTGCATACGTCGGCGTCGCACGCGAGGTCTACGCGAGCGCCACGAGGCTCTCCGTCACGACCGAAGCCGCCCTCGACGAACCCACGATCCAGCCTCCGGGCGCCCCGCCGACGAGCGAACCGACGCCCGCGCCCGCGCCGCGGTCAAACCCACCGCAAGAGCAGCGCGTCGAGGTCGACATGGACATCGAGGAGGGCTTTCTCGTCGACACGCGGTAGCCGCTTTTCGCCGGCCGTTGGATGACATATCCGTAGGGCGTGCGTGCCCGTCTCGCTTCGATCCTACTCGTCGTCGTGTCCACATCGCCCGCGTGGGCCGAGGATTTGCACCCGGTCGCCCCGGAGGCGATCGACGAAGCGGCGCGGGAGAGCGAGTTCGCCGCGCTCGTCGCCAAGGGAGATCGCGAGCGCGCCAGCGGACGGTGGTCCGAAGCCGCGATGTCGTACGCGGCAGCGATGAAGATGCGGCGCGATCCGGTCGTCGAGGGGCGGCTGGGCGTGCTGATGGTCCGCGATCGACCGGCGCAGGCCGCGGAGCTTCTGCACGACGCGTTGAAGCGCGCCAACACCACGAGCGCGGAACGGCAGACGTTTTTCAACGCATACGAGGCCGTGCGCGCCCGAGGCGCGTGGGTCGACGTCGTGATCTCCCATGCGGGCGCGCGGATCACGCTGGACGGGGATCCGAGGAACAAGGCGGGGTTGTCCGCATTCTCGATGTTCGTCCTCGCGGGCGAGCACGAACTGCGCGCGGGCATGGATGGGTATAACGACGATGCGCGGATGTTCCACGTCGTCCCGCGGAAGGACCTGCGGATCGAGCTGATGTTGAAGCCGCGTCCGCTCTTCGAGGACGAGCGGGAGTTGCAGCTCCTCACGCGAGAGAAGAGTGCGCCGCCGGTAGAGACGATGAGCGATCTCGGGCATGCCGCGTCCGATGCACCGACGTTCACGAAGCAGGAAGATCCCTTCGGGTACGAGGATCCGAAGCTGGTGGAGAGGCCTGCGCCGACGCGCTGGTCGATCGGCGCAGGGCCGGTCGTCGTGTTCGGGGTCGCGTCGTGGACGCCGGCCGTGGGGGTGGTCGCTGGAGGAGCTTGGAGGCCAAACGAGTACGTGTCGCTCGGTCTCGAAGGGCGCGCGGCGTGGTTGACCGGAGGGGTCGGAGGCAGACCCATCTCCGCGATGACCGCGGGCGGGATCGCGAGCGTGTGCGGGCACTACCGCTGGGCCTTCGGGTGCGCGCTCGGGCACCTCGGCGTGATCACCGTCGAGTTCTCCAGCGAAGCGTACAAGCCTCGAACCGATCACTTGTTCAAACCTGGCATCGGCGGGCGCATCGGGGCGAGGTTTGTCCCCGCACGCTCCTTTGCTGTACAGGGCGCGGTGGACCTGTTAGGTTTGTCCAGTGGCGTGCTCGTGGGCGTCGGGACACAGGTCGTCTCGGAGACTCCTCCGCTCATGGTCGGCGCGTCGATCCTCGGAACATGGGAGTTCTGATCATGCCAAGCTCGCGTCTCACTGTGATCATGGTCGTTGCTGCGTTTGTCACGGGGTGCAGCGCGCCTCCCGCGACCACGCGGAGCGAATGTGATCCGAACGCTCTCCGGCCGACACCGGAGTGCCAGGCGGAACTCGACGCCGGCACCGACGCGAGCGACGACGCGAACGTCCAAGTTCCCGAGCCGGAGCAGGAAGCCGCCACGTGCACCGGCCGCTGCGTCCCCGAGCCGAGCAGCGAGTCAGCGGGCGACTGGCCACGCACGCCGATGCTCCTCTGGTATGGTCCCCGCGAGCTTGCGCCCGCGAACTGCGATGAGGCGCGCAAGCTGGGCGGCTACGGCGATGACGTGGAGTTCTTCGAGAAATACCGGCGCTTCGCGTACCTCGATGCGCCGCCCGCAGCATGTGAGTGCACGTGCCCGGCCTCCGAAGGTTCGTGCACCAAACTCCCCGAGACGATCGAGGTCCGCGCTGGCACATGCGCGGAGAATGGAACGCCTGCGCTCCCTTTCGGAGGTCCCGCCGGCTGGGACGGCTCGTGCACGAGCACGAACGCCCTGCCGGCGGGGGCTGATTGTGGCGGGGAGCCTTGCGCGCAGTCTGTCTACGCTTCTCCGCTCCCTGGCCCGACGAGCGAGTCGTGCCCGTCCATCGCGAAGCCGGCCACGTTCACCAAGTCGACCGAATGGGCCTGGATGGGCCTCGCTTGTGAAGCGAAAGAGCGCGAGGGGACGTGCAAGACGTCCACGCACCGATGCATGTACGACCTACCGTACCCATTTCTCCAGTGCATCGCGCTGAGGGGAATACACGCTACGTGCCCCGGCAACTACGACCGCTACGATCCCATCCACCTCTACGGGGAGCTGCCGATCGACACGCGCGGCTGCACGGCGTGCGCGTGCGGCGGGAACCCGGTTGGGGGCGCGTGTCTCGCCTCGCTGCGGCTCTATGACGATGCGGCGTGCTCGTCCCAGTTTTCCGAGGACCCGATCTCCTCGGTCATCGAGCAGTGCACGAACGTCTCCCTGCCGGGCCGCGCGCTCGGGGCCAAGGCGATCACGGACCTCGCGTACGTTCCTGGCCTCTGCCTCGCGACGGGCGGGGAGCCCACGGGCGCGGCCTCGGAAGACCCCGCAGAGGCCGTCACGTTCTGCTGCCTCGCGCCGTTCGAGTTCGCCGAATAAAAAATCCGGTGACCGTTTGCCGCGTCCGGGCAAGAGCGTAGGTGAGGGGACGATGGAGGCGCGCGCGTTTGGGCAAGCACCTCTCGCCTCCATCGTCCTCTTTTGCCGGTCGTTCGTCAATGATCCGAGGCGGCGTCGCTCTTCACGCGCGCGCATGGCTCGAGCGGCGAAGAAAACCGACGCGCTGCCTCACAACCCCCCTGGACACCCGCCTCCCTTCTTTTCTAGCCTCCCGCACCATGGCACGAACCTTTACCCCTGTAGATCTCGTAAAGCTCCCACTTGTCGATTCTCATGGCGCGGTCGCCCTCGCGAGCGCCGTCGAGGCGGGCGCGGCGAAGTACAACGACCTCCCGCAAAACGTCGTCGAGGCCGTCGTTCAAATCGCGTCCGATCGTGCGGTCCTCCAGCAGGCCATTGCCAGGACGCCGGGCACCGTCGTCACGGTCAAGGAGGCCGATCGGCGAATGGACAAAGTCGGCGGGGCATTTCATGACATCCTCGTCGCCTGGGCGTCGCTCGGCGAGTTCCTCCCGCAAGGGAAAGACGCGCGTGTCGTGCTCGATCGTCTCTTCCCCGAGGGGCGTTCGTTCGTCAATCTCAAGGTGAAAGAGGAATGGGCGGCCATCGAGACCAAGCTCGCCACGGTCGAGCGCGAGGGGCTCACGGGGGTCATCGGCGGCATCGGCGCCACGCCCGTCCTCACCCTCCTCAAGGAGGTGCATACACTTTATGGCCAGGTCATCGGCACCACCGAGGCCCCCGAGGAGGCGCCGGAGCTACGGGAGAGCAGGTATGCCCTGCTCGATTCGATTCGTGAC
>NZ_SSMQ01000165.1 GCF_005144585.1 Polyangium fumosum | reverse complement strand
CCACACCTGCATATGTCGCCAGCCGTGAAAATGTACCGACGGCTGGACCGACGCTGGTTAAATTGATCCCACAAAGTGGGATGTTGGAGCCGATGGTCCTACCGGATGGTTTATGGGATGACTTCTAGAACCGCCGTCCGGATATGGCGGGCTCCGGCTCTCGATCGCCGAAAATGCCGTGGCCGTGGGCGCTTTCCTGGACGGCAGGGTCATCCTGCGGAAGCTCCCCTCGGGCGAGCCGCTCGCGACGTTCACGGATACATCCTTCACCGCCATGGCGCTCTCGGAGGACGGGAGCACGCTGGCGCTCGGCACGAAGGACGGGCGGATTCGATTGCGTGGTTTGCCCGAGGGACGCGCGGTCGGGGATCTCGCGAGCCCGTCCGGTGCGCCGCGGAGTCTGCGTTTCCAGGCGGATCGTCTCATTGCGGCGGTGGAAGATGGGCAGGTCTGGGGCGTCCCCGTCTCCGGGGCTCCGCCGATGCTCATCGGGAAGCTTCGTCCGGACGCGAGGTTTGTCGGTGTTGCCTCGGATAGGCATGTCGTCGACGTTTTGCAACAGGAGGACGTGGCGAGCGTAATGCAGGGCTGGAGGTGGTTCACCGTGCCGCCTCCCGAGGATAGATACGCCGAAGCCGTAGCCGCGCTGTCGCCGGAGGGGGATCGTGTCGTCGCGGCGCGCGGCCCGCGTGTCTTTCTTCGGCGCCCGCGAGACCTCACGTCCGACGGGATCACGCTTGGTCCGCACCTGCAAGGCTCGGCCCTGGGCGCAGGCCCATTCCCGGACGGAGCTGTGCTGTTCGGCGCGATGTGGAAAGACGGGACGGCACGGATTTGGAATGTGCGTACGGGACAACCAATCGTCCTGGAAAATGGTCCGCTGCCGCCACTATCCTCGCTGGCGATCCATGCAAAAGGTGCCGTGGCCACGGTAGACGAAGGCGGCACGGCCATTGTGTGGGAGCGGCAGGGCACGACGCTGAAGCCGCGCCACTCCGTGCGGACGAATGGCCCCGCGCGCGTGATCGCGTTCGACGTGTCGGGGGATCGGATCCTCGTCGGGACGCGGCGCGGCGAGGTCGTGATCGTCGATGGCTCGACGGGACAACCGCGCCGTGTGGTATCCACCGGCGGCAAGGCCGTATCCGGCATCATGATGCAGGACGAAAGGACGGCGTGGATCTGGGGCCCCCGGGAGAACGTGCTGGAGCTCGACGCCGAGACGGGCAAGGTCGAGCTGAACGACGAAGCTGGCGTCATCGGCCTGCTCGGCGGCGACCCGAATGCGCCGACCCAGCCCTCGGGAACGGCCAAGCCGCGACTTCGGCTCGATTGCTGGAACGCGGTCTGCGGGCTGGCCGAGGAGGACCCGTCCCGCGCCGGGGATCCGGTCCGCATCCTCGCGAGCTTCGGCATGCTCGATCGGCCGGGCGCGGCGTTCGTCATGGCCGATGGACGCGTGGACACGCTGGGCACCACGTCGGCCGAATTCTTCACGTGTCGCGACGGCGGAAAAACTTACCCGTTCTCCCATTGCCGCGACCTCGTCGAAGTGCCAGGGCTGCTCGGGCGGCAGCTCGACGAGGTTTGCGCTCAGGGCGCCGCGGTTTGTCCGAGATAACGCGCCGGATCGATCGCCTCGCCATTGTCGCGTACCTCGAAGTGAACGTGCGGACCGCCCTCGGGCGCGCCGATCTCGCCGAGGACATCCCCACGCGTCACGGCCTTGCCGACCTCTGCTTTCACGTTCGCGAGGTGCCGATACCGCGTCTCGATGCCGCGGCCGTGCGCGAGGACCAGCACGGGCTCGCCTTTCGTGTTCTTCTCGATGCGCTCGACCGTGCCGTCGAGCGGCGCGAGCACCGTGGTCCCGGGCGCGGCCGCGAGGTCCACGCCCTCGTGCGGCGCGCTGGTTTGTCCGGGCGTTGCACCGCCGAAGTGCAAGGTCACGCGGGCGCCGGGCAGCGGGTGCGCCGAGCGGGAGGCCATCTTGCCGCGCACGCGCTCGCGCCACGTATCGTACGTCGTCGAGCGCGCCGCGTGCCGCTCGTTCCACATGCCCGTGGCGAGCGCGCGGTATTTCTCGGTCTCCTCGGATAGCTCGGCCTTGCCGTCGAGCCACGCGCGCACGCGGCCCTCGCCGCCGTTGTACGCCGCGGCCGAAAGCTCGAACGCACGCGTCGGGTCTTTCTTGCCAAACTCGACGAGCTGCTTGCCGAAGTACGAGGCGCCGAGGTCGAGGTTGTACGCCGGATCGAGCAGGCGTTCGTCGGCGTGATCGGCGATGCCGAGCTCCTTCGCGACCGAAAGGGCGGTGCCGGGCATGAGCTGCATCAGGCCGAGGGCGCCGGACGAGCTCTTCGCCTGCGGATCGCCGCATGATTCGACGATCGTGAGGATCGCGATGGCCTCGGGATCGACGTTGTGCTTCTGGGCGGACGAGGCGATGGCCGATTCCCAGCGCGCGATGGCGGGCGGAAGCCAGGGAATGCCGAGCGCGGCGGCCTGGGCCTTGGCTTCGGTGAGGCCTGGTTTTTCCACGGCGGCCGGTTGCTCTCCGCCACAAGCAGCGAGCGTCGCGAGGGCAAGGCCGAGCGTGCTCGCGAGGGCGAGCGCGGGTGCGGCGAGGGCGCGGCCCGTGGGCGCGTGGGGCGTGGTTCCATCGATCAGACGTCGAATCCTCATAACGAGCGAACCTCCATTCGACCCGAGCGCGAGCTCGGGCGTGCGTGCGCGCATCCCCTCCAGCGCGGCGAGAGCGCGGGCATAACGAACCGGGTCTCCGACAACCGCCACGGCGTCGTCGTCGCAGAGGTGCTCACGCTCCCTCCGCGCGACGCGGGAGACCCAGTGGACGGCGGGATGATAGAACAACGCTGCCTCGACGATCGATTGCAGGATGTTCGTCACGAAATCGAACCTGCGCACGTGCGCAAGCTCGTGCGCGAGCAAGGCCGTGAGGCAAGACGGCGGAAGAGCCGTGAGCGCGGCAAGCGGCACGAGCACGACAGGCCGGAGCCAGCCGATGACCATGGGCACGTCGACACGATCGGATCCGAGCAGCCGCACGCCGCTCCGGACGCCGAGACGCCGGGCGAGTTTGTCGAAGCGAACCGTGAGCGCCGAGGAGACGGGCACGGTGTGATGGCGAATCAAGGACGAGAGGCGCGCGAGCCCCACGGCGATCCGGGCCGACATGAAGAGCGCGCCGGTGACCCACGCCATCACGACGATCGCGGGCCAGAGAGGCGGATGGCCGCCTTCCGCAGGCGCGGAGAGCGGGGCCCAGCCGTTCGGCGGGACGAACGGATCGACGGCGAGGGCTGCGTTGAAATAGGCGAACGTGAGCGGCGGCGCGAGCGCCATGAGCGCGAGCGCGGCGCAGGCGGCCGTGTACCGCGCGGCGGCGTGGCTGCGCGGCAGGCTCGCGAGGGTCGCGGCGAGGAAAAGGGCGATCACCGCGCCTTGCCAGAGGAAATGCAGGAGCGCGAGCCCGAGCGTCGCGACAAACGGCGAGGAGGCGAGGTGCGCGAGGCTCATTTCGACCTCTTTCGCTCGATGTCGTCGAGCAGCGCGCGAATCTCGGCGAGCTCCTCGCGGGAGGCACGCTCGGTCGAGAGCGCGCGCATCACGAGCCGCGACGCCGAGCCGCCGAAGGCCTTTTCCACGAGGTCATGCACGAGCCCTTTCTGGGCCTGGTCCTCGGGAATGATCGCTCGATACACGTGGCTCTTGCCCGCCTCGTCACGCTCGACGAGCCCTTTTTGGGCCATGATCTGCATGAGCTTGAGCACCGTCGTGTACCCCGTGCCCTGCACGGGCTTGAGATCCTCGTGGACCTCACGCACCGTCGAGGGGCCGCGGCGCCAGAGGACGCGCAGGATCGCAAGCTCCGCGTCCGTGGGGAGCGACCTGTTCACCATGGGGGCGATGATCTACGAAGTCCTTCGTAGATGTCAAGCGACACGCTGCATTTTCTCCGGGACGTTAGGATCCGTCCACGATGCTCACGACCACGCGGGTCCGCATCGCGGGCCGTGCGCCGTCCACCCCGGCAGCGGCGTGTTCATCGCCGGAGCAATCCCCGCCAAACTCCATGGCTTTCGGGCGGAGGCCTCCGGGGCCACGACGGCGTGATCCCACGCCGGTCGACCAGGCCCAGTTTTTCCCGGTCGACGCGCTAGTTCCTCGACACAGGGATCCTGATCGATTCGTTTCAGGGTCTTCGAAGCACGGGAAGCAGCTCGGGGTCTACGAGGAGCTCGATGCTACGAGGCTGTCCGGGTTGGCGACGGATCAGCCCTT
>NZ_SSMQ01000164.1:0-2500 GCF_005144585.1 Polyangium fumosum | reverse complement strand
ACTCCTGATCGACCGATAGTGAACTAGTACCGCGAGGGAAAGGTGAAAAGAACCCCGGTTAGGGGAGTGAAATAGTACCTGAAACCGTGTGCCTACAAGCAGTGGGAGCACTATGGCCGCAAGGCAATGTGTGACCACGTACCTTTTGCATAATGGGCCTGCGAGTTACGCTACGTGGCGAGGTTAAGCCGAGAGGTGGAGCCGAAGCGAAAGCGAGTCCTAACAGGGCGAGGAGTCGCGTGGCGTAGACCCGAAACCTTAGCGATCTATCCATGTCCAGGTTGAAGAGCGGGTAACACCGCTTGGAGGACCGAACTCACCGCAGTTGAAAATGCGGGGGATGAGGTGTGGATAGGAGTGAAAGGCTAATCAAGCTGGGATATAGCTGGTTCTCCCCGAAATATATTGAGGTATAGCCTCGGACGAATTGCGGCGGAGGTAGAGCACTGAATGGGCTAGGGGTCCTACCAGATTACCAAACCCAATCAAACTCCGAATGCCGCCGACAAGTATCCGGGAGTCAGGCTGCGGGAGATAAGTTCCGTAGCCGAGAGGGAAAGAGCCCAGATCGTCAGCTAAGGTCCCCAAGTCCGAGCTAAGTGTCAAAGGATGTGGGAGCGCACAGACAACCAGGAGGTTGGCTTAGAAGCAGCCATCCTTTAAAGAAAGCGTAATAGCTCACTGGTCAAGCGAACCTGCGCCGAAAATATAACGGGGCTAAGCTCGGCACCGAAGCTACGGGTTCTCGAAAGAGAGCGGTAGGGGAGTATTCTCAGGTAGATACACGCCGGACGGTGACGACCGGTAACGGACCTGAGAAGAGCTTATGCAGGCATGAGTAGCGATAAACCGAGTGAGAAACTCGGTCGCCGTAAGCCCAAGGTTTCCTGGGGAAGGATAATCCTCCCATGGGTTAGTCGGATCCTAAGCCGAGGCCGAGAGGCGTAGGTGATGGGAAGCAGGTTAATATTCCTGCACCACCAAGGATGGCGTTGAAGTAAGCGGGGACGGAGTAGGGTAGGCCGGGCACGGCGGATGGTTTGCCGTGTTCAAGCCCGTAGGATGAGTTGCCAGGACCCGATAGGGACAAACGGCAGCTCGTGTATCCGAGAGGTGATGAGGTTCGGACCTAGTCCGAGACACTCGGTGATCCCAGACTTCCAAGAAAAGCCGCGTACAGAGCCCCTTTGGTGTCCGTACCGCAAACCGACTCAGGTGGGCGGGGTGAGTATCCCAAGGCGCGTGAGAGAACCCTGGTTAAGGAACTCGGCAAAATGACACCGTAACTTCGGGAGAAGGTGTGCCGGTCTGCGTGAAAGAGCTTGCCTCTGGAGCGTGGGCTGGTTGCAGAGAAACGGGGGTTGTGACTGTTTACTAAAAACACAGGACTCTGCGAAGTCGTAAGACGACGTATAGGGTCTGATGCCTGCCCGGTGCTGGAAGGTTAAGGGGACGAGTCAGCGCAAGCGAAGCTCCGAACCGAAGCCCCAGTAAACGGCGGCCGTAACTATAACGGTCCTAAGGTAGCGAAATTCCTTGTCGGGTAAGTTCCGACCTGCACGAATGGCATAACAACATCCCCGCTGTCTCGACCAGGGACTCAGCGAAATTGTATCGGGGGTGAAGATACCCTCTACCCGCGGCAAGACGGAAAGACCCCATGAACCTTTACTGCAACTTGGCAGTGATTTTCGGGATATTCTGCGTAGGATAGGTGGGAGGCGTTGAGACCGGGCTTCTGGGTTCGGTGGAGCCAACGTTGAAATACCACCCTGGATATTCTGGAAATCTAACCTGGACCCATGACCTGGGTCGGGGACACTGCCTGGTGGGCAGTTTGACTGGGGCGGTCGCCTCCCAAAAAGTAACGGAGGCGTGCGAAGGTTCCCTCAGCCTGATTGGAAACCAGGCGTAGAGTGCAAACGCACAAGGGAGCTTAACTGTGAGACCGACAGGTCGAACAGGTGCGAAAGCAGGCGTTAGTGATCCGGTGGTTCTGCATGGAAGGGCCATCGCTCATCGGATAAAAGGTACTCTGGGGATAACAGGCTGATCGCGCCTGAGAGTTCACATCGGCGGCGCGGTTTGGCACCTCGATGTCGGCCCATCGCATCCTGGGGCTGGAGCAGGTCCCAAGGGTTCGGCTGTTCGCCGATTAAAGCGGTACGCGAGCTGGGTTTAAAACGTCGTGAGACAGTTTGGTCCCTATCTGCCGTGGGCGTAGGACACTTGAGAGGAGCTGCTCATAGTACGAGAGGACCTGAGTGGACGTACCTCTGGTGTTCCGGTTGTCCTGCCAAGGGCATAGCCGGGTAGCCATGTACGGAACGGATAACCGCTGAAAGCATCTAAGCGGGAAGCCGGCCTCAAGACTAGGTGTCCCGAGCCGCAAGGCTCCTAAAGACCCCTCGTAGACCACGAGGTTGATAGGCCGGGTGTGGAAGCGGAGTAATTCGCGGAGCTAACCGGTACTAATCGGTCGTGCGGCTTGACCATACCT
>NZ_SSMQ01000163.1 GCF_005144585.1 Polyangium fumosum | reverse complement strand
GAAGGTCGCCTCCGGGGAGGGAAGGGTTGCTGGTTTCTTGGCGGATTCAGGATAGACGTCTACGTTGCTCACAGCTTGTGAACTCCAGCTCGATTGGGGTTTGCAGGTCAGACGCCGGTCGGTGTTGCTAGCACCGGCTGGCGTCGCTTGTTTTGGTCTCATGGATCGGGGGGAAAAGCAATTGCGAAATGAGGGGACGGGTTCGTCGCGGGACGAGCCACGATCCGCCGCAAAAGGCGCGAGGAGCATCGTTATGGATGCTGCGATCCAGGCCGTTTGGCGGGCCGTCCGGTGAAGGACGGCCCGCCTTGCGGGGTTCAGGATGCGCGGCGGTAGACCAGGCGGCCGAGGGTGGCGATGACGTGGTCCATGCGATCGAGCACGCGTGCATCGACCGTGCCGATGTAGCGCATGGCCTGTGCGACCTGGATGCAGGCGAGCACCTCCCGGGCGGAGCCGAGGGCTGTTTGATAACGCTGCCGTTTATGACCCGCCGTGTTTCCGGCTCCTTCGGCGACATTGAGGGCGACGCTATGCATGGCCCTGCGCAGTTGCCGAGCCAGATCGGAATCCCTCCGTTCAATCTGCTCCGCGATCCCCGCCGCGTCCCCAGCCATAACCAAAACGACCTCGTAAATCCTCAGCATGACGAAACCCTCCGTCCGACGACCCTTTCGCCGGGACCCCCGTCCCACACCGTCGCGCGGAGGCCTCTTCAAGGCTGCGCAGCACCGCCCGGAGCCGCCCGGAGCAGCACGCAGTGCTGCGAGGACGGCGAGGACGGCTTGGCCTTGAAGAGGCCGAGCACGACGGTACGCTCGCCGTCCCCGAGCGGGTTCTCTGAATCCCGCTTCCGCTCCCGCTTCCGCTCCCGCTTCCGCTCCCGCAGCCGCTCCCGCAGCCGCTCCCGCAGCCGCTTCCGCTTCCGCTTCCGCTTCCGCTTCCGCTTCCGCTCCCGCTCCCGCCTCCGCTTCCGCTTCCGCTTCCGCTTCCGCTCCCGCCTCCGCTCCCGCTACCTGCCTCGTCGGCGAGCCCCCCGCGTGATCGGACTCCGCCGCCTGCCTCGTCGACCAGGCCCCCGACGAAGTCCGACCTCCTCCGGGGTCTCGCCGACCAGGCCCCCGACGAAGTCCGATCTCCTCCGGGGTCTCGCCGACCAGGCCCCCGACGAAGTCCGATCTCCTCCGGGGTCTCGCCGACCAGGCCCCCGACGAAGTCCGACCTCCTCCGGGGTCTCGTCGACGAGGGATCCGGGTGAACTTACGTTGTAGTTACGTGTAGGCACCACGAGGTGTCCTTCGTGTCTGTGAGCACACGAGTGCGGCAGGGCTGCAGGAGCGTGCCCGGTGGGCTCTGGGCCCATCGAACCCTTTCCGCTCCCGCGCCCGCTCCCGCTCCCGCTCTCGCTCCCGCGCACGGGACGTGTCGGAGCGCTTCCAGATTCGGCTGAAGGTGTACGGGTGCGAGCGGGAGATTGCCGCCCTCATCTCGGCCGTGGACCGTGTGTTGACCTGGCGATTGCAGACCGCGCCGAAGAGGTCGCCGCGCTGCCGGTGGACGGCGTGGGGCTGCTCCGGGCTGAGTTCGCCGCGACGACTTCATCCAGCGCATGTCCGATTTCCGGACCAACGAGTTCCGCGGGCTGAAAGGGGGCGAGCGGTTCGATCCCATCGAGGAGAATCCGATGATCGGATATCGTGGCTGCTATCGCTACGTGATCTCGTTGGCCAATTGAGAGCCCGGACGCTCTTGAGGCCAAAATAGCGCTCTAGAATGCGGCGCGCCATGCATTCTGGGGGAAGTTCCCCAGCGAATTTCGCGCCTAGCTGCGGGAACCTCTCGCCATGTTCGGGGACGGCGGGCAGACCCCATGGAGAGCAGCCGCCGGGGCGTTCGTTGTTCGTCTTTTCCTGAAACCCATTCAGGTTCGCGAGGCGCTCCGGAAACTGGCGGCTCACACCTCGGCGGCCTGGGCATTGCTGCTCGTCCGGTCGGAGAGCGCTGCTGCTGTCACGGCGCTGGATTGGGGGGATTGTATGGTGAGAACGAGCAGGAATTTCCCACGCATGAAGGCGCGCTCGTTCGTGGCGCTCTTCTCGCTCTGTCTCGCGCTGCCAGCCTGCAGCGCCGGCACGCAGGTGAAAGGACCCGCACGCGCGCCGGAGAGCTTCCCGGCGCTGCGCGATCGCGTCGTCGATGCGTGGCTCGCCGATCACCCGCAAAGCGCGCGCCAGCTCGGGCTGCACGCGTTCGACGGGGTGGTGCCCGATTTCCGCAAAGCCGCCATCGATGCGCGGCTCTCGCGCGCGCGCAAGGCGCGCGAGGAGCTCGCCGCGGTGCCGCCCGCGGGCCTCTCGGCCGATGATTCACTCGACCGCGCGCTTCTGTTGCAGGAGCTCGATTTGGAGCTCTTCGAGGTGGACGAGATGCACGTCTTCCAGAAGGCGCCGCAGACATACGAGGAGCTGTTCGCGGTGAACGATTACCTGGACCGCGATTATGCGCCGCTCGAGGTGCGGGCGCGCAAGCTCCTCGCGCACGAAAAAGCCGCGCTCGGGCAGGTCGCCCATGCCCTCGCCAACCTCTCACGCCCGGTTCCACGGCCGGTCCTCGAGACGGGAATCCATATCTACAAGGGCTACGTGCGTTACCTGCGCGAGGACGTCCCGAAGCAACTCCAGAAGCTCACGGATGTCGCCCTGCTCGCGGAGATCACGCAAACCAACGAGAAGCTCGCTCGCGAAGCGGAGACGATGGTCGAGCGCCTGCGCGTCGATTACCTGCCGTCCGCGGATCAAAGTTTTGCGCTGGGCGAGGCGGGGTTCAGGAAGCTCCTCGAGGTACAAGAGGGGCTCCATCTTTCGCTCGACGAGTTTCTGCGCCTCGGAGAGGCGGATCTCGAGGCCAACCGGCGCGCCTACGAGGCGTTGCGTAGCAAGGTGACGCCGACGCGCACGACAGCCGAAGAGCTCCTCGCCGAGGCGACGAAGCTCGTCGACGCGGCGCGGGCCTTCGTGGTCGAAGAAGATATCGTGACGATCCCCTCGCAGGAGCCGATCCTGGTGAAGGAGACGCCGCCGTTCATGCGGTGGAATTCGGCCTTCCAAGACGCGCCCGGGCCCTTCGAGACCGCGCGGGTGCCCTCCTTCTTCTACATCACGATGCCCGATCCCTCGTGGCCCAAGGCCGAGCAAGAGGCTTACCTGCCCTGGCGAGGCCAACTGATCTCGATCACCACGCACGAAGTTTGGCCGGGCCATTTCCTGCAAGGTCTCTGGCAGAATCGATCGCCTACACGTGTCCAGAAGATGTTCACCAGCTACTCGTTCAGGGAAGGGTGGGCGCACTACGGCGAGCAGATGATGATCGACGAGGGGTTTGCCGCGAACGAGCCGGAGGCGCGCCTGGGGCAGCTCTCGGACGCGCTCCTGCGTGATTGCCGCTACGTCGTCGCGGCGGGCCTCCACGCGAAAGGCATGACGGTCGAGCAGGCGGCGGAGCGATTCGAGAAAGAATGCTTCCAGGACCCCGCCACCGCGCGGGAGCAGGCGGTGCGTGGAACATTCGACCCGGGCTATTTCGCGTACACGCTGGGCAAGCTGCAGATCCTCGCATTGCGGGAGGAGGCCAAGAGGCGGCTGGGGAAACGATTCTCCCTGCGGAAATTCCACGACACGCTGCTCGCGCACGGGGCGCCGCCGATCGCGCTCGTGCGTGAGCGGGTGCTCGCGGAGATGGAGGCGATTGCAAAGTAGCGGCTCTCGTCACCCGGCCCGAGATGCCAAGAGAGCCGCGAGAGAGAGGGGCGTCAAGGCACGGCGTCAGAGCACCGAAGAGAGAAACCGCCGCGTTCGCTCGTGCGCGGGATTGTCGAAGACGGCTTTCGGCTCGCCCTGCTCCACGATGACGCCCTCGTCCATGAACACGACGTGGGTCCCGACCTCCCGCGCGAACCCCATTTCGTGGGTCACCACGACCATGGTCGTCCCCTCCGATGCGAGCCGCTTCATCACGGCGAGCACCTCGGCCACCAGTTTCGGATCGAGCGCCGAGGTGACCTCGTCGAACAAAATCAGGTCCGGGCGCATGGCCAGGGCTCGTGCGATCGCCACCCGCTGCTGCTCGCCCCCGGAGAGCTGCCCTGGATGGCTCAGGGCCTTCTGGGCCAGCCCCACGTGCTCGAGCTCCGCCATGGCCCGCTCCCTGGCCTGCTCCCTGGGCATGTGCAGCACCTTTTCCAGGGCCAGGGTGATGTTCCCCAGCGCGGTCCTGTGAGGAAAGAGGTTGAACGCCTGGAACACGATTCCCATGTGCGTTCGCACCTCGTTCAGGTTCACCCGAACGTCGGTGATGTCACGGCCCTTGAACCAGACATGCCCGGACGTCGGCTCTTCGAGCATGTCGATGCAGCGCAGGAGCGTGGATTTGCCCGAGCCAGAGGTGCCAATCACCACCAAGACATGGCCGTACGCAAGATCGATGTCGATTCCCTTGAGCACGTGCAGACTGCCAAACCACTTGTGAATGGCCTCCAGCCGGATGAGCGGCGCGCCCGCCGGGACCGGTCCCGCCGGCCACGCCGGGGCATTGGCCTCGCGGCTCATGCCACGGCCCCCAAAAGACCGCTCCGCAGCCGTTTCTCGACCCAGGTCACCAGCCTGATCAGGGGCAGCGTGACAACGAGATAGCCGAGCCCGGAGGCGACATAAAACGTCGCGTTGAAGAATTGCGAGTAGCCCTGCGAGCCGACGGTGAAGAGGTCGCGCTGCGCGTAGGACAGCCCCAGAAAGGCGATGAGCGAGGTGTCTTTGATCAAGATGACGAACTCGTTCATGAGGGGCGGGATGACCCGCCGCACGGCCTGGGGAACGATGACGTACCGCATCGATTGCATGTAGCCGAGCCCGAGGCCCCGGGCCGCTTCCATCTGGCCGCGCTCGATCGACTGGATACC
>NZ_SSMQ01000162.1 GCF_005144585.1 Polyangium fumosum | reverse complement strand
CACGTGATGGGGCCGTAGGTCTTCGGGCGATGAGCCCATGGTCTCCCGCATCGTGCCCATCTCTCGAAGCCACGAGCCCGCCGCCCCTTCCATCGTCCCCGTTCCTCCAAGGCACGGCCTCGTACCTTCGGAGGCTCGAGGGCACGCCCCAGAGACACGACCTCGTACCTCCAAGGCACGGCCTCGTACCCCTGGAGGCTCGACGGCAGGTCCTGATCAACTTTGATCACCTGGTTCGTCCAGGAACATCGCCCGATCCCCCCGATCAGGCTCCGCCATGTCCTACCCGCTCCTACCTCGCGCCGTGAACTTGTACGCTTGCCCGCAGTCGTGCGAGCGTCGGCGGTATGCGTAGACCAGTCGACTTTGAGACAACCATCCGCAGCGTGCGCGTATCGCAGCTCACACAAGCTACACGTAGCAGCGGCATCAGCCAGGAGTTCATCAAGAACCTGGTGTGGCTTTTCATCGAAACGATGGCAGCCATGCAGTGGCCTAGCCATTTGTGGGAACTTCGAGCCACGCCAGGCGTCACGGCGAGCCCCATAACGGGCGGGATCGACATGACGCTACGCCTGTGCATGTACCAGCCTGGCGAAGGTCACAGCGTTCCTTTGCACGTAACCTTCGGGTCGAGCGGCGACATGACTATTACATGGCCCGTCGATCCAAAACTACAGACGGACGTCTCTGCCAAAGATGGCGCGCAGTACGGTCAAAAAGCCATTGACGATCTGTCGTACGCCATCCGCGAAGCGTTCGCCGCGACTGCCGTTGGTTAGAAGCCACCGCGTCTTCTCACGCGCCTCCTCTCGCTCTTCCTCCCACTTCCACTGCCATTCGCGCAGTATCCGCGCCCGCTGATCCGCAAGGGCTTCCTCTCTCGTTGGGATCAGCGATCGGCTGGTGGCGTTCCGCGTGTTGTCCATGCGCACATTGTACCCTCGTGAAGTACATGCGCACGCACGCCCGCACGGCTAGCCACCCCTACCGTCAACGTTGGCACGGTTGACCTCGTGAACGGTCCGATCGTGGAGACCGTTGTGCGGTCGTAGCTAGGACATTCGCTGTCCTAGCTCATTAGCGAATTATCGCGAGAATCGGCCAATTCGTGATATCGTCATCCCATCAAGTGAGCCGCTGAAACGGTCGAGCCGACGACGCGCATGGGGCGCGACGCGGCGCCCGTGGCGGCCCTTGCTGGGGCTTTCGTCGTGGCCAACGTCCTGCCGCTGGACAAGCGCGTGAACGTCGTTCGGCACCTCGTAGAGGGTGCCAGCGTGCGCGCGACGTCGCGGCTCACGGACGTGTCGCTTCCGACGGTCCTCTCGACCCTGCTTCGGATGGGCGCGGGGTGCGACAACCTGCACAACCTGCTCGTGAGGGACCTCGACATCCGCGAGATCCAGCTCGATGAAATCTGGTCCTACGTGCAGAAGAAGCAGGCCCGCGTCACCGCGGAGGATCCCGCGGAGTTCGGCGACGCCTACGCCTACCTCGCGATGTCGCGCACGAAGAAGCTCCTCGTGAGCTACCGCGTGGGGAAGCGGGACGAGGCGAACACGAAGGCCTTCGTGGCCGATCTCCGGGCCCGGCTCGTGACGATCCCGGAGCTGTCCACGGACGGCTGGCAGAGCTACCCCGTGGCCGTGGGGCAGAGCTTCGGGGGCGCGGTGGACCACGCCGTGATCCACAAGGATTACTCGAAGAAGGGGCGGCGCGAGGGACCGGCGGATCACCGCTACGAGCCGCCCCGGGATCCGTTCATCACGAAGAAGACCGCGCACGGGGCGCCGAACCTCGACCGGGCCTCTACCTCGCACGTCGAGCGCGCGAACCTCACGGTCCGGATGCACGTCCGCCGCTTCACGCGGCTCTGCAACGGCTTCTCGAAGAAGATCGAGAATCACCGCGCGGCCGTGAGCCTGCACGTCGCCTGGTACAACTTCTGCCGCGTCCACGAGAGCTTGCGCGTCACGCCTGCCATGGAGGCGGGCATCACGGATCACGTCTGGTCCGTGCAGGAGCTTATCGAGCGTGCCCTCGCCGCGGAGCCGTGCGCGCCTCCGGAGCCGAAGAAGCTTGTGCCGCCCGCCCCGGCCCCGGGCGAGAAGCATGGCGCCGCCCGCGAGCTGCCGAACGGCAAGGGATGGCTCCGCGCCCTGCCCGGCGGGAAGGGCAAGCCGAGCGAGGCTCCGCGGGCTCCTACGCCGCCCGCCGCGCCAGCGGTAGCAGCCGAGGTGCCAACATTGGCGACGCGCGCACCGTGTGACGCTCTGCCGCCACGGGGGACGCAGTTGGATCTGTTCGCGTGGAGGCCGCGGGAGCGGCAGTTAGAGCTTTTCCCAGACGGGTAGGGTTGCGCGTGGGCATGGGCGTGGAATCATAAGGCGCATGCACATCACGGTCAAAAGCGCCCTCATGATGCCAGGTATGACCTTGCGCTTCCCAAGCGATGGTCACATCGAAATCTCGTATGAGCCGGTTGGGTGTTGGACGGCAACACGGGGCAAGCGACCACACACCACTCCCGACGAAGAGCAGAGCCCGAGCAACTCGGCCGCGCCTACGGATGAAACTGCTCAACGAACGCCCTAAATCCACGAAGCAAATCTCCGCGCGGCAAACCGCCCACTTGAACTATAGTGTAGCGATCGAGCTCGATTAGAGCTGACAATCGCATGTGCTCTTGCCGAGCGTCAAGTTCGCCGCCAATGGCAAACATAGAATCGCTCAAGTCGATGCAGTTCGGACTATGTTCTGCTTTGTATTGCCTCAACTTTTCTGCCTCGGCGCCAGTTGATGGTACGGCGTGAATGACGATATGCGTATACACTGTCATGGTATGACTCCTGTGCGATGCGTGGTTCCGCGTACCGTAGGCGCATCGCACAGGAGCGACCAAATTTACTGCGCAGGCGCAGTGTTCGCGGCGTCGATCCGGGCTTCCAACTCCCGAATGCTGCGAAGGATCTCCAGGCGCAGGTAGGAGCGATAGATCAGGCGAGCGCCACCGGAGTAGGCGGCGCTCGTCCGTTCAGCGACGGCGCTTCCGGGGGCGGTCGTAGCGCTTGGCGAGCGCGTCACGAGCCCGCGCGACGTGGCTGTAGACGGTCTGCACGTCGAGCCCCAACTCGCGGGCGATGTCTTCCGCGCTCTTCCCTTGCAGGACGAGCAGAAGGACACGCACCGGCCGGGCCGTCGAGCGCGCGATGCTTCGCAGGAGGTGCCGGGCCTCTGCGATGTCCTCCGGACGCGCCGCGAGATCGGGCAGGTCGCGATCGTGTTCCTCGCCGATCGGCACGTGTCGGGCGTCCTTCCGGCGCAGCCGGGCGGCTTGGTTGCCCGCGACGCGCCACGCGATGTTGACGAGCAACGTTCGGATCACGACGTCGGGCGGGTCGGTGTAGGCGCCGCGGACGCGCCCCTCGTCCACCATGCGCCAGAGCACGAACAGCGCGTCCTGCGTCACCTCGTCGATGTCCGCCTCGCCAAGGACGGGCCACTTCGCGCGGAGGTATGCGCGGGCGAAGCCGCGGTACGTGTTCAAGTCACGCGCCGTCGCTTCGATGATCGGCTCGCCCGGACGATCGGGATCGTCGCGGTAGCGGATCACGGCTCACCTCCGCGGACGAGGGCGTCGAGATCCACCCCGAGCACGCGCGCCACGCGGGACGCGAAAAGCAGCGTGCAATGGATCTCGCCGTGCAGGACCGCGCGCACGTACTGCCGGGCGAAGCCGAGCATCTTGGCCGACTCCCGCGCCGTTCGCGCCGCGACGTAGGGCGCGAGCGCCTTTCGCACGCGTGCCGCCTGCACTTCCGTGAGGACCGCGGGGAGGCTGTCCGGAGCCTCGTCATTGCCATGGCCGTGCTCATGGTCGCTCATGACGCGCCTCCCTTCCGGCGAGGGGAGGACACGAGGACGAGCGCGGGCGCCTTGCGGGGCGGCGCCTTCCCGGCGAGGGCATCGTCAAGGGACAAGCCCACGGCGCGCGCGATGCTCCGCGCGAGCGCCATGTTTCCCGGCTCTGATCCATCGCAGAACGCGAGCACGACCGAACGATGGAAGCCGACCTTGTGGGCCACGAGGATCCACGAGCCGAGTTCCCGGTGAAGGTGGCGAAGCAGAGCGCGGAGGTTCGCCCGTTGGATCTCGACGAGACCACCGGGGTAGAGGGGAGCGGCCATCACGACGCGCCCCCTTTCCGACCGCAGAGGGCGCACGCGCCCACGACGTGTGGACGCCCGGATAGTACTTGCTCGACGTGGATGCCCGCGGCGCGGGCGAGGAGCACGGCGACGGCGTAGGACGCTTGCTCCCCGGCTCGGATGAGCGTGGCGCGGTGGACACCGACGACCGCGGCGAGCACGTCGAGCCCGCCGTAGGCGCGGGCGACGTTGCGGATCGTGGCGCGGATCCGCTTGCGTTCCTCGGACGTGGGGAGGAGGTTCGGGCTCTTCCGGCCCTTGGGCGGACGAGTCCCTTGGCCCCGCGGGGCGGGGTGGACTAAACGAAGCATGGGTTGCGACCTCGGACGATGGGGTTGCGGCCAAGTCGCCCCGGGGGTTTGCAGACCTTCCGGGGCGGCGCCTTTCAGGCCCGCCGAACCTACGCGCCGAGATCGCTATTCGCTACGGAGATCGGCGAAGTTGATCAGTTGGGGGCTAAGTTGAGCAGCACCCGACGGCACGCCCCAGAGACACGTCCCCGTCCCTCCAAGGCACGGCCTCGTACCTCCAGAGGCTCGACGTCGTCTCTTCGGACACATGCCCCCATCCCTCGCACACACGTGCCCGTCGCTTTGGGGCTCGGCCCCCAAGCTTGAAGACACGGCCTCATCGATGAACTGCGCATCGCGCAGCTCATCGAATCGACGCCAGCGAACCCCCCCATGGTCTTGCCACCGGCCCGCTGAAAGGCCGCGCACCTGTCTCGGTTGGCAACGTTGCTGCCGGTCTTGACCGGGCCTGTTCGATGAACTGCGCATCGCGCAGTTCATCGACCCCGGGTCCAGCCCCTGGCCTGAGCATTGGTCTCATCGCAAGCCGCCGCGCCGGGGCGCTGCCCCGGGCCCCGCGGGGGCTGTTCGCCCCTCGACCCGAACCAGGGCCAGCCCTGGACCATTTGGGGAAG
>NZ_SSMQ01000161.1 GCF_005144585.1 Polyangium fumosum | reverse complement strand
CTTGGCCTCGCAATACGCTGACGTCGACCTCCACATCTCGCCCTGCTTCGGGGTTTGTCCAAGGGACATGGCCCCGCATTACACCATCCCGCGATGGTTTGGTAGAGAAAAACACCAGTCACCTAGCTCATGGCGCGGGGGCATTTCGGGCACGTCGTGCAGCTTTCTGGATGAGCTTCCGCGCCGTCTGGCTGCGTGGTATCATCCACCAATGCGCACCACGATCCTTTCGCTGCTCGGCCTGCTGCTCGTCCTCGGTTGTTCGTCCGGTCAGGACACCGGTTCTCCGACGGGTGCAACGACTGCATCCTCCGGCGCGGGTTCGGGGGGTGGGGGAAACGGCGGCGCGGGGGCCGGCGGTGCGGGCGGCGAAGGTGGTCTCAACCTCACGACCTCCAGCAGCGGTACGGGCGGCGATACCGGCGAGGAGTGTTTGAGCACCTTGACCATGCGGGTGCGCGACTTCTCCGAAAGCCATCCCGACTTCCAGTGGAGCGACCACCCCAACTTTGGTGAAATCGTCGGTATTCGCCAGGGCATCCTGGCTGCCGAATTGGCCAAGCAGCCCGATGGCAGTTTCAAGCCCGTGTACGTTGCGGGCAATGATGTCAGCCCCGATGGCCCGACCTACGCGCCCTTCACCGGTGTCGCCAATTTCGACTCGTGGTATCGGGACACCCCCGGTGTCAATTTTTCTGCCAATGTGCAGATCCCGCTCACGGGCAATGGCACCACGCTCGTTTACGACGACGCGAATTTTCATCCGATAGATGCGATGTTCGGGTTCGGGAACGAAGGTTTCGAGCTGAATGGCATGCCGAACAACTGGCATTTCACCACCGAAGCGCTCGTTTCCTTCCGTTACAAGGGCGGGGAGGTGTTCACGTTCCGCGGGGACGACGACATCTGGGTGTTCATCAATCACCGCCTCGCCATCGACCTCGGCGGCCTCCATGGTCCCGAACTGGGCACGGTCGATCTCGACCAACGCGCATCGGAGCTCGGCCTGGTCCTCGGCGGCGTGTACGATTTGCAGGTCTTCCATGCGGAGCGGAATTACTCGGGATCGAATTACCGCTTCGAGACGAGCAATTTTTGCTTCTTGCCGGTGGACCCGCCCAAATAGCGCTACGCGATCCCTCCGCGGGAACGAAGCCAGACCCACCGAGACCAAAAGCGAGTGATCGAGAAAGGTGGGAGGGGTGCGCCCGGGCCTCGTCGGCGCGACGAGCCATGTGCCACCTCCTCGCGCGCGACGGGGAAGACCCCGGGCACCGCGAGGCGCGGACAGGTCGCAGGCTGACTGTGCGGGGCAGGACCCCGCGTGCGCGACGTTCGACGAGGTGCCGAGGTCACCTCGGGGGATGCTCCCGGGGTCGTGCCGGCCAACGTCGCGTCCTCGCCCCCTCGCTGCGAACGTTCTGGCCTGGAAACGACCTGCGGGAGGCTCCGGGCGCGATGTTGTCCTCTGCTTGCGCGCGGTGATCCAGCGGGCGTCGCAGGGTGGGCAAAGGGCGGGCCCGAGTGCCGAGTGCCGAAGAGGCATCTTGTTTTTCTCGAGCGGTCCGCGATGACGCGAACTCCCTGAAAGACTCGTGCCAACGATGGCGTCGAATCTTCGTCGACGCTTCCCATTAATGCGCATGTTGGCACACACAAAATAAGCTTGAAATTTGACTCGGACCGGGTACTTTATAAGAGCGCCCGAAGGCGCCCCCGATCGACCGGCAGGAGGGGAAGGGCGAGGGTCCGTGGATGTGGACCCATCGATACCCTCCGGCTCGTCGGTCTCGCTGAAATTCATTCGTCCGAGTTTGGGCGATTGCTTCATCGCTGAAAGGGGAGATATGTCGACCGACCTCCACGCGCGGGAGTTCCATGGTTCCGGGCTCGATCACGCCATCCTCGTGCCGGCGCGACGGCGCCACGGCAAACCCTGGCTTGCCTTTGCGGCAGCTCTGTCGGGCGCGATGGTGTCGGTGAGCTCTGCCCGTGCGGCGTCCTATACACTCTTCGAGAGCGACCAAGTCCGGCCTCTCGCGCTTTCACAAAACGGCCAGCGGCTCTATGCCGTGAACACCCCTGATAACCGGCTTGAGGTATTCCATGTCACGCCGTCAGGGCTGCTGCATGTCGGATCTGTAACGGTCGGACTCGAGCCCGTCGCTGTCGCGTCGCGAAACAACGACGAGGTTTGGGTGGTCAATCATCTTTCCGACAGCGTGAGCGTGGTGGACGTTACGGTCCCCTTTGCGCCGCGCGTCGTCCGTACGTTGCTCGTCGGCGACGAGCCTCGCGACATTGTGTTCGGCGGCCTCAACCGTAGCCGGGCGTTCATTACCGCGGCCCACCGCGGCCAGAACGCTCCATTTGATCCCCAGCTCACGACGCCCGGCATTGGGCGCGCGGATGTTTGGGTGTTCGACGCGACGAACCTGGGGGCGAGCTCGCTCGGAGGTGTCCCCCTCAACATCATCCGTCTCTTTGCGGACACGCCGCGGGCACTCGCGGTGAGCCCGGACGGGCAGCGTGTTTACGCGGCCGGCTTTCATACGGGCAACCGCACCACGAGCATTCATAGGAACCTCGTCCTCGCCAACGGCGGGATGCCGCCGCCGCACACGAATGCTCTTGGCGAACCCCAGCCGCCGACCGCGTTGATCGTGAAGTACGACGGCAATCACTGGGTGGACGAGAGCGGGACACCTTGGGATGCAGCCGTGAGGCTCTCCCTCCCCGACAAGGACGTGTTCGTCATCGACGCCATGGCTAACCCTCCCGCGCAGCTCGCCGGGACCGCGGGCTCTTATACCGGCGTGGGCACGGTCCTCTACAACATGATCGTCAACCCCGCGAACGGGAAGGTGTACGTCACGAACACCGACGCGAACAACCTCCAGCGGTTCGAGGGGCCGGGGATCTTCACTGGGTCGACGGTTCGTGGTCACCTGCATGAAGCTCGTATCTCCGTGCTGTCGAATGGTACGGTCACGCCGCGCCACCTCAACAAGCACATCAATTATGACTCTTGCTGCGCATCGCTGCCCAACGCGGCAAATGACAAGAGTCTCGCCACGCCCGTAGGGATGGCCATCACGAGCAATGGATCGAAGCTGTACGTCGCGGCACTCGGCTCCAGCAAGATCGGTGTCTTCGATACGGCTGCGCTCGAGAACGGCACATTCATCCCGAGCGCCGCGAACCACATCGTCCTCGACGACAGCGACGAGCCTGTCGGCCCGACGGGCCTCGTCCTCAACGAGTCCAACAAGCGGCTCTACGTGCTCACGCGGTTCGACAATTCGATCGCGATCGTCAACACGACGACAAGGTCCGTCCTCGACCGCGTCCCGCTCTACAACCCCGAGCCTCCGAGCGTCGTCGCGGGCCGGCAATACCTGTACGACGCCCGATTCAGCTCAGCCAACGGGGAGGCGTCCTGCGCGAGCTGCCATGTCTTCGGCGACATGGATAGCCTCGCCTGGAATCTCGGCAACCCGGACATCGCGACGAGCGACCTGCCGGGACCGATCGCCAGTCCGTTCCCGAAGTTTTTTCCGACGTTTGATGGTTTCTCCGCGCTCAAGGGACCGATGACGACGCAGAGCCTTCGTGGAATGGCGAACCATGGCCCCATGCATTGGCGAGGCGATCGCACCGGAGGCAACGCCGAGCCGAGTGCGCAGCCGAACGAAGGGACGTTCGATGAACGTGAGGCGTTCAGGCAATTCCAGGCCGGTTTTGTCGATTTGTTGGGCCGTAGCGAGCCGATCCCCGACGACGACATGGAGGCCTTCGCGGATTTCGCGCTCCAGATCATGTACCCCCCGAACCCGATTCGGAACCTAGATAACTCGTTTACGCCGGACCAGGAAGCGGGGCGCGAGCATTTCTTCCTGGTGGGTGGGGCCCTTGCCGGTGCCTGCGAGACGTGCCACAGGCTCGACCCGACCGCAAACGCCGAGTTCGGCGAGCCCATCCCGGGATTCTTTGGTACCGGGGGCGGATACGTCGTCAACGAGCAGCCACAAAGCATGAAAGTTCCGCATCTCCGCAACCTTTACCAGAAGGTTGGTATGTTCGGTATGGCCAGGGTGCCGAATATCTTCCCCAAGGATAACGATCCCATGGGTGATCAGGTGCGCGGATTCGGCTTCACGAACGACGGGTCCGAAGACACGATCTTCCGCTTCATGAACTCGCGTGGGTTCGACGATCAGACCTCGTTCCCGAACAGCCCCCCCGTTTCTCCCAACGGCTTCGACGAGAGCCCTCCAGGGGCAGGCGACCCGGTGCGCAGGCAGGTCGAACAGTTCCTCTTGGCCTTCGACAGCAATCTGGCGCCGATCGTCGGGCAGCAGGTCACCGTCACGAACCAGAACAGCGCCGCTGCGAACGTGCGCCTCAATCTCCTCGTAGCACGCGCCGATGTAGGCGAATGTGATCTGATCGGAAAGACCCGCTTCGCGCAGGAGATCGGCTTCCTGTATGTGGGCGCGAATGAGTTCGTGTCGAGCTACCAGTCGTTCGGGACGATTTCAAGGACCGCGCTGTTGAGCCTAGCCAAATCCTTCCAGCGCGAGCTGACATTTACGTGCGTGCCTCCCGGAACCGGTGAGCGAATTGGTATCGACCGGGACGAAGACGGCATCCGGGACGGCGACGAATAAACATACGCGCCGCTGCACCAAGGGACGCGAAGCGCTCCGGCAGCGGGTCCACGTCGAACGTCAACGCACCCATCTCTCGGATCCACAACGCCGTGCTGGGCCCGGAGTTCATCCAGCGGTGGGGTGGTGTGCTTGGACAGGTACAAGTTCGCGTAATTTCAAGTGGAATAGAGGAGCTGACGTTCGAGCGCTGCACTTCCGGCGTAGATCCACGTTTTGGGGGGCTTGGCTCGGCAAGAGAACCCTTGCAGAAGCGCCCCCACCTCGGGTAGGGTCTCTCCTTAAAGCTAAGCTTCTCCGAGGAGGCCACATGGTCGCGCCGTCCGCTTTTCCCGCCTCAGCAGCCGATGCTTTCGACGGTTACACGTCCGTGGTGCCCGTCTATGAAGGCGCCGAAACGTTCGTGTATCGGGCGCGGAAACACGACAGCGCGGCGCAGGTCATCCTGAAGCAGACGAAGAACGATTATCCGAGTGCGCGAGAGCTCGCCAGGCTGCGGCGCGAATTCATGATCCTGCGCGATCTCGGGCTCGACAATACACCCCACGCGCTCGCGCTGGAGGAGCACGGGCGCGGCCTGCGCCTCGTGATGGCGGACATCGGCCACCCCACGCTGCGCGAGATCCTCGAGGGCGAGAAGCTTTCGATCGAGACCGTCCTCGTCCTCGCGATATCGATATGCGATGCGCTCGCGGCGATCCACGAAAGGCGCGTCATCCACAAGGACATCACGCCGAGGAACATTCTGGTGGATCCGTCCACCTCGAAGGTGTTTCTCATTGATTTCGGGATATCGGCACGCATCTCTCGCGAGCTCAGTGCGCCAGCGAGCGCGCGCTCGTTGGAGGGCACGCCTCTCTATGTTTCACCCGAACAAACGGGACGGATGAACCGCGCGGTCGACGCGCGGTCGGACTTTTATTCGCTTGGTGTGATTCTGTATGAAATGCTCGTCGGACATGTGCCTTTCCCGGACCGCGAGGTCGAGGACGTTCTTCAGGCCCACCTGACACGAAGCCCGGTGCCGCCGCGTGAGATGGCTCCGTCCGTGCCCGAGCCGCTCTCGGATATCGTCATGAAGCTCCTCGCGAAGACGCCCGAGGAAAGATACCAGAGCGACGCGGGCCTCGCATTCGACCTCGGCGAATGCCTCCGGCAGTGGAGGGAGCGCGGCTCCGTCGAGTCATTCCCTCTGTATACGAAGGACAGGGCGCCCGAGCTGCGGCGCTCGCAGCGCCTGTACGGCCGAGAGCATGATATCGAAGCGCTCCTCCAGGCGTTCGAGCGCGCCCGTCTGCGCGGCCCGGAGCTGGTCCTCGTCTCGGGTTATTCCGGCATCGGCAAGTCGGCGCTGGTCCGCGAAATTCACAAGAGTATCTCGCGGCATGGCGGCTATTTCATTTCTGGAAAATTCGATCAACTCTCCCGCGACGTACCGCTCGCGCCGGTCGTCCATGCGTTTCGGGAATTGATGCGCGAGATCCTGACGGAGCCGCCCGCGGCGCTCGCACGATGGAAAGAGGACCTCCTCTCCGCACTCAAAGGCAACGGCGCGCTGCTCACCGAGCTCGTCCCGGAGCTCGCGCTCGTCGTTGGTGACCTGCCCAAAGTACCGGAGCTGCCGCCGGATCAGGCCAAGAACCGCTTCGAGCTGACGCTCCTCGATTTTTTGCACGTCTTCGCGAACGCGGCGCACCCCGTCGTCCTTTTCCTCGATGACCTTCAATGGTTGGACCCGGCCTCACGGCGACTGTTGGTATCACCTCGCTCACCCCCGTCTGGACGCCGGCCCGCTGCCGTGGCAGGCGCCGCGCGCACGCGCGTTCGTCCGGCCGCCGGGCGCATCGAGCTTCGACAGCAAGCGCGCGCAGACGTCTGCGC
>NZ_SSMQ01000015.1 GCF_005144585.1 Polyangium fumosum | reverse complement strand
CAGAGCTTCCGTCGCATCGTGGTACGGTACGAGCGCCACGTCGAAAACTTCCTTGGCTTTGTCCACCTCGGATGCATCGTCGTGTACCTCAGGAGACTCCTGGAAGATTTATGAGATGACTTCTAGTATGGCGGGACCGCAGTCGGATTGCCGGGAGGCGCCGCAGCCGGCGCCGGTCGGGGCGCCTGCGGCTCCTGGACGAACGGCTTCCGCGCTGGGCCAGCGAAGTAGAGCATCTCAGACCTGCCCGAATATCGATGGCTCTTCCCACACACGGCATTGAGCTGATACCAGCACTCGCCACCGTACAGGTCGATGATCTGCTGCCAGCTCCGAAGCTCGGAGCCCTTCCACGCCGTCGGGCAGACCTCGCGCGTCTTGTCCGGAAGGATGCGCACGATCTGAATGAGGTCAAATCTCCTCGGATCGGGACCGGTTTCGGTCTCCGGCCGAGGAAATAGCGGATGACCGCCGAGATCGGCGGGCTCGTCGGGCGGCGCGCTGGGTTCGGCCTGGGTCATGGCTTGGACCTCCTTTTCCCATAGGGCTTTCGCGCCGGGCACGAGAAGTAGAGCTTCTCGGACTTGGGCGTATATCGAAAGGTCTTACCGCATTGCGCGAGGAGCTGATACCCGCCCGCACCCCCGTACAGGTCGATGATCTGCTGCCAGCTCCGCAGCTCGACCGTGGGCGCTTTGGGTTCGGTCTGGGCCGTGGCTCGGACCGTGCCGTTGCGCGGCTCCGGCTCGACGACAGACGACTGCCCGTCGATCGCAGTAAGCTCTGCGTCGTTCATAATCCCCTTAGCCTGGAGAATGCCTGACTCTTCGAGATATTGCAACGACAAAGTTGTGCGAGTCACTCACGCGATCGGTTTGTCAAAATTGTTTGAGAACAAAACAATTGGAACTTGGCTGCGCCAGATGCAGCGGATTTGAAGGAGATCAGGCGTCCTCGTACCAGAACGGTGAAGACCCTTGCTTGAGGGAGGCGCGCGGCAGGTTTTGGTGGCCGTCGGCAAGGGCGCTCGGCACCGATCCAGCACTCAAATAGCTACATCTGATCATGTCAGGTTCTTTGTATTGCAACCTCTCGATACGATCTGGAGCGTCGCTCGTTCCAGACCGTAGGGAGGCTCGTACCGCATTCCTCGGATTTGATGCTACCAAGGGTTCGCCATTCAGGGCCTTCGTCGACGATGTGCTGTTCGTTTCGAGAAACGACTCCCTCGGAGACAGCCTGAACGCCGCCCCTTCCACGTCACGCGGACGTCAGGGGCCGGGCGCGAAAGATTCTTGCAGGGATCATCGAGCGCGAGATCGTCATCCTGGCGGCTGGATTTCGAGCGTGTTCAGTGTTTCGATTGAAGAACTGTGCGGTTGACCCCGGTCGAACCGCGCGCCTCCGAGCGTGACGAGGGTCCGGATCGTGTCCGCATGAGCCGTGCAGGACGGAAATGGGAACATGGCCCCAGCGCGAGCGTTTTCGCGGAATGCCGCGGGTTTTCCGAGGACCGTCCGAGAAATAACCCAGATGGAAGCCCCGGCGGAGCCGAGGCGGTCGGCTCGGGACTCGGTCGCGTCGAACTGCGCGAGGAGCGGGGTGTCATTGGGGCGTCTGGTGTACGAAATCGCACAGCGGTGCTCCCGAGATTCGGGCCTTCAATTCAAGGGGGCGATCCCGAGGACTTCCGAGAAATCGGCCGAGGATTTGCTCGGCCCCGGGGCGGTAGCACGAGCTTTCGTGAGGTCTCCACGAGAGGGCTTCGAGGAGCATGCGAAATGTGGTTCGATTTCTCGGGGGTCCTCGGAACGCCACGCGGCGAAATAAGGGTGGCGTTCCGGGTTCCGCATCAAACCTCGGCAATCCGATCGTTGATATCAAATTGTTGATATTGCCCGCGAAATCGCTTGAAAGTCACCCTGTCGCTGGCGTAGGTTTCAAATTTGAGGATGCGGGTAGGCGGCGCTCCTTCGAGAGCGCCCCCCGACTCCATCACACAGGAGGGCGACATGTCGGACTCACGTTCCGGCCGGGCGGCGCCTTTGCCGCCGCCCGCCGCCACGCGCACGACCGCGGCCATGACAGCACCGACCGGAAACTGCGGAGAACACGCATCGTGCTCCTCCGCGGCGAACGGGCTCGAGCGTCCGCGGCGACGTCAGCGACACGTTTCCCCGGGCAAAGGACCTGCCGTGCGGCAATCGTTCATGGTAGAGATTACGTCCTCCACGGATGGGGGGTCAGGCGTCATGGCTCGAATCGAGCCGACACCGCACGCGCCGGCGGAGCTCGTCCGTCAGGGCTTCGAGCTGAGCGATGCGATTCTCGACGTCGTGAGCGACATCCTGATGGAGATCGCACGCGAGGAAGAGGGAACCGATGAAGGATGTGCAGTCGTGGGGTAACGGGCCGGCTCCGGAACGCTGGTGGGCGTTCTACGTCCGGGTCACCCGTGAAGAGAGCATCAAGCGGGACCTCTCCATCCCGAACCAGTGCGCCCGCGCGCAGGAGCTCGCACGGCTCCGAGGGTGGGATCATTTCCGGATCTACATCGAGGAGCGGCATGTTTCTGCCGAGCTCTGGACCGACAAGCGCCCGGCTCTGAAGCGGATGCTCGATGACCTCTCCGCAGGCTTTGTCCTGGGGGTTTGCGCGCGGCACACGGATCGCCTCTGGAGGAACAACGATATCCAGGGGCGCATCCTGCGCATGCTACGGGGCTCGGGCTCGGAGCTGTGGGACTTCAGCAGTCGGTACGACTACAAAAGCGCACACGGTCGGTTTTCGCTGCAAGTGCTCGGGGCGGCGTCGGAGCTCGAGGTCGGCTTGGTGGCCGAGCGCATCCGGGAGATGAAGCGCGGCAAGGCGATGAAGGGCAAAACTGGTGGTGGTCCAGCTCCCTATGGCTACACCTCTCAATCGCGAAGGATCAGGGAGCTGAAGGCGGCAGGACTGCCCGACGATGAAGCTTATCGCAAAGCATGCCTGGAGTTTCCTGTCGGCAAGTGCTGGTATATCGACGAATACGAGGCCGCAGTGGTGCGACTCATCTTCGACCTGTACACGTCGCCAAAGCACCGGATAGGATCGAAGCTGATTGCACGACATCTGAATCAGCAAGGGTACAGGCCCCGCCTGGGGGACAAGTTTACGAGCGGAATCGTGACGAATTTTCTCGATAACCCAGCGTACGCTGGTTACACGCACTACGACGAGATTGCGTACACGAACCGCGTGCCCTCCACACGGCCACGGCGCAAGCATACCCTGTTTCAGGGTGAGCACCCGGCTATCGTTCCGCCGGAAGTGTGGCACAAGGCCCAGGACATCAAGACTATCGAAAGCCGCACGAGTCGGCGAAAGACGGCCCCCGGCGCTGTCGCGCAGGCATTCTCACTCACAGGCATTATGCGGTGTCCGAAGTGCGGTACGTCTGTACTTGGCCGGTGGGCTCGGCCTGAGATGAAATACCTCTTCTATATCTGCGGCCGACGCCACGGCGCCGGTCCGGAGGGGTGCGACTTCCCCCTAATCCGAGCGATGGAGCTACAGAACGCGGTATGGGGATGGCTGTGCGAGGTCATCGCGTCGCCAGCATTCGTCATGCGCCACGTCGAGCGACTGATGAAAAGGATGCGCGCAGAGCAGCCGGCTACGGAGCGGCAGCTTGCCGCTCTCCGAAAGCGGCGGGATTCCGCCAAGGGGGCGCTCGGCAAGTATTTGAAGCTATTCGAATCGTCGACCAGCGCCTCGCCGGAACCGACGTTCCTTGACCGCATCCGCGAACTGCGCGCCGAGTTCGAGGCCGTGGAGGCCGAAATTGCAAAACTGGAGGCGCGAGTCGTCCCCACACCTCCCAAGGTGGACGAGGAGAGTGTAAGGCGCTACTTGGCGAAGCTCAGCGAGAAGGTGTCGAGCCACGAGAAGTACCAGCGCGTCCTCTTTCACGAGTTCCAGCGTGAGCACGACTTTCAAGTGCGCCCGGCGGAGTCCGGAACGGAGTTCGCGGTGTCGATGGCGCTGCCGTGCAGGGACATGGCAAGCGCGGCGAGTGCCAAGCGGATTGCCACCGTGCTGGGGTGGAAGAAGGAGGCGGCGCGGAGCCGCGTCCAGCGCCCGGAAGGAGCCGAGCGCCGTTTGGGGTCAGAGGTCAACGGCTCCTGCCCGTGGAGGCTGCCCATGCCTTCGGCCACAATCAGCGCCACGCTTTGCATGGCGCGCCTCATTTGCCGAGCCAGGTCTTTATCTTTCCGCTCAATCCGATCTGCGATCCCTGCCGCGTCCCCAGCCATCACCAAAACGACATCATAAATCTTGAGCATAACGAGCCCTCCGCCCGACGACCCTTTCGCCGGGACCCCCGTCCCGCACCGTCGCGCGGAGGCCTCTTCAAGGCTGCGCAGCACCGAGCGGAGCCACCCGGAGCCACGCTTTGCGTGGCGAGGATGGCGAGCACGGCTTGGCCTTGAAGAGGCCGAGCACGACGGTACGATCACCGTCCCCGAGCGGGATCCCTGCATACCGTTCCCCTCGCGCTTGCGCTTGCGCTTGCGCTTGCGCTTGCGCTTGCGCTTGCGCTTGCGCTTGCGCTTGCGCTTGCGCTCGCGCTTCCGCTTCCGCTTCCGCTTCCGCTTCCGCTCCCGCTTGCGCTCCCGCTTCCGCCCCCGCTACCGCCGCTCCGCCCCCATAAATCGGAGCGCCCGCCCCCCGCGCCCCGCCGTCGCCTTTCCTCCCTCGCGCTCAATCACCCCCCCGACAACGACGAACCGCATCCCCTCGGCCAGCCGATGCGGCTCCGTGAACGTCGCGCGCTCGTGGATCTCCCCCGGCGAAAACACCAGCAAATCGGCCCCGCACCCTTCCCGCACGCACCCGCGCTCGCCGTCGAGCCCGAGCGTGCGTGCGGGCAGCCCCGACATCTTCCGCACGGCTTCCTCCAAGGAAACGAGGCGCTGCTTTTCGACGAGCTCCTCAATCACCCGCGCAAATGCGCCAAAGCCGCGCGGATGCCGCCCGCCGCCCCCGCCGTCGGTCCCGACCATGACGAACCGATCGGCGAAGAGGCGCGCCATGACGGCCTCATCCATCACGAAATAAGCGGCCTCCGCGCCGTCGGGCCCGACCTCGATGAGAATGTCCTCGAAGGGGACACGGCGCGACGTGGCGACCTCTTCGAGTGTCCTGCCGGCGAATGCGCCCGTCCCGAAGAGCATCGCCCCGGCGCCATTGCGTTTCTCCACGCGGGCGCGCAGGAAGGCCGCGAGCTCGGGACGACGGCTCCGCAGCGCGTCGGCATAGGAGGACGGCGGGCGCGCGAAGTCGGGGAAAAGGACGGCGAGCGAGGTATAACTCGCCGTGTATGGATACAGGTCGGCCGTGACGGAGAGGCCCGCGGCGCGGGCTTTTTCGATGTGGGCGAGCAGGCGCTCGGCGCGCGCGGCGCCGCGGCCGAGGACGATCTTCATATGCGCGACGTGCGCGCGGGCCTTCGCCTTGCGGCACATCTCGAAGAGCTCGTCGAGCGAGGATTCGACGCGATCGTCGTCCTCGCTGCGGACATGGCTCATCACGACGCCGCCGCGCGCGCCGACGGGCTCGGCAAGCGCGACGAGCTCGTCCATCGAGGCGCCGCGCCCCGGATCGTATTCGAGGCCGGTGCTGAGGCCAAAGGCGCCGTCGTGCAGGGCCTGGGCGACGAGATCTCGCATTCGTTGAAGCTCGGCGGGCCTCGGCTTCGTATGGGCCGCCGCGCCGACGAGGCTGCGGACCGTGCCGTGTCCGACGAGCGCCGCGACGTGCACGCGGGGCCTTCCGGCGTCGATTTTTGCAAGCCAGGGGCCGATACGCGTGGCCGGGCTGCGGCCGTCCTGGCCAACGACGAGCGTGGTGACGCCCATGGCGAGGGCGTATTCGACGTTGCCGAGGGGAGCGCCGTGGGAATGGGCGTCGAGGAAGCCGGGCGTGACGACGGCGCCTGCGGCGTCGAGGGTGCGCTCGGCGCGCACGGAGGGATCGACGTCGCCGACGAAGGCAATACGATCGCCGCGGACGAGGACATCGGCGCGGCGGCGAGGCGCGCCCGAGCCGTCGATGACGTGGCCTCCGCGGACGGCGAGGCGGAAGACCTCGTCGGAGCGGAAGGGCGGAGGCGGAGGCGGGGGCGGAGACGGCGGCGGGGGCGCTTGGGGCGGCGAGGAAGCGAGCGGGAGCGTATGCGGCGGCGGCGGCGCGGGCGGCGGCGCTTCGGGAGGCGGCGGCGTGGACAGGGGCGGCGGCGCGGGGCTGCAGGCCGCGAGCCACACGAGGAGCGGGAGAGCGGGGAGGAGAGGCTTTCGTAGGCGGGGCATCGCGGGGACCGGGATGGTTTTTCCAGGCCCCCGCGGCCTTGTCAACACGCGCTCAAGGCGTGCTCGTCGGATCGGCCGGATCGCTGCCCGCGACTTGCTCGTCGCCGTCGAGGAAGCCGTCGAGGTCGCGGTCGATGCCCATACGAACACCCGAGCCAGGAGGCGCGCAGGTATACGTGATCGCCTTGCCGCCCGCCGTCAGGACCGACTCCATCAGGGCCCGCGCGACGGGCGAGACCGAGGCGCGATCGACCAGGAATTGCCCGCTGCCGACGTACACCAAGCCAATCTCGTTCACGAGCCGGCCCTTGACGACGAGATCACACTCGCCGGCGTCGGCGCGCGCGATCAGCAGATTCACCCGACCCGACGTGACGGCCTGGTTGCTCGTGGTGAGCGTCACCTGTTGCCCCACGATCGGCGCCATGTTCGATTCGAAGGCGAGCTGGTATTCGACCATGTCGAGCTTCGCCTGGTTGCCCGCCGGCGTATTCGGGATGCCGGCCGGGTTCGCCGGGACTTGATCGAAGCCGCTGACGAACGTGAAGAGCTCGGGCACGGCCCCGTCGTGGTTGAGGCCGAAGCCGCGGATCTGGTCGCCGAGGAAGGGATCCGGCGGACGATTGCCGCTCGTGAACGCGGCGCCGAACATGCCGACCTTCTGATACGCGTTGCGCAGGTGCGGGACCTTGAGGATCTGCGTCGTCGCGTCGAACGAGCCGAAGCCTGCGGTCCCGAAGAAGCCGGGGAAAGCATCGCCGGGGTTCGCCGCGGGATCGACGCGGTGACACGTCTCGCAGGCGCCCTGGGACGCGACGTTCTGCGTGAAGAAGAAATCGCGGCCGGTTTGCTGCGCGGGCGTGAGCGAGTTGTCGAGGTTGCGGACCGGGTTCGGCGGATACGTGACCTGGAGGATGAAGTCCGTGAACTTCTGCATCTGCTCGGCGGCGAGCGTCGCATTGCGGCCGAGCAGGTCCACGAAGGCCCCATTGAACTTCTTGAAGGCCGCCTCCTCGTCGAAACTCCCGTCGTCCGGCTGCGACGAGGCCTCGTCATTGCCGCCCGTCCGGTCGCCGCGCCAGTGCATCGGCCCGTGGTTCGACATGCCGCGCAGGCTCTGCGTCGTCATCGGCCCCTTCATCGGATGGAAGTCGGGGTCCTGGCCAAAGAGCGGATCATCCGTGCCGAAGACAGGGACGAGCTCGGGCTTGACCGGGACGAACGGGCCCGGATTGTTCAGGACAACCCCATCGGGATTGCCGAGATCCCAGGCGAGGCTGTCCAGATCGCCGAAGACGTGGCAGCTCCCGCATGCCGCTTCGCCGTTGCTCGACGACAGGCGCGCGTCGTAGAGGAAGGCCCGGCCCTCGATCACGCTCTCGGGCTCCGGGCTGTGCATCGACACGTGCCCGATTTCCGTCTTCGTCGTGGTGTTCACGATCGCGATCGAATTGTCGAAGCGGGTGAGCACGTACAGGCGCCCGCAGTCCTCGTCGAGCACCATGCCCGTGGGGCCGCCGCCGCTGAGCTCGATCTGGTTCGCGGCGTTCGGCACGAAGGTGTCGTTCTCCAGCGCGGCCGTGCTGTACACGCCGATCTTCGACGACGCGAACGCCGCCACGTAGAGCTTCGTGCCGTCGCTCGACACGGCCATCCCGACTGGCTGCGAGAGGGTCTTCTGGTTCACGGCGGCCGGTGCCGGGTACACATTGTAATCGATGTGCTTGTTCAGGTGCCGCGGCGTCGCGCTGCCCGATCCGAGCACCGTGATCCGGCTCTCGTGCAGGTGGCCACGCAAGGTCTCGCCCGCGTACGTGCCCGGGCCCTCGAAACGCAGGTCGTTCCGGGCCTCGGTGTTGCTGACGTAGACCTTCCCGTTCACCGGGTTCACGGCCATGTTGTAGAGGATCGTTCCGACGCCCGTGTAATAGCCGGACGAACCGGAGAGCTGGCGCGGAGGATTTGCGTTCGCGTCGATCACGAACACGTCCTTGTCCGGCAGGGTGAAGCGCACCGTGCTGTCCCAGGAGCGGCCGACGACGTCCTTCCAATGCTCGCCGTCGTGCTTGACAATGATGCCGACCTCGGGCGCGGGCACGCCCTGGAAATTCGTGTTCGGCCCGGGAACGCCGCCGGCCGCCTCGCCGCCGTCGGGGACGGCGAGATCGCTGATGGCCGTGGTGCGGTTGCCGGAGTGGAAGGCCGCGGCATAGACGCGCGAGCCGTCGGGCGTCACCGCGAGCGCGCGGGGCGTATCGCTGAAGAGCGTGAGGATCGAGAGGGGATTGCCGCCGAGCGTCGCGCCCAGGTTTCCGGCGTCGAAGACCCACACGTCGGCGCGCCCCACGCCGGGCGTGGTGAGCTGCGGATCGTAGGGTACGTTCTGGCCGCGATGGGCCGTGGTGATGAACGCGCGGTTCTTGCCGGGGCCGCCGAACACGATGTCGCGCGGCTCGTCGCCGACGAGCAGCGTCCGCACCACATTGCCATTGTACCCGAACGGGCCGATCTTCACGACGCTGACGCTGTCGGAGAGATGATTGACCACCCAGATCTCGTCGTCGGATCGCGCTGCCACTGCGACCGGCTCGAGCCCCACCGGCACGGAGCCGCGGTGGGAGAGGCCGGAGGGCTCCACGTGGAAGATCTCGAGGCGATTGTCCGGCGTATTGACGGCGAACAGGAACTTCTTGTTTGGCGAGAGCGCCACGGGCCGGACTTGCCCGCTTTCGAAAAGCGTGTACGGCGTCGCGGCGGACGCCTCGGTGCCCACCGTGAGACCCGCGAGGAGCGGCGCGACGGCGAGAAGGGAGAGGAGCGGACGGCGAAATGGACGGATCGCCGCCTGGGGGCGCATGACCGGCATGGGACCTCCGTGCACGAAAAGGAGTGGATCATCGCCAGCGGGCAATGAGGCCAAAGGATACTTTTCGGACCTTATCCGGTGTTTCCAGATTTGTAAAGGTCCAGATGTGCCGGATCTCCGTCTCCTCGCTTGCAGGCAAAATTCCGACGTCGGCTAAGGGGCTTCCCCACCTCTGTCAGGGCGACCCTGGTCACGACGGTTGAAAATGTCTCAACGCGTCAAGGGAGCACGGACGTGTTCGAGGTAGGTCACAAGGGGATCTCCGTCCACGAGCAGGGGCACCGTGCCGATGGCCTCGACCCACAACAAGACGCCGGCCAGCATGAAGTCGGCATACCCCGGGTTTTGCCCCGAGAGGAACGGCTGTCCCTGGTGCGTGAGCGTGAGCCGCGCCGGATCGAAGCCCGCGCGCATTCCGTCGAGCCGCGCCTCACGGCCGGCCGCGGCCTCCTCCAGCGTGCACCCGAGCCTCGCCTCGCGGCTCGCGCGGAAATAGGCGTGATCCTTTTCGAGGAGGAGGTCGTGGATGTCCTTCACGTAGAAGCGTACGATGGGAAGGAGCACGCTGGCGTACAACCAGGCATCGAAGAATCGGCAGAGGCCACGCTCCTCCGGCGAATGAAAGAGCGGCGGACGATCGGGGTAGGCCTGATCGAGGTAATCGGCGATGGACCACGAATCGCCCACGACGTGCGCCCCGTCTTTCAGGATAGGCACCGTCTTGAAGGCGCCACCTTCGAGGGCCTGGATGTCCGTCATCGCCACGGGCGTCGTCTCGAAGGCGAGGCGTTTGTGCGCGAGGGCGAGCTTGGTCCGAAAGCAAAAGGGGCTCGGGCGTCGATCGCCCTCGGCGACGAGATCGTAAAGGAGAACGGTCATGGGGGGCTCTCCGCGTCACGCCTCCAGCAAGGGGCGCTTTTGCTTTTTCTTTCGGCGCCTCGGCCTGGGTTCGGCGATCGAGACCAGCGCCACCGCCGGATCCCGGTAGGGGCCCAGGTCCCCGGGCTCGGCCGGGGGCTCGTACGTCACGGGTCGCCCCGCGGCGTCGACCACGAGCGTGTGGTCGTCGGGCGGCCCGATCGTCTCGCGCCAGGGCTCGACGGGCATGTAATCGGCGGGCGCTTGTCCCATGAATCCCGGCAGCGGGATCGCCCCGTGCGCCGCGCGTCCGATTTGTGCTCCGAGCTGCCGCGTCTCCTCGGGGATCTCCTTGCGTCGCAGGCGCGCGACGAACGTGTACACGCCAAACACGAAGACCAGAAAAGCGAGAACGACGAGAATGTCCATGTTCCCCCACGCCGGTCAACCCACGCCCCGGCCGGGGACTCTACACGGTTCTTCGGAGGTTGGATAGAGCGGAAGTGCGCGCGTCAGGGGTGCTTCATCGGCGTTTGGCGAGGGGCAACAGCACGCGCCGGCCGCTCTTGCCCTCGAAAACGCGCGTGTTCATCGACGACGTCGTCGAGGCATTCCGCCGGGATCACCTGGCCGAGCGGTTCGCGGGGAGCCTCGGGGCTTGAGCAAGATTCCGACGTAACTCCCCCGCGCTCGTGGTCGGCCTTTGTGCTCGCATTCTGGACCGCAGGCCCTATGACGACGTTCCTTCGTTCTTCGCGCCCGTGGTTGTTCCTTTCGACGATCCTCGCCGTTTTCTCGGCGGCTTGCGGGCCGGATGCGCCGCCTGGCGCGGGCTCGGGCGGCGGGGGCTCGGGCGGCGTTGGCCCAGGCGGCGCGGGAGGAATGGGCAGCAGCGTGAGCAGCAGCGGCCCTGGAACGGGCGGTGGGGGCAGCGGTCCAGGGACCGGCGGCGGTGGGGGCGAGGGCGGCAGCGGCGGCGGCGGGGGTGTCGGCGGCAGCGGGGGGGCCGGCGGCGGCAGCGGGGGCTCCGGCGGTTGCATGCAGCAGATGGCGTCTTGCATGTACAAGACGGATACCGAGCTCGACAAGCAATCGTTTCGCCAGATTGCCGGCTACCAATGCTTCCATTCGAGCACCGGGTGGGAGTTCGTCCCGACCCAGACTTGTGATTACGCCGAGGAGTGCAAGACGGACGTCGGGGCGGAGGCCGTGTGTGTCTCGTGCGGCCCCCTGGGCCAGCGGTTCGCGCATCGCGACGTCGACGGCCAGCTCGCGGAAGACTGCAAGGGCTGCAAATGCAGCGGCGGCTGGACGGTGTACGGCTGTTATGCCGAGACCACGACGTACGGCGCGCCGTGGGTCGACGTCGTCTGGCAGCAGGGCTTCGAAGTGATTCGTTTCGCCCTGCTCGGGAGCGGCGAGGTGAAGTCGCTCGCGGGCCCCAACAAGCAGGTGTCGATTCAGAACCTCCAGGTGAACACCTTCGAGATCCAGCCGAACGGCGTGGTGGATTTCGAGATCGATGCCCAGGTGATTCACACCGACAACTTCCAGCAGCAGCACACCTGGGACATGCAGGCCCGCGTGGTGCGGCTCTGCAAGTAAAGGCGAGGCGCGCCCTCCTGCTGCGCCGCAGCACAAACGGACCGGAAGGCCAAAATGTGCTTGATCTTCACGACGGTCGAGTTATGTTGCGGTGCAACAAGTCGTGCGCCCTCCGCTCCTCTCCACCGCCGCGCAGTACCTCAGGCCGCCGAAGATCTACCACCTCTACGAGCTGCAGCGGGCGCTGCTCGAGCCGCTCGCGCACCTGGCCGGCGTCTCGGCCGAGGCGCTCCGGCACCCGAGCAATCCCCTGTCGGCGTTGCCCCACGTGCGCGCGCTCGGCGCGAGCCAGGCCCTCTTCCACCGCCTCGGCAAGCGTTACCCGAAGCAGCCCTGGGGGATCGACGAGGTCAAGTCCCGCGGCGCCACGGTCTCCGTCGTCGAGGAGGTCGTCGTCGCCGAGCCATTCTGCAAGCTCGTGCATTTCGTGCGCCGCTCCGAGGATCCCGAGGTCGCGCGCCGCCTCGCCGCCGACCCCAAGGTCTTCGTCTGCGCGCCGCTCTCCGGCCACCATGCGACGCTGCTCCGCGACACGATCCGCACGCTTCTCCAGGACCACGACGTGTACGTCACCGATTGGCTCGACGCGCGCGACGTGCCCCTCGCCGAGGGAATTTTTCATCTCGACGATTACGTGCACACCGTCATGCGTTTCTTGCGTTTGCTCGGGGCCGGCTCCTTGCACGTCGTGTCCGTTTGTCAGCCGACGGTCCCCGTCCTCGGCGCTGTTTCGCTCCTCGCGCAGGCGGGTGAGGCGACGCCGCGCTCGCTCACGCTCATGGGCGGGCCCATCGACGCGCGCAAGAGCCCGACCGAGGTGAACCTGCTCGCGACGCGGCACCCGTATTCGTGGTTCGAAAAAAACATGATTCACAAGGTCCCCGGCCCCTACGCGGGCAAGGGGCGGCGGGTGTATCCCGGGTTCCTCCAGCTCACGGCCTTCGTGATGATGAATCCGAAGACCCACTGGAAAGCGAGCTTCCGCTACTGGATCGACGCGCACAAGGGCGAGTCCGGCGCGGCCGCGCGCGAGATGCACGAGCGGTTTTACGACGAGTACAACGCGGTCCTCGACATGGACGCCGCGTATTATCTCGAGACCGTGAAGCTCGTGTTCCAGGAGTTCGCCCTCGCCCGGGGGACCTGGGACGTGCGCGGCGTGCGCGTGAACCCGGCGGCGATCAAGGACACGGCGATCTTCACGATCGAAGGCGAAAAGGACGACATCTCCGGCCTCGGACAAACGGAGGCAGCGCACGCGCTCTGCACGGGCGTCCCCGCGGTGAAGCGGCAGCACCACGTGGCCGAAGGCGCTGGTCATTACGGCATTTTCTCGGGCCGGAAGTGGCGAGAGCACGTCTACCCGAAGGTGCGCGATTTCATCCGCGCGAACGGCGGCTGACGAGCAAGGCCCGCTGTGCCACGGGGGGTCGGAGGCGACCCTCGCCGATCACCCTGCCGTCTTCGGACCACAACAAGACGACGTCGAAGGCTTGGCCTCCGGCTTCTTCGAGAGATCGACGGGCGTGCAGCACGCGCTCGTGTTCTTGTTCAGGGCCGGAGAATCACCCATGACGGCGGCGTCCGCCTTCACGACGAACACCTCCCAGGCGTTTCCGTCCGGATCCTCGATCCACACCTTGTCCTGCACCGCATAACAGCAGGACGTGTCCTCCTCCGTCATCGTCTCGAGCCCGGCCGCCTCGAAGCGGGCCTTCGCCTCCACGACGTCGTCCGTGCTGGCGACCTGAACGCCGAAATGGCTGGCATTGACGCCCGTGCGGGGAGCCTCCTGCATCGTCAGGTTGAGCGAGGGGACCTCCAGATCGAATTTCGCATACCCGGGACGCCGCTTCGTCGCTGCGACGCCGAACGCTTTTTCGTAGAAGGCGACGGATTGGTCGATGTTGGTGACGTTCAACGATACGTGAGGCTTGAGGACGTTCATGGGCGTCTCCTTGCTTCTAAAAACTCGAACCACGTCGCAAAGGGTGGCTGCTCAGCAGCAGCCACCCTTGCCGCCATGCTTGCGCGAAGTAGCCCCACAAGGGGAGGGGAGCTACCGAGGGAAGAACGACGACTGCTGAAATCGCAGGCCCGATAGAATCTGTTCGACCCGCTCATCGGAGAGCGCCCCGATGCGCTCGCCGAGCCGGGCCTTCTCCACCGAAGAGATTTGCGACACGACCACGACGCTCCGCTTGGGCAGGTTGCCTTCCTCCTCGTCGAGCAGCACGTTCCCGGGCTCGTGGGCCCGGTGCAGGTTCGACGTCAATGCACACACGACCACGGTGTGGATGCGTGAATGGTTGAAGACATCGTCCTGCACCACCACATGCGGATGAACATAGCCCGGGACGGACCCGCGTGATTCATCCGGTTCGAGCCAGAACAGGTCACCTCGGTTGATCAGCGCTGGACCCGTACCCATGCCCCTTCCTGTTCCTGCGCACGCGCCGGCGCAAAACGATGCCCAGGGCCCACGCGATCAGCGCGCTCGGCGCGAGGGACGCCGCGCGGGGCGCGCCCGCGACCTTGCATCCACAACCCTCCTCGCCCGCGGAATCACGCCCGCCGGTGCCGGAAGAATCGCCGCCTGCGCCGCCTGCGCCAGGGTTTGAACCACCCGCGCCCGGATGGGAGCCACCGGCGCCGGGATCGGAGCCGCCTGCGCTGGAGCTGCTCGTGCCGCCGCCGGCACCGGAGCTGCTGCTCGATCCGGCCTGAACCATGGCCTCACACCATTTCATCGCGACATTGCACACGTAGCCCGGGGCGCACGCCGTGTCGTCCGTGCAGCTCGTGGCGCACTTGTCCGCGACGCACGTATATCCTTCCACGCAGTTCGTCTGCGATCCCGGGGCGCATGTCCCGCTCCCATCACATTGCGAGGGGCTCGTCTGCGTCGTGCCCTCGCAGGAGCCCGCCGCGCACGACGTGCCCGCCGCATACATCGCGCAATCGCCGGCCCCGTTGCATTGCCCGTCGAGCCCGCAGCTCGAAGGCGGCTGCGCCGCGCACTCGTCGTCGGGATCCGTGCCCATCTTGATGGGCTGGCATTGCCCGTCGGCCCCCTGGCCTTTCTTGGCGGCCGTGCAGGCCTCGCAAGATCCCGCGCAGGCCGTGTCGCAGCAGATGCCGTCGACGCAGAAGCCCGAGCTACACGCGGCGCCGGTCGAGCAGGGGACACCCGGCATGCCCGGGGGCTTGCAGGCGCCGTTGAGGCAGAGGGTGCCGGCCAGGCATTCGTTGTCGTTCGCGCACGGGTTCTTGCACGATCCCGCCGAGCAAACGTAGGGCGCGCAGTCCTTCCCCGCCGGCTCGGTCACGCACTGGCCCATGCCGTCGCAGATCTGCCCCTTGACGACGTTCCCCTGGCAAAGCGAGGCCCCGCAGGAGGTCCCCTGCGGATGGAGCTGGCAGGCACCCGCGCCGTTGCATTGGCCATTCTGCCCGCAGCTCCCGGCAGCTTCGAGCGCGCATTCATTCTCGGGATCCGTCCCGCTCGTGATGGGCCCGCACACGCCGTTCGCGCCGGCGCCCTTTTTCGCCGTGGTACACGCCTCGCAAAGGCCGGTGCAGGCCGTGTTGCAGCAGACGCCGTCGACGCAAGCGCCCGATTGGCACCAGACGTCGCTCGTGCACGCCGCGCCGTTCGGCTCGAGCTTGCCGCAGACGCCGCCGACGCACTGGTTGCTCGCCGTGCAATCGGCGTTCGCCGTGCAGGTCGTCTTGCACGCCCCCGCCACGCAGGCATACGGCGCGCAATTCGTGGCGGCGCCCGCGGCGGCACACGTGCCCATTCCATTGCACGTGTTCGACTGCGCGGCATCCCCCACGCACACGGCTCCGCACGGCGTGCCCTGGGCGTGGAGCTGGCAGGCGCCCGCGCCATTGCAGCTCCCCGTCGTGCCGCAGGAGCTTCCGGCCTGGTTCGCGCACTCGTCGTCCGGGTCCGCGCCCATCGTGATGGAACCACATTCGCCGTCGACGCCGCCGCCCTTCTTCGCCGCCGTGCAGGCCACGCAGGCGCCATTACACGCCGTGTCGCAGCAGACCCCGTCGACGCACGATCCGCTCGCGCACTGGGCGCCGGTCTGGCAGGAGACGCCATTCACGCCGAGCGTCGGATCCGAGACGAGGCGGGCCCAGACCCGATCGGCGCCATGCGGCTGCGCGGTGTCGAAGCGGTGGTAGACGAGCAGCGCCTCCTTGGAGGGGCCTGCGGCAATCGCGGGGGCGAGCTCGTTTTGCGCTGGATCATTCGCGAGGACGATGCCCGTCGTGTCCGTCACAACGCCGCCGGGCGTGAGGCGCGCGCCATAGAGATCCTGGCGACCGCCCGCCGCGCGTTCGTCTTCCCAAACGACCCAGTATTGCGTGCCGTCCCAGATCGGTCGCGCTTCGGCTTGCCGGTTTGTCGCCGTGGAGATGCCGATTCCCATCGGATCGAGCACGGCGCCGCTGCCATCGACGCGCGCGCCCCGAACGTCGGCGCCGTTGTCCCACGTGACCAGCCAGTCGGCGCCGTTCGACGTCACGCCGGGGTTCCACTCGGACGACGCGGTGGCTGCGATGTTGATGGCGAAATTGCCCGTGTCGAGCACGACGCCGGCCGGCGTCAAGCGCGCGCCTGCGATGTCGAACGTGGGCGCACCGGGCCTCGCCCATGCGATGAGGTAGTTCGTCCCGTTGAAGGCGACCGCGGACGACGAGCCGCCACTCGACGAGATTTGAATGCCCGTCGCATCGAGCTTCGTCGCGGTCGGGGAGATGCGGCTCGCCCAGATTTCGGCGCTCACGCCGTCTTGCCATGTGACGAGCCAGTTCGTTCCATCCGACGAGACCGCGGGGGAGCTCTGGCTGCCGGTGGCGGTCGCGATCGGCAGCCCCGACGGATCCAGCACGCTCCCGTCGCCGCCGACGCGCGCGGCGTAGACGTCGTCGTTGCCGGCGCGGCCATCGGTCCAGGCGACGAGCCAATCGGCGCCGAGCGAGGCGACCGAGGGATAGTATTCGCTGCCCGTGGCTTGCGAAATCGCGATCCCGCTCGGATCGAGCACCGTCCCGCTCGTCGTCAAGCGAGCCCCATAGATGTCCGCGGTCGCGCCCGGGCGCCGATCCTCCCATACCGCGAGATAATTCGTCCCGTTGTAGGCCACGGCCGGACGTACCTCCGCGTTCGCCGCGCGGGAGAGGAGCTGGCTCGTCGCATCGACCTTCGTGAACGTGGGGGAGACGCGCAACCCAAAGACGTCGGCTGGGTTGTAGGAGCTCGTGAGCCGTGTATCGCGGAAGGCGAGAAAGAAGTTCGTCCCGTCGTACGCCGCGGCCGCGAGCGTGCTCGAGCCAGGCTCCCCGACGAGGGCCGTCTTCGGGGTCGTCACGTTGCCGAGCGAATCGACCAAGAGGCCGTAGATCTCGCCGCTCGTCTCCGCGAACACGCCGTACCCGCTGCCCGCGAAGACCACCGACAAGCCAGAGCCGTTCTCTGCGAGGTACTTGCCGGAGCTGGAATCGAGCATCGCGCCCGCATTCGTGATGCGCTGGCCGTAGATGCCGCTGTCCCGCCATACGGCGAACCAGTTCGTGCCATCGGAAGCGACGTCGAGGTCGCTCGTATTGCAATAATAACAGAGGGTGAGGTTCGACGCGTCGAGCACCACGCCCGAAGGTGTGATACGGCGGCCGTGGACGACATCGGTGCTGCTGCTAACGTTGTCGAACACCACCAGGTAGTTCGCTCCATTGAACGCGACGCTGATGTCATTGAGGTAGACACTGGGCGGCGCAATCGTGAACTCCGGGTTCATCGCCCCGCTCGGCGCGACGAGGCGGCCGTAGAGGCCGTAGCCCCGCCGGTAGGCGACGAGGTAGTTCGTCCCGCCGAACGTCACGGCGGCCGGCCCCTCGGCCCCCATCATGGTCGTCGCGGCGATCGGAATGCCGTTGGGATCGAGCACGGCGCCGCTGTCGCTCACGCGCGCGGCGTAGATGTCGTTCGATGAATCTTGCCGCGCGTCGGTCCACGTGACCAGCCAGTTCGTCCCGTCGAAGGCGACGTCGGGCTTCTGCTGCACGCCGGCCGCGCCGGAGATCAGGACTCCGGAGGTATCGAGGATCGTCCCCGCGCTGGAGACACGAACCCCATACAGGTCATCCGTGCCGGTACGCCCGTCACGCCAGACGACGAGGAATTTCCCGGCGCCGTAGGCGACGGCCGCCTCCGTTTGCGTTCCCGGAGCTCCGCCCTGAATTTCCTGGTCGATCCCGAACTCGGGGCCGATGACCGGGTCGAGGACGGCTGGAAACGCGCCCTCGTCGAGCGCCTGCTCCGGGACCCGCAAGACGATGTGCCCCGCCTCGAAATCAACGGGCACCGCGGTTTTTTGCCCGCGGGCGTCGATCCACGTCGCGAGGCCGTACCGGACGCCGAGCCCTGTCGCCGGATCCACGAAATGAAGGCCCGTCTCGGTCTCCTTCGTGAACATCTCTCCCGAGACCGCGATCCGGACCTCGAGATCCCCGCGGCCCTCGGGCTTTTTCGCAAAGGAAAAACTCTGCTCGACGCCCTGGTCGGTGTTTTCGAGGTGCTCGATCACGTCGCCGTGCGTGATGGCGACACGCGCGCTCGGATCGAGGTCCGCGCGCGCGCCGCGCGCGCCCTGCAAGGATACGCCGCCGCGCTCGATCGACGTCAGGGTGGCGACGAACGCGGCGCCTTTCACGGCCTCGCGCCCGGGCCCCTCCCCGGCGGGTTGGTACGGCGCGACCTCGAACGAGCGCGCATCCGCGCGCACGGCATACGTCGTGTGGCCGCCGCGGAACGAATCTCCTTCGGGACGAAATGCGAAGTGGACACGTCGCATGACATCACCGAGCCCGAGCGGCCCCGCAGCGGACGCAGGCGCCTGGCTCGGGGGCGCATCCGTCGCCTGCGCGCCGCCCCCGGGCCGCTCTGCGCTCGTACACCCGAGCGAGGCGCTCGTCAGCGCCAACCACAGGGCCGTGCGCGCCGTGCGCGGCCGCGATCGAACCAAGGACCCGAGGGAGCAGGACGCGCGCCAAACCGTAGACATGCCAGTTTCCTCGCAGGATGATTGCCGCCCCAGGCCTTCGGACCGAGGCAGGCGCCGATCTCGCCCGCATCTGGATGCAGGTAAGCCAGCGTGTCAACCAGAATTACGCGCTGCGGCGTTGCTTTGCGCGACCGGGATCACCGGGGTCGCGTGATGCCATAACGTTCGAGGCGACGATAGAAGGTCGCTCGTGGAATGGCGAGGGATCGTGCCGCCAGCGCGGCATTCCAGCCGCTGTCGGCGAGCGCGCGGAGAATAGCCTCGCGCTCGGCATCCCCGCGCGGCCGCTCGATCCGCTGCGCGGAAAAGGGCCGCGCGTCCCCGAGGCCGAGATCCCCGGGCCGGATCACGTCGCCCTCGGCGAGCACGATCGCCTTCATGAGCACGTTTTCGAGCTCGCGCACGTTGCCGGGCCAGGAATGGGCGAGCAGCACGCGCATTGCCGAGGGCGTGATGCGCGGCGCGGGCCTGCCGAGCTCGCGGGACGCGCGCGCGACGAGGTGGGCCGCGAGCTCCGGCAGATCTTCGAGCCGGTCGCGAAGGGGCGGGAGCGTGACCTCCACGACGCCGACGCGGTAATAAAGGTCCTCGCGAAAGCGGCCGAAACGCACCTCGGCCCGGAGGGTGCGGTTCGTCGCGCAGACGAGCCGAAAATCGACGGGGACCGTGGTGTCGCTGCCGAGGGGGCGCACCACGCGCTCCTGCAGGACGCGGAGCAATTTGGCCTGCACTTCGAGGGGCATTTCGCCGAGTTCGTCGAGGAAAAGCGTCCCGCCCGACGCCGCCACCATGAGGCCCGCGCGGTCACGATCCGCGCCGGTGAAGGCGCCTCGTTTGTGGCCAAAGAGCTCCGCTTCGAGCAGGCTCGCCGGCAAGGCCGCGCAGTTGATCCCCACGAAAGGGCCCGTTCGGCGCGGGCTCGCGTCGTGCACGGCGCGAGCGACGAGCTCCTTGCCGGTGCCGCTCTCGCCGAGGACGAGCACCGGCAGCGGCGACGCGACGACGCGGTCGAGCGTCGCGAGCACGCGGCGGAGGGCAGGGCTGCGGCCGACCATTCCCCGATCGTCGTGGCGATGGTCGAGCGCCTCCTGCTTCGCGCGCACCTCGTCGCCGAGGCGTACGATCTCGGCGGCCTGGAGCCGCGCCAGCTCCTCGACCTTGCTGCGCTCGGCTTCGAGCTCTTCGGTGCGGCGCCGGAGATCGTCGATGAGGCGCGCGCGCCGGAGGACGAGCGCGACATGATCGGCGAAGCCGAGGAGCAGGTCGATGTCGGCCTCGCGAAACCTCGCCTCGGTGAAACGATTGTCGAGGTACAGCGCGCCGATCACGCCGTCGGGGGATCGGATCGGGACGGCCATGACGGAGCGGAGGCGCATGGCGTGCACGGAGGCATTGTCCCGGAAACGTTCGTCCTCGCGCGCGTCGGCGGTGCAGACGGGCTGGGCCGTTCGCATGGCTTTCTCGGCGATCGAGCGGCTGTATTTGAGGTGGCTCTTGCCGATCTGTTCGCGATCGACGTTGCGCGCGGCAGGCACGTGCAGCGCTCCCGAGCGCGGGTCTTCGAGCACGAGGAACCCTCGTTCGGCGCCCGTCAGCTCGATCGCGGCGTCGAGCGCCATCACGAGGATGCCGCTCGCCTCGTCGGTGCCATTGAGCTTTCGGTAAAGGTCGAGCAAGCGCGTGAGTTTGTCCGCGCGTCCCTCGGGCGCCTCGGCGGCGTGGCGCGGGACAGGCGCCCGCGTTCGCCGTCGTGGATGGGCGAAAAATGCGCTCCGAAGCTCGGGGGCGAGGCCCGCGACGACTTCCTCCCAGAGCGCGTCCGCGCGGGCGCGGAGCGTCGAGGCGCGCGCGCGTTCGCCGGCATGGTCGAGCGCGGCGGCGAGCCGGCTCGTGCAGACGGCGACGAGATCGGGCTGCCCCGCGCGCTCGGCGAAGTCGAGCGCTTCTTCGAGCCGATGGTGCTCGCCGGCCGGTCGACCACGCAGGCGGTCGAGCTCCGCCCGCCCGAGGGCTTCGCGTGCTGCGACATCGGGCGCCTCGCGCGCCTCGGCGGCCACTGCATCGAGGGCGCGTGCGCCGGCCGGGAGGTCGCCGGCCGCGAGCTCGATCTCGGCGCGTTCGAGCGCGACTTCGGCCGCCTCGCGCGTCATGCCGAGCCGGCCGAAGGCCACGCGGGCCCGTTCGGCGGCGTCGCGGGCGAGCGCGAGATCCCCGAGGCCCAGCGCATTCTCTCCGACTGCCGAGGCGGCCGCTGCGGCGATGGCCACGAGCCCGGCGGCCGTGGCGTCTGCCTCGGTGCGTGTCGCTGTGCGGAGGCCGCGCTCGAACGCGCCGACGTCGGCCCACAACTTCGCGAGGTTCGAGGCGAACAGGAGGCCGACGTCTTGCTGGCCGAGCGCGCGGCTGACCCGCGCGCCGCGCTCGTAGGCTTCGAGGGCCTCCGCGAACCTGCCAAGCTGGTGACACGCCGTGCCGAGGTTCGAGCACGTCCGCGCGATGGCGTCGCTCAGGCCGTGCTCCTCCGCGATCCAGAGCGCCTCGTGGTGGCCGGCGAGCGCCGCGCGGACGTCGCCCGCGCGGTAGTCGTGAATGGCGCGATAGCTCCGCGCGCGGAGCAAACGCCGCGGCGAGCGCTCGGTCGCGGCGGCCGAGAGAAGCTCCAAGAAATGGCGCGCCGTGCGGAGATCACCGAGGTGGGTCGCGGCGACGACGAGATCCTCCAGGAGATCGGCGCGCACGTCGTCATCCGGCAGCGCGGGCGCGGCGGCGAGCGCAGCCTCGGCGACCCCGCGCGCCTCCGCGTGGCGCCCGAGCCGCGTGAGCGCGCGCGCTTCGAGATCCGCGCGCCGCGCCTGGTCCACCGCGTCGAGCGGCGCGCGCGCGGCCTCTGCGAGGACCGTGAGCGCCCGCTGCGCCTCTCCCTGCTGCGCGAGGCAACTCGCGAGCGTGAGGAGCGCGCCGCCGCGCCGCGCTCCTTTTCGGAGGCGTGGCAGCCTTCGTTCGATCGCCTCGCGCGCGCGGGCCGGATTGCCGGCGAGTTCGATGACACGCACGGCGAGGTGCCACGCCTCGTCGTCGGCGTGTTCGGCGTCGAGCACGGCCTCGGCCGCACCCCGGAACACGCGTGGATGCCTCACTGCGTCTGCCCTGTGCTCCGCGAGCCGACGCGCGGACGCGGCCGTTCGTCCCGCGAGCGCCCAGTGCCGCACGGCCTGCCCTGCCGCCTCGATGCGTTCTTCGGCCGACGCCGTGGCATCGGCCACGCGTGCGTCGAACGACGCGGCGATCGACGCGTGGGTCTCGCGGATCGCCTCGTTGCGAGCGGACCTGCCTTTCCTCACCGCACGATCGAGTTCGCCCTCCGCGGCGGTGCCGGCCTGGATCTCCGCGACGACGTCGGCGATCGCCGCGGGGTGCCCGCCCGTGGCCGTGCAGAGCTCCGCCTCGACGCCGGAGAGACCCACGTCCAGCATCCATTGCTTCACCGCGTGCGCCGGGAGCGGCCCGAGCGCGATTTCCTCGCAGCCGGCGGGCGCGTCGCCCAGAAGCACGCCCTTCGCGTGATCGATTTCAGTGACGACGACGAGCACCGGATCGGCTGGATCGAGCGACCGCGCGAGGGCCGAGAGCGCTTCGCGGTCGTCGTCGGGCAGGAGGTGGACGTCGTCCACGAGCAGCGCCACCGGTGTGCCCCGACGAACCAGCCGATCCCGTGCTTCGAGCGCGGCGCGCAGGCCTCCTTCGGCGAGCGGCGCGGAGGCGGCGCGCTCCACGAGGGATCCGAACGGACGCCGCGTCGTGGCGATGGCTTCGACCGTCGCCACCCGCGTCTGTGCGATCCACTTGAGCTCGCGCAGCAGCCGGCTCCTCCCTGCGCCTTCGGGACCACGAACGACCGCCACGCGTAGCCCGGCGAGCCCTGCTTCGAGGCGATCGAGGAGCCCGACGAGACGACCGAGCTCGGCCTCGCGACCCACGAGCCGCGGCGCATCCCGCGGCGGCACGCGCACCCAGGATGCGTGCCCGCCGAGCGCTTCGATGACCTCCTCCGCGGAGGCGGGACGCGCAGCGGGATCCGGGTCGACGAGCCGGCACGCGAGGCGCTCCACCAAAGGCGGCAGCTCGTGCCCGCGCGCGAGCTCGCGCAACGTGACGCCGACGGCATAGAGATCGCTGCGCACATCGGCGCGTTCTCCACGTAGAACCTCGGGCGCGATGAAGCGCGGCGTCCCGCTCGGCGCCGCCGCCCTCCCGAGCCGGCCGGCGCACGACAGATCGAGCAGCACGCCGCGACCACGCGCGTCGACGAGCACGTTTGCAGGCTTGAAATCGCCGTGCCTGAGCCCGAGGTGATGCAGGAACGCGAGCGCGGAGAGGGCATCGACGAGCGGCGCGCGGAGCGCTTCGAATGCAGGCGCGGCCCGATCGAGCTCGCGCCCTTCGATGACCTCGGTCGCGAGGTAATGCAGCGCGGAGTTCTCGCCGTCCCGCGGCAACGACCCGAAATCGAGCACGCGGACGAGGTGCGGGTGGACGAGGCCGGCCAGATAGCCGAGCTCTGCGCGGAGCGCCCATTCGTCCTCCGCGCGCCGCAGCACCTTCAGCGCGACGTGGGTTTCGAGGACGAGGTCTTTCGCGAGGAACGTCCGCGCGAGGCCGCCCTCGCCGAGCGTCGCGACGATCCGATAGCGGTGGGCGAGGATCTCTCCCGGGACGACCAAGCCCGCAAAGTGTCTCACAGATGTCTCAGTGTCACAACGAGACACTTTTCGAGAGGGGAACCGCGCGTTCTCCCCCGCAAATGCGCATGGTTTCCGCGTGGCGTGGCCTTGGTACGCCGCCTGCTAAGGGGCCCGCGCATGATTTCCGGTCGCGTGCTTCTTCGTCTGCTCGCTGCGTCGTTCGCGCTTGGGGCGTGCATCGTGAGCCCCCAGCCGACGCCTCCCGAAGAACCCACGCTCCTCGCGGATCTCATCTCGCCCGGCGGGCCCATGGACATGTCGGAGACCGTGCGTTTCAAGGGCGAGCCCGGCGCGGCCGCGCCGCCCGAAGCCAACGTCGTCGTCACGAACCTGGACACGGCGGATCCGCCGTTCGTGGGGAAGGTCGCCGCGGATGGGAGTTTTGACATCACGGTTCCCGGCGCAGAAATGCATGAATTCCGCGTCGAGATCGTGGGGCCCGGCGGCGGTCGCTCGAACCCCGTCGACCTCGTCCTGAGCCCCGGCGGCGCCACGTTCCAGCCGGGTCCGCGGCCCCTCTCCGATTGCCTCGTGATCGAGCCGGCGCTTTCCCTCGCGTTCACCGGAGCGGGCGATACGGAAACCCTCGTCGTCCGCAATGAATGCCCGGACGAACTCTCGTTCCTCGCGCCGCGCCTCCGCCGCGGGACCGCCGCATTCGGCTTCACGCCGACGGCGCCGTTCGTCCTCGCGCCGGGGGGCGCCGAGACGATCACGGTCGACGTTGGCGCCCCGGCGGGAGAGCGCGTCGACGTGCTCTTCGTCGAGACGACCGGCGCCGTTCGCGATCGCCGTCCCCTCACGCTTTTCGTCATCCCCTGAACACCCAAGTGATTCCCTACAGAAGGAGAACCCCCATGTTTCGATCGAATACGCTCGCCGTCCTCACGCTCGCGGTCCTCGTTTTGCCTGCCTGCGGAGTCCACGTCGATTCGGGCGGCGAGCAAACGGGCTACACCAAGGACGAGGCCCGCGCGATGAACGGCGTCACGAAGGAAGGCACCGACGTCTGCGCCCTCGAAGGCTGGTACGACGACGGCACGTGCGACGATTTCTGTGTGGTCGACGACGGCGACTGCGTGGTCGTCGGCGACACGTTGTGCAGCGAAGAAGCCGGCATGCCGTGTGAAGAAGGGTTTTTCTGCGACTTCCCGATCGACACGATGTGCGGGGCGATCATCGATCAGCTCGGGACCTGCAAGCCCAGGCCCGAAGCGTGCGACCATAACTACGATCCGGTGTGCGGATGCGACGGCCAGACGCATTCCAATGCGTGTACCGCGAATGCCGCCGGTACGAGCGTCGCGTCGGCGGGGAGCTGCCCCTGACCTCGACACGACGGCCCCGGCATCCGCCCCACGACGCGTGGTTGGACGGAATGTGACAGGTTCGCGAACGCGCGGCGCGGGGCTGCTTCGACCTTGAGAAGTCCTCCAGCCGGGATAGTCTCCCGGGACGTCTTGGTTGGAGGTCTTCCGTGTCGAAGCTGAGCAGGCGTTCCTTTCTTCAGGTGAGCAGCCTTGCCGCGAGCGGTTGGGCCTTCCCGGGCTGCATCGAGAAGGCGGTCGAGATCCCGGCCCACGTGAGGACACGCTCGATCATGGACGTCGAGCACGTGGTGATCCTCCTCCAGGAGAACCGCTCGTTCGACCACTATTTCGGCACGATGCGCGGCGTGCGTGGCTTCGGGGACCGGTTCACCATTCCCCAGGCGGAAGAGGAGAGCGTCTTTCGGCAGCGCAACGGCGCGGAGGTGATCCTGCCCTATCACCTCGACTCGACGGCCGGCAACGCCCAGCGCGTGGAGGGCACGCCTCATAGCTTCGTCGACGGACACGAAGCCTGGGATCACGGCCGGTACGGCCAATGGCCCGCGTGGAAAGCGCCGCAGTCGATGGGGTACTACAAGCGCGCCGAGCTCGAATTCCAGTTCGCGCTCGCCGAGGCGTTCACGGTCTGCGACGCGTACTTCTGCGGCGCCCACACCAGCACGAACCCGAACCGCCTTTTCGCGTTCACTGGCACCATCGACAGCCTCGGCCAGCACGGCGGCCCGGCCATCGACAACTCGCACGATTTCCTGGGCGCCATTGAATCGGGCTACACCTGGAAGACGTACGCCGAGCGGCTCGAAGAAGCGGGGATTTCGTGGCTCGTCTATCAGGACTATACCGACAATTTCTCGGACAACCCGCTCATCGGCTTCCGCTCGTTCCGACAGGCGTTCTTCGAGGACCAGGAATCGCCGCTCTTCAAGAAGGGCATCGCGTCGAGGCTTTCGAATCAGAACCTCGATGGGTTTCGGGAAGACGTGCTCGCGGGGCGCTTGCCGCGCGTCTCGTGGATCGTCGGGCCGGCGGATTACTCCGAGCATCCGGGCCCGTCGAGCCCCGTGCAGGGCGCCTGGTACGTGCAGCAGGTCCTCGAGGCGCTCATCGAGAATCCCGAGGTCTTCAGCAAGACGGTGCTTTTCGTCACGTTCGACGAAAACGACGGCTTTTTTGATCACGTGCCGCCGCCTTGTGCTCCCTCGCGGCGTGACGACGGCGTGCTCATGGGGGCGAGCACCGTGGACGATACGGGAGAGCGTTATGACGATACGCTCACCGAGCCGCTCGGAGGTCACCCGCACGGGCCCGGCGTGCGTGTTCCCATGTGGGTCGTCTCGCCATGGAGCCGGGGCGGGTTCGTCTGCTCCGAGACCTTCGATCACACGTCGATCTTGCGCTTCCTCGAAGCTCGATTCGGTGTGAAAGAGCCCAACATCAGCCCCTACCGGCGCGCGATGTGCGGCGATCTCCTCTCGGCGTTCGATTTCGTGACGCCGAACGACGAAGACCTGCCCGCATTGCCGAGCCTCACGCAGGAAGAGGCCGATGCCCTCCGCGCGGAGCAGGAGACGCTCGCGCAGGTGACGGTCCCGACGGGGGAAAACGGCTCGCTCCCGCAGCAAGAGACAGGGACTCGGCCGTCGCGCGCGCTGCCCTACGAGCTCGAGGTCCGGTGCGTGATCGACGAGGACGAGGCCGTGCTGACCTTCGTGAACACCGGCAACGCAGGGGCCGTGTTCCACGTGTACGACCGGCTCGCGCTCACGGAGATCCCGCGGCGTTATGCCGTGGAAGCAGGCAAATCCCTCGAAGGGCGTTGGCCGGCGACCGGGCAGCAATATTCGCTCTTCGTGCTCGGGCCGAACGGCTTCCATCGTGATTTCGTGGATGCGGGGTCGCAGGGCGGGATCGAAATCGAGACGATGTACGACGTGGCCGGGTCACGGCTCGGGATACGCTGCACGAATGCGGGGGCGGCCATGCGCCGCTTCCTCGTGACGCCACGCGCGTACACGAAGGAGGGCGCGACGCTCGATGTCGATGCGATGGGCACGGCGGACGCGTGGTTTGACGTATCCCCGAGCGGCCGCTGGTATGATTTCTCGGTGACCGTGGAGGGGGAGGCGTCTTTCCATCGTCGTGTCGCGGGGCGCATCGAAAATGGAGAGCCGTCGATCACCGATCCAGCGATGGGGACGCCCGGGTGAACGCGGCGAAGGGGGCTCTCGTCACCGCCGCGGTCCTTGGCGCAGCGGTGGCGGATCGCGGAAAGGGACGAGTTGCGCGCGGGCCTGGGCCTCCGTCTTGAAAAAAGCGAGCTCGAATGGAAAAGCGTGAGGGGCGAGCGCGCGGCCCGCTTTGACGACCATCGCCGCCACGATTCCGAGCGTGAAGCTCGTGCCATGAACGGCGATGGCGCGGTACGGATACGGACGAGCGGCCCGAGAGAGCTTCGACCGCGCATCGGGAGGGATGCTTTCGAGGTCGCGCATGTCTACGAGGAAGGCGAACGTGCCGTAGCGGTCGCCGAGCTCGTACACGAGGCTCTTGTACGCATCCACCTCCGCGACATCCAACGTGCCGTGCATCTCCATGCACAGGAAATCCGGGGCCTCCAGCCATAAGCGTTGCTTCCCGCACATCCACTCGAGCGGAGGGCTCATCCCGCCGTTGTACGCAAACAGAGCGCCCCGCGTACAGCATTTTCCTTCCTCGTACCTGCGGGCGTGGCTTGACCGGGAGGCCGTCCCGCGCTGGGATGCAGAGGAACACCGATGGCGACTCCTTCCTCCTTGCCCGCCGTGATGGCCGCGCTCGCCGCGAACACGCTGGTGACGCTCCTCAAGTTCGTGGCCTTTTTCCTGTCCGGCTCGGGCGCGATGCTCTCCGAGGCCATCCACAGCGCTGCGGACACGGGCAACCAGCTCTTGCTCTTCATCGGGCTGAAGCGCGGCGCGCGTCAAGGCGACGAAGAATTCCCTTATGGATACGGCGGCGAGCGCTTCGTGTTCGGTTTGCTCTCGGCCGCCGGCATTTTTTTCATCGGCTGCGGCGTCACCGTGTACCACGGCATCGAGGGGCTGCGGGATCCTCACCCGACCTCGGTGAACGTGGTGACGTTCGTAGTCCTCGGGCTCTCGTTCCTGATCGAGGGGAGCGCGCTGCTCTTCGCCGTTCGGAGCATCGCCGCGCAGCGCGGGAGCATGCCGTTCTTCCAGTACGTGCGCGAAAAAGCGGATCCCGCGTCGGTGGCGATCCTGCTCGAAGACGGCGCCGCCGTGCTGGGTCTGCTCCTCGCCGCGGCCGGCATCGTCGCGTCGTACCACACGGGGAGCCCGGTCTGGGACGCGATCGCGTCCATCCTCGTCGGCCTGCTCCTCGGGTTCGTCGCGATTCACCTCGTCACGCAGAATCGCGGTTTGCTCATTGGGATGGCCGTCCCCGACGGCGTGGAGGAGACGTTCGTCCGCGTGCTGCGCGAGCGGCCCAGCGTTCGCGGGGTGCGTGATGTGAAGAGCCGGCGGATCACGCCCGAGCTCTACAAGCTCAAAGCCGAGGTCACGTTCGAACCGGCGTTCCTCGCAGCGCGGCTCGATCAGGCGTTGCCCCCGCAGCCCGGCGCCCTCTCGGGCGTGGAACGCGAAGCGACGCTCCGGACGGTGGCGGACGGCGCCCTCCGCGCCATCAGCGACGAAATCGACGCCATCGAGGTGGCCGTCCGCGCTGTGATCCCGGAGGCGGGGCACATCGATATCGAGGTCGACCATCACCTCGAAGAGCGACGCGCCGAAGCGACGCACGATCGCGCGCCTCCGCGGGCGCCAAGCGCTCCGATGTGGGATTGATCGGCTTCCTCGAAGGAGGTTGCCATCCTCGTCACCGAGCTCCTCGTCATCCTCGCGCTCGTGCTGGTGAACGGTGTCCTCGCCGGTGCTGAGATCGCGGTCGTGGCCCTGCGGGGCTCCCGGCTCGATCAGCTCGTGGCCGAGAAAAACAAGCGCGCTCGCGCCGTAAAAGATCTACGCGACGATCCCGAGCGGTTCCTCGCCACCGTGCAGATCGGCATCACCGTCATCGGCGCACTCGCGGGCGCGTTCGGCGGCGCCACCTTTTCCGCGGATCTCGCGCCCGTGCTGCGGCGCGTCCCCTTTCTCGGAGACCACGCGGACGCCCTCGCGCTGGGCCTCGTGGTCGTGCTGATTTCGTACCTCTCGCTCGTCCTCGGCGAGCTCGTGCCCAAGTCGCTCGCGCTACGTTACGCGGAGACGTATGCGCTTTTCATCGGGAAGCCGCTCCTCGGCCTCTCCTGGCTCGCGCGCCCGCTCGTCTGGTTCTTGACCGCGAGCTCGAACGTCGTGCTTCGCCTCGTCGGGGACAAAACCACCTTCACCGAGGCGCGGCTCTCGCCGGACGAGCTGCGGCAGCTCGTCGGGGAGGCGGCGAAGGCCGGCTCGCTCGATCCGAGCGCAGGCGAGATCGCCGCCCGCGCGTTCGATTTGCCCGAGCTGTCTGCGGTGCAGGTCATGGTCCCGCGCCCGCGCGTGGTGAGCCTGCCGCACGATGCGCCGCTCGACGAGGTGCGCCGCGTCGTCGCCGCGCATGGGTATACCCGAATGCCGGTGTACGAAGGGGATCTGGATCGCGTCATCGGGTATGTGAACGTGAAGGACGTCTTCACGCGCGCCTCGGGCGAAGCGCCGTTCACCGTGAAAGAGGTCTTGCGGCCCGCGTATTTCGTGGGGGAGACCATGCGCGCGGTCTCCTTGCTCGACGCGATGAAGAATCGCCGCACGCAGCTCGCCATCGTGGTCGACGAGCTCGGCGCGACGAGCGGCATCGTCACGCTCGAAGATCTCGTCGAGGAGCTCGTGGGCGACGTCTTCAGCGAACATGAAGCGCCCGGTCCGGAGCTCGTGCGGCGCGAGCCGGATGGGACGTTCCTCGTCCTCGGCAGCGCGCCGGTGCACGACGTGAACCGCGAGCTCGGGCTCGATTTGCCCACCGGCGAGGGCTTTTCGACCCTCGCGGGGCTCGTCCTCGACCTCGCGCGAAGCATCCCCCCGGTCGGGGCGCGGCTCGAAACGCCGGACGGGACGAGCCTCGAGGTCGTCGAGGCCACGCCACGCCACGTCAAACAGGTGAGAATCAGGCCGCCCGTTCCCCGGTAGCAGGCGCGTTGACATTCGCTCCGCAGACGGAGACGCTCGTTCGTGAGGTCACATGCGAACCCACGGAGCTTGTCTGGCATTCCTTCTGACGTCCCTCGCCGCCACCACGGCCGCCTCCGCCGCAGAGCCGGCACCGCCGATGGCGGCGTATGCCCTCCCGTCCGTCGAGGGGTCACGCGAGGTCTGGTACGGCTGGCAAACCCTGACGATCGCCGGCGCCTCCCTCGGCGTGGGGACCGTTCCAGCGGTGTTTTTCGGCGTGCATCCTTATGTCTGGCCGCTTTCGCTCAGCGGAATGGTGTTCAGCGGGCCCATCATGCACTGGAAACATGGGCGGGTCGGCAGGGGATTCGCGGTGCTCGGGATGAACGTCGGGGCCGCGGGGACCGCCCTCGGCCTCTCCCTGCCGGTCGCGTGCATCTTCGAGAAATGCGATGGGTTTTACCTCGAATACGGCATTGCCATGAGCTACCTGGGCGCGCTGATCGGCGTGGTCATCGACGCCGCAGCGCTCTCGACCTACGAGGCCCCCGCGCCGCGCACGGCCCAAAGGCCCCCGCGCCTCGTTGACTCGCTCGCGCCGGTGATCGACGTTCGGCAGGGGCATACGGTGCTCGGCGTGGCAGGCGCATTCTGAGCCGTCCATTGGTTCGACTCAGCGTGGTGACAGGCAAGCCAGGATCGCGTCCCTCGAAAGCTTCACGGCGTTCTCCGGCGCGCTCGTGGCCCCTGTCGCGAGGGCGTCGTCGAGCCCCGCGTAACAATCGCCGCCTACGCGTTCCGGGCCAAACCCTGCCACGTAGTTGATTCCCGCCGCGAGGATCTCCGCCTCCTGCGCCGGCAGCGCCACGGTCTCATACCCCGAGGTGTCGGCCCAGTATCCTTCCACCCAGGAGAGCTCGCCGGGGATCCACGCGCCCTCGACCCAGTGCCCCTCGGTCCAGACGTCCACCCATTGCCCCGGATCGCAGACCGTCTCGTAGATGTCGGTACAGTCCTCTTCGTAATACCCCGGATCACACTGGGTCTCCGAATACCCCGTGTCCACCCATTCGTCGGTCCACTCCACGCAGTTGCCCTCGTCGTCGTACGCGGAGCAGTAGCTCTCCCAGTATCCGTCGTCGATCCACACCTCGTAGCAGGACGCCTCGACCCAATACGTCTCGCACTCCGTGTCGACGTATTCGTCGTAGCAGGCGCCTTCCTCCCACAAGGACTCGGAGTATCCGTCGACCCAGAGCTGCTCGTAATACCCGTCCGAGCGCACCCACGCTCCTTCGACCCAGGCTCCGCGTTCGATCCAGACCTCCTGCGAAGCGTGCTCCGAGGCGGTGAGCACGAGGTAGAGGGATTCCCATACGATCTCCCCCGTCGGCTCCATTCTTACATCGTCGGGGAAGTTCATGGAACGAACGGTCTCGTTCCAGGCCGCGATAGCCTCGTGGTCGCTTCGAAGCACCCGGTCCGCCGCGTGCCCGAAGATGTCCACCCGGCTCTGCTCGGAGCCGTCGATCGGCGCCATGACATCCGCCGAGAGCAGCCCGATCGAGAGAAAGGCCTCCACCTTGTCCCACGTCGCTCCGACGGCCACGATCTCGTCGGGCCCCGGACCCTCGTCCACGCGACGCGCAAACTCGACGTCGAGCGTGCGCGCCTGATCGCCCCGCGTGCCCCGAGACATCGTGTCGTCCATCATCTGGTCGAACGCGGCGAAGAAACCGTCGCTGTACTGGACCGGCGGCGGCTCGCGATTCGTGACGCAGCCGCCGAGGAGGGGGACCATCAGCACCCAAAGGGATCGAAGTGAAGTCATCTTGACTCCTCGCAGGATATCGCGAAGTGTCGTCCGGCGCAGCAACGAGGATCAATCCTCGTCGCTGCCCGTCCCGCGCGTGATCCCGAGCGCGCGGCGCAGCTCCCTCGCCGCCTGGCGAGAGACCTCGACCGCTTGGCCGTCCTTCATGCGCGCGAGGTAGCCGCCCGAGGGCGTGGGTTCGAGCAGGCTCACGTGTTCGAGGTTCAAGAGCGCGCGACGATGGACGCGGACGAAGGTGTCCGCGGGCAGGCGCTCCTCCAGCGCGGCCAGCGAGAGGACGGTGAGCACGCGCCGCCCGCCGGCCGCAATCGTGACGAGCGCGCCATCGAGCTCGGCGAAGGCGATCTCGGCGGGATCGAGGAGCAACACGCCCTCGCGGGTCTCGATCGCGAGCCGCCGCGCGGCGGGGCGAGGGGCGTCCGTTTTGGCAGCGTGGACGATGCGGCGGGCGCGCTCGATGGCGATCTGCAGGCGCCCGGCCTCCACGGGTTTGAGCAAGTAATCGACCGCGCCCACTTCGAACGCGCTGACGGCGTACTCGGCGTGCGCGGTGCAGAAAATCACGTACGGCCGCGGCTCGGGCAACAAGCGGAGCGCTTCGATCCCGGTGAGGCCGGGCATCTCGATGTCGAGCAGGAGCACGTCGATGCCGCCCTGCTGCACGGCTTTGCGCACGGCGTCGCCGCGATCGCACTCGCCCGCGACCACCACGCCCTCGATCGCGCCGAGCAGCCGAAAGAGGCGCGCCCGCGCGAGCTTTTCATCGTCGGCGACGAGCACCCGCAACGCCGTCACGAGGTCACCTCCGGCAGCTCCAGATCGACCCGCGTGTGGTCGCCTTCGCCGCGGATCGCGAGGCGCGCGCGCCCGTCGTAGGCGAGCGCGAGCCGGCGCTCGACCGTAGGCAATCCGTCGCTGCCCGACCTCGGGCCCGTGTAGGGGCCCGGATTCGAGAGCGTGATGCGGAGCGCGCCCTTCGTGCATTGGATCACGAGGCGCACCTCTCCCTCGTGCCCCGCGCCGGGGCCATGTTTCATCGCGTTTTCCGCGAGCGGCAAAAGCACGAGCGGCGGCACGGGCCAGGGTGAGGCGTCCGGATCGATCTCCGTGACGACCGTGAATCGCGACGGATCACGCAGGCTGAAGAGCTCGAAGAGCGTGCGCACGAGCGCGAGTTCCTGCTCGAGCGGCCACCATTCGGCGCGCACGCCAGCGAGGACCGCGCGCAGCATCGACGCGAGGCGCAGCACGGCCTGCTCGGCGACCGCGCCGTCGACGCGGCACCATTCGGCGATGGCGTTCAGCGTGTTGAAAAGGAAATGGGGATCGAGGTGCGCGCGGAGGGCGAGGAGCTGCGCGCGTTCTGCCTCGCGTGCGAGCTTCTCGGCGCGCGCTCGCTGGGCGACGAGGCGCGCCTCGAGATCGATGTCCCGACCGAGCCCCCAGCCGCCGACCCAGTAGAGCGCGAGCGAGCTGAGCAGGTTCCACGGCGCGGTGAGCAAGCTCGGCGGCAGGCGGAACCAGCGAGGGATCACGCCGCCGATGCCGAAGACCACGATCACGCCGAGCGCCGCATACACGAGGATACGAAGCAGCGTGGGACGATCGGCGGCGATCACGCGCCACGAGACCGGCGCGAGCAGCGTGAACGAGGCGCAGAGCGCGACGCCGACCGCGAGCGAGGCCGAGCCGCCCGAGCGCGCCTGCGCGATGAGGAGCGAGACGATCACCACGAGGATCGGGACGAGGCGGCGCGGCGCGGCGAGGGCGCGCAGGGTCGCGAGCGCGAGGGGCTCGGAAGGCTCTTCAGGTCCAGAGGCCACGTTCGCCGTCATTGGCGAAGGTGATAGCCGATCTCGCGACACGGCGGAACGTGCGACCGCTCGACACGGCGCCGCGACCGCTCGCGCCCCACGGTCGACCGTTCACGCACCTTTGCGCGACTCGCCCGGCTGCCGCGGCTATCGTCGTGTCCCCAGGAGACCCACGATGAAGGTGAGGATCGTCGTCGATTACGTGCCCCGCTACCGTCACGGTCATCAATGGCACTTCGTCCCGCCCGTGACGGGGATCCACCTCGCGGCGATCACGCCGTCCGAGCACGAGGTGGAGGTCATTCACGAGCAGGTGCGCCCCGTCCCCGTCGACACGACGCCGGACGTCGTCGCCCTCTCGTTTTTCTCTGGATTCGCCCGCCGCGCGTATCAGCTCGCCGATCGTTACCGTGCGCTCGGCGTGCGTGTGGTCGCCGGCGGTCCGCACGTCTCGTACTGGACCGAAGAGGCCCTGGAGCATGTCGACGTGGTGGTCACCGGCGAGGCCGAGTCGGTGTGGCCCGAGCTTTTGCGTGACCTCGAGCGGGGAACACCGCGCCGCGTGTACCGCGGGGAGCCGGCGTCGCTCGCTGGATTGCCGACCCCCCGCTACGATCTGCTCGAAGACCGCTTCCTCGTCCCGCGCGTCCTCCAGGCCACGCGAGGTTGTCCCTTCACATGCAGCTTCTGCACCGTGCCCGATTTGAATCCGGGCTTCCGCGTGCGTCCGGTGGATGACGTCGTGCGCGACATCGCGACCACGCGGTTTCCTCGTTTCTGGCAGGACAAGGTCGCCTGGTTCTGGGACGACAACCTCCTCGTCCAGCGGCGCTGGGCCAAGGAGCTGCTCCGCGCGATGGTGGGCCTCGATCGGTGGTGGCTCACGCAGGCGTCGATCGACATCGTCAAGGATCGCGAGCTGCTCGACCTCATGGAGCGATCCGGATGCATCGGCATTTTCCTCGGCATCGAGAGCCTCGACGAGGCGGACCTCCGCAGCGTCGACAAACGCCAGAACCGGGTGCGCGAATACCGCGACGCGATCGAGCGCCTCCACGATCGAGGAATCTGCGTGATGGCGGGCTTCATCTCGGGCTTCGACGATCAAACGCCGGAGACGATCGTCGCGACCGCCGACCGCCTCAACGCCGTGGGCGTGGACGTGCCCTTCCTGAGCGTGCTCACCCCCTTCCGCGGCACGCCGCTCTACGACGAATACCTGCGCGACGGCCGGATCCTCACGGAGCGCGACTGGGGCCATTACACCGGCTACGGCGTGGCCTTCCGTCCCGCAAAAATGCGCCCCGACGAGCTGCTCACGGCGCATCGGCGGCTCTGGAACCGTGCCTTCTCGCCGGCGCTGGTGATGGATCGGCTCGTGCGTGGAGCCCGGCAATTGAGCCGCGGCGGAATGATGCTGTCGGCGGCGATGAACGGGTTTTACGGTCTGAAACAGCTCCTGGGCAACGAGCCGGCGTCACCGCCGATCGACGGAGAGGGGCGGATCGTGCACCCCGATCCGAGGGAGGCGCCGTTGCGACTGTCGCAAATTGGCGTGCGTCGCGCCGAAAAGATGAACGCCACCGTGCACGCCGCCAGCGCGGGAGGCCTTCGGTAAAGCGCCCGCCGCGCCAGGGCGCTGCGCCGGACCCCGCGGGGGGCTGTCCGCCCCCTCGACCCCGGACCAGCGAGGCGCTGGACCCAGGGTTGAAAAACTGCGCGGAGCGCAGTTTTTCAAACGGGCCGACGAAGAAGCCGGATTGCCCGCAGAACCCGCAGCGCGGCTGTCTCGGTGGGCAACGTCGCTGCTGGTCTTGACCGGGCCTGTTCGATGAACTGCGCATCGCGCAGTTCATCGAGCTTGGGTCCAGCCCCAGGCTGGTCCGGGTGCAGGGGCGGATAGCCCCTGCTGGGGCCTGGGGCAAAGCCCCAGCTCCGCGCCTTCAGCCCATGAACCGCTAAAGCTCCGAGGGGCGATACATCGGGCCGCCGCTCGAAGGCCGCGCGGTCGCCGTCGGGGGCGCGTTCGGATCTCGCTTGGTCGTCGCGGTGGCCTTTCCCGTATTCGACGCGGAGGGCGCCGCCCGCGCGGACTCCATCGCGGGCGGCGTGGGCGCCGCGGAGGCGCTCGGCGGGGGCGCGGGCGCGAGAACCATGCTCGGCGTCGGCGCGATCGTCGGAGGATCAACCGAGGGCACCGGCTGTGACAACACCACGGGCGCGCCCTCGTTGGTCCTCGGAGCACGAAGCATCCAAAAGGCGCCGCCAGCGAGCGCGACCGCCGCGACGCTCGCCATCACGAGCGGCGCCGTCCGCATGCGTTTGCCGCGGGTCTCGTCCGGAGGCACGATCACGGCCGACGCGCTCTCCGAGGACTTCCTGTCGGGGGAGCTCATCCTGTCGGGGAAACTCGCGGCCGACGCTCGCCCGGAGACGGGATTCTCGATGCGCGTCGGGACCTGCGCGGCCTGGCCTTCCGCGTTGCTCTTCGCGCGCAGATCGACTGGCGGGGTGTGGACCCCGTGCGCCCGGACGAACGAGGCCACGGCGCGCGGCGTGGCGATCTTCATTCCCATGCTGCGGGCGGCTTCGTCCAGGGCCTCGGCGAAATCGGCCGCCGTGGGATATCGATCGTCCGGGTTTTTCTCGAGCGCGCGCATGCACACGGCGTCGAGCGCCTCCGGGACGTCGGGATTCACGGAGCGCGGGGAGGGCGTCTCGCTCGCCACGACCTTCGCGAGCATCTCGGCCTCGCTGTCGCCGCGGATGAGCCGCTGCAGCGCCATGAGCTCCCACAACAAGACGGCGGCTGCATAGACGTCCGTCCGCCGATCGACCGGCAATCGCCCCGCTTGCTCGGGCGACATGTACCCGATTTTGCCCTTGAGCTGCGAGCCGTGGGTCGTCGAGATACGCGCCTCGGCCCGCGCCACGCCGAAATCCGTGATCCTCGCGACGCCGTCCACGCCGATGAGGACATTCTGCGGCGATACGTCGCGATGCACGAGATGGAGGGGTTTGCCCTGCGCGTCCGTCAGCTCGTGCGCGGCGTGCAGCCCGGCGAGCATGTCCAGAAACACGCGGAGCGCGATCTCGAGCGGCAGCGTGTTCCCTTGCTTGTGGAGGGAGCGCAGGAGCTGCTGCAAAGAAGCCCCCTCGATGTACTCCATCACGATGAAGACGCCCCGCTCGTCCTGCTGGACGTCGATCGTGCCGACCACGTTCGGGTGGCGGATCTGCGCGGCGAGGCGCGCCTCGTCGAGGAACATCGCGACGAACTCGGGCTCGTCGGCGAGGTGCGCGTGCATCGTCTTGACCGCCACGAGCCGCTCGAAGCCGCCCATGCCGCGGGCGCGCCCGAGGTACACGGTCGCCATTCCGCCCGATGCGATCAAGTGCAGGATCTCGTACCGCCCTCCGCGCAGATCCATCGTGCTCCCCTCAAGGCTCGTTTCCCCAAACGAGCACACCCTTCGAATAGAGCGTGACCTTCGTCCATTCCTCGAAGTCGACCTTCGTCGGATCGAACGAGTAATCGCTCGTCTGGTTCACGAGCGTGAAGTTCTGCGTGTGCAGGCGCGCCTGGATCTCCCCGGTGGTGTCGCCGGTGACGAGCACCCCGGCGTCGGGCATGAACGATATCTCGACGTACATGTCGGCTTTCACGCCGGTCGCCGCGCCAAACGTCCCCGCCGTGTAAATGCAGTTGAACGGGGCGAAGTCGCAATTGTAGATGAAGTTCGCCCCGCCGTCCCTCGTGAACCAGTAACGGATCGTGAGGTCGCTCAGCGGCACGTTGTCCTGGGTGTCGTTCACGATCTTGAAGTGCGGCTTGATCTGGATGTCGTCGGCTGTCGTGTTGGCCGCCTTGTATTGCAAGCGAAGGCCGTCCGGAGGCGGGCCGCCGCCGCCCATGCCGCCGCCGCCCATGCCTCCCCCCATGCCGCCGCCGCCCATTCCGCCGAGGCCCGCTCCACCTGCGCCGGCATCACCTCCGGCGCCGCCGGATCCGGGACCCGTGGCCCCGGTCCCGCCACTCGGGGCGAGCCGCGGATCGTACCCCTCCCAATCGAAGCTACACGCGCCGACGAAGACCGCGGCGACGGCGGCGACGGCGAGCAGGGGAGACGACGCGGGACCACGCCCAAGGATCGGACCCATTTCCCCCTCCTAAAAAGCTACCGTGCAGTGAAAGCCCGCGCGCCCCGGGGACATCGTGAAGCCCGCGCCCACGGCGGGGCCCGCGGGCGACCCGAAACTCGTGCGTGCAGAATCCGAGGGCGGAGCGCTGCGACCGCCCGACGGCCCGCCGAGCCAGACCATGAGCCCCCCGCCGAGGAGCCCGGCCGCGCCCAGGGCGAGGCTGACATTGGCGGCCGTCGTCAGCGCCGTGCCGCTGTCGACGACGTCGGCATATTTCAGATCGGTACAGCGCGCCCCGTGGCATTCGTCTTCGAGCGTCGCGAACCGGCTCCGGGCCATGAGCCCCGTCACGCCGAAGACGACGAGCCCCGCGACACCAACGCCCGCGAGCGCGATCCCCGCCGTCCGCACGGGGCCGCCCCGCCGGACCTCGCCGCCGGCCGGCTTCGGGGCCTCCACGCGCACCGGGCCCGTCGGCTCGACCTTCTTGGGCGGCGGCTCCGGGAACTCCACCGTCACCTGCGCGCTCTCGCCCGCCTTGACCGCTTGCTCTCGCCGCTCGACGCGCCCGTCCGTGTGGGTCGCCGTCACGACGAGGGTCCCGGGGTCCACCGCCATGGGAACGCCCAGTTTGTCCGGCGGTAAACGTGTTCCATTGACCGTCACGTCGACGCCCGCGGGATTCACGAGCTTGACGACGAGTTTTCCCACCTTCGACTCGAGGAGCGCGACGTGCTTCGCGGCGGCGTCGCGGGTCCGTACGTATTTCGGCTCGGTCTCCGCGCGCGTCGTGGCCTCGCGCAGCGTCGCGGACATTTCTTCGTAGGCCTCGGCCGTCCTCCCGAGCGCGACGAGGCAGGTGCCTATCATGATGCGCGCGTTCGGGCTGCTTGAAGCATTGTAGGCGTGGCGAAAGCCAATGAGCGCCTCGGCGAAGTTGCCTTGATCGAAGAGCTTTTGCGCCGAGGTGTAAAGATCCTGCGCGGATGGAGTGCTTTGGGTTTGGCCCCCCGTCGCGGCGTCTCCGTCCCCCTGGGCGATGGCGGGCGTCGCCGTGCAGAGGAGCAGGGCGACCACGAAACACGGGAACACGCGATTGCGGGTGCAGGTCATTGGCCTCTCCCTCGTGGAGGCTGCGGCGGTACGTGCACGAGAGGGCTCCACGTGGCCCTCGACCGCTCGCTCGACGCGGACGGTGGTAGGTCCCCTTGGATGCTGCGATCACGCAGCGTCCCGCCTGTCTCCCCGCAAAACCCCATCGCCGTGGCCACGCTACATGAAAGGTTCGGCCGTCGCGACGGCATTGATGGTAAAACGTCTTTTTTTACTGTGGACGACGCGCGGCGTCGTAGCCGGGAGCGGAGGCCGAGCGCGCGCAGAGGTGTTTGCCCACGCGCGGAGTCTTGTACGCCAACCATACAGTCGAGCGGTGCGTAGGGCGAGGCACCTCGTATCACCCTGCTTGGAAATGTACGACGCGGGTCCGCCGCCGAATGCTTCCTGGCGTCGCCGCCCGTCGAGCTGCCCGAGCGCGTCGGCCGAGAACCTCTCGTTCTCGTGGAGGAGCACGTCGAGCCCCGCGAGCTCACCCGGGCTCGCCCCGCGGCTCTGTTCGGCTTCAGAGCCGCTTCGTCTCGTACGACTTCGTCCTCGGATTGCCGTTGAGGAGGTAGTCGGCGCTCACGGATCCGTTGGCCGCCGTGCCGATGAACGTGGCCTGCGTGAAATACTGCCCAGGCTGCCCTGCGATGCGGCAAATCGAGAGCTCCGTCTCGCCGTAGTACTGATCCCGCAGCACGGCCTTGATGGCCTCGATGTTCGGTTGCCGATCGAGGATCGCCTCGGCGCGGGCGAGCCGAAGGTACGTGCTGTGATTCTGGCTGTACTTCACGGTTTGCTGGAACATCCGCGCGTGGTTCGTCGAAACGAACCAGCCTTGCCGAGGCGAGAGCGTCAGGACCTTCGCCGTGCCCGGCCGGTCGCCGGGGTAGTATTCGAGAAAGATCGCTTGCGTGGGGTCGGCGATCAGGACGATGTCGGGGGACTTGAAGCTCGGATCGGGGTTGCCCGGATCTCCCTGGGTCAAGTACCAATTCGAAAGGTATGCGACGGCGTCCGCGCTCGTGCCGTGGTCGGCGATGGACGCCTCGTAAGCCCGGAACAGCGCGTCGACCGGGCTGCTCTCGCCCACGTGGCTGCTCGTGCGCGCGCATAACGAAGGCGGCGTGTCCGGGCTGCCGGGGTCTTGTTCCGTGTAGTAGTCGGCAGCCACGAAGCCGACGCCTCGCTGGTTGACCCCCGACCAGATCCCCGGGCGCCCCTCGCGCCGGAAGGCGAGGTAGCGCCCCGCGATCCCCTCGGCGATGTCGGGCTCGAGAAACCTCGTCTTCTGCGTCAAATCACACTGCTTGAACACATGCGTCGTGCCCTCGACGCGGACCCACCCAATGGTACACATGGCATCACCTCGTCTTTCCGGTGTCGGGCGTCAGAGGATGTTCACGCCCGTGTTGGGGACGAACATGTAGCAGTAGAACGCGTATTCGACGATCAAGTCATTGGGGTTGTAGTCGGGCGCGGTCTTGTCGGGCTGAATGGGGCCCTGGTTGACCTGCCAGTTCGCCTTCGCGGGATCTCGAATCGGGTTGCCGGCGAAATCGAAGTTCGTGACCTGGTCGTTTCCGTCCTTCTGTGACCAGGAGCGGAACTCGACGTTGTCGTCGCAGCGCGCCCAGTGATAATCACCGGGCCAGTTTGCGTCCCCCGGCGGCGAGATCATGAGCGCCACGAAATGGCCGTCGAGGGCGCCTTGGGTCCCCTTGCGGCTCGACGCGAAGGCAAAAAGCGAGGCCATGTCCTTGCCGACCTCGATGAGGCCGTCCTTCGTGGCATACGCCGCGACGGTGGCGCCGTCGAGCGTGTCCAGCGTGAGCAGGTTGCCGCTCGCCCGACCCGGCTGCGGGAAGGTGTTCGTCGCGATGTTACACCCGTAAGCATAACAGTTGTTGTTCGGCTGGAACCTGGACGACATGAAGGAGCCGTCACAATCGCCCGCCGGGTTGTAGCTGTTCGAGGTCCCGCGGACGGTCTTCGCGTACTGCGGGACGCCGATGACCCGCGTGGGGGGCGGACTCGTGATCGTCACGTTGACGGTCGTCGGGGCGATCTGGTGTTCGTCGGGCGCCGGCCCGCCGAGCGCGGCAAACGTGATGCGATGGCGCGTGTCCTCGGGCGCGGCGATGCCGCTGAACTTGAAACGTCGGGGCGTGGAGGACGATTTCATGGGTCTTCCTTTCTCGATGTCTGCGTTCGCCTGCTGATACAAGGTGATGGTGGCCGTGTTCGCGGAGTAGTCGTAGACCTGCAGGTACAAGCTCTCGTCGCTCGTCGATCCGCCGAGGATCAACAAGGACGACGCGCCGCGCGCGTCGCCGGTGTTCGTGGCCCACAACGCGCCGTTGTACCTGCCGTAAAAGACGAGGTTCCCGTCGTCCTGCATGACGAGGCGCCCCGGCATTTCGTCGGGGGGTGGGCTCGAAAGCGCGGTCCACAGGACAGCGCCCGTGCTCGTCGTCAGGATCGGCCCACGCGCCGGATCGTTGCTCAGCGTGGCGCTGCCATCGAGCGCCGAGATCGATTGGCCCGCCAGGAGCGCGGCATTGGATCGGCTGTCGAGCCGGCTCACGCTCATCATCTCCCCGAGCAGATCGAGCTGCGTCAATTGTTTCACGTCGGCGAGGGACCATCCGTTGTGCTTGGCGGCGGCGAGGAGGACCATCACCTTCGCGAAGGCCGCCGTCGGCGTCATGTCCGCCGGGCTGAGCGCGCCCACGGCGGGAAGCCACGCGCCGGCCGCGTAGGCGCTGTCGTTCACCACCCCGCGGATCACCTGCGTGCAATCCAGGATGACGACGCCCGCCTCGTTCGCCTGGTCGAGGGCCTTGTAAATGGCCCCGGCGCTCGGCGTGTCGGGGTTGCCCGACGGAAAATTCCCTTCGCCGTACGATTCGAGGATCAACGCCTTGATCCCCTGACCCACACAAGCGGTGATCAAGTTGGCCAGGATGGCCGTGGAATTGCTGGTGTTGTACCAACCCGGGAACGCATTGAACTGCATGACCGGGAACGCGTTGATGCACGCCTGGATGTCGGCGAGCTGCGCGATCGCCGCGGATCGCGCCGTCGTGTTGTCGAGGCTGACGGCGAAGCTGACGGGCGGAGGCTGTACGTTGTCGGCATGCAAGGTGAACGCGACGCCGTATTGCCCCAGGGCCGGGTAGTTCGGCGAGGAGAACGCGTCGAACTCGCTGGCGTTCGTCTTCAGCACCCGGCTCCCGCGGAACAAGTTGCTGTCGAAATAGACGCACACTTCGGGGATGCCGGTCTGCGCGGACGCGACCGCGCCGCAGAAGTTCTGAAACGCGTCCGTGTTGTAGTTCAGCGAGAGCGCCTTCGTCGTCGGGTCCTGATAGAACATCGGGACCTGCGAGCCGGTGATCACGATCGGCTTGCTCAGCGCGGCGGTCGCCACGCCTCGCGCATCGAAGCACGAGAGCAGGAAGGGCAGCGCCGTGCCGGTGAAGTCCATGCTGTCGGTGCCGTGCAGGACCACCCACCCGTCGTAGTCGGCGTAATGGTTCAAGATGTACGCGCCGAGCAGGCACCAATCCGTCGGCTGCAGGTTCGTGCTGTCCAGCGTCCCGGACTTGGACTCCGGGAACACGAGGTCCGTGATGTAATCGATGCGGAGCCCCGGGAACTTCTGGAGAAGGATCGGGTTCATGATCGTTTCGCACGCCGAAGCGAAGTCGCTCGCCGTCATGGGCCCCAGGGGGTTGCCGACACAGCTAATCGTACCCCCGGTATTGATCACCGCGATCTTCACGATGGTTCTCCCCTCTCTTCGTGCTCGTCGCACGGTTGTCTCCCCCGTATTCCCCCGCGTATCCCCCACCTCATCGTCGATCCCGATCGATGAGGGCCTTCAGCATCGCCCCGCCTCGCGCAAAATGTCAAGAGGTTGTTGCGATGGGCACAAGTCTTCGCAACCCTCCGGTGCCCGCTCCTCGGGGGGCAGCGCGGGGGCGCTCAGGGGTCGAACTTTGAACGGTGCTTGAGATTAGAACCCGTCGCGATCGCTCGCCGCCAGCAAAATCGAGAGCCCGCGCTTCGGCGCGCCATTGATGTCCGGGGGCATCTGCCGCAAGACATCGAGCACCGCCGCCCACAATCCGCGCGCCCCGGCGGCGGACAGCAGCGGACCGTTGCGATAGGAGCGCATGCCCTTGCTGATCGCCATGAACGCGCGATGCGCCCCGGCGAGGTCGCCGGCCTCGGCTATCACCGAAACGACATCCTGGAGCGCGATGTCCGGATAACCCTCGCCGCGCGCCGCCTCGATCGCCTGGTCCAAAAGCGCGGCGCTGACCTCCACGAGCCCGCCGCGCGACGCGATCCCTGCCATGCGCTGGACCGACTTGCGGTCCTCGGGCATGACCTCGCGGGCGCGCGTGAACCAGTCGTTCCATTCCGGATGCGTCGGGTCGAGCGCGCCGAGCACGCCCACACGCACCTCGTGTATCTCGGGCTCCGTGGGCCCGACCTTTTCGAGCTTCGTCGCCACGTCGAGCCGCCCGAGCGTCGCCGCGGCGGCGGCGAGGTGCCGCAAAAAATCGCGGTTCCATTGCTTGCGCAGCTTCGGCGCCGCCTTGACGATCGTCGGGAGGTGCTTTTCGGCCCGCTCCGGCGCCACGCGCGCGAGCCCCAGCAAGAACTCCGCGCAGCTCGCGTATTTCGGCACGAGCTCCTTGGCGATCGCCGCTTCGGCGCGCGCCACCTCGCCGGCGGCCACCATTTCCGTGACGAGCCGGAGGCGCGCCCGGGTGGTCGAGAGCCCGTCGAATTCGCCGATCCACGCGTTCGCCTCGTCCCACGCCTTCCGCGCGAGGAGCCGCGTGAGCCCGCGGTCGAGCAGCTCGAATTCGTTGTGCGCGTCGCGCGCCTTCATCCGCGAAACGAGGTGCGATAACTCCTCCGTCGACGCGCGCGGGCAGATGGCCGAGAAGGCGGGCCTCGTCTCGGTCCACGACGGTTTTTCTTCGCCGTCGGCGAGCATGTCGATGGCCTCGCGGATCCGTCCGACCGCGCAGAGCGCTTCGGCGACCACACGGCGATTCTCGCCCGGGTTGTCCTCGGGCTCGACGGTGGCGATCGCCAACGAAAGGAGCTTCTCGCCGCGGTCCGTCTCGCCGAGCAGCACCCAGCCCGCGCCCATCATCGCCCGCGCCGGCAATGGATTCCGCTGCTTGGCCTCCTTTTTCGTCAAGAGCTTCTCGGCCTCACCGAGCCAGCGGCGCAGCGCGGCCGTCTGCGCGTCGGTCAGCGGCGGGCCCTTGCGCCACGCGAGCGCGGCCACCACGGCCTCGGCGCGGGCCAGGGCCGCAAACCACGGGTTCTTCCAGGCCGACCAGCCGCCGGTGCCGTCGAGCGCCGCCGCGGCGCGATCGAACAGGCCGAGCGCCATCGTCCGCTCGGCCAAGGTTCGCCGGTACTCGGATTCGAAGTGGGGGTTGTCGAACTTCTTGACGGCCTCCTCGACGAGCGCCGCGATGTCGTCGATCGAGCCCCCTTCCATCGGCCATTTCGACTTCGGCGTCCGCGCGGGCGCCGTGCCCTTCTTGCCGAACTTGCGCTTGAATGAAGCCGGCGCCGCCGGATCGGCCGCCGCCGCCGCCGCGTCCGGCCACACCTTCGCCTCGCCCCAGCGCCACGGCCACGCCCATTTGTGATCGATGACCCACGCGATCTTGGCGTCGACCTCGGCCACGCTGGCGCTCGCGTCGGGGGGGCCGATCACCACGCCTTCGGGCAAGGCCGCGGCCACCCGCTCGTGGTCGAGCGGGAACGCCGGGTTCCAATCCCAGGTCGATCCGAAATCGTCGCCGCCCACCAAAAGCGGGCTCTCGCCGCTCGCCTCGACCGCCGGGCGGAACCGGCCGATCTCCGCCCCGTCGTGATCACGCAAGAAAGCCAGCCCCTTCGACGTGAGGCTGACGAGCACGCCGTCCCCATAGGACACCCCGCCGCTCGGCTCGGCGATATCGAGCACGCGCGCGGGCGTCTCGCCGAGCTCCCACACTTGCAGCCGTCCGCCCGCCGAGATGGCCGCCGCGCGGCCGTCGGGGCGCCACGAGAAGCCGTACGTCTCGTCGTCGGTCCCCGGCGCCGGCACGTCGGGGCTATAACGATACGTGCCGCGATCGTAAAGGAAGATCCCCGGGTCGGCGCCCCACTTGTTCTCCGGTTGCACGATCGCGGCGAGCCGCGCGCCGTCGCGCGTGTACATCAACGACGCGGCGCCGACGTGCATCGGCAGCTTCCCATTGGGCAATCCCGTGCGCGCGTCGTAATAGACGATGCCGGCCGGGTGCATCGCGAATTCGCTGCCGTCGGGCGAGAACGAGACGGGCGGATGCGCCTTTTGCTTCCACAAGATCTTCCCGGTCTTCGCGTCGAGGGCGAAGACCTGCGACGGCCCGCTGGAGCCGATGATGCGATCGGGGTGCGACCAATCGATGCCGCTCATCGGCTGAAGGCGTGGCTCGGAGTTCGGGTCGTTCGGGTCGCTGCGGCCGATCGATTCGCACCAGCGCGGCTGCGGCCGCCGGCCGACGAGCGGCACGATCGCCCCGAGCGCCATGTTCGGGCCCCAGCAGGCGATGTAGACGTCGCGGCTGTTCGACGACCACGCCCACGACGGCGGCCGGTTCCATCCGTCGGTCACGTAGGCGCACGAATCGGGCTCGCCGGACTTGCCGAACGGGTCGAAGCTGCCGACCCCATTCGTATCGAACGCGAGGCCGACGCGCTTGCCGTCGGGGCGCCATTGAATACATCCGCCGTAATCGGGCCAGCCGACCCCGCCGCGCACGCGTAGCATGTTCACGCAGCGCCCGGCGCGCACGTCCCAGATCTGCAAGACGCCGCCGCGATCGTAATCGTCGCCGACCCACGAGCCAGTGGCGAGGAAACGCCCGTCGGGCGAGAGGTCGCATTCGCTGACCTCGACGTCGTGCCCGTGCGCATGCCCCAGCGTCGCCTGCGGCCGGAGGCGCGCCGTCGCGGCCCGGTGAGCCGCCGTGATCCCGTGCGTGGCCTCGTGGGCGTACAAGACCTCGCGCAGCGCCGGCAGATCGCGGTCGGCCTCGAAATCGTCCCACGGCAGCGACTCGATCGCGGCGGCGAGCGCCGGTCCGGGCGCCTTCGGATCGAGCGCCGAAAACCCCGACGCCGCCGCGCGCGCCTTTGCCGGTTTTTTGCTCTTCCCGGCGAGCAGCGCCATCAGCTCGTCCTCGCCGAGGACGGTGACGCCGAGGCGGCCGGCGGCGTCGATTTTGCTGCCGGCCTTCTCGCCCGCGAAGAGGATGTGCGTGGATTTGCCGACGCTGCCGCCGATCTTGGCGCCGAGCGCCGCGAGCTTTTTCTCCGCCTCGGCGCGCTTCAACTTCGAGAAGGTGCCGGTGAGGACGACGGTCTTGTCGCGTACGTCGAGGGACATGGGTGATGGATGTACACGTTTTCGCGCGTACCGTCCATCCTCGCATGGTGATGCTTGCGTTCTTTAGCATGATGTGCTGTAGGGTTCGGTACTGTCTCGTCCTGGAACTCCACCGTGTGATGTTTGTTAGATCATACGCGAAGTTCGCAAGTCAACCCTCGGGAGCCTCCCTGGCAAAGCTTGGGGGGCTCCACGATACATTGAAATGAGCTTGCCAATGACCCCTTCGGCCGTTCGTATTCTGCACTTCGACCTCTCCCAGCAGATCCGCCGTTCGACCCGCGCGATGCCTGGGCCCTTGTCCTTCCATGCGGGCTCGCGCTCCTTCACCCTCCAGCCGCACACGCCCGCCACGCGCGCGGCGGCCCGCCGGAACAATGCAGCCCTGGCGCTGCTACCGGCGGCCCAGGAGGCGTGCATCTCGCATTTCGTCGAGGTCCCCGAGGATATCTTCTCCACCCAGCGCTTGACCCATCTCAGGGTCACCATGCCGAGTGAAGATCCGGCCATCTACCTGCCGGAGCTTCTCTGGGTCAGCTTCCACCTCCCGAAAGCCTATCGGCTGCGGCACCTTCAAAATCGCCTAGCGAAGAGCGGCGATGCCGGTGTCCCGTCCACCTTGGCGGCCTATGGCGTCGATGCCCTGCCGCGCGGCGATGCGGAGCAGATCTTGCGAGATCTCGGCGACTTCGCGACCCCCCTGGACGTCGCGAAGACGCTGGTCTTCCATTGCCCCGAACTCGCCTCGTACGACCCCTTCACCGCGACGATCGTGATGGAGGATCATATCGCGTCCGACGCGAACAGCCTGGCGCTGAACCAGCTCGTAAACGAGATCGGCGCGCAGGGACAAAACGGCTGGGCCCAGATCACCGCCTCGACCGACAGCGCCGGCAAACCGATGACCTTCGGCTTCGATCTCGGCGATCGCAAGGCCGGCGAGCAGGTGCTGATCTACCAGCTCACGCAGCGCACCTCGGTGGCGCTCAAGTCGCCCATCGCCAATGCGCTGCGCAGCGCGAGCGACGACCCCCGCCTCCAGGGCCGTAGCTGGTCGGTCCAGTCCGGCGTCACGGCGTTCAACCAGCCGGAGGGTCGCGCCGCGCGCGTGCGTAGCCAGCGCGGGGGGCTGCAATGGACGCTGGAAGATGTCACGCCGAACAGCGGCCTCACCTCCGACGTCGGCTCGATCGCGTTCAACAACACCGCGCGTACCCTCTCGCTCGACGTCAAGAATCACTTTCTGCGCACCCTCAGCGCCTTTGCCCAGTTCTTCGATGTCGAGGGGAACGTGATCCGCAACCCGAGCGGCTGGACGAGCCAATTGCCCGGCGATGAGCGGCGTCAGTACGATACGGACAGCAAGAAGTACCTGGAGAACATCTCGCCCGTCAACGCGATCATGGGCATTCCGCTACCGGGTACCGCGACGGGGTTGAACATTCCATTTCCCGATGAGGCTGCGTCGGTGAAGCTGCTGTTCGGCGGGCTGGGCATCAGCCGATGGGATGCCGACGTGGACACCTTGGGCACGATCCTGACCGCCATCTTCGGCTATGGCGTGCCCATGATGTGTCTGCTCGCTGGCGCGATGGTGTCGGATACAAAATGGTATCACGACCTGCTGCTGGACGTTGCGATCCAGCTCAGAGCGATAGCGATCGGCAAGCTGGTGATGGGGGAGAGCCTGATCGAGTTCTTGCTTGACCCACAGGGTTTGCTTTTGCTCTTTGCCAATTCGATGGGCGGGATCCTGGTGGCGAAGGGTATGGAGAAGCTGGCCGTGAAGCTCGCGAGCCGCATCGTCGCAGCGGAGCTCCTCAACGCGATCCCGTTCGCCGGCTGGGTGAACTTGGGGGCCAGCATCGCGGTGACGTCGCTGCTCTTGGGCGTCACCACCGCGCACATCCTGTCCTCGCCTGCCACGCTGGAGCTCCACGTCAAGCGCACGATGGATCTGCGGGTGGTGCTGACGCCCGACCCGAACCACGGCGAGGCCGGCAAGCCCGAGACGGCGGTCTGGCCAGCGCTCAGCGCCCGTTACCACATCACGGTCCAGTACCTCGGCGGCACCTATTTCGTGAAAGAGGGCGCCATGCCCAGGACGACCTCGAGCACGCCCATCGACGTGACCTTCGAGGGGCTGCCGGCCGGCGGCGAACTCCGGGTCATCGCCGGGATCTATTCGGCGAATGGCTGGCTGTGTGGGGGCTGGCAGAGCGAGACGGTGCAGGCCCTACCGCCGGGAAACAGCAGCGCCCTGGAGGTAGCTGGAGCGATCAAGGAGAGCCTGGTCCCGCTGACGAGCGACACGCAGTACATCTACAAAGAAAAGATCGCCTACGATGCGTCGCAGGGCCACGTCTGGCGCACCGGTGGCTTGCCCACCGCGACGCAGGCCAATCTGAGCGCGGGCAACATCGGCAAGAACCTCTCCAGGCTGGTCTGCCTGACCATCAACCAGCCAGCCTCCCAGATCGGTTATGCCTGGAGGGCGTCGGGCCAGAACCTGCCGCTGCTCGGCGCGGGCACGACCCCGGAGAGCGTACAGATGTACGCCTTCCAGAACCTTTCGGTCCTGGAAGAGCCGGAAGACCGCATGAAGTTCGTCAACCGCGGGATGGTGGAGCAGCCCGTGGTGGCGTACGATATGTTCACCAAGCTGCCCGCGAGCAGCGGCGCAGCGATAAGCCAGCGCAACTTCTATGTGGATGCGCGCTACGGGCGCTACCACCTGCGCCAGATCGTATTGAGCGACGGGAGCCGCACGATCGACCTGACCGCAAACCAGGGAAGCTGGGGGCGCTTTCCGCTGGAGCACCTGGATGACCTCGTGATCCATCCGAGTGGTTATGCGATCGGCTTGAACACGGTGCAGAGCAAGCTGATGCTGATCCAGCTCCCGGAAGCGGCGCAGCCGGATGCCCAGGCCCCGGTGGCCCATGTGCTGAGCGGCGTGGGGAGCCGCATGGGGCTGCTGAACGCGCCATGCGCGCTCTCGGTGACGCCGGATGGTCGCATCCTGATCCTCGAGAAGTACAACAAGCGCATTCAGGCGTTCGACACGGCCGGGAACCCCGTGCCCTGCTTCGATGGCGACCAGCTAGCCATCTTCCCGTCGGCATCATTGCTGGCCGCTCTGGACGCTGGCGTGTTCTCGGATGCATTGCAAGCCCAATTCCAGGCGAATAAACTGAGCCACCGCTGCGATCTGGCGCTGGCCTGGCAGGCGACCCTCGACCGCGCCGTGATGACCGACGCGCTGCGCGAGGCATTCCAGGCCGAGGGCGTGCTGCTGACCCATAGCCCCGAGCGGCCCGACGATCCGAGCGTCAACGCCCGAATCGAGGTGAAGACGGCCGGCGCGTCCTGGCGCGTCATCGACGCGGGGCAATCTCGCGCCTATGCGATCACACGCGGCAGCAGCTCGCTTGTGGTCTTCGATGAACTGCGCGACGTGACCATCGACGTGCGCGAAGTCGGCGAGCGATGGATCATCACCGATCACACCAGCGGCCAGGCCTACCACTTGCAGGCCCTCAGCCAGACACAGATCCGGGTCCTTGCGTACCAGCCGTTCATGAATCTGCAAGGCCCAGCCAATACCACGTACGTCGATGTGGCGGTCGAGTCCATGGGCTACATCTATGTTCTCTCGCACGTCGACAAGGGCCATGCGCCGCAGGACTACATGCTCGATGTCTACGAACCGAACGGCGCTCACCTGACCCGCGTAGCCCCCAATCACCGCGGTGAGCCCATGTGCGCCGCGCGAATCGTGGTGGACCTGTGGCGCAGCCTGTATGCCCTGAACTACGAGACGTTTGCTGGCCCCGGCGGGCGCACCGAGCCGACGGTCAGCCACTGGACCCCCACCGCGCCCGGCGGCGAGACGCGGATGCTGAGGCCCGGCCGTACTTGAACGCCGCGTGATGGTTCGTTGACGTGACCATCCATGAAAGGAGCATCGATAATGAAACGCCTGATTTTTGCTGGCAAGGTTGCACTCCACAATCCTACCCATGGCTACCTGCAGATGCATGTTGAAGGGGTGGCGGGTCGGTACGTCGTCAACGGGGGCCGTGAGATCAATGAAAGGTCCACCTTCTGTCGCTACTACGATCGCGACAATCCAGATCGTTGGTACATTTCCTCTCCGGTCTATGGCCTTTTCTGGAAGTTCCAACCAGCGGGGAGTGAACAGCTCATCGCAGCATTCGACGACGAGCCCAACGAGTCATTCGCTCTGTTGCCCATTCCTGGCGATGCAGAGGGCAGAGTGCATATCATACATAAAGACGGAGATGTCTTCTTCACGCATGGGGCCTTCGCACCCCCCAACCAACACCTCGCAGTAGCACCGTTGCGTTCACCGGTTCCGTTTACCGTGATTTCGGTCACGGCAGGCTTCGACGAACTCCGGAATTATGACGAGGAATTGTGGATCAATGCCGACCTGAGCGGCGTCGACTTCAGGGGCTTCGCGGATCTGCTGGTGGCTTTGAGGTTGGATCCCTCGGGTTGGCGGGGAACCAACCTGCGCATGGCCAACTTCTCCGGGATCGACATGCGCCCCATCCATCTCCCTTCGGACGTATACTTCCCGGAGGCCAGGCTGGTAGACACCATCTTCGACGGCCGCTCTCTCCGGGACGCGAACCTGGACGGGGCCCATCTCATCGGAGCCTCGCTGCAACAGGTCGATCTGAGCAACGCTTCGATGATGCGCACCATCTTCAATGGTGCCAACCTGAGTGGGGCGCAGTTCGCCAAGAGGCCAAAGTTCTCGCACGATCCGGTGAACGATACCCCGATGGGTCTGATGGACAGAACCCAGTTCGCCGGGGCCACCCTGACGGCCCCCTTCTTCGAGGATTGGTCGTACCTGAATATGAGGCAAGCGAATCTCCGATTCGCAGAGGGCGATTCGCGCGACCTGTCGGGTTTGGCGGCCGAAGGCGCCCTCCTGGGTGGAGTCAACCTCAGCAAATGCAACCTGCACGGCGCGCGGTTCACCCGCGGCAATCTGAGCGGCGCGAACCTCGATACGGCGAACCTGACGGAGGCCAACCTGGACAATTGCGACCTGACCGGGGCCACCATGAGCCACGCGGACCTGAGCAGGAGCAGCCTGCAGGAGGCGAGGCTGCGCAAAGCTACGCTGGCGTCGGCGCGCCTGGTCGGGGCGAACTGCAGGGCCGCGCAACTGGGCGCCGCGGAGAGCCTATTCACGTTTCCAGCGCAAATGCGAGCGTTGCTTTCGCGTGGCGATCGGGTCGCCGAGCTGCGCGAGGGCTTCGCGGCGCACGGCGTCGCGCTGGCCGCGTCCGCCCACCTGACGGTGCGTGATCCCGAGCGCACTTGGCTGCTGGCGAGCGACGAGGAGCGCTACCTCCTCAGCCTCGACGAAAGCGGCAGCATCCGGGTGTACCGTTACCTCGGGGTCGACCAGGCCGCGGTGCTCTCCGGGGCCTACATGCCCGATGCGGACTTCAACCATGCCAACCTCTTCGCGGTCAACATGTCCGGCGCACACTGGTACGGCGCGGGCGCCAAGGCCGATTACGCCATCCTGGAGGAGATCGAAGCGTCAAACGCCAACCTCGGCGAGATCAACCTGCAGATGGCCGAATTGCGCGGCGCGAGACTCAGCAATGCCATCCTGGCGAACGCCAATCTGGGTCACGCGAAACTCGGCATCTCCGTGTCGGGTCAACAGTCCTCGCTGGTGCAGGCGCTCCTCGTGGGTGCAAACTGCGCCCTGGCCGACCTCGGCAACGCGGTTCTCCACAATGCCGCGGTCGCTGTCGAAGCGCAGTCCGACGGAGCCCGTCTCAACGGCGTGCCGCTCTTCCACATGGCGACCGATCTCGCCGCGGATCTCGACGAGGGCAAGCTCTCCGAAGGGATCAAGAGCGCCTGCCGGGCCGCCGGCTACCCGCTGGCGGACGACGCAACGATCGAAGTTCGTCGAGCGGGCACCCACTGGGATATCTCCAACGGCAGCAGCAGCGACGTACTGATCGGTCGCGGCTACGCCAACCTGGGAATCCTGCGCAAGAACGACGCCCTGCACGTCTATGGCAGCGCGATATGGATCAAGCGGCTCGGGGGAGGAGGCGGGGCGGTCGAGACCATCACGTTCAGGTACGAGGCCACGAAGCTGAGCGAGCAGGAGTTCAATGCCTCGACGACTTGCCCCAACGGCAGGAACTTGGAAACGAACCAGAGCAGCGGGCTGAGCTGGGAGCAGATGATGACCGCGGACCAGCCGCCCGCCCCGCCCAGTTGCATCCCCGGGCCCGGTCACTGGTGCCCGTGATCAGGTCGTCTGCGTCGGCGTTGCGGTGGTGCTCTCTCGCGTGTCACCGCTTTGCCGCTTGATCCGCCTGGATCCGAGCGCGGGCGTGCGTTCTTCCCAATCCTCCTCGTGAAAGTAATGGGCGACGACCTGAAGGCGCGCGTGGGCGCGTACGAGCAAGGTCGCGAACCGGTTGCGGATCTCCACGGCCTCGGTCGGACCCGTCGAGGGTCTGGGCGGGGCGTCCGCCGGCCGAAGGTTCGCGACGAGCCAGGAGCCGACCTCGGCGGTCTCGTTGATTTGCGCGTCGGTGATGGGCTGTTTGCCGCTGATGGCCGCGGCGTGTTTGCGAAAGAGGGAGGCGAGGGAGACGCAATCCTCTGCGCGATCGCGCAGGCCGCGCCCGGCGGCGATGGCGTCGACCTCGGCCTGGGGGACGATCCCATTCTCGGCGAGCCCCTTGGCGACGGACAGGAGTTTCCCACGCAGGTCACGCGCAAGGGAGAGCTTCGCCTGGACGTGGGATTCACTCGGCGTTTCTTGTTCGGCCGCGAGGGCGGCGTACTTCGTGGCCAGAGCGAGCTCGGGGAGGGCGAGCAGGGAGGCGAGGCTGATCTGGGGTAAGTGGGCGGGGATCACGGCCTGGTGATCGTAAATGACCTTCATTCCGGTCGTGATGTTCACGAGGGCGAGATCCGGGTCGAGGCGATAGGGGAGGACCTCGGAGGCGGGGAGGGCCTTCGCCGCAAGCAGGTGCTTTTCGTAGGCTTTTTGGAGATCAGGGTCGGCCATGAAGGGGGCTCCGGTGAACTTCGAGTGATAAAGTGTGGGGGACTGTACAGGGATCTTTGCCGGAGGCACAAGGGGTTCGGGGGAGGGAAGGCACGTTCAGAACAGGATTTGAGGAGAGGGACGGTGGAGGGAAGGAGGATGAAAGATGGTTTACAAGATGGGACGCAGGAGGGAGGGATGGATGAAAGATGATTTACAAACGAGGAGGGGCGAGGGAAGGGGAGGTGAGACGGGGTTCTGATGGGGAGCGGATGGCGGGGAGGGAAAGCAGAGATGGTCGAGCATCGAGCACGGCCTCGCGGCGATCACGGTGCCGACGATCTTCCGCATCGCGCACGCGCTCGGGCTTTCGCCGCTCTACCTGCTGACGTTCCCGGAGGACGATGCGTGGGCACGCGCCGCAGAGCTGTTCCGCAAGATGCCCGCGCGCGAGGTGGCGAAGGTGCGCCGCGAGCTTGCCAAGCGACGATGACGGCTCTGCCACGTCGAGCCATCGCTTTGCGTCGCGCACCCAGAGGGGCGAGAGCACGACGACGAGCCCTGCGAGGGGAGCGCCGAGACAGCCGAGAGCCGCGCGCAGCTCCAAGGCGAAACGCCCGAATGCGGACGAGGCGCGTCCTTCGCCGGGCGTGGCGCTGGTCGAAGCGTCGGCGCATCCGCAGTGGCATTTGCAGATCGATGGAGGGAGGTGGTAAGGGGACGGATGGCACGGGCCCGCAGGGCTCCGGGCCTATTCGTCGACGACGTAGATGGGACGCCAACTGAAGTCGGTGACGCCTGCATCGAGGAAGATCCGGCGGACCTTGGGGGTGACGAGGAACCAGGGGGACGCGAAGAGGGCTTCACTCACGTCGCCTTCGTAGCGCGTGTCCCCGAACCATTCCCAGGTCACGTTCACGTCGTGGATATCCGCGAGATCGGACGCGCGGTAGACGACGCGGACGGGGATCTCCCAGGGCGTTTCAAAGCCGGTCCGCCTGCAAGAGCATGGATTGTAAGGTTTGATCGCGGTCGAGCGTGGCGACATCGGCGGCATCGTGTGCGCTGCGCAGAGCTGCCGCCATGGAAGCTGCATGTGGCCCCTCTTCGCGAATGCCACGAACACGCCCCGGAACGAGATTCCGGTCGCGCCGCTCTCCGCGAGCACGTTTGCCAGCTTCTCATCGACGAGCATGTCGTCGTACGGGGTCGCGGCGGCGCGCCGGCCTTCGAGGTTGTGGAGGTCTTGGCCGTCGATGATCATCGCGGACGTCTGCCGGGCGCCGGCGCCGCAGCGCTTGCAGGCTTCGGACATGTCGTAGGTCGTGCCCATCCGCGGCCCACCGAAGACCGTGTCGTCGAAGTTGAACCACATAGTGAGCAGCGGCGCCGCTTCGATCTCCTCTTCGGCGAAGCGGTCGGAGCGAATATCCCGCCATTTGGCGCCGCGCTCCTGGAGGAGCGCCAGAAGTTTGGAGAGTCGCTCGTCCCTTACGTCGAGGGTGACCCATACGTCCACCCGCTCCCCGACCGGGGCATCGGCGATCTTTGCGACGTCCGGCCCGCAGCCGATGGATTCGAGGACAGCCCGTGGATCGCCCAGCAGAGCCAACCCATCAAACCAGATCTTCGCTACAGTTATCATCGCTCATGCTCCCTGCCGTAACGACACCCTACTTGCTGCCGAAGTACGGCTTGATCGCTGCCAACCAGCGCGGATGATCCGCATATACTTCCTCATAGATCGTCCACAGCTTGCCTGGAGTCAGCTTCACCCGCGCGTCAGCCAGAGCCTTTCTTGCATCACGGAGTCGACCCGAGAACCGCTTGTGCTCCGCGTTCTCCAAGATCACCGACGGTAACTTGTCAAGCTCCTTCGTGATCCCAAACTTCCGCGCCATCGCCTCCTCCAGGATGTGATGCGCTTCGTAGATCCCGTTCAGCCCGTCCGTGAACTGGCTCATGGTTTCGTACGGCCCGATGACCTGCATGTCCGCCAGCGTGCCGGCGAGCTTCTTCTTTCCGTACTTCTTCCGCAGGTACTCGATCGCTTCTTTGCTGAGTTCCTCCGTCTTTTGGATCAGGACCGGCAGGTTCTTTTTCCCCGCCGCCTTCATCTGCGCCTCGAATGCCGTGACCTGCGCCTTTGCAAGGGCCGAGAGCTGCAAGAAGGCGACGGCTGCTTGGAGCGCTGGGTGGTTGAACCCATCCGGGTCCTCCCCGCCCACGATGCCGTGCTTCTTGCCGTCCTTGCGGTGGAGGTCGTGGCTCGGGTCCTCCGCGAGCCCCGCCACGAGGGCGAGCTGCTGGGCGAGTTTGTCGAAGTCCGTCTCCTCCTCCTCCTTCTCGTCGCCGTTGCCCTTTCCTTCGCCCTTGCATCCCTCCTTCGTCTGCGCGCACGGGACCGCGCTCACGAGCGCTCGCCCATCCCGGCGCTGAAGCTCCGGCAGCGCCCCGCCCCGATCGACCAACGTGCACGATTCGTCGACGCATTTCGGCGGATGCACCTCGTCACGCGGGGGCAAGACGCCCTCCTTGCTGAGGACCCCCTCCTTCGGCAAAACCATATCCTTCGAGCGCGAGCCTCCGGAAGCCGCCTCCTTCCGCGGCGGGTCCTCGCGACGAATACGATGCTTCTCCACCCGCTCCTCGACGCTGTCCGGGTCGCTCCCGCCATTGCCACCGCTCCCGTTTTCGCTCCCGCCCTTGCCGCTCCCGCCTTTGCCGCCGCCTTTCTCGTCGCCGTCCGCCTTCTCCTTCGGCGGCGGGGCCTCCTTCTTCGCGGGCGGCGGCGGTGGCGCAGGCTTTGGCTTGGGCGGGGGAGGTGGCTCGCAAGCCGTCGCCAGGTGAAAAAACTTCTTCGGTATCAACTGACTGCTCTTCAGGTCCGCGTTCGGCTGGTAGACGAAGAGCGGCAAGACGTCATGGCAGGCAACGAGCTCCCGCGCCGCGCGGCCGAAGAGCGGGTTGCCCGAGAAATCGTAGGTCCATTCATTGTGCGTCGGCCCGTGCGGGTGCATGCACATGCCGATGTAATGGATCGGCGTTTTGCGCTTGCACGCCTGTCCCAGCGCAGGCGGCGGCGACAAGACGAGCCCGAAGGCGAGGAGCAGGACCAGGCAGACCCGGGACGGACGCCACGACGACGACCACGCGCCACGCAGAAAGAATGCCCCGCGCAGCAACGAAAGGAGGAACTTCATTGCCCTGACCCCTACGTACGGATCCCCGGAGAGTTGGAGAGCCTGGGTAAGCGGCAGGTTGTCCGACCAACATCCTGCCGGTCAAGGATAGAAGTACGAAGCAAGCCGCACTTCGGAGCATGTTCATGCGGAGACCCTCGAACGCCTCCATGTCGAAGAGTACACGCTCGACGAAGCACGCGAGGAACTCGGCATCTCGAAAGCCGCTGTGAAGATGCGCGACTTCCGCGACGCGTACCGAAGCGTTGTACCCCCGATGCCGCCGAGCGGATCGCTCGTGCTCCTCAGTGCAGAGGAGCGCGCCGATGCTCGGTCACGTGGCGAGCGTGATCATGGCGGCCGTGCTCATGCTCCCAGGTCTGCGTGATAGGCGCGCCGGGAGGGGGAAGGGAACGCGGGGAGCGCCGTCCTCGCCGGGCGAAGGGCGTGGCGGGAAGATTCCCCGGGGGTGAATAGGCTGTCGGGCGCCCGGGGAACGTGCGGTGCAAGCCCGGACGTACCGCGCGGCTCTCCGCGATCACGCGGATCTGGTAGGCCCGTCCGCACCCCCCCTGACGCATCGCTTCCTCCGGCCTTCGTTTTCCCGTACCCTCGACCTCGGAGATCACGACAGGATGGGTCAGGCGGATCGGGAGGAGCAACGAGGAGCGCTCGAGCTCGTGGTGTACGCCGCGGGAGACGAGGCCGCGGCCACCGTCCTGCCGGCTGCGGGCAGCGTCACCATCGGGCGCGGCGAAGGCAACGACGTGCGCATCGACGACGCGTCCGTCTCGCGCCGGCACGCCGTGCTCCACGTCGGGCCCGTGCTTCGCATCGAGGACAAGGGCAGCGCGAACGGCACGTTCGTGCGCACGAGCGAGGACAAAGGCAGCGCCGTCGAGACACGCCGGGTGCATCGCGCGCCGGGCGAGACGTTTGATGTCGAGCTCGGGGATTGTATCGTGCTCGGCTCGGTCATCGCCGTCGTCCGGCGCGCGCGGCACGAGGAAGGGCCAAAGGCGGTCGACGAGGGGCGCAAGGGCGCCGCGGGGCGCGTGATCGTGGAGGACCCCGGGATGCGCGCGCTGCACGAGGAGGCGCGCAGGGCCGCGGGATCGCCGTTCAACGTGCTTCTGCTCGGGGAGACGGGCGTGGGGAAGGAGATCCTCGCGCGGGCCATCCACGAGGCGTCGCCGCGGCGGGCGAAGCCGTTCGTGGCCGTGCACTGCGCCGCGCTCAGCGAGTCGCTGCTCGAGAGCGAGCTGTTCGGGCACAAGAAGGGCTCGTTCACCGGCGCGACCGAGGACAAGAAGGGGCTCTTCGAGGCCGCCGACGGGGGGACCGTGCTGCTCGACGAGATCGGGGAGCTGTCGCCGTCGGTGCAGGTCAAGCTCTTGCGCGTGCTCGAAGATCGCGCGGTGCTGCGGATCGGCGCGGTCGCGCCCAAGCCCGTGGACGTGCGGTTCATCGCGGCCACGAACCGGGATCTGGAGGCCGAGGCGCTGCGGGGAGCGTTCCGGCAGGATCTCTTCTACCGGCTGAACGGGATCACGTTCGTCGTGCCGCCGCTGCGCGAGCGGAAGGCGGAGCTCGGGAAGCTCGCGTCGTTTTTCCTCGAAGACGCGTGGAAGAAGCTCGAGCGCAAGGGCACGCCGTCCCTCGCGAAGGAGGCGCGGGAGCTGCTCGAACGGCACGCGTTCCCGGGCAACGTGCGCGAGCTGAAGAACGCGATGGAGCGGGCCGCGGTGCTCTGCGCCGGCGATACCGTGCTGCCCGAGGATCTGCCGCCGCGGATGCGGATCGCGCAGCCGTCGGGGCCGCCGCCCGCGCAGGGCCGGGAGGGGCGCTCGGCGACGCAGCCGATCTCGGAGGACGACGTGCGCGAGGCGCAGAAGCAGCTCGACGAGCGGCAGCGGATCCTCGACGCGCTGGAGAAGTGCGCCCACAACCAGACCCGCGCGGCCGAGATGCTGGGGATCTCGCGGCGGACGCTCGTGTCCCGGCTCGAGGAGTACGATCTGCCGCGGCCAAGGAAGAGGTAGCCGGGGGCGCATGATGGCAGCACCACGTCGCTCCTCCCATCGGACGATCCTCGGGCTCGTCTGCCTCGTGGCGCTGCTCGGCGCCTCCGGGGACGGCGCCGGCGGCCCGGACGAGCCGTGGGTTTCGTTGCGGCCCGAGACGCCTCCGGCCGGCGGGGCGGGCGGGAGCGGGGGCATCTGCGAGGGCGAGATCCGGCATTGCCCGAACAGCCCGACGGACCTCTGCGCCTGCGGCTACATCTGCCCGGACAAGGATTGCTTGCCGGCCCCGCCGTACTGCGAGGAGGACAAGGATTGCCCGAGCGGGGTGTGCCTGGGCGGCAAGTGCAAGTGCAGCCAGGTGCCCGGGGTCGATGAGTGCAACCCACGCGTGTCGGACAAGCATTCCTACGTGTGCAGCGGCGAGGGCTCCTGCGTGCAGCTCCCCGATCAATGCGAGGGCGAGGGGACGGAGTGTGGCGACAAAGGGGGGGTTTGTCGTCGCTCGCAGTGCTACGAGCGTTGCACGTCGGACCGCGATTGCCCCGCGAGCCTCGTCTGCAAGACCGACCGCTTCTGCGGGGCGGTGATGATCGCGGACGGCCCGCCGCCGGCGTATTCGTGCAAGGCGCGCGGCGGGGAGGCGGAGGGCCGGGGCGCGTGGCTCTTCGTGCTCGTCGGGATCGCCGCGGCGATCAGGGCAAGAAGCCGAAGGTGAGCTGAGGGATCCAGAGCTGCATGAGGCCGTGCGCGGTTTGCAGGCCCTGGCCGGATACGTCGGCCGGGGTCTCCGCCGCGCAGGCGACGGCGTCGTCGCCGGAGGGCGGGCACGGGGTCTGCGCGTCGAAGGCGCGGCCATTGAAGACATTTCCCTGCGCCAGGAAAAGCACGTAGCCGAGGGACAACCCCACGCGGACGCCGCCGAGCTTCGCCTCGATGCCGAGCTCGGGCATGAAGAACGTCGGCGCCGAGCGGAGGACGGTGCTCGTGCCGGAGAACAGGAGCGGGGAGGCGTGGCCACGATCGTCGCGGCCGACGCCGCTCACCGGGTCGGACGATTGCGCGGCGACGAGGCCGAGGGAGCCGCGGAAGAGGGCCGTCCACCGCGGCCCGAGGTCGACGCGATACCCGACCGCCGGCCCCATGAACGGGCCGCGCAGGGAGAGTTTGTGCGAGAGGGTGTACGTGACGGTCGAGAGGCCGTCGCTGACGGGGACGTCCCGCGTGATCGTGCGCTCGAAGGTCGATTCCACCGAAAAGAAGCCGGTGAAGAGCTCGACGGAGACGTTGTTCGCCGTGATGTAGCCGCCGCGCGCGCCCGTGAGGAAGCCACTCGCGAAGGGGCAATGGTTCGAGCAGGCGTTCTGGGCGTCGCGCTCGGCATTGCTATCCATGGAGCTGCCGAGCGCGGGGCCGCCGAAGGCCTGGGCAAACCAGCCCTCCGAGCGCGCCGGGGTCGGGGGCGGCGGTTCGGCGCCGACGACGATACGGAGGGATTCGCCGGCCGGCAGGTCGTGGTCGAGGAGGACGGCCCGCCGGTTGACGCGCACGGTATGGCGGCCGGCGGGCAGGTAGAGCGGGCAGGGGCGCGGCAGGGCGCCGAGGTCTTTGCCGTCGACGAAGAGGGAGCCTTGCCCATCGACGACGTGGAGCGTGGCGACGAGCTCGCGCAGGCGCCGGACGTCGTCGATGAGCGCCTTTTGCTCCTCGGGCGTGAGCTCGCTGCGGAATCGATCGAGGACCTCTTCGTAGAGGGGGATCGCCTCGGCGGCGCGGCCGAGCTTGTCCAGGCAAACGGCGGCGTTTTTCGTGTTCGATTTGCGCGGGAAGAGGTCGCGGGAGGCGAGGTAGCGGTCGAGCGCTCGTTCGAGCTTGCCTTCGCCTTCGAGCGCGCGGCCCTCCTGGAAGAGCTTTTGCGCCTGGGCCTTGTCCGCGGGCGAGAGGACACGCGGCGGGGGGTAGGGGCCGCAGGCGGACGCCGGGGGCGCGAGGCCTACCGCAGCGGCAGAGGTGAGCACGGCGAGGCCGATGCCGAGGGCGTGTCGGGAGGCGCGTTTCACTAGAATTCGTCGTCCGGTTTCGTCACGGGGCCCTTCGCGTCGGCCGGCGCCGCCGTCGGGGCCGCGGCGCCCGTCGGCGTGGGCGTGGCGTTCTCCAGCGGCGCGGGCGTGCTCGCGGGGACCGTGGTCGACGTGGGGGCCGCGGCCGCGGGGGAGCCCCCCTTCGGGATCGGATGCGCGCCCGGCGCCATGATCGCGAGGACGGGCGGGGGCGCGCCGGGCGTGGGGGACGTGGAGGCCGAGGCGGCAGGGTCGGGCTGCGTGGGGCCGGAGAGGGTCTTGCGGATGCGTTCTTCGAGGTCCTTGTTGAGCTCGGCCGTCGCGCGGACCTCTTCGAGGAGGTTTGCCTTTTCCTTGTCGTTTCGCTCGGCCTCGGCGCGCTCCTTCTGTTCGCGTTCGAGCTTCTCCTGGGCCGCCCGCTCCTCGGCGCGCACGGCCCGCACGTACCCGAGCCCGCCGACGACGACGGACGCCGCGACGATGGCCCCCGCGGTCGCCGCGAGCACGGTGCCGCGCCGGGAGACACGCGCGCTCGTCTGGATGAAACGTTCGGCCGCCGCCGACAAACGGACCGAGTGTTTCCGGAGGAGCTCCTTCGCGAACTCGAGGCGCCGTCCTCGCCAGAGCGTCACGCTTTCGGCGTCGCGGGTGAAGCGCGCGGCGTCGCGCTCGATTTCCTCGGCGAGCATGCGATCGCCCTTCGCCTCGGCGATCCAGGACGCGAGCCGCTCCCAGCGCGAGAGCAGCGCTTCGTGTGCGAGCGTGACGGAAGCCTCGGGCCCCTCGGCCGGCACCACGAGGCGCGCCTTGCCGAGCACGTCGATCACGCGGCGCGCCCGCGGGCCCGCGAGCGCCGCGAGCTCGTCCACGCTCATCACGCGCCGTGTCCCCTCGGCCGTCGTGAGCGCGAGGAGCACGTCGCGTGTTGCCTCGATCGAGCCTTCCTCGGCCTGCTCCAGCGACGCGAGCACGGCCTCGGCGTGCCGCTCGAGCGCGCCCTCGACGCCGCCCACGGCCGTGAGCGCCGACCGCAAGAGCTGCTTCTTCTCCTTGTCACGCGCGCCCCAGAGCTCGGTCAGCGCGAACTCGACGAGCGGCATCGCGCCCGCCGTCGCGTCGATGCCCGCGAAGAGCTCCTCGGCGAGCGCCGCGTCTTCGAGCGCGTAGCCGTACGACGCGAGCGCGCGCTCCACGCTCTCGCGCCAGTACGTCGGCGAGAGCGGCTCCACGCGGCAGAGGCCACGCGCCATCGTGTTGCCGAGGTCCCCCATCGCGAGGAGCAGATGCAAGAGATCACTACGCGCCGCGACGATGACGCGCACGCCGGGCAAGGGCTGCGCGCCGATGCGGACGAGCAGGGCCGCCGCTTCCTCGCGGCTTTCGCCCGAGGAGGTGGTGACGAGCTCTTCGAGTTGATCGACGAAGAGCACGAGGCCGCGCTCCTCCTCGCTCGCGCGGCGGGCCATGGCCTCGCAGAGCGGGCCGGGCGCGAGCGTGGCAGCGTTGGGGAGGAAGGGCCCGAGCGCGGCGGCGATCGCGGCGCGTGGATCGCGGCCCGGCTCGGCGATGGCCGTGTCCCACACGTCGGGCCAGCCGACGATCCCGCCTTCCGCGAGCGCCGGCAGGAGGCCCGCGCGCGCGAGGCTGGATTTGCCGCTGCCCGAGGGGCCGACGAGCGCGACGAGGCCACGGCCGCGGCAGAGCTCGATCGCCGCGGCGACCTCGGGGGTGCGGCCGAAGAAGACGTCGCGATCACGCGCTTCGAAGCGGCGCAGGCCCCGGAACGGGCCCTCGTCCTCGTCGGGCAGGACGCGCGCGCGGCCCGCGAGATCACGCCGGATCTGCTCGAAGTGGTGCGCGACCCACGAGGCCCGCGGCGGCCGATCCTCGGGGCGCGGCGCGAGCAGGTGATCGATGAGCGCAGCGAGCGCGCGGGGCACACCCTCGATGCGCGCGGCGAGGGGAAGCGGCCGCGCGTACCCCGTGAGCACGCCGGGATCGAGCGCGCCGTCGCCGTCGAGGCGCTCGGCGGGGAGCGCGCCCGAGAGGCAACGGTGGAGCGTGACCCCGAGCGCGTAGAGATCACTCGCGGCCGAGGGCGACACGCCGGCGCCGAAGACGGCGGGATCAATGTAGCCGTACGTGCCCGTGATGCGGCCCGAGATCCGCGCGGTGGCGGCGAGCGCGCGGGGCGTGGCGTCGTCGTCCGGCCCCGCGGGGACCACGTCCTCGACGGCCTGAGGGGTCGAGGACGCGGACGCGATGCCAAAATCGATGAGCTTGTACGCGCCGCCGGCCTCCTCGACGATGTTGCTCGGCTTGACGTCGCGGTGGACGAGGCCTGCGCCGTGGACGGCGGCGAGCGCGGAGGCGATGGCCACGCCGACGCGCAACGTCTCGTCGACGGAGAGCGTTCCTTCGGCGTCGAGCCGGTCTTCGAGCGATCGGCCGGCGACGTGCTCCATCGCGAGGCCCATGACGCCGGCGGGCTCGTCCACGGCGAGCGTGTAGAAGCGCACGACGTTCGGGTGCTCGACGCGGCAAAGCGCGCGGGCTTCTTCGAGGATGCGGCTCTTGTCGTTCGCGTTCACGTCGAGCGAGAACAGCTTGACGGCCGCGGTGCGCAGCTCCGCCTTGCCGTAGGTCTCGCGCGCGAGCCAGACGGGCGCGTAGCCGCCCGCGCCGAGCTGCTCGACGAGGACGAACGGGCCGATACGCCTCTGCTCCGGGGGGCGCGTGATCAGGTTCGAAAGGGCCGGGTCGAGGGTCTCCAAGGGGTGTTTCGAGGACGAGCTCCGGGGTGCGTCCATGGAGCGCGGCGGCCCCGAGGATGCCCGACCCGCGTCGAGGCGTAAAGGGAAGGCCCGTGAGGGAGCCTGCACGAGGCCTTTCCTTGCACGCTCGGCGCGGGGTAGCATCGCGGAGCCCATGGCCTCGAAGCACCTCTCTGCGGTCCTCCTTCGCCTCGTCGTGCCCTTCGCGGGGGCGTCGTCGTTCGCCTGCGTCGGGTGTGTGGACAACACCGCGGGCGACATGGCGCTCGCCGAGGTGCAGAAGCTCCGGATGGAGGCGCGCGCGACCGAGGCGCGGCTCGCGGCGATCGAAGGGCGGCAGATGTACGTCGGGCAGCAGCTCTCCTACCTCGCCGGCGTCATCGGCGAGGTGGGGCGCGAGGCCACGGCGCGGGCCGAGTCGGTCTCGCGCAAGCAGGAAGAGGTCGCGCAGAACATCGAGCGGATCGAGCGGGCGGCCGTGACCGAGCGAGAGCGCGCGCGCGCGGCGGCCGAGTCGCCACAGGCGATCGCGGCGCGGGCGCAGGTGATGATCGACGCGGGGCAGATCAAGGCGACCGTAAAAAATGGGCGGACGAAGCTCGAAGCGGTGGAGGGGTCCGCTCCGGCTTCGCCGCCGGTCCCGTCACCTGTGCCCACGTCCCCTGCGATCCGGAGCGTGGATCTCGAAGACCCGTGGGCGGCGCAGCGCAAGCCGACGGCGCCCGCGTCGCCCGCGGCGCCGCCCGTGAAAGGCACGGGGCGGCGGATGTCGGACGACCTTGGTTTCTAGGCGCTCCCGCCGGATGACGTCCACATCGTCGGCGTGGCTTCGGGCGCCTCGGTGAGCCCGCGCAGCACGCGTAGCGCGTGGGAGAGCGTGCCCCAGAGAGCCTCGTAGGCCGCCGGTTCGAGCCGGATCGACGTCGCGCCGAGGTGGATCGAGATCACGTTGCACTGCGGGCAGTGGTCGACGCGGGCGACGGGCCCACGCGAGAGCGTCACGGGGGCGCAGGGGGAAGCCTTCGCGGGACAGGACATGGTGCGTGTCTCCTGGGGTTCGTGCTCGGGTGTCGTGCTCGGGTGTCGGGTGCGTTGATAATGAAAGTGATGTTCAATATCGATACAGGGTCGAGAGGGACCTGTCAAGCGATCTCGTGCGGACGCTTGCGGATCAGTCCTCGTCGTCGGGGGAGGCGGCGCTCGGCGGGGGGACGAGGCGGATGCGGGGCCGGGGCGCGGGCGCGGCGGGGCGCTCGGGCGCGTCGAGGGCGTACACGAAGAGGCGTCCGTTCACGACGAGGAGCGGCGCCTTTGCGAAGAGCTCGGGGTGGCAGCCGGGGCTGCGGGCGCGGGTGACGGCGTGCACGACGGCGACGCCGGGGCCGGGGCGCTCGCCGCAGCGCAAACGCTCGAATTCGATGCCGTTCGCTTCGAGCTCGCGCGCCATCATCCAGCCATACCGGTGGTAATACACAGGCCCGAGGTTCCGGGCTTTCAGGGCGTCGGCGACGTCGGCCATGTCCTGCCCCCAGTCCTCGCCGACGACGCTGACCACGGGACCGAAGACGGGGCCGAGGGTCAGGGCATTAAAATACCCGACGGGGTGACGAACCCAGGCAATCGCCGAGGCGAAGGTGCCCGCGCCGAGCAGGGCGAGGAGCATCTGCGTCCGCCGCCGTCCTTCCTCCCAGAGCCGCGAAGCGACGATCCCGGCCCCGATGACGAAAAAGGGCATCACGGGCAGGACGTGCCGGACGCCGATGTTGATCTTCGAGCCGATGGAGATGGCGAGGAAGAGGCCACACGCAGCGAGGATCGTTCCGGCCGCGCGATCCGGCGCGGCGCGGCGGCGGATCGATCGGGCGAGCCCGACGCCGAGCAAGACGAGCACGGCGAGCGGGTTCTTGATCGCGAGCATCACCGGGAAATAACCGGCCCAGCCGCCGCCCGCGCGCATGCCGAGGAAATACGTCGAATGCCCGTCGCGGCTCTGCACCGAGACCATCGACAAGCCAAAGACGTACGTGTACGGCAGCGGCACCGGCAGCCAGCGCGGCAGGCGCGCGAGCGGCGAGCGCTCCTCCAGGAGCTTCTGATCCGCCCGCTTCGAGATGTAGCTCTGCGGCTCGGGCTCCGCGAGGATCCGCTCGACCGTCCAGCCGGTCCGCTGAAACCCGTACGCCGCATTGACGGCGAGGACCGTGGCGAGCGTGACGGCGCCGGCGTGCGCGGCGAAGCGCCCGAGCCTGCCGCGTCGGGTGGGCGCGTCTCCGTCGGCGCCTCCGCGCCACGCGAAGAAAAACCCCAGCGACAGGAGTAGCGGGACCAGGAACGCCGCGCTGTATTTGATGCAAAATGCCGCCGCGACGGCGAGCGTGGTGGTGATCGCCGTGCGGAGGCGCGGCCGCGCGAAATGCTCGGCCGCCTCGCCCACGGCGATCGTCGTGGCCAGCGCGATCGGCAGATCCGTCGTGACGAGCCGGCCGTGCGCGAGCAGCGTCGGGTGCAGGCAATAAAGCCCGAGCGCGAAGAGGGCCGCGTGATCCCCGGCCCGCCGCCGCGCGAAGCGAAACACGTAAAGCCCGAGCAGGAACGAAAAGAGCACGTTCACGTGCCGCGCGACGACGAGCTCGGCCCGCGCCGCCGCCCAGTGCGCCGTGAAGTATTGCTCGGCCAGCTTGCCCGTGTCCGCGTCGGCCCACGCTGGAAACGAGGTCAGAGCCACGCGGGCGCCGAGCAGCGCGGCGGGCAGCGCGAGGAGCGCGTCCGCGAGCGGCGGGTGCGCGTAGCCGAGCCGGGTATCCCCGAGCCACCAGTAGGACAGGCCCCGCACGAGGTGGACTGGCTCGTCCATCGTCGGCGAATCCAGGTGGACACCGACGAGGGAGGTCCCGAGGAGGATCCCGAGGAGCAGCGCGGCGAGCCAAAGGATGCGACGTTTTGGGAGGGTTTCGAGCGCGGGCATCGACGAAAGCGGCCGAGCGACCGAGGGCCGCCCCATTCCTGTGGAAATCTCCGTGTGGGGGCCGCGAGGCCAGCAAAGTCGGCCGGGATTGTCAAGCGAGGACCGCCCTGCCGCCGGGCATGCCAGGGCTTGCTCGTGTTGCCCTGGCCGGGTAGGGTCGAGCGTGCAGGAACATCGCCTCCCCGAGTCCGCCGCGGCCACCTTGCTCTCCCTCGCGAGCCGCTGCCACGCGCGAGGCTGGGCCCAGGCGACGAGCGGCAACTTCTCGGTGCGCCTCGACGCGCACCGCTTCGTCATCACGAAGAGCGGCCTCGACAAAGGCGCGCTGCGGGCCGAAGACCTGCTCGTCGTCGACCTCGAAGGCTCCCCGCTCACCGAAGGTCGCCCCTCCGCGGAGACGCCGCTCCACGCGCAGATCTACCGGCGTCGTCCTGGCATCACTGCCGTGGCGCACACCCACTCCGTCGCGGCCACGGTCCTGTCCCGCGCCCTCCTCGCCGAGGGGTACGTCGTGCTCTCCGGCTTCGAGATGCTCAAGGCCCTCGTCGGCATCAACACGCACGAGACCTCGATCCGCCTGCCCATCTTCCCGAACGATCAAGACGTCCCGCGCCTCGCCGCGCAGGTCGACGCGGAGCTCGGCGACGACGACTGCGTCTATGGCTACCTGCTCGCGGGGCACGGCCTCTACACGTGGGGCGAAAACGTGAACGAAGCGGCGAGGCACGTGGAGGCGATCGAGTTCCTCCTCGAGTGCGTGCTGCACGGGCGGCGCTGAACGAGGGGCCGGTTGCTGTAGAGTGCCGGCCCTATGCGTTTTTTGTTTGCGTGGTCTTTGACCACATTCCTGTTGTTGGGCTGCTCCTCGGACAAAGACGGCGCTCGGACGGCGGAGCCCCCGCCGCCGGTGTTCAAGTGGAGCACGCCGGATACGTTCGTGGTCCAGAAGCTCGGCGAGCCCGTCACGTACACGCTGACCGTGACGACGCCCGAGGGAAGCCCTTATCCAGCGGAGTATTCGAAGGACGTCTCGTTTCCGCGTGGAGCGAACCCGCCGACGGTCATGAAAAACCCGTCGCCCGGCGTCTACGAGATCACGGTGAGCCCGACCCAAGTGGACGAGTACGTGCTCTCCGCCCACGTCGGGATCTTCGCCCGTCCGGGCGAACCCATCAGCGGGTATGCGCGACTCGACGAATCGCCGCAGCTCTTCGTGGACGTGTGGGGCGGCGCGTCGCTGGATCTCTCGCCCGACGTGGGCCGCCTGGAGCTCGCGGTCGGCGAGCTGCGGCCCGTCGACGGCGTCGGCGTGGCGCCGCTCTCGGGTAGCAATCTCTACGAACAATCCGTCATCTCCGGCGACGAGGTCGAGCTCGAGGTCGAGGACACCAGCATCGCCCGCCTCGGCGCGAAGAAGGTCCTCGAAGGGGTGGCGGAGGGGAGCACGGGGCTCTTTTTTCGCGCGGGCGAGCGCGTGATTCGTGTGCCCGTCACCGTGACGTCGAAGGCGCTGACGACGTTGCCTCCCGAGAGCTTCGTGCGTTTCAACGACGAGCACACGGCCGAGCCGATGACCGCGATCGAGCCGGACAGCGGCGCCGCCGATGGCACGATCGGCCTCGATTCGAACGGCGCTCCCGTCTTCGCCGTGAAGCTGAAGTTGAGCGGCGTGCGCGCGCAAGAAACGGTATTCAAGGGCGGGCAACGAGGCGCCGGCATCCGGACCTGGACGGGCACCGGCTACGGCATCGAGCGTATCTCCGCGCCCTGGGAGGACGTGACGAACACGCACGTCACCGTCGACGAGAAAGGCCACATCTACGCCGTGTTCGGCTCGACGACGCGCGGCCGCTTCATCCTCGTCGATCGCCCCGGCGAGGGCCCCTTCCACGAATGGCGCCGCCGCGAGCTCGACTCCACGCTCGACGAAATGGCGGGCGTCGGCGACTCCAAGGCCTACCAGGAAGAGCTACGCCACACGCAGCCCGTCTTGATCCCGAAGCCCGGGGGCGGCGTGTACGTCAGCTACGCGGACACGTACGAGTTCCGCACGGAGCGCACCCTCCTCCGGGACGAGGCTGGCAACACGATCGATTGCTCATGGCATGTCAAGCTGGTCGAGGTCGACGGCGACGAGCTCCGGACCCAGCTCGTTCATCGCGCCGACTATAAGTATTCGCAGCCCGGTGATTGTGTCTTCGAGTATCGGTTGCCGCTGATTCCGGACCCCGTGCGAAAGCTCGTCCTGCTGCCCGCCTTGCCGGGGGAGGAGGGCCCCACCGTCGTGGTCGCGGGGACGCCGCTCCACGCCGAGAACGGCGCATGGGTCGAGAACACCACGCTCGACTTCCAGCCGAGCACGAACCCCGACGTGCCGCCGCCCGTCGCTTGGCCGCTGTCGGGCCCCGGGCCCGTGCCGAGCGCCATCGGCTGGTACAGCGCCGAGGTGATCTTCGGACAGGAGGGGCTCGCGTCGCCGAAGAACCACGCGAACTGCTTCATGAAGCTGACGCCCTTCGCGAACCCGATGTCGACACGCGCGGGTGATTATTTGATCGGCGCCGGGGCGATTCCCCGCGATTTCGACGTGGCGCGCGTCGGCTCCGAAGGCCGCTGCGTCTCGCTGATGTCGGTCTTCCGCCCCGAAGGGGGGTCGGTCGTGGACTTCCTCGACGCCGAATACCTCCGCGGCCTCCAGGGCTCGCCGAAGCGGCTGTACGGCCTCTACGACAACAGCGGCTCGCTCGCCATCGCGAGTATGCCCGTGCCCCAGACGCCCGACGGGACCGGCGCCCTGCCGAGCCGCATCGTGCGCCCCGAGCTCGGCCCTTGGGACGTCGTCCTGCCGCCCGTGTTGACCGACGACGGTTCCGCCGTGGTGATCACCGAGGGGTATACGGGGGGCCTCTCCGATCCACCGATGGACGCCGCCTTTTTGTTCGGGGGTGTCTTCTCGGCGTCGAGCCCCGCCGCTCCGTTCACGCATTCGGGCGAGCGACCGGGCTTCGAGAACAGCGAGAAGGCGCCGCTGCGTCTGCGCGTGCTGGGGAGCGACATCTACGCATTCGCGCACGACGTGGGCGGCCTGCGGATTTCGAGGAGCACCGACCTCGGCACGAGCTGGTCCAGCGTGTCCCTGTTGCCCGCCGCGGGCGTGTTCGGCGGCCTCGAAGCCGAGGTCTTCGCGACCGGCGAAGCCTTCGCAGCGATCACGGTCGACGAGGTCGCCAAGCTCTACGTGCAGCCGTCCGTCACCGCGCCCTCTGCCTTCACGGAGCTCTCCGCGGGCGCCGTGCCGTTTCAAGGCAAGCAGACCCGAGCCGTGAAGCTGATCCGGGACGGCGAGGAGCTGGTGCGCGTCGGCCTGGGCTCCGGGGTGACCGTCCATCGTTATTCCAAGACCGGAGCGCTGCTCTCGGCAACGCAGCTCGTCCTGTCGGTGCCGGGCTTTTCCGTGTCGAGCGTGCTGCACGCGGTGCTGGACTCGCAAGGCCGCGTGGTGCTCCTCAATCGCAAGGACGAAGCCGAAACGGTGACGCTCCGCCTGCTGCGCCCCGGCGCCTCGGACACGACGACGCTGGCGGTCTTCGAGGGCCTCGGCACAGACGGCTTCATGATGGAGAAGCTCGCCGACGGTCGTTTCGCGCTCGTGGCCCAGCGAGCCGTCGACGCCGCACACACGCGCCTCTTCGGCGCCCTCTCGTCCGACGACGGCGCAACTTTCGGCGACGAACTCCCCCTCCTCATCGACCGCGGCCCCTACCAAATCCCCCTGGGCGTCGCCCTGAACGGGACCGAGCTCTTGGTCCTGGCCAAAGACACCTGGCAAGCCCGCTTCCCCGCCGGGCTTTCGCACGGTGGGCGCTTCGATTTCCAGACGGTACGCTGGTCCCCCTGACCTGACAGGCGACATCGGCCCTCGTCTTCGTCTGTTCCACGCCACGACAAGCCACATCCCCGCCGCCAGGTCTCAGTCACGGAGCCAAACAAGGCACGTCCGCCCGGCAGGGCCCCTGTCTCGCCGCCGGACACGAGGCCACGCGTGTCCCCAGGGGAGGTCTCGCCGCCCAACACAGGACGACGCGTGTCCCCGGGGGAGGTCTCGCCGCCCAACACGGGCCCTCGGCCCTCGATGTACCCTTGTCGAGGGGACGATCGGCCTGCGTCGAGGCCCAACCTCAGCGGTCCGGCCGCGTCCCTCGGGCGGTCGTCCGTCGGAGCTCACCGTTGCGTCGCCGAACACGCGCCGTCGAAGGTCGAGGGCGTGTGTTCGGGGTGTTTGTCGTTTGGGGGGCGCTGCGCCGGGGCGCTGCCCCGGACCCCGCGGGGGCTGTCCGCCCCTCGACCCGGACCAGGCACGGCCTGGACCGAGGTGGAAGAACTGCGCGGTGCGCAGTTCTTCCAACGGGCCGGTGGCAAGACCCTGGAGGGGGTCTTGATCGGGCGACGGGCACGTGGCCGGTGGAGCCAGCAGCACCATGTTCTTGGTCGGCAGGCTCGTCGCCGGTCTTGACCTGGCTGTTCGATGAACTGCGCACAGCGCAGTTCATCGAGCTTGGGTCCAGCCCCTGGCTGGTCCGGGTGCAGGGGCGGACAGCCCCTGCTGGGGTCTGGGGCAACGCCCCAGCGAGGCGCCTCCACCAGGATGCTCCGGTCGATGTACGTCTCGTGTCACGGAAGTTCGCCAATCTGTAAAGAACGCAAACGAGATGGTAACGGCGTCGCGACCGAGTCGTAACGCGTTCGTCACCGAAGTCGCCTAGCGTGGTGTGCCAGAAGAAGAAAGGCCGGGACGTCCCCGGAATCCTTCCATGTTGCTCGCACGTCTGGCCGCGCGCTCGGCCCTTGGCGCGGTGTTTGGTCTTCTTTTGTCTTCGCGTTCGGCTGCGGCGGATGTCCCTGCTGCGCCTCGATCGGAGATCGCGCTGGCCACGCTTCCATCGGCGGAGCCGGCCGCGGTCAAACCTGCGCCGAGGCCTGCGGCTCAGGCCCCTGCGTTGAAGCCCGGCGAGGGGGCGGGCAAGGCTTCGCAGCACTGGTACGACAAGATCAAGATCCGCGGATACTCGCAGGTCCGTTACAACCAGCTCGGCGCGACGAACGAGCGGCTCGTCAATACCCAGGGCGACCGATCGATTGGCAAGGATGGCGGCTTTTTGATCCGCCGCGCCCGCCTGATCGTCCAGGGGGACGTGCATGAGCGCGTCTTCGTGTACATCCAGCCTGATTTTGCGAGCGTCGTCTCCGACCAGTACCATGTCCCCACGCTGCGCGACTGGTATGCGGACATCGCCCTCGACAAGAAGAAAGAGTTCCGCTTCCGCGTTGGCCAGTCGAAGGTGCCGTATGGCTTCGAGAACATGCAATCGAGCCAGAACCGCGCGCCGCTCGATCGCTCGGATGCGTTGAACAGCGCCGTCAAGGACGAGCGGGATCTCGGCGTCTTCTTTTACTGGGCACCGGAGCGTATTCGCAAGCGGTTCAAGGCGCTCGTCGACGATGGGCTCAAGGGATCGGGGGATTACGGCGTCGTCGCGCTTGGCGTGTACAATGGCCAGACCGCGAACCAGAAGGAGCGGAACGACACGCCGCACGTCGTCGGCCGTATCACGTGGCCCTTCCAGATTGGCCGCCAGATCGTGGAGATTGGCGGCGGCGGGTATGCGGGCAAGTTCGTCGTGAAGACCTCGGACGACGTCACGGCGGCGGAGGAGATCCGCGACGTCCGCGCCCACGCCTCGTTCGTCCTGTACCCGCAGCCGTTTGGCCTCCAGGCCGAATACAACTTCGGCCGCGGGCCGGAGCTCGTGGGCGATCGTGTCGTCGAGCGACCGCTCCACGGCGGGTACGTCATGGCCATGGCCAAGATTGGCAGCTTCCTGCCCTACGTGCGTGGCTTGATGTACGACGGTGGGCGCAAGTTCGAGACGAACGCGCCGCATTACAAGATCCGCGAGCTGGAGATGGGCGTCGAGTGGCAGCCCATCCCCGCCGTCGAGGCCACCGCGGCGTACGCGATCGCCGAGCGCACCTACCCGGAGCCGCCTTACCCGCAGGAGAGCGGGCGCCTCCTGCGCCTGCAGATTCAGGTCAATTACTGAGCGCGTGAACGGGCTTGCGGCGAGGATCGGTTTGGGTCGATCCTCTCCGGGTGAGCTCGATCCACGTTTTTCCGGAGAACGATCCCGATACGCTCGTTCGTGCCTCGCGAGACCCCGCCGAGATCGCGGCGATCCTGCGGGAGGTCGGCGTTCGTTTCGAGGCCTGGGAGGCTTCCTTTTCGTTCACGCCTTCGGCCCCCGCGGAGGAGATCCTCGCCGCATACCGGGAGCCGATTGAAAAGCTCTGCCGCGAGGGCGGGTATCCCTCGGTCGACGTCGCGCGCCTCGCGCCGGATCCGAACGATCCCGCCTGGCCCGCGAAGGCTCGGGCCGCGCGCGAAAAATTCCTCGAAGAGCACACGCACGGCGAGGACGAGGTCCGCTTTTTCGTGCACGGCGCCGGGGTGTTTTATCTGCGCCTCGCCGGGCAGGTGCTCGCTGTGCGTTGCGCGCGGGGGGATCTCCTCTCGGTCCCCGCCGGCACGCGGCACTGGTTCGACATGGGCACGCAGCCGGACTTTTCCGCCATCCGATTCTTCGGCACGCCCGAGGGCTGGGTCGCCTCCTTCACGGGCGACGCCATCGCGCGGCGTTTCCCCGACGCCGACGCCCTCACGCGAGGCGCGCCGTGGTGAAGCGTATCGTCACGGACATCGAGGGCACCACCACGTCCATCTCCTTCGTGACGAGCACGCTCTTCGCCCATGCGCGGGCGTCGCTCGTGTCGTTCGTTCGGGCGCACGCCGGCGAGGCGCGTGTCGTCGCGGCGCTCGACGCGGCGCGGACGGAGGCGGGGGAGCCGGGCCTGTCCGACGCGGCGGTGATCTCGCTCTGGCTCCGGTGGATCGACGAGGACCGCAAGGCGACGTCGCTCAAGGCGATCCAAGGCATGATCTGGGAGGAGGGCTATCACGCGGGGGCGTATCGATCGCACGTGTACCCGGACGTTCCGGGCGCGCTCGCGCGGTGGAAGGCGCAGGGGATCGGGCTCGCCGTCTTCTCGTCCGGATCGGTGCTCGCGCAGAGGTTGCTCTTCGGGCACACGATCGAGGGGGATCTCGCGGGCTTCTTCGACGGGTGGTTCGACACGACGACCGGCAAGAAGGCCGATCCCGCGTCGTATGCGCGCATCACGGCCGCGCTCGAGGTCGCGCCGCACGAGGTGCTTTTCCTGTCGGACGTGAAGGCCGAGCTCGACGCCGCGCGCGCGGCCGGGCTCCTGCGGGTCGGGCTCGCGCGGGACGGCGCTCCGCCCCTCGTGGATCATCCGACCGCGCGGAGCTTCGACGACATCGTGATCGAAGGGGATTCCGTGCTCGTGCGCTAGCTAGCGCGCGAGCTTGCGGACGAGCCACTCCGCGGCTTCGCGGGTCACCTCGTCCCGGTTCGTCTCGTTGAACAGCTCGTGGCGCGCGCCCGGGTAGACGCGGTACGTCACATCGGAGAGGCCCGCCTTCGCGTACGCGTCGAGCAGCCCGCGCAGGTTCTTCGTCCGCTCGTGGACCGGGTCCTCGGAGCCGGCGACCACGCAGATCGGCAGGTCCTTCGGGAGACGGGCGAGCGCGTCCGGGCGCGCGAGCGTGCCCATCGCGCCGAGGAGCTGCACCCATAACGTCGTCGTGGCCGAGAAGCCGCATCGCGCGTCGGCGACGTACTTGTCGACCTCGGCCGCGTCACGCGAGAGCCAATCGTACGGCGTGCGGTTCGGGCTGAAGGTCCGGTTCCACGCGTCGAACGACATCCCCTGGATCACCACGCTCTTGCCGCGCTCGCCGAGCCGCGCGCGCTCGGCCTTCGCCACGAGCACGCCCGCCCGCGCCATCAGGCTCGGCGGTCCGTTCGTGCCCGAAAGGAGCACGGCCCCGAGCTTGTCGCCCACCGCGGGCAGCGCGCCCTGCGCGATGAGCGAGCCCATCGAATGGCCGAGCAGCGCCTGCTTGAGGCCCGGGTAGGCGGTGCGGGCGCGGGCGAGCAGGCCGCGCAGGTCGGCGACGACGCGGCCGAAGCCGTCGCCGGGGCCGAAGTAGCCGAGCTCGTCGTCGGACTTCGCGGTGCGCCCGTGGCCGCGGTGGTCGTGGGCCTCGACGACGAGGCCGCGTGCGGTGAGGGCCTCGGCGAGGCGCGTGTAACGGGCGCCGTGCTCGCTCATGCCGTGCGACACGTGGACGACGCCGCGGACCTCGGCGCCTTCGTCGGGGGAGAAGACGTGCACGAAGATCGGCTTGCCGTCGTCGGCGATCCATTCGAACGAGGAGGTACGCATGCGGAGGGCGGCCGTTCTACACATGGTCCCGGGCGGATGGGAAGGACCAGTGTGTCCGGGGCGAGAGTGCCACGTCCGCGAAAGAACACTTGCGGTGGTGTGAAATTCCCGGTAGAGGCACGCCCGCCCGATCTTCCGAGCTCGTCCCCGTGGGGCGCTTGCGCCCCGATCCCCGGGGGCTCGGATCGTGCAGAGGAGCAGGTAGACCCCGCGATGCGATCCAAAACAGCCGATCCGACCGATGGTCAACGCAGGCCCCGCCGTGGTCGTGAGAAGTGGGTACGGCGGTGGGGCCGGATCGAGCGGGACGACCTCGAGGCACTCGTGGCAGAGCTCGAAGGCGGCGGCGAAGTAGACGAGATGGCGGCGGCCTCGGCGGCGTGGCTCGACGCGATCTCGAAGGTGTCGGGGGCAATTCTCTGTGGCGCGACGCTCGTCACGGAGACCTACCTCGTGGGGCCTCTGCCGACAGGCGAGGAGCTCGCGAAGTTCGGGTGCAAGAGCGTGCGTGACGGCCGGATGATCGAGGTGTTCCAGGCGTTCGACGAGGGCGGGCTCGATGAGCGTGGCCCTTACGCCGTGACGCACCGCGAGCGGGACTGGTCGGCGTTCGGCGCGGCGCGCGCCTTCGTGGATTCGGTCGGGCCGAAAAACGCGATGCTGGCGCTGCAAGCGCTGCACGAGGGGAAGACCGCGCAGCGCCCTGCGGCGCGGCCCCGGCCGGCGGTGGTCATCGAGGTTGTCCGGGCGTAACCCTGCTCAGAGCGGGGCATCGAACAGGCAACGCGTGATCGGGACGCCAACGTCCGCCCACACATACAGATAATATTTCGTCCCCGGGACGAGCTTCTCGGGGCTGCCGTCCGCGGGGTAGCCCTGCTGCGTATTCGGCAGAACCTCGCCGTAGGTGATACCGCTCTTCACAGGTGCGGCTTTCGACGCCACGTCGAGCCGCCACATCGTCCCCTCGGGCAGGTCGAGGTTCGGCGGAACGCCTGGGTTCTTCGCGTCCGCCGATAAGACGTAAACGTAACGTGCGTCGCCGCCGGTCCAGGTGATCTTGCCGGCGGCGTCCACGCCTTGGCCGGCGTCGCAATCGCTCGGCACGTAGAGGCTCTGTTCATACAGCGGCCCGCCGAACGGGGTTTCGTCCGCAAAATCCTCCTTTTTGAATCCGCGGCGAAGAAGCTCACCCTCGAAAAACGCGACCATCCTTGCCGGGTCCGTGGTCGGCAGGCCGGCGACGTCGCGGGAAAAACCGTTGTTCTGGTCCGGCGGATAAGCGCCGAGCGCGGCCGAGGAGACCCAGCCGGCCGCGAGCGCGAGGCCCGTCGGATAAAAGCTGTCGGTCCAGATCGGGCCGGCCTCGATGTACCAGTTCGACGGGCCTTCGGCGGGCGCGGCCTTCTCCGAGTGGCAACAGACGCAGCCGCAGGCCTCGACTTGCTCGGTCACCCACGCGAGCTCGCCGAGCCATTGCGTGTCTGTGAGGCGCGGATCGCCCTCGGGCGTCTTGAAATCGGAGGGCGGGGCCGGCCAGTAAGGGCGTTGCGTGAGGACCGCCTCGCAGGACGCGTACGCCGCGAAGTTGCGGCCGGGCTCGGTGCAGCCCGAGATCGCGCCGAACGTGCAGACCTTGCCCTCGCTCTGGCCCGCGGGCTCGCCGGCCTTCGGGTCCACGCACGCCTCGGTGGGCCATTCGAATACCGAACCCTCGGGGGTGGGGCCACCCGGGTCGTCGACCACGCCTTCACACGCGTCGGGCACGAACTTGCCGCCGCCGAAGAGCTCGCAGCCGCGCTGGGTCGAGGTGCATTGGGCCGTGTCTTCGCCGGGGAAGACGATGCTGGTTTCGTCGTCCTTCCCGCCGTCGAGCACGCATCGGCCGAGCGACGTCGGATAGGTACAGCTCTCCGCTTTCGTGAAGGTGGACTTCGCGAGCGCCTTGCAATCGGCCTCGGCGGTCTCGGCGGACCAGCCTTTGCCGGTGTAATCGCGGCACTCTTCGGCCTGGGTGAAGGGGCTCGTGTAGACGCAACGACCGGGCGCCGCGGCGGCGGGCTCCGGGCCCGGCGCGGCCTTCTCCTCGGCCTTCTGACAGGCGCCGAGCCCGCCGAGAGACGAAACGAGCAGCGCTGCGCCCAGCATCACGTGCGGAGAACGGAGGAGCTCTTGCTTCACGGTCGGTACTCCTGAGCCTGGCCTTCGAACGAAGGGGGAACGTGGTCTCGCTCGCTATTTTGTGCAGCGAACGTTCTACGTAATATCGTTTGTTCATGGAACGTGCAAACTTTGTCTAAACTTTTGTGCGTGTGAAGTAGCGTAGGACACGTTCGTGTCCAGGCGGCACGGAGGAGGGGAGCGAGGGAGCGAGGGGGGCGACGGCGGGGCGACGGGCGGGGAGGGCGTCAGAGGGCGCTGCGACGGCGGACGCGCGCCCAGATTCCGCCTTTCGGGCGGAGCGTGGTGAACGTCTCGGGCTCGACGTCCTGGGGCTCGACCTCGAAGGACAAACCTCGCATCAGCGTGGCGAGCACGACGGGCCCTTCCATCAAGGCGAAATGGTTGCCGATGCACACGCGGGGCCCCACGCCGAACGGGACCCAGGCCGATTTGTGGCGCTTCGCCTCGTTCTCCGGGGAAAAACGGTCCGGATCGAAGCGCTCGGGATCGGGGAAGAGGTCCTTGCGGTGGTGCATGCCGTAGACGTTCACGAAAAGAAGGGTCCGCTCGGGGAAGGTGTGGCCGCCGATCTCGACGCGCTCGAGCGCGCGCCGCGGCAGCACGATCACCGGCGGATAGAGGCGCAGCGCCTCCTTGAAGACGCGCGTCGTGTAGGCGAGTTTTTCCGGGTCGTACGACGTGGGGCCCTCGGGGCCGAACGCGTCGGCCTCGGCCTGCACCTTCGCCCGCGCGGCCGGATCCCGCGCGAGCAGGTAAAACGACCAGGCGAGCGCGGTCGCCGTGGTCTCGTGCCCCGCGATGAACAACGTATTGGCCTCGTCGCGGACCTGCTTGTCGCTCATGCCCTCGCCGCCGAGATCGGCGTCGCGCGCATACAACAATCGCGTGAGCAGATCTTTTCGATCCGCGTGGCTCGCCCGGCGGTCGTCGATTATCGCCTGAATACGTTTGTCGAGGACCTCGAGCGCCTTCACGACCGTGGGATCGTTCCGGCCAGGCATCAGGATCGGCGCGTCGAGCGCGGCGCGGGCGCGGGCGCGGACGTCTTCGAGCCAGGGCGGGAGCTTTCCGTCGAGGTACTCGGTCATCTCCAGCGCCGAGACCTGCAGCGTCATGTACGGCGTCGCCATGCGGTCGTTCACCCAGCCGAGCGCGACGGTGAGCGCCTCGCCGAGCTCGTCGGCCTCGTCGAAGGTCCGCGCGTCGAAGAGGGCGCGGCCGACGACGCTCATCGCGATCCGCGTCATCTCGGCGGCGAGGTCCGTGCGCTCTCCCTCCTTCAGCCGCTCGCGGGCGCGCAGCGCCTCGCCGTTCATCGCGCCCACGTAGGTCTGGAGCTGCGTCGGATGAAAGAGCGGCGAGAGCAAGCGGCGCTGGCGCCGCCAGAGATCACCCTCGCTCGTGAAGAGACCCTGGCCCGCGAGGTCGTGGAGCAGGATCCGGATCCCGGGGGATTTTTCGAAGCTCCGGGCCTTCTCCACGAGCATCTCGTGCGCGACCTGGGGCCCGTTCACGAAATAGAAGCTGCGGTGGACCATCCGGGCCGCGACGAGGTCACCCTGGTCGGTGACGCGCCGGAAGAAGGGCAATCGGTCGTCCTGGAAGAGATGGCCGTGCCCGAGCAGGTTGTCGCCGGGGGCCACGGGGATCGACGTCGGGGTCATCCCCCTCGATAACACATCCGCCGGCCCCACGGCAGCGGCCGCACGGGGCCTCTGCCCTCAATCGGGCATCGAATCCGGCGGCGTGGCCCAGCCGAGGTGCTGCCCGCCATCCACCGCGATCATCTGCCCCGTCACCGCGCGCGCCGAGAGCAGGTACCGCACGGCGTCGCAAACGTCCTCGGGCGTGGCCCCGCGGCCGAGCGGCGTGGCGGCGCATTGCGCGGCGAACTGCTCGGGGGTTTGCTTCGCGCTCGGCAGCGTCGGCCCCGGGCCCACCGCGTTCACCCGGATGCGCGGCGCGAGCGAGAGCGAGAGCGTCCGCGTGAGCGCCCAGAGCCCGGCCTTGCTCACCGTATACGTCGTGTAATGCGGGCTCAGGTTCCACACGCGCTGATCGAGGACGTTCACGACCGCGCCCTCCGCCCCCTCGGGCAGGCGCCGCGCGAATTGCTGCGTGAGCACGAAGGGCGCCCGGAGGTTCGCCTCCATGTGCAGGTCCCAGCTCTCGCGCGTGGCCGTCTCCGGCGTGTCATATTCGAACGTCGAGGCGTTGTTCACGAGCGCCACGAGCGGCCCCACGAGGCCCGCCGCGCGCTCCACGAGCGACGCCGTCTCCGCCTCGTTCGCGAGGTCCGCCCCGACTGCCGCCGCGCGCCCGCCGGCCGATTCGATCGCGGCGACGAGGCCCTCCGCTTCTTCCCGTGAGCGGTGGTAATGGACCGCCACCGAAAACCCGTCCCGCGCGAGCATCATCGCAATCGCGCGGCCGATCCGCTTGCCTGCGCCGGTGACGAGGGCTGCCTTGCTCATCCAAACCCCTCAGCGCTCGTCGTACGTCGCGACGGCCGTGTCCGTCTCATAAAACGACACGGCCGTGACGGGCACGCCGTGCCCGCGCAGGTGGTCGAAAATGAGCTTCGCGAAATTCTCGGCGCTCGGATTCACCGGCAACGTGACGAACGCCTCGCCCGCCTGCTTGAGGAAAGGAATGACGGGATCGTCCTCCCGCAGGATGAGGCGGTGGTCGAACTGCGCGAGGATCCAGTCCTTGCCTGCCTTCTCGATGTCGAAGAAGTCCGCGACGAACCCTTTGCGGTCGAGCGTGGGGGACGAGAGCTCGATCTCCACGCGGGCGTTGTGGCCATGGATGCGGGCGCAAGGGCCCTCGTAGTCCAGCAGGCGGTGGCCATAACAAAACCGCACTTCTTCGGTCACGCGGAACATGCGGAAGGCGAGATACCGCGGCGTCCGCCCCACGTCAACCCGCCTCGCGGGACCGATGTGCCTGGCGTCTCGCCCGTTCCGGGCTATAGCGAGCGCATCCGGGGATGCGGCCTTGACCGAGCTCGTGACGTTTTTCTTCGTCGCCCTTTCGGCGGTGTTCTTCGTGGTCGACCCGATCGGCGTCGTGCCGATTTTCCTCGCCATCACGTCGAACGATCCGCCCGATAAGATCCGGCAGATGGCGCGCCGCGCCTGCGTCACGGGGTACTTGATCCTGATGACGTTCGCGATCTTCGGCGGCGTCATTTTCAAGATCTTCGGCATCAGCCTCGGCGCCTTCCGCGTGGCGGGCGGGCTCCTGCTCATGCTCACCGCGCTCGACATGCTGCGCGCCAAGCGCGCGGGGACCCGCACCTCGCCGGAGGAGACCGAGGAGAGCGCCCGCAAGGAAGACGTGGCCCTCGTGCCCCTCGCCATGCCCCTGCTCGCTGGCCCGGGCTCCATCGCCAGCGTGATGGTGCTCATGTCCCAGGGCAACGGGCGGAGCCTCCTCTTCGCCGTGCCCGTCCTCCTCGCCGTCACGATCACGTTTGTCGCGGCCTATTACATCCTGCGCGCCGCCTCGCTCGTGCAACGTGTCCTCGGGAAGAGCGGCGTGGCGATCCTGGAGCGCGTGATGGGCCTCATCCTCGCCGCGATCGCCGTGCAATTCGTCGCCGACGGCGCGCGCGATTTGTTGCGGGCCCCTTGACGCTCGCTTTGGAGCCGGGTCTCCTCGCAGGGTCCTTATCCTTGCAGGGAGGCATGACATGAACGGTCGACGCGGGACGGTCTTCGGATTTGGTCTGGTGGCGCTCCTCGCGCTCGTCGGGTGTCCTGATCAGGTGACGGGCGGCGGCACGGGCGGCACGGGTGGCGCGGGCGGCGGCGTGGGCGGAGCCGGCAACGGCGGCAGCGGCGGCGTGGGCGGCGGCCCCGTGGGCTGCATCGCGGCCGAGCGGCTCGACCTGCTCTTCGCGATCGACAATTCGCGGAGCATGGCCGACAAGCAGAACATCCTGGCCCGCGCGATCCCGGACATCGTGCAGGGCGTCGTGAATCCGCCGTGCATCGACGAGGCGGGCGTGGCGGCCTCCCAGCAGCCGAGCGCGCCGACCGAGGCGTGTCCCGCCGGCACGTTCCGCGCCTTCGCGCCGATGACCGACATCCACGTCGGCGTCATCAGCTCCAGCATCGGCGGCCACGGCTCGGATTCGTGCCCCAACGTGGACACGAACAGCACGGAGTGCGCGCCAAACCCGAACCTGACGAACAACGACAAGGCGCACCTGCTCGCGCGCACGAATGCGTGCGGCACGGCGCAGGTGCCGACCTACGTGAACAAGGGATTCCTCGCCTGGGATCCCGAGCAGCAGCTCCAGCCGCCGGGCGAGGCCGTGGTCGACGACGGGATGGGCGGCGGCCTCGTGCCCGCGCTGCGCGAGATGGTCGTCGGCGTCGGGCAGATCGGCTGCGGCTACGAGTCGCAGCTCGAGAGCATCTACCGCTTCCTCGTGGATCCGGAGCCGTACGAGAGCATCTCGATCGTGAACAACCGGGCGACGCCGGAGGGCATCGACACGGCGCTTTTGCAGCAACGCGCGGAGTTTTTGCGGCCGGACTCGCTCGTCACCGTGCTCCTGTTGACCGACGAGAACGATTGCTCGACGAAGGAGTACGGACAGTTCTATTACGTGAACCAGCTCCGCGTCGGCGCGAGCAACGTGCGGATGCCGCGCGCGCGTCAAGAATGCGTGCTCTACCCGGACGATCCGTGCTGCAAATCGTGTGGCCAGGATCCGGGGGCGTGCGCGCCCGATCCCTCGTGCCAGACCCCGGACGGCAAGATAGCGCTCTACGACGCCGAGGAGGACGACATCAACCTGCGCTGCTGGAATCAAAAGAACCGCTTCGGCATCGATTTCCTCTATCCGATCGACCGGTACACGCAGGCCTTCACCCAGCACATGATCCCGAACCGCGTCGGTGATCTCGTGCCGAACCCGCTCTTCTCCGACCTCGACCCGACCGACGACCTCACGGACATCCGCGGGCCCGCGAAGGTCCTCGTCACCGGCCTCGTGGGCGTGCCCTGGCAGGACGTGGCGCGAGACATGACCGACGCTTCGAAGGGCTTCAAGTCCGCGACCGAGCTCGCGGCGCCGATCGGCGGGACCAACTTCTCGACCTGGGACGTCATCCTCGGCAGCAGCTTGACGAACTTCAAGTTCAAGCCGCTCGATCCGCTCATGATCGAGTCGGTCGAGAAGCGCGTCGGCACGAACCCGATCACCGGCGACCTCCTCGTCGACGCGGCGAGCCCGAACGCGAACCCGATCAACGGGCACGAGTGGACCATCCCCAACGACGACCTCCAGTACGCGTGCATCCTGCCGCTCCCGCCGGGCGAGGCGCGCGACTGCACGGACCCGAGCCTCACGGCCTGCGATTGCCGCACGCCGTCCAACGACAACCCGCTCTGCGAGCCCGATCCCGCGAACGGCAATGCGCCCACGCTCCAGGTCCGCGCGAAGGCGTACCCGAGCCTCCGGCCGCTCGCGTTGCTCCAGGCGCTCGGCGATCAGGCGGTCGTCGGCTCGGTTTGTCCGGTGAACCTCGACGACCCCGCGTCGCCGTCGTACGGTTATCGGCCGATGGTGCGGTCCGTGGTCGAGTGGCTCACGCGCCGCAACTGCCCGAAGAGCCCGTGAGGGGATAGGTGCGAGGGTGCGCCCCGCGACGGGGGCGCACCCTTTTCGTCGTCAGGAGACGAGGATCTGCATCGGGCGCTCGAGCAGCGCCCGCAGCGCCTTCAGGAACGTCGCGCCGATGGCGCCGTCGATGACGCGGTGATCGCAGGAGAGCGTCATCGCGAGGCGGCGACCGGGGACCACGGCGTCGCCCTTCACGACGGGCTCGCGCCGCACCTGACCGACGGCCAGGATCGCGCCCTCCGGCGGGTTGATGACCGCGGAGAACTCGTCGATCCCGTACATGCCGAGGTTCGAGATGGAGAACGTGCCGTTCGCCATTTCCTCCGGCTTGAGCTTCTTTCCCTTCGCGCGGCCCGCGAGATCGCGGATCTCCGCGCCGATGGTGGTGATGCTCTTCTTGTCGGCGTCGCGCACGACGGGCGTGACGAGGCCCTCCGACACGGCGACGGCGACCGAGATGTCGACGCGGCGGTGCACGAGAATGGCGTCGGGCGTATATTGCGCGTTGCACTCGGGGACGCGGCGCAAGGCAATGGCGCAGGCCTTGACGATGAGATCGTTGAGGGAGATCTTCGTCGCGTCCTTGCCGGGCTCGGCCGCGGCGGCGAGCTCCGCGTTGATCTGCTCGCGCAGCGCGTTCAACGGATCCGCGTCGACGTCGATCGTCAGATAGAAATGCGGGACCGTCTGCTTCGACTCGACGAGCCTCCGCGCGATGGCCTTGCGCATCATGCTGAGCGGACGCACCTCGGGCGCGGCGAGCTCGCCCGGCGCGGCGGCCACGGGCGCCGGGGCGGGCGCGGCCGCGGGGGCCTGTGCCGGCGCGGGCGCGGCCTTCGGGAGCGTGTCGAGGTCCCGCGCGACGATCCGGCCGCCGGGGCCCGAGCCCGTGACGCCCGTGAGGCTCAGGTCCCGCTCCCGGGCGAGCTTGCGGACGTACGGCGAGGCCTTGACCCGGCCAGGCTCACCCGCGGGAGCGGGAGCGGCTGCGGGCGCGGGAGCGGGCGCGGGCGCGGGAGCAGCCGCGGGCGCAGGAGCGGCTGCGGGAGCGGGAGCGGGAGCGGCTGCGGGGGCGGGCGCAGGCGCGGGCGCGGCCTCGGCCTTCGGGGCCGGCGCCGCGGCCGGCGCTTCGCCGCCGCCCGCCTTCGCGACGAGGGCGGCGATGTCCTCGCCCGGCGCGCCGATGATCGCCACGGGTTGTCCGAGGCGCACGACGCTGCCTTCGGGCGTCAGGATCTTGAGGATCGTGCCCTTGTCGAAGGACCGATACTCCATCGTCGCCTTGTCGGTCTCCACCTCGGCGAGCAGATCGTCGACGCCGATCGTATCCCCTTCCTTCTTGTGCCAGACGCTGATCTGTCCCTCCTCCATCGTGGGGGACAGCTTCGGCATATCGAGAACCTTGGCCATGTGACGTCTCCGATCGGCGTGTGACGTTCAGCCCTTCCGGTACAGCACCTCGCGGACCGCGTCGGCGATCCGATCCGGTTGCGGCAGGACATACTGCTCGAGCTTCGCGTTGTACGGCATGGGTACGTCGCGGAACGTGACGCGCAGAATCGGCGCGTCGAGCTCGTCGAAGGCGAGGCGCTGGATGCGGTCGACGATCTCGCCGCCCACACCGCCGTACGGCCAGCCCTCGTACGTGAGCACCGCGCGGTGCGTCTTCTGCACCGTCCGCACGAGCGCCTGCTCGTCGAGCGGGCGCAACGACCGGAGGTCCACGACCTCCGCGTCGATGCCCTCCTTTTCGAGCTGCGCCGCCGCTTCGAGCGCGAGGTGCACGGGGCGACCGTACGCGATGATCGAGACGTCCTTGCCCTCGCGCGCGATCCGCGCCTGGCCCATCGGCACGACGACGTCCGGATCGTCCGGCACCTCGCCCTTCACGTTGTAGAGCGTCTCGCTCTCCATGAAGAGCACCGGATCGTCGTCACGGATCGCCGCCTTGAGCAGCCCCTTCGCGTCGGCGGGCGTCGCGGGCGCGAGCACCTTGAGCCCGGGCACGTGCGCGTAAAAATGCTCCATCGCGTGCGAGTGCTGCGAGCCCACCTGCCGCGCCGAGCCGTTCGGCGCGCGCAGCACGATGGGCACGTGGAGCTGGCCGCCCGACATCTGCCGGATCTTCGCCGCGTTGTTCAGGATCTGATCAAACGCGACGGCCGAGAAGTTCCACGTCATGTACTCGACGATCGGCCGCAGCCCGACCATCGCCGCGCCGATCGAGATGCCCGTGAAGCCGCTCTCCGTGATCGGGGCGTCGATCACGCGCTTCGGGCCGAAGCGCTCGAGCATGCCCTCGCTCACCTTGTACGCGCCCTGGTATGCGCCGACTTCCTCGCCGATGAGGTAGACGCGCTCGTCGCGCTCCATTTCCTCGATCATGGCGGCGCGAACCGCCTCCCTGTAGCGCATGACGCTCATCGCGCGAATGCTCCCTTGTAGGTGGTCGCCTCGAGCAGCTCGGGCCCCGGCTCGGGGCTCTCCTCGGCGAAACGAATGGCGTCCTCGATCTCGGCCTCGATCTCGGCCTCGATCTTCTGGAGCGCCTCTTGATGGCCTTTCCCTTCGAGCTCGCCGCGCGAGACCAGGAGCGGGTCCTTGCGCTTGCGCTCTTCGAGCTCGTCGGACGTGCGGTACTTGCCCGGATCACTCATCGAGTGGCCGCGGAAGCGATAGGTGCGCACCTCGACCAGCGTCGGCTCGCTCGTCGTCCGCGCGCGGTCGATCGCCTCGCCGAGGCGGTCGTACACCTCGAGCACGTGGTGCGCGAAGAAGCGATCCCGCGCCATGCCGTAGCCCACCGCCTTCAGCGAGACGTCCTCGACCGAGAGCGTGCGCGCGAGCGACGTGCCCATCGCGTACTCGTTGTTCTCGACCACGATCACGATCGGCAGCTTCCACAGCGCCGCGAGCGACATGCCCTCGTGGAAGTCGCCGATGCTCACCGCGCCCTCGCCGAGGAAGACGATCGCGACGCGCCCGTCCTGCCGATACTTCGAGGCGAACGCGGTGCCGACCGCGAGCGGCACGTGGCCGCCCACGATGCCGTAGCCGCCGAGCATGTTGTGCTCGGCGTCGAAGAAGTGCATCGAGCCGCCGAGGCCCTTCGAGCAGCCCGTCACCTTGCCGAAGAGCTCGGCCATCGCCGCGCGCGAGGTCATCCCGCGGGCGAGGGCGAGGCCGTGATCCCGGTACGTGGTGATCGCGTAGTCCGTCGGCTGGAGCGCCGCCACGGCGCCGACGGCCACCGGCTCTTGGCCGATGTAGAGATGGAGAAACCCACCGATCTTGCCCTGCGCGTACGCGCGCGCCGCTTCCTCCTCGAAGCGGCGGATCTGGAACATCTTTCGATACAGGGCGAGGTGGAGCTCGTCGGAATGCTTTCGCGTCGTGGTCATGAGGTGATCGCAGCCTCCCGGCCCGTGTGCGTGTCCTCCGCGGGCGTGATTCTGTCAAGTCCCGGCTTTCCCGTCTGCATCATCCGCACGTCTCCCCGCAACTCGTCCGGATGCAGCCGGCCAGGGATTCGAGGTCGGAGACGGCCTCGGTCGTCGCCTCCTTGGGACAGGCCTTGACGGCGCAACCGTCGAAGTCCGCCTCCGTGGGGGAGAGACACCCGGCCGAACGCGCGCAGGTCCACAACGCGTCGCAGGGCGTCCCTTCGTCGCACACGACCGCCGCCGCGCAGCACTGGTCGTAGACGCAGGTGTCGCACGCGGTCGCGCCCGTGCCCGGATCACACGCCGCGCCGCCGCCCGTGCCGCCCTGGCCGCCTTCGCCGCCCTGGCCGCCTTCACCGCCCGCGCCGCCGCTGCCCCCTGTGCCGCCCTCACCCCCGGTGCCGCTCGCGCTGGGGAAGAGCGGGCCCTCTTCCTCGGAGCCGCAGCCGTAGGGCAGGGCGGCCGCGAGGGCCACGGAGAACAAAAGCCAGCTCGCCTTGCGCGTCCCGCGCCTCGCTTCGGGTCTCATCGCGCCCTCTTCGCCCTTCGCGCGAGCAGCCCCGCGAGCGCAGCAGAGATCCCGAGGCCCGCGAGCGCGAAGCCTCCCTGGGCCGTCGGCGCGAGCGAGCAGCCGCCGCGGTACTCGACGGTCTCGGGCGCCGGCGGCGCGACGCCGCCGTCGATCGTGCCCGCGTCGGGGTTCACCTCGGAGCCGCACTTGCCCGCCTTGCAGATCAGGCCCTGCGCGCAGTCCGTCTCGCCCTCGTCGATCTGCCCGTCGCAGTTGTCGTCCTTGTTGTTGCAGAGCTCGGGCAGGCCCGGCGCGATCTCCGCGTCGGTGTCGTCGCAGTCGGTGTCGCCGCAGAGGACCGAGCGCGCGCCGTCGCCGTCGAGGTCGAAGCACTCGACGTTCTGATCGTCGAACTCGTTCGTCCCCTGATCCCCCGCGCCCGTGGAGCAGTTCATCGGCGACGGTCCGCCGCTCACGTCGATGACGCCCACCGGCGGCGCCGAGACGGTGCTCGCGTGGATGCGCACGATGCCGCCGCCGCCCGAGCCGCCGACGCCGATCGTGCCGATCCCGCCCGCGCCGCCCTTCGCCGTGATCTGCGCCTTCGTCCCCCAGTCGATGACGTACGCGTCGAGGATCACGTGACCGCCCGCGCCGCCGCCCGCGCCGATGTTCGCGAGCACGTTGCCGTTCGCGCCGTTCGCCGCGATCGTCCCGTTGATCTCGATGCGCGCGGCTTGCAGCCAGACGCCGCCGCCGCCGTTGCCGCCGCTCGCGCCCATGCCGGGCGTCGCGCTGCCCGAGCCGCCCGCGCTGCCGAGGTCGAGCGTCGCGGGGGTGCCGTACGACGAGCCGCCGAGGCCAAAGGGTCCGCCGCACGCGGGGGCCTGGGTCGTCCCGTCGCCGCCGCCGCCGAAGTAGGCGCCGCCGCCGCCCGCGCTGTTGCCGTTCACCTGGCCACCGCCCATGCCCTCGCCGGGCTGGCCCGCCTTGCCGGGGTGACCCGAACCCGTGGCGTCGATCAAGGCGTCGGACTCGATGATGATGCGGTTGGCGCGGATGTGCAGGCGACCCGTCGAGGGCCCCGAGCCCTTCGCGAGCACGCGCAGCACGGCGCCGCTCTTGATGGTCAGGACGTTGAAGTCGTTCGTGACGTCGCCGGGCAACGTCGCCGGCTGGCCCGTGTTCCCCACGGTGAGCGACTGCGCCGCGTAGGCGGCGCTCGACGTGCCGAGGAGCAGAGCCGCGGCGGCGGCGGCTCGGGCGAGAGAAGCAAGAGAACGGCGTGGGCGCATGGTCATGGCGAAGGACCTCTACGGTTTGGCCGGCGTGGGTGCGGCCTGGGAGGGGGCCGACGCCGGGGAAGAGGGAAGGGCGGAGGGCGCGCTCGTGGGGCTCGCCGACGGGACGCTCGTGGGCGATGCCGAGGGTACGGCCGACCCGGAAGGCGCAGGCGCGCTCGCGTCGAGGCCCGCGTCCGTCGGGATCGGCGGGCCCGCGTCGGCCTCCGGAGGATCGTCGTTTGGATCGTCGTCCGGATCGTCGTTCGCGGAGTTCGCCGGCCCGAGGCGCGGGCGCGAGGTGCGCGGCGTGGACACGATCGGGCGAGGTTTGTCCGCCGAGGCGGGCGGCAGGACGTCGGCCGACGCGCTCGCCGAGGGCAGGGCGCGATCGTTCGTGCCCTCGCCCTTGTCGTGGAGCGCCAGGCGCACGAGCAAGAGGGCCGTGAGCGTGACGACGGCCATGCCGAGCAGCACTTGCCCGCGCTTGCGCTCGGACGGCAGCACGTCCGCTGCGACGTGTGGCGCCTCGTGGTGGATGGACGCGGCCGTCGCGCGGCTCGGCGCGCTCGGCGCGGTCGCGCGCGGCGGCGGCGGCTCCACGGCGGGCGCGAGCGCCTCGGCGAGGGCCTCGCCGAACGCCGCGCAGCTCTCGAAGCGATCGTGCGGGGCCTTCGCCATCGCCACGGCGAAGACGTCGTCCACGGCGGCGGGCAGGCCGCGGCGCGCGGCGAAGCGGCTCGGCGGATCCCGAGCGATCCGCCCTGCGACCTCGACGGCGTCGTCGCCGGGGAACGCGCGCTCGCCGCAGATCGCTTCGTACAGCGACGCGGCGAGCGAGAACTGATCACTCGCCGGGGAGAAATTTTTCCCGCCGAACGTCTCGGGCGCGCTGTAGGCGGGCGTGCCCATGAGCCCGCCTGCGTGCGTGAGCGTCGAGTCGGGGATCTTGGCGATGCCGAAGTCGGCGATCTTCCCGCCGGTGCGCGAGAGGATGATGTTCTCGGGCTTGATGTCGCGGTGGAGGATGCCCTCGCCGTGGGCGAACGTCAGCGCGCTGCCGAGCTCGCGCGCGAGCCGCGAGGCCTCGCCGGCTGGCATCACGCCGGCCTTCAGGCGTTGCTTGAGCGTCGGGCCTTCGACGTACTCGAACACGAGGTAGAGCCCGAGCTGCCCGTCCTCGCCCATGTCGTGCAGCGTCACGAGGTTCGGGTGCGCGACACGCGCGGCGGCGCGGGCCTCGTGCCGCATGCGGGCGAGCAGCCCCTCCCGCACGTCACGCGGGATCAGCAGATCGGAGCGCAGGAGCTTCACCGCGACGTCGCGACCGAGCACCGGATCGTGGGCGCAGAGCACGCGGCCCATCGCGCCTTCGCCGACGAGGCGTAAGACCTCGTAACGCCCGATGATCCTGGGCAGCTCGAGATCGGGCTGGGAGGGTTGGGGCTCGGGCACGCGTTCGACGGTTTTAGCCGCCAGAGGCGAGCGAGGGAAGGGCGGATACGCTTCGAGCGACGAACAGATCCAGGCTCGCGCCGAGCGCCCAGTGAAGCAGGAAGGGCCCGAGCATCGAGCGACCCCGGAAGGCGAGGGCGCCAAAAACGAGACCCCCCGGAACGGTCAGGAGGACCTCCAGAGCGGGCTTGCCCACGTGGACGAGGGTGAAAGGCACGAGGTGCAGCGCGACGGCGGCCGGCCCGCCGAGGTCTTGCGCGAGGCCCACGACGAGCAGGCCCCGGAAGAAGAACTCCCAGGCGAAGAACGCGGCGCCCCACATGCCGATCCACCCGATCCACCCTTCGATCCCGGAGATCCCCGCGGTGTGGGCTCGGTAGTGCGCGGCGACCCCGGGCACGCGGGAGAGGATCGCGGCGCTGATCACCACGAGGGGCAGGAGCCCGAGCGTCACCCTCCCCCAGCGCCGCGCATCCCCGATCCCGAGCCCGAGTTTTTCTGGCTTCTCCTTGAGCCCGATCCACGCGAGGACGAGCGGCACGGCAAAGAGCAACACCACGTGGGAGAGGACCCAGCCGGCGTGCCTGTGCATGCGCGGATCGAGCAGCGGCGCGATCGGCCGGACGAGCACGCCGCCGAGCGCCATGCCTTCGAACCGGAGGAGCGCGAGGAGCGCGCAGGCCACGGCGAAGACGAGGATCGCGCGCGGGATGGAGGACGCTCGCGGGCTCGTGCCTTCCTCGCGCATGCCGTGGCATCGTAGCAGCCCCGCGTGATTCCCTGGTTCACGTTTCCCGCCTTGCCGTTCGGCCTTCACGCGTTCGGCCTCTTGCTCACGCTCTCCGTGATCGTGAACCACCTCGTCCTCGTGCGGCGCGCGCGCGCGCTCGCGCTCGGCTCGAAGGGGGCGATCGAGGCGCTCGCGATCGGCACGGTGGCGGCGGCGATCGGCGGCGCGTACGGCGTGGGCAGGCTCGTGGGCGGAGGCGGGACGCTCTCGTCGGCGGGCGGTTGCCTGGGCGCGATCGTGGGCCTCGTGGGCCTCGCGCGGGCGCTCCGGATGCCCGTGCTCGTCGCGGCGGACGCGACCACGTACGCCTTTCCGTTCGGATGGATCTTTGCGCGCGCGGCGTGCGCCTTCGCGCACGATCATCCGGGCCGGCTCTCGTCGTCCTTCCTCGCCGTGCAGTACCCGGGCGGCGCGCGCTTCGACCTCGGCTTGCTCGAAGGGATGGCGACGCCGCTGCTCGTCGTGCTCGTCGTGCTCGTGACGCGCCGCGCGTCGCGGCCGGGCGTCGTGACCGGCGCGCTCGCGCTGGCTTATGGCGCCTTGCGATTCGGGCTGGATTTTTTGCGCGCGGAAGACGTTGGCAGCCGGCCGGATCCCCGGTGGCACGGGCTCACCGCGGCGCAGGGGGTTTGCCTCGGGGTGATGATCCCGATCGGCGTCGTGTTGCTGGTGTGGGGGAGGGGGCGGAGGGAGGCGCTTATCCGTCGAGCCAGTTCTTGATTTCAGGGTAAGCGGCCAGGGCTCTGCGGCACTCGGGGGAGAGGAACTCCTCCGCGCCCATGCCTGCGGCGACGCGCAGGATCGCAGCGAAGACGCTCACCTGGGGGTACTCGCACAGGGCGCGTTGCGTCTCCAGCGCCGACGCGAAATCGTCTCGCGCGCAGGCGTTCGCGTAACGCACGATCAAGCCATCGACGGCGGCCCAGGCGATGACACGGCTTCGTTCCAGGGGACCGCGGTCGAGCCCGAACACGGGGATGCTGTTCTCTCCCTTGTCCGTGAGGGGCACGTACTTGCCCGTCGGCGTCAGGACGATGTGGTCCAGCGGATCGTCCTCCGTCGGGTTGATCAAGAGCGGCTCGCCGTGCCTGCGCGGAAAACGGTCCCGCTTGTGGTTGCTGTTGCAGGCGCTGCAAGCGAGCAGGTAGTTGGTCCAGTCGAAGGCGCGGCAGGGAGCCCGCTTCTGCGGCCAGAAGTGCTCGATGTCCGTGCCCTCGTTGCTCTCGCAGTACATGCAGCGCTCGACGCCGGACGCGATCGCCTTCAGCGTCGCCCGGATCTCGTCGAACGTCCCTTCGGCCTTCTGTTTCCAGAGTCGCCTGGCCTCGTCCTTTCGAGCCTTCGCGAGCTTGCTCCGCGAGGGTGCCGAGCGACCTGCCTCCACGACCTTGACGGTTTGTTTCCACAGGACCCGCGTCGCGTGCTCGCTCAGCGGCTCCCTTCGCAGCTTTCTCACCCCGGATCTCCCAGCTTGCGTAGCGTCTGCTGGACGAGGGCACTCCCCGTCTTCGGCAGACGCGCCGACAAGCGGTACATCTCCTCCTTCTCGTCCGGAGTTGCGTGGCCGCGCATCATTTTCGCCTGGAGCTTCGCCACGCGGCTGCGCAGCGCCTCGGCGTGATCCGAGTGGGCCCGCTCCAGGCCGAAGAGCGCCGTCATGACGGCGTCGTCCACGTCGCCGTACACCGCGGTGTTGTAAAGATCGTCGGACACATGCTCCACACGCTCGCCGGAGCCGGGCGTGGGCAAACGGATGAGGCCTTTGGGATCGGCCGCTTGGCAGACGAAGGGGCTGTGCGTCGTGACGATGAACTGAACGTTCGGGAAGTGCTCCTTGAGCCAGAACCCGATCCGCTGCTGCCACGAGACGTGGAGGTGCGCGTCGACCTCGTCGATGAGGACGATTCCTTGGTGCTCGACCTGAACCACGTGCTTGCCGTCGACCTCGCGGCGAGAGATTTCAAGCCTTTCGCCGAAGCAACGATACATCTGCCGGACGATGTCGAAGACGAGGGCGAGCGCCGCTCGGTACCCATCGCTGAGGCTGCGGAGCGCGAGGGTGACGCCGTCTTGCTTCACCAGCAGCCCGCGCTGCATGTCGAGGGAGACCACGGAGGAGCCAGGAGGGAGAAGACCGTCATTGAGCAGCGAAAGGACGTTCTCGTAAACCAGCGCGTGCTTGCGCGCGTCATCGAGCAACGTTTTGGCCTCCGCTTCGCTCGTCCTGCTTGCGCGATCTTGCAGGTCGAGCCGGATCGCGTGGATGTCCTTCAGCCAGTGGATCGACTCCGCCAGCGTGACGTCCTCGTCGAAGAGACTCGCAAGCCCTGCCTGCATCTGGGGCCCCGGCTGCTTGTAGTCGTCGCGAAAGCCGAGTCGGCGGAGGGGGCCGTAGGCCGCGATGAACCATCCAGAGGGGTTGTTGTGCCAGGGACCGCGGTATTGATGTGGATCGGGTGGGTACTCGGACAGGGATGGGACAAGAAGGACGACGTCTTGTGGCGTCCAGAGGAAAGGCTCGCCGTCTCCCGAAGACGTCTCCCACGAGAGCCCCGTCCAGAAATGCGTGCGTTCTTCGCGCCACGCCTCGTCGTCGCCGATCCAATCACCAACGCTGCACTCTAGCTCCGTCGTGATCTGCGCCTTGCGTTGGCTGGTTCGGACCCAGTCGACAAAGCTCTTCTGCAGGCTCCTCGCGACCTCCGGCCCCGCCACCGCCAGCGCGATCGCCTTGAGCAACGTCGACTTCCCCGTCCCGTTCCGTCCCGCCAGCACCGTCCAGCCGGCCAGCGACCCATCCGGCCGCGTCAGGTCGAGCTCGACCCGGTCGAAGCAGCGGATGTTCTCGATGAGGATCTTCCGGATGTGCATGGGTCCCCGTCTCCCGGAGTCATGGGCTCGGGCAGCCTTCGCCGCTAGCAACATCCCGCCCCGGGCTTCGTGTCAACCCCTGGCCGCCGGGCGATCCGATCGTGCACCCTCCCCCGTGGTGGCTGCTCAAGGCCACCCCGTCACCGCCCGCAGCACTTGCCCAAGCAGCGAGCTCACCGCGTTCGCCGCGAGCGCCCCCCCGAACGCCCTCCGCGCCGTGATCCCTGCCTTCCAGAAGTACGCCGCCTCCACCACCACGGCGAACCCTTCCGCGAGCACGCCGTAGCCGAGGTAGTACCCAAGCTCCCCCAGCACGAACCGCCGATCGGCGTGGATCGCGGCCACGTACAGCGCTCGCCACACGGCGGGCAGGACGAACCACACGACCGGATGCGTGATCGCGCTCGCGCCGAACGCGACGAGCGGGCGCACGCCGAGCGCGCGCCTGTAGATCGGCACCTCGATCGCCTGCGTCAGGACGAACGCCACCACGTACCGGGCGAGCGCCTCCCCGGTCGACATCCGCGTCAGGCGGAGGCTTGGTTCGAGGACGCGGGGCGGAAGCCCTCGGCCCAGAGCAACGCGCCCGCGGCGAGCTCGAGGTGGCCGTGGAAGAACGCGAACCGCAGGTAGCCATCCCGCGCGACGCCCGGGCCGAAGAACGCCCACACGATGAGCGCGAGCGCGCCGATCGCCGAGAGCCAGAGGAGCGTGCCGCCGATGTCCCCCGCGAGCGCGCGGAAGCTCTGCCGGTAGGAGCGCGGCGTCTTGCTCGGACGATCGTCCTCGGGCATGAGCCTTAACCAGACGATGTAGTGCGTCGCCTGCGCGAACGCGTAGAGCACTACGAACCGCACCGCGAGCGGGCCCGTCGGCTGGGGGCTGAGCGTCCACGAGAGGTACCGCATCCCGAGCCCGGTCCAGGGCGCCTCCGCGCCGCCGCTCCACGCGAGCAAGGGCGCTGCCGCGCCGAGCAGCAGCGCCGCCGTGCCCGCCGCGAAGAGCGCGATAGGCACGAGGTGCAGGCGCGATTTTCGTGGCCGCCAGGCCCACCAGATCACGACGGCGACGAGGTTGTGCAGGTGCGCGAAGGCGAGGTCGGCGAACCACCCCGCGCGCTGCGCGACGAGGAAGAGCGCGCCCACGACCGAGAGCCCGATCAACCTGCGCGACCACGACGTCCGCGCCACGCAGAGCGCGAGCGCCGCGCCGGCGAGGCCCCCGCGCACCCCGAAGCCGAGGCCCGCGGCGAGGATGCCCACGCCGATCGCCGCGAGCACGAGCGGCCGCCGATGCAGGCCCGGCCGCGCCACGAGGTAACGCACGTCCGCGAGCACGTGCGGGATGCCCCAGACGAGCGGCCCGAGCACGAGCATCACCACGGGCCACGACGAGGCCAGGAGAAACGCTCCCACGATGAGGACCGAGCCGAGCACGGCGACGCGGCGCTCGCGATCGATGAGCAGCGAGCGCGAGAGGAACGGGCCGAGCAAGCGCAGGCCGAGGCGGCGCAGGTGATCGAGGCCCGCGAGCGGGGCGTCGAGCGGCGGCGCCGGGATGGCGAACGCCGAACCGAACCACCGATGAAGCCGCCCTTCCGCTTCCATGCGACGCCTCGGCGCGCCTCAGATGGCGCGCGCGCCCTCCTGCAGAGGAAGCGCCGGCCGCTTGGTCATGGCCCCGTCCTCGCCTGCGTCGCCGGGCGCGGGGGGCGGAGGCGGCGGAGGTCCGTCGTTGCCCAGGCACATGTCACGCGCGCCGAACCCGGCGCCCACGAGCGCGAAGAAGCTCAGGCGCGACGCCATCCGCAAAAAAGAAGCCTTCATCGACAACCCCTCGTCGGGCCAAAGCCAAGCGCGGGTGCGCGGGCCCAGGTTGCACCCTCTCTGCTTATAGACGATTTCGGCCCTCCCCCCCAACCTCTCTCCGTCACGGGAGACGGGAGAACCCGCGCAAATCACCCCGCGCCCGCGAGGAGAGGAAGAGGGGGCAGGGGGTGCGGGAATCGAGCTTGGTAGCAAGGGAATCGAGCGAGGTGGTAAGGGAATCGCGCCAGGTGGTGAGTGAATTTGCCAGCGACGAACAGATGCTCGGGGCGGGTTGTTCTAGGCTCGCGCGGGCGGTGAGCGTAACCTTTCCGACGCGAGCGAAACGTTGATGAAAGCCGGCACCAGGATCGGTGGAAAATACCGCCTCGTGCGCCCCCTCGGGGAGGGTGGGATGGGCGTCGTATGGGCAGCGATCAACGAGCTGACCGAGCGCGAGGTCGCGCTGAAGCTCCTCCGCGGGCTCGACGCCTCCGAGGACGCGCGCCTCCGGCTCCTCCGCGAAGCCCGCGCCTGCGGCCGCATCGTCCACCGCAACGTGGTCGAGATCTACGACGTCGGACAAACCGACGCAGGCGACCCGTTCCTGGTGATGGAGATGCTGAGCGGCGAGACGGTGGGCGAGAAGCTCGTGCGCGAGCGCAAGATCGTCCCCGCCGTCGCGCTGCGCATCGCAGCAGAGACCGCGCGAGGCCTCAAGGCCGCGCACGCAGCACGCGTGATGCACCGCGACCTCAAGCCCTCGAACCTGTTCCTCCACGAGGAGCCCGGCGGCGAGGCCCCCGTGCTCAAGATCCTCGACTTCGGCGTCAGCAAGACACTCCAGCAAGGCGCAGACTTCACGGCCACCGGCAAGACGATGGGGTCGCCCGCCTACATGAGCCCCGAGCAAGTCCGCGGGCTGAAGACCGTCGATCACCGCACCGACCTCTGGTCCGTCGGCGTGGTCCTCGCCGAGCTGCTGAGCGGTCGCCGCGTGTTCCAAGGCCTCACCCCCTACGGCGCCGCAGCCGAGGTGCTCTCCGGCCGCATCCGCGGTTTGTCGGACCTGATGCCCGACGCCGACCCGCGCATCGCCGCCGTCGTCGACCGCTGTCTCCAGCGCGACGTCGACAAGCGATGGAACACCGCCGACGAGCTGCTCGAAGCCCTCACGCCGCTGCTCGGCGACGACCGGCCCGGCCTGACCCCCGCTGCCGCGATGAAGGTGGCGCCGCCGCCGTCGATCGTGCCCGCCCCACCGCCCTTGCCCGTCATGACCGGCATAAACGCCATCGCCGACGAGGTGACCTCAACCGAGTTCGCGCCGCCGCCGATGATCGACGACACGACCTCGGCGTACGCAGTGCCGCTCGACATGCGCGACACCGTGCGCCCCGCGCCGATCAGCATGCCCCCCTCCGGCGCTCACGGCCTGCCCATCCTCGGGCGCGACTCCGCGCCGCCCGACGAGCAAGACGTAACGCACGCCGATTCGATCCCCGCCGGGCTCATCGCAGCAGCCGCAGAAGAGGCGGCATCCTCGTCAGGCGCCGTGCCCGTCGTGCTCTGGGACGACTACCTCCGCAAGAAGTCCGAGGAGGTCCCCGACGCGCCGCTCGCCGAGTCGGGTTCGCAAGACGCCGCGCTCGCAGAAGCAGCGCCGAAGCCTCGGCGCGCCGTCTACGCCGTCGCCGGCCTCGCGCTCGTGGCGCTCGTGGCGTTCCTGGTCGTCATGATGGCGCGGTAGGATCCCATCGTGGAGCGTCGTCGCGCCGGGGCGCTGCCCCGGACCCCGCGGGGGGCTGTCCGCCCCCTCGACCCCGGACCAGGCACGGCCTGGACCGAGGGTTGAAAAACTGCGCTCCGCGCAGTTTTTCAAACGGGCCGACGAAGAAGCCGGGGTGCCAGCCAAACCCGCAGCGCGGCGGTCTTGGTGGGCAGGGTCGTTGCTGGTCTTGACCGGGCCTGTTCGATGAGCTGCGCACCGCGCAGTTCATCGAGCTTGGGTCCAGCCCCTGGCTGGTCCGGGTGCAGGGGCGGACAGCCCCTGCTGGGGCCTGGGGCAACGCCCCAGCTCCGAGTCGTTGCGCCTCAAACCATCACGGAGCCACGCTCAACCTGCGCAGCCGGGGCACCGCTGGCGGACGAGGTCCTCGGCTCTGCGCACCCGGTCCTTTGCGTTTGCGCAGCGCGTATCGCCGTCGCCGGTGAGGTCGCAGAGGTGCGTGGCGGCGCGGCCCATGGATTCGAGGGCGCGGCATGCGGTCATGCATGGGTCTGACGAGACGGGCGTGGCCTCGTCCGCGGCGGGGGCCCCGGCCTCGGCGCGCTTGGCATCGGCTTCGGCCTTCCTCTCGGCCTCGGCTGGGGCTGGTGCGGGCATGGTGGCTGTGGGCGCGGGCAGGGCGGGCGTGGGCGTGGGGGGCGGCGGCGTGGCGTACTGCTGGGGAGACTGCGCCTGCGTTGCCTCGAGGGGCTGCTGCGCCGTCGCTTGCGCGGGCCGGGCGGGGGACAGGCCGAGGGCGAGCTGCACCTCGCGCTCGGCCTGATCGAGGGCGGCCGCGGGGTCGTCGGATCGTGCTCCGGGGGCGCCTTCGTGGGGCGAGGGCACGCTGCCGCCGCAGCCGAAGGCGAGGATGGGCGTGGCGATCGAGGCCAGGGCGAGGGCGACAATCCGTGTGGCGCGGCGGGGCTTGCGTTTCATGCAGTCTCCACGGTGGACGTTCGGCGCGCTGGATCTGGCTCACCAGCAGGGTTGGCCTCGGCCGGGGAACGCGCGGGCCCTCGGGACCTTACAGGCCCATGACGGCTCGGGCGCCGGTCTCGTGCATTTCGAGCAGCTCTGTCGTGTAGGCCGGGCCGCCGGGCTGCGTGCTCTCGGCCCGGACGAACCCGGTGATGGGCACGGCGGGGTGACGGAAGACCCGCTCCTTCTGCTTGTCGCCGCGGACGGTGTACTCGGTCTCGTACACGAAGCTGCCCTGGAACAGCCCGGCCGTCACCTTCACGTCCTTGCGCTCGGCCTTCGTGAAGTCGGGCGGGTTCAGGAGCGCGGCGTAGGCCTCGACCTGCTCGGCGACGTCACGGAGCACGTCGGGCGGCCCGGACTCCTCCAGCACGGGGCGATTTACTTCCTGGCGGCGCAGCTTGCGCACGGCGTTCTTGTCGAAGCCCTTCTCGGCGGCGCCCTCCACCAGGAACTGGAAGAGCGACGTGTAGGTCGGCATGTTCGCCTCGACCTCGTACCAGAACGCGTCGCCCTCTTTCCCCACGATGCGCACGAAGACCTGGCCCGGCGGCTGGCCCCTGAACTCCAGCGCGATCCGGATCCACTGCCCCACGGCGAGGGGCTTCAACGCGAACGCCTCGGCCGCCGGGTATACGCGCGGGGCCTTCTTCTCTTTGGGGTTCGTCGTCGACGCGGCGGGCGGGGCCTGATCCTTGGCCTGGTTCTCTTGCGCGCCGCCCTTGCAGCCGAGGGCGACGAGCGCGAGGAGCAGGGGCGACAGGCGTTTCGGGATCCGCGTCATCGGGAGGAAGGAAGCATGACGCCGAAGGAAATGGCAAGCGGGACGGGCCTACGATAGGCTCGCGGGTCATGTCCTTGCCCGATGGTTCGGCGCTCCGCGCCGAGGAGAAGCTCGACGCCTTGTGGGCCCGCGTGAGCTCCGATCCGTACCCGGACGACGCGCTCCCCACGAGCGTCCCGGGCCCGTGGGGGCGGCGCAAGCTTTTCAGCACGGCCTTCAACCGCGGCTCGTTCGAGCTGCCGGGCGACGAGCTCCCGCCGGATCGCCCGAAGCTCGTGCACACGTACGGCGCATGCGCGCGCGTGACCCTGAAGATCACGGCGTCGCACCCGTACACGGGCGTCTTCGCGAAGGGCGGCGCCGCGCTCCTACGCTTCTCGGACGCGAAGGGCGGCGGCAGCTTCGCGCCCTCGATCGCGCTGAAGTTTTTCGTGACCGGCAAGCCCTCGCTGAACCTGCTCACGCTGCCGAACGACCATCGCGAGAAGGGTGACTTGCGCTGCTTCTCCAGCGTCTATTGCAACTCCACCGTGCCGGCGAAGGAGTTCGATTCGAAGCTCGTGCAGAGCGCGTTCCAGAAGGCCGCGAAGTCGCTCGGCGGCACGCGGCTTTACAGCGTTTACCTTCCGCTCCACCACCTCGCGGGCATGCACACGGACGGCGCGTCTGCGGACAATCCCGTCGTCCCCGACCGCGTCGAGTTCCACCCGACGGAAGAGGCGAAACGCGCCTGCCCGGACACGTCGGACTTCCGGCTCTCGCTCGGCCGGCTGCCCGCGGGGATCAAGCTCTTCGACGTGCACGTCGCGGCGAAGATCGATCAGCCGACGCAGCCGATGGGCGAGCTTTGGCTCGACAGCACGTTCGTTGCTTCGAGGTATGGGGACGAGCGGCTCTTTTTTGCGCACGACGTCGGGCCGACAGAGCCGGTTCCGCATTGAGCGACGTTCAGCTCGATCGCCAGGTCCACGCGACGGGATCCCAGGTCCCGTCGTGGCCGGCGAGGATCGGATCGAGGAAGGCGCGTGCTTGGTGGAAGACGGCTTCGAGCGTCGGCCAGGGGAGCGCATTTTCGCGGGCCATGTCGGCGTAGGGGGCGCTCCAGCTCGGGGGCGGCGCGGGCAACACGGCAGGGATGGGATGCACGGCGCGGAACGTGAAGGTCGCCGCGAGGGTGCGCCGGAGCGTCGCGCCGTCGAAGGGGCCCGTCGTGGCGAGCAGGGCCATGTCGGGGAGGTCCTTGACGCGTGAGTTTTCCCGCGGGCGAGGCAGCGTGTACGCGTGCACTTTTTCGGCGAGGTGCACCTCGCGGGCGTAGGCGCGGATCGTGGTCGGGGGCAGGCCGGCGAAGTGGAAGAAGTCGTCGCCGGTGCGCACCTCGGGCGGCACGTGCATGTGATCCCCGAAGGCCACGTCGAGGCCAAACGGATCCCCGTACCGCTTCCCCACGAGCCTCGTGTGGATCTGAAACCGAAGGCCCTCGTAGACGATGCCCTCCCCCTCGATGGTGGGATGCGTGGCGTGCGGCAGCGCCTCGAAGACCAGGAAGTCGCCCATATCCATGCGTCCTGCGGCCTGCACCTCGTCGAGCAGGTTGTCGGGGCGGCCGTGCAGGGTCAGGTCGACGTCCCGTGTGAAGCGCGCGCGTGGAACGAGGAGCGCGAGGGCGACGCCTCCCTTCAGGATGGCGCGCTCGCCGAAGTGACCGATCAAGCGCGCGAGGAACCTGTCGAAGATGCAGCGTTGCCGGAAGGGTTGGATCTCGAAGCCTCGCGCTGCAGCTTCCTTGCGGATGCGGGCTTCGAGGGAGTGCTTGAACGCATCCGCGGACTTGAACTTTGCGCTCATGCGGACTTCACGCGCATCGCCTGAAGGCTCTGCGCTTCGGTTCGGCTGATGAGCCCACGCGTGAGGGCATCTTCGATAGCCTGGTCGATCAAGTCCGGCGACAGATGCTTCTCGATACAATCGCGGAGCGTGCGGAGCGGCTTGGTGAACGGGGTCGGGCCCATCCAGGTGATCTCGGAGGGGTCCACGACCCCGTCGTAGACGGCGACGCGTGGGCCGAGCTCGACCCCTTCGGGCATCTCGTATCCAGGCGGGAGCGTGATGTGCTGGCGGGCGGGGAGGATGTCCGAGAGCTCGTGCAGCGCGAGGGCTGTATCGTGTGAGAAGACGGCTTTTTTGTCGGTGAGGAGCCAGGTGACGACGAGGTCTTCGTGTTCGTTCGTCGGAGGGAACTGGACGAGGCGGAAGACCTTGCCACCGGCGTACGACTCGACGCGCTCCTCGATCTGGAGCTGATCAGCGGAGGTGAAGCCCGCTTCGAGCGCCTGGGCGAGGGTGAAGTAGCCAGACTGGATCGAGGCGATGTCGTAAAGGCGGTCGTGGGGCGGGGGCCAGTCGAGGCACTCGACAATAACGGGCAGGTCGTCGATCTGCACGGGGACGGGTTGCCCGATCTTTTTGGCCTCCGCGATGGCCTGGTTGAAGTGGGGAACGAAACGCGCCTTGTCCTGCACTGTTTCCTTGACCCGCCCCACAGGGATGGTCAGGTCGAAAAAGTTTACATCATACTTGCTGACGTTAATAACAATGTCGAAGTCTACGTCAGTAGGTAGCTCGCGTGAGTCGGGCGTAACGGTGCCTGAGAGCGTAGTAACTCGCCGGGTCTTCCCGTCACGGCGAATATCATACAGGAAGCCTATCGCCTTCGCGTCGGCATCTCTGACGCCATCGCGCAGATTGAGGGGGCCGAACTTTTCGATCCATGGCTCGATGAACGACAGCTTGTCCAGGATCGATTGTCGTTCCTTCGCGACGTCGTAGAAACCTCGGATAGTCGGGATCTCGCGTTGGAAAATGATTTCTTTGCTTCGAAAGTCGCGTATACGAATGCGCCCACCGGGGCTCGAAGCGGCGAGCAGGAAGGCTGTGGCCTCCTTGGCCTCCTGTACAGTTCGTCCGAAATGCTTCTGTGTGAACTTGAGCGTAAGTTCATCGTGCTCATCAGTCGAGACGACGAATTGCCACGGAATTTCTTGATGCTCGTTGCTGAGTCGTAGCAGCTTACGTCCGCGTGTCGTCGCGAGGAGCTCTACATAAGGAATGACAGCAATACCCGCGCCTGATTGGATCTCGACGCTCACGGGTGGAGTTAGCTCGTCTCTCCCCTTGGGTTCGATTACGAGCTGTTGAGTGACCCCATCGTCACCGTACAGCCGTTGATGCCATTCAGGCGTGATGACGCCCGGAATCGCTTCACCCTCGAAGACGATACGCTCGCCGCGATCCAGCCCATGCTTGAACCGGCGGAGCATCTCCATGCCCTGCTCCGTCTTTGGAAAGGAGAGCGTGAGGCGGAATGGTCCTTTCCCAGCGACAAGAGGCACCCAATAATTGGCGACTTCGCGCCTGAGATGATGAACTCCGACATCATCCATCCTCTGGGCGACCGGCACCTCCACCGTCACCTCCCCCTTCTTCCGCCACCCTTTCCCTTTCTTGTCCAGCGTCTTGACGAGCCGCGGTACCGTCTCCCAGTACCCCTGCTGCGTCCCCACATCCCACACGACCAGCAACACCAGCGGCGTCTGCACCTCCCAGTGCTCGAGGTCCTTCACCTCCACCGGGTACTTGATCACCTCGGCTTGCCGCTTCCCCTTCCGTCGCTCGACATCCCGGGAGCCCTTCACCTGCACGTAAAACGAGAGCCCGGTCGACACGCCCTCGTCGTAGATCTGGACGAGCACGTCCTCGCCGAGGTCCTTCCGCGGCTCCAGGCGGGGCCAGCCGACCTCGGTCAGCCGCGTGAAGAACTGGTCCTCCGCCAGCAGCCCAAGCTGGTCCTGCTCTCCGAACCGCCTGCGTTTCCCTGTTCCCATCGGCCCGCCCACTCTACCACCACGCCGCCCGCGAGGTCCGACTCCGCCCGTTGCCTGGTCGCCGAGACCCCGGCCCTGGTCCGATCCCGCCGCCTACCTGGTCGACGAGACCCCCGTCCTGGTCCGACCCCGTCGCCTGCCTCGCCGGCGAGACCCCCGCCCTGATCGGACCCCGTCGCCTGCCTGGTCGACGAGACCCCGGCCCTAATCCGACCCCGTCCGGGCCTCGCCGACCACGCCCCCCGCGGGGTCCGATCCCCTCGGGGGCCTCGCCGACCACGCACCAAGGTGAACTTACGTTGTACCGAGATGTAGGTGCCGCCCCCCCGTCCCGCAGGGAACCGTCAGCCCGGCGGCGTCATCCCGAGCTGCCAGAAGAGGAACGAATACACGTCCGTCGCCTCCTCGATCCGCTTGGAAATCGGCTTCCCCGCGCCGTGCCCGGCCTTCCCCTCGACACGTAACAAGATCGGCTTGTCCCCGCCCGCCTCCGCCTGCAGGAGCGCCGCCATCTTCCGCGCATGCAGCGGATCCACGCGGCTGTCGCCCTCCGCCGTCGCGAAGAGCACGGCGGGGTAGGGCGTCCCCGCCTTGACGTTGTGATACGGCGAATACGCCCGCAGCCACTCGAATTGCGCCGCGTCCTCGGCCGAGCCGTACTCGGGGATCCAGAGCTTGGCGATCAAGAACTTGTGGTAGCGGATCATGTCGAGCAGCGGCACCGCGCACACCGCCGCGCGGAAGAGATCCGGCCGCTGTGTGATCGCCGCCCCGACGAGCAATCCGCCGTTCGAGCCGCCCATCACCGCGAGCCGATCCGACGACGTCACCCGATCGGCAATCAGCTCCTCCGCGACCGCATACAGATCGTCGAACACATTTTGCTTCGCGCCCAGCATCCCCGCGCGGTGCCACGCCTCGCCGTATTCGCCGCCGCCGCGCAGGTTCGCCACCGCCACCACGCCGCCCTGCTCCAGCATCACGTAGCGCGACCCCGCGAACGCCGGCATCTGCGCGATGTTGAACCCGCCATACCCCGTCAGCACCGCCGGCGCCTTGCCGTCCCGCGCCACGCCCTTCTTGTGCACGAGGAAGTACGGCACCATCGTCCCGTCCTTCGATCGCGCCTTCTCCTGCGTCACCACGAACTCCGACGCGTCCACCGGCGGCTTGATCTCGGCCCAGGTGTTCACCTTCTCCGTCGTCAGATCAAAACGTAGCACCGTGCTCGGCACCGCGAACGAGGTGAAGCCGAGGAACGCCTCGTGCCCGTCCCACTCGCCGCTCGCGCCGCCCGTCGTGCCAATCGTCGGCAGCGTGATCTCGCCCTTCGGCTCGCCCGTCGCCGAGAAGCGCTTCACCACCGAGTGCGCGTCGACGATGTACGTCGCGAAGAGCTGCCCGCCGATCGAGGTCACCGCCTGCAGGACGTCCTTCGTCGCCGGCAGGATCTTCTGCCAGTGCTCGCGCGCAGGCTTTTTCGGGTCGACACGATAAAGCTCGTACGTCGGCGCGCCGTCGTTCGTCCGGACGAGCATAAAGTCGTCGTACACGTCGACGTCGTAGATCGCGCTCTCCTTCGGCACCGCGATCGGCACGAACGTGGCCTTCGGCCCGGCCGTTCGATCGAGCAGGTACGCCTCGACCCGGCTCCAGCCCATGTGCACGCTCGCCACGAGCCAGCGGCCATTCGGCGAGATCGCGACGCTCGGCGAGTCCGTCATCGCGCGGTCCTCGCCGAAGACGAGCGGGTCCTTCTCCCACGAGCGGCCGAGCTGGTGGAGGTAGACCTTGCGGTGGTAATGCTCTTCCCCCGCGGGCACGTCGCCCTTCTTCGGGTACCGCGTGTAATAAAACGATTTGCCGTCGGGCAGCCACGCGACCGATGCGTACCGCGCGCGCGGGATGACCTCGGTCTCGGGCAGGTCCTTGCCGGTCTCGACGTCCATCACGTAGAGCGTGCTCTGCTCGTCGCCGCCCGACGAAAGCCCGTACGCGAGCTTCTTGCCGTCCTGCGAAGGCACCCAGAAATCGAGCGAGACGAGCCCGTCCGAGCCCCGCGTGTTCGGGTCGACGAGCTTGCGATCCGCGCCGTCCACGCCGTCGCGCACGTACAGCACCGGCTGATCCTCGGACGGCGCCTGGCGCGTCGAGAAATAACGGCCTTTTGGGCCTTTCTTCGAGCCGTACACGGCGGGCGTGCCGACGGACCCGATCCGCAAGAGCGACTCGATGCGGTGCGTGAGCGCCGCGCGGCCCGGCAGCGAGGACAAGGCCTTCGCCGTGCGCTCGTTCTGCGCGGCTTGCCAGGCCTTCACCTCGTCGCTGTCGCCGTCTTCGAGCCAGCGGTACGGGTCGTGGATGTCCTTGCCGTGCAGCGTCTCGACGACGTCCTCGCGCCGCGTGGGCACGTCCGGCGCGCGACGCGCGGGCGCAGGCGCGGCGGCGGCGCTCGCAGGCGGCGCGAGCGGGGCTTCGGGCTGGTTCGGGTGGGGGGCGGCGGGCGGAGGGGGGTTTCCAGTGCAGGCCATGGATACGAGCAGGGAGGGCAGGAGCAGGAGGGTCGTCGGTCGTTTCGCAGAGCGCACGGCGCCCGCAGCTTGGACCGCGCATGCGCCCTCGGCACTTCAATTCTGCCCCGGAATCACGTAACCAGGAGTCCATGAATCGAACCCTCGACGTCGTGACCTCGCTCGCCGCCACGCTGGCGCGCCTCGGCGGGGGCTTGCGTTCCGGACACCTCGGCGAGCGTCCGGACAAATTGCTGGAGCTTTACGAGTTCGAAGGGTGCCCGTACTGCCGCAAGGTGCGCGAGGCCCTCAGCATCCTCGACCTCGAGGCGATGATCTACCCGTGCCCGCGCGGCGGGAGCCGCTTCCGCCCGATCGTCAAGGAACGCGGCGGCAAGCACCAGTTCCCCTTCCTCGTCGATCCGAACACGGGCGTCGCGATGTACGAGTCGAACGACATCATCGCCTACCTCTTCCGTGTCTACGGCGACGGCGAGGTGCCGATCTCCCTGCGCCTCGGCCCGATCACGAACGCGACGGCGATGCTGGCGTCGGCGTGGCGGCCGGGGTTCGGCGGCTTCGCGCGCCCCTCGAGCGCGCCCGAAAAACCGCTCGAGCTCTGGAGCTTCGAGGCCTCGCCGTTCTGCCGCATCACGCGGGAAGTGCTCTCCACGCTGGAGATCCCGTACCGGCTGCACAACGTGGCGAAGGGCAGCCCGAGCCGCCAGGCATTCCTCGCGCGGTCCGGCAAGATGCAGGTGCCCTTCCTCCATGACCCGAACACGGGCGTGGACATGTTCGAATCGGCCGACATCGTGGACTACCTGCGGAGGACGTACGAAGTCCGCTGACGACGCCGAGGTTCCGGCCCGCGCGACGGCCCCCTCCATCGCGCCCGAGCCGGGCCCAAGGCCATCGAAGGAGCCCAAAGAGCGGAAGGAGCCGAGGGAGTCCAAGGCGCCCGCGGAGCCGCAGGCGAAGGAAGCTCCGATCGGGCCGAAGTCGACGCTCTACCTCGTGGTCTCGTACCGCCACCCGGACGGGCTTCAGGGCTCGTTCGACCTCGAGGCCTACGAGAGGAAGCTCCTCGCGCGGGGCGATTTCAAGCCGAAGAAGATCGACGATCCCGCGCTCCTGCCGCACCTCAACATCCACGTGCGCGACGGGCGGCTGCTGCGCGCCTACGAGCCCACGGGCAAGCTCGCGAACCTCTTCGATCCACGCGCGACGTGGATCTTCGAGCGCGCGCCGAAGAAGGCGAGGCCCGAGGCCGAGGCGGGCAGGCAGGAAGCGGACAAACCCGACGCCGCGCCCGGGTCGAAGGAGCCACGCAAGGACAAGAACGGCGGGATGCCGTGCAAGATCACCACGCCGCCGCGGCTCTTCGTGATCGAGACGGGGTACGTGTTCGTCGTGGTCGGCATCAAGCCGACGTCGCCCACGTTGACGGCGTTCCAGGACCTCTACGCGGCCGTGGTGCGCCGCGGCATGACGCACCTCTTGCCGGAGAGCATGCCGCGCAAGAAGGCAGGCAAGGACGGCGAGATGAAGCCGAACCCGCTCGTCGCGATGGGCGAGGAGGTCGGGCTCGAGGACACGACGATCCGGCACTGGCTGAAGCTCTTCATCCCCGACGTGATGCTCGACGCGCCGATCGGGAGCTGGCCGAACCCGATGAGCGTGAACGTGATCTACACGGAGGGCCTGCCCGACGCGGCGGCGCGGCATCGGCTGCGGCTCGCGCACGGCAGCGATCAGCCGATCGACCCGTCCGCGGCCGATCGCCGCATCGAAGGGCACCCGGCGATGTGGGAGCCCTCGGCGCGCGAGCTCTGCGTGTTCTCGCCCGTCGGCGTGACCTGGATGATCTGGCCGATCGACGCGAAGGGCCTGCTCTCGCAGTTCGAGTCCACGATGCTCGAGCGCTACATCTACAAGTGGGTGCTCATCGAGCACGAGCGGCTCTTCTTGCTGGAGCTCTCGTCGGCATGCGCGAGCATGTCGAACCGCCCCGACGGCCGCATCTTCGGGCGCCTCAGGCTCGCGCTCTTGCAGTACACGGCGAAGTTCAGCTTCGGCCACATCAGCTCGGAGGAGCGGCACGACCGCTTCTACTGCGGCCTGCGCAGCGCGCTCGACGTCGGCGGCCTCTTCGAGGAGGTGAAGGGCGAGATCACGGAGATCGACGAGTACCTTTCGGACAAACGCGCCGATCTCTTGAACCAGGTGCTCGCGTTCTTGACCCTCGTCCTCACGCCGGTCGGGCTCGTGATCGGGATCTTCGAGCGGGAGACGCTCCCCTCGTTCGATTTCGCGTTTCGGGATCTCGTGGGGAGCGAGGCGTGGGCGACGTGGAGCAAGCTCCTGTTCCACGTGCCCTTGTGGCTGACCGTGCTCTCGGCCGTCGTCGGCTTCGTCCTGTTCACGCGCCTGCTCGGCATGAACACGGTGCGCGGGCTCGTGCGGCGGATCAAGAACCCGGGCGCCGACGACTGACGTTCAGCCGGCGCGCAGGGCCGCGAAGAAGCCTTCGAGCTTGGCCGGGTCGAGCTTGCCGTCCGTGCGCACGCCGTTGCAGAGGTCCACGCCGAAGGGCCGCACGGTGCGGATCGCGGTCGCGAGGTTGTCCGATCGGAGCCCGCCCGCGAGGTAGACCGGCAGCCGCACGCGCTCGCAGAGCCGCGCGCTGATCTGCCAATCGTGCGTGCGCCCGGTGCCGCCGAGCTCTTTCACGGGCAGGTTCGGGTTGCCCGAATCGAGCAGGACCGCGTCGACCTTGCCTTCGAGGCTGATCGCCTCGTCGATGGCCTCGTCGCCCATCACGTGCACGGCCTGGACGATGCCGATGCCGGGCATGGCCGCGCGCAGCTCCTCGTACGTGCCCGAGACCAGCCGATCGAGGATCTGCACGACGCTCGTGCGGCAGCGCTTCTGCTGCTCGATGATGGCGCCGGCGTCCTGGTGGCTCGTGAGGAGGAAGGTGGCGACGCCGGGCGGGACGCGCGTGGCGATGGCCGTGATCTGCTCCTCGGTGATCGCGCCCGGCCCGCTCGGGACCGGACCGACGAGGCCGAGGGCAGAGGCGCCCGCGCGAATGGCCATCCACGCCTCTTCCTCGGAGGCGATGCAGCAAATCTTTACGCGCGGGAATGGCAAGGGGAGGGGGAGCATCGCGAGATGGCGAGCCTTCAGCCTTCCAGGCCCGCCGGCCCACCTCTACGCGGAAGCTCCGCCGGTGTGAAGTTTTTTTCGAACGCCGAGAGCGCGCGCGATTGCGACGGCGCGGAGGCGCAGGCCGGAGCGTGGATCCTTTTTCCACCTGGTGCATCGTCGATCCACCACGTTTTCGCGCCCATTCGAGATGATTGGAGGACCCAAGGCCTCGCGCGCGTCCGGCACGCCTCGTGCTGGAGAGGCTGGCATGGACGCTCGCCCGACCCAATTCCGTGTTCTTGCCCTCGCCGCTGCCCTTGTCGCCACGCCCGTCTTTGCGGGCTGCATTGCCGAAGCTCCCCCCGAGGAGCTCGGCGGTGAGGCCGCTGGGGTGGAATCCCCCGAGCCGATCGATACCGCCGATGAAGCCGTGGCCGGCAGCACCGTCGCGCAGGCGGCGGCTTCGAGCTGCTCGACCTCGAGCGTGAAGGGGCTCTCGCTCCAGATCATCGCCGAGGCGCGTTGCCTGAACCCCGACGCGTACGTGCCGCTCACGAAGACGTCGAACGTGACGTTCGGCAGCGCGACGTTCGCGTACCTGGAGAAGCCCGCGGCCGACCGGCTCCTGGCGGCGCTCAAGGAAAACACGGGCAAGACGATGACGATCAATTCGGCGCTCCGGACCGTGGCGCAGCAATACATGCTGTACAACTGGTACCAGACGGGCCGCTGCAGCATCAGCCTCGCCGCGAAGCCCGGCGCCAGCAATCACGAGACGGGCCTCGCGCTCGACGTGAGCGAATACAGCTCGTGGAAGACCGTCCTGACGAACAAGGGCTTCAAGTGGCTCGGGTCGAGCGACGCGGTGCATTTCGATTACGCGGGCGCGGGCGCGGTGAGCTACAAGGGCCTCGACGTGAAGGCCTTCCAGCGGCTGTGGAACCGAAACAACCCGAACGACACGATTTCGGTCGACGGCGCGTGGGGCCCGCAGACGGAGGCGCGCATGAAGAAGTCGCCCGCGGGCGGCTTCGAGAAGGGCGCGACGTGCGGCGCGGCCATCATGTACGACGGGAAGGACGGCGAGGCCGAGGCATTCTCGCGTGACCCGAACGATCCGGAGTTCTTCGTGCCGCTGCCGATCGACGCCGTCGAGGCGCAGCCGGAGCTCGAGCACGAGGCCTGCTCGGACCACGCGCACTGAGGCACGGCGGATTCACGGGGGACGGCGATCAAAAAAAGGGCGCGGGGACGAAACCCCCGCGCCCTTTTTCATTTCGTGGAATCAGCGCGGGACCTGGAGGTCCGAGCCGCCCGCCGGAGGCGGAGGCGACGTCGGCAGTTGGCTCTGCTGCCCGGTGCCGCCCTTCGGCGGCTTGTCGAGGGGGCAATCGTCCTTCGGCGGCGGAGGCGGCGGAGGCGCCTGCACCGGGGGTTCCTGCACGGGAGGCTGCTGCACCGGAGGTTCCTGCACCGGAGGCTCCTGCACCGGAGGCTCCTGCACCGGAGGCTCCTGCACCGGCGGCTCCACGACCACCGGCGGCTCCACGACCACCGGCGGCGGCTCGACCGGAGGCGGCGGCGGCTCCACGATCACCGGGGGCGGCGGCTCGACCGGAGGCGGAGGCGGCGGCGGCAAGACCGGGGGCGGCGGCGGCGGCGGCGGGATGGGCTCGCAGATCTCGACACAAGCCGCGCTGTACGTCGAGAGCGCACAATCGAGACAGCGCTGGCCGCCCGCGCAGGACAGGTCGCTGATGCATTGGTCGTTCGCGAGGCAATAGCCCAGGCACCCGCCGATCCCCGCATCACAGGCGTCCGCGGGGAACACGCACGCGAGCGCGCAGTCCCTGTCGTAAAGGCAACGCCCCGGCGGGAGCGCGGAGGCGCAATGGAACCCCCGGCACCCCGGCCCGGGCGGCAGGGGGACATCGCCAATGGGCGCCCCCCAGGCCTCGCCCACCTCGTCGCTCGTGCTGCGCACCGCGCCCTCGTCGACCGGATCGTTCGCATCGCAGCCAACGCCCGTCGCCGCCAAGCCGCCGAAGATCACCCAAATCACGTTCCATCGGTTCGTCATGATGGACCTCCCCCCAATCCCCTGCTCACGGCGGACGGCGCCGTCCGACGAGCGCACACCTCGCCCCTCGGTGCCGGCACCGTCCGCCGTTCACGGTTTCGTTTCGCCCTCGCCCATGCGCGCCTTCGGGCGACGCCTCGGTGAGGACTCTCGGGACCAGTGTAGCTGGAGGTGGGATATGAGCAAGGCGAGGAGAGGGCAGGCTCACGGCAGGGAGCGATTCGCGGGAGGCACCATTTCCGCGAACGGAGCGTTGCGCGAGGAACGGCGCAGGACCGTCCATGGATTATGCTCGTGCGTATGCCTTCGTTCGCGTCGCGACCCCGCGGCCCCCTTCCGTTCCTGACGCTCTGCGCCTCGGCGCTCGCCCTGTCCTCGGCGCTCGTCGCAGGTTGCCGCGAATCCCGGCAGCCGACCTACGGCCAGGCGCAGCCCCCGGCGGGGCAGTACCCGCCGCAACAAGGCTACCCGCAGCAGGGCTACCCGCAGCAGGGCTACCCGCAGCAGGGCTACCCGCAGCAGGGCTACCCGCAGCAAGGGTATCCCCAGCAGCCGCCGCAGACGACGCCGACGACGACGCCGCAGCAACCCGCGCCCCAGCCCACGAGCCCATTCCCCGGTTTTCCCTGGCCGTTCCCCACGACGGGGACGCCGACGACGGGGACGCCGACGACGGGGACGCCGACGACCGGCGGGATCCCGACCACGCCGCTGAACGATCCGATCAACCTCGTCGACATCAACTGGCTGCGCAGCCAGGCCGGCGTCGTGATGGGCGAGCTCATCGCCGCGCTGCCCGCGAACAAGCAGTCCATCGTGCGCGACATCCCGTTCGTCGCCGATCCCACGCCCGGCGAGGTGAACGCGTTCGCGGCGTGTGACGATCAGGGGCTGCCGCTCATGGCCATCACCGACGGCCTGCTCGAGATCGAGGCGCACATCGCGCAGTACAAGGCGAACGACGAGATCTTCGGCACGCGCAAGCTCGACGAGTACCTGCGGCTGCTCGCGCAGAAGGGCGCCATGGTGAGGCCGCCCCTCGGCTTCGTGGATCCGGTGCAGCAGATCGACGCGCGCAAGGTGCAGCGCCAGCACCAGCTCTTCGACGAGCAGGTCGGCTTCGTGCTCGGCCACGAGCTCGGTCACCACCACCTCGGCCACCTCGGCTGCACGGCGAACCAGGGCGGCAGCCGCGGCGTGAACCCCGCCGATCTCGGCAGGCTGCTCTCGCGCACGCTCCCCGCGTTCAACCAGCCGAACGAGATCGCCGCCGACGTGGCCGGGACGAACAACCTCCTCTCCGCAGGCGCGCGTCGCCAGAACGGCTACCGCATGACCGAGGGCGGCGCGGTGCTCACGCTGCAGTTCTTCGCGAACCTCGATCAGCTCACGCCCGCGACGATCGTCTTCAACTTCGAGCGCACGCACCCGCACCCGATGGTGCGCCTGCCGATCGTGCAGCAGACGGCGAACTCGTGGCGCATGACGGGCGGGGCGCCGAACCCGTTCGGTGGTCTCTTCGGCCAGTAACGAGCGCTAGCCCGCGCCCATGCCGCGCGCCGCTTCCACGGCGGCGCGCGGCTGCACCACACCCCAGCCCTGCCGTTCGAGCGCGATCCCGGGCGTGCCACGCGCCGTCGTCATGAGGATGCGCCGCACCTGGTGCGGGCGCAGCGCGGGGTTCGCTTCGAGCATCTGCGCGACCACGCTCGCCACGATCGGCGCCGCGAAGCTCGTGCCGTCGACGTGCTTGTAGTGGCCCGAGAGGACCCTCCGATCGCGGAGCTTCGCGGCGACGATCTGGCGCACGAGGTACGGCTCGCGGCGGCCCGCGATCGCGTCGAGATCGGCGTCCGCGCCGGCGTGCGCGTCGAGCAGAGCGAAGAGCTTGTCGTCCGAGGCTTCGTCAAGCCGCTTGAGGAGGCGCGCCTCGGCCGCCGTGGTCGTGCCGGGGAGGATCGGCGCGGCGACCCAGATCGCCGGCGCGATGAGCTCGGGCTTCTGCAGGCCGTCGATCGTGAGCCCATACGACGAGTGGTAGTGCTGCGACCGCTGCCCCGCGCCGCCGTCGTCGAGCCCGCCGACCGCGAGGACGCTCGGCGCGCTGGCCGGCGGCAGGACCTGATGATCGGCGAGGTGCCCCGCGTTGCCGGCCGCCGCGACGACGACGATGCCTTGGCGCGAAGCTTCGTCGGCCGCGCGCGAGAGCGGATCGGTGAGGAACGATTCTTCGTAGTCGCCGCCGCACGAGATGTTGAGGACGCGGATGCCGTAGCGCTCGCGGTTCGCGAGGACCCAGTCGAGGCCGCGGCGGATGTCGTCGTGCACGATGCGGTGCGCGGAGCCGACCTTCACGAGCACGACGTTCGCCTCCCAGGCGAGGCCGCGGAACTGCCCCGCCGAGAGCGCGCCGTTCCCCGCGGCGACGACGCTCGTCATCATGCCGTGCCACGACGAGACGTCCGAGCGCTCGAGCGCTTCGAGCCCCGCGCGCGGCGCGAAGAGGTCATGGTACGCGGCGATGCGATTGTACGGTGTCGTAAGATCGGGGTGCGCGTAAAAGCCCGAGTCGAGGAACGCGATCGTGACGCCGCGCCCCGCGTACTTCGTGTCCGCGTCGAGGCGCTCGGCGATCGGCAGGACGCGCGTGCGTGTGCTCGAGGGGCCGCTCTCGGGCATCAATCGCTTTCGATCTTCGTGCCGCACTCGGTGCAGAAGGTGTTGCCGACGTAGAGCTCGTGATCGCAGCGCCTGCAGCGCGCCACGCGGATCTCGTCGATCGAGCGCGGGCCCTCGGTCTCGACGTCGCCGCCGGCCGCGAGCATGGCGAGATCATCCGGCGTCATCACCTCGCGCAGCCCGTCGAGCTCGGTCCCGACGACCACCTCGTCGATGGGATCGCCGGGGGGCGGGCGGTACGAGCGCATGTCCTGGATGTCGCGGTACCGCTGCGAGAACGGGATCGACGCGGCGACCTCCTCGACGGCGAGCTCCGGCGCGTCGACCTCCATCGCGGAGATGTGCGCCTCGGAGGGCGGCGGCGTGTCGTCGGCGCGGACGAGCAGCGCCGAGATGTTGTCGACGCCGCCCGCCTCGTTCGCCATCGCGATGAGCAGCTCGCAGGCCTCCGAGAGATCCCCCGTCAGATCAAAGACCTCGAGGATCTGATCGTTGGAGATCATACCACTTAGACCATCCGAGCAGAGCAGGAACATGTCGCCCGGCTCGATCTTCACGGTCTGCACGTCGACCTTCACCGCGTCCTTCATGCCGAGCGCGCGCGTGATCACGTTCTTCGGCAAGCGCGCGAGCTCCTCCTCGGTGAGGTCGGGCTTGAGCGCGAGCGCGTCGTTGATGAGCGAGTGGTCGCGCGTGAGCTGCTCGATCCCGCCGTCGCGGATGCGGTAGCAGCGGCTGTCGCCGACGTGCGCGATGTGCAGGCTCTCGCCGCCGTCGTAGTGGATCGCGACGATCGTCGAGCCCATGCCGCGGTGCTCTTTGTGCGTCGACGAGATCTCGTAGACGTCGCGGTTGGCCTTGCGAACGGCCTGCGCGAGTCGTTCGGCGTGGCGCGGCAGATCGGCCTCGTCGTTCGGCGTGGGCAAGGGGAGAACCCCTTGCTCCGTCGCCTCGAAGAAGTTCTGCATCGACGTCGCGGTGAGGGCGCTCGCGACGTGCCCCGTGGAATGTCCGCCCATGCCGTCGGCCACCACGAAGAGGTCGAGGCTTTGCGCCACGAGCACGTTGTCTTCGTTGTGCCTGCGCTGGCGGCCTACGTCGGTCATGCCCGCTGCCACGAGGCGAAGGGCGTGGCGCGGCTGGGTCTTGGACATGCGGCACGCGATTATAGCGGCCGATCCCTGGTCCTCGGCTAGTTCCTCGTGTCGTCTCCCGCGGGGGGCCCCCCTCCGTCCCCCCCCTCCGTCGTGGGCGCGCTCATACGCGGCGGTCGAACAAGGTTCCCGAGGGCCGTGCGCTTTGCGCTTTGCGCGCGGGCCGTGGTCGTTCTAGAGCCCTGCCGTGACGCTCCCCCGCTCCTTTCGCGCGTTCGTCGCCGCCGCGCTCGTCGTGGCCCCCTTGCCCGCCCTCGCGCAGACGCCCGATCCGGCCCGGGAAGAGCCCGCCGAGGTCGAGGAGCCGCCGGAGCCGGGCGCCGGGACCCCGAGGGCCTACGCGCCCGACTGGCGCAAAGGGGCCTTCCTCCTGTCCCTGGGAGGCAGCTACGTCGTGCCCCTCGGCAGCATCGCCTCGGGTGTGACAGCGAGTGATCTCGTGTCCGGCGGGCCCGGGGTCTCGCTCGGGCTCGGCTTCGGCCTGAGCCGGCACGTGTCCTTCGAGCTCGATGGAAGCTACGGCATGCTCGGCGGCGGCGCGGCCTGCGCGGGGTGCTCGGGCAGCACGCTCGGCGTGGGGATGCGCCTCGTCTACCACCTGGCGCAGGGCATCGCGTTTGATCCCTGGGCGAGCTACGGCGTGGGCTTCCGCACGTCGCTCATCGAAGCGCCCGAGACCGGCGCGGCCCCGGCGTTTGGCATCGGCCGCTCGCAGGGCATCGATTTCGCGCGGATCACGCTGGGCGGCACGTTCTACCCGCACCCGGTCTTTGGCTTCGGGCCGTTTCTCGAAGGGACGGTCGGCTCGTACCGGCTGCGCCCGGATGCGGGGACGTCGCCGAGCGTCTACGGGTTTTTCCAGGTGGGTTTGCGCGTCACGTTCGACCCGCTCCGCGGCGGAAAGGTGCGCACGCCGGCCACGGTCGCCGCGGCGTTCTGAAGCGAGCGCGACGTTTTTACGCAACCACGACCCCTGTCGTGTCGATGGAGCGTTCGTGAAGGACGAACGTGCGCGAGACGCGACGGTGGAGATCGGCGGGGGCGAGGCGGCGCTCGGCGCCGCATGGATCTGGGTGGACGACGGCGGGCAGGAGCGCGCGGCGCGGCTCGGTCCCGGCGAGGAGATCGTGCTCGGCTCGGGCGAGGGCGTGGACGTGCGGCTCGTCGAGCGCACGGTGAGCGCGCGCCACGCGGCGCTCGTGCATCGAGGCAGCGTGATCGAGGCGGTCGATCTCGGATCCCGCAACGGGATGCGGGTCGCGGGGACACGCGTGGCGCGGGCGTTTCTCTCGACGGGGAGCGCGGTCGAGCTAGGCCGCGCCGTCGTGCGCGTCGAGGGCAGCACGCTCGCGGTCGAGGCGCATCGGGGCGCGCCGCTCGCGCACCTCGTGGGGCGGAGCGCGCCGATGCGGAGGCTCGGCGGCGCGGTGCGCAGGCTCGCGCCGCTCAAGCTGCCCGTGATGATCCGCGGCGAGTCGGGGACGGGCAAGGACCTCGTGGCGCGCGCGCTGCATGACGAGAGCGCGCGCAAGGACAAACCGTTCGTCGTGCTGAACGCAGCGACGATCTCGCGCGAGCTCGCGGAGTCGGAGCTCTTCGGCCACCAGCGCGGCGCGTTCACGGGCGCGCTCCGCGATCGGCGAGGCGCGTTCCGGGAGGCGCATCAAGGCACGTTGTTCCTCGACGAGATCGCGGCGCTGCCGCTCGACGTGCAAGCGAAGCTCCTGCGCGTGGTGGAGGAGGGGCTCGTGCGGCCGCTCGGGGCGGAGGCGGCCATGCCCGTCGATGTGCGGCTCGTGGTGGCGACGTGCGAGCCGCTCGAGCAGATGGTGGCGGCGCGGCGCTTCCGGGCAGATCTGTACGAGCGGCTCGCGGTGTGCCTCGTGCGCGTGCCAGCGCTGCGCGAGCGCACGGAGGACATCGCGGCGATCTGCATGCACCTGCTCGCGACCTCGGAGATCGGCCCGCGCGAGTTCGCGCCCGGCGCGCTCGCGGCGCTGCGCGCTTCGAGCTGGCCGGGCAACGTGCGCGAGCTGCGGAACGTGATCGTGCAGGCGGCGTTACGCACGCCGGGCGTGATCCTGGCCGAGCACGTGACCTCGGTGCTCGCGGAGCGAGGCGGACGCCGGGTCAAACTTCGTCCCGACGACGCGCGACGGATCTTCGAGGAGGCAGGGAGGAATACGAGCGAAGCGGCGCGGCGCGCGTCGGTCCCGCGATCGACGATGCGGGATCTGCTGCGCGCCGCGGGAGACGCGGCGACGTCGTCTCAGAACGTGCCGACGACGCCGAGCCCTTGATACGTCGACGAGACGCTCGGCGAGACCGCGAGGATACGCGGGCCGTCGTTCGACGCGGTCGTCGAGGTCGAGCTCTTCTTCGGCAGGTACCAGTCGAGCAGCGCGTAGACGCCCGTGCCGATCGCGCCGACGCCGAAGAGCACCCAGCCCGTCGTGGCGACGGCGACGTTCGTGTCGTAGTCGGAGAGATCCTTGCGCAGCACGCCGCAGGCCTGCTCGTAGTTCGGCAGATCGCTGCCGGACGTCTCGGTCGATCCGCAGGGCGGGTTCTTGCCGAAGTTCGTGCTCGGATCGGTCGACGCGAACGTGCGGATCTCGGCGGCGTGCTGGTCGGCCTTGCCGCTCGCGACGCTCGCGCCGATCGAGAAGCCGATGCCGAGGCCGAGGCCGATCACCGCGACGCCCGAGCCGACCCACGCGAGCGGCTTGTGCGTGTACCACTTCAGGAACGGCTCTCGCGTGCCCGTCGTCGTGTCGCCGCTGCCGTCCGGACCCTGCGGCGTGAGCACGGGCGCGTCGACCGGCGGGAGGCCGGAGCTCGCGCCCGCGGGGCCCGCGGGTGGCGCGCTCGAAGGCGTGCCGTACGGGTTCGCGGCGGGCGTCGGCGACGTCTGCGCGGGCGCGGGCGTGGGCGACGCGGCCGGCGGAGGCGGCGGAGGCGGCGGGGGCGGCGGCGGAGGCGGAGGCGAAGCTGCACCACCGACGCCGAGCACGAGGTTCGCCGCGGTGGCCGAGCCTTGTTTCGCGTCGACCTTCGTGGTGGCGGTCTTGCCGCCGTACGTCGCCGTGACCGTGTGCGCGCCCGGCTTGACGAAGATCACGTTGAGCAGCGGCGACTTGCCGTAGCTCGTGCCGTCGACGGACACATCGGCGCCGTTCGCGTCGACGATCACCACGATGTGCCCGGTCTTCTTCTTCGCGTCGTTGATGCCCTTCTCGGCGACGGTCTTCTGATCGGGCGAGGCCGAGGGCATGTCGCGGAGGAACTGCTGCAGGTGCATGCCTGCGTCCTCGGGGTGGTTCGAGCGCAGCTCGCTCTGGCCGAGGTTGAGCAGCACGGCGGGGTGGCGCTTCAGCGCGTAGGCTTGCAGGAACGCGGAGCGCGCGTCCTCGAAGCGACCGGCGTCGAACGCCTTCACGCCCTCTTCGTAGCGTTGTCGAGCGACCTCGGTCACGGCGTCCGCCTGGGCGAAGGCACGTGCTTCCATGAGGTCGGGGGCGATCCCGGCCTCGCCGAGGAGGGCAGGGACCGTGAGCGAAAGGAACAAGGCGGTGGCGCAAGCGCGTGTCTTCATCGAACCCTCGGTGCATCGCGGTGCGCAGCGATGCGGTCTTCGTGTCGGCATTCTTCGCACCCCGAGGAGGGCACGGGCAAGCGATTAGCGCGCGCTCAGAACGGCGTCTCGCGGATGATGCCGCCGCCGGGCTTCGGGGGTGTCGTCGCGGGGGGCTTGGGCGCCGCAGTTTTTGCCGTCGTCGGTGCAGACGCAGCGGGTTTTTTCGCGGTGGCGGTAGCCGTCTCGACAGGCTTCGGCGGCTCGACCTTCGGCGGTTCGACCTTCGGCGGCTCGGTCTTCGGCGTCGTCGCAGCAGCGGCGGGCTCGCTCGTGGGTGCTGTCGTCGCGGCTAGCGTGGGCGTCGGGGCAGGGGGCTCCGGCGTGGGCGGCGCGGCGGCGGTCTCCACGGGGCGCGCTTCCACCGTCTCCGTCGGCGCGGGCGCTGCGGTTTGCGTCGGGCTCGGCGCGGGCTTCGGCGCCTCGGCCGCGTTCGTCGTGACCGGCGGCGGGGTGGGTTTGTCCGAGCCACCGAGCAAGCCCTTCGCGGCGAACGCGAGACCGCCGAGCCCGATGAGCGCGACCGCGACCTTCACGAAAATCCCCTTGGGCGGGCCGCTCACGGGGATCTCGGGCGGCTCGTCGGCCATCGCGGCGTCCATGCGCGCGAGGCTCGCGTCGTCCACGGGCGGCGCTGCCGCGGGAGGTGCTGCTGCGATCGCGGGCGCATCGTCGTCAGCCTGCTCCGCGGCCGGCTGCGTCTCGTCGGTCTTCGTTTCGTCGGCCTTCGCTTCGTCAGCCTGCGCTTCTTCGAGCTTCGGCGCGTTTGCGTCTTCAGCCTTCGGCGCGTCGACCTTCGCTTCGTCGACGTTCGGCGCGTCGACCTTCGCTTCCTCCGCTTGGACCGCATCGACGTTCGGCGCGTCGGCTTTTGCTTCCTCCGCTTTGGCCGCATCGACCTTCGGTGCGTCGGCCTTCGGTGCGTCGGCCTTCGGTGCGTCGGCCTTCGGTGCGTCGGCCTTCGGCGTGTCGACCTTCGGTGCGTCGACCTTCGGCGCGTCGACCTTCGGCGCGTCGACCTTCGGGCTCTCGGCCTTCGCGGTGCCGTTCGCGAGCGGCGCGGATGCGCCATTGGCCTTTGCGGCGCCGTTCGCCACCGGCAGCGCAGGCGGTTCGACCGCGCGTGCCGGCTCGGGCGGCGGGGCCACGACCGGACGTGCCGCGATCGCGGGCGCGGCGGCCGCGGGCGGATCGTCTTGCTCCCAGGACGGCTTGTACTGCAAGGCGAGCCGATCCAGCTCGTCCGGCGTGGGGACGGGCGGCTTCGCTTGGGGTTCTTGGACAGGCATGACCAGACGAGAACGTATCATCCGTCGCGTGCGAGCGGCAACGCAGCGGCGTCGATCGTGGAGGCAGGGCGCAGCGCGTCAGTCGCCGAACGCGGAGGCAGCCTTTTCGTTCCCCCCGAACTCGTCGACGAGCTTGTTCTGCCACTCGTCCGCCACGTCCCCCACGGTCGTCACGATGTCCTCGAACTCCTCGTAGTCGAGCGCGGACAGGCGCCGCAGGCACCGCACCACCACGTCGTCGCGCGCCGCGTCGATCGCGAACGCCGCGTCGCTCGTGCGCACGAACGAGAGCTCGAGCAGCTTCCGGTAGAAGCCCTCCCGCCCCCGCGCCGGCACCGCCATGATGGGCGCGAAGATCATCAGGACGCCCTGTCGCTCGAGGACGTTGATCCCGATCGTGACCGCGCCGCGTTGCACGTGGGCGTATCCGCCGTCGTCGAGCACGTGCCCCTCGTGACCCGCGTCGCTCGCCGGGAGGTATTTCGCGACGTAGCGTCGGAGATACGCGTTGACCATCGCAGTCGCGTCGGCAAAGTTCTCGCCGGAGAGCCGGTCGGCGTAGATAGGGATCGAGGTGGGCGTGGAGTCGGACACGGGGATCCTCCGGAAGATGTGCTCGGGCCCCGCGACGAGGGGGATCGCCGCGGTCGCTGCCCCGTCGTTCGCGGTCCACCGGCGTACCGCGGTGCAGCGCTGCCATCGTATCTCCGCCCTCCGCGCCGCGGCGATCCTTTTTGCGTTCGGGGCGCCGCTCCTCGGCTGCAGCGCGGGTGCGTCGAGTCCACCCGCGCCGCCCCCGAGCGACGAACAGCGCGCCCAGGCCCTCCTCGACCCCGCCGCGACGCTCCCTCCCCGCGCGGAGGTCGTGGCCCTCGCCGACGCCGTCGCCATCGCCTCCTCGCGCGCCGGCCGCACCGAGCGCGGCGCCGCCCTCGCCATGCTCGCGGGCGACCTCCGCGCCCGCTCCTTCCGCCTCGACCAGGCCGAGGCCGACGCCCGCGAGGCCCTCGAGCTCTACGCCGCCTCCGCGAGCGCCGCCGCCGGCACCCTCCAGGGCTGCGAGGCCGATCGCCGCCGCGCCCTGCTCGCCGGCGAGCTCGCCCGCGACGCCGCCATCTCCTACCGCGAGACCTACCTCGCCTCGCGCCGCCAGGCCGTCCTCGCCCCGCGCACGCCATGCCACGTCGCGCTCGAGCGCGCTCTCGCGATGGCGTCCGCCTATCGCCCCCGCGGAGGCGCGCTCCGCGCCCTCGAACGGGAGGGCGACTTCGCCTCGGAAGCCGCCTCGCGCGGCGCGCCGTCCCCGTCGGCCTTCGCCGCCTCCCCGCCGCCGTCCGGCGCCGTCTCCCCCGAGTCCGCGCCCCCTTCCTCCGCTTCCGCGGCGCAGGCCGCGCTCGAGGGGCAGGTCGTCGTGACCCCGCGGGACGCGACCGCGGCGAAGGAGCCGGTGAAGATCGTCTCGCTCGAGCCCTTCGGCTCCGAGAAGGGCGGCCGCGTGGTCATCCACCTGAGTGGACCGACCACGTTCCAGGTCGGCACGCTTGGCGCGGACGCGGCCGCGGGCAAGGACGCGCGTGTGTTCGTCGACATCGCCCGCGCGAGCGCCAAGGGCGTCCGGCGCGAGACCGAGGTCGGCGGCGTCGTGCGTCGCGTCCGTCTCGGCGCGCAGGAGGGCGGCGGCACCCGCGTCGTGCTCGATCTTGCCGCCTCGCTCTATCGCCGCGTCTTCTACCTGCCCGACCCGTTCCGCATCGTCGTCGACGTGAGCACACGCCCGCCGGTTCGGAAGGACGAACAGGACGCATCGGGCAAACGCGAGGTGCGCCGCGTCGTCCTCGATCCCGGCCACGGCGGCAACGACACCGGCGCCGTCGGTCCCACGGGCCTCAAGGAGAAGGACGTCACGCTGGACATCGCGCACCGCGCCGCGACCATCGTCTCCCGCGAGCTCGGCGTCGAGACCATGCTCACGCGCGACGACGACACGTACGTCCCGCTCGACCTCCGCACCGCGCGGGCCAATGCGTTCCACGCGGACCTCTTCGTCTCCGTCCACTGCAACGCGTCCGAGAACGGGCAGGCGCGGGGGCCCATGACGTTCTCGCTCGATCGCGTGCGGGATCCCGAGGGCCTCGCCATGCGCGTCGCCGCCCGGGAAAACGCCTCCCGCCCGCGCAAGACCGGCGAAGAGGGCGACGCGCGCTCCATCGACGAGGAGATGGCGCTCATCGCGTCGAACCTCGACGTCGGCGACCTCATGGCCCGGTCGCGCCACGTCGCCGATTTGGTCCAGCGCTCCGCGCTCGCGTCGCTCGGCGTGCGCTGGCCCGACACGAAGGATCAGGGCACGAAGACCGCGGGCTTCTTCGTGCTCGTCGGCGCGGACATGCCCGCGGTCTTGTTCGAGACGTCGTTCATCTCGAACCCGGACGACGAGGCCCGCCTCGCCACGGCCGACTATCGGCAGAAGCTCGCCGATGCCGTGGCGAACGCGATCCGCGCCTACCGCGAAGGCAAGTGATCCGCCCGCGTCACTCCCTTTCGAGGCCCATCAGCCGCTCCAGCGAGTCGCGCAGCTCCGCGGCCTCGCCCTTCTTGATGAAGTCGTAGGCCCCGGCCTCCGTCGCGTTTTTCTTCATCTCCTCGGCGTCCGAGTAGACGATGCAGCGGATGTGGGAGGTCGTGTCGATCGACCGCAGCCGTTCGAGGCATTTCACGCCGTCGAGCCCGGACATCCGCACGTCGAAGACCATGGCGTCGGGCTGGATGCTGCCGACGGCCACGAGCGCGTCGAACGGGTCCTGGAACGTGGTCAGCTCGAAGCGCTTGCTCAGCGCCTTGCGGAGCGAGGCGAGCACCTGCGGATCGTCGTCGACGGCCACGACCTTGGGCTTGCCGAGGCGGAGCACCTCGGGGATCGGGTAGCCGTACTTCCGCAGGAAATCGAGGACGTCGAGCCTCCGAAAGCGCAGGTGCCTGCCCGGCGTCCGGAAATGCCGGATTTCCCCCTTGTCCGCCCAGTTGTGGATGGTCTTCAGGTCCACCTGGCAAAACCGCGCCACGTCGCTCGCGGTGAACAGCTCCGGCTGATTCGTCGTCGTCGTCGTGGTCGTGGTCGGCGTCGTGTTTTCTTTGGCTTCCATGACTTCCGGCCTCCTCGGCCCAGTCCACGCTCGGGGGCTTCGCTCCCACAAAAGGGAGCTAAGTCCCCGAACCCCCATCGTCCACCGAAGTCGCAACGTCCCGCTCGTCGAGGCTCGTCTCGACCCCCGGCACAACGGGAGAAGCGAATCCTTTGCCGAACTCGGGTGCGTCCTCGGCAGCAAAACGGCCTTCACGCAGGACGTACCGGCTGGGTCCGTCCAGCCGCCGCTCCCGCACGGAGTGTGCAGGATCACCGGGCAAAGCGATGAAAGGCGGAGCGTCGCCGTCGCCCGGGACGAACTCGGGGCAGATCGGCAGGAGCGTTTGCCGCCGAGCGAGGGCGAGCGCACCGTGCACGTCTCGCTCGCCCGCGAGCAATTCCAGGGAGCGCGACGTCGGCGGCGCGAGAAAGAAACGCCCTTCCGCCGCGGCGTCGAGGACATCCGACGGGCGCGCCCACAAGCTCATCGTGGTCTCGTGATCGTCGTGCCGTCCCTCCTGTCCCTCGGGCAAAGGGAGCAGGAAGAAACGAGCATCAAACCGACGCGACTCCGCCACGGGCGTCACCCAGCGCGCAAACGGGACGAGGGTATCCAGCGCGAGGCGCATGCCGCGCCGGACGAGCGCGTCGAGCAGCCGTGTCCCGGCGGCGAGCTCGGCCGCGAGGGCGTCGAGCTCCGCGCCCGCCACGCCGGGCGTCACCGGCAGGATCCGCCCCTCTTCGAGCGTCTCCCGGCATGCCGCGACGCAAAGCCCGAGGGCGTGTGACCGCTCGGTGGCCATCCCAAGGACCCGCGCGTCCGCGGCGGTCGCGGCGGTTTCCCAGCCCGGATCGAGGTCCGACGGATCGACCTTTCCCCCTGGAAAGACGAGCGCCCCGCCCATGAATGCGGACTTCGCGTGCCGGCGCACACAGAAGACCTCGAGCCCCTGCGCACCGTCGCGCACGACGATGACGGTGGCGGCATCACGGGGTTCACTCGTTTTTCGGTTGATGTCGAATTCCAGCAAGGTGGAAGGTTTTGTCCCACGTCGAGAGGAAGTCGTCAAACCTGCATCTCGGCCGGTCTCGACCGTGGTTGACGTCAGGGAATCCGTCGCCTAGCCTTCCGCGCCCTCCTTCACGGGAGGGCCGGAAATGGACGGCATTCGTCCGTCTTTGGCCGTACTTCGTCGAGGTGCCCGGATTGCATGAAGCGGGGGGCACCGAGAGGGCGACACGTCGAGGGAATTGCACAATGAACAAGGCCCAGCTCAAGAAGTTCAAGGCTTTGCTCGAGGCGAAGCGGGACGAGATCGTCAAGAAAGCAAAGCAGACGCTGAGTGAGGACATGGCCCTCGACGCGAGTGATCTCCCCGATGAGATGGATCTCGCTTCGAGCGAGTATCTGCAATCCTTCACATTCCGGCTCCGCGGCCGGGAAAAGTCGTTCCTCGACAAGATCGAGAAGGCTCTGATCAAGATCGAGGACGGGACGTTCGGTCAGTGCGAGGAGTGCGAGGAAGAGATCGCGCAGAAGCGCCTCGAAGCCCGCCCCGAGACGAGCCTCTGCATCCGCTGCAAAGAGGATCAGGAGCGCGCCGAAAAGGATTTCGGTTGATTGTGCCAGGGGGTTGGCTGAGCCAACCCTCTTGTTCCAGGGGTTGGGTCAAGCCCAACCCCTACGCGCCCCGCGCGGGCGGGGCGCTCCCCGGGTTCGTCGCTGCTGTCTCTCGTCGGGACGTCCCGGGTTATTTGGCGCGTTTTCCCGGCCGCTTGCGCCCGACCTCGAGGACCTCGCGCAGGTAACGCCCGGTATGCGATTCCGGGACGCCGGCCACGTGCTCTGGTGGTCCGCACGCCACGACGAACCCGCCGCGCTCGCCCCCCTCCGGCCCCATGTCGATCACCCAGTCGCTGCACGCGACCACGTCGAGGTTGTGCTCGATCACCACGACCGTGTTCCCCGCGTCCCGCAGGCTCGACAGCGCCCCGATGAGCACCTCGATGTCCGAGAAATGCAGGCCCGTCGTGGGTTCGTCGAGGACATACAGCGTGCGCCCCGTGGCCTTGCGCGCGAGCTCGCGGGCGAGCTTGACGCGCTGCGCCTCGCCGCCGGAGATCGTCGTCGCCGGTTGTCCGAGCCGGATGTAGCCGAGCCCCACGCGCGCGAGGGCGAGGAGCCGCTCCCGCACGCGCGGGATCGCCTCGAACTGGTCGATCGCCTGATCCACCGTGAGCTCGAGCGCGTCGGCGATCGACATGCCGCGGTAGAGCACCTCCAGCGTCTCGCGGTTGTACCGTTTGCCGCCGCAGGTCTCGCACGTGACGAACACGTCCGGCAGGAAGTGCATCTCGACGCGGAGAACGCCATCGCCTTGACACGCCTCGCAGCGCCCGCCCTTCACGTTGAACGAGAAGCGCCCGGCCTTGTAGCCGCGCGCGCGTGACTCGGGCAACCCCGCGTAGATCTCGCGGAGCAAGCTGAAGACGCCGGTGTACGTGGCCGGGTTCGACCGAGGCGTCCGGCCGATGGGCGCCTGATCGATGGAGATGACCTTGTCGATGTGCGAGAGGCCCTCGATGCCGTCGCACTCGCCGATCGGCGCGCTCGTGCGGTAGAGCGCGGCGCGCGCCGCGGGCAGGAGCGTGTCCACGATGAGGCTCGACTTGCCCGAGCCGGAGACGCCCGTGACCGCGCAGAGCACGCCGACGGGGACCTCGACGTTCACGCCGGTGAGGTTGTGCGCGCGCGCGCCGACGAGCTTGATCACGCGCCCGTCGCCCTTGCGTCGTTTCGTCGGGATCGGCAGGTGTTTGTCACCCGAGAGCCAGGGCCCGGTGACCGACGCCGGGTTCTTCGCGATCTCGGCCGGCGTCCCCTCGGCCACGACCTTGCCGCCGTGCACGCCGGCCCCCGGGCCCATGTCGACCACGTGATCGGCCGCGAGGATCGCGTCCCTGTCGTGCTCGACCACGACCACGCTGTTGCCGAGATCCACGAGCCTGCGCAGCGCTTCGAGCAGCCGCGCGTTGTCCCTCGCGTGCAGGCCGACGCTCGGCTCGTCGAGCACGTACAGCACGCCCACGAGCGCCGCGCCGATCTGCGTCGCCAGCCGGATGCGTTGTCCCTCGCCGCCGGAGAGCGTCTGCGCGGATCGATCGAGCGTGAGGTAGTCGATGCCCACGTCGATGAGGAAGCCGAGCCGCGCGATCACCGCCCGCAAGAGCGGCTCGGCGATCGCCCGCTCCCGCGGCTGCAGCGGCCCGTCCTTGTGCGCGATCGTCTCCAGGAACGAGCGCACCGTGCGCAGGGCCATCGTGCCAATGTCCGCGATGTTCTTGTCCGCGAGCTTCACCGCGAGCGCCTCGGCCCGCAGGCGCTTGCCCTTGCAGACGTCACACACGCGCGTGACGGCGTACCGGCCGATGTCCTCGGAGCCGGCGATGTCGTCGTCGAGATCGTCGTCGTCCTCGCCGGAGAGCACGCCCTCGCCCTGCTCGAGCTGCCGCTCGAGCCGCGGCACGATCCCCTCGTAGCCCTCCTTCGCCTTCTTCCGCCCCTTCGCCGCGGTCGCCTCCGCTCCGAAGAGGAGCGCCTTGCGATCGGCCTCCGAGAGATCGCGGAACGCCACGTCCGGGTTCACGCCGAGCGAGCTCACCGCCCGCTCGGTCTCCGTCGAGAGCGCGAGCGAGCCGCGCCGCCCCCACGCGACGATCGCCCCCTCGCGCAGCGTGCGCTTCGGATCCGGCACGACGCGCTCCGGATCGATCCGCGTGCGGAACCCGATGCCGTCACACGCGGGGCAGGCGCCGTGCGGCCCGTTGAACGAGAACATGCGCGGCTCGATCGGCGGCAGCGAGATGCCGCAGGCGATGCAGGCGAAGCGCTCGCTCATCCAGATCGGCTCCGCGCGGGATCGTTCGGTCGATGGATCCGCGAGCAGCCGCCCTTCGCCGAGCTTCAGCGCGAGCTCGACCGAGTCCGTGACCCGACCCTTCACGCCTTCCTTCACCACGATGCGGTCGATCACCACGTCGAGGTCGTGCGCCTTCGTCCGATCGAGGACGATCTCGTCGCCGAGGTCGACGACCTCTCCATCGATCCGCGCGCGAACGAACCCTTCGCGGCGGAGGCGATCGAGCTCCAGCTTGAGCTCGCCGCGGCGGGCGCGGGCGATCGGGGCGAGCACGGTGACGCGCGCGCCTTCGCCGAGGCCGAGGATGCGGTCGACGATCTGCTGCACCGTCTGCGCCTCGATGCGCGCGCCACAGCTCGGGCAGTGCGGCGTGCCCACGCGCGCGAAGAGCAGGCGCAGGTAGTCCGAGATTTCCGTGACGGTCCCGACCGTGGAGCGTGGGCTCTTCGCGAGCGCGCGTTGCTCGATGGCGATCGCGGGCGAGAGCCCCTCGATCGACTCGACGTCTGGCTTGGCGAGTTGTTCGAGGAACTGGCGCGCGTATGCCGAGAGGGACTCGACGTACCGCCTCTGTCCCTCGGCGTAGATCGTGTCGAACGCGAGCGACGACTTCCCCGAGCCGCTCGGGCCGGTGATGACGACCAGGCGATCTCGCGGGAGGGAGAGGCTGACGTCCTTGAGGTTGTGCTGGCGAGCGCCGCGAATGACCAGGCGATCCATGGACCCGCGACACCTAGCACGCTCATCGTGCTCGGGCTCCCGTGTTGTCCAAGGCTTCCAAGCTCTCCGACCTACGCACGAGGACCAACCCCCTCCGTAGGCACCCCCTCGTTTCACCGGCACGCGATGGATGCGCCGCGCCTGCTCGCTCGAAATTTTTCCCCCACGCGGTTCCTCGGTTCTATTTGCATGACGGGCGACGATCGAGAAGCCCTGCGGAGCGCGTGGGTACGACGACGAAGAGCGTGATGATCTCGGTGGGCGTCGGCGTCGTGGTCGGCGGACTCGCTTTGTTCGCGCGTACCTCGGCCGTGTCCTTCCGCTCGGCCACGCGCGCCGCGCCCGCGCCCGCGGCGCCTTCCCCCGAAGCACGGATCCCCCGCGTCCCCGACGAACCCGCGGGACCCGCGGCGCCCCTGTCCACGCCGGCCGATCGTTTCTCCCAGGACCCGGCCGTACGCGCTGCTTGCCCGTCCGACATGGCGCTCGTCGAAGGCGACTTCTGCCCCAAGCTCGCGTACCGCTGCGCGCGTCGATCGAGCGAGCTCGGCCACGGCTGCGCCGAGTACGTCCGCGGGGTGCCGTGCCGCGGCGAGCCAGATCCGCGCAGGTACTGCATCGATCGTCACGAGTGGCCGAACCGCGTCGGCGAGAGCCCGCGTGTTTACGTGAACTGGTTCGAGGCCAAAGAGCTTTGTCAGTCGGTGGGCAAACGGCTGTGCCGCCGCTCGGAATGGATCCTCGCGTGTGAGGGGCCGAAGCGGCTGCCGTATCCCTGGGGCTTCGTGCGCCAGCCGAGCCCGTGCAACGTCGATCGCGCCTCCATCCCTTTCGACGTGAACGCGATGGTCGACGAGCGCACCCGCGAGGCCGAGATCGCGCGGCTCTGGCAGGCCGATCCGATCGGCTCGCACCCCGCGTGCATCAGCGCGTTCGGCGCGTACGACCTGTCCGGCAACGTCGACGAGTGGACGGACAACCTCGCCGACGATCCCGAGACGAACCAGCCCTCGACGCTGAACGGCGGCTACTGGGGCCCGGTGCGCAACACCTGTCGGCTCACGACGAAGACACACGGCCCGAAGTTCGCGTTTTACCAGGTGGGCTTCCGCTGCTGCGGGGACACGATCGACGGTGTCGAGACCCCGCCGCCGAGGCCGTTCCTCGATCGGGATCGCGAGCCTGCCTCGCCCGGGGATCGCGCGGCGCACGAGGACGGGTGAGATCACGCGAGGCCGTCGTCTTTCCGCTCGTGCTCGCGGGTTCGCTCGCGCTCGCGGCGCTCCTCCTCTCGCCGCGCGCGGCCGAGCGACACGAGACGCAGCCGTCTGCCTCCGCCGCCGCCTCGATCGAAGCGCCGCCGCCTCCGCCGCCGCCCGCGCCTCTGCCGAAGGAAAAACCGCCGCCGCCTTCGTACGTGCAGGTGAGCCCGGAGAGTGCGACCGCGTGTGGACCGGGCATGGTCCTCGTCGACGGCATCTACTGCCCGTTCGTCGGGCATCGATGCCTCAAGTATCGCGAAGACGTGAAGGACGTGTGCGAGCGCTTCGGCCCCGAGGTCCTCTGCGAGGGCCGGCTCGAACGCCGGCGTTTCTGCGTCGACGTCTACGAGTACCCCAACATGGAAGGCGTCAAGCCCGCGGTCATGGCCGACTGGAACGAGGCGCGGCGCGCGTGCGAGGTCGAGGGCAAGCGCCTCTGCACGGTCGAGGAGTGGGAGTTCGCGTGCGAGGGCCCGGGGATGTGGCCGTATCCGTACGGCGCCGAGCGTGACGCCGAGGCCTGCAACATCGACAAGCCCGTCGAGCCGCCGGACTTCGACGCCTTCTCGGATCCGGCCCGCGTCTCGGCCGAGGTCGACAGGCTCGATCGTCGCGTCGCGTCAGGCGAGCTGCACCGCTGCGTCAGCCCCTTCGGCGTGCACGACATGACGGGCAACGTCGACGAGTGGGTCGACAACCCCCAGGGCAAGCGCCTCGAAGCGCCGTACCGCTCGTCCTTGAAGGGCGGCTACTGGGGGCCGATCCGCGCGCGTTGCCGGCCGATCACGTCGACGCACAACGAGTGGTTCAGCTTCTACCAGGTCGGCTTCCGGTGCTGCGGCGACCCGAAGGACGGGGGGCGGGCAGGTTCTCTGCCCGCTGGCAAGCGGCCGCGGCTCGGCCGGATGAACCTTCCGCCGCGGAACGTCCCCGAGCGTTCGAAGCCTGCGCCGGAAAGTCCTTGAAAGTTCGATGCTTCGGGGTCGGGCGCCCCGACGCGCGCGCGGGGCCCGCACGGCTCTTTCCGGGGAGCAAGCCCAAAGTGAACGATGACGCGGCGCGCCCCTTCCAACGGTCTCGATGTTGGACTAGCTTGTCCCCCGGGTCGCCTCCGGGCGATTCGGCGAACACGGGCCCATAGCTCAATCGGTCAGAGCCCCCGGCTCATAACCGGGCTGTTCCTGGTTCGAGTCCAGGTGGGCCTATCCCTTTTCGCAAGGAGCAGAGCATCCACGTGAGTATCCGCGACCAGATCGCACCCCTCGAAGAGCTCGCGACCATCGACGACGATCTGCGGAGGCTGGAGGAGCAGATCGGCAAGCAGCGGGGAAGCCTGGAGGGGATGCGGGCGGAGGCGAAGGTTCTCGAGGACCGCCTCCGTTCGGACCGAGAGATGCTCTCGCAGATGGAGAAGACGCGGAGCGAGCTCAGCGTCGAGCTGCGCCAGATGACGCAGCAGATCGAGCGGTCGCGCGAGAAGCTCGCGCGGTCGAGGAACGAGCGCGAGAGCAACGCGGCGCAACGCGAGATCGAGGAGCTGCGCAAGCTGCACCGCGACCGCGAGGAAGAGATCGAGCGCCTGAACACCGCGACCGAAGCGGCGAAGAAGTCGATCGACGTGACCGACGCCAAGCACCGCAACATCGTGCAGCAGATCGAAGGCACGGTAGAGGGGACGACGCGGCAGCTCGACGACGCCGAGTCGCAACGCGCGACGCGGGTGAAGGAGCGTGAGCTCGCGGTGAAGAAGCTGCCGACGACGCTCTACCGTCGTTACGAGTCCGTGCGCACGCGCCGCCCGCACCCGATCGCGGCCACGCACGACGGCACGTGCCTCGGCTGCCACCTGACCATCCCGCCGATGATGTTCCAGAAGATGCTGCGTCAGGCCGAGTTCGAGCAGTGCCCGCACTGCCGCCGCATCCTCTACTACACGCCCGCGCCGGTGAGGGTCCCGGAGGGCGACGCCGCCGAGGGCAGCTCGACTTCGTCACGCGCCTGATCGCTCCATCTGCGGCGCGTGAAAGCCTGCACCACCTGCCATCGCCTCTACGAAGATGACGCGGACTTCTGCCCGCTCGAAGGGCAGAAGCTCGCGGGGACCGATGAGGTCTCGCCGAAGCCGGATCCGAAGGATCCCCGCGTCGGCGGCGCAGTGTGCGGCGGGCGCTACCAGATCTGGCGTGTCATCGCCGAGGGCGGCATGGGCCGCGTCTACCAGGCGCTCGACCGCGAGGAGAAGAGCTCGGTCGCGCTGAAGATCCTGCACGAGGAGGTCGCGCAGGATCCGGTGGCGATCGAGCGCTTCAAGCGCGAGTTCGAGGTGAGCGCGGTCCTGCCGCACGAGCACGTCGTGCGTGTCGACGCGTTCGAGCACGACGAGAACAACTACGTGATCGTGATGGAGTACCTCGAAGGCGAGGAGCTCCGCGTGCTCATGCAGCGCGAAAAGGTGCTGCCGCCCGAGCGTGTCGTGCGGTTCGTCTCGCAGGTCGCGCTCGGCCTCGCGAGCGCGCACGAGCGCAAGATCGTCCACCGTGATCTCAAGCCGGACAACGTCTTTCTCTGCGGCGGCGACGAGGTCAAACTCCTCGACTTCGGCAGCGTCCGCGACAACTCCGTGGGCGCGAAGAAGATCACCGCGGTCGGCACGACGATCGGCTCGCCCTTCTACATGTCGCCCGAGCAAGCGCAGGGGCTCCCGTCGCTCGATCACCGCGCCGACGTCTGGTCGCTCGCGGCGATCACCTACGAGTGCCTCACGGGCAAGGTCCCGTACGAGGGCAAATCCGGCCCGCAGATCCTGCTCAGCATCATGACGCGGCCGCACCGCCCGCCGAGCGAGGTGGGCCGCGCGCACGGCGTCCCGCGCACGCTCGACGCGGTGATGGATCATGCGTTCACGAAGGAGCCTGAAGACCGCATCCCCACGGTCGGCGCGCTGGCGGATCGGATCGGCCATGCGTACGGGCTCGAGGGCAGCCACGCGGCGTGGGCGCGGACGACGCAGGCCGAGCTCGGCGAGCGCATTCGCGCGGGCCTCCCCGGGCTGCTCGCGCGACTCGAAGAGGAGCAAGGTACAGCGGGGGATCTGAGCGCGATGGATGCGGCCTTCGCGGGCGCGGCCGCGGCGACGGAGCAAGGCGCCTTTCCGGAGGACGCCGTCTCGGTCCCGACCACACGACCACGCTGGCTTTTTCCCGCCATCGTGTTCGTCGTCCTCGTCGCCTTGCTGATCGTCGTGCTCGGCGCGCGCTGAACACCGAGCTCGTGCATGGCTTGGGCGGCCCTTCCGTCGAACCCGTGCTGTTCGGGTGTTTCCATCGACCCTACGTCCGTGGTCAGGAGCAAACCGCCGTGGTATTCCGAGCCCTCATGAACACGCCTTCGATGCGCCGCCGTCCTCTCTCCACCCTCGCGTGCCTCGTAGCCCTCTCGGGCCTCTCGTTCGTGCTCGCCTCCGGATGTGGCCGGAGTGAAGCCGCCACGCAGCGTGGCGAAGAGACGAACGTCGCGGCCGTCGCCAAGGGCCCCAAGGCCGAGAGCGAGACCTACGCGGTCGAGATGAAGGCGACGGGCCCGTACGCGGCGGGCAAGGAAGGGACGCTCGAGATCACGATCGTGCCGAAGGGCGCGTATCACATGAACGATCAGTACCCGTACAAGTTCAAGCTCGTCGATCCCGCGCCCGAGGGCGTGAAGTATCCGAAGCCCTTGCTCAAGAAAGAGGACGGGACGTTCGACGAGAAGAAGGGATCGTTCAAGGTGCCGTTCGTGGCGTCCCGGACGGGCAAGGCGAAGATCGCCGGCACGCTCTCGATGAGCGTCTGCAGCGCGGCGAACTGCGTGATGGAGAAGGTGGACCTCGAGGTCGACGTCGACGTGAAGTAAGCCGGGGGCTAAACTCCCCGGGTGAAAGAGTCCGACGCCCGGGCAAGCCGAAGGTCCGAGCTCGCACTGGCCGAGCTTTCCAACCTGGTCACTTCGATGCAGCGCCGCTTCCAAACGGGACGGCGCTTGCTTTCTTTCCAGGAGTACCTGGAGCTCTTCGCATCGGATCCAGCGCGTCACGGGCGTGATTCAGCCCGGTACGTGCGCGACATGTTCGACCACTTCGGGACGTACCCAGTCAAGCGTCCCTGGGGCGAGTGCACGCGTTACCGCCTCTTCGATCTGCCCTGGGAGCCCGAGCCGCTCCGTTCGTCGGCGACGAGCGCGCGCCGGGCGCCGTACCACGGGCGCGACGCGGCGCTCATCGGGCACGAGGAGCTGCAGGGCGAGATTTACCGCGCGCTCTCGAACTTCGTGCAGGAGGGGAGGGCGAATCGGCTCGTCCTGATGCACGGCCCGAATGGGTCGGCCAAGAGCACGATCGCCGGCTGCGTCCTGCGCGCGCTCGAGCATTACTCGACGCTCGACGAGGGCGCGCTCTACCGCTTTCACTGGGTGTTCCCGAGCCGCAAGACGACACGCGGCGCGATCGGCTTCGGCGGCGAGGGAGCCGCGGCGCCGATCGGCGGCAGCTTCGCGCACCTCGAAGACACGCAGATCGACGCGCGCCTCGTGAGCGAGCTGCGCGATCATCCGCTTTTCTTGATCCCTGTGCCGGAGCGTCGCGAGCTCTTGAAGAAGCTCTACGAGGAAGCCGGGATCGGAGACGCGCCGCCCGACTGGCTCATGAGCGGCAAACTCTCGCACAAGAATCAGCAGATCGTGGAGGCGCTCCTCGTCTCCTACGAGGGCTCGCTCGCCGATGTGCTGCGCCATGTCCAGGTCGAGCGCTGGTTCATCTCGCGGCGGTACCGCACGGGCGCGGTCACCATCGGCCCCGAGCTCAGCGTCGACGCGGGCGAACGGCAAATCACGGCCGATCGTTCGCTCGCCGCGCTGCCCACGGCGCTCCAGGCGCGGACGCTCTTCGAGGCGCACGGGGATCTCGTCGAGGCCTCGGGCGGCGTGCTCGAGTTCAGCGATCTGCTGAAGCGGCCGCTCGACGCGTTCCGCTACCTCCAGCTCACGCTGGAGACGGGCGAGGTGAGCTTGCCGCAGCAGACGATCCAGACGAACGTGGTCATGATCGGCAGCGCGAACGACATTCACCTGAACGCCTTCCGCGAGCACCCCGAGTTCCCGAGCTTCCGTGGTCGTTTCGAGCTGCTCCGCGCGCCCTACCTGCGGAGCTACCTCGACGAGCAACGCATCTACGACGCGCAGATCGCGCCCTTCGTCACGCGCCACGTCGCGCCGCACGCGACGCGCGTGGCGGCGCAGTTCGCCGTGCTCACGCGCATGCGGCAGCCGGAGGCGAAGCGGTATCCCGAGGCGCTCGCGCCGATCGTCTCGTCGCTGACGGCGGCCGAGAAGATGGAAGCGTACGCGACGGGGACGCCGCCGGAGCGGCTCGACGGTGACTCGCAGAAGCTGCTCCGCGCGAACATCCGCCCGCTCTACCAGGAGACCGACGCCACCGTCGACTTCGAGGGGCGCTCGGGCGTCTCGCCGCGCGAGATCCGCTCGCTCCTCCTCGACGCCGCGCAGAACCGCGATCACGGCTGCCTCTCGCCGTTCGCCGTCCTCACCGAGCTCGACGAGCTCTGCAAGCGGACCTCGGAGTACGACTGGCTCAAGGAGCGCCCGCTCGCGGGCGGCTACCACGACCACAAGCTCTTCCGCGACGTCGTGCGCGCGCGGCTGCTCGACACGCTCGAGGAGGAGATGCGATCGGCGAGCGGGCTCGTCGACGAGACGCGCTACGGTGAGCTCTTCGATCGGTACGTGCAGCACGTCGGCGCGTGGGTGAAGGGCGAGAAGATCCGAAACCCGCACACGGGCGATTTCGAGGGCGCCGACGAGCGCATGATGCGCGAGATCGAGGGCCTGCTCGGCGTGCGCGGCAAGCACGACGATCACCGCCGCGGGCTCATCGCGATGATCGCGGCCTGGGCCATCGATCACCCCGGCGAGCGTGTCGTCAACGCCGTGGTCTTCCCGCAGCAGATCCGCAAGCTCCGCGAGGCCGTGTTCACCGAGCGCCGCAAGTCCGTGGCGCTGCTCTGCCGGGACCTCGTGGCCATCTTGCGCGATCGCGCGAACCACGCCGCGCAGGGCGTACGCGACGAGCCCCTCTTCGGCGGCCTGCGCGACGAGCAACGCAAGAACGCGCTCGCCGCGCTCGATCGGCTCGTCGCGATGGGGTATTGCGAGAGCTGCGCCCTCGACGCGGGCAGCGCGCTCCTCCGCGCGCGGTTCTCCGAGCTCGTCACCTGACGGGCGCGTCGTTGGTTCTCGAACGATGTTGATCGACACCCACTGCCACCTCGATCCCAACTACTTTCCCGAAGGCGAAGACGCCGTCCTCGAGCGAGCGCGCGAGGCCGGCGTCGAGGCGTTCGTCGTGATCGGCGTCGGCGAGGACCTCGGTCCGGCGCGCTTCGCCGCGGGCCTCGCCGCGCGGCGCCCTGACGTGTGGGCCTCCGTCGGCCTGCACCCGCACGACGCGCGTGTCCTCGACGGCGCAATGGAAGACGAGCTCGAGCGCCTCGCCCGGGAACCGCGTGTCCGGGCCGTGGGCGAGGTCGGGCTCGACTACCACTACATGCACTCGCCGCGCGAGACGCAAAGGGAGGTCTTCCGGCGCATGATCGCCCTCGCGCGGCGCGTCCAGAAGCCCATCGTCGTGCACACGCGCGAGGCGGCCGAGGACACGATCACGGTGCTCGAAGAGGAAGGCGCGCGTGAGGTCGGCGGCATCATCCACTGCTTCTCCGAGGATCGACCCTTCGCCGAGCGGGCGCTCGCGCTCGGCTTCGACCTCTCGTTCTCGGGGATCGTGACGTTCAAAAATGCGCGCGCGATCCACGAGGTCGCCGCGTGGGCGCCGCCCGATCGGATCCTCGTCGAGACGGACAGCCCGTACCTCGCGCCCATCCCGCTGCGCGGCAAGCGCTGCGAGCCTGCGTATGTCGTGCACACGGCGCGGCGCGTCGCCGAGCTCCGTGGCGAGAGCTTCGACGCCCTTTCGACGCGCACGACGGAGAACGCGCGCCGTCGCTTCGGCCTCGCCTGAAGCGCCCGCAAGAGCGCCGAGACGAGGCATACTGGAGGCGTGCGGAGCATCGACAGAGCAAGGCTCGTCTCCGCGAGTTTTTTCTCGCTCGTGGTGCACCTCGCCCTGCTCGCGACCGGCGGCGCCCTGCTCGCGCGTGCTTCTCGTGCGGAGCCAGGTGGCCTCGCGCTCCGAGGGCTGCACGCGCCGCTCCGCGATGAAGTCGTGGAGATCGAGCTGCCGACGTTGAGCGAAGGGTCGATCGCCGGCGAGCTCGTCGAGCTGCCGGCGGTCCCCGTTCCACGCGGGGGAGGGGAGGCCGAGCCGCGCCCGGATACGGGCGAGCGGGGTCGCGGCGGCACGGACACGGCTTCGGCGCGCGCGACGAACCTCGCCGATCGGCAGGACGATCGCGCGCTCGTCACGGAGGTCCCGTCGCGGATCGATCGCACGCAGGTGCAACGCATCGACGCGGGCGAGGAGCGCGCGTCCCGCGAGGATCGACGCGCGAGCCGTGAACCGATGGAGCTCACCTTCCTCGCGAGTGGTCGCTCCGGCAGTCGACCCGAGCGACGCACGTACGCCGTGCACGATCCGTCCTCGGGCGGCTCCCGCGCCGGGCGCGCCACGCGGCGTGGAGGCGCGCTCGGCGCCGCGGCGCTCCCGCCCGACGGCATCGAGGCGGCGCGGCCCGTCGGCGGCGCGGAGGAGGGCGTGGCGGCGCCTTCCGAGGGGATCGGCGCGCGGGATGGGGCGCCTGGCAAGGACGCGCGCGCGAGCGCCGAGGTGCCGCTCGCGCGCCCCTGGGTGACGGCGGGGACGCCGTCTGTGCCCGCGGATCACGAGGGACGACCCTCAGACCGCGTCGACAGCGAGCAAGAGGCCGCGCTCGCGCTCCAGTCGATCGTGCACGCGAGCACCGCGGGCGGCGCACCGGGGGACGGGACCGGTGGGCAAAACGGGCCCACGGCGCCGGGATCGGGTGGCAGCGCGGGCCGCGGCTCCGTCGCCGATCCGCTCGGCACGGGCCAGGGCCCAGGCCTCGACGCGAGCGCGCTCGACAAGCGCCGCATGGACTACGTGCGTCGCGTGCTCGCGCGGATCCATCCGCTCTGGAAGGACGCGTTCCCACGCTGGGCGATCGCGGAGGGGCGTGGCGGCACGGTCGTGGTGGCGTTCGTCATCCGCGCCGACGGCAGCGTCGCGAGCGCGCGTGTGGCGCGGCCGAGCGGCATCCCCGAGTTCGATGAGAACTGCCGGCAGGCGGTCCTGCGCGGCGCTCCCTTCGAGCCGCTCCCGCGCGAGCTCGGGCCCACGTTCGCCTGGTCGATGCCCTTCGTCGCGAAGAACCCCGCGGTGCGCCCCCCGGATCCTGCGCGCCCCTGACGCGCGGACACACATTCCTTTAAGCTCTCAGGACGCTTCACGAGGCGGACTGGCGGGCCGAAGGACAAGCGCCCTCGGCCTCCTCTTCACCGGCTTCGCGCGTGGGTTTGCCCACGCTCTTCGCGAGAAAGACCCCCTCGACGGATTGCCCGCTTGACAGGCCCGTCGTCCCTCGACATAGTCCGCGCCGCTTCCGCCGAAGTAGCTCAGTTGGCTAGAGCAGGCGTTTCATACGCGCCGGGTCGGGGGTTCGATTCCCTCCTTCGGCACCAGCTTCAACCGCTCGACGACACAGGAGCCGCAGCGCTCCCGCGTCGAGTTTGACTCGCACCCGAGCGAGCGCCCGCCTTGCGGGGGCCGCTTGTGCGGGCCTGGCTTCCCGTCGCCGACTTGCGCGATGTCGAGGCGCTCTTCCGGGGCGCCCGCGCCGGAGCCGCCTTGGACGCCGTCGTGCGTTGTCCGGCGGCGCTGCGCGTCGTCTTCTTCGCAGCCGTGCGCTTCGCAGGGGCGGCCTTGCGCGTCGTCGCGCGTCCGGCCGTTTCCGTTCGCGTGGTCGCCTTCGTCGCCGCGGCCCGCTTGCCGGCGCTCTTCGTCGTCCTCTTCGCCGCGCCCTTGGTCGCAGCGGAGGCTTTGCGCGCCGTGGTTGTCGCTCCGCGCTTGGCTGCGCTCTTCGTGCGCGTCGTCGTCGTCTTGGAAGCCATGGTTCGTCCCTCTGCCGCCGCGGGATTGAACGCGATCCGGTCGTCGGACCACGCGTTTCCTCCGCCGTCGCCTCTCTTGCGAGCGAAGGGCGCGGTGACGTGCGTGCTCGTCGGCAAGGGTCGTGCCGAGCCCTCCGCGCCTCCCGCGCGCTCGCTCGGCCCCCACGTGACGCACGCGACTTTGCGTGAAGGAATGCTCGTTTCGCGTGTGTTGTTCGGGAGAATCGAGCCTTCGGGGTGGCTTCGTCGGGAGCGTCGCAGAGACGCACGGGGCGACGCGAGACGCAGCGCGGCGCGCAGGCCGCGGTGTCACGGCCGGGGGCAATCGCGATCCGCGCAGACCACCTGCGAGCAGGGAACGCACAGCCTGCTCGGTAGCCTGTCACGCTGCGGGACAGTCCTGCTCCCGCTTCCGGGCTTCGGGGCGTAGCTCGGCTTGTCCGCGCGGAGCCCCCGGAGCGCTACGGCCGAACGACGACCATCGTCCCTTCGCCCATCGCGTCGGTCACGCCGTGCCAACCCTCTGGCAGCTCCGGCCCGGACCAGTGAAAGAGCCTGCGCGCGTCGACGGGCGAGAGCGCGACAGCATGGAAAGTTTGCGCTTCCCCCAGCCCATCGCCCCAATACGTGCCCGCGAGCGCGTATCCCGGTTCGAACTCCATCACCCAGGGCGCGTCGGCGACCTCGAAGTCGCCGTGCACCTCGCGGCTGTCGAGCGCCGTGGTGACCCATTTTTTACGAATCCGGAACGTCCCGCGCGCCGTCGACGCGCTCTCGGCCGCTTCCTTCAGCACGTCGCGTCCCGACGAGATCAGCGTCGCGTACACCGGCTTCTGGCCCTCGTAGGCCGTGAGCGTCTGGTTGGCCAGGCTCACGTCCAGCCACTTTTGATCGCCCTTCGCGAAATCCGGGAACTTCGTCCGGCGGACGATCACCACGAGGTCCTGCGCACGCAGCCAGTAGCCCTCGCGCGACTGCTCGAAGCGCACGCCGTTCACCGTCCGGAACTTCCCGCTGAGCGGAACGGCCATGCGCCGCTCGAGCTCCTCGTCCTCGTCCGGCTCGGCCTCGCCCTTGCGTAGCTTCCACGCCGTCACGCCAGACTTGTGCACGAAGGCGACAGGCAGCCCGACCTTCTCCACGTCGAGCCCATGCCACGTCGTCCCGAGCGCCGGCTTCAGCCTGTCGATCGGGACGACCTGCCCCGAGGGCGTCACACCGAAGCGCCGGCCCTCCCCCGCGTTCGACGCGACCGACGCCACGAACGACCCCGCCAGCGCCACGCCGCTGCCCTTGCGCAAGACGCCGCTCTTCAGGTCCGCCACGCGGGACGCGAGCGGCGCGAGCGGCGCCACCGCGGACGCCGGAAACGCGAAGAACGAGCCTACCGTGCGCTTGCCAGCCGCATCCGCGCCGTCGACCCCGGGCATGAGCACAGGCGGGCCCTGGGGCACGCCGCGCGGATCCACAGGCACGTCGTTCGCGGCCGCGCCGAGCATCTCAGCGTCGAGCGAACCACGCTTGTTGAGGTAGCGCTTCAGATCAGGCTCCTCGGTCGTCTGTTCGGCCGGCATCGGCAAGCGCGTGTAGAGCGGCACGCCTTCGGTCCGGGCGCGGCCGTAGCGGTAAGGCAGGGCGCGCGAGAGATCCGGGCCGGGCGGCAGCGCAACGGCGAGGGACGGATCCGTCGTCGCAGCCTCCCCCGCGCACACGAAGCCACGCGGCCGCACGACGTACCAGCCGCCTGGGCATTCCTTTCGCGCAAACGGCTCCGAGGAGCGCGCGACGGCAGCCCCCGCGCCAAGCTCCCCGAGCGGACGCCCCTTCGTCGAGGGCCGGTCATACACCACGGTGCCGCTCTGCAAGACGATGAGCTTCGGCCCATCGGCCGGCGGCGAAGGCACCTCGGGCGGAGGCTCCTCCGTCGGCTCGCCCTTCGCAAGCGCAGGAGCATTGCCGCCCTTGCAGCCGAGGGGCACAAGCGCAAGCACGCAAAGGAGCGGAAGCCCGAGGCGCATGGGCCGGTTCGAGCCAGGGCGATCGTCTTGCATCGAAGCGACGCATGCCAGACCTCGCGTCGATGGGCCAAGTCTCGTGGTTTTTGGCTGGGGGCGTGGAGCTGGGGCGTTGCCCCAGGCCCCACCAGGGGCTGTCCGCCCCTGGACCCGGACCAGCGAGGCGCTGGACCCAGGACGATGAACTGCGCGATGCGCAGTTCATCGCACAGGCCGGGTCAAGACCGGCGACGTGCTTGCCCATCGAGACCGCAGCGCCGACGTTGCGATGGGCATCTCCCCTGGCTGTTGGAAGAACTGCGCGGAGCGCAGTTCTTCCACCTAAGGTCCAGCGCTGGCGCTGGTCCGGGTCCAGGGGTGGACAACCCCTGGTCGGGCCCGGGGTGAAACCCCGGCGAGACGCCGTGGAGCTCCACCTCTCCTACACCCGCTCCCGGGCTGCTTCGTCGCCGAGCCACCCTGCCAGTGTCGCGACGCCGAGCGCCATGATCGAGAGTGCGACGCTTGCCGACGGCGTCACGCCTTCGGGATGCACGACGCGCAGGACGAGGCTCACGGCGAACGGGAGGAGCGCGCAGATCGAGAGCCACAGGAACAAGAAGCTCAGGTCGCGGGCCCGGGAGCCTGGCCGGTACTGGTCGTGCTCTCGCGCGAAATAGACGGACGACAGGGAGCCGCTCACGAGCCCTGCTGCGAGGTTCATGGCGGCCGCGACGCCCCAGACGTGCGCGCCTGAGAGCATCGCGACGACGTCGAAGCTGAGGGAGATCGCGAAGAAGACGAGCGGGAGCACGATGAGCAGCGTGTGCACGTCCCCGCGGCCGGCGGGCGCGATCGTTCTCATGGGGTCTCCAGGTGGGGGCGCTCGCGCCTCCTTCGGACCTCGATTGGAAGGGCCGTGCCACCGCGGCGTGCTTTGCGCGCGCCGCGCCCGTGATCTCCTTGTTCCTTGGTCTACGCGTTCCTCGGACTACGTCTTCTCCGCGCTCCCTCGGCGCCCGCGTGTCGATACGTAGTCGTTTACGAAGCGAAGTTGCCCTTCACGCATCGCCACCCGCCTCCGCGCGCGGATCCATGCGATCGCCTCCTCGACGCTCATGCCCTCGTGCAGCGCCAGGTAACACACGGCGAGCGCCACGCTCCGGCCGACGCCGCTCGCGCAGTGCACGTAGACCCGGTGCCCGGCTTGGATGTGCTCGGCGAGGAACGTGAGCGCGCGGTCGGCGTCTTCGAGGCTCGGCACCTGCATGTCCCAGCAGGGGATCTGCAGGTAGGCCATGCCTGCGGCGCGCAACGTGCCGAGCGGCTCCACGAGCTCGCTCGTCGCGTTCACCACGGCGCGCACGCCTTGCCGTTCGAGCTCGGCGATGTCGCTCGGCATGAGAAAGCCGCCGATCATGATTTCTGGCGTGATCCACGTCCGCCAGCCTCGATCCGGCGACAGCCCCACCAGGGTGCGACGCGCGGCGAGGAACACGTAAAACGCGGCGCGGTAGGGATGGAGGAGCGCGGGGTGCAGGATCTTGCCGGGCGTCACCCTGCGTTCTTGCAGCGATCGGCGCCGCGCCGCCATCGCGTTTCGACGCCCCGGCGTCAGCGCCGCGCTCGTCGCAGCAGCGAGCGCACATCGAAGAGCCCGAGCAGCGGGCAGAGCACCACGAACGCGGCTCCGAACGTCCCGAGCGAGAGCATCGCGCCGATCGCCGTCCCCTCGAGCGACGCGGGCAGAACCGAGCGCACGAGGACACCTGCGCCCACGGAGAGCCCACCGAGCAGCGCGATCCGCCCGCCGCGAATCGCTTCCAGCCCGAGCCCTCCGATTGCCTGGGACAGCCGGATCCCCATCGCGCACGTCTCCACCCAGCCCGCGATCACCGCGCCGAGCACCACGCCGAGCACGCCGAGCGGCCGCATCAACACGAGCGCGAGCGCCGTGCTCACGACGACCCGCAGCACCGCGAACCGCGCCGGCGTCCGTGTATCGCCGAGCGCATACGCCGTCGTCGTCAGCACGCGCCCCGCTGCGTTCCCGAGCAGCGCGAACCCGTACGCCGCGAGCAACGGCTTGACCCGCGCGGTTGCCGCCTGATCGAACGTCCCTGTCTGGAGCAGCAGCGCCACGAGGTCCCCGCCGAGCAGCACGAACACGAGCGTCGCGGGCACCGTCAGCACGGCGATGCGCGCGAGCGACGCGCCGAGCCGCGCGCGCACGGCCGCGTTCCGCTTCGCCACGTCCGCCTCCGCCGTGTCGCGGGACAGCTCGGGCAGCGCCGCTGCCGCCTCGCCCGTCCCGAGCACGCTCATCGGCAGCAGATAGATCGTCTGCGCGTAGCCGAACGTCGCGTTCGCGCCCGTGCCCAGAAAGCTCACGAGCAACGTGTCCACGAGGCCCGAAATCTGGATGATCCCCCGACCCACGAGCGCGCCGGGCAGCCGCGCCGCCGCCTCCCGCACGTGTGGATCCTTCGCGTCGAAGCGCGGCGCAATGCTGTGGTCGACGTTTGGGGGCTTCGCTCCGGCAAGCGGAGCTGCGCCCCCAAGCCCCCGCAGCGCTCGCGTTGCCGCCGGCAAGAGCACCACGACCTGCAAGAACGCCCCCGCGAACGCGCCCCACGCGAGCGCCGTCGCGAGCGCGCCGCCCCGCTGCCCGAGGAACGTCCCCGCGACGACGAGCGCCGCGATCTGCGCGAGGCTCCACACCACCGGCGCCGCGTACGGCAAGAAGAAGCGCCGGTGCGCGTTCAGCACCCCGAGCCCCCACGCCGACAACACGAGCAGGCCCGTCATCGGGAAGACGATGCGCACGATCGTCGCCGTCCCCGCGAGCTTCTCCTCGTCGAACCCCGCCGCCACGAGCCACGACAGCCAAGGCGCGAACAAGACGCCGAGCGCCGACGCCGCCACCACCACCACGAGCAAAAGCCCGAGCGCCGACCGCGCGAACCGCGCCGCCTCCTCGCTCTTGCCTTCGCCGCGCAGCCGCGCGTAGAGCGGGATGAACGTCGCCGACAACGTCCCTTCGCCCATCAGGTTCTGCGTGATGTTCCCGACGCGGAACGCCGCGGCGATCATGTCCGCCCAAGCCGATGTCCCGAAGTAGTGGGCCATGACGCGCTGCCGCACGAGCCCCACGAGCCGTGACAGCACGATGCCCGCCGTGACGAGCGCCGCCGATCGCGCGCCTCCTGCCCTCGGAGGTGCTCCTTCGGGGGCTTTCGTCCCCGTCGCCGCTGTCTCGACGCTCTGCACGCGCCGCTTCTACCCCAATGCGGCGCGAGCTAGAATCTCGAGATGCTTGCACCTACCGCCTTCCGTGGGCTCTCGGCTCGCCTCCGCTCCTCGTCCGCCGGCGTTTTCCGGTCCTCCATGCTCAGCACGATCGCGCTCGTCACGCTCGCCGCGTGCGGCGCGACGACCCGCACCGAGACCCCCGGCACCGGCGGGGAAGGCGGCGAGACCTGGACCGCGGGCCCCGGCGTGGGCGGCGCGGGCGGCTCCGGCGGCATCGGCGCGGGCGGCTCGGGCGTGGGGGCGGGGCCGAGTGAGCTCCAGTCGCTCGAGCACATCGACCTCGGCGACGTCGCGCTCAACATGCTCCAGCCCTTCGAGGTCCCCGACCGCGCCCTCGGCCTCACGGTCACGGTCGGCGCGGCGAACCTGAACGACGTCGTGGGCATCAGCCGGCTCCGCCCTCCCACGGGCGACCCGGTCATCTTCAACTACGCGATGGCCGGCAAGAACACCCCCGCCTTCGCGAGCTACGGCTGGGTCGGCGGCGCGAACCCGCAGTCCGACGCCTCGAACGCCTGGCCCATGCAGCAAGGCCAGTGGCGCATCGCGCTCGGCGACGACGACGGCTCGCTCGAGAGCGCGCACGTCGACGTGTGGATCCGCCGCACGAAGGACGGCCTCTTCCACGGCGGCGTCGTCGACGTGAACGTCTTCCTCGCGCCGAACTCGACCACGCAGAACTACGTGAACCAGGTCCTCAGCGAGATGTTCGTCGACTACGCCGGCCTCGGCCTCGGCAACGTCACCTTCCTCCCGCTCGACGCGAGCTTCACGAACGTCGGCACGTACAACGAGTACCGAAGCCTCCTCGCCTCCTCGGCGGGCCTCGCCCACGGGCCGGCCTTGAACCTCTTCGTCATCGGCAGCTTCGGCTCCGAGTTCGGCCAGGCCATCGGCGTCGCAGGCGGCATCCCCGGCAGCCCCGTGCTCCAAGGCACCACCATGAGCGGCGTCGCCTACATGCCCTCGGGCAACCCGGAGTACGACGCCAGCGTCCTCCGCCACGAGGTCGGCCACCTCGCGGGCCTCTTCCACACGACCGAGTTCTCCGTCGAGGAGACCGATCCGCTCAGCGACACCGTCGAGTGCCCGACGTCCGTCATGCAGTCGAACCCCGACAACTGCCCGGACGTCTCGAACACGATGTTCCCGATCGCCTACGGCGCGCTCGCCCTCACCGAGGCGCAAAAGCGCGTCCTTCACGGCAGCGCCCTCTACCGCGGCATCCTCGAAGAAGGCGGCCAACCTGCGCCCGCGGATCCGGCGCCCATCGGCGGCAAGTTCGCCCCGCCGCTCCCGCCCTCGCCGCCCTTCGCCCTCGCCGCCACGCGCCGCCCGAACAAGCCCTTCCCGGCGAACCCCACGCCCCTCGAGCGTGTCCTCGGCGCGGTCTGGTGCGCGCACGGCAAAGGCGACTACGAGGCCCTCGCGCTCCGCATCGCCGGCGCCTCCGCGCCGAGCACGCTCCGCGCCCTCGTCCTCGACGACAAGGCCTCCGAGCTCTTCCGCGCCCGCGCGCTCGGCGCCTACGTCCGCGTCTCCCAAGGCGACGAGCGCACCCGCGCCGTCAAGCTCGCCGAGACCCTGGCGACCCGGGAGACCACGAGCACCGATCTACGCGTCTCCGCGCTCCGCTCGCTCGCTCGGTTTGCCCCGTCCGAGGCGCGCCAATCCGCTGCAATTGCAGCGCAATCCGAAGATCCGGTCGTGCGAGCGGTCGCTTGGACTCTGCGTGGAAAGTGACAGAAATGCTGTCTTTTCGGCGCTCGGGCTTCGTGCTACGACCATCGCGGCGCCGGGGGAAGATGCAGAGGTCACGCGCGTGATGGGTCGTTTTGCAATTTCCCCGGATGGAGGTTGGTGACGTGAGCGGAGAGCCGCGACAGCTCCCCTTGCGGATCTGCCTGGTCGACATGAACAACGGCCATGTCAACCAGGCGATGCGGTGCCTGCGTGGCATCGTGTCGACGTTCTTCGACCGCGTACGCCGCCAGAACCCGAACCTCGAGTGCGTGCTCGGCGAATGCTCGCCGCGCGACACCCAAAACCCCGTCCCCCGCGACTACGACCTCTACATCTCCACGGGAGGCCCCGGATCCCCCTACGACGGCGACGGCATGCCGTGGGTCACGGACTACTCGGGCTTCCTCGACCACGTAGCCGAGTCCGCCATCCGCGGCGGCGAGGAGCAGAGCGCGCTCTTCGCCATCTGTTACTCGTTCGAGATGGTCGTGCGGCACTTCCGCCTGGCCGCCGTCGTGCCCCGCACCGAGCGCAAGTTCGGCGTGATGCCCATCTACACGACCCCCGAAGGACAAGCCCACCCGCTCCTCCGCCCCTTCGGCGACCGTCTCTTCGCCTTCGAACACCGAAGCTGGGAAGCCGTCGACCTCGACGAGCGCCTGCTCGAATCCCTCGGCGGCTCCCTCCTCGCCCGCGAGAGCCGCGACGGCATGTCCAAAGGCCGCGCCATCCTCGGCCTCGACGTGACCGCCGGCATCGAGTCCGTCCAGTTCCACCCCGAAGCCGACCGTCCCGGCGTCATGAACTGGGTCTCCCGCCCCGAACAAGCCGCCGCCTTCAAAGCCGCCTACGGCGAACTCACCTACCAAGCGATGCTGCGCACCCTCGACGACCCGCGCCGTCTCGCCCGCACCTACGCCCTCGTGATCCCCGGCTGGATGGCCCGCCGCTTCAACATGCTCGCCCAATTCCGCGGCTACGTGGAGCTGCCCCCGCCGAGCGAAAGCCAAGCCGACATCTTCGCCTCCCCGCCCATCCAGGACCGTCCGGCGCAAGCTGCGTCGGCCTGAGGGGAGATTGGGGCGTTGCCCCAAGCCCCAGCGGGGGCTGTCCGCCCCCTGCACCCCGGACCAGCCAGGGGCTGGACCCAGGCTCGATGAACTGCGCGATGCGCAGTTCATCGAACAGGCCCGGTCAAGACCCGCAGCGGCGTTGCCAACCGAGACCGCCGCGCTGCGGGTTCGGCGGGCACCCCGGCTTCTTCGTCGGCCCGTTTGAAAAACTGCGCATCGCGCAGTTTTTCAACCCCCGGTCCAGGCCGTGCCTGGTCCGGGTCCAGGGGTGGACAACCCCTGGTCGGGGTCCGGGGTGAAACCCCGGCGTTACGTCGTGGTCGACATCGCGCTCCACCTGCTCGTCCGCTTTCCTTCTGGCGTGATCTCGCCTAGAGACGCGCGCGGAGGAACCGATGCACATCGACGACTCGACAGTGAAGAAGGCCGTCCACACGATCCAGATGCTCGCGGTCGACGCCGTCGAGAAGGCGAACTCGGGCCACCCGGGTGCGCCGATGGGCCTTGCCTCGATCGCGTTTGAGATCTTCACGCGACACCTGCGTTACGACCCCAAGGACCCGAGCTGGCCTGATCGTGACCGCTTCGTCCTCTCGGCGGGCCACGCGTCGATGCTCCTTTACGGCCTGCTCCACCTCGCGGGTTATGACCTCTCCCTCGACGAGCTGAAGCACTTCCGCCAGCTCGGCTCGCGCACGCCTGGCCATCCCGAGGTGCACCTCACGCCCGGCATCGAGGTCACCACCGGCCCTCTCGGCCAGGGCATCTCCACGGCCGTCGGCATGGCCGCCGCGCTCAAGATGATGGAGGCTCGCTTCCGCGGGAAGGGGGACGTCGCCACGGCGCGTGTCTTCGGCATCGCCTCCGACGGCGACCTCATGGAGGGCGTCTCGGCGGAGGCTTCGAGCCTTGCTGGCCACCTTGGCCTCTCGAACCTCGTCTTCTTCTACGACGACAACCACATCACCATCGACGGCAAGACCGACCTCGCTTTCAGCGAAGACGTCGGCAAGCGGTACGAGGCGTACGGCTGGTTCGTCCAGAAGATCGACGGCCACGACCACGCGCAGATCCGCGCTGCCCTCGACGCGGCCGTCGCGGAGCCTGCGCGCCCCTCGCTCATCGTTGCGCGCACGGTCATCGCGTACGGCTCGCCGGGCAAGGCGGGCAGCTCCAAGGCCCATGGCGAGCCGCTTGGCGCCAAGGAGGTCGAGGCCACCAAGAAGGCGATCGGCTGGCCCACCGAGCCCACCTTCCTCATCCCGGACGACGTCCGCGCGATCTTCGCGGCCCGCGCCGCCGAAGGCCAGAAGGCGCACGAGGCCTGGAACGAGGCCATGCGCGCCCTGGAGCAAAAGGACGCTGAAGCTGCGTCCCTCTACCGCCGCCTCATTCGCCGCGAGGTCCCCGAAAACCTCTTCGACGAGCTCGTCAAGGCTGCGCCTCGCAAGGACGCCGCCACGCGCCAGAGCGCCGGCACCATCGAGCAACGCGCCGCTGCCCTCGTGCCTTCGCTCGTCGGCGGCTCGGCGGACCTGAACCCCTCCACGAAGACGTACATCGAGGGCTCGTCGGCGATCCAGAAGGGCGACTTCTCTGGCCGCAACATCCACTTCGGCATCCGCGAACACGCGATGGGCGCCTTCGTCAACGGCTGCGCGCTCGCGGGGGGCTTCATTCCCTTCGGCTCCACGTTCCTCGTCTTCGCCGACTACATGCGCCCGGCGATCCGCATGGCGGCCCTCTCCGAGCTGCACAGCGTCTTCGTCTTCACGCACGACAGCATCTTCCTCGGCGAAGACGGCCCCACGCACCAGCCGATCGAGACCCTCTGGTCGCTCCGCCTCATCCCGAACGTCGACGTCGTCCGGCCCGCCGACAGCCTCGAATGCGCGGCCGCCTGGGCGCACGCGCTCCTGCGCCGCTCCGGCCCCACGGCGCTCGCGCTCTCCCGGCAGAAGCTCCCCGAGCTCCCGCGGCCCGAGGGGTTTGATCCGAAGCTCATGCTCCGCGGCGGCTACATCCTCGCGGATGCTGCGAAGAGCCCGCCGGCCGTCGTGGTGATCGCGACGGGCTCGGAGGTCTCGCTCGCGATGGACGCGAAGAAGATCCTCGAAGCCGAAGGCGACCGCGTGCGTGTCGTCTCGATGCCCTGCCTGGAGCAATTCCAGCGGCAGGATCAAGCCTACCGCGAGGAGGTCCTGCCCCCCGGCACGCCGCGCGTGGTCATCGAGGCGGGCTCGACGATGCCCTGGCGCGCGCTCGCCGGCGAGCGTGGGCTCGTCATCGGCCGCGACGACTTCGGCGCCTCCGCGCCGGACAAGGACCTCGCCAAGGCGTTTGGGTTCACGGCGGACGTCGTCGCGGGGAAGATTCGCGCGATGCGGCGGGGCTGAGAGGCTGGGAGAGCGACGCGTCGTGGTTTGGCCCTTCCGCGGGAGGTGGAGGGGCCGAGGGGGCGTGCGGGGAGGCTCGTGGGGGAGCTGGCGCGAGTGATCGTTCTCGTGAGGGTGTAACGGGGGAGGGGGGCGGGAGCGAGGGGCGGGGCGGAGGGGTTCCCGCGCGAGCGGTACGGAGCGGGGGACGCTGGGGGAAGGGATCCGCGGATGGGTGCGGCTACGATCCGTGGATCATGGCAGCTCGTTAAATACCTGTTAGTGAACCGGCATCGGGCCCGGGGGTAGCGGAGCTGGCGCGTCCGGTCAGTTAGCTGCCTTCCGTTGGACTACGTGCTTGCCTTGCCTGACGCCTTGACAGCACGGATCACCTCGCGTTTCCTAGCTTCCCAAGAGGTGGTTTTTGGTGTTCCGAGTTCGTGAATCCTCCCTCGAGCAGGAGAGGCTAAACGCGATCTGCCCTTATTTCACGATGTTTCCCTTGTCGGTTCCTGTGAAACAGCTCGCGGGGGTTGCCTCCGACGCGTGGGTCTTGGATCCATTTTGTGGTCGGGGAAGCACGAACTACGCAGCTCGCCTCCTCGGACTGCGTTCGGTCGGCGTGGACAGCAATCCCGTTGCAACCGCGATCGCCGAAGGGAAGTTGGTGAATGTATCGGCTGATGAGGTCGAAACGGCATGCGCGGAAATACTCGCATGCGACACAGCCGCCACCATACCCGAGGGAGACTTCTGGTCACTCTGTTATCACCCCAAGACGCTCACCGAGCTTTGTCGTTTGCGCTCTGCGCTCCTTAATGATTGTCGCTCGCCCGGGCGTAAGGCATTGCGAGCTCTGATTCTCGGCATTTTGCATGGGCCGCGGAACAAGGGAGCCCCTGGCTACTTGTCAAATCAAATGCCACGGACCTATGCGGCAAAGCCAGACTATGCCGTCCGGTTTTGGACCAAAAATATCCTAAGCCCCATTTATGTCGATAGCTTGGAGCTTGTTCGTCGGAAGGCACGCCATTACTTCGCATCCACACCCGTAGGCGTCCCGTTTCGTGTGTATTGCGAGGACAGTAGGACGCTAAAGCTGGCCACCCTCGGAAATAGGTTCTCGGTCGTGGTGACGTCTCCGCCCTATTTCGGTATGCGGACCTATGTTCCCGATCAGTGGCTTCGATATTGGTTCATGGGCGGTCCACCGACGACCACCTATCGGCAGCCCAGCCAGCTATCCCATGGGTCGGCGATGGACTTCGCTGAACAACTTGCGGCTGTATGGACCAATGTGGCAGGGGCTTGCACGCCGGGAGCTCGGATGATGATTCGATTTGGAGGCATTCACGACCGCAGGGCACGGCCGAAGGACATTATGCTTGATGCGCTGCACGGAGCCCGCTGTAAGCTACGCATCTTGACCGTACGCTCTGCGGGTCTATCGTCTCGGGGAAAGCGTCAGGCGGATCAGTTTAAGCGCACTCTGCGGACACCGATTGAGGAACTCGATTTCTACGTTCGGTTGGAGGAGCCGTCATGAGTTCTAAAGAAGCAAAAGGTCGGGCGCTTGCTGGTCTATTGCCGAATGAGAAGATTGTGTTTAAGCCAATCGATGATCTGTCGGCGGCCACCGACGAGGACCTCAACAGTCGTTATGTCAAAGGTGAAGTTCGCATAGTTACTGAATCAGCTCGCTACCCGTTGGCAGGCATCCTTTCGATGCTAGAGGAGACCGTTGACCTGAAGGATGGCTCCGAGCGCGAGCTTAGGTACAAGCTCGATCCAGAATATCAACGGCGACACCGTTGGAGTGACGAACGAAAATCGAGGTTGATCGAGTCGTTCTTAATGAATGTACCTGTGCCTCCCGTTTTTCTTTTCGAGCGGGACTTTGCACGGTTTGAGGTGATGGACGGCAGGCAGCGGTTGACTGCGCTTAGTGAATTTTACGCTGATAAACTCGTTCTTTGTGGACTTCAATATTGGCCAGAGTTGAACGATAGGACTTATTCAACGCTACCCAGTAAGGTCCGTGTTGGCATCGATCGGCGGTACATCTCAGCCATTATCCTCCTCAAAGAAACGGCGCCAGATGAAGAGCAGGCCGCACAGCTCAAGAAGATGGTATTTGAGAGGCTCAATTCGGGGGGAGTTGCGCTGAGCTCGCAGGAGGCTCGAAACGCTGTCTACCCCGGTCCCCTGAACCAGCTTTGCCTCGACCTCTCCAGAAATGCCACCTTCCGAGCCATGTGGGGCATCCCGGGCGAGTCCAGTTCGACCGTGACAGAAGACGAGGACGTGGAAGAGCGTGATGATTCTACCAATGTAGGTCGTCGAATGTTTGAACGAATGGACGATGTTGAGCTGGTTTTGCGATTCTTCGCCTACCGCCAGATCGATTCGTTTCCGGGTGGTCTGAATAAAATATCCGCGCTGCTCGATTGGTTCTTGAGTGCAGGTAACAAGTTTTCGGTAAGCCTTCTTGAATCATATCGAACAATGTTCGAACGGACGGTTGAGTTCCTGTTCTCTGTTCTCGGGGCGACCGCTTTCTGTAGGCTCGGCCCGAGTGGGAAGCACCAGGGCCGGCCGACCAAAATTGTCTACGACCCCCTCATGTTTGTTGCGAGTCAGTATGCACAGGGGAACAAGCGCAAGTCGCTCGTTCAGGGGCGGCAAGAACTGCTCACGCAACTTGGAACCATGTACGCTATGCACAAGAAGCTGTTCGCGGGGCGCAGCACTAATAGTGCACAAACCCAGGAACGCAATGTGCGAATGAAGGAAGCGTTCGACGCCGCGCTCGCCAAGCTATCTGCATGAGGTCGAACGATGCGCTCGACTCTCGATGAGGTCCTGGCTATCCTTGGCGATTTGGAAGCGTTCGTATACTCGATCGACAAGGTAAATGTGCTGCTCGCTAGTCATGCCGATCCGGATGTTCGGCGCCATTTGAACATTCGAAGACGGCTTGACGGTGCTGCGTTCATCGTGGCGCTCTACTCAGCCTTCGAGAAGTTTGTGGAAGAACTCGGTTGGGCTTTTGCCGAACTTGAGGCATCTGTTACCAGCTATACGGATCTTCATGAAGGGCTGCGTTACAAGCATCTCAAGCAATCGGCCGAATTGCTCGCTCGGGGGCGCCTTGGAGAGGGTAGGCGGTATGCAGGACTAACCGAGGCCAGTGTTGTTGCAAATCTCCATCTTTGCCTTTCTGGCCAGTCGCCTTATAGGCTAAATCGAGATGCGGTCGTCTATCATGAACATAATTTTCGAGCCAGCGTTGTCCAATCCGCTTTCAGCTCGCTCGGGATCGAGAAGATCAACGAGTCGGTGAGATGCATTGACGCGTTGGTGAACTGGTACTCTGCTATGCAAGGTGTGACGCCTGGAGATCCCGTTCCGCTGACAACTATCGATGTGCGTCTCGAAGATCTCGTGGAGTATCGAAATCAGGTTGCGCATGCAGGGAGCGGCTCAGGTAGCCTGCTCGGACCAGACGACATGCGAGAGCTTCTGGCGTTCATGAAGTCATATTGTATTTCACTGCATACAGTGGTTGTGGGCGAGTATCTCAATAGGCGCTACGTCAAGAAATCCGGCGCTTCCGTGAACCTTGGTGACATTCTCGAAGGTCCGTTCCGAAAGAGCGGGGATGCGGTAGTCGTAGCCAAGCCAGGATGCAGAGTGTCCGTGGAACAACCAATCTTCGGGGTGCGCGATGGCCGTGTAGATCGTTGGGGCCAGGTGAAGGGCATCCAGGTGGATGGTCAAGACTTGCATAGCGTGGAGGTTGATTCAACGGCCAAAAGTGTCGGCCTCCGTGTTGATTTTAGAGTTACGAAAGGAACGCAGCTATATCTCCTTCATGGTAGGGATGCCGTCGTGTGGCCGTGAGCATGTAGGCCATCGCCCCTTGGCTTCGTGACGGTAAGCGTGGTATGGCTGCGGGGAATCAGCCTAGGAGGCTCGCCATGGATCCCCAAGCTACCAAGATGAACGAGCTCTTCGAGGCGAAGAGGCCCGCGCTCCTCTCGCTCCCGGACGACATCCTCCTTCGCCCGCGCATCTCTCGCGAGCGTGCGGCTCGGCTCACGGGCATCTTGCGGCGCGAGTTCGAGCCGCTCCTTCCGCTCCTCCAGAGCGAGCTATCCGCTTCGCGCGCAACCGATCGTGCCGCCGACTTTGCGGCGCTCGAACCAAACCAGCTCGTCTTTTACGCCGCCGACCTGGCCGTCGAGACCCCATGGACCAGCGACCAGAAGGCGCGGCGCGGTGAGCTCGTCGCCAAGGTGCGGAGCCACGACGAGACGCTCTTCGGCTGGGCGAAGCCGGCATTCCGGACGAACAAGGAGGCGAGCACGGTCCTCTCCGATATCCAGCGGGGACGCGGTATCCGCGACGACGCGGATGACACCCTGCGCCTCGTCTCGCTCTTCCGAAGCCATTGGGCTGGCGTCAACGGAAAGACCCCGATCACGGAGGCTGACCTCCAGACCGCCGAGGCCGAGGCGACCGAGCTGCTCCAGATCCTCGACGGCGGCGACGACCCGCCGAAAGGCTCCCCGCGTGACCTCCGCCGGCGCGCCTACACCGCCTGGCACCGCACGTATGCCGAGGTGTTCCACCTCGGCCGCTACCTGTCACGACACGATTCCGCGGCAGCCCGGCGATTCCCAGCGATCGCTCCGGAGCGCAGCGAAAGCGACGCAGACGATGAGCTCGACGCGGCGGAGCCGGCGCCCGCGCCGCCAGGTGGCTGAGACGGGTGAGATGAGGCAGGATTGAGTCCTCCTGTCAAGGGGGATGGTTCTCGCGGGGAGGCTTCGATGGCGCATCCACCGACCATTCATTTCCGCACGTGCAACGTCTGCGAGGCCATGTGCGGCATGCGCGTCGCCGTGGAGGACAACCGCGTCGTCGAGATCCGCGGCGACCGGGACGACGTCTTCTCCCGCGGCCACATCTGCCCCAAGGGCCCGGCCATGCGGGAGCTCCAGGAGGACCCCGACCGCCTCCGCTTCCCCCTGCGCCGCACGGCCCAAGGCTTCGTCCGCGTGGGCTGGGACGAGGCCCTCGCCGAGGCAGGCGAGCGCCTCGCCGCCCTCCAGCGCGCGCACGGCCCCGATTCCGTCGCCATGTACCTCGGCAATCCCACGGCCCACGGGCACGGCGCGATCCTCGGCGCGAATTTGCTCGGAATGGCGCTCGGCACGAAGAACCGCTTCGATTCGAACTCCCAGGACGCCAATCCCCGCATTTACGCCGCCCTCCAGATGTTCGGCGAGGCCACGAGCCTGACCCTCCCCGACATCGACCGGACGGACTATTTCCTCGTCTTCGGCGCGAACCCCGCGGCCTCCGGCGGCAGCATCATGACCCTCGGCGACGTCCGGAACAGGCTCGCCGGCGTCCGCGAGCGGGGCGGCAAGTTCATTCTCTTCGACCCGCGCAAGACCGAGACCGCCGCGTATGCCGACGAGCACCATTTCATTCGCCCCGGCTCCGACGCGGCCCTCCTCCTCGGCATGCTCCATGTCATCTTCGCGGAGAACCTCTACGACAACGGCGCCCTCACCGACCTCGCCGACGGCGTCGCCGAGCTCCGTGCGATCGCCGCGCGCTTCGCGCCCGAGCGGATCGAAGGCCCCACGGGCATCCCGGCCGCCGACGTGCGCCGCATCGCCCGCGAATTCGCCCGGACCCCGCGCGCCGTCGCGTATGGCCGCATGGGCCTCTCCACGAGCGCCTTTGGCCCGCTGTCGAGTTTCCTCGTCGACGCCCTGAACATCGTCACCGGCCATTTCGATCGCCCCGGCGGCGCCATGTTCGCGACGCCCGCGGCCGACGTCGTGCGGATCGCGCGGATCCTCGGTATGGGCGGCCACGGCCGCTTCCGCTCGCGCGTCCGCGGCTTGCCCGAGGTCGGCGGGAACCTGCCCGCCACCACGATGGCCGAAGAAATGGAGACCCCCGGCCCCGGCCAGATCCGCGGATTCGTGGTTGTCGCGGGCAACCCGGTCCTTTCGGTCCCGAATGGCGAGCGGATCGGGAGAGCCCTGTCGAACCTCGATTTCATGGTCGCCGTCGACATCTACCTGAACGAGACGACCCGCCACGCGCACCTGATCCTGCCGCCGCGGTACGCGCTCGAGCGCAGCCATTACGATTTGCTCTTCCACACGCTCGCGGTCCGCAACACGGCAAAATGGTCGGCGCCCGTGATCGAGCCCCCGCCGGACACGAAAGACGACGTGGAGATCCTCGTGGATCTCGCGGCGAGCCTGCTCGGAAAACGCCTGTCACCGTCGCCCCTCGGCGCCGCCGCCGAGCGCCTCGTTGGTCTCCTCAACAAACTCGGCGCCGACGGCCTGCTCGACGTCCTGCTCCGGACGGGCCCCTACGGCGATCGTTTCCTCCCGTCCTCGAAGGGGCTCAACCTCGAAAAACTAAAAAAGGCCGAACACGGAATCGATCTCGGCCCGCTCCGGCCCATGTTCCGAGAGCGCGTGCGCACGAAGACCGGAAAGGTACGCCTCGCCCCGCCCGAGATCCTCGCCGACGTCCCGCGCCTGGAGCGATTCCTGGACGAGGCCGCCGCCGCAGGCCTCGTGCTCATCGGGCGGCGGCACATGCGGAACAACAACTCCTGGATGCACAACGTGCCCTCGCTCGTGAAGGGCCCCGACCGCTCGATGCTGCTCGTGCACCCCAAGGACGCCGCGCGGCTCGGCCTCACCTCGGGCACACGCGTGCGCGTCCGCAGCCGCGTGGGCGAGGTCGTCGTGGCCATGGCCGTGACCGAGGACGTCATGCCGGGCGTCGTGAGCCTACCCCACGGGCACGGGCACGCCGCAGCAGCCGACACGATGCGCGTCGCCGCGGGCGTGCCAGGCGCAAACGCGAATGCAATCACCGACGACCTGCACGTCGAGCCGCTGACGGGGACGGCCATTCTGAATGGGGTGCCGGTGACGGTGGAGGCGGCGGACGCGGGGACTCCTGTGTGAAGCGCCGTCGCCGGGGCGCTGCCCCGGTCCCCGCGGGGGGCTGTCCGCCCCCTCGACCCCGGACCAGCGAGGCGCTGGACCCAGGGTTGAAAAACTGCGCGGTGCGCAGTTTTTCAAACAGGCCGACGAAGAAGCCGGGGTGCCCGCCGAACCCGCAGCGCGGCTGTCTTGGTGGGCAGGGTCGTTGCCGGTCTTGACCGGGCCTGCTCGATGAACTGCGCATCGCGCAGTTCATCGAGCTTGGGTCCAGCCCCTGGCTGGTCCGGGTCCAGGGGCGGAGAGCCCCTGGTGGGGCCTGGGGCAACGCCCCAGCGCTACGCCGCCCCGCGCGACGGCTTCCGTGCCCAGACGCTGAAGCTCATGTCACTGATGAATACGCCGTTCGTGTGGCGGAGCTCCTCGGCGAGACGCGTGTCCAGCGTTTCGATGTCGATGTCTGCTTCTGATGCGACGCCGCGCTCGACGATTCGGGGGAGCATGGCTCGTACGATCCAGGCGGTGATGTGACGGTGGTGCCTGGTTTGGAGGATGGCTTCGGCGCGTTGTCCCTCGACTTTGAGCCCGGCGGCTTCGAGTACGAGGGGGAGCTCGAATCCCATGGTGGTTGTTGCTCCCTCTCGCTCGACGGTTTGCCAGATCCAGCGCGTGATCTGCTCGTGAAGGGGGTGTGGTTTCGTGGATGCGGGAAGCAGGGTCGCGTCGACTTCTTGGAATGCGACGAGGCCTCCGGGCCGGAGTGCTTCGACGAGGGGGCGAAGGGCGGCGATGCGATCGGGCTGGTACATCAGGACGCGCCGCCCGATGATTGCGTCGTAGGGCGCGTCGACGAGGGGAGGGGCGTGGAGGTCTCCTCGGACGAATTTTACGTTTTCGAGCTTGAGGTCGTGTGCGCGCTCGGTGGCGGTCGACGTGGCTCGTTCGTCGTGGTCGAGGCCGATGATGAGGCCGCTTTGGCCGACCAGGTGTGCGGCCATGAGGGAGACGTCGCCTCGTCCGCAGCCGACGTCGAGGACACGCATGCCCGTGGAGATGCCTGCGTCGCGGAGGAGCCGCTCCATCGTGTGCGCTCCGCGATCTTCGACGGCTTTGTTGGGTTCGTTTGCCATGGGCTGACCGTAGCTCCGGTCGAGGGCCGCTGGCAGGGCGTGGTTTTCGATCCGATCGGCGGGATTTTCGGTTCAGGGAACGGGGGGCGGGATCAGGGCGCGCTGCTCCCTTTGCATTGCTCGCCTTCGAAGAAGGGCGCGATCGGGCCGCAGGCCCCCGCCTCGCATTTCAACGACTGGCATTCGAGGGGACTCTGGCAGGTGGAGCCCTCGACCTTCGCCTCGGTGCAGACCTTCGTCATCGCGTCGCAATAGGCATTGAGGCCACAGGAGAGCTGGATCGGGCTCGGCGTGCATGCCGCGCCGAGCTTCTTCGCCGGCTGGCACAGGCCCTCCATCGCCAGGAGGTCGAAATCGCAGTAGAGCCCCTGATCACAGAGCTCCTTCGTGTCGGCGCTGACCTTGCAGGCGGCGTCGAGCGGCAGGAAGCGCGTCGCGGTGCATTTCTTCGTGTCGTCGTCGCAGGCGACGATCTCCCGCTTTTCGACCGAGGACGCGCATTGCGCGTCGCGCTCGCAGGTCGAGTTCTCCGTCAGCTTGCCCGCGAAGACCTTCGAGCACGGCTCGAGGTCCTCGGGCGCGTTGTAGTAGTCGGGGATCGTCAGGTAACACTTCTCGGCGTAGGGCTTCAGGGCCGCGACGCAGGCGTCGACGCTGTTCGCGTCGAAGGTCATGAGGCCCGCCTCGACGTCGGCGATGTTCTGCGCGCAAACCTCGGTCTCGTACGTGATACACGCGGCCTCGTCGTAGCCCTCGCCTTTTTCGCAGCACGACTTGCGCACCTCGCAGAGCTGAGGGGCGACTTTGGCGCAGACGTTGTCGAGCGTGTACTTCGGCGGGGGCGGCGTCTCGCCGGGTTCGTCACTGCATGCGGCGAGGCCGAGGACGAACGTCGCGGCGAGGGTGGGGAGCGTCAAGAGAAGTCGGGGGAGGGGCCTTTGGAAGAGCATGGAAGCGAGGATCGCATGGGGCCTCGGCGTGGCACAAGCCCCGCGGCGGGGCGCGGGCCGCGCGAAGGCGCTTGGCTCCGGGGCCCCTTGCATGGAAGAATGCACGCGATGATCGCGACCGTTTGCCTGAATCGCTCGTCCGAGGCCCGATGAGCACGCCGAGCCCCGGTGATGTCCTCTCGGGAAAGTTCCGGATCGAGCGGGTGCTCGGGGAGGGCGGTATGGGCGTCGTGCTCGCCGCGTACCACCTGCACCTCGGCCGCACCGTGGCCATCAAGGTCCTGCAACCCGAGGCCCTGAAGCACAAGGAGCTCGTCGCCCGCTTCGCCAACGAGGCCCGGAGCGCGAGCCGCATCCAGAGCGAGCACGTGGCGCGCGTGCTCGACGTCGGCACGCTCGACTCGGGCGAGCCGTACATGGTGATGGAGTATCTCGAAGGGTCGGACCTCTCGAAGCTCGTCAAGCGCCAGGGGTCGCTCGAGATCGAGGACGCCGTCGAGTATCTCCTGCAAGCGTGCGAGGCGCTCGCCGAGGCCCACGTCGCGGGGATCGTGCATCGCGACCTGAAGCCCGCGAACCTGTATCTGACGCGGCGCGCGGACGGCTCGGCCTGCGTGAAGGTGCTCGATTTCGGCATCTCCAAGGCGGCGCTCGTTGGTTCGTCGCCCGAGGCGCAGCAGATGACGCAGACGCAGAGCGTGCTCGGCACGCCCGGGTACATGGCGCCGGAGCAGCTCCGTTCGTCGAAGCACGTGGATGCGCGGACCGACATCTGGGCGCTCGGGGTCATCCTGCAGGAGCTCGTGACCGGCCGCCTCGCATTCCAGGGCTCGACGGTGCCGGAGATTTACGCCGCCATTCTGTCGAGCCCGCCGGAGCCCTTGCGAAAGCTACGTCCGGACGCGCCGCCCGCGCTCGAAGCGGTGATCCAGCGTTGCCTCGAAAAGGACGCCGCGCGGAGGTTCGCGAGCGTCGGCGAGCTCGCGGCGGCGCTCGTCCCATTCGCCCCGGCGCGGGCGCGCCTGTCGGCCGAGCGGATTGGTCGGATCACGGGCGTCGCGCTGCCGCCGGCCGGGCCGGCGCCGCAGACGGGCAGCCCGACCGCGCCGCCGGGCTCGGCAGCGGCCCTGCAAGGCGGCGTGGCCCCGACGATCGCGGGGACGGGGTATACGACGGGCCCAACGCTGGGGCCCGCGCATTCGGGCTACGGCGTGCAAGGCCCGACGCCGCCGGGGTATGGCGCGCAGGGGGCGACGCCGTCGGGGTATGGCCCGCAGCCGCAGCAAGGGTATGGCGCGCAGGGGGCGACGCCGCCGGGCTACCACGCGCAGGCGCAAGGGTATGGCCCGCAGGGGGCGACGCCGCCGGGCTATGGCCCGCAGGCGCAGCCGCCTTACGGGACGGCGTATGGGGCGCAGCCGATGCAGCCCATGGCGCCGGTGGATCCGAACAAGGGCAAGATGCACCCGTCGACGATCGCGCTCGTCGTCGTCCTGGGGCTGATCGTGGTGACGTTCGGCGGGTGCCTGACGTGTGTTTGCGCGGCCGGCGCGAGCGCGGACGCGCAGGAGCCCTCGAATCAGAAGGTGGGGCAGGCGCGGTAGCAGGTCGGTGCAGCGGGCGTCTCATCTCGGAGGCGCCGAGCTGGGGCGTCGCCCCAGGCCCCAGCAGGGGCTATCCGCCCCTGCACCCGGACCAGCCAGGGGCTGGACCCAAGCTCGATGAGCTGCGCGATGCGCAGCTCATCGAACAGGCCCGGTCAAGACCAGCAGCGACGTTGCCGACCGAGACCGCCGCGCTGCGGGTTCGGCTGGCGACCTGGGTTCCTCGTCGGCCTGTTTGAAAAACTGCGCGGAGCGCAGTTTTTCAACCTTGGGTCCAGCCCCTGGCTGGTCCGGGGTCGAGGGGGCGGACAGCCCCCCGCGGGGACCGGGGCGGCGCCCCGGGGCGGAGGGGATCAGGCCGCCATGGCGGCTTCGGAGAGCTTGATGATGGAGAAGGTCGCGCCGTAAGGGTCGGTGACCACGGCGATGAGGCCGTACGGGGAATCGAAGGGCCCGTGCATCACCTGCCCGCCGAGCGACTTGATCTTCTCACACGCGGCCTCGGCGTCGTCGACGGCGAAATACGGCATCCAGTGCGGCGGGATCGCGTCCGGCCATTGCGCGTTCATCTGCATGATGCCGGAGACGGCCTTCTCGCCCTTGTGGAGCGTGTAGTACGTCATGTCGGGCATCTCCATCCCCATCTTCCGGGCCTCGACGTCGAGGACCTTGCTGTAGAAGGCCGCGGCCTTCTCACTCTCGCGCGTGTTCACCTCGCACCAGGTCATCGCGCCGTGCTCGTCGATGATCTGCGCGCCGTTGTGCTTGCGGCCCTGCCAGTAGCCGAAGACGGCGCCCGTCGGGTCGACGCAGACGAGCATGCGACCCTGATCCATCACGTCCATCGGCTCCATCATCAACTGCCCGCCGAACTCGCGGACCTTGGCCGCCGTGGCGTCGACGTCCTTGCTGTCGAAATAGACGCTCCAGGACGTCGGGTAGGGCGCGTCGTCGGGGCGCTTGCCCATGCCCGCGGCATTCCGGCCATTCTTTTGGCACATCGTATAGTACATCGTCTCGGCCGTACCCTGGAGAAAGGTCCAGCCAAAGAGCTCCCCATAAAACTTCTGCGCCCCGGCGAGGTCCGGCGTCATCAGGTCGAACCACGTGGGTGTCCCGGCGTCGTGTCGGTCGACGTTGCTCATCGGTCTCTTTCCTCCCTATCGCGTGTTCTTGTTCGAGGAAGGGAGAACCCCCCTCGCGCGCTGGGATTGCAGTACACGAGGCGCTCGTGAGGCGTCAACGAGAAAAGCGGCGCGAGTTTGCCCGCGGGTTTGTCGGAGTCATTTCGTTGGCACTGTGCCAGTTGGCCAGCCCGCCTTGCTGGGGCTTTGCCCCAGGCCCCAGCAGGGGCTCTCCGCCCCTGCACCCGGACCAGCGAGGCGCTGGACCCCAAATCGATGAACTGCGCGATGCGGAGTTCATCGAACAGGCCCGGTCAAGACCGGCAACGACCCTGCCCACCGAGACAGCCGCGCTGCGGGTTCAACTGGCGACCTGGCTCCTTCGTCGGCCTGTTTGAAAAACTGCGCACCGCGCAGTTTTTCAACCCTGGGTCCAGCGCCTCGCTGGTCCGGGGTCGAGGGGGCGGACAGCCCCCCGCGGGGACCGGGGCGGCGCCCCGGCGCGACGCTGCTAGGCTGCCGGGCATGAGCTCCTCGCGCCTTGTCACGATCGACTGCGATTACCTCGGGCCCGGCTTTGCTGCCGCGTATCTCCGTGTGGAGGGCGACGAGGCGGCCTTCGTGGAGACGAACACCACGCATGCGGTTCCTCGGCTGCTCGCGGCGCTCGATCGGGAGGGGATTGCGCGGGAGGCTGTGCGCTGGGTCATCGTCACGCACGTCCACCTCGATCATGCGGGCGGCGCTTCGGCGCTGCTTGCGGCGCTGCCGAATGCGACCGTGCTCGCGCATCCGCGCGCGGCGCGCCACCTCGTTGATCCGTCGAAGCTCGTCAAGAGCGCCGAGGCTGTCTACGGGGCGGCGCGGTTCGCCGAGCTTTATGGGACGATCCTGCCGATCGACGCGGCGCGCGTGCGGTCGCTCGAGGATCGGGAGAGCGTCTTGCTCGGCGGCGCGACGCTCTCGTTCGTGCATACACGCGGGCACGCGAACCACCATTTCATCGTGCTCGATCCTGCCCGGGAGGCCGTGTTCACCGGCGATACGTTTGGCCTCGTGTATCCGCACCTCCAGCGCGGCCGGCGCTTCGCGTTCCCCTCCACGAGCCCGACCGACTTCGACGCGGAGGCGGCGCACGCGAGCATCGAGGTGGTGCGAACGTCGGGGGCGCGGCGCGCGGCGCTGACGCATTTCGGCGAGATCGAGGATCTCGACGTCGTGGCCGCGCAGCTTCATCGATGGATCGATCTTTCGGCGTCGCTCGTCGAGGCCGCCGTGCCGCTCGCGCCGGCCGAGGCCGAGGCCATGATCCGGAAGGCGCTCGACAAGGAGATGGAGCGCGCGGCCGAGGAAGTGGGGCTTGCGCTCGACGCCCGCGATCACGAGCTCTTGGAGCTGGATCTCGCGCTCAATGCGCAGGGGCTCGCGTACGTGGCGTCGAAGCGACGCGGGTGAACGTCAGCGCCGGGGGATCGTCCCTTCCGTTACCATGCGCCGCACCGTCGCGAGCGTCGTGGCCAGCGCATTCCGATAGGCGGGCTCGCGAGCTCGTGCCTTCGCCTCGTCCTCGTCCGGCACGCCGAACACGAAGCGGAGCACGAGGGAGCCGTCGGGCCGCTCGTCGATCACGTTGTCGACCCACCCCGGCGCGCCCGCGACCCGCTCGAAATGCACGCGCCTCTCGGGCTCGAACGTGACGCGCTCCCGGATGGGCTGGCCTTCGAGATCGATCTCGCGCGAGAGCCAGCCGTCGCCTCTCTCCAGGACCTCACATCGCTGGATCCCCGGGATGAACGGCAGCGGGTTCTCCGCCTTGATTTCGAGCCCGCGCCAGACCTCGGCCCGCGAAAGCTGCAGCGCACCCGGCTCGTTCACCGCGACCTCGTAGCTGAGCTCTTTCATGATCCGAACTCCTCCCTTCCTTGCGAGGCGCGGGGCCACGTCGCCCGCGCGTCGAGCCATGCTTTGCAGCGGGCCTCGGGATCCGGGTGCGAGAGGACGTCGGAGATCACCGCGATCGAATCCGCGCCCGCCCGCGCCACGCCCTCCGCGCGCTCCAGCGTGATGCCGCCGATCGCGACGAGCGGCCGCCGCGCGATGCGCTTCCACTCGCCGATCCGATCGAGCCCCTGCGGCGCCCACGGCATCACTTTGAGCGTCGTCGGATACACCGGGCCGAGGGCCACGTAATCGGGATCCACCACGAGCGCCGTGTCGATCTCCTCGTGGCTGTGCGTCGAGATGCCGAGCTTGAGGCCGGCCCGCCGGATCGCCGCGACGTCGGCCTCCGCGAGATCCTCCTGCCCGAGGTGCACCCATTCCGCGCCGAGGTCGATCGCGTCCTGCCAAAAATCGTTCACCACGAGCGTCGCCCCGTGCGCCTGGCATTTCGCGAGGGACGCCGCGATCTCCGCCCGCCGCGCCGCTGCGTCGAGCCCTTTTACGCGCAATTGCACGAAACGCAGCCCCAGCGGGAGCAGGCGATCGAGCCACCGGGCGCTGTCGACGATGAGATAAAAACGATCCAGCACGAGCATCGTTCGCTCCTCGAATCAGCCGGCGAAAGGCGAGAACGGCGCGCCGAATGTCGGCGTCGACGCCGTCGCGAGATCGGTCGGCTCCATGAGGCCCGCTTCGTGCGCCCGCCGCCCGGCGCGAATGGCCTCGGCGAACGCCTCCGCCATGGCCGGCGGATTTCCCGCGGTCGCCACGGCCGTGTTGAGCAAAAGGGCGTCGTAGCCCATTTCCATCGCCGCCGCCGCGTGGCTTGGCGCGCCGATCCCGGCGTCCACGACCAGCGTGATCCCGGGGAAATGTCTTCGCAGGAGGCGGAGCGCGTACGGATTGTTGAGCCCCCGGCCCGTCCCGATCGGCGCGCCCCACGGCATGAGCACGCGGCAGCCGGCCTCGACGAGCTTCTCGGCGAGCACGAGATCCTCCGTCATGTAAGGAAATACCTCGAACCCCTCCGCGACGAGCGCGCGCGTGGCGTCCACGAGCGCGAATGGATCGGGCTGGAGCGTGACGTCGTCGCCGATGACTTCGAGCTTGATCCACGGCGTCCCGAAGACCTCGCGCGCCATGCGCGCCGTCGTCACGGCCTCGCGCGCGGAATGGCAGCCGGCCGTGTTCGGCAGGATGGTCACGCCGAGGGCTTTGACGAGCTCCCAGAACGCCTGGCCTGCCTTCGCGCCGGCCGCGGATTCGCGCCGCAAGGAGACGGTCACGATCTGCGCGCCCGAGCGCGCCACCGCCTGGCCGAGCGCCTCGGGCGAGGGATACCGCGCCGTCCCGAGGAGGAGCCTGCTTTCGAACGTGCGCCCATAAAAATCGACCATGCTCATCCTCCCTGCATGGGCCGGAGCACCTCGACGGCGTCGCCCTCGGCGAGGCGCGTCTCGGCCCGGAGGGCCCGCGGCACGAACTCGCCATTGAGCGCGGTCGCGACCCCGGAGACGTCGAATCCTCGGTCCTCGATCAGCGCGGCGAGATCCTTCGCCGTCGTATCGATCTCTTCACCATTCAGACGGATCCGCATGCATGACCTCGTTCGGGGGGACTTTTCCGAGGAGAACGTCGACGATCCGCGCCGCGAGCGCCGGCGCGACGAGCCAGCCGTGCCGATACAATCCATTGACGGTGATCGTGCGCCCGAAGACCTCGATCCGCGGGTTGTTGTCGGGGAAGGCGGGCCGGAGCCCCGCGTTGAGCTCCAGGATCTCCGCCTCGGCGAACGCGGGGTGGAGCGCATAGGCCTGCGTGAGCAGCTCGCCGGCGGAGCGCAACGTCACGCGTGTCTCCTCGCTCGGGTCGGGCGACGCCGATTCGATCGTCGTCGCGCCGATCATGAACACGCCTCCCTCGCGCGGCACCACGTACAGCGGGTGGCGATGGTGGAGCAGGCGCACGGGGCGCGAGAGCACGACGTCCCGGCTCCGGACGAGGGCCATTTCGCCTTGGACGCCGCGCAAGGTCGGCAGTCGATCCCGCGCGCCGAGCCCACGCGCGTCGACGATACGATCGGCCCGGAGCGCCTCGGGATCCCCGGAAAAACCGAATTCGAGGGGCACGCCGGCCTCGCAGAGCCACGCTTGCAGCGCGCGCAGCGTGCGCCGCGGGTCGAGGTGGCCTTCGTTCGGGAAGAAGAGGCCACGCCGGTAGCGGCCGGCGAGGGCGGGCTCGAGCGCGCCGAGGGCTTCTTCGTCGAGGGCTTGGTGATGGGGGGTCAGGCGCTCGAATCGCGTGAGCACGCCCGGCTCGCGCGGCGGGGCGACGACGAGGGTGCCGTTCGTCTCGACGCCCGGGACGAGCGAGGGCCAGAGCGCGAGTGATCGCCGGCCGAGGGCGACCACGAGCGGCTCGGCAATTTCGGCCTCGCAGTCGGGCGCGAGCATGCCGCCGGAGCGCCACGCGGCGCTCGCCGTGCTATCGGCGGCGCGCTCGTGGACCGCGACCCGGAGCCCTGCACGCACGAGCGTGACGGCGGCGACGAGCCCCATCACGCCGGCGCCCAGCACGGCGACGTCGAGCCGTCCGGAATCGACCATCGGGCTTCTCCTAGCCGCGACGGTCGCTCCATGTCAACCATCGAAACACCCGCGAAAAAGTACCTGCGCCGGAAATGCGCCGGTGGGCACGGGCGTACGAGCGTCATGACCGTACGTTCGTGTCCTCTCGCCCGGTCCGCGCGGCCGTTCGTCGCGCCGTTTCTCCTCCTCCTCGTCGCTGGCTGCACGCACGGCGCGGCGACGGTCCCGGATCCCGGTGTCCCCCGGACGCCCCCGGGGGCCGCGTCCCGTTTCGCCGGGCTCGTCGGCTGCTTCACCATGGTCGAGCTTGGCACCGGGGAGACGGTCGAGTACGGCGGCGAGGAGTGCGACGTACGCACCTCGCCGGCCTCGACGTTCAAGATCCCGAACGCGCTCATCGCGGTCGACACGGGCGTGGTGCAGGACGAGAACACCGTGTTTCGCTGGGACGGCAAGGAGCGATGGCGCGCCACGTGGAACCGGGATCATTCCCTCGCAACTGCGATGTGGCATTCGACGGTCTGGTACTTCCAGCGCATCGCCGAGCAGGTCGGCGAGCCGCGGTATCGCGCGTATCTCTCGGCCTTCCAGTACGGCAATGCCGATCCCTCGGGCGACGTGACGATGTTCTGGCTGAACGACGTGCTCAAGATCTCGCCGCGCGAGGAGCGGCGTTTCCTCACGGCCCTCTACGAGAACAAGCTGCCGGTCTCGCCGCGCGCCATGACCGTCGTGAAAAAGACCCTCGAATTGCGCGGGGACGCCATCGAGAACGTGCGCGATCGGCTTCCGTTCGTCGATCAGATTCCGGCGGGCGTGGTGTTCAGCGGAAAGACGGGGAGTTATCTCCCGGACGATGGCCCGCCGGGGCCGCTCGGCGCGATCGGCTGGTTCGTCGGCGCGGTGGAGAAACAAGGCCGCACGTGGGTGTTCGTGTGCCGCATTCGATCGAGCGAGGAGAAGAAGATCGGCCCGGAGGCCGCGAAGATCAGCTACGAGATCCTGAAGGGCGAAGGGATGCTCTGACGAACCGGCTCAACCCGGCGGATCCCAGGCGAGCTCCAGCGATTCGAGGCGGCGGGCCGTGGCGCTCGGGAAATAGGAAAACGTCTGATCCGGGACGAGGCGCAGGCCCGGCAGGCGCTGGGTCAGGACCTCCAGCGCGATGCGGCCTTCGAGGCGCGCGAGCGGCGCGCCGATGCAATAATGAAGGCCGTGCCCGAACGCGAGGTGCGGCGCGGTCCGGCGGATGTCGAACCGGAGCGGATCCTCGAAGCGGCGCTCGTCGTGGTTCGCCGAGATGTAGGCGATCTGCAGGCGCTCGCCTTTTTTGATGCGCACGCCGCCGACCTCGACGTCTTCGAGCGCCGTGCGGTACATCGCGTGAATAGGCGAGGCGACCCGCAAGACCTCCTCGACGATCGAGGGGAGGATCCCGGGATCGTTCCGTGCGGCGGCAAAAAGCGCGGGATCCCGGGCGAGCTCGAGCGCCGCGGCCGCGATGAGGCCGGCCGTGGTCTCGTAACCCGCGAAGAGGATCTGGAGGAGCATGTTGACGAGCTCGGCCACGCCGAACGGCGGATCGAGGGCCGCCGCGCCGGTGACGATGTCGGAGAGGGCATCGTCGCGGGGGGTCTTCCGGCGGTCCTCGATCGCGTCGGCGAGGTAATGCTGGAAGGCGACGAAGCCCCGGGCGTGTTCGAGGAGCACGGGGAGCGGATCGTGTCCGGCGAATATGGCGGTGCTGTTCGTGGTCCAGCGGTCGACCTGATCGAGGTGCTCGCGGGGGAGGCCGAGGAGGTCGACGATGAAACGGCCGGGCAATGCGATGGCGAATGCGTGCACGAGCTCCACGTGGCCCTTCGCGACGAACCCGTCCACGAGGCGCGTGGCGATGTCGCGGAGGATCGGCTCGAAGGCGGCGAGGCGGCGGAGCGAGAGGGCCTTCGTGACGAGGGCGCGGCCGCGCGTGTGCACGGGAGGATCGCTGTCCACGAGGCTCGGGAGGAGCGGAAACCCCTTCACGAGCTCGGCGAGGAGTTCGGGCGGGGGAGGCGTGGTCGCGGCTTTGGGCGTGATCGAATCGAGCGACGAAAAGCGAGCGGCGTCTTTGGCGACGGCGCAGACGTCCTCGTACCGTGTCACGACCCAGAGGCCGAGCGAATCACTGAAGAACACGGGCTCGTCGCGGCGAGCGCGCGTATAAAAGGGGCGAGGATCGTCGAGCATGGGCGAGGCGAGGGGGAAATGCTCCTTGCCGCAGGGCGACCCTCCTCGACCCGTCACGCGGGATTCGGACATGAATGCCTCCGTGGCGCGTGGCGTATCGCCGCGCGCGGCTTGCTGTACGCAGAGGCACTGAACCACGAGGGAGCGACGCCGGTCCAGAAAATGCGTATGCTGCCGCGCGCGTAATGCGGAAAGGTAGGGTGGCATGATGCAGCGAATGTTCGTGGTGGCGGTCCTCGGGATCGGGCTCCTCGCGTGCTCGTCGAATGGAACGGGCGCGAGTGGAAGCGGAGGCGGAGGCGGGGGCGGAAGCGGGGGCGAGGGCGGAAGCGGGGGCGGAAGTGGGGGCGGGGGCGGAAGCGGGGGCGAGGGTGGAAGCGGCGGCGGGGGCGGAAGCGGCGGCGGCAACGCATGTGATCCAGCGGCGGGGACCTATTTCGTCTCGAATACGGGCAACGACGACGACCCGGGGACGGCGGACAAACCGTTCCAGCACATCTCGCACGCCGTGGACGTCGCTCAAGCCGGCGATACCGTGGTCGTCCGCCAGGGCACGTACAACGAGCTCGTCGCGTTCCCGCGCTCGGGCACGCCCGGGGCTCCGATCACGGTCCGCGCGGCCTGCGGCGAGCGGCCGATCCTCGATGGAACAGGCCTCGGGGGCGCAGGCGAGCCGGCGCTCTTTTCGGTGGTCGATCGGGGGCACATCGTGGTCGAGGGGTTCGAGATCCGGAACCTCACGGGCAAGGGCGGCTTTCCCGCGGGCATCTGGGTGCGCGGCGCCTCGCACGACGTCGTGATCCGCGACAACGTGATCCACGACATCCAGGCCGAGAATGGAGGCGACGGCGCGGGCGCGCACGGCATCGGCGTGTACGGGACCAAGACGACGCCAGCCGAGCGAATCTCGCTCGTCGGCAACGAGCTTCACGACCTCGTCCTCGGCTGGAGCGAGGCGCTCGTGGTCAACGGGAACGTGCGTGATTTCGAGGTGCGTGAGAACCACGTCCATCACGTGAACAACATCGCGTTCGATTTCATCGGCTTCGAGAGCGACGTCTGCGGCGCCTGCTCCCAGGACGACGAGATCGACGCGGACGACGTGAACCGCGTCCGCAAAGGCCTCATCGCCGGCAACCTCGCGCACGACGTCACGAGCTACGGCAATCCTGCTTATGGCAACGAGAAGGCCGCGGGCTGCTTTTACGTGGACGGCGGGGCGGATCTCGTCCTCGAACGGAACACCGCGCACGGTTGTGACCTCGGCGTGGAACTCGCGAGCGAGTGGTTCGGCAAGTCGACGCAGGGCATCGTGGTGCGAAACAATTTCCTTTATGCGAACGACGTCACGTGCATCGCGACCGGGGGGTACAGCAGCGGCAATGGCGGCGGGGGCGGAGCGGCGAAGAACAACGTGGTCGTGAACAACACGCTCTTCGATTGCTCGCGGGATGGCTGGGCGGACGCGGCGATCCTGCTGCAGAACCGCAACCAGGGCAATGTGTACCAGAACAACGTCGTGGTCGCGACGATGGGCACGAGCGTGGTCGCCGTCGGGGGCAGCGGCAACACGGGGAACGTGTTCGATTTCAACGTCTACTTCGGCGGCGATCTCGACGGGGCCTCGGCCGGCGCGAATTCGCTCACCGTGGACCCGAAGCTCGTGGATCCGGGCAGCGGCGATCTGCACCTTGCGCCGGGATCTCCCGCGAAAGACAAGGGGAACGGGGCGCTCGACGTGGGCGAGGTGGACTTTGACGGGGATGGCAGGAAAAACGGCCCGGTCGACATCGGCGCGGACGAGCTCTGATCAGCCCCACCGCACTTCGTAATAGGCGCGCCTCTCGCCGGGCTTTTCGCCCGGCCATGTGGCCCAGGGCTCCCAGATGCCCTCGTCCTTGCGCAAGGAGCGCATGTCCACGCGCATCCGCCCGAGATCCCGCGGGATCGTGATCAGGTTGTAGAGCCGCGGCACGGACGCGGGGCGGTGGTCCGCCGGCGCGCCGAAGCTGCCCGCGCCGACGACGTGGATCTTTCGCGTGGGGTGCAGGTATCCCACGAGATCCGCGCGATCCTCGTGGACGTGCCCATGCAGGACGGCCCGGACGTCGGCGCGGCGCAATCGTTCGAGGAAGGCATCGTCGGCCATCTTTTCATTGCCCGTGACCGGGTGGTGGAAGACGGCGAGCCGCAGGACGGTGGCGTTTGGGTCGAGATCCCCGCGCTTCCGCGCCTCTTCGACCTGCCGCTCCGCCTCGGCGAGGGCGCGCGAGAGCGCGCCGGGATGAATGGCCGAGCGGTCGCGGTGGTATTCGTCGATCTCGAAGGCCGAGTTCAGGGTGAGGAACTGGATCCGCTCGGCGGGGAAGAGCAGGGCGATCCCTTGCTCCTCCGGGGTCATCGGGTACTCGCGCAGGCAAAGCGGGTGGTAGAGGTGGCGGGAGAAAGGACCGAATCGCTCGGGGTACCGCGCGTCGTCGCGCACGAGGTAGCCGTTCTCCTGCTCGACGAAGCTGCCGGGCGCGAGGCGCTTCGGATCGACGGCGCGCCGCTTTTTGAAATCGTAGACCTCGGTGTCCCAGTCGAGGTCGTGGTTGCCGGGCACGACGATGCAGCGCTCGGCGGTGAGGCCCATGGCCTCGGCGAGGCGCGAGAGGAAATGGCGCGCGCAGGCAAGCTCGCCGGGGCTCGCGCGGTTCGAGAGGTCGCCGGAGACGACCACGAAATCGAGTTTTTCGAGGGCGAGCCCCTCCACGCGGTCGCGCAGATCCGTGAGCAAGGGTTGGAGCAGGACCTCGGGATCGTCGCCCTCGTGGAGGTGCAAGTCGCTGAGGTGCAGGATGCGAAGGGGCGCGGGAGGTTTGTCCGAGGTGACGCGCGCGACGGCCATGGCCATCCGCGCGGCCTCGACGCTTTCTTCGCGGCGGCGTTCGACCTCGCGGCGCAGCGCGAAGATGGGCGCGGCGAGCGCGTCGTTCCCTTCGGCCCGCGGGACGAGCGGGGTGCGGGCGTCGCATTCGGGGCAGCCGATGTCGGAATGGCCGCCGACGAGGCGGCTCTTGACGGTGTCCTCGGGCAAGACGTACCCGCACGGGCAGCGGACGGAGACGCGCTCGACGAAATGGACGCCGCGCTGCTTCATGTGATCTTCCAAGAACCCCGCGAAGAGGCGCCGGACCTCGTCGGGCGTGTCCGAGGAGAAGGCGACTTCGAGCCCACCGCGCGCCTTTCCGCCCGGCGCAAGGGCCATGGAGAGCCGCGACAGACCTTCCCCGGGGAGGCCAAAATCGGCGCGGCCGGGGCCGAGGCGCGCGGGGCCGAAGCGGCGGCCGAGGGCGAGGGCCGTGACGGCGGAGGCATAGACCTCCGAGGCGGGACGGCTCATTTCGTAACGAATGGCGGCCGGGAGAGGGGAGGCCGCGGGATCGGCCGGATCCGCGGCGGGCGCGGCGGCCGGGAAGAGGGCGGGGAAGACGAGCAAACCCTCGTGGAGGAAACACGTGCCCTGTTCGAGGAGGAGCGCGATGACGCCGTCGAGGACGCCGAGCTCCTGATCTTTGCGCAGGCGCTCGCCGGGCGGGATGCGCGGGAATCGCGCGGCGGGGCCGAAGAGCGTGGCGATGGCGAGGGCGGGGACGCCGTGCGGATTGTCGCGCGCGAGCAGGATCAAGGAGCCGGCATACCGGGAGATCTGCTCGACTTCGAGGACGAGCGCGCGGGTTCCATCGGACAAACGAATGTCGGCGACGAGGCCCTGGCGGGCGAGCTGGGAGGCGACGGCGGGGATGGCGACATCGAGCTCGGTGTTGGTCTCGTCCTGGGCCACGCTCGCCTGGAGCTCGAGGAGCGTGAGCACGGCGCGGCCGGCCTTGCGGGCGCGCTCGACGTGCGCGCGAATGCGCTCGAAGAGGACGGGGCGGCTCGTCGGGCCGAGCGAGGACCAATCGATGGCGCCGAGGATCGCGCTCTTCAATTCGGAGATGCCGCGGCCCGTGCGGGCGCTCGTGGGCACGTACGCGAGGGCGCCGGTGCGGGTGCGGAGGCGCTCGCTGCCGGCGCGATCCTCGGGCGCGCGCTCGGCATCGTCGAGCTTGGTGCCGACGAGCAAGCGGCGGGGGGCGCCGTCGTTTTCGTCGGCATCGCCGAGGTGATCGTTCCAGGAGACGATTTCGTTTTCGGCGGCCTTGCCGCGGCCGGGTTCGAAGACGAGCACGGCGAGGGAGGTATCCCGCAAGAAGAGGGGGTGGACGAGTCGATATTCGTCCTGGCCGCCGAGATCCCATACGACGAGCTCGCGGCGGTGGTTTTTCGGGGCAGGCGTGTCGCGGGGGAGGCGCGCGCCCGCGATGGGCCAGAAGCGCATGCCGTGGGTGGAAGGTTGCTCCTCGTAACGGTCCTCGGCGAGGCGGAGGGCGAGGCAGCTTTTCCCAGCGCGGCCCTCGCCGAGGAGGACGACTTTGGCGGTGGTGGTGTGGAGCGTGGTGGAGGAGGGGGCGCGGCCGCGGAGGGCGTCGATGTCGACGGAGAAAAGGGCGAGGTTGCCGGTCGGCGAGGGAATGGCGATGGTGGGCTCGGTGGGGGAGAAGGCGGCGCCGGCCAGGTAATTCGTGGAGGATCGCAAGCGAGCCGCGGGCTCCCAGGTATCGGTGCGCCAGAGGAGGACGAGGCCGTCGCGGGAGCGGGAGGCGAGGAGCCGCCCGTCGTGCGAGAAGGAGAGGCTCGTGACGGCGGTGGGATGGCCTTCGAGCTTGGCGAGGAAGGCGCCGTCGACGAGGCTCCAGACCGCAATGGTGCCGTCGTCGGCGGAGGAGGCGACGTGCGGCGCGCCGGGTCGGAACGCGAAATCGAGGACGGATCCGCGATGGAAATGCGCGGCGCGGGTGAATCCGTTTTGCGGCAACATGCCGGCCGGGATGGTCGAAATGGCGACGAACCCGTCGCCCTTGCCGCCGGAGACGAGGAATTCACCGTCGGGCGAGAAGGCGAGGGCGAAGATGCCTTCGGGGCAGAAGCCGTGATCGAGGTGGCCGAGGGGGGAGAGCTCGTCCGCGTCGAGGAAGAGGACCTTGCCGTCGGGCTGGCCCACGGCGAGGATGTTCTCCGGGGACCAGGCGAGGCTCGTGCCGGAGACCTCGTGCAGGGTGTGGAGGCATTCGCCGTTCGAGGCATCCCATACGGAGAGGTTTGTCCCGGCGCGCGTGGCCAGGCGGCGGCCGTCGTGCGAGAAGCAGAGGTCCATCGCGTCGGAGCCGGCGCGCGCGACCCAGCGGTTCGATTGCGTGTCCGCGTCCCAGACGTGGATCTTGCCCCAGAACGAAATGGCGGCGAAGGCGCCTCCGGCGGGCGAGAAGCGGACGCGGGCGAGCGGGCCGCGGTCGATGGGCAAGGAGCGGAGGAGGGTGAATTCGGAGGGGAGGTCGGCGGAAGCGGGAGCGGAGGCGGGCGCGGGGGCGGACGCGGGAGCGGGGGCGGGAGCGAGGCTGCGAGCGCCTCCGGGGGCGCGGCCGGGGACGGGGGAGGGGGCGAAGGCGGCGACGGACGCGGCGATGGGCGGTGGGCGAGGGGGCGGCGGGGGGCCGGCTTCCGCTTTTTTTGATTCGAGCGGCTCGGGCGCGGGCTTGGCCGCGGGCTTGGCTTCGAGCTCGGGGGCGTGTTCTGCGGGGAACGGCAATTCGAGGGCTTCGTCGTCGGCAAGGTCGTCCGATTTCGCCACTTCGGCGGGACCCTGACGGACGAACACACGGAGGGGCTCGTCCGGGCGTGTGGAGACGGGGCCCTGGAAGTGGGGATCCATGCTCGGGGAGAAGCCGAGGAGGCGGGGCCAGAGTGCAATCGTGCCGGTGTCGAGGTCGAGGCGGCCGGCGGCATACCCGTGGCGTCGGTCGGCGCTGACGCCGCTGGAGAAGGGAAACGTGGAAAAGAGAGGCGCGTGAGGGGCGTCGTCCACCAGGGGCGCGCCGCCGCTGAGGCTGCCCGCGAGGTGGAGCGCGAATCGGCCGAGCGGCGCGAGATCGGTCGAGAATCGCGCGAGCGCGCGCGGGGAGAGCCCGGACGGCGGATGGTGCGTGAGCAGGAGGCAGGCGTCGTGCGCGCGGGCCCAGGCGTCGAGGTCCCCCGCGGCCGCTTCGATCTGCCGCGGATCCACGTCGAGAGCGCCAAAGGCGCTCCCGGCGAGCTCCAGAAAGGCCGTATTGATGCCTGCGATGCCGAAGCGATGGCCGTCTTTCGTCACGGTCGCCGCGAAGTCGCCCGGCAGGAGGCCCTCCTTTGCGGCGACGTCGACCGAGGCCGGTCGTTTGTGCCACCCGGCCATCCACCGACGGAAGGGGGCGAACGCGGCCGTGACCACATGTCGGCTTCGATGCGTCGCGTCCTCGAAGAAGGCCTCGCGTGTCTTGGGGTCTGCCGCCCAGGTGGCCGGGTCGGGGGCCGCGCTCGCCGTGGTGCGAACGAGGTCCTTGTTGCCGGGGACCGCGAGCAGGGCGGGGCGCGAGCCGAGTCCGGCCAGGAAATCCTGGAGCGAGGCGAGCCCCTCCGTGACGATCTCGTATTCGGTCTCGGTGCCGGTCGAGGCGAGGTCGCCGGTCACGAGGAGGAGGTCGAACGAGCCGACTCGTTCGTGGAGCCAGCCGAGGTCCCGCTCCATCTCCTCGCGGTAGCGGGGCCGCTGCCAGAGGGTTCGGGCGGCTCCGACGTGAAGATCGCTGAGGTGCAGCCAGCCGAGTCCGGCCATGTAGGGGCTCCCGGGGGGTGTCGACCGGCGCCCATCGTATCCCCCGCTCCTCGCGTCCGGCAACGGCGGCGGGGGTGCGAGGGGGTGGTTTGTTGCGACAAACTGATGGGATCACTACGCGTTGCTTTTATTGTGTTTTAATTTACTAAATGATGCATGTGTTGGAACGGCAACGTCGTGCTGCCAGTCCTTGGGGACTCGTTTGGTGCGACAAACTGATGGATTCCTCACTATTTGCGCAACATGCTTACGCTGACGGTGGAACTGGCTGACTGTTATCACTCAAACATCTTGCTACCAGTACTTTGGGGCCGTTTTTTCCTTATCGGCGAGCGGCCTCCGCGGGGCGCTCCGGGTCCCCGGGCCCTTTTCCGAGCCTCCGGGTGTTTTTGGGGCCTTTTTGTCGATGTTTGCGTCATGGAGCGTCGCGAATTTTAACGCGGCGCGTTGGTGTGCATTATGGCGTGGTCATCATTTAAAATTGATTGTCTTGTAAAACGTGTTTCTTGTAAAACCTTGTAACATTGGTTTGTCTTGGTTATTCTGTGTGTGGCATAGAATGGAATGGTGCGTGTCGTCATTGCGCCGAATAGTCGTCGCAGGAGTCGCAATGGGTGGGATTGAAATGTGCGGGAATCGAATCGCCGAGGGGCAGGGCGCCCCTCGGTTTTCAGGCCGCGCTGCGGCTGACGAGGACGAGCGGATCGGGGCCGGGCGCCGCTTCGAAGCCGCCGAGGCCGTCGAGCAGCTCCCACGTCGCGCATAGATTCGCCGTCTCCTCCGACGAGGCCCAATCACCCGTGCGCGCGAGCGGTCCGCCGACGATCTCCGGATCCGCGTCCATTCGCTCGCGCACCACGACCTCACCCGCATGCGCCGAGACATTCACGTGCACGCGCGGATCCGATCCCGAGCGCGACGCGAGCGCCGTATGCAGGTCGAGCGCGAAATCGAGCGCGGCCTGCCGCTCGTCCTGCCAGCGCGCAGGATCCCGCGGGAGCAGCCGCAACCCGAGCACCTCCGCGCTCGTGCTCGTGCAGAGCGCGAAGCCCGCGCTGCGCATCCGATCCTCGGCGCTCGCCAGGATCCGCTCGATCTCGGCCGCAAAAAGATCCGGCGCGTCCTCGGCGTCCGCGCGGAGCCGGATCTCGAGGAAGATGCCCACCGCGAAGCGCGGGAGCTGGTGCGAAGACGAGCGCAACGTGCCCGCCGAAGTCGCGTGGCGCAGCGCCCGCACGAGCGCATGCACCGATTCGTATCGGCGCTCGGGCCGTTTTTCCAGGCACTTCAGCACGACCGCGTCGATCTCGCGCGAGACGGGGACACGCTCGCTCGGGCGCGGCGCGGGCTCTTCCAGGTGCTTGCGCACGAGCTCGCCGGGGAACGAGGACTCGAACGGCAAACGGCCCGTGAGCAGCCGATAGAGGAGCGCGCCGAGCGCGTAGACGTCCGTGCGCGCGTCGACCGGCGCGCAGAGGAGCTGCTCGGGCGCCATGATCGTGAGCGTGCCGATCTGCCGATTCACCGAGGTCAGGCCCGCGCTCGACGTGCCCGGATCGACGAGCTTCGCGATGCCGAAATCGAGGAGCTTCACGCCGCCGAGCCCGCCCGTCGCCATCACGTTGCTCGCCTTGACGTCGCGATGAACGATGCCCGCCGCGTGCGCCGCGCCGAGCGCCGCGCAAACAGGCTCGAGGATCTCGAGCGCCTCTTCCGGGCCGAGGCGGCCGCGCATCGAGAGCAAGACGTCGAGCGTGACGCCGGGCAAATACTCCATCACGAAGAACGGCGTGCCGCAGGCGAGCGCGCCGACTTCCTTGATCTCGACGATGTTCGGATGACGGATGCGCCGGAGCAGTTCGACCTCCCGGACGAACCGCTCGATCATCTTGGGCAGCGGCGCGAGCGTCGGATGCAGGACCTTGATCGCCACGGGCTCGGCGCGCCCCGCCGGATGCGCGCGATACACCGAGCCACACCCACCACGCGCGACGAGCCGGTCGATGACGTACCCACCCACGGACGTCCCGACGGCAAGGGGAACATCGTGATCCTCGCCGTTGCTCACCACGCTTCCCCCGAGAAGCCCTGATCGACCCATCTTGCCCTCCCCCGGTACGATCGCGATCCCACGCCACGGGTATGACCTGAAATGCGCCGCTTCGGCAACCGATTTCCGCGCTCTCCGCGCTCTCCGGAAGGCCGCGGGATCGCTGCGTTGCGTGATCGAATCAGGGTACGCACGGGCCTGATGGGGCCGCCCCCGATCCCCGGACCCTAGACGTCCATCAGGGCGATTCCCGATGCCGTTGTCGAGGGTTTCCCGTTCGCAGGACGCCCGTACTCCAAGTTCGTCGTGTCCTGTGCCAGCTCCGTGTTTCGCGCTATCGTGAGGGGAATCTCTGAGACGGGGGGGTACATGTCTCGGAAATCAATGGTCGCGTTTTTTCCGTTCATGCTCGTGGCAGTCATGCCGGTCCTCGGTTGCGTGGGGGCGCCGGGAGAAGAAGAGGTGGACAACGCCGAGGCCGTGGGGGAGGCGGCCTCGGGGATAAACATTCTCAACGCGCTCGTTCCCGAGGCGCTGACGGCGGGTGGGGACTTCGCCAAGGCGCCGCTTTCGGTCGACGCGATGGTGCCGGGGGCGCGGGCGGCTATCGAGTCCCCCTCGGTGCGGGGGCGGCTCGCGCGGATGTTCCTTTCCTATGCCGTGGGCTGCGCGCTGGGGCCGGAGCAGGCGTTCGTGTTCTCCTGGACGGACCTGCACGGCGTCGTCCACAACGAATCGTACCGAGGTATCGCGGGGCTCGCCCCGTCGTGGGAGCAGGCGCCGCTCGACGAGGCGGGTCAGCAGTGGGTCTCGGCGTGCCTCGGCGCGCGCACGAATCGGTACGGTCGGGCCGTCGAGATCTCGATGCAGGGATCCGCGGACGCGTTTGCGGAGCCGGCGGACGAGGAGGTCCAGGAATTCATCTACGAGGAGGGGGCGTTCTGGGGAAACCTTTTCCTTCCGCAGCCTTATCTGCGCACCTGTTACAACCCGGGGAACGTGGTCCGGGCCCGGAGGACGTCGCGTGATTGCGCGGCTGGCCTCCCGGGAAGGACCGACGCGGACTGCGGCATCATGGAAATCATGGGGCCCTGCGCGGAGCAATGCGAGCCGCTCGGCGAAAACCTGTACCATCCAGGCTGCGCCGCACCCGAATCTGGGGTTCCTTCCGGGGGGAAAACCGAGTATGTGATCACGGTTTTCCTACCGTAGAGATGACCACGCCACCGCCGCCGCCGGAGCATGACGCGGCCGTCCGACAAGGACGGAAGGGATCGCGTTGTGCTTCGTGCGGGAGGCGGGTGGGGGCCTCCGGGTGCTCGGAGCACGGTCGCTCGCTGGAAGGGGATACGGCGCCCGAGATATCGTCCGAGCCCGAGGCGCCGCTGCCCGCGTTTCGCGGATACCGCACCGAGCGTATGCTCGGCCGGGGCGGGTTTGGCATGGTCTATGCGGCCGTGTCGACGGCGCCGCCGAATGTCGGGCGCCGCGTGGCGATCAAGCTGGCCCGAGACGATCGGGCCGGCGCCGCGCAACGGCTGGCGCACGAGCTCGTGGCGCTGCGCCTCGTGGGCCAGCCGCACGTGCCCGAGGTGCTCGACGCAGGCGTGCTCGCCTCGGGTTCACCCTACATCGTGATGGAGCTCGTCGAGGCGAGGACGCTCGCGGAGATCCTCGTGGCCCGCGGGGGGGCGCTGCCCCCGGCGGAGGCCTGCGCGATCACGCGCGCCCTGCTCACGTCGCTGCGCGCCGTGCACGACGAGGGCCTGGTCCACCGCGACATCAAACCCGAAAACATCCTCGTCACGGAGCCGCCCGGCCGCGCGACCGTGCTCGATCTGGGGCTCGCCCGGCGCGAAGGTGTGATGCCGGCGCGCACGACCCCGCCCGAGGAGGGCGCCATGGTCGGCACGATCGAGTACATGGCGCCCGAGCAATGCGAGGGCCGCGCCGAGCTCGACGCGCGCGCCGACGTGTATGCGGTGGGCGTGATCCTGTACGAGATGCTCGCCGGTCCGCCGCCCTTCTGGGGCCCGCCCGCGGCGGTGCGGGAGGGGCACCTGTCCCGCAGGCCTGCGCGGCTCGAACGTGCGGCCGGGGCGCCGATCCCGACGGCGCTGGAGGACATTGTGCTCCGGTGCCTGGAGAAGGATCCGGCGGCGCGATACACGAACGCGAGGGAGCTCGACGAGGCGCTCGCGGCGATCCCCCTCGGGACGGAGCCCGAGGCGGGGAAGGCCCCGGGGAGCCCCGGGGACCCCGCGACGAAGGGGAGCGGAAAACCCCAGGCCGTGGATCGGGCCTCGTCGGCGGGCGCGGGGCCGAGGTCGTCCGACGCATCGGCGAGCGAGCGGCGGACGGTGGCCTTGCTGCATTTCACGTCGCAGCTCGATCCGATCGCGCTGCAGGGGCGCATCGAGCCGATCGGCGGGCACGTGATGCGCGCGTCGAGCGGCCGGTACGCGGTGGCGTTCGGGCACGAGGCGGACGAAAACCCGGTGCGCCTGGCGATCCGCGCGGCCCAGGATCTCGTCGCGCGCGGGATCTGCGAGCGCGTGTGGATCGATCTCGCGAACGTGTCCGTGACGACGCGGCCCGACGGATCGAAGCGGCTGCTCTCGCCGCATCTCGCCCGGATCGGGCAAGCGCCGCTGCCCGCGTCGACGGCGCCGATCCTGCTCTCGCCCGCGGCGCGCGGCGTGCTGACGGAGGCCGATCTCTCGGAGCTGCTCTCCCTGTTCGGGGCGAAGGCCGTCGAGGAGAGCGAGCTCTCCGGCGCGGAGGATCCGACGACGCGGCTCGGGCACGTGGGGCCGCCGCTCGTCGGTCGGGACGACCTGCTGGAGACGCTCGCGCTCGCGGCGCTGCGCTCGGTCCGGGAGGGCGTGCCGTCGGTCGCGGTGATCGTCGGGGATCCGGGGCACGGAAAGAGCCACCTGCGCAGGCTCCTGGTCGAGCGCATGCGCACGCTCGTGCCGCTCGGGGCGGTGGTGGATCTGCGCGCGCCCGAGCCGATCGTCGGCGGCGGCGACAGCGTGCGCGACCTGCTCTCTGCGGCGCTCGGCCTGCCCGCGTCGATGCCCGCGGAGGGGCGCAAGGCCGCGCTGCGCGAGCGCCTTGGTCCGGCGTCGAGCCCCGAGGCGGAGGCCGCGCTCGCCCTCGCCCTCGGCTGGGTGGGGCCGCCGCGCGGCGATGAGACCACGGACTTCCCGGGCCTGCGCGCCCTCGAAGCCGCGCCGTTCGCGCTCGGGGCGACCTTGCGCGTGGCCGGCGGCGAAGCGCTCCGGCGGCGCGCGGAGCGGACGCCGCTTTGCGTGGTGCTCGATGACGCGCAGTTCGCGGACGAAGCGACGCTCGGCATCCTGGAGCACGCGACGCTCGCCGAGGCGCGGGCGCCGATCTTCGTGTGCGCCCTCGGCCGTCCGGTGTTCAAGGAGAACCACCCGTCCTGGGCCGAGCGCGCCGCGCACCGGGACGTCTTTGATCTCGGGCCGCTCGATCCACAAAGCGCGGCCTCGCTGGTGCGCGCGCTGCTGGCGCCGGCGGAAAACGTGCCGGAGCTCGCGGTGCGGAGGCTCGTGGAGCGGACGCAGGGGATCCCGCTCCTGCTCGTCGAGCTCGTGCGGGGGCTCAAGGGCGCCGGGATCGTGCGCCGGCACGAGGGCGGCCGCGGGTTTTACGTGGCGACGGACGAGCTCGATCGGGTGCCCGATCTGCCGCTCATCGAGTGGCTCGCGCACCGCGAGATCGACGCGCTCTCGCCGGCGGAGCGGGCGCACGCCAGGCTCGTGGCGACCGTCGGGGCCGAGGTCACGCCGGAGGAGATTTCAGGCATTCTCCGCGGGATCCTGCGCCGCCTCGATCAAAGCGGCGAGTCGAGCGAGTTCCCGCTCGACGCGCGGATCGGCATCGAGCGGCTGCTCAACACGGGCGTCCTCCGCCGGCAGCGCCACGGCCGCGTCGGCTTCCGGCACGCGCTCGTCCGCGAGACGATCGCCCGCGGCGTGCCCGAGGCGCTGCGCCGCAAGATCCACCTGACGTGCGCCGAGTACTACCGCGACACCCCGGGGCCGCCCGAGGGCCCGCCCGAGGAGCAACGGCTGCCGCAGCTCGCCTACCACGCGGCCCGCGCGGGGCTCTGCGACGTGGCGGAGACGGCCTACATGGCCCTCGCCGAGGCGGCGCGGGCGAGGCACACGTACGTCGACGCCGAGCGCTTTTACACGCTGGCGCTGGAGCAGCAGGCGAGCACGGGCACGCGGCGCGGCGGGGCGTACCGGGGCCGCGGGCTCATGCGCTATCGCGTCGGCCGTTACCACGACGCGCTCGCGGACTTCGCCGAGGCGCGCGCGGCGGCGAGCGCGGCGGGCGACGCGATGGAGATTGTCGAGATCCTGCTCGACGAGGCGACGGCGCTCGATTGGATGGGCGAGCACGCGGCCTCGCGCGACAAGGTGCACGAGGCGCAGGCGCTCGTCGCGGGCCGGGCGACGCCGCTGCTTTCGGCGCGGATCCTGCTCGGGATCGGGCGTTCGCATTATCGATTCTCGCTCAAGGAAGAGGCGCTCGACGCGCTCACGCGCGCGGCGACCGAGGCGGCGGCGCTCGGCGAGGCGGGGTACGAGACGCAGGTGATCGCGCTGCTCATGCTGGGCTACCTGGAGCAGGGCATCGGCCGGCACGCGGAGGCCGAGCGCGCGCTCGATCGGGCCGTCACCTTGTGCGACACGCACGGCGACGCGCTCCACCTCGCGGCGTCGATCAACACGCGCGGCGTCTTGCGCGGGTTCCAGGGCGAGCGGCAGCGGATGATCTCGGACCTCGAAAGGGTCATCTCGCTCGGCCGCGAGCTCGGGCAGGACTACATCGAGTGGACAGGCCACTTCAACCTGGGGGAATGCCTGTACCTGATGGCCGAGCTCGAAGCGGCCGAGCCCCACGTGGCCCAGGCGCGCGCCATCGACGAGCGGCCCATGGGCGGTGAGCCCCGCACGGCCAGCATCCTGCTCCAGGCGCGGATGCTGCTCTACCGGGGCGACATCGAGAACGCGCGCGCGCTCGCCGCGCGGGCCCGCGGCGGGACGTCTGCGCCGCTCACGGTCCCTTCGGACGACGTGCTTTGCTCGATGATCGAGCTCGCGGCCGAGGACGCGGGCGAGGAGGCGTGGGAGGCCCTGGAGGCCCGCTCGGAGCGGTACTCGATTGGCCAGGAGCGCATCGAGGTGGTCGAGGCGCGAGGCTTGTCGGCGTTGCGGCGGGGGAGGTGGCGTGAGGCGGCGCGTCACCTCGAACGCGCGCTCGCCTTGTCGCGGCAAATCCCGAACGTGATTGGCAAGCGGCTGGCGCGGCACCTCGCCGAGGCGATGCGGGACTAGAAGTGGTCTCATAAACCTACTCGCGCCCCGAATCGTCGGTCGGCCTCGCTCGAAATCCGCGTAGGATTCCTCGCTTCGCCCTCCCTAGCTTCGGGGCGCTCCCAACGGTTTATGAGACCACTTCTAGGCTCTGCGGGGGCCGGTTTTTCCACACAACCTCCGGGCGGTCGTAGTAGAAAAACCGAGGGGGCGTCCGGTACGTCGCGCGCCGCCCGGGGATCTCCGCCCATGCAGCTTTGGACCGCGATCGCACTCGTCCTCGGTGTCGTCCTCGTCGGAGCCGCCGGTTTCCTGCTCGCGCGGCCCAAAGCCCTGCCCTCGGGCGGCAAAGGCGAGGGCAAAGGGGAAGGGGTCAAGCCGGGCGACGCGCCCGAAGCGACGGCAGGCGTTCGCGTGAGCAGCCCCGCGCCGGAGCGCACGAGCAAGCCCGTGCCGGAGCGCGCGAGCAAACCCGCGCCGGAGCGCACGAGCAAGCCCGCGTCGGAGCGTTCGAGCAAGCCCGCGCCCGAGCGTTCGAGCAAGCCTGCGCCGGAGCGAACGTCCTCGGACAAACTGCTGCCCAAGATCGCGGAGCCGAACGAGGACGAGGATGACAGCGAGCTGACGGTCATCACGTTGAGCCCGAAAATGCCGCGGCTCTCGGACCTCACGAACGACGACGAGCGCGAGGAAGAGGAGCACCCGGACGCGCCCGCGAAGCCCATCGTCGTGGACGACGACGCGGCCGACGACGAGCCGACGCGCGCCTCGCCGTTCATCCTCGTGAGCGCCGCGGGGCAAACGGACAAGGGGCAGAAGCGCAAGAACAACGAAGACAGCTACGTCGTCGTCGACGAGCACGGCCTCTTCGTGGTGGCCGACGGCATGGGTGGGTATGCGGGCGGCGAGATCGCAAGCGCGCTGACGGTCGAGGTGATCGAGAAGGCCTTCAAGGCGCAGACGTTCGAGGGCCCGGCCTACGAGAACGTGCCGCGGCGGGGCAGCGAGCTCGCGCGCAGCATCCAGATGGCGAACAAGGCCGTCTTCGAGAAGGCCGCCGGGGACCCGATGCTGAAGGGCATGGGCACGACGGTGGTGGCCGCGCGCTTCTCCCTGAACAAGCAGCGCCTCTACCTCGGGCACGTGGGGGACAGCCGCTGCTATCGGCTGCGCGAGGGGAAGCTCGAGCAGATCACCACGGACCACACGATGGCCGCGCTCGGCTTCACCGGCCCCGCGTTTGCTCACCGCCTGAATCGCGCGGTGGGCACGCAGCCCTCCGTGGAGATCGATCTCATCATCGGCCGCCCGCGCCCCGACGATGCGTACCTGCTCTGCTCCGATGGGCTCTCGAAGATGGTGCCCGACGAGGAACTGCGGCAGATCCTGGTCGCGACCAAGCACCCGCAGCAGGCCATCGACCAGCTCATCACCCGCGCCAACGAGAAGGGCGGGCACGACAACATTACGGCGATCCTGGTCTGCGTGAAGAAGCCGGCGGAGTACATTCGATCGCTGCGTGAAGCCCCTCCGGCTGAACAAGCGAACTGAGACGATCGTCGGCCGGCTCGCGCTCGTCGCGACAGGCGCGCTCTTTCTCGGCGTGATGGCGTTCGTGGCCGTGCGCGATGTCAGCGCGCCCGCGCTCACCGCTGCGGTGCACCTCCCCGCGCTCCCCTCGGCCAAGCCCCCGGCCCCGCCCGAGGTCACGCCGGAGGCACGCGTGGAGCCACGAACGCGCGCCGATCAGCATCTCTCGCGCGAGGGCTACACGCTCGTTTCCGCGGGCGCGCTGTTCGTCCCGTGGTCGTTCGCGTCGGCCGATGGCACGTTCGACCTCTTGATTCATTTCCACGGCAACGCCGAGCTCGTCGCGGAGAGCGTGGCCGCAGCGGGGCTCTCCGCGCTCGTGCTCGTGGTGAACGTCGGCGTGGGCTCGGGCGCCTACGACACGCGGTACGGGCCGCCCGGGATGCTCGATTTCGACGTGGCGCGGGTCGTCGAGACGGCCTCCGCGCGCGGGCTCCGCGGGGCGCGCCTCGGGCGGCTCGCGCTCGCCGCGTGGAGCGCCGGATACGGGGCGATCGGCCGGATCCTCGCGCGAGACGAGGCGTTCTCCCGCGTGTCGGCCGTGCTGCTCTGCGACGCGCTCCACTCGAACTTCGTGAACAAGGGCAGCCGCGAGGTCGACATGGAGCGGATCGCGCCGTTCGTGCGTTTCGCGGACAAGGCGGCGGCCGGCGAGAAGCTCTTCGTCATGACGCACTCGGAGATCGGCGAGTTCCGGTACGCAACCACGACCGAGACCTCGGACGCGATCCTCCGCGCCCTCGGGATCGAACGATCCCGTACGATCGGCTGGCCCGATCGCCCAGCGTTTCCCCTCGGGCGCGCCGTCATGTCGACCGAGCGCTGGCTCGAACAACGCAGCGAGGCGCAGCGGGGGGACCTGCACATCGCAGGCTATCGCGGGTTCAAGGAGGACGATCACATCGCGCACCTCGCGCAGATGTCGTCGACCGTGCTCCCAGCGCTCGTCGCGTACTGGAAGCGCAGCTCCCGGCAGGACTGAGCATGGGTCTTTTCGCGAGGGCGCGGAGCTGGGGCGTTGCCCCAGGCCCCACCAGGGGTTGTCCACCCCTGGACCCGGACCAGCGAGGCGCTGGACCCGGGGTCGATGAACTGCGCATCGCGCAGTTCATCGAACAGCCAGTGGCAAGACCGGCGACGGTTCAACCGGCAACGTGCCCGTCGCCAGCTTGAGACCCACCTCCGTGGTCTTGCCACCGGCCCGTTGGAAGAACTGCGCATCGCGCAGTTCTTCCACCCTCGGTCCAGGCCGTGCCTGGTCCGGGGTCGAGGGGGCGGACAGCCCCCCGCGGGGTCCGGGGCAGCGCCCCGGCGCGACGTTACCCCTCGTCTCGGAGCGCCGCCTCTGCCGCATTCTTGCCGCAGGCGCCGTGCACGCCGGCGCCTGGGTGCGTGTACGAGGAGCCGAGGTAGAGCGCGCGGATGGGCGTGCGATACCGGAAGTAGGGGAAGACGGGGCGGAAGAAGAGCTGGTGCTGGATCTGCGCCGAGCCGCCGCCGAGATCCCCGCCGACGAGGTTCTCGTCCATCGCTTCGAGATCGGGTGGCGTCATGATGACTCGCGCGAGGATGCGCTGCTTGAAGCCTGGTGCGAGCTCCTCGATCCGTGCCTCGATGCGATCGGCGAACGAGGGCGCTGCCGCCTTCCAGCCGCCCGGCAACGTCGAAGGGACACGCGAGTAAGCCCACAGCGTGTGCTTGCCTGCGGGCGCGCGTGTGGGATCGGCGAGCGTCTGCTGGCCGATGACGAGGTAGGGATCCCGCGGCAGCTCGCCGCGGCGCACCTCGGCCGTGAAGCGCGCGAGATCGTCGAGGCTGTCGCCTGTGTGCACCACGGCTGCGCGCGCGGCGTCCTCGCTCGACCATGGCACCGGGCCCGAGAGCGCCCAGTCCATCTTGAACGTGCCGAAGCCGTACTTGAAGTTGCGCATCGACTCGGCGAGCGGCGTGGGCACGAGGGCCGGATCGAGCAGGCGCAGGTACAGCGCCGGCGCCGAGGTGTCGGCGATGATCGCGCGATCGGCCTCGAACTCCTCGCCTTGCTCCGTGATCACGGCAGCGGCGCGCCCCTCGCGCACCACGATCCGCTTCACGCGTGTGCCCGTCCGCACGACGCCGCCGAGCTCCGCGAGCCGCTTCAGCAAGGCCCGCGTGATCGAAGCCGCGCCGCCTTCGGGGATGGCGAAGCCTCCACTCGACGCGAGCATGCCCAGCATGAAGCCCACGATCGCGCCGAAGGGATCGTCCGGGCCGACGTCCGTGTGCAGCGCGAGCGCGGGCAGGATGCGGCGCGCGGGTTCGGTCCGGAACGTCCCTTCCGCGTACCCGCGACCACTCGACGCGGCCACGGCCGCGAGCTTGAGCAGGTTTGCCGGCCCGAAGCGCAGCATCGGCCCCACGGCGGGCAGGGTGGAGAGCAACGCGTCGAGCAGCCTGTCCTGGGTCCGCGCGTGCCAGCGCGCGAGTTTTTCCCAGGCGGCACCGTCCTCGCCGAGGCTCCGCTTGCTCGCTTCGAGGTCGCGCCCGATGGCCGCGCACGTCCCGTCCTTGGCGGGGTGGGCGCTGTCGAGGGGCGCGTGGCGCCAGACGAGCCCGGCGTCGGGCAGATCGAGCGGGAGCAGGGCGGGGCTCGTCGGGCCGAACGGGAAGAACGCGGCGCCCACGTCGTGCAGGAACCCGGGCAGGGTGCTCTCCTCGGTCCAGACGGCGCCGCCGGGCCGCTTTTGGGCTTCCAGCACGAGCACGGACCACCCGGCCTGGGCGAGGTAGTTGGCGGCCACGAGCCCGTTGGGACCTGCGCCGATCACGATCGCGTCGGGGGTGATCATGGAGTTTTGTGTAGCACGGTGAGTCAGGACGAGGTTGTCCGGTCGTGATCTGGTAGCGGCCGAGGCGCCGCCGCGCGTACCCTCGGCAAACGATGAGCCAAGGCCCTCTCGACCCCTACGCGCCGCCGGTCGTGATCGAGCGAGTCCCGCCGTCCGGCGAGCGCGCCGAGGACGCAGCGACGCGTCGAGGACGGTGGACCGCGTGGGTCCTCACGTGGGTGTCTTACGCGACGTATTACTTGGGGCGCAAAGGGATCAGCGTCGCGAAGGCGCCCATCATGGAGAGCCTCGGCAAGGACGTCCTGCGCAACGTCGAGACGGCGTACCTCGCGGCGTACATGGTTGGCCAGACCGTGAACGGCTTGCTCGGCGATCGTGTGGGGGCGCGGCGGCTCGTGGGCGTGGGCATGCTCGTCTCGGCGGCCGCGTGTTTCGCGTTCAGCGCGTCGAGCGTGGGGCTCGCGTTCCTCGTCGCGTTCCTGGTGAACGGCTTCGCGCAATCGTCGGGCTGGCCGGGCAATGCGAAGGCGATGGCCGAGTGGACGACGCCCGAGAATCGCGGCCGCGTGATGGGCGTGTGGGCGACGTGTTATCAGGTCGGCGGGATCGTCGCGACCTGGTTTGCCACGTTCATGTTGAGCCTCTATGGCTGGCGCGCGAGCTTTTGGGGCCCGGCTGTCCTCGTCGCGCTCGTCGGCGTGCTCGTGCTCCTGTTCCTGAAGCCGGGTCCGGACGCGGTCGTGGTCCCGGTCGCGGGCGCCGGCGCCGCGGCGATGGCGGAGGCGGCTGTGGTGGCGGAGACGGAGCGGGCGGAGCGGAGCCGCGTGCTCCGAAGCCTCACGGTCTGGTCGTATGGCGCCTCGTACTTCGGGATGAAGCTCATCCGGTACAGCATCCTGTTCTGGCTGCCGTTTTACCTCACGACGGCGCTGCATTATTCGAAGACGGGCGCCGGGTACATGTCCATTTCGTTCGAGGTCGGCGGCGTGCTCGGCACGATCGGGATGGGGGCGCTCTCCGATCGATATCGCCGCATTCCGCGCTCCTGGTTCGCCGCGGCGTGGCTCGTGCTCCTCGCCGTCGCGCTCTTCTTGTATGCGCGGCTCGGCTCCACGGGCACCGCCACCAATTTCGTCGTGATGGCGTTCGTCGGCGCGATGCTCTTCGGGCCGGACTCGCTCATCAGCGGCGCCGCGGCGCAGGACGCAGGCGGGAAGTACGCGGCGGCGACCGCGGCGGGCGTGGTGAATGGAATCGGATCGATCGGGGCGATCCTTCAGGAGCACGTCACGCGTGGCGTGAGCGAGCGCTACGGGTGGGACAAACTGTTTTACGTCTTCGTCGCCCTCGCGGTGTTCTCGGCGGTGTGCCTGTTCCCGACGTTCCGCCCGCGGAAGGCTTGAATCAGTCGCATTCCTTGTACGACTCGCCGAGCGAGCACCACGCGGCCTCGCACGCGCCCCGATCACCCGCCTGTTCGAGCTTCTTCGCGGACGCGCAGCTCTGCGAGCTCCCGCAAGCGCCGTCCTCGCCGCACGTGTTCGTCACGAGATCCGCGCACGTAAAATCGCTCGGGCAGGACCTTTGCCCCTCGTCGGAGCAGCCGGCCATGGCCAGACACGCGAGCACGAGCGCGCCGAAGAGCCGTTTTCCCATGCGCGTGTTCATGGCGTCCCCGCGGCGAGGCCGAGGTTTTGCCCGAGCTTCTGGAGCAGGGTGATCTCCCGCTTCAGGTTCTCGTCGGCGAGGGCCGCGTCGGCGCTCGTGAGCCGCGTGATCGCCTGTTCGAGCCGCGCGGCCCCGTCCACGGGGTCGAGGCTATTGGCGTGGAAATCCCCGCAGAGCCGCTTCATCACGAGGTATTCGTTCGTCACGGCGAGCGTCCGCGCGATGTGCGGGGTCGGCAAGAGCGCGTCCGCCGGCCCCGGGAGCGTCTGGAAGGGCAAGCGCATTTGCAGCGTGTCCTTTTCGACGGCGCCTTCGGGCGTCGTGTATTCGATCGCCACCGTGCCGGCCTCGATCGCCTCGCCCGAGACGAGCGGCTCCAGGTTCGTCCCGTCGAGCCGCAGCACGATGCCCCCTTTGCGTTTGCTCAGGAACACCGTGGTCACGTCGAAGAGCTCGCCGCTGCCGTGCTCGCCGAGCTGCGGCACGCCGTAGACCGTGGAGACCTCGGTCCCCTCAGCCGCCGCCGTGGAGACGCGGAGATCGTACGCAATGGGCGTCACCAGGAAATCGAGCTCCTCCTCGAAGATCGGCTTCACGTCCTCGGCGCCCACGAATCGATAATTTCCGCCGCGCAGGTGGCCGATCTGGTCGACGAACGAGGCGTCGAAGTTCGCGCCGAAGCCGAAGAACGTGAAGCCGATGTCGAGGGCCGAGGCCGCCTTGACCATCGACTGGAAGCTCGTGGCGTCGGTCGCGCCGACGTTCGGCATCGCGTCGGTGAACACCATCAGCCGCGAGAGCGTGCCGGGCTGCACGTGCTCGTCGATCACGGCATACCCGAGCATCATGCCCTCCTCCATCGAGGTCGAGCCGCCGGTCGTGAGCTCGTCGATCGCCTCGTGCAGCGATTCCTTGTCGGAGACGGGCGTCGATGCCTGGATCGTGTTCGCGCTCGCAGCGAACTCCACGATCGCCACGCGATCGTCGGGCCGGAGGTTGTCGACGAGCGTGTGCAGCGCCTCGCGCACGTGCGAGAGGTTTCCGTCCATCGAGCCGCTCGTGTCGATCACGATGCCGAGGTTCAACGGCTTGCGGACGAATTCGTCCTCGCGGATGTTCGATTGCATGCCGAGCTGGACGAAGAGGTCGCGCTTGTCGTCGTCGAGGCCGACATCGAGGCCCGCGGCCGTGTTGATGCAGAGCGGTTTTGCGCAGGGCGCGGGGGCCGCGAGGGCGAGGTCGTGTTCGGAGTAGAGGCCCTCGGGGGTGAAATCGTCGAGCGTCGGCACGCCGCCGGACGCGATGATGCTGCGCGCGAGCCCCATGTCCTGGGCACCCCCCGGCGTGGCCCCGAGGAACTCAGCCCCGGTCGAAGAACTACCGCACCCGACAGGCATGAGCGCGAGCACGAAGGCGAGGGGACAAAGCGAGCGAGGGATCGTGTCCGTGGAAGACATTCGTCGTCGTTGCATGGTGATTCCAATCCAAGGCAAGGGTTTTTCGGCGCAGGGGGAGATTCCCCGGCGTCGAGGCCTTCCATGGAATCGCGCGTCCCCGGCTGCGTCAAGGGTGCAAACGTCCGGCCCACTGGGAAAGGTGAGCGACTTCCGTTACCATGAGCCCTGGAGGTCCTCATGGGTTCCTTGTCTTCTTCTCGTCTTGGTCCCACGCTTTGCGCGCTCGGCGCTGCCGCCATCCTCTTGGCCCCCGGCGAGGCGCGCGCCGACGATAACATCCACTGGGTTTCGCCCGGGCTCATGTTGTCCCTGAGCTTCGGCGACAAGCTCAACTTCGGCCTCGGCCTCGACGTCCGGTATTCGCTCGTCTTCGCCGGCAACGTGAGCTGCTTCTCCGGGCCCCGCGGCGCCGTCGGCGCGTTCGCGCAGGCCTCCTGGCTCAACTTCTCGTCCGCGGGCCGGTTCGCCGCGGGCCTCCACGGCGGAGCGGACCTTCGGAATCCCGGGATCGGCGCGAACGCCGAGGTGGGCTGGACGTATCGCACGGCGCTCTCCGACCTGCACCCGGGCGGCCACGGGATCCACGTGGGCCTCGGCGCCATCGGCGGCGGGATCGTCGACCTCGGCTTCCGCGGCACGATTCCCTGGCCGGGCGACGAGAGAAAACCGGAATTCACGATCACCGCGGGAGCCCACTTCCCGCCCATGTACGGCGAGCCCGGCCTGTGTATCATCGGGCGGCCTTTGCGCGTGGACGGTCGCTACGTTTTGCCGGGCGTCGCCGGAGCCCCGCGCCGCGGGCGCGAGCGCGGCGGGCGGATCGACGAGCCGACGCGGTCCGCGCTCGTCTCGGCCTGGCAGGACGACGCGCGGGGGGAATGCGCCTCGATCCCGGCGTTCCTCGCATTGGCGCGGGATCTCGCGGCCGTGGGCGCGCCGCGGGACCTCGTGGACCGGGCGCTCGCCGCGGCGGCCGACGAGGTCCGGCACACGGAGCTTTGTGCTTCGATCGCAGGGGATCTCGCATCGAGGACGCTCGCGCCCGAGTTGCTCCCGCCGCCGCGGCGGTCGGGGCTCGATCGAGCGCGGGAGCTTCAGCGTCTATGCGTCGAGTCCTGGGAAGACGGCTGCCTCGGCGAGGGCGCCGCGGCCGAGCGGGCGCGGAGGCAGGCGAGGGGAGCGAAGGCGCCGGGCATCGGCGCGGCGCTCGGCGTGATTGCGGCGGACGAGGCGCGGCACGCGGAGCTCGGGTGGCGGGTCGTGCAATGGTGTCTCTCCGAGGGAGGAAGGCCGGTGCGCGAGGCGCTGGGCGAGGCCGTGGCGGCGTCGCCGGAGGGGCCGGCGCGGGAAGCGTCGCCGGAGGCGGAGCCGGCCGCGTGGCGGGGTTATGGAAGGATCGGGCCGCAGGACATCAACGCCTCGTGGGAGCAGAACCTGGGTTTGGCACGGAAGACGGCGCAGGCCTTCCTATCGGCCCGCGGATAACGGGCGGCTGGGCCACGGCCGTGACGTGATTGTCAGGGGGCGGCGGGCGGCGGCGCCTCGAATTCGGGCGCGCATGCGGAGGGCACGTGCCGTGCATTCGGCCCCGGCACGCATGGGAACCCCCCTACGGAGGCCTCGATGAATCCTGCGCATGTCTTCCGCCGCTCGCTCGCCCATCGTCTTTTTGCCCTGCTCGCGCTCCCGGCCGCGGGCGCCGCCGTCTCTGGATGCTTCTTCAGCACGAGTTGCCCTGACAACTCCGAGCCCGTGGTCGCCGAGCGATGCCTCGACTGGCCGCCGGAGGACGCAGGCGCAGGCGGCAGTGGCGGTGGTGGCGGCGGGAGCGTCGATCCGCTCGTGTGCCCGTCGCGGGACGACGCGAAGACGCGGCTCGATGCAGCGTTCTTCGCGAACCACACGGTGAAAAGCGACGGGACGCTGAAGAACGGCCAATGCTGCTACGCCACCGAGTTCATTCCCTATTGTGAGGGGCGGCCGTACCTCGTCGACGACGTGGCCCGCACGGCGCTCGCGCTCCGGGGCCGCGGGGACGGCGGGTGGGGCGCGAAGAAACCGATCGGACCGGACGTTTCGGGCATCGAGCCCGACCTTCGCGCGGCGCTCGCGGCGGAATGGACGCGCGACGCGCTCTTCGAGCACGCGTCCGTGGCCTCATTCGGGCGCTTCGCGCTGGAACTGCTCGCCGTGGGCGCGCCGGCGGAGCTTCTGGAAGAGGCGCACCACGCGGCGCTCGACGAGGTGCGGCACGCGCGTCTCTGCTTTGCATTGGCGAGCGCGTATGCAGGCGAGCCCGTGGCGCCAGGGGCGTTCCCCTTTGGAGGCGCGGCGGAGGTCGTGGCGGATCTCGCGTCGATCGCGGCGCGCACCGCAAAAGAGGGGTGCATCGGCGAGACGATCGCCGCGGTGCTCGCGGCAGAGCAATGCATGAAGGCCGAGGATCCCGCGGTCGCCGAGGTGCTCGCCGGCATCGCAGCGGACGAGGCGCGGCACGCGGAGCTCGCGTGGCGCACGGTGGCGTGGGCGATTCGCGTGGGCGGCGAGCGGGTGCGGGCGGCGGTGGAGGAGGTTTTTGCGGGCCTCGGGCACGCGGGCGTGGTGGATGCGGACGGCGCGGGGGATCCGCGGCTCGCGCGGCACGGGCGGCTCGCAGGCGCGGCGCTCGTGGAGGCGACGGCGCGGGCGATGGAGGAGGTGGTGGGGCCCGCGGCGGGGGTGTTGCTCCGGAGCGCAGCGCCGGGGTCGAGGGGGCCTTGGCGAGCGCCACTTCCCGCGTGATGGAAACGTGCCCCCCTGGTTCGCCGTTGATCCCCCGCGTTTTTGGGGCAGCGCGTGATTTGCCTGACCGTACCGACCGGGCTTGGGAGTCGACGGACCGGGCTTGGGAGTCGACGGACCGGGCTTGGGAGTCGACGGACCGGGCTTGGGAGTCGACGGACCGGGCTTGGGGGTCGACGGACCGGGCTTGGGGGTCGACGGACCGGGCTTGGGAGTCGACGGACCGGGCTTGGGGGTCGACGGACCGGGCTTGGGGGTCGACGGACCGGGCTTGGGGTCGATGGACTGGCTGCCTGCGTCAGGTCCGGATTCCCAGGAGGAGAAGGGCATCCGCCCAGAGCTGCCAGAGGGTGCGGTAGGGGTGCGTGGCGAGGAGGACGCCGCCGTTCGGGAGGCGGCGGACGTGGTAGGGGGCGTGGTGCTTGAGGAACTGCACGTGCGTCCCGTCGGGCCAATAAATCTCGCTCGTAGCCTCGCCTTTTTTTTCGGCGTCGATCATCGCGCGCGCAATGGCCTCTGCGTCGAGCCAGTCCTGGTCGGGGACCGCCGAAGCCTCCAGCGCTTCAAGAAGCACGGCCGGCGGCGTCTGGAGTGCCGCGAGGACGTCTTCGCGGCTCAACTCCACGTCCGTCGGCAGCCTCTTCCGCGGGCCCCGACGAAGCGCCCCCGGATGCAGGGGCCAACCGAGCTTCGTGCTCGTCGCCTCCCTGTCGATAATGATGTGCTCGGTGCGGTGCTTGGCGTTCGTCGCGACGCCGATGCGCGTTCCCTTGGGCGCCGCCTCGATGCGCGCCGCGAGCGTATCCATGGGCAGACCCGCGACGTGCTCGATCCGTTCCCCTTCATGGATGTACATCCACGAGAGAACGAGATCCCGCGCGACGTTGCCATCGAGGTGGTACGTCCCAGCGATCTCGAGGGGGGCATACCAGCGTCCGGAGGACATGCCCCCTGCCGTCACTCGCTTGCTTTCGTCCGGCGCGCAGATGCAGAGCAAGGCGTGCTCGCAGATGGCTTGCTGATACAAGGCGGCGTATGCAGCCTCGCCGGGCCATGAGCGCTCTCCGCCGGGGAAGACGACCTCGTAGTGATCCCTGTCTTCCCCTTCGAGGTCCGGAAATCCTGGCAAGTCTCCGCCGAGCAATACCTCGGGTCTCCACGTTCCGCTGCTGTAGTCGGCACCGTAGCACTCCATGCGCAGCCAAAACTTCTCGCCCGATGAACCGTGCCCCGTACCCGATAGCACGGCTCCTGATTTGGCAGTGAACTTCGTTCTAAGGAGCTCGACGACCTCCGTCACGGGCGCGTCGGTCCACCCCGTCCAACGGCCATCGCCCGGTGTCGGCGGCCGCGGTGTGCAGCGAGCATCATCCCCTAGGAGCCGTCGAATCGCCGCTGTGAATGCATCCACTTTCACCGACGCGTCGCACCACGCGTGAAACGTCACGCCACTCATATCTCCACCACCCGAACGAAGAAGTTTGGCTTGCCCGGCACGGTTACCGGTTCCCCTTTGCCTGTTCGCAGGTAACCATCCTTCACGCTCCAGTCGCCCTTGACTTTTGCCCCCTTTGGAATGATGATCTGCACGCGTTCCACGTCATTGGCGAGGTTGAGCTTGGCTGCGTGCTCCATTGCGTTGCTCAACTGGTCCGCCGCCCTGTTCACGTCGACGGCTCCGGTATCGGATACAATTCCCTTGGCCTCGCTGAGGACCAGCTTTCCGTCGCTCGTGAGAGAAAGGAAGTCTGCGGCCATGCCATTGTTCTTGTGTGGATCCGAATGCTTGGGGATCTTCAGCACCTTCCTAACCCCACCGTCCCCGACTCCGAGCATGCCGTGCCCCTTGTCCTTCATCAAGAAGAGACCGGCCTTCTTCTCGAACTCGTTCATCGACTCGTTCGTTACCGCATGACGTAGACCCTTCCACTGCTCGATCCTACTCCCCCGCAACGCCTGGGCAAACTCCTCCCCCAGGTTCAGCACCCCCGCCGCGACGATCTTGGCCCCCGGCTTGACCCCGGCCGCCTTGATCCCCGCCCAGGCCTTCGTGATCTGCCCGAACCCGAAGCCCACCGCCGAGCCGACCCGCTCCTCCGTGGACAGATCCGTTCCTCCGGGCAAACAGAACAACTTGCCCGTCACCGCCTCGCAGAGATCGAGCGCCGGCCCCGCATACGGCACGAACCCGATCGCAATCCGCGACGACGCATGCACCAGCGTCTGCATGACCTCCGCATACGCAGCCGCCCCCTCCCCGACCGTCGACATCGCCCCGGCAAATGCCCGTACCGTCTCCATGAAGGAGCCCTTCTCCGGCCCGAGCGCGATCGCCTCCCAACCATTGAGGCTCTCCTTCATCTGCTCCGCCATCTCGGCGAAAGCATTCTTCAGAACGCCATCCACCTGCGCCCGGACATCCGGCGGGATCGGCGAATCCAGGAACCAATCCGACGCATCCATGTACTGCCGCACGTACTCCGTGACGCGAATCTGCGCCTGCAAGAACGCGCTCGTCTCCACCTGCGAAACACTCACCCGCGCGGCCAGCGCCTTCTCGATCGCCGCCGTATTCGACCGCCACGCCCGCACATTCGTCACGAAGTCCCCGCGCAGGACCACCTTGCCGCCCTCGACGTCCTGCGAAAGCGCCTCGATCACCGCATCCGCATACGCCGCATAAGGATCCTGCCCCGGCTCGAACGCCCCCGCAGTGCCCGAGACGTCGGGCACCTCCACCCACGGCACCTCGGACGACGTCAGCGAATACTCCCAAGGATCATCCGGCGAAAACCCGGCCGCCCGCGCCTCGCCCGTCACCAGATCCGCCACCGCGTCCGCCTGCGCGCCGAAATGTTCGAGCAAGCTCGCAAGCTCGTCCTTCAAATCCTGAACGCTCTTCTTCAGGTCGGAAAGAAGCTGCGAAAGCGCGGCCCGCGTGGCCTCATCGACCACGTCCCCATACCGCTCCAGGATCGCATCGAGATCCGCCTCGCTGATCTCGTCGAGCGGCCGGGACACGAGATCGTGCAATTCCGTGTCGAGCTGCTGGAGCAAATCGAGCCTCTCGGCGAGGTTCGCGGCCTTCGATGCATTCTCGATAAGCCATTTCCGCTCCGCCGCGATCTCGACCTCCAGGACCGCGATGTCCCGCGCGAGCGGCGGATTGATCTCCGAAAGCGCGAGCCCGACCTGCGTGCTGCCGCGAAAGGCGGTCCCATCACGTCGAACGTTGAAGAGAGGCTTTTGGATCCCGAGCGGGATCGAGACGAGCGTCACGAAGTTCTGCTGGTGGACGCAGGTATCGTTGCCCTTGGCGTTCTGGATGCCGAAGGTGAATTCGTTCGTCCCCATGCGGAGGAGCACGGAGTCGAACGGCGCCTCCGCCACGTTGCTCTTCGGGCCATTGGGGATCGAAGTGTAGGCCCCCGGAACCTCGAACGTCGCGAGCGGCATCCGGTTCGCGTGGAAATACGCACCGCCGGGCATGTTCAGCCGGGCATCCTCGCAAGAGTTGCTCTCCTGGAGCATCTCCCAGTGCACGCTGTACGGTGTGCCTGCCCGCGCATGCGCAGGCACGAGAAGGACGAACGCCACGATCCAGCAAACAAGCAATCGATTCATGTCCCCTCCGCGCCACGCAATGCGGCATCGTGCAAAACGGCAGCCCCCTTCACATCCCCCGCCGCGAGCTTCGCCGCCGCCGCATCGAGGAGCGCGCCTCCTACCCCTTGCGCCTTCATCGTCGAAAGCCCGGTCTGCACGAGCCCCGGCAACGTCGTCGCGCGGTACGTCGCCGCCGCCTTGAAATGCGGGCGCATCGCCGCGCAGCCGGCCTCGCGCCAGGACGACGAAGGCAACTCGCAGAGCGGGCGCATCTGCAAGAAGGCCGTGACGTCGTCGTACCGCTTCGCGAGATACGGGAGCGAGAGGTTCCCATTTTGAGGCGTCACCTTCTCGAACGCGAGCACCTGCGCCTCCGCGCTCTCCTGGAACGTCGCCTCCGCCTTCGCGATCTTCGCTTCCGCGACCTGCGCCCGCACGTCTTGGCTCTCGTCGAGCAATGACAGCGCTTGCCTTCGCATCGTGATTCCGAAGAGAAGCGACATCGCCGCCCGGTCGCTCCGGGCAATACGCCGATCGACATACCCAAGCATCGCGTGGATCGATCGCTGCGCGCTGGAGGCCATGTCTGGATTGGCCGTGCCATGCGTCGTCATGAAATCCGCGTGCGGAGCGAGCGCCTCTTGCGACGTGATCTCGAATTGGGTGATCTTCGCCGAGAGCTTCATCGCCCGCAGCACCATCTCTTGGGGCGTCGCGCTTGCATCGTGCGCCACTTGAAGGATGCTCGCCTCGATCGGGTCGAGCTCAGTCGCGGTCGCCATCGACGCCTTCCCGCGAGCTTTGTATACGTATCCACCTCCCCGGACTCCGTCTCCCGATACGCCCCGAAGTCCGCCACGAGATCCGCATAGTCCGCCGCGAGCGGCCCGACATCGAGCGTCACCTTGTCGAGGACCCCCTGCACGGCGCCCATGGCCAGCTTCTCCGCGGCGATCTCCGCGACGAGCGGGTCCTTTTCGCTGTTCGCCTTCGCCACGAGCGCCGCCTCGAAGCCTCCCACGGCGTCGATAGGCGCTTGTTCCAGCCGCTCCGTTTGCTGGATACGGGCCGATCCAAGCAAGTTCCGGAGCCGGCCATCCATGCTCGCCTTGTAGGACTCTGCGCTCCGCCGCTCATCGCGCACATACCCAAGAGAGCGATCGATATCCCCGATCCACCGCTCCATATCGCCAGGGCTCGCCACCAGCGCGTCGAGTGTCATCCCCTCCGGCCGCTCGGCCCACATCTGAAGAGGGAGCGACCCGCGCGCCGCCGCTTGGCTCCACGCGCTCGCGGGCCCCTCACGCGACGAGACGCAAAACTCGCCGCCTTCCGCTGGCGACGCGCAAATGCGACCCTGCCCTTTGTCCTCCCCGAACGACCCCAAGCACCCAGGCAACACGACGCCCGGCGCCGCGACGACGAGCGCCGCGACGAGAAGATCCCCTCGTCTCATCTGGAAACCCCTCCTGCGATGAGCTGTGGCCTATCTAGCAGGAGGACGAACGGGTCCGGCAAGACAAAACACGAACTGCTCGGACCTTGTCTGTCCGGGCTCGGATCCCTTCGCCGACCCTCGCCGCGCCGGGCCCCGTGGGGGTCCGGGGCGGCGCCGGCCTATCCCACGAGCAGCGCGCTCGCCATGTTGCGATTGGAAGCAATCGCCTGCCCGTCGCGTGAGGCCACGAGCAAGCCCACGTCCACGATCTCGGGGAACTTCGCAATCCCCCGTTGCGCCGCGCGCGCCGCAGGAATGCCTTCTTCGAGCCAGTCGTAGACCGTCTTCGAGAGGAATCGCCGCACGATCTCCTCGCCCACGCCCGTCGCCGCCACTGCGCCCGCCGGGCCCGCGTACACGCCGCAGCCCATGAGCGGCGAGTCGCCCACGCGGCCCTTCAGCATGTACACCGTCCCGCCCGTCGACGCCGTCGCCGCGAACCTTCCCTGGCTGTCTCGCACGACCGCGCCCACCGTGTCCTGGAAGGGCGCCTCGCCGCCGAAGTTCCAGAGCGACTTCCAATCGATCGTGAGCCACGGCGCCGCGTCCGCCGCATAATCGCCGTCGCCTTGGCCCCGGAGCTCCGCCATCGCCCGCGCGTGCTTGGCCTGCGCCTTCTCCGTGAGCGGATCGTACTCCGGGAATCGATGCGCCCGCGCGAATTGCGTGGCGCCGTCCCCCACGACCAGCAAATGCGGCGTCTCCATCACCTTCGCCGCCACGAGGATCGGGTTCTTCACCCGCTGAATGCAGGCGACCGCGCCAAACCTCGCGTCGCTCGTCATCACGGACGCGTCCATTTCGATGGTTTTCCCATCGAAGCGCAGGTTCGAGCCCGTCCCCGCATTGAAGCGCGGGTCGTCCTCCAGCATCACCGTCGCCGCGAGCGCCGCTTCGAGCGCGTCGCCGCCGCGCTCCAGCACCGAACGCGCCGACTCCGCGGCCTTCACGCAGCCGTCCGAATGGACGTGCGGCGAGGCCGCGCCTCCGTGCGTCAGAATGGCGTATTTCACGTTCAGGCCTCGTCCGGCAGGGCAGGCAGGTGCGACGTGCGCTCCTTGCCCCAGTAAATGACCTGCTTCCAGCAGGCCGTGACGTCGTCCGCGAACACCACCACGAGGTCGCCGGGCCGCGCCATCGAGAGCGCCGTGTCCACGGCCTCCTTCTCGTCGAGCTTCTTCAGGATCTGCTCCTCGCTCTTGCCCGCCTCGCGCGCGCCCTCCGCGAGCAGCGACGCGATCTCGCCGGGCTTGCGGCCCCTGCGCGACGCGTCCTCCTTCGCGATGACCACGTCGAACGCGCGCGCCGCTTCGCGGCCGATCGCGCGGATGTCGTCGTCACGTCGATCGCCCGCGGCCATGAGCACGCCGATCGAGCGCTCGCGGCGCAGGCCGAGGACGAGCTCGGCCATCTTCGACATCGCCGCCGCGTTGTGGCCGTAGTCGACGATCACGCGGAACGGGTGCTCGTCGAAGACGTTGCAGCGGCCGGGCGCCTGGAAGAACGAGGTCGTGAAGGTGCGCAAACCCTGGCGGATGTGCTCGAGCGAGATGCCCATCGAGAAGGCGATGGCCGCCGCCGCGAGCGCGTTCTCGACGTTGAACTTCGCCTTGCCCTCGAACGTGGCCGGGACGAGGTGTGTCCACGTGACCGGGACGTGCCGGTCGCCGTCGTAGATCGTGATCATGTCGCCGTTGACGCCTTGTTCGAGCACCGCTGCGCGGCCACCCGCGCGCACATGCTTGCGGACGGTCTCGTTCGAAGGCGAGCGCGAGAACCACATGACGCGGCCGCCTGCCTTGTCCGCCATCTCGCGCACGAGCTCGTCGTCCGCGTTGAGCACGCTCGTGCCGCCGTCGCGCACGACCTCCACGACGAGCCGCTTCACGAAGGCGAGGTCCTCGACCGTGTCGATGCCCGCGAGGCCGAGGTGATCGGCCGAGACGTTGAGCACCGCGCCGACGTCGCAGCGATCCCAGCCGAGCCCTTCGCGAAGAACGCCGCCGCGCGCCGTCTCCAGGACCGCGGCCTCCACGGTCGGATCCGTGAGCACGACGCGCGCGCTCCACGGGCCCGTCATGTCGCCCTTCAGGATGCGCTCGCCGTCGATGTAGATGCCGTCCGTCGTGGTGAGGCCCGTGCGCTTGCCGCTCATCTTGAGGATGTGCGCGACCATGCGGCTCGTCGTGGTCTTGCCGTTCGTGCCCGTGATCGCCGCGAGCGGGATGCGCGCAGGCGCGCCATTCGGGAAGAGCATCTCGAGCACGGGCGAAGCGACGTTGCGCGGCGTGCCCACGGTCGGCGAGACGTGCATGCGGAAGCCGGGCGCGGCGTTGATCTCGACGATGACGCCGCCGTGCTCGCGCACGCTCTTCGAGATGTCCGGGCAGATGAGATCGATGCCCGCGACGTCGAGGCCCACGACCTTCGCGGCGCGCACGCTGATGTCGATGTTGTCCGGATGGATCACGTCGGTGCGATCGATCGCGGTGCCGCCCGTGGAGAGGTTGCCCGTCGAGCGCAGCGCGAAAACCTGGCCCGCGGGGAGCACGGTCTCCAGCGTGACGCCGGCCAGGCCCATGAGGCGATTGGCCTGATCGTCGATCTCGATCCGCGTGAGGACTTTTTCGTGGCCGACGCCGCGGCGCGGGTCGGTGTTCACGACGTCGACGAGCTCCTTGATCGTGCTCTTGCCGTCGCCGACGACATGGCCCGGCACGCGCTCGGAGACGGCGACGACCTCGCCGTTCACCACGAGCACGCGGTGATCCTTGCCGGGCTGGAAGGTCTCGACGAGGACGTAGCTCGAAAGGTCGTACGCCTTGGCGTACGCGTCGCGTACGGCCTCGGGCGTCGTGAGGTTCAACGCGACGCCGCGGCCGTGCGAGAGATCCATGGGCTTGACGACGACGGGGTAGCCGATGCGCTCGGCCGCCTCGACGGCTTCGTCTTCGGAGTAGACGCGCTCCTGCTGCGGCGCGGGCAGGCCCGCGCGTTCGAGCAGCGAGTTCGTGAGCTCCTTGTCCTGCGCGATCTCCACGGCGATGTGCCGCGTCTCGCTCGTGACCGTGGCCTGGATGCGCTTCTGGTGCGTGCCCCAGCCGAACTGCACGAGGCTGTGCTTGTTGAGGCGCATCGTCGGGATGCCGCGGCGCTTCGCCTCGTCGACGAGGCTGCGCGTCGACGGGCCAAGCGCCATGCGCTCCGCGAGCCGCGCGAGGTTCTCGATCTCGGCGTTCAGGTCGGCGAGCGCCGGGAGGTGATCGGGGAAGTGCGCGGGCAAGAGCCCTTGCAAGTAACGGAGCGCGAGCTCGCCGGCCTTTCGCCCGACCGACTCCTCCTCAAAACTGTAGACGACGTGGTAGACGCCCTCGCGGTGCGCGGTGCGCGTCTTGCCGTACGTGACGGGCGTGCCCGCGAGGCACTGGAGCTCGAGCGCGATGTGCTCGGTGATGTGCCCGAACCACGTGCCGTCCTGCAGCCTGCGGATGAAGCCGCCGGGCTCGCCGTAGGAGCAGCCGTGCTCGTGCAGCGTGGGGACGTCGGCGAGCAGCCGATCCACGAAGCCGGGGATCTTGTTGCTCGGGTACTGCTCGAGCTCCTCGAGGTCGAGGGTCAGGCGAATGACGGGGCGATAGCCGTAGAGGTTGGGGCCGCGGTAGACGCGTGTTTCGAGCAGTTTCACGTTGCCTCCTTGCTGCGGGATGGCCACGAGGGCTGACGGCCATCGATGTCGTAGCCGCAACCCTGCGTGAGGACGTGGACAGACAACCCGAGCAGCGCCGCGGACGAGTTTCGCGGGACCTCGTGGATGTCGGTGTGCTGGATCTTGGAGCCGTCGATGATCGTGACCGTGCCACGGCCGATGACGTCCATCTTCTTGTCGGAGCGCAGGACGATCGCCGTGTCCTCGTCGATGCCGACGCCGATCAGGAAGGGGTTCATCGCGACCGCGGAGAAGAGCCGGCCGATGCGGTGGCGCTGCGCGAAGTGCTGGTCGATGACGAGCTTGCGCGTGAGGCCGAGGCCCGGCGCGAGCATGACGAGCTCGCGGCGCGGCGCGTAGCCCTTCTTGCCCTGCGCGATCATGTGGTCGCAGAGGACGCTCGCGCCCGCCGACGTGCCGGCGACCACGCAGCCGCTCCGGTGCGCGCGGCGGATCGTGCGAGCGAGCTCGGTGCCGCCGAGCATCGTCACGATGCGCCCTTGATCGCCGCCCGTGAAGAAGACCGCGGTCATCTCTTTGACGAGGGCGAGGATCCGCGGATCCTCGCCGTCACTGCGCGACTCGATGCGCACGACGTGCACGTCGGCGCCGAGTTCGCGGAAGATCGCCTCGTACGTCCCCGCGAGCTCGGTGGGGATGCTGGAGGCCGTGGGGAAGACGGCGATCCGGGCTTGTTTCGGGCCGCCGGCGTGACGGACGACTTCACGCAGGACATTCCGCGCGCCGACTTTGTCCTCCGCGCCGCCGATGGCGATGAGGGGTCCGCGCTGGAGATGGCCGTCTTTTCCGTGCGCGTCAGGCGCGCTCGCTTCGGGCTTGTCGTGGGCCAAGGCGCGCCACGGTTATCACGGTTCCCGTTTTTCGGAGAGGGGTTTGGGGGCGGCGCGTGTTCGCTTGTTCGCCCTCTCGCCGGAAAAGTGATAGAGGCGGCCGCGGAGGAACGCGCTGTGGCCAAGAATGACGCCCCGAAGACTGCCATCACCCCGACCCGCGCCGAGGACTACGCCGAGTGGTACCAGCAGGTCGTGCGTGCCGCCGATCTCGCCGAGAGCTCGCCGGTACGCGGCTGCATGGTGATCAAGCCGTGGGGCTACGCGCTGTGGGAGAACATCCAGCGCGAGCTCGACCGGATGTTCAAGGCCACGGGCCACAAGAACGCGTACTTCCCGCTCTTCATCCCGAAGTCGTTCCTCGAAAAAGAGGCCGAGCACGTCGAGGGGTTCGCCAAGGAGTGCGCGATCGTGACGCACCACCGCCTCGTCGCCGGGCCCGAGGGCGGGCTCGTGCCGGATCCCGAGGCGAAGCTCGAGGAGCCGCTCATCGTGCGGCCGACGTCGGAGACGATCATCGGCGCGGCGTTCGCGAGCTGGGTGCAGAGCTACCGGGATCTGCCGCTGCTCATCAACCAGTGGGCGAACGTGGTGCGCTGGGAGCTGCGGACGCGGCTCTTTTTGCGGACGACGGAGTTCCTCTGGCAAGAGGGGCACACGGCGCACGCGACCGAGGAGGAGGCGCGCGCCGAGACGATGCAGATGCTCGACGTGTACACGACGTTCGCCGAAGAGTTTATGGCGATGCCCGTGATCAAGGGGCCGAAGACGGCGAGCGAGCGGTTCCCGGGCGCGGTCGATACCTTCGCGATCGAGGCGATGATGCAGGACCGCAAGGCGCTGCAGGCCGGGACGTCGCACTTCCTGGGGCAGAACTTCGCCAAGGCGAGCGGGATCAAGTTCCAGACGGCGAAGGAGACGGAGGAGTACGCGTGGACGACGTCGTGGGGCGTGTCGACGCGGCTCATCGGCGGTCTGCTCATGACGCACGCGGATGACGACGGGCTCATCCTGCCGCCGCGGCTCGCGCCTGCACACGTGGTGATCCTGCCCGTGCTGCGCGGCGACGACACGAAGGCGAAGGTGATGGAGTACGTCGACGCGGTCGCAGCGGAGCTGCGGAGCACGAGCTACGGCGGGCGGCCGATCGAGGTCGAGGTCGACAAGCGCGACATCCGCGGCGGCGACAAGCAGTGGGAGTGGATCAAGAAGGGCGCGCCGATCCGCATCGAGATCGGCCCGCGCGACGTCGACGGCAACGTGGTGATGGTGGCGCGCCGCGATCGCGGGACGAAGGACAAGGCGACGCTCGGGCGCGCCGAGCTCGTCACGAAGATCCCCGAGATCCTCGCCGACATCCAGAGCGGCCTGCTCGCGAAGGCGAAGCAGCACCGCGCCGCGAACACGAAGCGCATCGACGACATGAAGGACTTCGAGAAGTTCTTCACGGCGAAGAACGAGGACAAACCCGAGATCCACGGCGGGTTCGCGCTCGCGCACTGGTCGGGCGAGCCCGAGGTCGAGGCGCATCTCAAGGACAAGTTCAAGGTGACGATCCGCTGCATCCCGCTCTCGGGCATCGACGGCGTGGCCGACGCGAAGGATCTGCAGGAAGAGGGGCGCTGCATCGTCTCCGGCAAGCCGAGCCGGCAGCGGGTGGTGTTCGCAAAGTCGTACTGAGGTTGTCCGACGCGGGCGTGCTGGCCCCTGGTAGACTCGGGGGCCATGTCCCAACTCGATGACGTCGTGGAGCGTGTCCGGGTCGACGCGGACGCGATCTATGCGTTCGTGCTCTCCCGTCGTGGCGATCTCGTCACGAAGGGAGGGCCGCGGGAGATCCCCGAGGGGGCGCGAAAGACGCTCTCCGCGGCCGCAGACGTCGTCGCAGGGACCGATCGGGTCGTGCTGGTCAAGCTCGCGCACGGAGAGCTCGTGTCGCGCGCCGGGACGCTCTCGCTCGACTGCCACGTCGGCGTCGCAGCAAACCGAGCCGTGCTTTGTCTGGTCGTCCGCGGCGGGACGGAGGCGCGGCGGGTGACGAACGCGCTACGAATCGGCCTCCGCGCAATCGAGCCGATGATCAACCGCGCAGCCGAGAAGGTCGCGCGAAGCGGCGAGGCGACGCAGGTCACGTCGAGCCGCAAGTCACGGCGCGGCCGGGACACGTCACCAGACATCAGCGTCGAGCCCGCACGCAGGCTCGGATCCGAGACGCTGAACGCGATCGAGAAGGAAATTCAGTCCGGCCCACACGTGCCGACGCCGCACATCCCACGCGAGGTGCTGCGGACGACGCTGCCCTACAGGAGCAGCTCGCCCACGCCACCGCCGGAGCCGGCGTCCGCACCCGCGAAGCCGCAGCGCAAGCCGAAGGCCTAAGGGGCCGTGGCGCCGGGGCGCTGCCCCGGACCCCGCGGGGGGCTGTCCGCCCCCTCGACCCCGGACCAGCCAGGGGCTGGACCCAGGGTTGAAAAACTGCGCTCCGCGCAGTTTTTCAAACAGGCCGACGAAGAAGCCAGGTCGACA
>NZ_SSMQ01000160.1 GCF_005144585.1 Polyangium fumosum | reverse complement strand
GCGTCCACCACGCGGCGCATGCATGGGTCGAGCCCGGCGTCGACCCACCGTCAAGCGCCATCCCCTCTCAAAGTTTGCCGGCGTACCCTCCGGCAAACCGCAGGATCGGCCGAGGGGTGGGTCCGTTACGACCTGGTGGCCATGTCACATCGGAATCGATGCCCACGTGCCGTCGGAACGCGTGCCCACGTGCCGTCGGAACGCGTGCCCACGTGCCGTCGGAACGCGTGCCTACGTGGGTTCGGAATACGCACGAGGCATCGGGCAGTGACCGCGCTCGATCGCGCGGCTCCGCCGGCTCTGTATGCCTAGCGGGTACGCTGCGACGAACCCCCGCGAACGCAGACTGTCGGCCCGCGCCACGATCCGTCGAACGATCTTCCGAGTGCATGCAGGGTTGACAACGCGTACGCTCTCGCGTTTACCCCTCTCGTGAACGTCACGCCGAAGCAGCGGGCCTACCTTGACTACATCCGCACGTACGTCGCGCTCCATCGTGAGCCACCTTCGGAGGCGGAAATGGCAGCGTTCTTCCACGTATCGTCGCCCGTAGCTCATCGGATGGTGATTGCGTTGGAGCAGAGAGGACTGATCGCCCGCGAGCCGGGAAAAGCTCGCTCGATTCGGATCATCGTCGAACCCGCGATGGGCCCGCCTCGCGAGCCTCCCGAGGAGCGGCCAACCCGTCCAAGTGGGCACGTCACCGATCCGCTTGATCCCGAGATCGTGGGCTTGGTTGAATCGCTCCGCGAAGATCGACGCCTTGTTACCCTTGGTTCTTGTTGGGGGCATGGCAAACGCCCCGCCTACGTGGATCTCGCCGTGGATGGCCTTGACGGCCTCCGAGTGTTCGTGCGCCGCATCAATAAACTCGACCGAGCCCTGGCTGACGAGGCGTACATCGAGGTTGGGTTGAACTGGAGCGAGGAAGTGGCCACCGCGTGCGACTTCAACCTGTTTCCGGACTGGATCATGTTGTCCATCAGCATCCAGGGAACAGGGCGCAACGGTGCTCCTCCTGCGACGTTGCTGGCGAAGATCGCGAGTCGCTACCGGGCGGCCTGTCGTGAGGCGACGGCATGAGGGGCTTGATCCGCGAGCGCTTGCTCGTGACTCGATAGCCTCGTACGTCGAGCCGGCGCGGCGCTCGCGTCAGCCGCGTGCTCGCCAGACTTGTATATCGCGAGGCGCGGAGATCGACGCGGTCCTCGTGTTCGCCGGCCTTGGTGTAGGTGCCAAAGTCCGACTTCGGAGGCGCCGGAACTCGACGTCGGTTGGCCGAAACGGCATACTATCCTTAGCTGGTTTGACGGCGTGAAAATCTTCCCAGGAATTTCGCACCCTTGACCGCGCTCGACATCGAATTTCCGCCACCCCCGCATGCGGGGGGGTCGAGGTGGCGGAAACTAAGGATGCGCCGCGCGCGCGTTCGACGTACCGGACGCACGACGAGCGCGGCGAGCACGCTTCGATCGAGGGCACGCGGGGCGCGCGTTTACCCGTGAATTGGGCTTTCCCGTGAAGGGGACCGTTTCCGCCGGCCGTCTGTCTGGGGGACGATTCCACCGGCCGGCGCTCGACGCTCGGACGCGCTACCCCCTTGAATTGCCGCTCCAATCGCACCCCGTACCTCGTGCTCGTCGCATGCAGGGGGTCGACGTCGCGCCACGCGAGGCGGACGCGTCCATCGCAGCATGATGCCGGATGCGGCGGTCATTCGGCCATTTCGCGATCGGCTCCGACTCGCCACGCTCGCCGCGCTCGACGGTCGCCAGGTCGCGGCGCTCGATGCGCCCGACACGCTCGACGTTGGGACGCGGGGGAGCCCTCGGGGCGCGGAGGGGTTGCATTTCCGCCGGCCCCCCTCCTGCCGAAATCTTCGCGTGCTTTCGATAGCTTGGACCGCGCTCGATGCCGCGTTTCCGCCGCGATCGGATGTAGGGTGGCGGAAACGCAGGCGGCCCGACGCGCGCGCTCGACGTGGACGCGCGATGGTTTGCACAGACGCACCCGCCGGGCTCGATGCTCGACACGCTCGACGGCGGGGGCGATCTTCGCCGCGAAATCTCCCCCGAGGCCGACGCGCCGGGACCGCGCTCGACCGCGTGTTTCCGCGGCCCCTCGCGCCTCGCGCTCGACGGTCGCGACGCGGAAAGCCTGCTCGCGCTCGACGGCGCGGGGGGCGGCGAGCGGCGAAATCTCCCCCGAGGCCGACGCGCCCGGACCGCGCTCGACCGCGTGTTTCTGCGGCCCCTCGCGCCTCGTGCTCGACGCCCGCGACGCGGAAGGCCTGCTCGCGCTCGACGGGCGCGGGCGATCTCCGCGGCGAAATCTTCCCCGAGGCCGACGCGCCCGGACCGCGCTCGACCGCGCAAATCCGCGGGCTCGACGCGGGGGGCGGGTGCGCCTCGTGCTCGTCGGCCTCGTGCATCGAGGCGGCGCGGCGAGCGGCGCGCGTCGAAATCTCCCCCGAGGTCTCGCGGCCATGACCGCGCTCGACCGCGTAAATCCGCGGGCTCGACGCGGGGGGCGGGTGCGCCTCGTGCTCGTCGGCCCCGGGCATCGAGGCGGCGCGGCGAGCGGCGCGCGTCGAAATCTCCCCCCGAGGTCTCGCGGCCGTGACCGCGCTCGACCGCGTAGATCCGCGGGCTCGACGTGGGGGGCGGGTGCGTCCCGACCGACCCCGGGGCCATCGAGGGGCGCGGCGCTCGACGCCGATCTCGTGCTCGTCGGCCTCGGGCATCGAGGCGGACGGCGCGGCGAGCGGCGAAATCTCCCCCGAGGTCTCGCGGCCGTGACCGCGCTCGACCGCGAAGATCCGCGGGCCCGACGTGGGGGGCGGGTGCACCTTGTGCTCGCCGGCCTCGTGCATCGAGGCGGCGCGCGGCGAGCGGCGCGCGTCGAAATCTCCCCCGAGGTCTCGCGGCCGTGACCGCGCTCGACCGCGAAGATCCGCGGGCTCGACGTGGGGGGCGGGTGCGTCGCGACCGACCCCGAGGCCATCGAGGGGCGCGGTGCTCGACGCCGGCCCCAGCTCGCCGGCCTCGTGCATCGAGGCGGCGCGTCGAGCGTCGAGCGTCGAAATCTCCCCCCGAGGTCTCGCGGCCATGACCGCGCCCGACCGCGTAAATCCGCGGGCTCGACGTGGGGGGCGGGTGCGTCGAGGGCGCGGCGCTCGACGTGGGCCTCGTGCTTGTCGCCCTGCTCGCCGGCCTCGTGCATCGAGGCGGACGGCGCGGCGCGCGTCGAAATCTCCCCCGAGGTCTCGTGGCCATGACCGCGCTCGATGCCGCATTTCCGCCGCGCCCGGATGTAGGGTGGCGGAAACGCAGGCGGCCCGACGCGCGCGTTCGACGTGGACGCGCTAGGGTTTGCACGGACGCACCCGCCGGGCTCGACGCTCGACACGCTCGATGGCGCGGACGATCTTCGCCGCGAAATCTTCCCCGAGGCCGACGCGCCCGGACCGCGCTCGACCGCGTGTTTCTGCCGCCCCTCGTGCCTCGCGCTCGACGCTCGCGACGTGGAAGGCCTGCTCGCGCTCGACGGGCGCGGGCGATCTCCGCGGCGAAATCTCCCCCAAGGCCGGCGCGCCCGGACCGCGCTCGACCGCGTGTTTCTGCCGCCCCTCGTGCCTCGCGCTCGACGGTCGCGACGTGGAAGGCCTGCTCGCGCTCGACGTCGGGGCGATTTCCGCGGCGAAATCTTCCCCGAGGCCGGCGCGCCCGGACCGCGCTCGACCGTGTGTTTCTGCGGCCCCTCGCGCCTCGCGCTCGACGCTCGCGACGCGGAAGGCATGCTCGCGCTCGACGGCGCGGGGCCAGCTCCGCGGCGAAATCTCCCCCGAGGCCGACGCGCCCGGACCGCGCTCGACATCGAATTTCCGCCACCCCCGCATGCGGGGGGGTCGAAGTGGCGGAAACTAAGGATGCGCCGCGCGTGTGCTCGACGTACCGGACGCACGACGAGCGTGGCGAGCGCGCTTCGATCGGGCGCACGCGGGGCGCGCGTTTACCCGTGAAATAGGCTTCCGCGTGAAGGGGCCGTTTCCGCCTGCCGTCTGTCGGGGCCACGATTCCACCGGCCGACGCTCGATGCCAGTGCGCGCTACCCGCTTGCATTACCGCTCCAATCGCACGCCGTACCTCGTGCTCGTCGTATGCGCCGTGTCTGCGTCACGCCACGCGAGGCGGACGGGTGCATCGCTGCATGATGCAGGATGCTGCGGTCATTCGGCCATTTCTCGACGGTCGCCGGCTCGCGGCGCTCGACGTGCTCGACGGTCGCCGGCTCGCGGCGCTCGACGTGCTCAACACGCTCGACGTCCCCGCCGAAATCCTCGCGTGCTTTCGATGCCTTGGACCGCGCTCGATGCCGCATTTCCGCCGCGCCCGGATGCAGGGTGGCGGAAACGCGGGCGGCCCGACGCGCGCGCTCGACGTGGACGTGCGAGGGTTTGCACGGACGCGCCCGCTGGGCTCGACGCTCGACACGCTCGACGGCGCGGGGCGAGCTCCGCCGCGGAATCTCCCCCGAGGCCGACGCGGCGGGACCGCGCTCGACCGCGTGTTTCCGCGGCCCCTCGCGCCTCGCGCTCGACGGTCGCGATCATGAAGGGCCGCTCGCGCGCGACGGCGCGGGGCGAGCTCCGCGGCGAAATCTCCCCCGAGGCCGGCGCGCCCGGACCGCGCTCGACCGAAATTTTTCCTCATCCTTCCGCGGCCTCGAGCTCGCCCGCATCGACGAAGACCAGGAGGCGCCGCAATGCAGCCATCAACGGACCATAATCGTCCCATTTCGACCCATGGGTGGATCAGTCCGCGCAAGGAGGCCTATGCTGATCATCACCTGCACCCCCGTCCCTGGTTTCAAGGTGTATCGCTGCGGTTTCCGCGAGGAAATCCGCGAAGGGCGCACCGTTCGTGTCGGCCTTTCCTGGCCTGCTGGCGAAACGCGCCTGCCGGACGATGCCCTTACCCCCGAGCAAATCGACGCCCTGAAACGTGATCCGGGCAAGCGGGTCTCGCTGACCCATGTTCCCGACGCGCTGCCTGTCGACGGTCCGCCGGTGCGTACTACGGTCGAGTCGACGCTGCTGGAAGCGTCCAGCGCCCCACCAAGCGCCACGCCGGCCCCTCCGCGACCCCTGGTCGACCCCTCGCCGCTGGAAGCGTCCAGCGCCCCGCCAAGCGCCACGTCGGGCCATTCACGCCCCACGAACGAGCCGACGTCGCTCGACGCGTCCAGCCCCCCGCCAGGCGCATCGCCAGTCCATCGAGCGCCAAACATCGAGCCGACGCCGCTCGACGCGTCCAGCGTCCCGCCAGGCGCATCGCCGTACCTCCTGAGGTCCCACGTCCAGGGACCACCACGCCGCAATCAGCAGACGACCGCGCCGCTCGCAATGGCGCGTGGTCCGCCGACCCGGTGACACCGTGCGTCTCATCCATTCGACGGCGTGTCATTCCGCGCCGTACAGGGAGCCTTTTGCCTTTTCCGCGGAGCTTTACCAGATCACGCCATTGCCCCATAATTTTCGAATGAATCGTCCGTCGCGAGGAGGTGTCTACCCCCGCAACGCGATCCGCGACGAATGTCGAACGCCTCGCGGGTGCGCTGGGTTGCCCACCGTATCAACCTGAACGCGAGTGCAGGTATGTTTGTATGCGCCAGGGTGCTACAAAAATCGCACGAGCTGGGGTAACGTCGTGGGGGTCGCCTGCCACTTTTATAGGTCATGAACCTGGCCCCCTGTCTGTCGACGCCCCCCGGCCCGCCTTCCGCCGACGAACTGGCGGCGCTCCGGCCCGTCGTCCTCGAATGGACTGAGCGTTGGACCGCATCCCCCGAGGACCGAGACGACATCACGCAAGAGGTGATGTTCGAGGCGGAAAAGAGCCGACGAACAACCCCCCCCTATCGGCCCCTTGCGTCCCTGGCTCTGGATCATCGCAGTCCGAACGGCCGCCCGCTACCATAAGCGCAAGCAACGGCCGTTCGTGCTGCTCACGCGACGATTGCGCTCGATTCTGCGCGTCCCGTCCGACGAACCGACCCCGGAGGAAATGGCCTGCCAAACCGGCTGTCTCGAATTGATCGCCCTCGTGCGCCCCCAACTTCCTCCTCGGATGCAAGCGGTGTTCTCCGCGGCATGGGATCAAGGCATGTCGCACGAGGAGATCGCCGAAGCGCTGGGAATCCCGCCCGAACGCTCCCGCGTCTACCTGCACCAGGCAATGCAGCGCCTTGCCGATGCGATGAAAGAGGCTCGTCGGAAGCCCAAGGCCCCGATCATCCTGCCGATCGCGTGGTTCGAGCGATGGTTCCGCCGCGACGGCGCGCCCGAGCTTCCCGGGGCGGCCGACCGCGCGCCCGGAGCTCGCACACTCGCCGGCCTTCGCAGGCTCTTACCGCTGGTCGAGCCTGCGGGCACAGTAGCGGCCGGGCTTGTCCTGGGCGGCGCGGCAATGGCGGTCTGGCTAGAAGTCATCTCATAAATCTTCCAGGAGTCTCCTGAGGTACACGACGATGCATCCGAGGTGGACAAAGCCAAGGAAGTTTTCGACGTGGCGCTCGTACCGTACCACGATGCGACGGAAGCTCTGG
>NZ_SSMQ01000159.1 GCF_005144585.1 Polyangium fumosum | reverse complement strand
ATACGCGAGACCTCCGCACGAATGGCTGCCGCTTGTTGTTCCGTACACATGTTGAGGCTCCTTCCGGCGGGGAGCCTGGGCACGAGGGACACGGGGCGTCAGGACGGGGGTGGGCGAGGTGATACGGAAGTGTAGACATGCCTCGGGCAGAGTGATGGGAAAGAACGGGTTCTCAATGTACCACGATTTTCCGCGGGCATCTGTCGTGATGCAGGCACGTATTTGGTGAAGGTTCGATGCGGGTACGTCAACGAGCGCCTGCCCGTGCTTTTCGCTTATCGTGGTCTCAGGAAAGGAGCGCTCGATATCGGCCCGGTTCGGCTGTCGCTCGCCATCTCCAATGTGGAATCGGTACAGTCCTCGCACGCTTCGTTCTTGAGAGATCTCAAGAGGGTGCGTCCTGCTGGGCCGCTTGGTTACCAGGCGGTAGTAGTCACGGAGCTCCGGCACCATGCTCAACAACGTTCCCCAGGTGGTGGTGCAGCGGAACTGGTGGAACTCTCTCAACGTTGCGACATTATCTTGAACAAAATCCAGTCTCGCTTCACGTCTATCGAGAGTGGGAAACGAGAATACCATTTCGCTGAACGTACCGTGCGGGATGTCGCCGCCGAACTGAATTTTCAAACCATCCATAATGAAGTCAAGACCGTGTGATCCGGGGAGGGTCTCAAGAGCAAATCGAATTGGATTGTTTACGAGAATAATTGCATACGCGTACGCCGTGATGGAGTAGAAGAAGTTAAGGGGCTTTACCATTAGCGAGCCAACTTTGCCTGCAAGATAGAGTTCGCGTCCTTGCCGGAGACAGTTCTTGATCTTGGTCGCCTCCTCATTGGCGACGCCCGAATTCCTCTCACTCCCAGTGCGTCGCTTTCGGAGCCGATAGAGCTCCTGAACATGGCGGCTGTTCTCGAGGTTTTCCATAAGCTCCAAGAGTGCCTGCTCGGGATAAAGGTCGGGCAAGGGGAGCATATCGGGCCCCGGACCGGTTTTAACACGCTCGACGACCTCGGATGTGGTCAGATAATAGTTCTTTGCGAGGCCGTAGGCCGCCGTCAAGCGATCAAGCACCCCACGGTGGCGAAAGAAGTGCTGGATGTCGCCCTTGTGTTGAGCCTTCTCTTCGCTTGAGGCGTCCTTCCAGAGCTGCGTTGCTTCGCGTCGAAGCTGCTCCTGCTTGGCGTAGTCGATGTCGTAGCCGAAAAGCTGGAGACTGTTGGGTTGCTTTCGACAGTCCGACTCATCTAGAAGAAGTTCGTCAAGCACTCGTCCACCTCCACAAGCATTTGGGTCTTGCGATGCTCTATACCCACGTCATCGATCGCGCCCCCTTGAGCGTCGTGAGCCAACTTGATCGATGAGGGGCGAAAAGGCGCGGATCGGCGCTACGGCTCGCCACGCAGCGCGAACGTGGCTCGTTGACCAGAAGCTCCCGACACCACCTAGGCCCACGGAAGTATAGGTCTCACGACACGGTCCCAATCTGCAAGACAAATCCAGAACCCTTCGGGATCACACATCCTGCCAAGCCGAGCCCTGCCGAAAACCAGACTCCCGACGGTGCCCGCGACCTCCCCTTTGCAAGCCAGAGGTCGCCCCGCTGGACGGCCACCACGAACACGTCCCTCTGGACCATCCACGCCGAAGGGCCCCGGGCCCACTCAGCGGACAGTTCATCGGACGGCGCCTTTGGCCATCGCGATCAAGACGCGGGCCGCATCGCGCAGCCGCTCGGGTCCTTCCGGGACCGGCGCACCTTCCAGCGGTTCGCATGCCCAGCAGCACTGTCCGTCTCCGTTGCGGACGCGTCGGAGCGTTCCGATCGCTCGCCCTCGCAGCTCAAGCCGATAGCCGAAGGCGACGCCGCGGAACCTCACGAGGCGGCTCACACGGGAACCCGCAGCTCAACGTGGGTGACGCCCTCGCGGAGAATCTCCGCCATCGGGTCTCCCGTTCTGGTCTGGGCCAGCGTCACGACGCCCTGTTCTTCGAGACGAACAAGCGCCGGGAGGATCATCCGCTCGTACGGAAGGTGCGGGAGCTTCTCGCGCAACCGGACAACTGAAACCCGGCCGTCCTTGTCAGGACGCAGCCGGGAGAGCGCCAGATGGGTGACGAAGTTCGTATAGGCGGCTTCCCCCTCACGCCGGGCAGCCAACGCCTCACGAGCCACCTCGATCGCCGCTCTCTGATACAGCGGGGCCGCGAGCACGACTTCGAGAAGCAGAAACTCGCCATGCTCGTGATCGGCGATGTTTCCGAACGAGATGCCCGTCACCTCCCGCGAACGCGGCGGAGGAACGGGTGGGAGCCGTTCGGACACGCGCGGCCCGCCGAAGAAGGCATCCGCCACGGCACTCCAGAACGACGCCCATCCCGCCTTCAACCGCAACAACAACGGCAGCGCCGGGGGCCCGACGATCGTGTCGCGGTCCACGCGTGGCTCGGTGAGCGTCTGCCGATCGTGGGCGACGGCGCCAGTCGGCGTGCTCGCCATCGCAGCCATCCCGGCGCCGCCGTCCACGATCGGCGACTCCTGCCAAACACGCGTTGCGTCGTCCTCGTCATCCCCTGTCGGAACGGGCGTGGGTCGGTCGTGCAGGGCGAGCATGACGCGATCTCCTTCCGCGTGAAGGCTCGTCGCCCGAGGACGAGGCGTGCGTGCACCACTCCGTTGTTACACGGACCTGGCCATTGCCATGACGCAGTCAGGCGCGCGCCTGCGCCCCGTCCCCGAGCGACGAGCAAACGAAAAACCTCCCCCCTCCCGGGCCGATCGCGGTTGCCTTTCCTGACCAGGCGCGCGAGCAGGCATCCCAAGCCGAAACCGGCCCGGGAAGGGTGAGGCTGGGGGTCGTTTTCTGCCCAGACGCCCCCAGCGAGCCAGCCTGCACAAAAGCGCATGCAGGCTCGCTGCGAGCGTCGATGTTTCATCGCCCCTCACATGGATATTGGCCGCACGCCGATCGCGGTGACAGCGACGCGCGAGATTTTTTCTGGCGAGACCCCGACGACCCACTCGACGCTCCTGTGCGACCGACGGCCGCAGGCGCGCTCGACCTTCGTTGCCCCCGGGCAAACTTCTCCGGGCTGCGCACGTCCGTTTTCGACCTCGACGCGCTTCCCAGGACAAATGTTGAGCTACCTTCGCGCCGTGGACTCTCGCCTTGCCGCCATCTCGCTGCGCCTGGTGTGGACCGTCTTTCCAGGCGTGGAGCTCGTTGCCTACCAGATCGGAGGAGCGGTCGCGGTCGGCGAGGCGTAGGAGCCCCTCGGCAAAGTTCGCGATCGTATCCTCGCGACCTACTCGACGATCCAGTGCGATCTGCGGCAGCAGAAGGTGATCGCGCTGATCTTATTCGGCGACGCCAACCCCTTCGGCGCCCCGCCGGAGCTCGAGCACGTGCCGTGAACGTACGTCACCCCCGTCACCGCCTTGGCCCCGATGGCGCGGCCCGGGGGGTGGATGTCGGTGCACTTCTCACCGACGGACGAGATGCTGCTGTTCTCGAACTCGGACGAACAAACTGCATCGTCGTAGAGCCGAAGCGATCCCATGCACGCGCTCCCCACGGGCGCCCCGCACTCGCACGCCTCGCAGCCGCGATCATCGAGCGGCTCCTCGGGGTACATCTCGTGACGCTCGTGGTTGTAGTTGTCCGGGCACGGCTCCAGCACGCCCTGGCCGTGCACGCAGTAGAGATAATCGGGGCCGGGATCGGCCACGCAGTACCTCTTGATCGCGCTCTCGCCGCACGTGTCGTCGTTCGTGTTCGCCATGCACGCGAGCGCGCCGAGCTTCCACTCTCTCGTCGTGGTGAACGAGGGCGTGGCGTTCATCGGCGCACAGGACTCGCTCGTCGGGCCCGGGAGCGGCGAGATCCGCACGGACTGCGCGCAGAACTCGCCGCCGCACGACGCACCCGCCGGAAGCGCGTTCGTGCTCGTGCACGAGCCGTCCCATCCCGCGGGCCCGCTGAACGGCAGCGTCGCGGCCACGCTTTCAAAACAAGTTCCAGCGCGGATCTCGATCGACTGCGGGGGCCCGCCTTCGCACGTCCCTTCCGAGGGCTCGCACGCGCACGCCTCGCACTCGGCCGGGGGCGCGACGAGCTCGTCGAAGAGGCGGAACTTCTCGTTCGGCACGCTGCTCGGGCAGAACTTCGGGAGCGCTTCCGGTTTGTCGAACCTGACCGAGACCGGAACCTCGCTCCAGTAGCCGGCGCCGCCGCTCGGCACGGGCACGCAAGCGTCCATGCAGGTACCCATGGACTGCGGCGTGGGGCCGGGGTTCGGCGTGTCTGCGTCGCCCGCGTCCGTGCCTGCGTCTCCGAGTTCAGGGCTACAAAACTTGTCAGGGAATAGCGCCTCGGGGTCGCACTCACCACGCAGATACGTGTCCGGCGCTGAACATGCCGCGGAGAGCGTGGAAATGATCAACAAAAACCAATGCTTTGACAATCGCATAACTAAAACTCCCACCCCGCACCAATAGCTGTGCTGAACATGACAGGAGGCTGATCTGAGACAACCGTTTCCCCTACAACGATCTTGACCCCACTTGAAAGACCGAGAACGTCTGCTGCCGCCTGTACGTACAAGGAAGTCGTGAGCTGAACCTTGGCACCGATACGGCCGCCGCCGCCAGGCTTCACACCCACGACGCTTGCCGGCTTGTAGCTCTCGCCAGAAGTCTCCACCCTGATCATGCCCAGATGGCCAAGCGCACAGCCGAAAAACCACCGGTAGTGTCCGCAGGCGCTGACGATTCCGCCTGCCGTCATCGCGTCGATCTGGCCTCCCTCAACGCCCGACGCTAGCCACGCCGCGCGCCCCTCCAGTCCGAGCGACACGTGCTCATGCACCTGCAAGCTTCCGCCGAGCACTGCCCCCACCGCGGGCGCCCACGTTGCTACCCCGAACACCACGACGGGTCCCGCGTTGATCGAGCCACGGATCCCGCTCCTCCTCTCGTCGCCGACCACACCACCGCGGATCGGCTCCCGCTTCGGCAGCTCGTCGTCAGGCGGCTCCTCGACGTTCGTCGCCGGATCGAGCTGACGCCGCCGGAGAAGCCGCTCGGGTGGCTCGATGGGTGCGAACGAGGGTAGCGGACGCAGCGCCAGCGTGTAACGCAACGTCCCGCCCTTGATCGCCTTGAAATCGATGACCGCGTCCTCGAATCCCTTCAGTGTCGCCCGTAGCTCGTGCTCCCCGGGAGGCACAAAGAGAATGAACCCGGTATGGCCGTCCCGATTCTTGGGCAAACCATCCAAGGTGACACGCGAATGCGGCTCGGAGACGGTCACCTCGACGCGGCAAACCTGCGAGATCGCAACGTCGTACGCCGTGAGCCAGGCATGCCGTTCCTCCGGCGACACCTCCGGCCCACGTCCGCGCTCGATCGCGTCGAGCAACAGATCCGCAGCCTGCACGGGGTTACGCAGCTCGACGAGCAGAGCGCCGAGCCGACCGCCTACAATCGGCTCTTCCTTGATCTTGAAGGCTTCGGCATAGGCCATCGCGGCCTCGGGCAGCCTGCCTGCGGCCCGTTCGCGGTCCGCCTTGGCGACGAGCGCCGTGAATCGTGCGGTCTCCACGGCCTCGTCCACCGCGGGCGGCGGTGAGGTTTCCGCGAGCGCAGGCGCCCCGAGAAGGAGAATCGTAGCAATGACGAGAGCCGACCGCACCATGCGCTCAAGAGTACACGACCCGCGACAAACCTGTCAAGAGGGACGAGACAAACCGGCACGCCAGGAAGAGGGCTACCGGTTGCCCTTCGGGAGGAACGAGAGGCCCGAAAGGTCAACCACGACCGAGGGGCGGGGAACGGTCGGCGCACGCGGAGCCTGTGCTTTCGCAGGCTTGACCGCGGCCGGCTCCGCGGGGAGGACCGGTGGCGTGGTCGGCGGCGGGGGCGCCTCCTGCACGCTGGCCACGATAGGCATGTGGTACCGGAGCCCGGCATGCGCGACGGCACGCTCGGGCCCCGGCGCGAGCAGGAGCAGACCGATGATCACGCCGAGCGCGTTTCCTGCTGGATGGGCGTAGCCGAGGAGGTTGCGGAGCCGTTCGAGGCGAGACGCGTGCCCCTCCCCGACGGGCCACAGAAGGGGCATGAAGGCGAGCAAATCATCGCGCGAAAGGCCGCTCTTCTTGAGAAGGAACGCCCGTCCCCGTTCGAGACGCTTTTTCGCCAAGTCTTCCGAGATGCCGAGCTCCTCGGCGACCTCCTTGTGCGACCAGCCCTCGATGCCAACGAGCATGAGCACCTGGAAAAACTCGGCAGGCATGTCCTCCATGGCCTTCGCGACCTTCCGCTGCACGTCGCGCAAGTGCGCGAGGCGCTCGGGGGAGGCCGTCGGCGCGGGCGTGGACTCCGCTTCGCCGTCCTCCGGGGAGAACCGCGCGTCGTAGCGCCGCTTGGCGCGGTCTGCTTCGTGCGCGACGTTTGCGGCGATTCCGAGCGTCCAGGCGCGGAGATCGCCGGCCTCGGGATCGTAGTTGTCGCGGCTCTCGACGGCCGTGGTGAGGACGCTCTGCGCCTTGTCCTCGATGCCATCGTTGCCGTTGGCTCGTTTTACGCCCTCGCTCGCGAGGAAGCGCTCGATGTCTGCGCGCACCTCGACGAGCCGGGCGAGGAAGCCTGGACGGTCCCCTGGCGTGTCCTTCGGTTTGTGCCCCATGAACATCTATTGGCCGCAGGGCAGGATGGGTGACTCCGAATTTTCGCGAGGTGCTCGTTTTTGTCGGCGCACGTGGGGCGCCACACCCCGACACACGAACGCGCTACTGCTGTCTGTCTCTCAGCAACCTCACCGCCCGCTCGATGCATGCCGCATCCCCTTGGCGTTTGCATAGGGCGATCAGCATCTTTGTTTCGTCCAAACTTGCATTCCCCGAAAGGACCCGCGGTTCGATGGTCTTGCGTACCGCTGCTTCGCTGATCGCGCCCGAGGGCGATGCCTGGCCCGCCACTGATGCTGGCGGCGCAGCAGCAGTCTGGCGTATCGCTGCTTCGTTGATCGCGCCAGGGGGCGATGCCTGGACCGCCGCTGATGCCGGCGGCGCAGAAGCGATCGGCGGCGGCGATGTCACCGGCGCCGGTGCCACGTCGAGTTGGGCGCGACGAACCGACGTTCGGCCTGGTGCTACGGGCGGCGCAGAAGCCGTTGACGACGGCTGAGGCGGATTCGGCCCCAACGATGGGGCCGAATCCGCCTCTGTGCCGGACGTCTCCGGCTCTGCCGGAACTAGTACATCATCCCGCAAATTCGTAGTGGTTCACGCGATCGGCATGAGCATCCAGCCGAAGGAACCGTGGAGGAGGTCGAGCAGGGGCTCCTGCCCGCGGTCCTGGTAGGGCGTGGGCTCCCAGCG
>NZ_SSMQ01000158.1 GCF_005144585.1 Polyangium fumosum | reverse complement strand
AATCCGCTGGAGGTTCAGTGTCCAGCACGCTCGCAAGAAGATGGGGCACGCATACCCACAGCCAGCGCATCCCGCGCTGCCCGTCGCAGCGTGAAACAGTCAAGACCCCTGTGTCGAGGAACTAGGGCTGGACCAAGCGAGGATGCCCTCGATAGCGCGGTCGAGATCAGCGAGGGATAGGTCGCGGCCGAATCCGCGGACCCAGTCGCAGGGGATACGGCGACTACGCACGTGAACGAAGGTGAACTGTAGGCCTTGCGGACCCGGGTTCGATTCCCGGCGCCTCCACTCAATTTCTTCGGGAAACCTCGCTACTTTTGCTTCGACCTCCGCTCATGTGCCGTGTATGTGCCGTGAGCTTGCACGGCGCCCTCGTCGGGCGTGGAAGGACCGTCGAGGAGTTTGACGGCACCACGACGGACGTCCGGGGACAGGTGCGCGTAGCGCATCGTCATCTCGATCGTCGCGTGGCCGAGGAGCTCCTGGATCGCCTTGAGGGCGACCCCCTTCATGGCGAGGTGGCTCGCGAAGGTGTGACGGAGCACGTGCCAGCCGATCCGACGTAGGTCGGCGCGACGGCACGCTCGCCAAAGCGGGTGCTTGCACTCGCCCTTCTTCAGCATCCGGCCGTTCTCTGCGCAGAAGACGAGCGGTCCGCGCAGGTGACGGAATGCCTTGAGGATGCGGAGCACCTCCTCCCCGAGCGGCACTTCCCTGCCCTTTCCGTTCTTCGGGGTTCCGACGATCCCATCGACGACGGAGCGCCGAACGAAGAGCCGCCCCGCGGCGAGGTCGACGTCCTCCCACCGAAGCGCGAGGAGCTCGCCCTGCCGCAGCCCCGTCCGCAGGCCCACGACGATCATCGTGTGCCATAACGATGAGTCCGCTGCACTGGTGAGCCGGGCTGCCTCCTCGAAGCTCAGGAAGTCGAAGGGCTGTTCCGGGACGCGGAGCCAGCGAATGACGGGCACGGTCCGGAGCTTGCCCCATTCGACGGCCAGCGCGAGCACCCGGCGCAGGACCGTGAGGTGATTGTTCACCGATTTCGGTGACAAACCCTCCGTGAGCTTTCGGGCCTTGTAGGTCTCGACCTCCTTCGGCCCGATTGCATCGAGGCGCAATTTGCCGAATGCAGGCATGAGATGCACCCGGAGGATTGCTTCCTTCGACCGTACCTCGCTCGGCTTATTGTTGTTTTTTGCGTACGTCGACAGAAACTCCGCGCCGAATGTCTCGAACCGCGGGGCCTCCTCCACCACCTCCTTCTCGACCTTGGGGGAGCCATTGACCAGCTCGGCGCGCAGCTCACGCTCGTACTGCTCGGCGGCCCGCTTGTTCTGGACCGGGGCGACCTTCCGCACCCGTTCCCGCCGGCCGTCCTTGTGCTCCACCACCACGTCGATCATCCAGCATTCCTTGGTCACGCCCGTCTCCGGATCGCGCCATTTTCTACGTCTCACGCTCATCGTGAACCTCTCGAGCGCGAGACGCGACCTTGACCCTCGGAGAGCCAGCGTAGCACTGCGTCGCGGGAAATCCGGATGGTTTTACCGAGGCGACGTACGCCGGGGATGTCGCCGCGCGTGATCAGGTTGTAGACGGTCTTGCGATCGACGCGGAGGAGGGCGGCGAGTTCGTCCGCGGTGAGGACAGCAGGGAGGGCGGGGGCGGGGGTGGGCTCGCCTTCGGTGCCGGCCGGGGCGACGTGTGACCGCTGGACGGGCGGCGTGGTCCCGGCAGAAGGTGCGTCGTGGGATGTGGGGTCGTCGTTGCCCATGCAGAGGGCGTAGCGCTGCGTGGGGCAGCGGGTCCTGCAAAGGGCGCGGGGTCTGTTGCAGGAGCTTCAGCTGGCGCTCGAGGATGGCGATTGTACGGCACGAGGGGCGGTCAGCTCGTCCGCTATTTTGCGGAGCCAGGATGCGACCTCTACGCGCCGAGACTCTTGGTCGAGCTCCTTGAACGCGTCGCCGAAGAACCCGTGCATGCCTTTCTCCGCGTGCCGGACCAGGTATTCCAGCAGGTAGACTGTGAACAAGGGGTCATAGTCATGCACGAGCTCCGCCTCTTCGGGGTACCGCATCAGGCCGCTGCTTTGCTCGCGGCCTTCGAGCAAGCTGAGAAGAGACTGGCTCGTGCGCGCCTTCACGGGCGTGATACGCAGTTGATGCATCGCGGTTACGATGCGCTCGAACCGGCCCTTCGTTCCCTCGATGCTTACGGGGTCGAGCGCAGCGGCCAAGATTGTATCGCACTGGTCCGAATCGACGGGCAACTCGGCCATTGCACAAGCGTCCTTGATGAACGACTCTATCTGTTGGCGGAAGCTCGCATTGAAGGCGTGACCCGTGTCAGGTAGCCCCTCTCTCTGGCGCGCGATCCGCAGATTCTGCCATTCATCCTCTTTCTGGTTGACGAAGGCGCTCACCCGCTGCGCAGCACGGGCCGCTCGGAGTGCAATCACCTTGCTTTGACGCGTATCCCGATACTTCAGAAGGACGTTGACGACCTTTTGTAAATGGGTGTTGGTATCAAAGATGGTGTGAACCTCGAGCTGCGCATCGCGATCGTGGGGTACAATGCTCGGATCCGCGTGAAACCTCTGCTCGTGCTCGATCGCCAGGCGAATCAACTCCACCACGGCCTCTGCGACGGTGCTCGGCGTGAGCGGTTGAGCTTCTTCGCGGTGCACGCCTTCCGGGGGACGCCCTGCGGGTTGAGGGCTTCGCTCAGCACTGGCCGCATACGTCCCGGTTGATGTGTCGCCTTGCTCGCTCATGGGGTCCCGGCCTTCCTCGCCCCCGCAACCTACCACCTTGCCGTTGCAGGAGACCAGCGCCCGCAACGTGGGAAACGTGGGCCAACCGGGCCGGTGGTTCGGCCCGAGGAGGTACCCCCATGGATGACATGCTCGACTACGCGGGCGCGGCTGAGCTGACCGGCCTAGCACGCGGCACGCTGAGGTCGATGGTAGCTCGCCGGCAGATCCCCCATATCCGGCTGGGCGCGCGTCTCGTGCGGTTCCAACGCAAGGATCTCGAGCGGTGGCTCCGGCAACGGTTGGTTCCGTCCAAGGACGGTCGCACGCAGCCCCAGGTTCCCGAGGTACCCGCCTCTGCGGAGACAGGCGCCTTCGCTCGCCACCCGGCGAAGGTGAGTGCGTGATGAAGCACCTGTCATACGATAGCTATCTGGCCATCCGTGCCGAACTCGAGGGCAAGCTCGACCACGTTCCAGTGGGAGAGAGGGTGTGTATCGATGCATTCTTGGTAGCAGTCGCCGAGCTCGAGTTGTTCTACGGGGACATCGACGCCGCGGAGATCGAGTCCCGTCTGCTTGACATAGAAGAGAAGCGCCAAGCATTGCTGTGGGAGGTCCCCCTCCTCGTCGAGCAAGGGCGGCTTCCTGTTGCGGTCCTCGCAGCCGCCAGACAGCCTATGGTAGCGGCTCTGCCTGCCAGCCCCGCCGTTACAATGGCGTCCGTAGCAATCGATGTAGGGACCGCAATCGCGGTTTGCGTCTCGAAGGTGATGGGCACCCTTCGGGAGCAAGGAACGGACGATGAAAACGCACTGGTGAAGGTGTTCGACGAGGCTCATAACCAGTACAATGCAAGTCACCACGACCCGTCGATGGAGGCTCGCCAGGGAGCGGAACGCGCTTGGATGGACGCCACGCGCGCGCTGCTGCCCGCTATTGCACGACGAGACCCAGAGTTTTACGCAACCCTCTCAGGGCACGTGCCGGGGCCGACGTCCCCCACGGGCGTAGCCGTACCCCCCGCTCCTGCCCCTCCTCCGTCTGCTCCGCCGATCCCGAGCTGCCTCGGAAAAAGGCGATTTCGCACAGACGTCCTGGATCCGAGGAAGCTCGGGCAGTACTGGCGAAACAACGAGATCTTTCCGCTCGCCTCCGAGAACGACGCGCGCTTCCGTGAGCTTGTCCAGGACGTACGAGATCACGGCATCACGAGGCCGCTCGTCGTGACAGGGGAGAACTGCGCGAGCGCGCCGGGCACCGTACTCGGTGGTCACCGCCGCCGCCGCGCCGCGATCGACGCGAATCTGCGAGAAGTACCGGTCGTGGTCCACGATGGCCTCACGGCAGACGAGGAGTACGAAATCTTCCTGCGCGACAACCTCGCCGACCTGCACGGACGCAAGCTCTCGCCCAAGCAGAAGGCCGACCTCGAGAAGCGGTTGGCAGGGCTTCACACCGTCGGAAAGGGGAGGCGCACCGACCTGAAGACCTCGGTTAAAAATAACCAAGGTGACGGGGCACCGGCGTCAGCACCCGGCGGACCGCAAACGACCCGTGCCAAGGTTGCGGCCGAGGTGGGCGACTCGCCGAGCACCATCACGGCACGGCAGACGTGTTTCTTCTCGCCCTTATCGACGGAGGCCTTGCGCGAAGCGGTTGACGCGCGGAAGCTCAAGGAAAACCCGGCGGCCGCGATCATCCGCAGCGTGCAACGCGAACCGGGGATCCGCGAGGCTGTGAAGGCCTACGAGGCCGGGACGGTGACCGCTACCGACCAGGCCAAGCTGGAAGAAGCGCAGCGGCGTGTCGATGAGGAGCTGGCGAAACGGCTGGCGACGCCAAGGAAAAAGAAAACACCGAAGGCTGATGCGGCGGCGGCCGAGACCGAATCGTCAAAGCCACTTCCTGCCGGCGGGGATGCGCCTCCGGCAGGGGCGCCGCCCATCTTCCAAGACCGACCAGAGCTCGAAGAGGGATTGCGCCATCTCAAGGCGAGCCACGCGCTCTTTGTCTCGGTTGCCAATGGCTGGGCTAAGGGCCCCGGTCGCGATATTGCGAAGGCGGCTCCGGCGATGGTGGCGATCGTGAAGCAGCTCGGCGTGATGATCGAGCAGGTGAGAGATACGTTGATACCGCGGGAGGTGTGTGCGGCCTGCGATGCAGAGAGTGAGGAGTGTGCCGTTTGTGGTGGGACGGGGTGGCTATCCAGGACACCACAGGAGACAGTTCGACGGGGTGGATCGAAGGAGTGAGTCGCGACTTGGCCTGCTGCTGCTGACCCACCTGATTGCATATCGCCGGTGCTATCGTAGGACCGGCGCTACGCAATCTGCCCCCTATAAAGAAGGGCGTATTCGGCGGGCTAGCTCAATGGCTTCGCGGTTTTGCATGGCAACAAGGCGATCGAGGAGCATCATAAATGCCTTACGCTGGTCGTCCCGCAGCTCAAGCCCATCCCCACGGTCTATCTCGACCTGCTGGAGGAGAAAGACGAGGGCCTCTTGTGCCCGGTCATCTTCGATCCATTGCGCCAGTTTAGAAGTCGCTACCCACCGAAGCCCATCGCGACGCGCCACCTTGAAGGCCGGGGCCTGAAGCATCCAGAGAAAGTCCTTGGCACACCAGGAATGCTCCATGGCTAATGCAGCCCACCGCTCCCAGTATGGCAAAAGGACCGATGCTACCTGCGAGCGCTCGGCGGTCCAAGCTTGGCCGAACTGGATGCCGTGAGGCCGAAGAAAGGCCCTGGCAACACTTATGCTGCTGAATCCTTCCGCTTCTCGGTCCAGCCATCGGCCCTCGCGTATCGCGTATTTGAAAATTTCCTTCCACGCGTCGACGAAGCTCGCGGTAGCAGGAACCTCAGCAAAACCTTCGAGACACAGGTTGCTGACGAAGGATTCCGCCCAATAATATCTCGTAGGAGGACGTGAGAGCCACGGCTCCCACAACCGCCTCCTCACGGCCGGATCGGGCTCGCGAACGACATAGGCGGCGCACCAGCGAGCGATTGTATCCTCGATGGGCAGGGGCGTCGTTCGAGATTTTTGCCGGGAAGGCGCGAGGCCGCGAGGTTTTGTATCCCTGGACATAACCTCCTTGAAGGCAGTTCGTGCTCGGCCGAACCACCCTTTATGGCCTCGATCGTCGACATCAGAGCCCTGAGGTCGCAACCGCGTGCTCCTCATCTCGGGTTGCTCGGGTGTGTCCTCCTGGTCCTCTCCTAAATCCCGCAGGATCACGTCATCAAGCCGTCCCATCGTGTCGACAACGAATTTACGATCCCTGGCCTTCAGATTGCCAGCCTCGCTGGGCAACCATGCCATAGCGGATACGAGAGCGGCCAAATCAAAGCCTTGATCCCAACCTTGCGCTTGCACCCAGTCCGGCCACTTCCTTGGTCGTCGCAATTTCGCAGGCCACTCAATAGCGAGACGCGGCCAATCCTCTGGCAACAGCGGCAAGGTTCCCCGCACGAAAGCATTGGCGAAGTGGCTGAACGCACCATCAACGTTGGGGGATGTATCGGGAGGACCTGCCCATCCAATATGGCGCAAGCGTGCGAACAGTACGGCGAGGTGCAGTAACCGGGAGAAATCATCGCCAAGCCGTCGACGAAACGACGCCAATTCTACAAACATCCGGCTTCGATAATCGTACTTAGCGTCGCCGGCGAGATGATGATTTGCATGGTGATAACTCGCACCGACCAAAATAGCCACAGCAGAGCGGCACTCGTGATCCTCTGGCGCGCTACTCCACAGCGCGCCGATCGCATGTGCGCAGAATCGATCCCACGATCCGATCGGACTGGGGAAAGGGTGCTCTAACATGCTGAACGACGCATGCTTGGAACAGGCCGAAAGTATCCATTCTTTACATCGAGCCTTCCAGGGAGGGTGCTCCTCTAACCAGGATGGCATTTTGACGAGCGCCACCGCTGCAACAGCGCACCGAACCGTGTACATGTCACCCGTTAGCCATTCCTCATCATCAGGCCCATCGGCGTGGGGGGACGCCTCGGCCCCCGCCGCATACTCCAGCAGAGGGCGCAGATCGTGCGCGGAAACCTCGGCAGCCCCATCCAACACGTGCCGGCAGTATTTTATCGCCGCCGCCCGCTGCCACCGGGGCGCAGCCTGCTGTGTTTCCTGCATTTCACTTATCGCCAAATCCTGCACGTCCTGCGGCGGCCGGAACTCCCACTGGGCCTGCGTCCCGTCTCCAGTCCATTTCCAGTTCCCTGCATCGAAGTAAGCAATATGGAATGCGAGTGCCCTCGCGTCGACCGGATCGCTAACGCTCGGCAATAAGCGAATCCAGTCCTGACGCGCGGCCTCCAAGAATGGCCAATCTAGCTCACGCGACTGAAACAACTCCAGTACGACCGCAAAAAAGTCGACATACCTATGTGGCATGTCATGCCACTCCTTCGCCCTCCTCCAAGCCGATTCCGATTGGCCCTGCCATGCGATCATGGCCGCGTCGCGATCATTCTTCCCCCTGGGACTGGAGCGTTCGTGAGCCCAGCGGTACAGATCCGGACAGCCAACCAATGGCTCAAGGGGTCCACCGAGTAAAGAGGGGTTCTTGAGCGCCACGCTTAGCAGCACGCCAACGATGGCCGCGGAATTACTACTCTCAAGTAGGTACGCCAACGCCGTCCGATTCAGATCTCCACGCATATCCCTATCGTAGAGCCATCCCTCAAGGGTCATCAATGCAGCGCTGGCCCAACAGGGGGTATTTGCGTGCCCAACACTCCACTCAAATACACGACGGTCGCCAAGGTAGTATTTGGTTCTGTTGCCGACAAATAGTGCGATCCGAGGTCCGTCCGAGTCGCGCTTGAGCGGAGCATCGAGCTCTTCCGAGGGCGCGACGAATCGAGCGCGCTCGCTGTCTATTCTCCATCCCTCTACCCAACGCTCGGTAACGAAGTCGAGAAGGCGAACCACGAAGCTCAGACCAATTGTTGGATACGTTTCGAGTAGACGTCGGGCCGGTGAAAAGTCAGGGGACGGGGGTGATTTAAGCCAGGGGGAGTCCGCGAGTCCAAGCCTGTCACGCAGGGAGCAATAATTGTAGGTGTCACGAGGCGTGGGTCGCTCAATAAGTAGAGCTAAGAAGATCGTATCACCTCGCTCACCCCCGTCTGGACGCCGGCCCGCTGCCGTGGCAGGCGCCGCGCGCACGCGCGTTCGTCCGGCCGCCGGGCGCATCGAGCTTCGACAGCAAGCGCGCGCAGACGTCTGCG
>NZ_SSMQ01000157.1 GCF_005144585.1 Polyangium fumosum | reverse complement strand
GATACGCGAGACCTCCGCACGAATGGCTGCCGCTTGTTGTTCCGTACACATGTTGAGGCTCCTTCCGGCGGGGAGCCTGGGCACGAGGGACACGGGGCGTCAGGACGGGGGTGGGCGAGGTGATACGGTTGCAACGAGAGCACTACCCCTTCCGGCTCGAGTGGACCGAGCACGGGCACGACCGGCTCTGGCGGCTTTGGCGGCGGCACAGGTAGCGCTGGAACGACGGGGAGCACCGGGGGCATGGGCGGCACGGGCGGCATGGGGAGCACGGGCGGCACGGGCGGCATGGGGAGCACGGGCGGTACGGGCGGCATGGGGAGCACGGGCGGCATGGGGAGCACGGGCGGCACGGGTGGCAACGGGGGCATGGGAGGCAATTCGATGGGCGACTGGGTCCCTCCGCCGCCCGTGATCGTTCCGCCGCTACCGCCGCCGCCTGATTACTCGAATTATCCTGTCGACGCACAGGGGCGGCCTATCCTATTGCGTGGGGCCCGCATCAACATGGTCGTTCGCTTGACCCCCGATGCGATCTCGGCGCGCGAGCGGTGCGCCGAGATCGTCGCAAACTGCTTCGAGCCGGGCGTGCGCTCACTCGACGCCTGCATGATGTCGTCGCCCCATTGCACCACGAGCGAGCCCTGGACCGAGCCGGCGCCGTGCTGCGCGGATGCGTGTTTCACGGCGTATTCGGCGCAGCGCATCGCGGGGGTCGATCCGATTACCGCTTACCTAAGTGTCCTTTACGGAGGGCCCGTCTGCATGCCCGGCGTGGACGCCATGCTCGGAGGTGCACCGTGAAAATCAGGTTTGGACTGCCGCTCTTCCTCGCGGCGACGGCCATCGTCGTATCCCCCAGGCCGGTCGCCGCCTGGGACTCCATCTGCTACCGATACAAGGACGCGAACGCCAAAGTCGGCCAGCTCGAGTTCACGCCCGACAGCCGCGGCTGCGAGGGCATCGAGGCGGCACGTGGGCGGTGGCGTGACCCCGAGTTCCAGCTCGACGAGCATCGCTACCTCTTCGAGCGCGCGGCGAAGGCGGCCGGCTTACCCCCCGCGGTGCTGGAGACGATGAGCCTCACCGTGCTCACGGGTCCTGCATCGAACACCGTTGTCGGCGAACACGGGGAGCTCCCCACGATTGACGTGAAGGCCCCTGCTGCCGCGCATCGCGCGGTCCTTCGCTCGTTCGCGCTGGACGAGCTGGCCCAGCTACCCGACTTCTCCTTCAGCATGTGGGACTGGGCGCGCGGCAACGAGACGTGCCCGCTGAAGTCGCTGCCCTCGCCGTTCGACGCGGCGCAGGCATGCCACGTGTTTGCAACGCACATGGGCGCCACGAACTCGAATCACTTCCCGCCGCAAAGCGACCTGTGGTTCGAGCATTACCATCAGCTCGCTCTGGGCCGAGCGGCCGAGTGCAGCTCGACACGCGCCGCAATCTGGAACGCCGAACCCATGGAGCGCCGAACGGCGACGGATGCGCGATTCGCCACGTTCTTCCGCGCGTGCGAGGTCGAGGCGCTCGCGTACGAGGCCGTTGCACAACACTACCTGCAGGATTCGTGGAGCGCAGGCCACATGTGGCAGCGATGGGGCTCAGCAAATCTGAAGCACTTTCCAGAGACCAAGTCCAAGAAGGACGAACCCGAAGATCTAGAATGGAACGATCTCGAACCGCAATTACTACAGCTCCTGACCGCTGAGATCGTCGCCTTGTCCGCCGGCACCATCCACGGAACGGATCCCGTCTTGTTCGAGGTTTCACTCGAAAAGCCCTACCTCCCCACCTTCACCTTCCGCGATCCGATGTGCTTCCCGCACGAGGATGTCAGCGCCATGGATAATGACGTTAAGTACCAGGTCGTGGGTGACATGCACCTGCACGACGCGGTGGGGGGACTGCCCAACCACGATAAGGTCTCGAATAAGCCTTTGCCTTATGCCACGGCCGTACTCGACGGTCAGGCGCAGAAGCTCCTTGACTGTGTGAAAGGTTCGCTCGGCGCGGTATATGCGCAGCTCTCGGATGGCATGTCCTTTGGCGCGCCCGTGCTCGGCGCCGCGATGTGGGCCCCGCCGTCGTTCGACGCGAGCGCATGCCGCGCGCCTAAGGCAACGAACCTCTCCATCTCCCGCGGCATTGAAGACAGAGAAGATTGGCAGCTCGACATCGCCGAGGACGAGGGCGTGCTCGCCAAAATCCCGGTCTCGATTGAGGGCAAAGCCCGCTCCCACTACGGGCGCCTTCGCAACGCCGCTAAGGTGCTCGCGAAATTATACCCTGAGGGGACCGAGCTGTCCGCGCTGCAGCTCGCGTCATGGTACGAGGGCGGGTTCTGCGACTCCACGGGCTGTAAGACGATCGCGTACACACCCAAGCAAACCCTCTTCACCATGCTGGGAGTCCAGCCAAACCGGTGCTATTCCACGGACCCCGCCGACAAGGACGGGTGCACCACGGAGAACGGGAACCCAATGGCGCCGCCCGAAGACCTGGCCCCTTTCGTCGATCCGGCGCTGCCGACCCATCTCCCGCCGCCAGATCCGAACGATCCCGGCGGCGCGCTCGCACTGGCGTTCCATGCGTCGCGCGCGCCCCAGCTCTGCGACGCGGTCACCGCGGCGGACCTCGCGGCGTTGCCCAAGCTCATCGACATCGCCCCGGGCGGGGACGCTCTTCGGGCGGCGTGCGACGCCTGCGCGGAGTGGGTCGCTCCGTTCCTGCGGGTCGGAAATGACATTACCGACTACGATAAGACGGCCGAGCCGCTCTGCTATTTCGCTTCGGTCGCGCCGGACAATGTACCTTATATCTACGAGCCGAGCGTATCGGGCGCGACCGATCCGATCGCCCTCGCCCGACGGCACTGCGGCTGCGTCGGTCTCGTCGCCGGGACGAACGCTGGGATCCAGCGCCTCCAGGTTACCACCTTAGCGGGCGTCGCGGAGATTAATCAGGTTGGCGATACGGTGCCCGTCGGTTCACTCCCCCGCGACATCGCCCCCGCAAGCGGCAGGCGCCTCCTGGTGACGACCAGCGCCGGCCAGATCGTGGGCGTCCGCGATGATGCCGAGGTCGACCTTGATGGCGACGCCGGCAACGGCATCACCCGTCTTTCGTTTCCCGGCATCTCCTCCCTCGACGGGATCGCCGTCATCAACGCGGCCGCGAAAGAACTCGTGCTCGCCGTGTCCCCGGTGACGGGTGAGCTGGTCGCGTACGACCTGGGCGCCAACATGCTCTGCGAGCGCTTTTCCGTCGCGCAGGTCGCGGGCCAGGGCGCCTACGATGTCGTGGTGAGCGCGGACGGGAGCAAGGTCTGGATCTCACTGCGCGGTTTGCCCCTCAGCGGAGCACTCGCCTCGGTGAGCCTCCCCGCCCTCGCGCAGTGCAATGGCACCGCGCAGGCTACGCTACAATGGCTGGCAACCCCCGGAGCCGTCGCGGGCCTCCAGCCCATGGCCCTATCGCCCGACGGGTCGAGCCTCGCCGTGGGCGGTCGGCTCGCGTCGACTTGCCCCGATCAGATCCACACAGCCAGCTACCAGGCACAGAACACGCAGGTGGGTTGCGACCGGGTGTTTGTCCTCGATGTCGCAACCAATACGTGGAAGTCCTTCGGGAGCAACGCGAGCATGCCGACGAGACCGGGCCGTTACCCCTATGGCATTGCTTGGTTTCAGGACAGCAGCCGGCTGGCCTTCGCGACGTTCCAGGGCATCGACAATCTCGGAAGCGGCGATAGCGGCTGGCCCGCAAATTCCGGCGCAGTTCCGCGCATTCCCATTGGCGGCACGCTTCGGATCGCGGACACCTTCACACCGAGCTACGAGGGCGGGGGCGTCGGCGGCCCGCGCTACTGGTCCTACAATATGCCTCTCCAGGGCAACGTTGCCGGCCCGACGGTGGTCGTCGAGGGCGGCGCCTTCGACGGCGCAGGCTGGGTGTTCGTGGGCACGATGAGCGGGCGTGTATCGGCATACCCCGTGGCGCAACATGACGCCTCGCTGGACCCGATGTGGGAGGCGAGCGAGGCCGACCCCGAGACAGCGCTCCACACGGCGACGAACGGGAGCTGGTACGGCGGCTGTCACCATAGCTGCAACCTCCCCGGAGGGGTTTGCCCGGACGTCTGCCCGAACAACACCATTCCGGGGGGCTTCGGATCCATTGAACTGGGCTCCAGTGTCCGCGTGCTCGCTGCGTACTGACTGGTCGCGTGAGACGATCGGCAGCCGAACGCGTCACGCGTTATGATAAGCGTCGACGATCGCTTTGGCCGTAGCTGTCCACCGCTTCTGGCACGGTCAACGCAATGTTCTGCATGGCCCTGCGCGGTCCCGGCCATGGCCAAGACGACTTCGTAGACCCTCAGCCTGATGAGTCCTCCGTCCGACGGTAAGCTCGCCGTCCCCGAGCGGAAACCTCTGCGAAACCGTTCCCGTCCCCGCCCCTCTCCCCCTCTTCGCCCCCGCCCCCCTCGCTGAAGCTCGCCCGAAGGTGTCTCCACGCATCGACCCCCACGGTCGACGAGGACGCGCGGGTGTCGCCACGCGTCGACCCCCACGGTCGACGAGGACGCGCAGGCGTCGCCACGCGTCGACCCCCCCAGTCGACGAGGACGCGCAGGTGTCGCCCCGCGTCGACCCCTCCCGTCCACAACGACCAGCGCCCCCCGCCACGCGTCGACCCCTCCCGTCCACGACGACACGCGGGCCTCGCCGCGCGTCCACCGGCGCTGGAGAACGTGGACCGAGGTGGTCTCCACGTGTCGACCGCCACGCGCGACGATTTTCGGCCCCTCATCCATGCCGCGGCCCCCCGACGAAACGTTGGCCCTTCCGCCGCGCCGATGATATTGCCGCGCCGCTCCGCGTTTTCCTGGCGCTGGGCAGGCCCCACCGGCTTCGAGCGTTCTGTCGACACTTGGGGGCTCCGCCCCGAACCCCTCCGCGGCATGGCTACCTCTCGCCTCTCCACCCTCGTTCGACAAGGACGCCGCCACGTCGCGCTCACCGTGCTCGGCGCCGCTGCGCTCGCCACGCTCGTGCCTCGTGGCGTCCCGAACCTCGGCGCGAAGGACAGGTCCACCGCGCTCGCCTCGGCGCTCGCGTCGCAGGGCCTCGTGGCCGCGGCCGACGACGTCGTCTGGATCGATCCACCGCGCGGCGTGTGGGGCGCGCTCGGCGCAAAGAGCCGCGCCGTCGTGCGCGCCGCGCCCGCGCAGGGCGAGCCGAACGATCTTTTCCTCGTGCACGCCGAGCTCTCCCCCGAAGGCGTGCTCCTCGACGTGGGCGGCGCCTTCAACCTCACCGAGACGAGCGGCGCCGACGAGTCGCGGCCCACGGTGCGTGGCGAGCGTTTGGCCTACGTGTCGAGCCCGCTCATCGCCGGCAGCCATCCCACCGTGCACGTCTTCGACCTCTCGGGGCAAGCCCTCGCGACCGAAGGCTGGACGCGCGTCGAGCGGATGCAGAACGCGCTGACGAACGCGCAGGAGACGGGGCAACTCCGCGGCATCGGCAAGCGCACGTTCACGCTCGGCGAAGGCGAAGGCGAGGGCCAAGGCGACGCGCAAGAGGCCGACGCGAAGGAAGGCGAGGCGCCCGCGCGGGATGTGCGATGTGCGCTCGAAGAAGCGACGCTCGTCGTGCGGGATGGAGGCCGCGAGGCGCGCGTGCCGCTCGACGGACCGGCGACGCTCCCGGCTTGGCTCTCGCACGAGAGTGGAGAGATCGCGCGGCCTGGCAACGTCGTCACGTGGTCGGTCGATCGCGTGCGTGACGTCATCGGCGACGAGGCGATGCAGACGATCAAGGCCGTCGCGTTCGCGGGCCTCGAGGTCGTCATGCGGCAAAAAGAGAACATGGGCGGCGAGCAAGCCGCGGCCGAGGCGATCGCCGAGGACCTCGGACAAACCACGCTCGAAGCGCCCACGCGCACGATGCCGACCGACCCCGAGATCGGCTGGCCTCCGGCGCCGCTCGAGCCGTGGATCACGCCCGCGCTGCCCGGCGAGGGGCAGTGGAACCCGCAGGACAAGGATCCGTTCATTCGAAGGATCGAGGGCCTGCCGCCCGCGTTCGTCACGACGTACATCCGCCCCGATCGCTCGCGCAAGACGACACGCGTGTTCATCGTCGTCTGGGATCCGCGGCAGGTGGAGCTGCACATGATGGCCGGTACGGTCGAGCCGAAGGGCGCGACGGGCGAGGCCGGGCCCGGCTTCATCCCGCGGGATCCCGCGGTGCTCGAGCGCGTCGTCGCCGCTTCGAACGCAGGCTTCCAGGCGCTGCACGGCGAGTTCGGCATGATGGCCGACGGCGTCGTGTATCTGCCGCCGAAGCCCTACGGCGCGACCGTCGCCGTGTTGCGGGATGGATCGACCGCGTTCGGGAGCTGGCCCGAGGATCAGAGCATCCCGCCGCACGTGCTGTCGTACCGGCAGAACATGACGGTCATGGTGCTCGACGAGAAGTTCAACCCGTACAACCGCACGTGGTGGGGCGGGACGCCGCCGGGCTGGGCGGACAAGACGCACACCGTGCGCACGGGCATCTGTCTGACGAAGGAGAAGTTCGTCGCGTACTTCTACGGCGCGGACCTCGGGCCCGAGGGGCTCGCGCAGTCGATGATCCAGACGCGCTGCTCGTACGGCATCGCGCTCGACATGAACGCGGGCCACAGCGGGCTCGAGTTCTACAAGGTCGCGCCCGAAGGCGAGATGGATCCGCTCGGCAGGCCCTTGCAGTACGACTGGGAGTCGGAGGGCACGGTCTCCGGCATCGACGGATGGAAGTTCCGCGGCAGGCGCTTCATCCGCGGCATGGGCCTCATGAACTTCCCGCGCTACATCAAGCGCGAGGCGCGCGACTACTTCTACATGACGCTACGCCACGTGCTGCCCGGCGCAGCCCTCGCGCCCGTCGCGCAGCCGCCCGTCGAGGGCGAAGGTCAGTGGCGCGTCAAGGGCTTGCCGCAGCATGGCTTCCCCTACGCGCTCGCGACGACGGAGCTGCGCTTCGATGCGGCGCGGCCCGATCGCAAGGCGCGCGTGGTGAAGATCGATCCACGCACGGTGGGGGCTGCGAAGGCATCGACGCAGAGCGCGGCGAAGACGGTGGCCATGCTCGACGCGGGGCCGGCCGACGCAGGCGCGGGCGCGGCGTCGCTCTGGGCCTCGGCCGGCGCGTTCGCGATCGACGCGGAGCCGCCCGTCGAAGGCGCGATCCGCCTCGCGACGGGATCGCCGAACGCCGCGGTCGCGGCCGCCGCCGTCGGCGTGAACGACAAGGACGGCATGTTGCTCTACGTCGAGCTGGTGACGCCTGCCGACGCTTCGGCGGCCGACGCGAAGGCGTTCGACGCGCTCCTGAAGAACGCGGGATGCAGCACGCGGCTGCTCCTCCCGAAGCCGCTGACGCTGGCGCTCGGCGGGGACACGGATCTCACCGGCGCCGCCGTGCACCCGCCCCAGGGCGCGACGGCGGTCCGCCTCACGCGCGCCGACGCCCCCGGCGGCCGTCGTTTCCTGGAGGACACGCCCATCGTGCCCATGAGCACGTGGTATCCGCTGCAACAGAAGCGGATCCGCTACTTCAAGAAGCCGGCGAAGGACCCCGCCGAGGGGGCGCCGAACTAAGGCCCCCGGGCGAACACCGCGGAACGACGTGAACAAACTCGCGAAGCACGCCAGGCGCGGGTAGGCTAGATAGGTCTCGGTTTTCCCGCCTGAGCGCGGTGCGGTCACGGAGCCCCATCGATCCTCTACTCGCGTGGCGCGAGATGTGCGAAAGGGGTTTCTGTCGTCCGCGGCGTAACGTCGTCGCATTTCGTCGAGGAGTGGCTGAACATGGCCGATGATAAGGGCAGCGATCTGGACGTCTTCGAGGGGCTGGCGAAGAAGGCTCCTCGCGGCACCACGCCAGGACTCATGCCGCCGCCCCCTTCGGGCGCTGCCCGCAAGAGCACGCTGCTCGGCGGGGTCGCGCCCGTTCCCCTTCCGCCCCCGCCCGGGAGCGGTGGTCCCTTGCCCCCGCCGCCGAGCGCGTTGCCCCCGCCGCCAGGGGCGCCCTCGCAGCGGATCGCGACGCCGCTGCCGCCGCCGCCCGGAGCCTCCCCGTCAGCGTTGCCGCCGCCGCCCGGAGCCTCCCCGTCAGCGCTGCCGCCGCCGCCCGGAGCCCACCACGCGTCGGCGCTGCCGCCGCCGCCGCCCGGAGTTGCCGCCACGTCGGTGCCACTGCCGCCGCCGCCCGGAGCC
>NZ_SSMQ01000156.1 GCF_005144585.1 Polyangium fumosum | reverse complement strand
ATCGAACCAACGCCAGCGAACCTCCCCATGGTCTTGCCACCGGCCTGCGCGCCTGTCTCGGTTGGCAACCCCGCTGCCGGCCTTGACCGGGCCTGTTCGATGAACTGCGCATCGCGCAGTTCATCGACCTTGGGTCCAGCCCCTGGCTGGTCCGGGTGCAGGGGCGGACAGCCCCTGCTGGGGCCTGGGGCAACGCCCCAGCTCTGGGGCTCCCGGCGAAGCAGCGTCATGGCGCCACCGGGGCATGCGAAGCGCGGAGGACTTCTCCCTGCTCTCCCTCCATCAGGAAGGCTTCGAGGATCACGCCGAACATTTCTGCTCGCTGGCGCAGGTTGCTCATCACCAGAAAGCGCCGGAGCACCCGCGGGTCCTGAAACCGGAAATAGAGACGTTTTGCTTCCCCCTCTGCGTCCACCATCGTGAGCCGCCGCAGATGCCGCCGCACCTCTGGGAGGGGACGCTCGCTGGTGAGATAGACGCCCCAGCTTTGCCCCCATCCCTCGTCGACGAGCTTTTCAAAGAGATCGCTCTCCGGCGATAGGCGCACGAGATAGGGCGCCACCTCGCCGAGTGCGTCGCCTTGCACGCCCTCGTACAGCGAGCGGTGCTCGTCGATCGATTCTCGCAGGAGCTCTCGTATTCGCGGGGCGCGCGCTCCGTCGAGCAGTGCGAACAGCGGCGTCGTTTCTGCGAGCAGTGCGTCGCGTGCTTTCTCCTTTCGCGAGGCCACCTCCGGCGCGTCCGCGGGGCGCGGGTGCGAGGTCGCTCCCTCGAAGAAGACCATGAACACCGTATCGCCTGCGCGGATCCATGACGTGTTCCGCGCCTCCCCCTCGCGCACCTCCTGCCCGTCGAGCCATGTCCCCGTGGCGCTCCCGAGATCTCGCACGACACAACGCGCCCCGTCCCACGACACCTCGAAATGCACCCCTGACATCTGCCGATCGTGGGGGATCACGACGTCGGAGAGCTCGGTCCGCCCCACGCGCAGCGATCCGCCGGGCGTGATCACCGCCCTTTGCGACGCGAGCTTTCCCCATTGTACTTCGAGGATCACGCGCATGGCTCGCATAACGGCGTCCCCTCCTGCGCCGCGCGTTCGAGCGTCTGCGCCTGCGCGCTCTTGCCGATCAGCACGTTCGGACACCCTATCGTGATGACCCCCCCGTACGCTGTTGGATCCCCGAGCCGCGCCGCTGGCCGATAGCCGATCAGCACCGTCGGTTCTCCCCCGATGATCACATCCGGCCCCGCGCATGTCGTCGCGTCGCCCATACGCGCCGCGGGCATGTACCCGATGAGCACCCGCGGCTCACAAGGCGGAAGGATCGGCCCCCCCGTGGGCATGACAGGACATACGTGCAGATCGGTCAAACGCGCTGCAGGCGGCATCGTCCCCCTCCTCGATTCATGGCGTGCCCGCGCCGGGCAGCTCCACCACGGCTTCGAGCGCGTCTTCGGGGGCGTCCGGGGCTGCCCCGCTCCCCGCGCCGGCCGCGCCCCCGCTGTTGATTCGCACCAGGTTGCCCACGATGGACACTCCGCTCGGATCGATTCGAATGAACCCGCCGGGCCCCTTCAGCGTGAGATCCAGCGCGCCCTCGATCACGACCGACGTTCCGGCCGCGAGGTGAATCTCCTGCCCGGCGGAAAGGGCGTGGCTCCGCTGCACCTTTTCGTGACGGCTCCCGCCCACCGTGATCGACGCTTTGCCGTCCACCTGCCGGCGCTCGTCCCCGCCCACGTGCAGATCACTCCGCCCGACGACGAGCTCCTTTTTCTCGGCCTTGATCACGATGTCCTGCCGCTTGCCGACCAGCATCCGGTGATCGCCTTGAATCTGCTCGTGCTCGTCGCCGAGCACCTTCGCGTGGAGGTCGCGCTGCGCGTGCACGTACACGAGCTCCTTTCCCCGCGCGTCCTCGAACAAGAGCTCGTTCGAGCCGCCCCCGCCGGGCGATGACGCGCTCTTCAGCGTGCTCCGCGTCTTGTGCTCGGGCAGCTTGTACGGCACGAGGTTTTTCCCGTTGAAGACCCGCCCGACCACGACCGGCTGGTCCGGATCGCCGCCGAGGAACCCCACCAGCACCTCCTGCCCCACGCGTGGAATCGTGATCGATCCCATGCCCGTCCCCGCCCAACCCTGGCTCACGCGGATCCAGCACGAGCTGTCGTCGTCGTGTTTTCCTTCCCGGTCCCAGGGGAATTGCACGCGGATCCGGCCGAACTCGTCGGTATGGATCTCCTGGCCCCGCGGCCCCACCACCACCGCGCTCTCCATCCCGAGCGCCCGCGGCTTCGGCGTCACCATCGGCGGCCGGTACGGATCGGCCGCGAACACGGCCCGGCCGCTCATCTCCCACTCCGACACGACGCTGCCCGAGAGGCAAAGCTCGGTCACGAGCAAGCGCTGCTGGACGAGGCCCTGGTGCGGGTGGTCCTGGATCACGAAAATCACCCCGGGCGCGAGGATCATCGAGTTCGTCGTATACGTGACGACCCGCTTTTCGTGGCGGTCGGCCTGGAGGCTCTGCGTCGCGCGGGTGACGCCAAACGCCTCGTCGTGCCGCGCCATCCCCTTGTCGTCCGCGACCGGCGTGGCGCCGGCGCCTTTGGTCGTCTCGACGAGCAGCGCGCCCGGCTGATAATGGTACTGCTCGTAGCGGTGCTCGGGGTCGAGCGCCTTCGGGGCTTCGGCCTGGCTCGGGAAATCGGGGCGGCGGAAGTCGTGGTCGCGCACCACGTACGCGCCGGGGCGCACGCGGTGGCTCATTTGCACGGCCGTCACGTATTCCTTCGGCGCGGTGCGGTTCGGCGCGTCGTCGAACGTGAGCGGCGAGTGCGGATGGGGCTTGCCCGCCGCGAGCGCGTCGGAGAACTGGAGCATGGTGCCGGCGCCGTCCTCGTCGGGGAACGAATAGGCAATGCCCGCCTCCTCCAGCAGGCGCGACAGGAACGCGAGCTCGCTCTCGCCGTGCTGGACCCGGTATTCGAGCCGGGGATATGCGCCCCGATCGATGGCCCACTTGTGCTGGATTTTCCATTCCCCGAGCAGCTTGTCCACGATGTCCGGGATGGAGAGGTGCTGAAACACCCGGTAGCCAAGCCGTTGCCCGAGCAGCCACACCTTGGGCAGGATCGTCAGCGTGTAGGTGGACTCGCCGGTCTCCGAATCCTCGACGCGGATCTGCTCGATGTGCGTGCAGATGCCCTCCCAGCGGCGCCGCGCCTGGCCGATGGAAAAATGCTCGCCGCGATCCATGACGAACGCCGCGGGCTTGCCCACGATGGATTCGAGATCGATGCTGGCGTCGTGGGAGCGCGCCATGATCGAGACCTCGAACGGCTCGGAGATCGTCTCGCGCACCGAAAAGGTGCGCACGGACAGATCCTCCCGCGGGGATTTCGGCCGGAACGATTCGAAGATCAAGCGTAAGCCGCGCATCTCACTCCTCCGAGCCGGACCGGGCCCATGGGCACGCGAGCGAGAGCTCCGCGCAGCCGAGGCCCAGCGCGTCGACGAGCAATCCCGAGCGCCCCTGGATCGCCCGGGCGACCTGGTTCTCGGGACAAGGAACGGGATCAAAGGCGTCGCCCGCATCTTCCGCGCCGCCCAGGGAGGGCGTGCTCGTGGTCTCTCCGAGCGAGATCGACGCCGCTTCGTGCGGGCCCTCGACGACAAGAGGCGCGCACACGAGCGCGACGCGCCAGAGGATGGGCCGCGGGGCGTTGGGGTCGTACAGGGTGGTGCTCCCGCTGAAGCCCACGACCATTTCGTTCGGCGGGCAACGCCGCGACTCCGGCTCCTCCGAGGACATCACCCCCCGCACGGTCGGCATTGCCTCGCCGGCCGTGACCGTGATCTCGACCGGGGACGTCTCCGAGATCCGCACCGCCCCGCAAATGCCGCTGATCCCGGAGAGGATGGGACCATTGACGCCGCCCTGCAGGCCCACGAGCACCTCGCCCTCCGGGCACGCGTCGTGGAATGCGCTCCCGCCGTCGCTGCCGATCTCTTCCGTCACGGTCATGCTGGAATAACTCGGCGCGCACGGGTCGAAGCGCAGCGCGTCGACCCCCGTGATCGTATTGCACCCGAGCGCCCCCTGCAGTCCGATCGCCCCGAGGAGCGCGCCGAGCCCCCGGCGCGCCGAGGCCGTTGAAAACACGTGCATGGCCGTCCCTCAATAACGAAATTCGACATCCGCCCGGCCGATCCCCACGGAGACGCGGAGATCCTTCACGGCGCCCGTGGTGGCGCCCGCCTTGCCCCCCGGACGGAGGACGAGCAAAAGCACGCCCGCCGCCGCCGCCGCGCCGCCCACGACGAACGCCGCCGTGGAGGCGTGGCCGAGGGTCCGGGCCTGATCGGCCAGGGCGCGATCGGCCGGGGCGCAATGGTCGGCCTGGCATCGGCTGCGAAGGTCGGACACCTTCGCCATCGACATCGCCCCGGTCGCGACCCCGACGCCGAGCCCCACCGCGGATGCCCCCAGCGTGATGACGCCGGGGAGGATGGATCCCCGGGATGGCACGGGCGCGGGGCGCTCGGTGGCCTTGGGTTCTGCGGCGAGCTTGGCCTCCATTTCGGCGAGCTCGCTCTCGGCATTGTGACGCGCCTCCACGAACGGGGGCGGGGCGTTTTCGGGCAAGCCTTGCGCGAGCACCTCTTCATAAAGCGCCCTCGCCTCGACGACCTTGCCGAGCCTGCGCTGGCAACGCGCCATATGCACGAGCAAGGTGGGCGCCGGAAAAAGCGCCTGGGCCTCGCGAAAATGCTCGTAGGCCTCCTCGAAGCGCCCGGCGCGATAGGCATCGAGCCCCTGGTGCGCGTGCTCCAGAGCGAGGGCGCGTTTGTCCTGCGCGCTCGCCGGTCCTGGCTCCGCGGCGCGGGCCGGGGGCGCGAGCGTGAGGAAAAGGGCGGGGACGAGGGGGACAAGCCAACGAAGGCGCATACGTTCTCCCGATTCAAAAGCCGAAGGTCGGGTCGCGCGTGGGCACGGGCGGTGCGGGCGAAGGGCGCTTCGACGAGGCGCGGGGCGCGGGGGCCTTGCGCGACGTCCGGGGCACGTCCGGGGGCGGCGCGGCGGAGGGCACCGCATGCGGAAGCGTGACCGTCTCCGGAGGCGCGGCCGGCGCGGACGCGCTCACCGTGGGCGCCGGGGTGTCGGGCGGGCGTGTCACGATGGGCTCCGCCGGCGCCGCTCCCGCCGGCTCCAGGGGCTCCTCGGGCGACGAGAAACCATAGACGGCGAGCGCGCCGAGCCCGAGGACGATGGGCGCGACGATCCCGAGCGCGAGCAGGGCGGCCCGCGGGCGGCTCCTGCCCATCGTGGTGGTGGCGATGCCGGGCGCCGTGGGCGTCAAGGTGGGCGGCGGCGTCTGGGACGAGGAGACCTCGGGCGCCGCGGGATCCCGTCCCATTCCGCGGGGCGGCCCGAGCGTGAGGTTCGGCATCCCGCCGCGGAGCGAATCGAGGGCCTCGGCGAAGGTCTCCGCGCTCTGGAATCGTTCGTCCGGGTTCCGCGCGAGCGCCCGCGCGAAAAAAGAATCCACGACGGCCGGGAGATCGGGCGCGAACGTGGTGGGCGGGGCGATCGGCTCGGTGCAAACCTCGAGGAGCAGCTCGCCGAGCGCCTGGGATCCGAACGGCGTCCGGCCGGTCAGGCATTCGTAAAGGACGACGGCGAGCGACCAGAGGTCGCTGCGCGGATCCACGTGCCGGCCGCGCGCCTGTTCGGGGCTCATGTAGCTCGGCGAGCCGAGCAAGACCCCCGTGCGCGTGGTCTGGCCGGACGAATCGTGCGTGATCCGCGCGACGCCGAAATCGAGGATTTTTACGACCACGTCCTCGCCCTGGCGCGCGAGGAACACATTGCTCGGCTTGATGTCGCGATGAATGATCCCGAGCTCGTGCGCGCGCCGGAGCCCCTTGCAGACGGGCAGGATCACGGCAATGGCGGCGGGGAGCGAGAGGCGGCCCTCCCGCGCGAGGCAACCTTGCAGATCCTCGCCCTGGAGCAGCTCCATCACGAGGAACGGCACGCCGTCCGCGACGCCGTAATCGTGGACGGCCACGACGTTCGGGTGCTGGATCTGCGCGCAGGCCCTCGCTTCGCGCTGAAATCTGTCGCGAGCGAACGAGGTATCGGCGTGCTCGGGCGCCATGACTTTCAGGGCGACGTGCACATCGAGCTCGACGTGCCGCGCCACCCACACCGCCCCCATCCCGCCTTTCGCCAGCGGGCGCTCGAGGATGTATCTCGAAGCGATCATGTCCCCGCTGTTCAAGGCAATGCCCCTCCCGGCAATCCGCGACAGGGTACGATCCGAGAGGGAGCCGGCAACCTGATTCGGCCGCGGGTTCCTGCTGCGGGAGGGACGAATTCCGTCCTGGAACGTTATGGGAGCGGTGCGATTGATGAATTTCGGGGCTTGCTCGAAGAGCCTGGCGTCGTGCGTGTTCCCTGACAGCTAGCCCTGCATGGTGCGGTGGAGGGTCGGGCTCCTGCCTTGCCAGCGTTTGAATGCCTTGCTGAAGGACGGGACACTCTCGTAGCCGACACGCGCGGCGATTTGGGCGATGGTGTCGTCGGTCTCGCGCAGGAGTTCGGCGGCGCGGGCCATCCGCCAGCGGGCGAGGTACTGGAGGGGCGGATCACCGACGACCTGGGTGAAGCGTAAGGCGAAGCCGGAGCGGGAGAGGCCGACGAGCGCGGCGAGCCGGGCGACGGTCCAGGGCTCGTTCACGCGGGTGTGCATGAGGTTCAAGGCGTGGTGCACGGGCGGGTCGGAGAGGGCCTCCGAAAGGCCGCTGCCCTCGTGGGTGGGGAGGTTGCGGAGCACCTGGACGAAGAGGACGTCGGCGAGGCGCTGAAGGACGAGGGTGCTGGCGGGGCCGGGACAGGCGATCTCGGCGAGCATGAGGTCGATGGTGGCGGCGCTCCACGGACGCGGCGTATCGCCGGAGGGGGACAGGACCACGGCCTGGGGGACACGCGCGAGCAGGAGGGGCTTCACGCCGCCGGTGTAGGCGAAGAAGCCCGCGAGCAGGGTGGTGAGGGCTCCGTCGCCGCCGATGCGGGCGGGGCCGGAGGCGGCGCAAGCCGGGCCGTCATGGACCACGAACAGGTGGCGGGCCGCTTCGTCGCGGAGGGTGTGCGCCGTGCCGTGCGGGACGAAGACGACGTCGCCGGGGGAGAGGCTGCGCGGAGGCTCGCCGTCGACCTCCAGGAGGGCCTGGCCGCGCGCGATGAGGTAGAAGACGGCGCGGTCGCGGGTCGGGACGCGCAGGCCCCAGGGGGACCGGGCCTCGATGCACTTGAAGAGGGCGTTCGGGAGCAGGGATACGCTGAGCACGTCGGCGAGGACGTCGCCGCGGGGGTCCTGAAGGTCCAGCAACTCTGGCGTCTTGGATACGAGGTTTGGACGGCGAGGCATTGATCGTCCATACCGCAGGGCGTATGACCTGCCAATGACGATTGCAACGACATCCGATCCGATTCTCGCAATGGGGGCGACTTCGTCCGACCCGGTCCTCGTGACGGGCGCGACGGGCAGGCAGGGGGGCGCGGTCGCGCGGGCGCTGCTCGCGCGCGGGGCGCCGGTGCGCGTGCTGGTGCGCGACGTGGAGGCGCAAGGGGCGCGGGCGCTCGGCGCGCTCGGCGCGACGCTCGTGCGCGGCGATCTCGACGAGCCGGCCTCGTTGCGGGCTGCCTGCGTCGGGGCGCGGGGGGTGTTCTCGGTGCAGATGCCGAACCTGAAGAACCTCGAAGGCGACGACGAGCAGCGGCAGGGCAAGAACATCGTGGAGGCGGCGCGGGCGGTGGGCGTGCCGCAGTTCGTGCATACGTCGGTCTCGGGCGCGGGGGAGTATCAGCGCCGGCAGCCGGGGTGGGGCTCGCCGGCGTCGGGCGTCCATTACTGGGAGAGCAAGGCGTACATCGAGGATCTCGTGCGCAACGCGGGGTTCCGCTCGTTCACGTTGCTGAAGCCGTCGTTCTTCATGGAGAACTTCGTGCGGCCGTCGTTTCTGTTCGCGAATGGGGTGGAGGACCGGCTCCTGACGGTGCTCGCGCCGGACACGGTGCTCTCGCTGGTGGCACTGCAGGACATCGGGGCGGCGGCGGCGGCGGCCTTCACGGACCCGGTGGCCTGGAAGGGGGTCGAGCTGGAGCTCGCGGGAGACAGGCGGTCGATGCGGGAGATCGCGGCGGTCCTCTCGGAGGTGCTCGGCACGCCGATCGAGGCGCCGTCGCTCACGGCGGAGGAGGCGCTCGCCCAGGGGCTCTGGAGGGCTTTCGTCACCTCGCAGGAGCGGATGAACGTCGTCGACAGCCCCGCCCGGCCGGAGTACGCGCGGGCGCGCGGGATTGCGACCACGGACTTCCGGACGTGGGCGAAGGCGCATCTGGGGCGGCGGGAGGGTGCGAAGATGGGGACGGACTGAGGTGCTCTAGAGCAACAAACGGTTCAATTCCACCTGAAGTTACGCGGCCTTGGCCAGCTCGCCCTCACGACGCTGGATGACCTCCAGGTTCAGCAGGATCCCATATCGGCGTAGGTCGAAGACATTGTTTCGG
>NZ_SSMQ01000155.1 GCF_005144585.1 Polyangium fumosum | reverse complement strand
AAATGTACGCGTATGACGAACGCTGCCTCGCACGAGCGCTTGCGCAGACGTCTGCGCGCGCTTGCTGTCGAAGCTCGATGCGCCCGGCGGCCGGACGAACGCGCGTGCGCGCGGCGCCTGCCACGGCGGCGGGCCGGCGTCCAGACGGGGGTGAGCGAGGTGATACGACTCGTCTCGCGGGAGACGGTCAGGTCGACAAGGCCATGACGGCGCTTGGCCCGAGGAGAGGTGTCCCCGCCCGAACTGAGCCCCATTCAGGAGTGAATCGCCATGCATGCTCCCAGTGAAAAACCTCAACCTTGCTGGTCCTGCCGGAAGCGGGAGGCGACGGGTACGTACACACATGCGGGACGCACCGTCATGGTGTGCGCAACCTGCCTCGACCGGCTGGAGGTACAAGAGGCATTCGAATACAAGGGCCTCGCCATCGACAAGCTGGTGAGTCGCGACCAATACGACGAAGTGGGATGCATTCGAAGACGCCAATCGCCATTGCGATCATGATGGTTGGCTGGCCCGAAGCGTCGCGTCGGAGCGCGAGTTCATCCTCTACGAAGCGGGCAGGTACGAGGAAGCGCTGCAAGCCTGCGAGGCCGTTGCGCAACTCACCCGAAGACGGGCGGCGCGGGTGCGGGTGTTGACGGGACGTGATGGCAACTGCTACGGAGCCCGTGAGGTGTGATCGTGGTGAAAGCGGAAGGCGAGCAGCAGCCCTTCGAGTTGCCGGATTTCTACGTCCCCTGGCCCGCACGCTTGAACCCCAACCTCGAGGGCGCCCGAGCCCACTCGAAGGAATGGGCGCGAAAGGTGGGGATCTTGGACCCGCCGCCCGGCGAGGCCGATCCCAACATCTGGAGCGAGGCGAAGCTCGACGCGATGGACTACGCGTTGCTCTGCGCCTACACCCACCCCGAGGCACCCGGCCCCGAGCTCGACCTCATCACCGACTGGTACGTCTGGGTCTTCTATTTCGACGACCACTTCCTCGAGACCTACAAGCGCCCCCAGGATCAGGTGGGCGCCAAGAAATACCTCGACCGGCTCCCCTTGTTCATGCCGGTCGACCTCGCCACCACCCCGCCCGAGCCGACCAACCCCGTCGAGCGTGGCCTCGCCGACCTCTGGTATCGCACGGTCCCTTCCAAATCCGTCGCCTGGCGCCGGCGCTTCTTCGAGAGCACCAAGAACCTCCTCGACGAGTCCACGTGGGAGCTGTCCAACATCAGCGGGCAGCGCGTCTCCAACCCCATCGAATACATCGAGATGCGACGAAAGGTCGGCGGTGCCCCCTGGTCCGCCGACCTTGTCGAGCACGCCGTCTTCGTCGAGGTCCCTGACCGCATCGCCGCCTCTCGCCCGATGCTCGTGCTCAAGGACACCTTCTCCGACAGCGTCCACCTGCGGAATGACATCTTCTCTTACCAGCGGGAGATCCAGGAGGAGGGCGAGCTCTCCAACGCGATCCTCGTGATGGAGCGCTTCCTCGACGTCGATACCCAGCGCGCCGCCGATCTCGTCAACGATCTGCTCACCTCCCGCCTCCAGCAGTTCGAGAACACCGCCTGCACCGAGCTGCCCTCCCTCTTCGAAGAGCACGCCCTCGACCCGATCGAGCGCGCCCACGTCCTCACCTACATCCGAGGGCTCCAGGACTGGCAGTCCGGCGGTCACGAGTGGCACATGCGCTCCAGCCGCTACATGAACAAGGGCTCCTCGAGCAACTCGCTCCTCGCCAAGGGCCCGACGGGCCTCGGGACCTCGGCCGCGCGCCTCGCCTTCGGGCTCAAGAGGTGGAAGAATTTCTCCCACGTCCCCTACCAGCGCGTCGGCCCGACGACGCTGCCCGATTTCTACATGCCCTTCTCCACGGGGACGAACCCCCACCTCGATGGTGCCAGGCAGCGCCTCAAGGAATGGGCGCGCCGTATGGGCTTCACCGGGCCCGTGCCCCACGTCGTCGGCCACAGCGGCTGGACCGAGCGTGAGCTCGAGGCCATCGATATCGCCTACTTCTCGGCGAGGTGCTCCCCGGACGCCTCGGCCGATGCTCTCGACCTGAGCGCTGGCTGGATCACCTGGGGGACGTACGGCGACGATTACTTCCCGGTGGTCTACGGGAGCACCCGCGATATGGCGGGGGCCAAGGTGTTCGTCAAACGGCTGTCTTCGTTCATGCCGATCGAGCTCGGCGCCACCCCACCCCCGACCACGTCGTTCGAGCTCGGCCTCGCGGACCTCTGGGAGCGCACGGCCGCGTCGCTCTCCGTGGACGATCGGCGAAAGCTCCGCAGGGTGATCGAGGGCACCGTGGAGAGCTGGTTATGGCAGCTCCAGAACCGGATCCAGCATCGGATCCCGGATCCGATCGATTACATCGAGATGCGCAGGTGGACGTGCGGCGCCGAGCTCACGACGGTCTTCTGCCGGCTCGGGCAGCAGGGCGCTGCGATCCCCCCCGAGGTCCTCCGCGCCCGACCGATGCGCTCGCTGGAGAATGCGTACTCGGATTACGTCGGCCTGCTCAACGACCTCTACTCCTACCAGAGAGAGATGGAAATCGAGGGCGAGATCCACAACTTCGTGCTGGTCGTGGAGCGGTTCCTCGACTGTGGGAAGGACAAGGCCGTCCAGGTGGTGAATGACCTGATGACCGCCCGGGCGCAGCAGTTCGAGCACGTCGTCGTCACCGAGCTGCCGGCGCTCTCGGACGACCTCGGGCTCTCGGTGCACGCTCGCGAGGGGCTCGAGCGGTACGTCGAACAGCTCCAGAAGATGATGAGCGGCACCCTTCACTGGAGTCGGCAGACGGGTCGCTTCAATGAGCCCGAGCGCCGGGAGATCTCGCCGCCGGTGCACTTCGCGGGCCCTCGAGGACTCGGCACCTCGGCGGCACGGATTGTGTCATTGTTTACGAGCGATCGGACCAGGTGATTCCATCTGCTTCCCTCCACGAGCCCGTCGCGAGCTCCCGCGCGTGGTCCGGGGCGAGCATTTGCAACGCTCCCAGATTGACGAGCGAGAGCACGTCGAGCAGCCCGTCTCGGGTCGGGACGAACCGCGCGGGCAAGACGGTCTCGTATTCGAGGTCCTCGTACTGCCGATAGAGCAGCGGGAGCGGAAAGCCTTCGTTCGTCGGCGCGGCGCCTCGCGTCCAGGGCCTCGCGTCATAGAGGCGCGCCTCGTACGGCGCGGCCCAGATGCAGCCGAAGACGAGCAGGCGCTCGCCGTCGGCGGCAGCCTTTGACGTCGGCGCGGGCGGCAGCTCGAAGCAGAGAAACCGCCCCGAAGGCGAAACCACGAGATGCGTGGGCCAAGGCGCGGGCGATTCCGGAAAGACGAAACGCGACGCCTCCACGAAGCGCGATGCCTCGCGGACGAACCGACGAAAGCCGCGGGCCTCGTCGTAGGTGACGAGGGTCTTCGAGGCGAATGCGTGGTTTCTGGTGTCCTCGAGGACGAGGAGGGGCTCTGCGTCGCCGCCCCGTTCGAGATCGAGGACGTGGAGATCGCGGCCGTGGATGTACGCCACGAAGCGGTCGTCGGCGAGCGAGAGCGCCTTGTAGATAGGCGGGCCGCCGGGGCTGCGGGGGCACGTCAGGCGGAGGAAGCGCGTATCCATCCGCCGTCCTGCGCCGGCTGGAGCGTGTCCTCGGAGCCGAACCACTCGCCATCCTTGAGGAAGGCCGCGCGAGCTTCCGGGGCAAGGGTCTTCACGTCGAGCGCCATGGGGGAACGTCCTCTCTTGGGGTGGTGCACGCTACATGGGTCGGCGTACATGTGTCCAGACAGGAGGCGTGGGGCTTGGGGCTTCCCGCTTGTTGCTCGGGGGTAGGACTGTACACTGCCAAACATGGGCTTGGTAGCAACGAGGCTTACGGCGTCCTTGGGGCTCACGCTCGGGTTGGGCTTTGTCTTCCTGCCGCTTGGCTGTGGGAGCGGCCTCATGGGGACCCCGCGGCCCAGCGGTCACGGTTCGGGCGACGGCCCGTCGGTCCCGGCGGCGACCGTGGCCGCGCTTCAGGATTGCGCTGAGCATGGCGCGGCTCGGCTGACGGACACGCACTACGCCATCCTGTTCGACGTCGAGGTGACGGGGGACGGTCAGGTCGACAAGGCCAGGGTCAGGGAGTCGATGATCGGCGATCGAGAGATCGTGTCGTGCATGGAGGATGCGCTCCACGGCATGTCGTTGCCTGGGGTCGTCACGCCGTTGCGATCCTCGGGGACGGTCTACGGCGGCGGCGGCAGCGTCTCTCCGGAGGGACGGACTCCCCTGGGCCACCCCGCGGCCGCGGCCGCCGTCGTCGCCGTGAACCTGGTTCCGATCGTGCTCGTCGCCGCCGGGGTGACGATCGTCGTGGCTGTCACGGTGCATGTCGCGGAGGAGGCGGCCGAGGCGATCCGAAGGTGGCCGAAGAAGGTGGAGGAGAAGTGCCAACCGCCGTTTCAGGAGTGTCTCGAGAACCCATGGCAACCGAAGCGGAACAGGGAGACCTATGGGAATTACAAAGATTGTGGAGGATGCCTCGCGGAGTGCAGAAACAAGGACGGCATTTGGCCCGAAGAGAGGTGCCCACGGCATTGGCAGTATTGAGCGGTCAGGAGGAAAGCGTCATGCCGTCTCCCACTGAAAAACCGCGACCTTGCTCGTTCTGTGAGAAGCGGGAGGCGACGACGACATACACGCGCGCAGGGCGTACGCTCCTGGTGTGCGCCACGTGCCTCGACAGGCTGGAGGTGCAAGAGGCATTGGAGTACAAAACCCTCGATCTCATCGAGCTCAGGAAGCGTGACCAGTACGACGAAGTGCTCGCGTACCTGGATGCGTTCGAACAAACGAACCGCCATCGCGATCATGATGGCTGGATGGCTCGAAGCATTGCGGCGGAGCGCGAGTACACTCTCTACGCAGCCGGCAGGTACGAGGAAGCGCTGCAAGTATCCGAAGCCGTGGCGCAGCTTGGATTCGAGAACGTCACGTACCGATGGTCGCACGGCGGCTCCAAAGCACGGATCCTGCAAGCCCTCGGGAGGGATCGGGAAGCCCTGGCGGCCTACGAGGAGGCGTTTCGCCATCAGGATCCGAGATACGCATCGGCCATTCCCTATTACTTGCCCACGCTGGTCGAGCTTTCGGACAACGTAGGCCAGCCGGTCGATGAAACATGGCGGCGCGTCGCGGAGGCGGGCGCGGAGGACTTCGCCGTCGAGCTGCCCGTCCGGGACTCCCTCGGAGAGAGCATGCGCGCGCTCGCGGAGATGACCCAAGGGATGCCGTCGAAGAGGGAGCGGGAGTGGAAAGCAAAACAGGGCGGCGGAGCCGACAGGGACGAACCGTGAGTCTCCCGCCGGGAGGCTTTCGGGAGCCCTTGGGAGGCTAGCGCGACGAGGACCCCGCCGGCAGCAGCACCCGGAAGAGCGCGCCTCCCTCGGGCGCGTCGCCAATCTCGACACGACCGCCGAGATCCCGAACGACGTCGGCCACGATGGGCAGCCCGAGCCCCGTGCCTCCGCTCTCGACCTTCGTCGAATAGAAGAGTTCGAAGACCTGTGACCGCTTTTCCTCGGGGATCCCGGGTCCCGCGTCGGCGACCTCGAGCCGGAGCAGGGGCTCGCGCTCGGGCCCCGCTTCCTCGCCGCGCGCGAGCGAAATCCGGAGCGTCCCCCCCCGCGGCTGCGCCTGAATCGCGTTGATGCAGAGGTTCATCACGACCTGGAGCAGGCGATCGCGGACGGCGACGATTGGCGGTAGCCGTTCGGCGACGACGAGACGCAGCTCGATGCGACGCACGCGCAGGTCCGGCGCGAGGAACGCGCTCACGTCCCGCACGACGTCGGCGAGCTGCACGGGCACGACGTGATCCGTGGGGGGGCGGCTCACGTCGAGCATGCGCTGGACGATCCGCGTGATGCGCTCGCACTGGCCGGCGATGGTCTCGAACTGCCGGCGCACGGGCCCGGGCAGGTCGTCGTCTGCGGCCGAGAGGCGGGACCAGCCGAGGATGGTGTTGAGCGGCGAGCCGATCTCGTGGGCGAACGAGCCGGCCACCTGCCCCACGACCGAGAGGGCCTGCGCGTGTCGCATGCGCGCCGCGAGCTCGGTCCGCTCCGCCTCGGCCGCGAGCAGTTTTTCGCGGGCCTCGGCGAGCGAGCGGGTCATGTCGTTCACGGCGCCCGCCACGCGATCGAGCTCGAGCTCGGGGGAGGCCTCGACGCGCACGTCGAGATCCCCCGCGGCCACGCGATCGACGGCGTGCACGAGGTCGCCCCACGCGCGCCCGAGCACACGCGAAATCCAGATTGCGACGAGCGAAACGCAGAGCGCCGCCGCGCCGCCCGTGAGCGCGAGCCGGACCAGGGTGAGGTCGATCATGCGATCGATCGGCCCAAGCTCGCGGGTCATGACGACCGCGCCCAGACCGGACGCGTCGCGCACGGGCTCGACCCGGACGAGCACCTCCTCATCGCCGATCTGCAACGTTCCATGGCTCGCCTCGCCGGTGGCCACGGCGCGCGCCGCCATGGAGTCGAGGGCGGAGGGCGCGCTCCGGAGCGCGGACGAGCGCACGAAGGGCGCGCCCCGTTCGTCGTAGAAGGCGACGCCGTGCACGGTCTCCTCGGCGGCGACGCGCTCGACGAGCGCCACGGCCTCCTCCGTTCGCCCCGTCGCTGCGATGGGCAGGGAGGCCGTTCGGAGCGTCGCGATGTTGTCCGCGAGCGCACGCTCGCTGCTCTCGACGAGGGAGGCGCGGGTCGTCCGGATGGACACGACCCCCGTCACCACGAACCCGAGGATGACGGGCGTGGCGAAGACGGCGAGGAGCTTGCGGGTGAGCCGCTTGCGCGCGAGGTTCATGGCCTCGCTCGTTATGGCACGCCGCGAGCGCCGAACGGGTCGTGGCGGACGTTTCGCACTGCTTGAAGAAGAACGGCACGCGCGCCGGGAGCGCTCGGCAGGGCCGCCTCACCGCGCGCCCGCGTCCTCTTCTGTTGCTCCGGCCCGCCCCGCGGCCCGGCCGAGGCGCTCGGCCAGGCGGCGGAGGTGCTCGATGAGCTCCACCGGCTCGTGCACCTCGAACTCGAACCCCATGAACCCGAGGTGGAACGCGAGTGCCTCGAGGCTCCCGCCGCCGGTGTGGACCACGCAGCGGTCGGGCGCCAGCGCCTCGACGCGCTCCGCCACGCCCGACAGCCGCTCCGAGACGGCCTGCGCTGGGGCGTGCACCGTCACGCGCGCCCGGAGCGGGTACGCGACGGTAGAGACCGACTTCGACACATAGGCGGCCACGTCCTCCGCGGGCAGGGGGCGCGGCTTGAAGCGCCCCGCCGTCTTCGGCCTGCCCTGGATGCGATCGACGCGGAACGTCCGCCATGCGCCTCGATCGAGATCGTACGCGAGCAGGTACCAGCGGCGGCTCGTGTGCACGAGCCGGTACGGCTCGACGGCGCGCACGCTCGCGGCGCCGCTATGGCTGCTGTAGTCGAAGCGCAGGACCTCGGCGTCGCGGCACGCGTTCGCCATCGCGGCGAGCGCGTCCGCGTCGACGGTGGGTCCGCCGTCGCCCAGCCGCACGCTCACGGCGTCGAGCGCGCTCACCTTGCGCCGGAGCCGCTTGGGGAGCACCTGCTCCAGCTTCCCGAGCGCGCGGACCGACGCCTCCTCCAGCCCCTTCACCGGTCCGGTCGCCGCCGCGCGCAGCCCCACGGCGACGGCGACGGCCTCGTCGTCCTCGAGGGGCAGCGGCGGCAGCTCCTTCCCGGCGCCGAGCTGGTATCCGCCGCCGATGCCGGTGGCCGCGTGGACGGGGTACCCGAGGCTCCGGAGCCGGTCCACGTCGCGCCGGACGCTGCGCTCGGTGATCTCGAGCTCGCGGGCCAGCTCCGCGCCCGTCCAGAAGCGCCGGGATTGCAGCAGCGACAGCAGCTTCAGCAGCCGCGCGGAGGTCTGGACCACGTACCACCTCTCTCCTCGCGGACCAAATCTGTCCGCAATCCAGTGTAGCTTCCTCTCCTCCCTCGGGCGAGGCGTCCAAAGGCGTCCCGCCCCCATCCCTGGAGCTACCGCCCATGAGCAATGCCGCTTCCGAGCACACCACGACGACCCCCGGCCCCCGGACCTACAAGGGAAGCTGCGTTTGCCGCGCCGTCCGCTTCGAGGCCGACTTCGACCCGAGCGCCGGGACGGGGAAGTGCAACTGCACGATCTGCGCGAAGACACAGTGGTGGGGCATCATCGTGAAGCCGAGCGCCTTCCGTCTGCTCGCCGGCGAGGAGGTCCTCGGCGACCACTCGCGATCGGAGGCCGGCCATGCCCGGTTCTGCAAGACCTGCGGCATCCGCGTGTTCGCGCACGGGCACCTCCCGATGCTCGGCGGCGATTATTGCTCCGTGAACCTGAACTGCCTCGACGACGCGGACCTCACCGGCGTTCCGGTGATGTACGTCGACGGGCTCCTAGCTTCGGGGCGCTCGCGACGATAATTCCACAGGCTGCTAACAGCCCGTGGACCTATCCCGAAGGGACGATCGACAGAGACGGGAGACGATGGTAGGTTTGTCCGCGTCATGTCGATGGGTCGAACACGGGAGAAGCAAGCGCCGCTCTGGGTGGCGGCGCCTTCGCT
>NZ_SSMQ01000154.1 GCF_005144585.1 Polyangium fumosum | reverse complement strand
CGGCGCAGCGGGGCGCGCAGAGCGGCGGGGCGCGTGGGGCGCAGAAGGGGATGGCGCGCGGCGGGAGCACGCGGGGCCAGGCGGCATCGGCGCCGCGCAAGCAGCGGGCGCGGGGCTGAGCCTCGCGGCGCTCGCGGGGGCCGGGTTCGGGGGGGCCCGCCGGCCGCGAGCGTCGAGGTCAATCGAGCGTGACGGGCTCGGGGGGAGCCGGTCACGCTCGATTGCATTGTGAACTCGCACCTATGACATGCCGCGCCAAAGGCGCGCAGAATTTTTCGCAGATCTTTGATTGAATAAAATCAACGGCTCACATCTGTTCGTTTGCATGTCCAAGACGGCCGTTTTCGCTTGACAGGAGCGCTTCATTTCATGTTTTTGGGGGATTCACCCTTGTCTTCAGGGAGGTCCCATGGCCAGGATTTCTTATTGCATTGCGGCAAGCGCCCTTCTCCTCCTCGCCCCGAGCGCTGCATTCGCGCAGGCCGACCCGGCGGCGCCGCCCGCGCCCGAGGGTCAGCCCGCAGCCGCGCCTGAGGCGGCCCCTGCGGCCGCGCCTGCGCAGGCCGCGCCAGCGAAGGCCGATCCCAAGGAAGAAGACACGAAGGACAAACCCGCGCCGAACTCGATCTATGCCGAGGGCCTTGGGGCTGGGCTCTGGTACTCGGTCAATTATGAGCGCCGCGTCATCGACGACCTCGGCGTGCGTGTCGGGTTCAGCTACATCTCGATCGGGGCGACGGTCTCGTCGGGGGGCGCTTCGTCGAGCGCGAGCGCGAGCCTTTTGACCTTCCCCATCACGGCGAGTTACCTCGGCGTTCGTAGCGGCAAGCATGCGCTCGAGGCCGGCGGCGGCGTCTCGATCACGTATGCGACGGCGCAGGCGTCGAACAGCTTCGGCGCGAGCGCGTCGGGCTCGGGCATCGGCGCGTATGGCAATCTCATGGTCGGGTATCGCCTGCACCCGGTGGACGGCGCTGGCTTTCAGTTCCGCGTCGGCGCGATGGCGCTCATCGGGCCGGGGTTCAACGTCCTCGGCGACGATCCGGATCCCGCCGCCGTCGGCGTGCTGCCGTTCGGGTACATCAGCTTCGGCGCTGGTTTCTAGGCCGAATCCCGCGGCATGAGCAGCGGGTGGAGCGGCGCTTCCCCCATGGCCACGCGCGCCGCGTACTCGTACGAATCGTCCGTCGCGGCGATGTGCTGCGCGGCCGCGTGAATGTCCCGGAAGCACCGTTCGAGCACGGTCCCCGCATAAATCGCGCTCGACCCGCCCGCCCGAAACGCGAACGACGTCACGTCCGCCGCGACCTCCGTCGTATACGTCGTCGCGGCCCGCACCGCGGCCCAATCCTCGGGAGAAAGCGCCTCCCCCGCCTCGGCTTTTTGCATCGCCAGCTCCATCACCGAGCGCCCGAGCGCCCGCGCCGCGTCGAGGGCCGCGCGTTTTCGGCCGAGCTCCACCCGGAAGCTCGATTGCGCGGCCAGCGCCTCGCCGTTCCAGGCCTTGATCCGGCGCGGCGCGACGATCGCGATCTCTTCGAGCGCGCGCCTCGCCACGCCGAGCGCGAAGCCGATGTGCCCGGGCGCCGTGAGCGCGATGAACGGTAGCTCGAAATAGGCCTGCCCGCGCTTCCGCGCCGCCCCGGGATACGAACACGTGAACGACTCGTCCACGAACACTGCCTCCATGCGGTAATGGTTGCTCCCGCTCCCGCGCAGGAACGCCGCGTTCCACGTGTCCTCGATCGTCACGCGCGAAACGGGCACCGCGACCTGCACGAACGACGGCGGCCCGGCCTGCCCGGGCGCCTCGATCGCCGCGGCCGTGTACACCCAGCTCGCGTGCCGGATGCCGCTCCCGAACCCCCAGCGCCCCGTCACCTCGAACCCGCCGCGCACCCGCACCGCCTTCCCCGTCGGCACCTGCAGCCCGGCCGACGTCGGCATTCCGCCGGCGAAGATCTCCCGCGTCGCCGCCTCCGGCAGATACGCGCCCATCATTCCGTTCATGATCGCCCCGATCATCAAGGCCCAGCCTGCGGACGGGTCCGCGTGCGCCATCGCCTCGTACACCACGAACTGCGTCCGCCCGTCCGCGCCGAGCCCGCCCACCTCTTTCGGCGCGGCCAGCGCGAACAGCCCCTCCTCCTTCATCGCGGCCACCACGGCCGGATGCAGCGTCGCGCCCTCGTTCGACGCGTCTGCGTGGGCCTCTGCGATCGGACGCACGCGGGCGACGGACGCGAGCAAGCGGGCTTCGAGGACGCTCTCGGTTTCTTTCGTCATGACGGTTCCCTCCGGGGACCGGGGTTCCTCTCCGGTCGTGCCCATGTAGACATCGACAACATCCTAAAGTTTCCACCGTCAACATGGAATGTTGCGATCGTCAACATCCGCCGCGGACGTGGTAGGCTCGGGACCGTGCCTCGACGCCCGCCGCCTCGCCCGTACCACCATGGGGACCTGCCTCGCGCGCTTCGGGAAGGCGCGCTCGCGCTCATCGAGGAGCGTGGGCCGATGGGGTTCACGCTTCGCGAGCTCGCGCGCCGGGTCGGGGTCTCGCATGCGGCGCCGTACCGGCACTTTGCGGACAAGCGGGCGCTGCTCACGGCGCTCGCGGCCGAGGGGGCGCATCGCCTCGCGGACGCGGTCGACGCAGCGCTCACGGCGGCGGGCCCGGACCTCCGCGCGCGTTTCCTCGCGGCCGCACATGCGTACGTGCGCTTCGCGATGGACCACCCCGGGTATTTCCAGGCGATGTTCTCCGCCGACGCCGACCCGAACGACCCTGCCTTCGTGAACGGCCGCGAGCGCAGCCTCGGCCTCCTCTATCGCTACATCGCGGACGCCCAGGCGGCGGGGTATTTCGGCGAAGGCGAGGCGCTCTCCTACGTCATCCCCGTCTTTGCAATGCACCAGGGCCTCGCGGTGCTCGCCATGTCCGGCGCATTCGCGCCGTTCGGCGTGTCCGACGTGCGCGCCGCGTCGGACCTCGCGCACGGGCGCTTGCTCGACGGGCTCACGCGCGCCCGAGGCGAAGGGTAAGCTCCGCGTGAAAGCGTGAGGGGCGAGCCCTTGCGATCTTCCGCGATCACGCCGCGGCATGCCATCCTGGCGTGGCATGGTGAGCACGAGGATCCTTCTGTCATCGATGGTGGTGGGCCTCATCTCTGCGGCGAGCGCGTGCTGGCTCGGCGACTACCAGCCGCCCACGGGCCACGCAGGCGGCCCAGCGCAAGGCCGTGAGGTCCACTGCGGTGACGACACCTGCGGCCCCTCCGAGGTCTGCTGTCTGGAGCAGGACAACGCCTCCAGCGCTGCGTGCACGGCCGCGGACGCCTGCATGTTGTTCCCGATCCCCTGCGACGACCCCGACGACTGCGCGCACCTCGGTGGTGTCTGTTGCGGCTTGTGGGACGAGTCCGCCTCCAGGTACACGGCCGTCGAGTGCTCGGGCGCGTGCAGCAGCAGCGATCGCGTCCCGATCTGCCGCCTCGACAACGACGCCGATTGCCCCACGGGCCGCCATTGTAAAGAGGAGCGCCTCTTCGGCCCTGGATTCGGCTTCTGCGCCCCCTAGCCTTCGGCCGGTATCCCCGCCCCCTGACGTTCTGGCCACGCCCGTATGGAAACGGCCGTTCTCAGCGCCCCCGCGTCTCCCGGCAAACGCCGCGGGCGCGGCCCTTCCCGCGATGGCCTTCCCTTTGCACAGGGCGGGGTCACCGCCATGATGCGCATCTCTCCGCAGCTTCTCGCCGTGGGCACCGTCCTCCTTTCGACGCTCCACGCGAGCCTGGCCCAAGCGCAGTATTATCCGCCTCCGCAGCCCTACCCCTATCAACAGCCTTACCCGTACGGGCAGCCCGCTCCTTATCAACAACCCTACCCGTACCAGCAGCCCTATCCTTATCAACAGCCCTACCCGTACCAGCAGCCGAACCCCTACCAGCAGCCTTATCCGGCGTACGGCGCACCGAACTACATCGACGCTGGCTCCAATTCCCGCAAGCCCAAGCACCAGCTCACCCTGCGCGTCTCCCCGGGCGCGAGCTTTCATTTCATTCCCGGAAGCTCGGCCCAGCCCGCCTTCGCCCTCGACGCTGGACTCGGCTTTCGCGCAGGCGTCGCCTCGTACACCTCCGTCTGGACCGAGGCCGGCTACTCCTACGACACCCTGGGCCCTGGGCATATGGTGGCCGTCGGCGTCGGTCCCCTCTTCGGGACGAACCAGACCTCGATCGGCATCCTCGAAAAACTCGTCATTGGTGACGTCGCCGGCGGCTTCGCCGTCGGCCCCCGCTCGAGCCTCGTCCTCATGCTTTACAACGGCAGCCTCGCGGCCGAGGTCGCCCACCAATGGATCTACAGCAACGTCGCGGACGCCGGCCACAACGAGCTCCGCCTCCAGGTCTCCGTCGACCCCATCAGCTTCCTGATGCGGTTCCTGGGCCGTTAGCCCCCTTCTGCCCCCTCCCCGAACGGATCGAGGCCCCGGCGGGTCCGTCCGCCTGGGTCGTTCCTTCAGCCCCAGGCACAATCTGCCCCAGCAAAACCCCTGACGCGCACCTTCCTGCGCTCCCCCCTTGCTCTCGGACCTTTTTCCTGAGAAGCCTTCCGCCGCGCGGCCTCCGGATCCCTTGCCTCTCTCTGTGCCGCCCCCCAAGGTGACGACCATGGCAGACAGCTTCGGTGCTAAGAGCACCCTTTCGGTTTCGGGCAAGTCCTACACGATCTACCGCCTTCGGGCCCTCGCGAGTGACGCCGACCTCGCGCGCCTCCCGGTCTCCTTGCGCATCCTCCTCGAGAACCTTCTTCGTCACGAGGACGGCCGCGTCGTCCGCAAGGAGCACGTCGAGGCCGTGCTCCGCTGGGATCCCAAGGCCGCGCCTTCCCAGGAGATCTCCTTCCACCCGGCGCGTGTCCTCCTGCAGGACTTCACGGGTGTTCCTGCCGTCGTCGACCTCGCGGCCATGCGCGAGGCCTTCGCAGGCATGGGCGGCGATCCGAACCGCATCAACCCGCTCTCCCCGGCCGACCTCGTCATCGACCATTCGGTCGAGGTCAACTACTTCGGCACCCGCGACTCGCTCGTTCGCAACGCGGACCTCGAGTACCAGCGCAACGAAGAGCGGTACGTCTTCCTCCGCTGGGGCCAGCAGGCCTTCGAGAACTTCCGCGTCGTCCCGCCGGACACCGGCATCTGCCACCAGGTCAACCTCGAGTACCTCGCCCGCGCCGTCATGACCGACGCCGAGGGCCGCGCCTTCCCCGACACGCTCGTCGGCACCGACTCGCACACCACCATGATCAACGGCCTCGGCGTCGTTGGCTGGGGCGTGGGCGGCATCGAGGCCGAGGCCGCGCTCCTCGGACAGCCCGTCACCATGCTCGTCCCCGAGGTCGTCGGCTTCAAGCTCACCGGCAGCCTGCGCGAGGGCGCCACGGCGACCGACCTCGTCCTCACCGTCACCGAGATGCTTCGCAAGAAGAAGGTCGTCGGCAAGTTCGTCGAGTTCTACGGCCCGGGCCTCGCGTCGCTCTCGCTCCCGGATCGCGCGACGATCGCGAACATGGCGCCCGAGTACGGCGCCACGATCGGCTTCTTCCCGATCGACGGCGAGACGATCTCCTTCCTGCGCTTCACGGGCCGCTCCGAGGAGCAGGTCGCGCTCGTCGAGGCCTACTGCAAGGAGCAGGGCATCTTCCGCACCGAGGGCATGCCCGATCCGATCTTCAGCGACACGCTCGAGCTCGACCTCGGCGCCGTCGAGCCCTCGATCGCCGGCCCCAAGCGCCCGCAGGATCGCATTCGCCTCGCGGCCGCGCGCACGGGGTATCGCAAGAGCTTGCACTCGATGATCGAGAAGAGCTTCGCCGACATCGACGCGGCCTCCGTCGCGAGGTGGTGCGACGAGGCGAGCACCGACAAGCCCGCGGACGACGCCATCGCGGCGCGCATGCTCGTCCGTGACAAGGTCTTGAAGCCCGTCGCCATCGAAGAGGGCGACACCTCGTACAACCTCCGCCACGGCTCGGTCGTCATCGCGGCGATCACCTCCTGCACGAACACCTCGAACCCGGCGGTCATGCTCGCGGCGGGCATCCTCGCGAAGAAGGCCGTCGAGCGTGGGCTCGTCACGAAGCCGTGGGTGAAGACCTCGTGCGCGCCCGGCTCGCAGGTCGTCGCCGATTACTACGAGGCGTCCGGCTTGCTCCCGTACCTCGAGGCGCTCGGCTTCCACCTCGTCGGCTACGGCTGCACCACCTGCATCGGCAACTCCGGCGCGCTCCCCGACACGATCGTCGATGCGATCAAGAAGGGCGACCTCGTCGCGGCGAGCGTCCTCAGCGGCAACCGCAACTTCGAGGGCCGCATCAACCCGAGCGTGCGCATGAACTTCCTCATGTCGCCGCCCCTCGTCGTCGCCTACGCGCTGCGCGGTGACATGGACTGGGATCCGTACTCCGAGCCGATCGGCAAGGATCGCAACGGCACGCCCGTCTACCTCCGCGACATCTGGCCGACCGCGGCCGAGGTCCGCGAGACGATTCGCTCGGCCGTGAAGAGCGAGCAGTTCAAGACCCGGTACGACAATGCCCTCGTCGGCGACGTCGCCTGGCGGAAGCTCAACGTCCCCGCGGGCAAGACCTTCTCCTGGGATGACAAGTCCACCTACGTCCGCAAGCCGCCGTTCTTCGAGAACCTCGGCAAGCAGCCGCAGCCGATCACGGACATCGTGGGCGCGCGCGTGCTCGCGCTCCTCGGCGACAGCGTCACGACGGACCACATCTCGCCGGCGGGCAACATCGCGAAGACGAGCCCTGCGGCGCGCTACCTCGTGGAGCACGGCGTCCAGCCGGCCGACTTCAACTCGTACGGCGCGCGTCGTGGCAACCACGAGGTCATGATGCGGGGCACCTTCGCCAACATCCGCATCAAGAACGCGCTGCTCGGCGGCGAGGAAGGCCCGAACACGCTCCACCTCCCGGCGGGCACGAAGCTCAGCATCTACGACGCGGCGATGAAGTATGCCGAGGAGAAGGTGCCGCTCGTGATCCTCGCGGGCGCCGAGTACGGCACGGGCTCGTCGCGTGACTGGGCGGCGAAGGGCACGAAGTTGCTCGGCGTGCGCGCGGTCATCGCGAAGAGCTTCGAGCGCATCCACCGCTCGAACCTCGTCGGCATGGGCGTGCTCCCGCTCGAGTTTGCCGCGGGCGAGGACGCGCAGACCCTCGGCCTCGACGGCCGCGAGACCTTCGACATCAAGGGCATCGCCGAGGGCGTCACGCCCTTCAAGAAGCTCGAGGTCGTGGCGAAGAAGGCGGACGGCACCACGAAGACGTTCACGGCGACGGCCCGCATCGATACGCCGAACGAGGCGGATTATTACCTGAACGGTGGCATTCTCCAGTACGTGCTGCGGCAGATGGCGAAGTAACATGGCCGCATGACGAACCGGTCCTCGCGTTGGTTTTTCGTGCTCCTCGGGTCGCTCGCGACGAGCGCTTGTGGCGGTGGCGAAGACGAAACGCTGTACGCGCTTCAGGCCGTGACGCACGGCGGGGGCCGGTTCGTGGCGGTCGGGTACGAGAACATCCAGGGGGCCGATCCCCGGCCCCTGCTCCTCAGTTCCACGGACGGCCGATCATGGGAGCGGAACGACACGTCGCTCCCCCAGCAAGCGCTCCACGACGTCGCGTTCGGCAATGGCGTCTTCGTGATCGTGGGGGGCAGCGACCCCTGGGCCACCGTGACCCGCACGTCCTTCCCGGTCGTGCTCACGTCGGGGGACGCCGTCGCGTGGACGAGCCGCAATGTCCCCACGCTCGAGCCCATTCACAGCGTCGCGTTTGGCAACGGCCTTTTCGTGATCACCGACGGCGCCGGCCAGACGTTCACCTCGACGGACGGAAAGAGCTTCACGCCGCAGGCCGCGATCCCCAATGGTTTTCGTATAAGCGGAATCGCCTTCGGCGCGGGGCAGTTCGCCTTCTGGGGCTTCCATTCGAGCGTGCACGTCTCGCCCGACGCGCAATCCTTCACCGAGCATCCTCTCGATATTCACGGCGTGGACTGCCTGCATTTCATCGACGGCCAGTTCCAGGGTGTCGGTTACATCGGGGGCCTGGAAGACAACCCGTTCATCGACAAGCACGTCGTCACGTCCGCCACGGGCGAGGAGTGGGCCACGAGGCGCGGGAGTTTTCCGTGCAATGGTTTGGCTGAGTCGAACGGCGTCCTCGTGGCGGGATCGGGCTTTCAACTGTATCGATCCGTCGACGGCCAGCCGTTCACGCCCACACATACGGCCGAGGAGCGGCACCCCCGGACCGACGTGGCGGCGGGGGACGGCGTCTTCGTCGCGGTCGGGTGGGACGAAATCGACACGAGCACGGACGGACAAACCTGGACGGTGACGCCGCTGCCGCTCCCCTGAATCACGCGGTCTACTTGAACTGCGCCGTCCCCTTGTACGTCTCGCCGTCCTTCCATTTCGCGACCGTCTCCTCGACGGTTTGTCCGTCTGCCCCGGTGATCCGCAACGTCACGGATTGCGAGCCGACGCCCTTGGCGGCCGTGAAATAGTTATCGTCCGAGCGCGTCATCTCGACCCACGCGTCGCCCTTTTTGAAGGCCACGCTCTTCACGGGCACGCGGTGATTGCGCACCTGGATCGAGGTCCAGTGGATCGAGCTCGTCTTCTTGAAGCGCAGCTCCAGGTTGCCTTGCACCGCGCAGGGCACGGGCTTCCAGGTCACCTCGGCCTTTCCGGCCTTCGTGCCGGCGATCTTCACGAATGCTGGCTTGTTGATGACCAGCCGATCCGGCGGGCAATCGTTGCAGCGGTCGGCGACCATCACGACCTGGGTGCCCTCGGAGCCCGTGATTTCGAGGCACTGACCACACGCCTGGATCTGGTTGTAGACGGCATTCGGCGCGGAGAGCACGGCGGCGTCGTGGCCGAACGTGAGGGAACAGCTCCCGCGGGCGTTCGCGTCGTAATACACGGCCTCGCCCTTCGAGGTCTTCACCTCGGGCTTGGGCGGCTCGGCGGCCTTGGCCTCGGCCGCTGGCGCGGGCGGCGGCGCAGCGGGCTCGGCGGGCGCGGGGGTGGGCAGCGATCGTTTTGGCTGCGCCGTCGCGTTGTCCGGGAATACGGCGCTCGTGGGTGCGCGGAGCGAGAATGCCAAGGGTACGGAGTCTGGCTCGGCTTATGTGTTC
>NZ_SSMQ01000153.1 GCF_005144585.1 Polyangium fumosum | reverse complement strand
AGCCCCCGTCCTACGCGCGGTTTGTCGTCGTGACGAACTTCTCGCCCCAGGGCTCGACACGCGCCGTGACGCCCACCAGGCCGAACTCGTGGTCACGTTTTCCGCGGATTTGGGTGAGCGTCTACAGAGGGCGAGCGAATGATGTTCATCTACGGCGAGAACGATCCGTACACCGCCGCCGCCTTCGATCTCGGGGGCGCGCAGGACTCGTACCGCTTCTTCGAGCCGGCGGGGAACCACAGCGCGTCCATCGGCGGGCTGCCGCAGGCCGACCTGGAGGCGGCGCTCGCCGCGCTGCAAGCCTGGACGGGCGTCACCCCGGTCCAGAAGGCGCACGCGCTGGCGGCATACCCGTCGACGCCCCGCTGGATGCTGTCCCAAAGCCGGCGCCGGATGCCCTGATCCCGCGCTTGCCCGCTCGTTCTGAAGGTTGCCGCTCCCGCTTGCCGCCCCCGCTTCCGCTCCCGCTTCCGAGCCCGCTTGACACCTCGGGATCTCGCGGCCGCCGACAAGTTCTATTCCGTGAACTCCTGTAGAGGGCGGAGGAACAGGGGGGCGTTCAGGCGCTCCGGTTCACCCGTTCCTCGAGGATCTCCCACACCCCAGCCAGGCCGGAGTCGTACCACTCGAAGCGGTTCGACTCGCGGCCCGTGTGACGGTGCGCGGCGTCCTCCTCCAACACCTCCACGCGCAGCCGAGTCAGCGCGTCGCGCAGCTCCCGATCGGTCCAGAACGAGGCATGCGCGCGGAGCGCCTCGGCCGCCGCGAATCGCTCCCACCGCTCGTAGCGGACGAGGCCCAGCGCGAGCTCGGCCAGCTCGCCCACCGACATCCGCCGCTGCGCCTCGATCTCGCGCTCCGCGGCGCGACGTGCGCGCTGGGGAGCGGTCCAGCCCCAGGCGACGACCGACGTCACGATCATCGCCAGCACGACCCAAAGGCTCATCGCTCCACTCTACACAATCTCCAGCGGCTACGCGAGTGAAGCCGCCGGTAGAGTTTCTGGCTCGCCTTTCGATCCTCGTAGCTCCGCGGTACCTTCCGCTGGTGCGTTCCCATGGCGCCTTCGCGGCGCGCTCCGCATGGCGGGCGCTGGTGACGCGGAAGCCTCCCGACGGCGTGGCGCGGCGCAAGCAGAAGCCGAAGGGGTGCAGCGGTACACAATCAGATCCCGGTTGCCGCTCCCGCTCCCGCTCCCGCTCCCGCTCCCGCTTCCGCTCCCGCTTCCGCTTCCGCTTCCGCTTCCGCTTCCGCTTCCGCCCCGGCTCCCGCTCCCGCTACTGAATGCGCCAAAGCCTTTGTACATTACCGCCCCTTCCGCCGATAAATCCAGATGACCGGCGTCCCATGCAGCCCCGCCACATGCGCCGGCTGCACCGTCCCATAGGCCACCCACGCCTGGTACTCCTGCCCCAGCATGTGCGGTTCGTGGTGGTAGAGCGCAAAATCCGCCTCGTGCACCGCGCCGACCCCGCGGATGTCCTTCCGCAGCCGGCCGTCTTTTTGCAACATCTCCCACGAGGGCCAGGCCGTATCGTGCACGTAGACGGTCCCGCCCTTCGGCACCTCGTGGTTGAGGTACTCCACCACCGCGCCCGTCGTATACCCCCAGAACGTTCGATTGAGCCCGAGCGTCGCCGCGCCCTTCGCCCCGCCCACGAGCGGCGTGTAGTTCGAGAGCCCCCACGGATGCGACCCCGCCGTCTCCGCGATCGGCGCCGCGAGCAACACCACAAACAGCGCCATCGCCGCCGCAGGGCCACGCGCGAAACGCCGGAGGTTCGCACCTTTCAGCCGCCTGAGCTCTCCCCGGAGCACGGAGACGAGCCAGGACACCCCTGCCCCGGCGAAGAGCGCGAGGAACGGATACGCCTGCATCCAGTGCTTCGTGCCGCCGAAGATGGGCGTCTTCGGCAGGACCCACGCGCCGTAAGAAATGCCGATCGCCATGAGCCAGAGCAGATCCGTCTCGCCGCCCTCGCGCCGCGCGATCTTGCCGGCCCGCGCGCGGAGGAGCGCCTGGATCCGCGCCCGCGCCCGCACCCCGAGCCCGAGGGCGAAGAGCGCGAGCGTCACCGCCGGCACCGTCGCCGCCGTCATCACCGGCGCATACAGGCGCGGCATGGGCGGCGTCCAGTAGGTCCGCCCGAGGAACTCCATGTTGTAATACTCGTGATTCAGATGGAACGACGCATACGCGCCGAGCCGCGCGAACGTGTCCCGCCAGATCCACGGCCACAGCGCATACATCACGAGCGGGCCGAGCACGGCCATCGCGCCGAGCGTAGCGAGCGCCCGGCGCGCCGTTTCCTTCACGTCCCCGCCCGTCAGCCGGTCGCGCACGAGGCAAAGCGCGACGAACGTGACGGCGAGGATCGGCAAGAACCACGCATTGTGCTTCGTGTCGAGCGCGAGGCCGAACGCGAGCCCCGCCGCGATCGGCCAGCGGGATCCGCCCTCCCGCATCGCCTTCCAGAAGCAATACGTGGCGAGCAGGAACATGGTCACGACGGGCACGTCGAAACAAGCGAGGTGCGCGTGGTAGAAGAAACGCGGCATGCAAAAGAGCGCGATCGCCGCGAAGAGCCCCGCGATCCGCCCGCGCGCCTCCGCGCCCCATCGATAGACGAGACCAACGCCCGCGCCCGCGAGGAAGATCCCCGGGAATCGATAACTCGTCCCCTCCATCGCGAAGAGGTGGAGCTTCTTCTGCAGGAAGAGGTTCGAGAGCGCGAACAGCGATTTGATGAGGCCCGGGTGCTCGCTGTTCACCCGCCACGCGTTGTCGATCGCCTTCGGCTCGAACGCGGCCCGCGGGTTCGCGAAGAGGAGCTCGAACCAGCGGCGGTAGCTGTCGGCCGCGTGAAAGTAAAACCCCTCGTCCCGCGCATACCCGAGGTCACCCACGGTCGCGACGAGCACGGCCATCACGACGCCCGCGAGCAGCGCGGCGACCAAGTCGTCCTTCCAGGTGAGCTTGACCCCGCTCATCGCGTGTCCGCCTCAAAGCAAAAGTGCCGGTGCGCGTGGTTCTTGCTCGACACGAAAAACTCCACCGTCGCGCTCGTCTTGCCCGCGTGGGCGCCGAGCGGCATCTCGAACGCCGCCCATCCATCACCGTCCCGGTGCTCCCAGCGGCCGATCTCCTCGCCGTCGACGCGCACGGCGAGCGCGACGGGCGCCCCCTTCCGCTCGCGCTCGAGGATCCAGTACATCCCGCCGTGCCCGCGAATCACAGTCCCGAGCGGGACGCCCGCGAAGCGCGTGACGACCTCCCCCCGCGCGGGCGGGTGCGAGAAGAGGCAGCGGCGCGGGCGGAAATCCTGGTCCGCGATGACGGTCGGGCCGACGCTGAAGAACGGGCCGCCCGGGCATTCGAAGCGCGCCGCGGGGAACGTGGGGTGGCCGCCGAGGCCACCGGCGAGGACACGCGCGTTCGGGTTCCACAGGCACGCGGCCTCGGGGCTCGTCACGCGGACGTCCGCCTGCGTGGGGCCGAGGCCGTCGACGAAATCGAAGACCACCACGGCAGGGCTCGGGTTTTCGAGGCGCCGGATCACGAAAGGCCCGACCTCACGCCGGCCGGTTTCACGAAAGCCCGAAAGCTCGGATGCGCGCTCCCCGAGGGCCGAGACCTCCAGCGCCGCGCGAACCCGCGACACATCGGGCCGCGCGACGTCGCGGAGCGGAAAGACCTCGTCGCCGAGCGCCTGCCGCGCGAGCGGCTCGGCCCAGGACGGCGCGACGACCACGAGCTCACCTTGTTTTCGCTCCTCGGCCATGGGCCCCACGAGGGCCGCCCAGTCCGCGAAATCGGGCTTTCGCCGCGAGGTGACGAAAAACCCGACAAGCTCGGCGATCCCGAGGGCCACGAAGGCCCCGAGCAGGGGTTTGGGGCGTAGGGCGCCGGAGGCGACCCGGAGCCCCAGGCGTAGACCACGCGGCCACTTCATCCTTGCACCTTCCCCTCGTCCTCGCGTTTCTCGGCGCGCACCATCGCCATGGCGCCGGCGAGCGCCACGAGCCCGACGAAACACCCCAGGAGGAATCCCGGCGGCCGATACGCCAAGGAGAGCGTCGTCACGCCCTGGGGCAAGCGCACGGCCACGCGGTTGTCCACGTTCTCCACCTTGCCCGCCGACGCCCGCCAGCCCTCGTCGTAGTTCATGTTGTACACGACGAGGGATCCCGCCTCCGCGCCCGCAAGCTCGATCGTCGCGCCGTTCGGGCTCCAATCGGCGAGCTTCGCCGCGCCCGGCCCCTCCGCGACGAACACCTCGCCCCGGTGGCGCGGATCGTCCGAGGCGAGCGCGCCTTTCCGCTCGAAGGGCGGCGCGCCGTAACAATCGAGCACGCCCGTGTTGCCCAGCATCGCGAGGTACATCGGCCCCGCCCAGTCGCGCTGCTTGTACTGGAAGGGCGGGTTTTTCTCGAAATGGAAGGGCCTGTCCGCAGGGATGTGATCCGGCGGGACCATCCACATCGACTGCGCCATCGGCTTCTGCGCCCCGCGCGCCACGTCGATCCCGATCAAGAACACGAGCGCCGCGAGCGCCGCGTCGAGCCAAGGCCGCCGCCGGCCCGCCCGCTCCACGAGCCGACCGATCCCGCTCGCCGCCACGATCGCGAGCACGAGCACGGCCGGATACAAGAACCGCGACGGCACGTGTTGCGATCGGAAGACCGGCACGTGCTCGTGCAAGAGCGTCCACGGCGCGTTCGGGTGGAACGCCCCGAGCCCGAGCAGGCCAAAGAGCGCGCCGACCACCTTGAGCGCCGCCTCTCGCTTGCCCTGCACGAGCAACAATGCGAGCGCGAGGACGAGCACGCCGGGCAGCCCGATGTACATGCCCCACTCGTGCCAGCCGTACGCCGGCACGCGCACGGGCCGCGACCCAAACCCCTGGTCGGGCGCCGTCAGCATCGTGAAGAGCGCGCCCATGTCGATCGCCTCGGTCGAGGGCACGAGCCGCGGCGCCTTGCCGAAGACGTCGAGCATCGGGAAGAGCTTTGGCGCTGCGAGCGAGACGCCGAGCAGGCCCGAAGCCCCGAGCACCACGAGCGGCCGCGCGCTCTTCTCCAGCGCGCCGACGACGATCGCGTAGATCCCCAGCGCGAGCACCGTGTGCGGGAGCGGATAGATGCCGCCCGCGTAGACGAGAGCCGCGAACGTGGCGCCGAGCAAGACGACGTCGAGGGCGCGGTTCGGCTTTTGACGCGCGCGCTCGAAGAAAAAGAGCGCCCAAGGCAGGAACGCGTAGGCGAGGTGCCAGGTGTGGCCCGAGGCCGTTTGCAACGCCCAGCGGCCGTTCACCGCCCAGAGCGCCGCCACGAGCGCCCGCGCGCCGTGGCTCTTCGTGAACCGCGATCCAGCCGCATACGCCCCCGCCGCGCCGAGGAGCGCCATGCCCACGACCTCGACGCGGATCGCGAGGTTCATCGGCAAGGCCAGGTACGCGAGGAGCCACGGCGAGACGAGGATCGTGTCTGCCTCGACGTAACCCCAGGCCGGAAATCCTCCACATGCGTACGGATTCCAGAAGGGCATCTCGTGGTGATCGAGCAGGCTCGTCTTGACCAGGTAGCGGTGCGAGGTCTGCACGTCCCAGTCGTGGAAGCCAAACGTGTGCGTCTTGGCGAGCCACGGCAGCACGACCACCCCGACGGCCACGAGCATCGAGAGGCCCGCGAGGAGCGCAGCGGCGGCGCGGGGCGGATCACGCCGCGCAGCGGCGAGGAGGCGGCGCGGGAGGGAAAGAGCGGGCTTGTCCACGGGCGGCGCGGACGTTAGCACGTTGCCCCGCCGGCCTGCCTCGGCTAAGCCGCCGTCCGTGCTGGGGATCCAGAAGGCCCTCTTCGCGCTGCACCGGCGCGCCGTGACGCTCCCGCGGGCCGAGCGCATCACGGACGCGCTCGCCGCGCTCGCAGGCCCCGCGCAGTCGCTGCTCGACGTGGGCGCCGGCGACGGGGCGATCGCCGCCGCCATCGGCGAACGCGTGGGCGCGAACCGCGTCGCAGGCGTGGACGTGCTGGTTCGTCCCCGCACGGTGATCGAGGTCGTCCCCTACGACGGGCGGCGCCTGCCGTTCCCGGACGGCGCGTTCGAGATCGTGACGATCTCCGACGTGCTGCACCATTGCGAGGCGCCGGCCGAGGTGCTCGCCGAGTGCCTGCGCGTCGCCGCGCGCGCCGTGATCGTAAAGGATCATTTCCGCTTTGGCCCCGTGTCGCAGGCCCTGCTCTTGGCCATGGACGTCGTGGGCAACGCGGAGGCGGGCGTGCTCGTGCGAGGGACCTATTTCTCGCCGGCCGCGTGGATCGACATGGTGCAGGCGGCGCGCGGGCGCATCACCGAGCTCCGCTGGCCGCTGCGGATCCACGACGCGCCGATGCGCTTCGTCACACGGGACGAGCTTCAGTTCGCGGCACGGATCGAGCACGTCGTCGGGATGGGAGGCGGGGCGGAGCTCGGCTCGTCCGAGCGGAGCCCCGAGGGTCGAGTGGAGAACACATGAAGACGCTCGTCGTCGGCGGCGCCGGGTTCATCGGCAGTCACCTCGTGGATCGGCTCGCCACACGGGGGCCCGTGACCGTGTACGACAATCTCTCCGTCGGGAAACGCGCGTTCCTCCAGGAACACCTCGTCGAGGGGCGCGTGACGCTCGTCGAGGCAGACGCGCTCGACCTCGAACGGCTCACGGCGGCCGCCGCAGGCCACGACGTCGTCTTCCACTTGTCGGCGAACCCCGAGGCGCGCTGGGGCCTCGAGCGGACGCGGCTCGACCTGGAGCAAGGGACGATCGTGACGTACAACGTGCTCGAAGCGATGCGGCGCGCGCGCGTGGGGCGGCTCGTCTTCTCGTCGTCGGGCACGGTCTACGGCGACACGCCGGAGACGTGCAAAGAAGGCCACATCGGCCACCTGCCGATCTCGCTCTACGGAGCGAGCAAGCTCGCGGGCGAGGCGCTGATCAGCGCGTTCGTCGAGTGCTTCGGCCTGCACGCGACGATCTTCCGCTTCGGCAACGTCGTCGGCCCCCGCGGGACGCACGGCGCCGCGCTCGATTTCCTGAAGAAACTACGCGATCGGAAGACCGAGCTCGAAGTGCTCGGGGACGGGCGGCAATCGAAGCCTTATCTCCACGTCTCGGACTGCGCAGACGGCCTGCTCTTCGGGCTCGATCACGGGAAGGAGCAGCTCGGCCTCTACAACCTCGCCCCGCCCGACCAGACCTCCGTCGCCCGCATCGCCGAGCTCTGCGTGAAGGCCTCCCCCTACCCCGACGCGACGATCCGCTTCACCGGCGGCGATCGCGGCTGGCCCGGCGACGTGCCACGCTCGTCGATGAGCCCGGACAAGCTCGCCGCCCTCGGCTTCCGGGTGCGTCATTCGAGTGACGATGCCGTCCGCATGGCCGTCGAGGCGCTTTCGCGCGAGGTCTTCGGCTAGGACATCGAGGTTCCCTCACCCCGCGCGAAAAAAGGGGGGCGTCCCCATCGGAGGACGCGGCTTTCGACGCGAGATCCGGCGCGCGGGGACGCCCCCTCGGGCGCGGGTCCGGAGGACCTTGTGCTCAGCTTGCCGTCAATGCACACGCGATGCCGCCCGCCCCATGTGCACCGAGCAACCGAGCGACGCTGCGAGCGGCGCACGCTCGTCCGCGATCCGTCACGCGCGTCGAACGCCCCGCCCGAGGCGCGGCGGACAGCCGAAAAAGCCCAAGCGTTTGCATGATTTCTGGTAGGGTCGCATGCGTCCAGAGGAGCAGCCAGACCATGGGGCAGACGAACGATACGATCGAGTCCTTGCGCGCCGAGCTTGCGGCAGCCGAGGAGCGGGCGCGGCTCGCCGAGGAGCGCGCCGCGGTGCTCGAGGACCTCATCGCGCTCGTGCCCGGGATCGTGCTGGAGTTCGAACAAGGGCCCTCCGGCGCGTTTCGACCCACGTTCATCGGCGGGATCGGGCTGCAAACCTTGCTCGGGTATTCGGTCGAGGAATGCATGAGCGTGCCCGACTTCTTCACATCGATCATCCACCCGGACGATCGAGCCCAGGCGAACGCAGAGGCAATGCGGTTTCTCGAGGACGGAGAGTCACACCTCGCGCCCCATCGAATGGTGTGCAAGGGCGGCGGTCATATCTGGGTCGATACGCACTTCCTGTACGAGCCAGCCGAGGAGGGGCGTCCGGCCAAGCTCCACAGCGTGGTGTTCGACGTGAACCGGCGCGCCCACGCCGAGCAAAACGCGCAAGAAGCCCTGCTCAAGGAGCGCGCACTCCACCAGCGGCTCGACGGGTTCGTCGCGAACGTGCCCGGCGTCGTGTGGGAGAGTTATTTCGTCGACGATCCCGGCCGGCACCGGATGAACTACGTGAGCGACGCAGTCCTGCCGATCACGGGATACACCGCCGAGGACTGGAGAAACCCGAATTTCTGGCGCGATCTCGTTCACCCCGAAGATCAGGAGATGGCCAAAGGCGACGCCGAGCGCACCGCGGTGGAAGGGAGCGGTTCATCGGCCTATCGTTGGATCACCAAGGATGGCCGGACGCTCTGGGTGAACTGTCGGATGACGGCGATCTGGGACGAGTCGGGCGCGCCGATCGGCCTGCGCGGCGTGACGATGGACATCACAGACCTGAAGCGCGCCGAGATGGATCGCGCCGAAGCCGAGCTCCGAGAGCGGCTGCTCAAAGCGCAAGAGGACAGCCTGCTCGCGCTCTCGACGCCCCTCGTGCCGATCGACGACGACGTGCTCGCAATGACGCTCGTAGGCGGGCTCGACGAGCGGCGCGCCGATCGAGTGCTCACGACGCTGCTCGAAGGCGTGACGCAAACCGGGGCGCGCGTGGTGATCCTCGACGTGACAGGCGTACCAGAGGTCGAAGCGCAGACCGCCGATCTCCTCGTGAAGGCCGCCAAAGCCGTAGGCCTGCTCGGCGCAGAAGTCGTACTGACGGGAATCCGGCCAGAGGTGGCACGAACCCTGGTCGAACTCGGCGCCGAGCTCGGATCGATCGTGACCAAAGGGACGCTGAAAGCCGGAATCGCGCACGCGATGCGTTCCCGCAATGGTGCGTTGGGGAAAACGAAGGTTCGCTGAAGGCGTAGCGCTGGGGCTTTGCCCCAGGCCCCAGCAGGGGCTATCCGCCCCTGCACCCGGACCAGCCAGGGGCCTGAGCATTGGTCTTATCTCGGGGCCGCCTCGCTGGGGCGTTGCCCCAGGCCCCACCCGGGGCTATCCGCCCCGGGACCCGGACCAGCGCCAGCGCT
>NZ_SSMQ01000152.1 GCF_005144585.1 Polyangium fumosum | reverse complement strand
TGTGCCCCTGAACAGAACAACAGGAGAGGATGTTTCCATGACGAACCCTCCGTTGCTCTCGGACGAACCCGAGGAGGAGGGCGCGGAGGGATGGGAACGACTACGAACTTCCGGGATGATGTACTAGCATCGGCCCTATTCGCATGGCCTCCAAGGGGGCGACGGGCCGTGGAGTCACCACGTAGACGCCAAGGGCGGTCGATATTATGCCCGCGAGGGAAAGAATCGTTAGCCGTGCGAGGGTCATTGCTCCTCGGCTACTATACTCGATCCCAGCGCGTCTGTTTGTCGGGGCTACCCCGACGAGCCAACCCTATGTTCTGGACGGCGGATCGAGCAAGAGCTTCGCGAGGATCCCGAGAAGGCCCAAGGGGAGCGAAGGAGCTACCGGTCGTGGTGGAACGTTCACCAGGTGCGCGAGCCATGGACGCAGATGCCTCGCGCAGAGCTCGGGCACGACGCGGACGAGCTGCGCCGCGTGGGCAGGCGCGTCGATGTCCGCGCTCGCGTACGAGTACACCCACAGCGCGCCCTCGCGCGTCACGATGGGCCGATCGAGGGATCCCGCCCGATCGAGCTTCCACCCCGTCGCCATCCGCAACACCCGCACCGTCGAGCAAAACGCCTTCCCCTCCGGCAGGCGCTCCGTATACACCTGCATCGTATGCGTGGCGACGACGAGAGCCCGTCCCGCCCGCGCTTCGCCCGCGAGCTCGCGCAGCCAGGCGATTTGCCACTCGGCTGCGGGCCAGGATGCGTGCGTCCCGTCCGCGAGCAGATACGCGCTCGCCCGCACGCCCGCCAGGTAAAGCGCCCGCACCCGCTGGCACCCGGCCGAATAGCCGATGAGCGCGAGCCGCGACACCTCGCGCAGGCCGGCCCGGCGATGTGCAAACTCCAGGAGCTCCCCCATCATCGGGCCCGTCGCGACCCCGTCCGCCACGATGCAGGGCCGTGGCCCGAACGCCGCGCGCAGTTTCGGATCGAGGTCGACCCCGACCAGAAACGCCAATACCAGCGGCCTCGGATGTCCTTCACCAACCTGCACGAGCCGAAGCGCCACGGCTACCTCCGCACGGTGACTCCGAGAACTGCGAGCGCCAGCACGCCGAACAGCACTTGACCGAGCTGCCCGGTTCTCTCGCCCCTGGAAAGCTCGTGAAACTCGATGTCCTCCCCGTAGAAGAACCGGAGGATCGAGGCATAGTCGTATCCCTGTGCGGCTAGCCAGTGCGCACAGTGCTGCCCCAGGCAGCCACGGTTTCCAGGGTGCGAGCGCAGCGAAAGATGGGTCGGAATGACATCACGCCCCTGCCGCCCGGCGTTGTAGGTCACCCATCGCTCGGTATTCGTCGGATCAGGACCGTGCGACCCATCCGGCTTCCAATACGCTCCCGCGACATGGTTTGCGAGGATCATTCGCCCCTGGTAACGCAACACGATGCCCTGCGTCCGCGTCGAAGCCTTGACGCAGCCCTCGCCGGAATACCGCGAGAACACCTGAAACTGCTCACCGCTCGGGATCGCTGTCGTGCGCCCCAGCGTCGGTCGGTCGCGCATCGCCCGGAGCACGAACGTCCGCGCGGCGATGGCAAGCGCCGCCTTCGCCTCCGGATGCGCGTGCAAATGCTCACCCGCGACCACCCGTGGCACGTATTCGAGATCGAGCGAAAGCCACCCTGCCGTCGTGAGCACCTGCTCCGGCGCCGTCGTAGACTCGTCTCCCATCGGAATGCTCATCCGTCCAAGCGATGCCGGACCACGAAGATCCCGCACTCCGTCACGGGAGACGTCCCCGGATGCAGCCAGACCCGCGCCGTCGCCCGCCCCGCATCGCTCTCGAACCGGAACGACCATCGGTCGACCGGCGAGGGATACTTCGCCATTGCGACGACCTGCCGCTTGTGGATCAGCGGTCCCACGATCACCGTCGGCAGATCGGCCAGCACCGGGTCCTTTCCGAGCGCCTTGTCGCGGAGCGTGAGCGTGGCGGAGACCCGCCACTGCGGGGGAGGCTCGTCCCCCATCAGCGGCGGCTGCTCCATGATCACGATGCAATGTGTCGACGGGCCGAACTGCGGCTCCGTCTCGACGATGTTCTGCCTCGCTTCGCTGTCGATCTCCGCCACGCTCATGGCATTCCTACCTTTCAGACCGTCACGCTCGAACCCTTGTGGTGCTCGAACGCGACCCCGTTGAGCGAGAACTGCACGTACAGCCCCACCTCGATCGGCCGGCTCGGCGTACCGCTTCCGAGGTCAATGGGCTTGATCGGGAACACGATGTCCTCCGGGATGTGGAGGATCGCCGAGAAGGCCCCGTGCTCGCTTCGCTCGGGGTTGTCGGTGAACACGTATCCGTCCGGCACCGGCAAGACGGCCGCCCCGCCAGAGGTCCGGGAGAGCGTCCGCACCTTCGTGTCCGGTACGTTGCGCAGGTGGTCGATCAGTACCTTGCGCGACGTGGCATTACCGCCGGTCCGGGCCTTGTCCCAGTTGAAGTAAACGACGGCGGAGCGGCGCACCGTCCGGTATAGGAGGTTCTCCCCGCTGAAGTCGTGGAAGATCTCCTTCGGTAAGAACGTGCCTGCGTCGTCCCACAACCACGCCTGCCCCGTGAGGACACCCTTGGCCTCGCCGAGGCCCGCGATCTTGTCGATCTCGGCGCCGTCGTACCGGACCCGGAGCCCGGCCTCCTGCATCGTGATCGACTGGATGAGAAACTCCTGATCGCTGTACGTGTTCTTCGAGGGGCGTTGGAGGTTTGTCCAGTTGGTCGTCACGGTCGCGTTGTTGCCAAGAAACGTCATCGACTCGCCGACGGCGACGTTGAAGAGCGTGTATTCGCCCTTCGCGATGTGCAGCCATGCGAGCTTCTCGGTTCCCTGGCACTTGCACGGGATCTCGACGACGGAGTAGTAATGCCCGTCCTGGCGCATCACGAACTTGGCGTCGCGTGCCGTCCACTTGTTGAAGAGTTCGCGCGCGCCGGTGTTCGGCGGGATGTAGTTGGGGGGCAACTTCGGGCGCGGCTTCGGCTTCTGAGGCTGTGCCTTCTGCGCCTTCTTCATCCCGGCGCGCTGTCCGCGCGCCCGCGAACGCCGCAGGAGCATGGGCAGCTCTTCGAGCGGGACCTGCTTCTTCCCGCGTTTGCGCAGCGCGCGGATGTCGCCCGTGTCTTCTTCCTCGGCTTCGAGCTCGATCGCAGCCGTGTCGTCGTCTTCATCGTCGGGACCGGCGGTATCGGACTCGTCGGTTTCCGCGAAGGGCGAAGCGGTCTCCCCCTCTTCGTCGGATTGTCGCAAGATATCCAGTACACTGCTCATGATCGTGTCCCTCCTGGTTACGCGGTGTTTTGCAGGCGCGTTGCCGGCATACGTCGCGAAATATGGGGCAATCGTACGAAACGACCGTCGGGCGTCTGGAGCCAGAACCCCGTTTGCGGCGCGGTGAGCATCGGTGCCGCCGTATCCTCTCCGTAAAACGCCTTCTGCTTCACCGGAGCCTGCTGCCCCGCCTGCGCGGCTTTCTGCTGCGCCATGTACGCAAGCGCGAACATGGCTCCGCCCACCGCAATCACTGCATTCGCATGCGAATTACGCCGCTTGCGCAGCATGTATCCGATCGCGACCAGCGCGACCGGCATGAGCCACCAGTGGTCCTTGACCTCCTTGCTGTTCCGGATGTCGTCCAGGTTCGCGAGGAGAGCGACCACCGCACCGGCGCCCGCGGTGTAGAGAAACCCCGTCCCCACGTCGCGAGCCCAATGCCCGTTGCTCCGGCGTCGAAACCGGCCGCGTGCGCGTGGGACCGCCACGAGGGAGCGGTCCACAGGAACTCTCGTGTCTGCCATGCGTTACGATCTCCTTTCGTCATGGTGTTTGATGAGGAAGAAAGCTGCGAATACGAGTAAAGCCATAGGGAGAAAGCTCGTCGTCGCCTTGACGAACTCTGTTGCGCCCTGGAAGGGAGACGGGAGCGGCCGATGGCGTTGCGTGGCGAGGATCCGCTGCACGTTTTCGAGTGCGAGGAGCATCGAGCGCTCTGTTTCGTCAAAGGGCAATTCGTGCCCAGCGATGCGTTCCCGTTCGACGTGTAGGGAGAGGATCTCCATCGTGCGGGCCTGCGCGGCGAGGAGGCGGTTGGTGATCTCGTCGTCGAAATTGATGGCGTGGATGGACTGCGCGGCGATGCCGCCCAGGTATGCCGCTGCAATGGCGACGACGGTTACAAGCAGAATGGTCACAGCATGGATGACGCCGGTCTCGATCGTTCCTTGCGTCGGCTCTCCCTCGTTCGTGACGATGTCGGAGCCGGGACGGATGTTGTCCGGCGCGAGGAGGACGAGCGTGCGAGCAATCGCCGAGCCTGCGGCATTTCGCTCCGGTGTGCTGTAGAGATGCGACCCAATCTGCCCCAGCGGCACCTGCCGCCATGACAGCGGCGCGATGCGGAGAGACATCACGACAAACGCCCGGAACTGGCGCGAACGCTTCTTCTTGTCGAGCGTCATCCATGTCCCTCGCTTTGCCGTTTCGAGTGCCGCAGCGCCCACGGTGGTCAGATCGCGGTCTTGGTGCAGCCAGCGGAAAAGACTGGACGAAGGGGGAGTAGGGGCCGGCGTCGGGGCAGGAGACGGCGCGGGCTTCTGGTGCCGTTGCCACCACTTCCACCACCAGAAAGGCAAGTAATCAGGCATATGACGACGCGACCCCCCATTCGGTCACGAGAACGCGAGCCCGGCGCCGATGATGGCGATCACGGGCAGCAGACCTCCGCTACTGCTGCTCGACGACGTGGAGGGCGTCGAGCTGCCATTGCCGGAGCCGCCCTCCTGCTGTGCGATGAACTCCCCCTCCGCGATGAGCGCCCGGTAGAACTGGGCGCGCTCGCGGAGGGCTTTGGCTGTCAGCGGATGCCCTTGCGACTCGTAGATGTCCGCCAACTGGTCGAGTGTGTCGGGGTTGTACTCGCTCTCCATGACGAGGATGATTTCGTCCCTCTCGTCTGGGGTCAGGTTATCGTCAAGCTGGGGGCCCGTTGTGGTATTGCCCGAGTTCGTCGTGCCGCCCGAGGAGGATTGCTGCGGCGCAGGAATCTCGTACTTGCCGAGCAGCGGCACGTCGACGACCACGGTTCCCGGCTTCGAGCCCGGCGTCGCGGGTAGGTCGACGCTCCCCATAGGCGTCACCACGAGGACATGGCCAGGCTTCGTGCTCGGCTGGACACTCACGCCAGCCGGCAGGCCAGCGGAAGGCGCTGCGGGAGGGGGAGGAGGAGGCGGCGGCGGCGTGGACTGCTGCTGCGCAGTCGGTGCCGGAATCTCGTACTTGCCGAGCAGCGGCACGTCGATGATCACCGTCCCCGGCTTCGAGCCCGGCGTTGCGGGGAGGTCGAAGCTCCCCATAGGCGTCACCACGAGGACATGGCCGGGCTTCGTGCTCGATTGGACACTGACTCCAGATGGCAACCCTGCGGTCGTGGGGGCAGTCTTGGGTTCTGACGTCGATTGTCCGTCCGCCTTCGTTCCGCCGCTCGATGCATTGTCGAAGGGGGTACCCGCTGCGTTGTTTTCCTCGACCAGCGCATTGTACGTCGCCTGGTCGAGTTCTCCGGTCGTCGGGAGCGGCCTCGTCGGCTGCTTCTTGTTCCACCACGTCTGGAACGAGGCGAGCGCCTGCGTCGTTCTCCGCGTGAATCCGCTGACGAGGTCCATCGGATTCCTTCCGAAGTCCGAAGGGTTGCAGTCACCCGGGTTCCGCAATGCCCAGCTCGCGAGAAGCGCCTGCGTGTGCGGAACGACGGCAGGGTCGAGCGTCGTCGTTTTCCCTGGTCCCGGAACGCCAGGTGTGGACGGCTGCGTCGGGGTCGCATGGATCGGCACGGCGAGGGGGTGTTCGGGCCATGCGTCGGGGATCCCGATCTCCTCGCCCGCGAAAAGCGAAACCCAGTTGCCGCTTCCCGATTGCGTTGTTTTGTGCGGGTTCGCGGCCTTGAGCTCCGACCACCATTTCAAGCGGTCCGGGCACGCACCGAGCTTCGTCGCGATCTTCTGCGGCCAGTCGTCCTTCATCACGACGTACTTGCGCGCCGTGATGAGGTTCGCGCCGGTGTCGCCAGCATAATGCAGCCACCCGGGCGGGATGTTCCACGCCGGATCCGACTCTGGTTTGCCCGGATTCGCCGCGAGGAGTTCCTGTGTGCGCTCGGTCTGCCCCGTGAGCTTTTTCGTGATCCCGTGGGGCGTCTCGCCGGGCACCGCGTGATACGTGCCCGTGGTCGGATCGACGCCCGAAACGTCGCGCGCGCCGCCGCCACCCGTGAGCGTGCGCAGCAACCGCGGGTCGTGCACGCGCAAGAGCGGCACGGCGCGAACCATCGCCTCGAGCTGCGCCGCGCTCATCGGCGAGGCCGAGACGTGCTGCACTGGTCGCGGCCTCGTATCGGGCGACGCGGTGTCGTCATAACGCGCATCCGGCTCCTTCGGCCGAGGCGTATCCGCCATTGCACCGAAGTCGAGCCGGAGACGCCGTCGGGCCGGCTCCGGCTGTGCCTCCGGCTCGGTCTCGTCCGCGATGATCTGGGACAAGAGCTGCCCCGCGTCGCGCTTGCGCTTGTACTCCGCTGGGCGATAGACGCGGAGCCGTGCCTCCTGCGCATACATCGGATCTCCGGTGCGCTTCGTCATCTGCTCGCCGTCGGCGAGGATCTTCCGCTCGCGCTTCGTGAGTTTCCGCTGGGGCTTGCCGGGCTTCGGCTTCCTCTTGACCTGCGTGCGGACGAGATTCTCCATCGCGCCGCCGGCCATCTTGCCGAGATTCGCGCCAATCGAAGCGCCGGCCCCGCCCGCGAGCGTCCCGAGCCCTGCGCCGGCGATCGCGCCGAGGCTTTCGCCGATTCCACCGCCGCCCCCGCTGGGCTTGGAACCGCCCCCCAGGATCGACGAAAGCAACTGCCCCCCGCCGCTGATGAGCGTGTTGAAGAAATCTCCCGTATCGTCGAACGGCGTCGCTGTCGCGCCTTCCTCTTCGGGCGCGCCGCTGGTCTCCTCGTCGGTCTCGTAAGACAAAGTGATAGCGTTAGGCATACTGAAATGCCTCCTCTCCCTGGTTCGGTTGTGTCTCGTGCGACGGCTCTACGAGGCCATCGGACGCTCGATCGTGCGCGGGCAAAGGCTCCAGCGGCACTTGGTTACTTCGATGTTCTTCGGCCGGATGATGGCCGTGGCGTCGACGTCGTATTCATTCCCCATCGGGCCGGCGAACTGGCCGGCCTTGTTGAAATGCGAGACGACGAGCACCGTGGGGCGCATCGTCGCGACGGTTTCGAGGAGCGTGGTTTGCTCGACGTAGCTGCGCGCCCAGCGTTGGAGCGAGTCCACGACGATCACGGCGGCGTCGGGCGGCACCGCCTGGAGAGCGTCGCGCCATCCGACCTTGCTGCCGCTTCCGCTGCGCCTGCTCACGAGGCGAATGTGTCGTGACGACGAACCCGTGCGCGGAAAGAGCTCCTGCACGAGGTTCCGGTTCTGCTCCGCGTCGAGCCAGTATCCGAGGCCATCGAGCTTCGCGGCGATCTGCGCGGCGAGCTCTGCGCAGAGGGTCGACTTCCCGGCGCCGGGCGACCCGCCGACGAGCACCTTCAAGCCGAGCACGACGCCCCCGAGTGCACGCGATAGCAGCGCGGAAAACTGCGTGGGGCGCAAGGGGGCGCTGCGCTCCTCCAGCGATTCCACCACGATGCCCGGCGGGACCTCATGCGGGATGAGCTCCCACACGGTCGCACCGCACGCGCAGTATCCACCGCAAAGCTGGGGCCGGCGCCGCAGACAGACGGCACATCGAAGGGGCGGTTTGTTGCTCATGGCGTCACCAATAATTCGTTCGTGCGAGCCACGCGGGCGGGATACGCCCGATCGTCGAGTTCAAGATGGTTGGGTCCGCGGGTTGCCATCGCCCGTTGACGAAGACCTCCGCGAGGATGTGCGGAAAGTCCTGCTCCGGGCGGACGGGCTTTTCGCGGGCCGGAATGCCGCATGCGCGGCAGATCGCCACGAAGACACGTGTCTTAGCGTCGCAGTCGCCGAAGCCACGGCAAAGCGTCACGGCCGAGTCTTCGAGGACTTCGCGCTTTGGATCGCGCACGTAGTCGATCGCGTACTGGCAGAATTTCAGGATCGCCGCAGCGCGCTCGTTCATCGGCAATCGCCGGAACACCGCGGCCCAGCGCTGGACCTCTGGGAGCAGGAGATCGCGCTTGCTGCCCTCGGCCATGTAACGCGCTTTCGCGAGGTTCGAGGGGAAGTGGACAATACGCGGGCGGATCATTTGGCACCGCCCTTTTCTGCCATGACGAGCACTTCGCCGAAGGCTTCGGGCGAGAACCCGGTCGAGGCGAGGGCCTGGAGTTTCGCGAAGAGGTCGGGGTTGTTGCCGAGGAGCTGGATGCCCTGCGCCACGGCGCCGCCGAGCGGGTCGGCGGGGGGCGACGGATTAGACGGAGCGGGAACGAGGCCCGCGGCCGTGAGATGCGGCGCGAGATGGGTCGGTTTGTGCGTCCGCGATTCGTGGCGCGCACTCGTGGGCGGCGGCGGCGGGGGCGGCGGCACAGGAGGCGGGAGCGGTGCGCTCACGAAAGAAGGCACCGGGGGCGGCGGAGGCGGAGGCGGGGGCCTCGGCGGAGGCGCGACATTCGGCTCGCCGTCGGAGCACTGGACGGGCGTCGCGGGCTGCATGCGCACGGGCACCACCGGGTCGAGCTGCGGGAGCTCGACGGGCGCGGGTGCGGGTGCGGGCGGCGCGGGCGTCGTCGGCGATGGCGCGGGCTGCGGCGCGGTGGCCTGCCGCAAGATCATCCCCATCGGGGTCTGGATCATCTCCCATCCCTCCCAGGAAACCGGCATCCCCGTGGGCCACGGATTCGCCTGCGAAGGCGGCGGAGGCGGCGGCGGAGGCGGCGGCGGAGGTGGTGACGGGGTCGCGGACTTCACGAGCGTAAGCAGCTTGGCGATCTCGCCGAACTCGTCCCCACCGCTGCCACCATTGCCCCCGAGGGCCTTCGCGAGCTCGATTCCGCGCTCCATCCCGCGCTCATACCCGGCACCGACGCTCGGCTTCCCGGCGTCGTTTCCCCGGAGCAGCGGCACGAGCTCGCGCATGAATTCAAGCGAATTTTGCGGCGACCGCTGGAGGAGCGGGACGATCGCTTGTACGACTTCGAGGGTCTGGTTTCCCTGTGGTGGTGGTGATGGCTGCTTCGTGTTCTCAAGGATCGAGCGCATCGTTTCGAGAACGACCTTGAGCAGGCCCACGAACTCCACCCCCATCGTTGGCGGAGCTGCGGGAGCAGGCGCGGGAGCAGGCGCAGGTTGAGCATAGTAGAAGTCATCCCATAAACCATCCGGTAGGACCATCGGCTCCAACATCCCACTTTGTGGGATCAATTTAACCAGCGTCGGTCCAGCCGTCGGTACATTTTCACGGCTGGCGACATATGCAGGTGT
>NZ_SSMQ01000151.1 GCF_005144585.1 Polyangium fumosum | reverse complement strand
GGTGGCTCTGGTGCGGAGCACGCCGAGGCGGTTGGCACGATTTTCCCGGGATGCGTGGGACGGGATGCGACGGGGTCATGTGCGGGGTGTTGGGCTCGCGATTGGGGTGGCGTAGATCCACGGGCTGCTAGCGCGTAGGCTCCGGTCGGGGCTCGACGTGGATGCGGCGCGCAACCACCACCGTCGCCCCGGACGAACCTCTCGACCGTCGAGGCCTTCGGAAATCCCCTTTCAAGACCAGCGAACGGCGAGCCCGGGCAAACGGCGCTTGCATTCCGGCGAGAACCGAGCGTAGCTTCGTGTCGACCCGACATGCCGTGCCGCCTTGCCAGCCTCGCCGCCGTGCTCTGCGGGCTCACCCTCGCGCCGCCCGCGATCGCGGCGAAGCCGAAGATCGCTTTTCGCCTGGAGTACGCGCCGCCGACGCCGGCCGAGGATTGCCCCGACGCCGAGGAGCTCGCCTTCATGCTCGCGGGCGAATTCGGGTACATGGTTGTCCGGACCGACGTCTCGCCCGTGGTTAGGGTCGAGGTCCACCACGTCCGCCGGTCCTTCGAGGCGGAGCTTTGGGGACCGGCGCTCGAGGACGGCGCGGAGGCGTGGCACGGGAAGACAGACACGCAGGGCACGTGCCGCGAGCTCGCGTACGACATCGCGTCTCTCGTCCGGGCGCGCCTCGGGCCGGGTGCGTGGGGGCGCGAGGCGCCTCCCGCCCATCTCACCGCGCCGCCGGAGATCGAGGTCCAGCGCCCCGAGCTCCGCCCCTTGACCCTTCGCCTGCCCGAGTCCCTCGCCCTCCTGGTCCCCTGGACCTCAGCGTTCGTGGAGAGCTCGACTCCGAACACCGAGGAAGCTCCTGTCCAAGTAGAGGCAGGTCTCGGAGCCGCCGTCTCCCCATACGGCTTGCCGAGCGTGGGAGTCGGCGGGAACGGGTTCCTCGGGGTTCGCTGGCGCCGCTTCGCGGGATTCGCGGAGGTCCGCGGGCTCATCACCCCAGCATCGGGTATCGGCGAGCGACAGATCCCCGGCCGAGCCACTACGTGGACCGGATCGGCACTGCCCTGTTTTGCAACGAAGCACGTGGACGCGTGTGCCGTCGTCAGTCTCAGCCAGCTTCAGATCGATCTCGGTCCCGGGCGAGCGGTCACCGGATCGGACGGTTTTTCCGTGGGCTTTGGTGGTCGAATCAACGGCCATATCTCACTATCGGATCGGTTTTCATTGCTTGGGTATGCGGATATCAACATGCAACTACGCAGCATCGCACTGGTTCTCGACGGAACGGTCCCCGATTGGCGATCCCCGCTACTCCGGACCACACTGGGCGTTGCTCTGACGGCAAATTTCTCGAATTGATGAGGTGATGGCTGTGAGAATCGGTATTCATTGGTATCGAACAGTTGTGAAAGGCTCCTTTGTGGTGGCTCTGGTCTCCTCCCTCGTCGCCTGTAGCGAAGGGCTGATCACATACATCGAACTCGACGCGGGCGACGGCGGAGGTTCCCCCGACGCGGGCGCAGATGCCGGCGACGAGGACGCCGACGTCCCAAATACCGACGGGGTGGTCGACTGCGATTTCCAGTGCCTCGGCGACTGCGCGCCGTTTCGCCCGGGCGACTTCTCCCTCCCGGTGCTCGCCTACGTCGGCCCCAACGATGGCACCGCGCCCGACTGCCCCGACACGGCGCCCGTCGAACAGTTCGTTTGGCACGACGACATCCAGATCCCGCCGAAGCCGTGCGGCCCGTGTTCCTGCGGCCCGTCGATCGGCGCTTGCTCCCTGCCGTCGAGCGTCACCGCACACGCAGCCCCGTGCACGCCGCCCGAGGGGACGATCGCGACGCCGACGAACCCGCCCGAAGCTTGGGAAGGTTCATGCACCGCGGAGGGAGCGATCCCCGAGGACCTGGCTTGCGGCGGCTCTCTGCCCTGCGTCCAATCGATCACGATCGGACCGCTCGCCATCACCGACGAGTTATGTGTGCCCGTGGACGGTGCAGAAAGCCCGACGCAATCGTCGACGGTCCCCACCTGGGGCATCATCGCCCGAGTCTGCGAAGGCAGCGCGTTCGGCCAGTGTTTGGCGGACGAGCACTGCGTCCCCGCGCCCGTGGGAGACTATCAACAGTGCGTCCAGCGCTTGGGGATACACGACTGCCCCGCCGAGGAGTACACCGTTCGTCACGTCCTCTTCGAGGCCTTCCAGGACGAACGCGTGTGTACGCCGTGCACGTGCGGCACGCCCTCGGGGAGCTATTGTAAGGCCAACCTCTCCTTCTATCCGGATGGCAGTTGCAACGAGGCCCCTCTCACAGCCTCCGCATCCTCGCTCAAGTCGACGTGCTTCGACGTGAACCCCAGCGGGCAGGCCATCGCCGCGAAGTCCGCGACCGTCCCGACGTACCACGCAGGGATCTGCCAGGCATCGGGCGGCGAGCTCAGCGGGGACGTCCAGCTCCTCGGGCCGCGTACCTTGTGCTGTCGTCCTTGAAACCGGAAAGCGTTTCGCATTTGATCGAGGTTCAAGACCATGGATGCACGTGATCGGGATCGACTGGCAATTCTTACGACGCACGAAGCCGCGATCGACGCGACGCTACGAAAGAAGAACATCCCCGCGAGCGACATCCCGGACTTGCGACAGGAGGTCTACCGCCGCGTGCTGAAGTACCTCGCCGAGCGAGAGATCACGGATGCCGTGGCGGGCCTCTTGGTTCGGACGGCGGAGGCTGTCGCGGGCGATTATTGGAAGGCGCGACTTGTTGCGCACCGCGCGGCCCCGAAGCTCGCGGAGGACGACGTCGCGCCGTCGAACCCCGAGCACGAGTATAATGAGCGGGAGATCCGGAAGCACCTGGACGAGATCCTCGAGCTCTGTGAGCCCCGCGGCCGCGCCGTCCTCCGGGCGCGCTTCGTTCAGAACATGACGCTCGCACAAACCGCCAAGACGTTGGGGATGTCGAAGAGCACCGTTCACGACCTCACCGAGCGCACGCTCGCCGCGCTCGCAGAAGCATTCCGGAAACGCGGGATCACGAGCCGCGCGGTCCTTCCCGTCATCGTCGAGAAGGCGCACGAGCAGGGAGGCACCACGGAGCAGGCCGGAGGAACCGACAAGGGCGAGGCCCCCGTCTCCTTTGCCGCCCCCGTGACGCCCTCGGTGCGCCCCCCGGACGACTTCCGCAAACCAGCCCTCTACACGACCGTCGGCGCGGCCCTGGGTGGTCTCATCGTGTACCTCTTGATGCAGTCTGTCGTCCCCCTCGCGAGGCTCTCGCCCATTTTCGTCACCGTCGCGGCCACGGGGCAGTCGAGCGTCCAGGGGGGCATCCTTGGCACGGAGTGCCCGCTCGTCTGCCCGGAGGTCGTCGCCCCAACCGGCCCCGCTTCGCCACCTCCGCCGAGCGGTCCAGGGCAGCCCAAGATCGACGCGAAGAACCGCTACCTCGCGCGCGCCATCATGGCCGCCGAGGAGCGGGGAGACTGCGAAACCGCGAACAAGTTCCGCCGCGAGCTCACGGGCGCCTTCGCGGCGACGTTCGAGCTCCGCGGCGCATGCAAGCCCACACCGTAGCACACGCTCCCACCAATCGACAGTTTGTTCCGGAAAACCGGACCGATCCTCCGAAGTAAGGGGTGAGAAACGAGGACGTCGGCAAGCCCGACGAGCCGCCCCGCTTCGCTCGGACGAGAGTCCTGCGGCTCGCAAAGGCGCGCGCTGAATTTGCAGCGCGCGCCTTTGGGGGCCGTTCGCTTGGCCTGCGCCAAACGTGCGATCTCGTGGCGCTCGGTATTCTGGGCATCCGCGCGCTCCACGATCGCCGCCGATTCGCACGTCGGGAAGCCGTACGTCCGAGCGGACGGCCCTCTTTTGCCTGGAGGTCTTATGTCCGCGCAACCGGTTCAAACAATGGAAGAGGACGAGCCCGCCGTGGTCTCCGTGCAAAGCGCCACGCCGCCGGCCTCGGGCGTTCGTCCCAGCGCGCACCCCGAGGAGAGGCGCGACACGCTGTACGATCCCCGGCCGCCGGTGCCCTGGCACCGGCGAGGGCTCGATCTCATTTTCGCCTTCCTGGCGTTCCTTGGCACCCCGCTACGACGAGCCCGCGAGCACCTCGCCGCGCGCCTCGCCCCGCCGCCCTTGGCGAGCTTCCTGCCGCCTCCGCCGCTGCATCGCAAAGGCGAAATCCCCCTGGAGCAGATTGGCGAGATTCTGCTCCACAACATCTTCCGTCTGTCGCCCGCGTACGTGGATGCTGCCGAGGAAGTGCTCCACGTGGTCAGGCAAATTCAACGCTTCCCGGATCACGATCGGCTCGTCGTCTTTGTCCACTTCGCGATCACGCGCCTCTGCGCAATCCACCGCGAACCCGTTCCGATCGCGTGGGTTCGTGCGCGCCTGCCGGAGGTACGCCGATCCGACCTAAACCGTGCCCTTGAGCAACTCGAAGAGAAGAGAGCGATCGTGCTCCATCGTGGGGAAACAGACGACCCCCGCGTGATCTACCTCGGGATTTCAGATGCAATTCGCGGGAACCTCACGCACATCGAATTGCGCTCTCCATTGTGACAGAGCGTCGAGAGATAGGTGATACGACCATGCCAAAGAAGCAACCCCAGCCGCACCGCAAAGAAGCACCCCCGACGTCCCCGGAGGACGAGCCGCAGGAGTTGATGACCGAACTCGCGCTCGGCTCCGATGGCCTTGTCTACGTGAACGCGGAGCACCTGAGCGCCGAGCAGTGCGAGGGACGCCGCATGTTCCAGGGCTACGCCATGAAGCCCGGGGAAGCGAAGCGCGCAGCAGAAGCGATGCACAGGATCGCGTTCAACATCACGGCGGAAGCCCGGACAGCATACCCGAAAAGCAAGGGGACGCATTGACCACGTGGCCGGCGCGCGTCAGGTCGGCTGCGGCGTGGCAGCGGGGCATGGGGCGCGGAGCCTCTCGTCATTGCCGGACGCGCGCGCGATCGCCACCGCCGGCGGGGATGGGTCCGTGCCGGTAGGGCGGCTGGAGGGGGCGCCGGGGTGCCCGGCGGAGGCGGCGGCGCCGGGCCGATGACAAGGCGACGCCGTCGGCGTGGCGGCTGCCGCGCGGTCCGGGGGGTTGTGGGGCGCCGACGCCCCGCCCTGCGGCTCACCCGATGGAGAGGTTCTTGTCGTCCGTGTACACGATCACGAAGTGCGTGTCCGTCGGCGCGCCGGTGGAGTCAAAACAGGCGACGTCGGCATTCGCGTTTTCCTCGTCACCGTTCCAGCTCACGACCTTGCAGGACTCCGAGCCGCTGCCGTAGGCCGTCACCTGGACATTCGAGCCCGTCGACGACATCCCAGGCAAGTTCACGAGATAGCGGCCCGTGGACGTACGCCCGGCGGTGATGTCGGTCGCGACGTCGCCCCAGCCAAGGAGGAAGCCTTTCTGATAGGAAAGGTGGGGCGTGTACGCCGCCGCGGTCGCGTCATTCGTCCAGGCGTAGCTGTAGGAAGGTGCGCCATTGACGTGCGTCGCGTTCGCGAAGTTGAGGTCGAACATGCTATCCGACAGGGCGCCTGCGCTGTCGAAGCATCGCACGCTGACCACCATGTCGTCTCCGAGCTGCATCCACGAAGCCACCTTGCAGTGGTCGCTGCCCGCGCCGTAGGCCGTGACCTCCACGGTCCCGCCTACCGCCGTCTGCCCCGGCAGGGTGACCGTGTAGCGGCCGGCGCCCAGGCGCGCGACCGTGTTGTTCGCGCCGGTCGAGTTGAACTGGAACCTCAGGTCCGGCGTGTACGCCGACGTCGTCGCCTCGTCGGCCCGAACGTATGCTTCGTGCGAAAATCCGGTGCCCGATTTGCGGACGTACGCGATGCTGAAGCGCGTGTCGACCGCTTCGCCGCCGGCGGTGAAGCAGTTGACGTCGACATTGACGTCGCCGCCGATGTGGATCCAGAAGCTGGGCTTGCAGCGCTCGGCGCCGTTCCCGTAGGCCGTGACCTGGACATGGCCGCCGGCGAATGGCTCGTTGCCAGGTACCCCGACGCCCTGAAGCTGCACGAGATACTGGCCAGTCCCCTGCTGCGTGATGGTGTTGCTCCCTCCGGAGCTGTTCCGCGAGTAGGTCGGGCTCGCGGTGAACGAGCCCGTCGCCTGTTGCGTCCAGGCATACGCCCACGTGTAGGAGATGGCCGCCTGCTGGGCGGAGCCGATCTCACCATCTTCGATCGCGTCATAAGAATCGACGCAGCCCGCGCTCATGATGCAGACGGCAATCGATCCCAGCAGCACAGACTTGCGCTTCATGGCTCTTTTCTTTCGGCAATCGGGACGTTGATCACAGTCGTCGCCGTCGAGGCGCGACGGCGGAGGGCGACTGCAACGCGCGTGCCGTCATTGCGAGGCTCCGGGAATCTCGCGAGGTGGACCTCGCTGAACGCATCGCTGTCACGTTGCCGAGACGCCGTCGCTGTCATGTCTCCATGACACTGTTACCTCCGCGTATCAGCCCCCAGCCTCTGCCGGATCGCCGCGCAGTATGCCGGGTCCCGCTCGATCGCCACGAACCGCCGCCCCGTCTCCCGCGCTGCCGATCGAGAGCGACGCATCTCCGACAAGTTGGTATTCGTGTTCACCGTCGAAGCGGACATGCTGACCTCCCCACGAAAGCGTTTCTCGACAACGTATCCTCGGCTACAGTACGCTCGCAGTCGAACGCATCGCGTGACACTTCGTCGCATGCCTCGAGCGCGCGATGTCATCGCGAGGCCTGGGGGGGAGGACCTGAACCGATACGCACATCGGTTCGAGTCGTGGGGGGGAGGACCTGAACCGATACGCACATCGGTTCGGGTCGTGGGGGGGAGGACCTGAACCGATACGCGCATCGGTTCGGGTCGTGGGGGGGAGGATCTGAACCGATACGCACATCGGTTCGGGTCGTGGGGGGGAGGATCTGAACCGATACGCGCATCGGTTCGAGTCGTGGGGGGGAGGACCTGAACCGATACGCGCATCGGTTCGGGTCGTGGGGATGTCGCGAAAGATATCCCGCTCGCGTCGCTGTCCCGCCCCGTCGAGCACGGACGGAGCGAAAGGGAGGCCCGTGTGACAAACCTGTTGTCGAGGACGCCCCGTGGACGATAGGCTTCCTCGTTATGTTACCGGTTTTCTCAACATTCATCGGTCAGAGAGGCAGGCGAACCTCGCTGCGCCTCCTCTCTTCTCTTTCCACCCTCACCCTCGGAGCCGCGCTCCTCTCGTCGTGCGCCGACCGGCCCGGGACGGCGGACGCGCCCGCCGCGGCGGACCGCGGGCCGGGGCTCTCGCTGCCCGGCGCCGATCCCAGGACGCCCACAGACCCCCTCTACCTGACCGTAGGGGCCGAGATCGGCCTCGACGCGCCGGTCGTCGGGGACGTCGGCGGCTGGAAGCGCTTCCCGGCGATCGCGTGCGGCGGCGGGCAGTGCCTCGTCGTATGGGAGGACCTCCGGGAGGACTTTGCGAACGAGTACGCGGTCAACGTCCCCCTCTTCGCCGCGCGCGTGGCGCCGGACGGGACACCGATCGATTCGCCGGCCTTCCGCATCGGCCGCGGGGGCAAGCCGGCCGTCGCCTCCGACGGCGCGGGTTTCCTCGTGACCTACGTCGGCGCTCCCGGCGCCGCCTGCAACGAGTGCGGCGTCCGCATCGACACGAATGGCGCGATCCTCGACGCCACGCCCCTCACGATCGCCGCGACGGGCAAGGACCGCGCGCCGGCCGTCGCCTGGAACGGCGCCGCCTACCAGGCCGTATGGGCCTGCGGCAGCACCACCACCATCTGCTCCGCGCAGATCACGCCGGCCGGCGTCGTCGGTCCCATGGTCTCGCTGCCCCTGCCGGTCGCCCCTTACGACCCTCCGCGCCCCCACCGCCAACTGCGCGTGGCCTCCGACGGCACGGGCTCCCTGGTGCTCGGCTGGAGCCCAACCTTTGCCCTCAGCGCCATCCGCCTCGACGCGCAGGGCGCGCCCGTCGGAGCGGCGTTTCCCGTCGGCCCGACACCTTCCTATGCGTCCGACGACCTCGCCCTCACCTTCGATGGGACGAACTACGTGGCGGCCTGGTCGCAGGAGGACCTGGAGCAGGTCTCCGCCGCCCGCATCACGAGCGCCGGGGCCGTGCTCGATCCTGGCGGAGTCGTCCTCGATACACCGTCGCTGGGGGAGCCGGCCACCCACCTCGCCGCCGCTTCTCACGGCGGCGTCACCACCGTGTTCTGGCACCTGTGGTCGGATGAGCAGGATTTCCGGCCGCTGCGCGCCGCGCGGATGAGCGCGGGTGGTGTTCCGCTCGACGCCGCTCCGATCGACCTCGGGCTCGGGCGGGACCTCGCGGCGGCCGGCAGCGGCGCCGAGGCGCTCTTGATCTTCGAGGACGGCCCGTTCCCTGACTACGGCATCATCCATGCGGACCTGCTCGCCAGGCGCGTCGCGGCGGACGGCACGCTGCCGGCGCCGCCGAGCCGCGTCGCCACCGGCGTGAACGGGCAGCAAGGACCCGCGCTCGCCTTCGACGGGACGAATTACCTCGCCGTGTGGACCGACACACGCGCGGGAGGGATCGGCGGCGTGTACGGCGCGCGGATTACGCCGAACGGCCAGGTCCTCGATCCCGATGGCATCGAGATCGTGCCTGCCATTCCGAGCGTGCCTGGCAATCTGGGCGAGTACCGGTATGCGATCCGCGTCGGCTTCGACGGGACGGATTTCATCGTGCAATGGGAGACGACCGAGTACGGCCCCTACGACGGGTGCGCCGGGGGCAGCGCCACCCGGGTGAGCCAGGCGGGCGTGGTGCTTGGTGGTGTCCCCGTGGCGCCGGCCGCTTGCATGGCGATCACGATGGGGAACAGCCCTGGCGGCACGCTCTTCGTCGCTTACGATGAATACATCACCGGCGCCGTGGTCGCGAGGTTCGTGAATGACCAGGGCGTGGCGAACGCGCCCGTCACGCTCGATATCCCGGACATCTACTACGCCCCCTGGTCGCTCTCGTTCGACGGCACGAATTACCTCGCGACGTGGTCGAAGGACTTCGGCCTGGCCGGGATGCGGATGAGCCCGACGGGCGTGCTGGTGGACACGGCGCTCTTCCCCATCGCATCGGCCGCCGCGCCCGTGGTCGAGGAACGGGCGGCGGTGGCCGTCTTCGACGGGCAGAACCACGTGATGGTGTGGGTCTCGAAGGACGGCAGCGGCGCCCACGTCCTGCGCGGCGCGCGCATCAGCCCCGCCGGCGCCGTGCTCGATCCGGACGGGTTCGTGATCGCGCCGATCGTGAATGGATGCGGCGGCTCCCAGCCGAAGGCTTTCCCCTCGGCAGCATTCGACGGGCAGCACATCGTGGTGACCTGGCGCGAGCGCGAGGCCACGGCAGGGGGGTGCGAGGTGGCGCTGCGCGGCGTGGAGCTGAGCCCCGGAGGCATGGTCGAGCCGGTGTTCACGGTGGCACCTCCGGGGTTGGACACCCGCGCGACGGCGCTGGCCTCGGACGGCGCGGGCAAGACGCTGGCGCTCTACAGCCGGTTCATGCTGGGCGCGCCGTTCGACAACTACCGAGTTCGCGGCCGCATCCTCGGTGAAATGGGTGGCAGCGGCGGCGCGGGCGGCGCTGGGGGTAGCGGCGGCGAGGGCAGCGGCGGCAGCGGCGGCGGCAGCGGCGGCAGCGGCGGCAGCGGCGGCGGCAGTG
>NZ_SSMQ01000014.1 GCF_005144585.1 Polyangium fumosum | reverse complement strand
GTAACCGCCGCCGCCGCCACGGCCGCCGCCGCCGCCGCCGCCGAAGCCGCCGCCGCCGCCGCCGAACCCACGGCCACCGCCACCGCCGCCACCCTCACGCGGGGGACGCTCCTGGGCCTCGTTGACCTTGAGCGTGCGGCCGTCGAGCATCACGCCGTTGAGCTGCGAGATGGCGTTCGTCGCCGCGCTCGCAGAGCCCATCGTGACGAACGCGAAGCCGCGCGGCTGACCGGTCTCACGGTCGGTCGGCATCGCAATCTCGCGAACTTCACCGGCAGCCGAGAACGCCTGCTCGAGGGTCTCGCGGGTGGTGCTGTAGGAGAGGTTGCCTACGTAGAGACGATTTCCCATGACATGATGCTTTTCACGGCTTCCTTCGCGCGCTGGAGCGCCATCTCTGCCGACCATTCGACGAAGCCGTAGCGATCGAACGGGGACGTGCCGCGCGGGTCAGTCCGCGCCAGCACACGCTGCGTCTTCCAGTCGTTCGAGGCGAGCCACGTCCCCCTCCGAGTGGAGGGAGGAAAGAAAGCGTCGTGTCGAGGGCCAGTGACGTTCGTGAGGCGCCTACCGTACCCCGACGCGCCCAAGGTCGCAAGCCTGTCGCAGGCTTTTCTCTGGGACGCCGGAGGCCCCGTTCGGACGGAGAACGCAGAAGACGCGGAAAACCGCGGGGGGCGCCGAGGTGACGACGCCGCCTCGGAGGCGCGGGCCCGGGTTCGTCCCGGAACAGCGTTCGTCAAGCCAACCCCAGCCGCTCCCGGGCCCCCTTCACGCCGAAGATCGTGCCCCCACCCGGCGGCACGATCGGAGCGAGCAGGATCGACGCGAGGATCGCCGCGAGCGCGAGCGGCGCGTCGGGATCGTCCCCCTCGGCGACCTCGCTCGACACCTGCCAGACCCGAAGGCCGCGCTGGACGAGCACATCCATGCCCGCGCCGCCGATCGCCGCCGCGCCCGCCTCCGCGCAGAGGCGCGCCTCGGGCGCCTCCTCCACGGGCACGGTGACCACGTGCACGCGCGACGCGGCGCGGTGTCCCTTGCGCTGCACCAGCATGACGGCCGCGTCCGCCGCAGGCGTCTCGCCGTTCGGATAGGCCTTCGGCTGCTCGATCTCGAGCGTCACGCCGAAGAACGTGCGGGCCTTGTGCGCCCAGAGCGCCATGTCGACGCGGGCCGATGGCTCTTGCGCGAGGAGCGTGTACGCGCGCGAGACGGGGAGCGGCTCGACCCGGAAGCTCGCCCAGCCATTGCGGTCGACATCCTCGACATCCATGCCCGCACGATACGCCGTCCGCGACGGCCCGGGTATCGGCATTACGAACGCAACGTCGCTTCGTCCGATCGCGTCCGCGCGAGGTGGCGCTCGATCCGGGGCGTCATGACGTTCGGCAGGGTCCGCCCGATTTCGAGCGCGCGCTCGAAATGGCGCCGCGCCTCGGCCGTGCGCCCGCGGCGGAGCGCCGACAACCCCCGGGCCTCCATCACCTCCAGGCGCTCTTGCCCCACGGAAAACTCGCGCGAGCGAGCTTCGAGCGCGTCCCAGGTCGCGTCGTCCGTGTCCCGCGTGGCGAGCTCCAGCATGACGCAGAGCACGTCCTCCGCCGGCACCGGGAGCGCCGGGCCCGTCTGCGTCCGGATGCGCGCCGCCGCCTCGCGCGCGCCCTCGAGGTCACCACGAAAATGCCGCAGACGACCGTCGAGCAGGGCGATCACAGGTCGCGGCGCGCCGCCCGTATGCCGCACCTCGAGCGCGAGCGCGCGCGCCGCGTGAGGCTCGGCTGCGTCGAGGTCGTCCCATAGATACAGGTACTCGCCGAGGTTGTGGTACGCGAGGATCTCCAGCCAGTCCTGGCCGAGCTCGCGGCCGAGCCAGGCGACGCGTTCGAAGTCGGCGACCATGCGCGCCTTGTCCCCGACGAGCGCCGCGAGCAGCGCACGCGCGTTGATCACGCTGGCGAGGTGGAGGTCGTCACCGTGCGACTCGCAAAGCTCGATCGCGCGCTCGATCGCGCGCTCGGCCTCGGCGAGGCGGCCGAGCGCCGGCAGCACGAAGCCGAGCATGGTGAGCGAGACGATCCGCGGCTCGTACGCTTCGTCCCCGATCACGTCCGCCACCTCGATCACGTGCTCGAAGAGCGGGACGGCCTCGGCCTCGCGGCTGAAGCGGAGGAGCGACAACCCCTGGCCGAGCAGGAGGCGCGCGAGGAGCGCAGGCGGCCGCGCTTCCGGGAGGATCCCGACCGCCGCGACGACACGCGCGCGTGACGCCTCGTAGTCGGCCATCCAGTCGAGGACCGTGGCCTCATCGAGCAGGATCTCCGCCTCCGCGAGGGGATCACCTGCCGCGGCCTCCCGCGCGAGGGCGAGGTCGTCGAGCGCGTCCGGGTAGCGGCCGAGCCGATAGCGCATGAGGCCGCGTCCTCGGAGGGCGCCCTGGCGCAGATCGAGGGGTTTGCCCGGGGCCCCCGCGCTCGTGGTCGATGCCTCCAGGGCGCGCGTGTAGCAGCGCTCCGCGTCGAGCCAGTCGTGCCGCGCCCGCGCCGCTTCGGCGAGCACGAGATAGGCCCGCTCGCCGAGCGCGCGCTCGCCTGCGTTCGTCGCGTGGTGCGCGAGCTGCGCGAGGGGGCGCTCGTCGCCGCTCGGGGGCGATCGGCCGTCCCAGCCAGAGGCTTGCTGGAAATACGCCATGGCCGCGAGGTGGATCCGAGCGCGCTGGGTCTCCGGCACCGAGCGCGCGATCGCCTCGCGCACGAGCGCATGCCGGAACGCGTACCGGCCTGCGCCGTGGCGCGCGAGCAGCCCCGCGGCGACGAGCCGATCCGAGCCGATCCGCGCGTCGAGCGGGAAGTCTCCGCCGGCGCTCATCCGATCGAGCCGCCCGAGCACGCCGTGCATCTCGGCGACCGTCACCTCCGCGCCGAGGACCGCGGCCAGGCAGGCATGCGCGCGCGCCGCGGGCGGCAGCGCGTCGAGCTCACGGTGCGCGAGCCACTCGATGAGCGGAAGATCCGGCAGATCATCGAGCTCGTCGGTCGCGAGGAAATACCCGCTGCCCGAGGGGTGCTTCCGGACAATCCCTTGGGCCTTGAGCCCCCGCACGAGCTCGACGAGCAGGAGCGGCACGCCTTCGGCCCGCGCCGCGATCCGCGCGACCGCCGACTCGGGCACGTTCTCCGCGGGCCGTAGAAGCTCGCGGCAGAGCGCGGCGGCGCTCGTGGGATCGAGCGGGCCGAGCCGATGCACGGCGCGGCGATGCGCCCGCGCGCCCCACGACGGGTGATCCTCCTCGAACGACGGCCTGCCGAGCAGGCACACGAAGAGCGGCGCGCGCGCCTCGGCCCGCGCGGCGAGATCCAGGATCGCGAGCGTCGCATCGTCGGCGAAATGCGCGTCGTCGAGGATCACGCAGAGCGGCGCCTCGAGCGCCCTGCGCCGCAGCGCCTCGCCCACGCTCACCGTGAGCAGCGTGCGCAACGCGCCCGGCGCGGCCTCGATCGCATGCAGCGCGGAAGGGCGCGTGCTCGGCGCGCCGCTGCCCTTCGAGATCCACCCGAGCGAACGCGCCACGGTCGCGCCGGCCTCGACATGGCGCGCAGGCCCGAGCCTCGCCGCGAGCAGCTCCCGCCCGCCGTCCTCGGGGGCCTCGGCGGGCAAACCGAGAGCGCGTTGCAAGAGATCGCGCACGCTCCCCGCCGCGCCATGCACCGGCTCGTGCGCCGAGAACACGATGAGCCGCGTCCCCGGTAACACCTGCACGAGACGCTCCACGAGGGCGCGCTTGAGAAAACTCTTTCCGCAGCCCGCTTCGGCGAGCACGACGGCGACCGAAGGCAGCGCACCTTCGATGGCCTGCCGCCCGAGCTCCGTGAGCGCGTCGAGCACGCGCTCGCGCCCGGAGAGCGGGATCGCGGTGCGCGATGACGTGACGTCCGTGATCTCGCCCGATGACGTCGGCGGCGTCTCCTCGCCGCTGCCGTCGAGATAGCCGGGCAGCGGATCCGGCGCGACGCCCGAGGCTTCGAGCACCGCGCGGGCAGCCGCCGAGAGGGAGACGCCGCGCGGCGACGAGGGCTTCGGGAACCGGTCTTCGCGGGCGATCCGCGGCGCCAGGATGCGGCGGGATCCCTCGGGGCCGAGGTGAACCGCGACGGCCGCGAGATCGAGCCCGACACGCTCGCAGGCGCCCTGCTCCGTGAGCGAGCGCGCGGCTTCGAGGGCGCGCCGCGCGGGGTTCTCGTCGACCTCGTGACCGAAGGCCGCGACGTATCGGCCTGCGGAGGCGTGGACGATCTGCGCGCCGAACGGCTCGAGCGCGCGCCGCAGGGCGATCGCGTCGAGGCTCGACTCGAAACAGGCGATGCACACGACGCGCCGCTCGGCGCTCTTCGGCGCCTTCGCTCCGGGCGGCGGATCGAGCGTGGGCACCGAGAGCACGAGGTGCTCCTCGTTCGGCAGCGCGAGCGCGGCGGCGAGGCTCGCGCGCAGGTAGGCGGCCGACGGAGGGCGATCGGCGGGGGCCTTGGCGAGGCACCGCAGCACGATGTCCTCTACCGAAGACGGGATCGATCGCCCGAACGGCGGCGGCGCGACGGCTGAAGGGGGCGGCGGCCTCTGGCTCACGTGGCCCTCGCGCACGAGCGGCGCGGGACCGAAGAACGGCGGGCGCCCCGTGAGCATCTCATAGAGCAAGATGCCCATCGCGTAGATGTCGGCGCGCGTGTCCTCGCCGCGGTGTCCCTCGCACGACTCGGGGGCCATGTACTCGCTCGTGCCCACGATCGCGCCCGCCGCCGTGAGCGCGGGGGCCGCGGGCCAGACGCCGCACGTGATGCCGAAATCGAGCAGCACCGCGCGTTTGCCCTCGGCGTCGACGAGGATGTTTTCCGGCTTCAGATCGCGGTGCACGAAGCCCCGCGCGTGGAGGGCCTCGAGCGCGCGCAGCACCGCGAGCCCGAGCAGGATCGCCTCGCGGGCCGGCAGCGGCCCCGCGCGGGCGAGCAGGTGATCGGCGAGCGTCCTCTCGGCGACGAGCTCCATGACCACGTACGTGCCTGTGGAGGCGAGCTCCTCGCGCGCCAAAAAGGCCGGCACGTGGGGCGGGCCGACCGCGCGCATCACCTCCACCTCGCGCACGAGGCGCGGCGCGGCCTCGGGCACGTCCGGATGCGCGAGCTTGATGGCGACGCGCGCTCCGTCCTCGATGCGCCGCGCCGCATACACCACGCCAAACCCTCCGCGACCGAGCGTGCCGGACACCTCGTAGCCTGGAAACACCGGCGCGGGCGGCTCCGGTGGCTCGGGCGTGATCGTGTCCGGCGGGCCTGTGCCGTGCTCGGGACAACCGTCCACGGGTACGCGCCGCCCGCACGCGAGGCATCGAATGCCTCGCCGTGGGCCCAGGGAGACCGGGCCCTCGTCGAGCGGCGCGCCGTGAACAAACGTCATGGCAAGAACACCGTCACGACCTCCGTCGTCTTGCGAGGCGGGTTCACCGCCGCATCGTAGACGCATTTTGGACGAAATCCATTGTTCGTATCGAGCGGATCACATACGGCCTCGCAGGAGCCGCGCCGCTCGATGATCCCGCAGTTCTCGATTCCGTCGGGGCCGACGTGCCCCGCGGCGCAGTCGCGCTGGACGCTGCGCGCGTAATCTGTGTTCGGGACATATACACAGGAATGCAGGAACGGCGTCGGCGCGAACAGGTTCCCCCAGAAAGCCCCTTCCTCTCGAGGAAAGATGAATTTTTCGAGGGTCCCTGCATGCTTGATTGCGCTGTGGGAGGCTCGCATCGAGATCAGGACCGTCACACCATACCAATTCGTCCGGGCCGCGAGGCACGCCGAGACCCACCGTTGCCCCGTCTCGTCGAGGGGCCCGGTCGCCCAGGAAGGCGCGAGGCCGAGCTGGCCGACGTAGATCTCCGTCCGCTCGACGCCCTGGAGGTCGATCCATGTCACCGCGAACGATTGGGACGGATCGAGCGCACACCCCACGGCATAACGGAGGAACATCCGCGACCCATGCCCGGTCTCGCCCGGATCCTGCAGCGCAGCGAGCGTGTCCGGGCTGAAGGCCGACGGCGTGAGGGCGTTCGGCTGAATCGCGTTCGGCTGGATTGCGTTCGGCTGGATTGCGTTCGGCTGAATTGCGTTCGGCTGAATTGCGTTCGGCTGAATTGCATTCGGCTGAATCGCGTTCTCCTCGACGAGGCCCATCACCGCGACCCCCTCGACGGCCCCTTCCTTCTCTTCCAAGAACGCGTCCTCTGCGTCCCCACAGCCCACGAGCGTCCCCAACGAAATCGCCAGCCAAGCGAGCGTGTTGCTTCGCATATTGTCTTCCCCCACCCCTGCGCGAACATGAAAAATACGAAATCGAGAAGAAAGTCGGCAGTACTCTAGCACCCGGAAAGCACACACGAACCGAAAACGCAGCGGGTCGAAAAAGAATGACCCTGCGCGAGTCGTTCGAATCTGTCCGCGACGCGCGCCGCAGCGAAATCCGTCACGCGTGGACCTGCGAAAACGTTCGTTCACGGACGCGCGGCGACGCACGGGACGTGCTATCGTAGAAATATCTACGATTGATTGGTTTCCGCGGAGTCCGCCCCTTCGGGGCAGGACGGAAAGCAGGGGGCAGGCCATGGGGGGAATCAACGACATGACCACGCGGCCACACGTCAAGGCCAAGGAGAACGGGCGCGCGGGGGAGCTACGCGCGGGGACGAGCGTCGGCGATTATGTGATCGAGGATCTCTCCTCGTCGGGCGGGCACGGGTCGGTGTATCGCGCGCGCCACCGCGTCGACGGCGGCCGCGTCGCCATCAAGGTGATGCACCCGGCGCTCACGGCGCTGCCGCGCATGGCCGAGCGATTCGTGCGGGAGGTCGAGGTCATTCTGCGGCTCCACCACCCGAACATCGTCGATGTCCACGAGCTCGGCACGTTGTCCGACGGCACCCCGTATTACGTGATGGAATACCTCGAAGGCACGACGCTGCGCAATTATCTCGGCGCGCGCGGGAGGCTCGCGCCGGACGAGGTTCTCTCGATCCTCGAACCCGTCTGCGCCGCGCTCGCCTCCGCGCACGAGGCCGGCATCGTCCACAGGGACGTGAAGGCGAGCAACATCATGATCGGCGAGGGACCGCCGCGCATTGTAAAACTCCTCGATTTCGGGATTGCCAAGCTCCTCGCGCCCGAGCCGGGCCGGGGCGGGCTCACCTCGATCGGCCAGCAGCTCGGCACGCCCTCGATCATGGCGCCCGAGCAGATCCTTTGTGGTCCCATCGATGCGCGCACCGACATTTACGCGCTCGGCGCGCTCCTGCACGTCCTCTTCACGGGGCGCCCGCCCTTCGAATCGAGCATGCACGAGGGCCTCGTCGAGCAGCACCTGGCAGCGCCTCCGCCGCGCCCGAGCCAGCGCGCCCCCGTGAGCCCCGCCCTGGACGCCATCGTGCTCCGGTGCCTCGAAAAGAAGCCCGAGCGGCGATTCGAATCCGTCAGTGCATTCTTCGATGCGCTGCGCGAGGCCGTGCGCGACGGCCGCTCCGAGGAGACGGCCCGCGCCGAGGCGGAGCGGCGCGCGGTCGGCATCCACGTGGACCTGCGTTTCCCCGAGGGCGCGGACGAGGCCGACGAATCCCTCGTCACGGCGCTCGCGCAGACCCTCGAACGCGCCGAGGAGTGCATGCGCTCGGGCGGCTTCGTGCTCGCCACGGTCACGAGCACGCAGCTCCTCGGGGTCAAGTTGCTCTCGGCCGATCCGGTGCACGCGAAGACCGAACGCCGCTCCGCCGTGCAGTTTGCCCTGACGCTCCACGCCGCCCTGCAGCAGGACGAAGGGAGCGCGGTGCACGCGAACGTGGCCCTCCACGTGGACGCGGTGAACGTGCGCGTCGCCGCGGAGGTGGACATCGCCTCGGGTGACCTCGCGCGCACGGAGGCGTGGGCGCCTCGGGGCAACGTGGACGGGCTCGCGGCGACGGACGCCGCCATCGAGGGCTTGAACGGCAGCGCGGGCGGCTTCTTCCTCGAACCGGGCCCGTTGGGCACGACGATCGTCCGCCGGGCCGCGACACGCCACTCCAAACCCTCCCACACGATGGTCTCGGGTCAGGGCAGGCCGGGGACCTGAGCACCTTCCGGCGGGTCAGGATACCGCGCGCCGTCGCGCGACCTTCCATCGCTTCCCGCGCTCGACCGAGACGACGACGCCAACGGCGGCGAGGCCATCGAGCAGATCGGCTACGTCGGCCTTCTTCGCTCCCTTGAAACTTGCGGCGATGTCGTCTGCGCTGAACGCTCCGCGGAACGTGCCGAGGCGATCCCGGACCGCAGCGATCTGCTCGGGGAGCTTCTTCGGCCAGGCCTTCGCTTTCTGAGCCTCGACGGCCGGCGCTTCCTCGTCGTCGGGCGTCTCTTCAGCAGTGGCGATCGTTGTCTGTGTGGCGGCCTGCGCGCCGCTCGGGTTCTGGAACTCGGGGCGCAGCCAGCGAATGATCCCGCGCGCCTCCTCGGCGGCCCGCTCGGCGTTCAGGGCGACGAGCTTCTCCAGGATCTGCTCGTCGGGGAGGTCAGCGGGCCAGCCGTAGGCCTCGAAGACCGCGGCGTCGAGATCTTCATGCAGGCTCAGCAGCGTCGCCCCGAGGCCGGCCTCCCACACATTCTTGTCGCTCTCATTGAGGGTCCCCCCAGCGCGCACGACGTCGAGCGCCTTATAGAGCTTCGTCAACGTCAACGATGGATGCGACGCCTGCTGCTGCTTGCGGTGCGAATCCAACCGCTCGGCGAGATGCGCGATGCGCTTGCGGATCCGGGGCGATGCTTCGGGGAAGGGAAAGGGGTCGAAACAACGAGTCTTGTTGTACCGCGGGTCATGCCGGATCCCCAGGCGCCCCCCGGCAGCAAGAGCCCAGCACACGTGAACACGGCTGGACAGAACGCCCAAGAAGTAGGCATCGTCCACCGCGACTGCGACCACCATGTTGTCCGGAAGGATCTCACCATCAAGAAATAGAAAATAACGCCGCCGGGCGCTCTCGGGAGTTGCTATGTACCGCGAGAGTCCCCGGAGAGCTGCGCGCAACTCCGTATTCCTCCGGCCAAAGAGCCACCAGTTTTCGCGCCGGTAACGCTCGTTGTTGTGGTCCCGTTCCGGCTTCACCCGCTCGACGATCCGGTGGTACACCGCGGGGAACTGCGCCCTCACTTGCTCGGCGGTCAGTCCGTCGAGATCGAGCACGTACAACCCCCGCGAATGAGCGGCGAGATCGTTACCATTGCGGTACGGTCTGATATGCCGCTCGATGCCCCGAATCGAGCCCATGCCGAGCTTCTGTAGGTCCTTGGGCTCGACGAGGAAACCTGCACCATGGAGCTTCACGCCAGGCGAGCTCAATCCGAGATTCGAGCGTAGCGCAGACACGCCCGCAACATTCGCGCCAATGGTAAGATCGGTGTTGATCCGGCCGCTACACCAATCCAAATCGACCCGCACCTCGCCATTTTCGGCGTGAAACTCTCGGACCACTCGCCCCCTGAGCCCGTCCTGTTGTCCCGGAGCGAGAACCGTCATCGCGGTCCGCACTTCGGCGCCACCCGATGCCTGGTCGTACTTCGCGGTCGTCCAAGGGTGATCCGCAATCGCAAAAACCAGAGAAGCGGGGTTCTCCTCCTCCAGGTGCGCCTGCACGATCCGGCGATTGCGGGTCTGCGTTATGCTCGTTGTCGTGATGAGCCCGGCCCTCGAGACTGCCCCCCTGCGAACGAGCGCAGCGGCATGATGCCACCAATACATTACAAAATCAGCGGAGTCCGGCACTTCAGGATAGCTAGCGCGTAGCGCCTCGGTATAGCCGTTCCCCAGTTCAGTACGCATCCGCCAATTTCCTAGGAACGGCGGATTTCCGATAATGTACCCAGCCTGAGGCCATGCAGCCTCCCGTGGGTTTACGTACCGATACTCGGGCACCGTCGCCTTCTCATCCGGCACCATCTCCCCCGTGACGGGGTGCTTCTTCATCGTCTCTCCGTCCCATCGGGTCACGGGCTTGCCTTTCTCGTCGCGGACCAGCTCCTCCCGCTCCCACGCGAGCACAGCATCCCGGCATTCGATGTTCCGGAAGTCCTGGAGAACGGGCTCCGGCGGCGGCGTCAGCTTCCCATACGTGCGGAAGTGCCATTGGAGGTAACCGATCCAGAGCACGAGCTCCGCGATCTCCTTCGCCCACGGCTTCACCTCGATCCCGAGGAACTGCCCGGGCGACACGCGGATCCCCTCCGCATGCAAGAGCTCCTGACGCTCGCCAAGGTCATTGAGCAGGGCAAGAACCTCGCTCTCCAGCCGCTTGAAGAGGTCAAGCGTCACGTAGAGGAAGTTGCCCGACCCGCAGGCCGGATCGAGGACGCGCGTCTGCGTGAGCTTCGCGTGATAGGCGCGGATGGCCGCGCGTGCGTCCTTCTCCTTGCCGCTCTGGTAAAGCTTCCGTGCCGCCGTCTGCACGTTCTCCCATTCCTCGCGCAGCGGCTCCTCGATCGTCGGACGGATCAGCCGCTCGACGTAGGCGCGGGGCGTGTAGTGGGCCCCGAGCTTGTGCCGCTCCTTCGGGTTCAAGGCGCGCTCGAGGAGCGTGCCGAAGATGGCCGGGTCCACCTCGGACCAGTCGCGCCGCGCGGCCTCGAGCAGGAGCGCGAGCGATTCCTTGGAGAGCGGCAGGCCAGTCGGTTGCTTGAAGAGCCCGCCGTTGAACCGCAGGAGCTTGCCAAAATAAGAGAACGAGGTGCCCTCGTTCATCGCCGTCCAGAGCCCTTCAATGGCGGCGGGGAAGGCGCGAGGGTTCGTGATCCAGTGGTGCTCCAGCCCTTCCGTGAAAAGCCGCGACGGCAAGAGCGCCACATCCTCGGCGAACATCGTGAAGATGCAGCGCATGAGGAACTTGGCCACGGCCTCGGGCGGGTTCTTTTCAACCTCCAGCTTCTTCGCGAGCTCCGCGAGCTGCGCGGCGACCTCCCGCGTCACCCGCTCGGCGCGGCGCGAGGGGTCGAGGGAGAGCGGATCCGTGAAGACCGCGCGCAGGGTGTCCACGTGTTTCGCCAGATCGCGGAGGTAGATCCGCCGGTTCTGCGCGTTCGGGAAGGCCGGCCAGCGCCGCGTGCCGTCGAAGTCGGCATAGAGCTCGAACACGTACCCGATGTCGCAGACGATGAGGAACGGCGGAGGCTCGTCGAGCGCGCTCGCGTAGCCGAGGGCCTGCCCGCGTGCGTCGACCATCGCGAGATCCCAGGAGTCCGTCCCGCGCTGCGTCTTGCCGCTCTTTTTCGTCCCGACCGCGGCGGCCTGCTTCGCTTCGAGGAGGAAGCAGCCATGCTTGGAGAGGTCCGCGCGCTTGGTCGTGACCTTGCCGCCCTCCTGCGTCATCGGGATCGGCTTCTCGAACACGTACCGATCGCGGGCCGGGTCGCCCGTGGCCGGCTCAGGCCGGGGGACGCCCAGCACGTCGCAGAGCTCCGCGAGGAAAAGGTCCTTGTTGGCGCGCTCGGAGGCGCCGGAGGCGCTCCACTTTTCGACGAAGGCAGCGACGTCCATGGCGGGGGCGCGAGGCTAGCCCACGGACGCGCCTGGCGGGAGGGTCGATCGCGGCAGCGACGCGCGTACCAAATCCACCCAGCGCCCCCCGTTTGGGCCCCCTCCACCGACCGAAGCGCTCGATGAGGGCCTCCCCTGGGCGCGCCCCCTCATGCATCATCCTCCACGGGCCCCGCCCGCGGGCGCGCCCCCTCTTCGCCTGGCCTCCCCCCGCCCCTTGCATGACCGCTGGAGGTCATCGCTCCCCCGGGCGGCGGCTCGCCCTCACGCGCGGCGCTCGAGCCTTCGAGGTGTCGCAGGGGCTCTCCCGCGCGTGCCCTCCCGCGTGGAGGCCTGAAGGTGGGCCTCGCGGAGTCGCTCGCCGTCGCGACGAGACCACCGTGCGCCCCTGGGTCGCGCATCCTTGCCCGCGCCGAGCCCTCCCGGGCGTTTCCGCACGCAAGATTTCAACGTCGAAGGCCCTCCCCGAGGGCCACGTTCGCCTTGACGCGCCCGCCGTCTCCCAGCGACCATGCCGGCCATGCTCGCCAATCTCACGGATTTCTTCAATTTGGTGCGATTTCCAACCGGCCGCCGTGTCTACACGTTTCATCGCGTGTACGACATCGCGAAGGCCCTCCCCGCGCCTGCCATCGACGCGCTCGTCGCGGAGGCCATCGCGGCCGACGAGAAGACCTTCGCGCTCGAGCAGCGCTGGGCCACGAAGCGGCGGACCGGCAAGCCTTCGGCGAAGCAGGTTCGTGCTCAAAAAGCACTCCAGCGGCTCGACATTCAGCTCGACAACGCGCTTTCCGGCTTCCGCGGCGCGGGGGAGGCGCTCCTCAAGGGCGCCGACGAGGACGAGGACAAGGAGCTCATCGCCGATGTGGAGACGCTCCTCCACGCCGTCTTCCCCAATGGCGTCGCCGCGATCACGAACGCCCCCTACGACGTCGAGCTCATCGCCGTGCATGCGATCGTGGGGAAACTCCAGGGCGAGCTCGCGCCGCTCGTTCAGAAGCTCGGCCTCGGCGTCAATGCCGCGCGTATCACGAAGCTCGTCATGAAGTACGACGAGGCCTTGAAGTCCACCGACGACCTCGATTTTGGCATGGTGAAGGCCGCGCGCGAGGCCGGGCAGAATTACCTTTTGCGGATCGTGGCCAAGATCCTCGGCACGTACGACGAGCCGACGGGCGATCACGCGCAGAAGCGCGCCGCGCTGCTCGCGCCCGTGGTGAAGCAAAACGAGGCGATCCGGAGCCACATCCGCGCGCGCAGGAGCGCGCCCGATATCGATCCGAAGACGGGCGAGGAGCAGCTCCCGGAGGAGGCGACGGGCGGCTGAGCCGAGCGCAGGACGGCCGTGAAAGGCCAGCGCTTTCTCTTGACGAGGGCGCTGGCCGTTGGGGGGACCGGGCGGAGGCCCCTCGGCGGCGCAAAGGGGACGCCCAGCGCCCCATCGAAAGAAGGATTCCCATCGCCTTGCCCCGATGCACAGGCCCCCAGAAAGACGAAGAGCCTGGAGGCGCACGAGGTTGCGCGAACGCTCGCACGACGGGTCAAGCACGAAGGTGCGTACGTGCCATCTCCGTCCCTCTACGGGGAGTGATCCTGGCCAACCAACCCCGCGCCGAGCTCCCGCCGCGGGGGCAACCTCCAATCGATCTCGGGTTTTCCCAGCGAGCGAAGCGCCGCGTTGATGGCGGAGAACGGCCTCGTCCCGGAAAAACTCCGCACCGAGAGCGGCGAGGGGTGGCCTGTCTTGACGATGGGGTTCCTCGACGTATCGACGAGGCGCGCCTTTTTCTGCGCGTGCGCCCCGAAGAGCGCAAAAACGACCGGCTCCTTTCGCGCCGACAGGGCCGAAATCACGCCGTCCGTGAACGTCTCCCAGCCCTTGCCGCGGTGCGACCCCGCCTCGCCGGCCCGCACCGTCAGGATCGTATTCAAGAGAAAAACCCCCTGCGCCGCCCAGGGTTCGAGGCAGCCGTGGTCGGGCACCTCGAAGCCGGGGATGTCCTCGCGCAGCTCGCGGAACATGTTCGCGAGCGAGGGCGGGATTCGCTGGGCGTGACAAACCGAAAAGCAGAGCCCGTGCGCCTGCCCTGGGCCCACGTAAGGATCCTGGCCGAGCAGGGCCACGCGGACCTTCTCGTACGGGGTCTCCTTGAACGCATTCCACACCTCGTCCTCGGGCGGAAACACCAGGTGGTTTTTCCGCTCCTCGTCGACGAACGCGCCGAGCTCGGCGAACGAGGGGCGCGAGAGCTCGGCCGCGAGGACCTTTTGCCAGGAACGGGGGATATCGATCTTCATGGCTCGGACACGCCCCATCGTAGGGCGCCGGGATCGGTTTGGCCAGGTGGAACCGATGCAAACGCGCAAAACGCGTCGCCCTGGGGACCCGCCGCAGGGCGCGCCCGGACGAACCCGACCCTTTTTCTCGGAATGCCGGCGATCAAGCCCGCCTGCCGGGCGCGGTCTGGGTGATGAGCCACAGGATCCCGAACGCGTGTTCCATCGCGATCTGCGGCGATGGTTTCGCGGACGGCGCCGTCCTTGCCGAAACATCGACCCCTCCGTTACGATGCCCCTCCCCCGCGCTCCGCCAAGCGATGCCCCAGCTCAAAGCCCTGCTCGAGAACCTCCTCCGCCCCGACGTCACCGAGGTCGCCCTCGCCACGGGCCGAAATCCCTGCGTCAAGATCGGCGGCACCTACGAGATCGTCGACCGGAAGATCCTCTCGACCGACGACATCCTAGGGCTCCTCACCACGGCCGGCGGAGGCCGCCACCTCGAAAACCTCGGCCCGAAGCCCGTGCAGTGGGGCTGCCGCGTGGACGGCATCGGCGCGGTCGCCATCGCGGCCGTGCGAAACGCGAACGCCGTGCAAGCCCGGCTCATGCGGCTCGCCCAGGATCCGCGCAAAGACGCGTCCGCCGCGACCGCAGGTGGTGCCGTCCCGCCGCCGAAACCCACGCCGCGAAAGCCCGCGCCATCCGCGGGCGTCACGAAGCCGGGCGCGCCGCCGCCGGAGCTCATGTGGGGCGACCTCAACGAGGACGCGCCTCCCCAGGCGCCCGCCCCGCCGCCGCAGGCCACGCTGCCGTCCGCCGACAAGATCGCAGTGGCCCCTGGGATCGCCGCGTCGCCCTCGTTCGAGCTCGATCTCGACGAGCACCGCGCCCCGCCCGCGCGGAAGGACACGCCACGCCCGCGGAACTTCTCCATCACGCTCGACGATCCGGCCGATCCCACGCTCCTCGCGGCCGCGGCGAGCGCCGCCCATTTCGCCACGCTCGCGCTCGACGACGTCCTGCTCCGGGCGCGCGCGGAGGGCGCGAGTGATCTGCACCTCGTCGCGGATCGTCCGCCGCTCCTCCGCGTCTCGGGCAAGCTCGTCCCGCAGGGCCCGGTGGTCGAGCCGCAAGCCCTCGAGCGAATGCTGGAGTCGCGCATCCCCGAGCGCCTGCGCACCCAGCTCGCGCTCGACGGCTCGTGCGATTTCGCGCTCGACGACCCGCGCATCGGCCGCGCGCGCGTCAACGTCACGCGCCAGCGCACCGGGCTCAAGGCCTCGTTCCGCCTCGTCTCGCGGGAGATCCCGACCCTCGCCGAGCTCGGCCTGCCCGACGCCATCGCGCTCGCGACGCGCCACCACCAGGGCCTCATCGTGATCACCGGGCCCACGGGGCACGGCAAAACCACGACGCTCGCCGCGCTCGTCGACATCATCAACCGCGAGACCTCGCACCACGTCATCACGGTCGAGGACCCGATCGAGTACGTCCACCCGCGCAAGAAGGCCATGATGAGCCAGCGCGAGGTCGGTTCGCACACGCGGACGTTTCCCTCGGCCCTCAAAGCATCTCTCCGCGAGGATCCGGACGTCATCGTCGTGGGCGAGCTGCGCGACACGGAGACCGTGCGCATGGCGCTCTCCGCGAGCGAGACCGGGCACCTCGTGCTCGGCACGATGAACACGCCGAGCGCGGCGAAGACCATCGATCGGCTCATCGACCTCTTCCCGCCCGGCGATCAGCAGCAGGTGCGCGTGACGCTCGCCGGTGGCCTGCGGCTCGTCGTGAGCCAGCGCCTCCTGCCGCGGAAGGACGGCCCCGGCATGATCGCCGCCGCCGAGATGCTCCCCGGATCCGTGCCGCTCTGGAACCTCATCCGCGAGAGCAAGACCTGGCAGATCCCGAGCTTGCAGCAGCGCGGCAAGGGCTTCGGCATCGTGCGGCTCGACGACTCGCTCGCCGAGCTTGTCCGCGTGGGCAAGACCTCGCTCGAAGACGCGCTCCTCGTCGCCGAGGCCCCGGACGAGCTCGAAGCCACGATCGCGGGCAAGCGCGCACCGGCTTTGCCGCAGGCCCCGCCCGGCGAGCCCCCGAAGCCAGCCGAGCCCGAGGCGAACAAGGGCCTGCTCGGGCGCGCCGGCGCGCTCTTCGGCAAGAAGGGAGGCGCGTGATGGCCCGCATCGACCGGCTCTTCGACGAGCTGCTCGCGAAGAAGGGCAGCGACCTGCACCTCGGCGTCGGCTACCCGCCGCTCCTCCGCGCGCGTGGAGAGCTCGTGCCGCTGCGCGACGCGCCGATCGACGAGGCCGAGATGGAGGAGTTGCTCTTCGAGATCACCTCGCCCGAGGAGCGCACCAAGATCACGACCGAGCTCGACCTCGATTTCGCCTACCAGTACGAGGACAAGGCGCGCTTCCGGGCGAACTATTTCTACAAGATCACAGGGCTCGCCGCGGTCTTCCGCATCATCCCCACGAAGATCCTCACGCTCGACGATCTCGGCTGCCCGCCGGTCGTGCGCAAGCTCGCGGACAAACGCGCCGGGCTCTTGCTCGTCACGGGCCCGACGGGCAGCGGCAAGTCGACGACGCTCGCGGCGATGATCGATCACATCAACACGACGCGGCCTTGCCACATCCTGACGATCGAGGATCCGGTCGAGTTCGTGCACCCGCCGAAGATGTCGCAGGTCACGCACCGCGAGGTCGGGCCACACGCGTCGAGCTTCGCGACCGCGATTCGCAGCGCGGGCCGCGAGAACGCGGACGTGATCCTCATCGGCGAGCTCCGCACGAACGAGACCATGAAGCTCGCGCTCCAGCTCGCGAGCTTCGGCGTCCTCGTCTTCGGCACCGTGCACACGAACAGCGCGGCGGCGACGATCGACCGCATCATCAACGCCTTCCCCGCGGACGAACAACCGCAGGTGCGGGGCATGCTCGCGGAGAGCCTCGTGGCCATCGTGGCCCAGCAGCTCCTCAAGACGGCGGACGGCAAGGGGCGCGTCGCCGCGCACGAGATCCTCGTGGGCTCGTCGGCGCTCGCGGCGATGGTCCGCGAGGGCAAGACGTTCCAGATCCCGAACATCATGCAGGCGGGCCAGGCGCAAGGGATGCAGACGATGGATATGGCGCTCGAGCGGCTCATGCAAAAAGGGACGATCTCGCCCGAGGTCGCGCTCGAAAAGGCGATCGACAAGGAGAGCTTCCAGAAGGTCGTCGCGCAGCGGCTCGCGGGGGGATGATGCGCATCTCGAAAGCCGCCTTCGCCTGCGCGCTCACGGGCGCGTTGGTGTGGCCCGCGGCGTCCCACGCGCAGCAAGTCGCGCCCGCGCCCGTGCCCATGCCGACGGGGCCGTCGCAGGCCACGTACACGCGGTACCGCGGGCGGGAGGTCTATTGGGGCACGCTCGGGGTCGGCCCGCGGTTCGCGACGCTCTACAACATCCCGCGCGGGACGTTCGCGATGGGCGGGGGCGCGGTGATCCGCATGCACCCGCTCTCGTATCCGTCGAGACCAGCAAGCTACATGCCGCTCGAATTCGAGTTCGACATCGGCTACGACCGCTATCTCGGGGAGAACCATTACGAGCTCAGTTATGGCGGTTCGTTCCTTCTCCACCTCGCGTCGGGGAAGTGGCAGCCGTACATCCTCGCCGCGGCGGGCCGCTCGCTCGGTCAGGTGGACGCGGGGCGCGACACGCGGTGGCACATGGGTGGTGGATTCGGCGTCGGGTATCGGACGAGGACGTTTTTCCTGGGCGCCCAGGTGAAAGGCGGCGGGTACGTCGCGCCGGGAGGAGGCCCCCTCGGGGCCGAAGGGATCGTCGAGGCGAAGCTCGTGGGGGTCGTGTATGTCTTCTGAGCGCCGCCCTGGAAGCTTTTGTGTTCGCCTCTTGCCGGCGGTGATTGTCGTCTCGGTCGCGGCGACGAACCTGATGATCTCGGTGCCCGACGTGTATGCGACGGGGCCGATGGGCACGGGGATGAAGCCGCCTCCGCCCCCGCCTCCTCCGCCGGTCTATACACCGCCTCCTCCGCCGGTCTATACGCCGCCGCCTCCTCCGCCGGTCTATACGCCGCCGCCTCCTCCGGTCTTTACGCCGCCGCCTCCGCCTCCGCCTCCGCCTCCGCCTCCGCCTCCGGTCTATACGCCGCCGGTGACGCCTACCACGCCTGCGAAGAGTGGCCCTTCGCCGATCGGCGGGCCTGGGCCGGAGTTCGCCATGTCCGGGCGGTTCTCGTCGCTCTGGATCGTCAACCGCAATGAATTTGGAATCGGCGGCGGGGGCGGGCTCCGTATGTACGGCGGGTATCTCGAACTCGAGCTCGAAGCCGGGTACAACAGCTATTTCGAGATCGATCGCAAGGACATACCGATCCTCTTCAACGCCTTCATTTTTTATCGCGAAAACAAACGCCTCCAGCCCTACCTGACGCTGGTGACGATCGGCGTGAACATCTCGGAGGAGAACCAGAAACGGAACGTGCTCTTCCAGGGCGGCCTCGGGTTCGGGCTCGCCTGGCGGCCCAGGAACTGGATCGCCTTGAACGGGGAGATGCGCTTCAGCCTCGCCGATTCCGCGGAGCCGACCGTCGCCGGCGACGGGATCGCGGAGTTTCGGCTGTATTCGGTCCTCTATCCATTCTGACGAGCCCCCGCGCGGGAAGGCGTCACGTCACGGCTTTGCGGAAGCGGCCGGCGCGGGCGCCGGTGCAAGCAAACGCTCGCCGCGCACCGGCATGCTGAGCGTCGGGAGCTGGAACTCGACGCGGAAGATCGGGACGACGTCACTCCACACGGCGCCCTGGCCCTGCGTGGAGTCGAGCGAGACCTGCGTGCGAGGCCCCGAGCGCGCGCCCGTATCGCTGTAGCGTACGGCATACCGGAACGTGCCCAGGGCCTTGCCTCCCTCCTCGCCGAGGCCGTATCCGTTCATGCTCATTCCTTCGAGCTTGTCCTTCGAGTCATACACGGGGCGCCCGCCGCACGTCACCGCGAGATCCACGACGCGGCCGGTGTCGCCATTTCCTTCGAGGGTCGAATGCACGACACAGGAGGCGCCGGGCGCGAGCGGCAAGCCATTCGCGCGGGTGACCTTGCCCTCCCAGCGCGCGGCCACCTGACGCGCGGCCGCGGGCGGCGGCGCGGGGGACGTCTCCGGGCGAGGCGGCTCCACGACGGGGACGGGCGCGGTGGCGACGGCGGGGGATTCGACGGGCTCGTGCGGGGGCGGCAGCGGCTCCCTGGCGACCAGGAGCACGACGCCGCCGGTCATCGCGAGCAGAATCGTGCCGCCAAGGAGGAGGAAGGGCACCACGAGGGGGCTCTTTTTCGGCTGCGGCGGCGCGCCCCGGAGCGAGGCGAGCTCGCTCCGGAGGGCTTGCAGGTCCTGCTCCGCCTCGCGCATGCGGCCCTCGATCTGCTCGATGCGCGCGCGTTTCTCTTCGGCCGACTGCTGGGAACTCCGGGCGTCCTGGAGATCCTGCTCGAGGCCCTGGATCCGCCCGCGGAGGGCGTCTCTTTCATCGCGGTAAGTCATGCCTTCGTTCCTCGGAGGACGAGAGTGTACGCTTTGCAGCGCGGCTCGTCATCCGAGGAGCACGAGGGCAGCCACGCTCAGGGGCACTTGCCGGCTTCGTAATAATTCGGGCCGGTCTTGCGGATCCAGGTCGGCAGGACGTTGTTCAGGCCCAGGTTCTGATTCGATCCGACGGCGCACGCATAACTGTTGAATGCGCCGCACACCACCGCGCGCCCCTTCTGCACGTGGTAGTAGTTTCCTTCGTAAAACTCCTCGCAGACCGGGGTGGGGCTGCCGCCGCTGCCGCCGCTGCCGCCGCTGCCGCCGCTGCCGCCGCTGCCGCCGCTGCCGCCGCTTCCGCCGCTGGCGCCTGCGCCCCCGGTCCCGCCCGTCCCGCCCGTCCCGCCCGTGCCACCCGTCCCGCCCGTGCCGCCGGTCCCGCCACTCCCGTCCCCGGGCACGCCCTGGTCGAGGCCGAAGAATTGCCCAATGCGGTACGCCGAGCAGAGATTGACGTCGAGGATGTACGCACCCGCGGTTCCGCAGCCGCCCGCCGCCGCGAATCCGGGGTCGACCGGGGCCCCGTGGCCCATGTTCGGGATCGACCAATACTCCACGATGGTCTCCCCGTTCGCGTCGCGATACTCCTTCCGCGTCGCGCCGTCGATCGTCCACGTCGCGTCGGCCGTCGCGTCGGCGCCGTGCACGTTCGTCCATTGCTCGACGAGCTCGGTCGCGTTGAGCGGCTTCACGATCGTGTCGCTCGTGCCATGCCAGATCGAGACCTTCGGCCGCGGACCGGCGTACCCGGGCACCGCGTTCCGCACCACGTCGCCGAGCGCTGTCGCCGTGCGATCCACGCCGCCCATGCATTTCGTGAGATCCGCCTGGCCCGCGGCGCAGCGGTACGGAATGCCGCCGAGGAGCGCGCCGCCCGAGAAGACGTCGGGGTACGTCGCGATCATGACCGCCGTCATGGCCGCGCCCGCCGAAAGGCCCGTCGCGAAGACGCGGTCGTCGTCGATGGAGACCTGGCCCTTCATCCAGTCGACCATTTGCTTGATCGAGAGCGCCTCGCCCTGACCACGCTGGATGTCGCCGAGCTCGTACCAGTTGAAGCACCGCGTGATGCTGTTCGCCGATTGCTGCTCGGGGTAGATCACGTGGAACTTCCACGTGTCGGCGAGGCTGTTCCAGCCCGCCTTGACGTAATCGAGCGCCGATTGGGTACAGCCGTGCATCACGACCACGAGCGGCGCGTCCGCGCCCACGCCCGCGGGAGAATACGTGTACATCTTGAGGTTGCCCGGGTTCGAGCCGAAGCCGGTCACGGCCGTGAGGTTCGAGGCGTCGGTCGACACGGAATCGGCGAGCGATTCACCGTCGTCCGCGGCCGTGAGGCAACCGGCGCCGAGGGTGACGAGGGCGAGGGCAAGAGCAGTGCGGATCATCGAGCGCGGCATGGTTCCTTCTCCTGGGTGTCCGAGGCGTTCGGAGCGGACCCATGAGCAGGCGGCATGCCACGACGCAGCGCCGCGGTTTCCTCGCAAATGCGCGGGAAATGGCCCCGGGGCGTGTCACGCGTGTCGCACCGGATCCCGGCGCCGGGGGGCGTCACGCGTGACGCAGGGGGAAGGCCTCAACGCGCGCGCGCCACGACCTGGTTCGAAGGTGCGCTCGTGCCGAGGGAGTTCGCCGCGGCGACCACATAAAAATACCGCAGGCGCGTGACGATGCTCGTATCGGCCCAGCTCGTCGTATGGACGGTCGCCACGACCGCGTACGGGCCGCCGCTCGTCGTGCTGCGCCGGATCTCGTAGCGGCTCGCGCCGTTCGAGGCGACCCAGGACAGGTTGACGCGCCCTGGGAGCGTATTCGCCGTGAGCGCGGTCGGCGGCGTCGGGTTCGGGATGGGGAATGTCCGGGTCACGGGGGTGATCCAGAGGTTCGCGTTGCGCGCCTCGCGCTTCTGCTCGACGTGGACGAACGTGCCGGTCGTGGTCATCGGCTCGAGCGAACAGGCATTCTCGGCAGGAATCCCGTTCAAATGGCGCCCCTCGACGTTGTCGGTGGCATTCAAGCCGCACGTCCCGCTGCCGGGCAACGTGACCCTCCAGAGCGGGTTTGCCGCCTCGGCCTCGGCGTCGAGCCTGCGCACGGGTGCGTTCGCCGCGGGCGCGCTCGCGAGCCCGGGAGAGATGTACGCCGTGACGCCTTCGCAGGTGTCGGCCCCCATTCCGTGCCACTGGATCTGCGTGTGCGAGCGGGTGCCGTAGAACGCGGCGATCTCGCGCGAGGCTGCGAAGAACATGCCGCCCGTGTCGTGCGCGCAGTCGGCCTTGCGATAACCGCTGTCGCAGGCGCTTCCCGCGTTTGCATTGCGATGCGCGCCGCAGAGGAGAAAGCTCCGGGAGTCCGTTCGCTTGAAGATCTCGATGGCCTCGATCTCCGTGTCGAGGTCCGCGAGCGGGTGCGGCGCCTGGTGCGAGACCTCCCGCGAGGCGGACGGGTCGACGATGAACGTGCCCCAGCCTCGATCCACGTGGCCGTCCCCGTTCGCGTCGCCTCGTTCGAGCAGCACGCAATACCGCTTGCCGTTGTCGGCGTCCGTGAACAGCCGGAGCTCCATCACCGGCGCGATGTTCGCCCCGAGCGCGAAATCACAATGCCCGTTCAGCATGCGGGACACCGCGGTGCGGATCTCGCCGAGGGCCGCCGCGGACGGTGGGACGTATCCCTCGGAGCTCTGCATGGGCATCGTATCCCGGAGACAAACGGCGAGCGCCCCCAGCGTCGTCGCCGATCTGCAGCCGATCTCGAGCGCCTCGGCCGAAATGCCAGGGAGCGCCTCGTCTGGGACGTCGAGGTCCGTCAGGGAAAACCATTCCGCGTCCCCGCACGAAGCGACCATGATGGCCGCAACGAACAAACCCGTCCCCTTGCGAATGCCAAGCATACGCCCCTCCCCTCCAACGCACCGTCTACCACATCGACCCACGATGTGCTCACGGCCCGGAGATCCGCGCCTCGGGGGAGATTCTTTTTGTCGTGGGACGAAGCGTTTTACAGGAAGAACGACGTCAAGGCGTGCAGTACGGCCCCTGTCCGCCCACGAGAAGGCACATCCCCGAGACGAGCACGGAGCAGCTCCCCGGGCACGACGGCGTGCAGCCGGCCGCCTGGAACGCCTCGATCGCCGCGGCGAAGCCCTGCGCCTCGGCGCTCCCGCCGGTCTTCACGTACGAGCTGCACCCGCATTCGTCCGTGACCTTCTCCGCGCACGGGCCCGAGGCGCCGAGGACACACGACTTCGCCGCGATCCGCGCAGCCTCCAGATCGACTTGCAGGGCCGCGCAATCGGCGCCGCCGCCGCCCGCGCCGCCGGTCCCGGCGCCTGCGTCCGTCAAAGCGGGCGCGCCGACCTCCCAGTCGTATACGCAGCTCGTCGCGAACGCCGAAACCGTGGCACCAAGGAAAATCGCGCAGCGCGTTATACGAGGGACGGGGGGCACGAACGGGCAGGCTACCAAGAGAGGCGCAGAGCCGCCAAGGACGAAGCCGGGGCGTTGCCACGGCAAACGTTTCTCCGGGACGATCTTCGGGGAGAGGTCTTGTGGTAGGCTCGCGCCCTCATGCGACGCGATCGCTCGCACGGCCGGATGACCTTTGCCCTCGCCGCCGCCGCGCTCGTGCTCCTCTGCGTGGCCCCGAGCCGAGCCGCGGAGCCGGATCCCGCCACGACCGAGGCGAAAGCGGCCTACGACCGCGGCGCGGCCGCCTACGAGCGCGGGGACATGGCGACGGCCGCGCGCGAGCTCGCCCGCGCCGACGCGCTCCTGCCGAACCCCGTGGCGCTCGCGTCGGCGCTGCGGGCCGCGCTCGAGGGCGACGAGCCGGTGCTCGGAATGGAGCTCGCCGCGCGCGCGTCGACCCGGAGCGAGGAAACGAGCGTCGCCGAGCTCGTCCGCGCAGCGCGGGCGCGCTTCGGGAGCCGCGTGGGGAAGCTCCGTGTGATTTGTCCGGGGCCGTGTCGTGTTGCCGTCGACGGCGCGCCTTTCGAGGCGAACGAAGAGCGCTTCGTGCGCGCAGGTCCGCACGTGGTGGCGATCGAGCAAGGCACCACGCGCGAGGAGATCCGCGCCGACGTCCCCGCCGGCGCGGCCGTCACGGCCACGCCGAAACCCCCGGCCGAGGCGACGAAGGCCGCGGATCGATCGGGCGGCCTTTCGCCCGTGTGGTTCTTCGTGGGCCTCGGCGCGACGGCGGTCTCCGGGGCGGTGCTCACGGCGTCGAGCCTGCAAACCAAGGGCCTCCACGACGACTTCGTGGCGCGCGGGTGTCCCGGCCCCGCGGCCCCGAGGGATTGCCGCGGGATCGCGAGCGACGGAGAAGGCGCGCAATTGCGAACGAACGTGCTCGTCGGGGTAACGGCCGTCCTCGGCGCGGCCACGATCACCCTCGGCGCGCTTTCCCTCGGGCGCCGCGACGCGCCGACGGCGGCCCAATTGTCGTTTGAAACTCTGCCCGGCGGCGGCGTCGCCAAGGTCTCCGTGTCCCTGCCGTGAGAGCTGTCCCGTCTGCTGCATTCGCCGGCTCGCCTCGGTACGAGCCGCTCGTGAAAGTCGCCTCGGGCGGCATGGCGACGGTGTACGTCGGCGTGCTGCGCGGGCCCCTCGGTTTTCAGCAGCTCGTGGCGCTCAAGCGTCCCCACGAGCACCTGCTCGAAGACCCCGGCTTCCGCGAGGCGCTCGTCCGGGAGGCGCAAATCGCCGCGCGGATCCACCACGCGAACGTGGTCGACGTGCGCGACGTCGACCTCGCCGGTGCGTCGATCCAGCTCGTCATGGACTACGTCGAGGGCGCGTCGCTCGGCCAGCTCATGGCGGCCGCGGGGCGCGCTGGCCGGAGGCTCTCGCCGGGCGTGGTCGTGCGCATCGGGGCCGAAGCATGCGCGGGCCTCGCGGCGGCGCACGCGCTCACGGACGACGAGGGCAGGCCGCTCGGGCTCGTGCATCGTGACGTGTCGCCGCAAAACATCCTCGTGGGCCTCGACGGGGTCTCGAAGATCACGGATTTCGGCGTGGCGAAAGCAGAGGACGATTCTCGCGCGCCGACGACGGTGGGCACGCTCAAGGGAAAGGTCGGGTACATGGCGCCCGAGTACATCCGGGGTGAGCGTCCGGATGCGCGGGTGGACGTGTTCGCGATGGGTGTGGTGGTATGGGAGGCGCTCGTCGGCAGGCGCCTGTTCAAGGGCGCGAACGAGGGACAAGCGCTCGATCGTGCATTGCGGGAGGAGGCGCCGCTGCTCAGCACGGTGGTGCCGGATCTCGGGGATGCGCTCGACGCGGTGGTGGGGCGGGCGCTCGAAAAGGATCCGGCGGCGCGATATCAAAGCGCGGACGCGTTTGGCGCGGCCCTCGAAGAGGCGGCGCGGCGCGCAGGGTGTTTCGCGAGCGCGGCGGAGGTGTCGCGTGTCGTGCGGGAGACGGTGGGCGACACGCTGGCGGAGCGGCGAAAGGAGGTCCGCGCGCGGCTCTCGGAGCTCGGCTTGCCCGCGGTGCGCGCGTCGTCGGCGTCGATTCCGGAAGCTCGCGTGGCGCAGAACGAGGCGGCCGTCGCGGACGCGGCGACCCACGCATTGCCGGCGCCGGAGACAGCGGCGACGCCCGCGAAGGGGACGAGGCGCGTGATGGCGGTGGGGGTGGCGGCCGTGGGGGTGACGGTGGCTCTGGGTGCAGGGGTTTTCCTCTTTGGCAGGGCGAACCACGAAGAAACGGAGGCCGCGGGGACGACCGCTTCCGCTTCCGCTCCCGCTCCCGCTCCCGCTCCCGCTCCCGCTTCCGCTTCCGCTCCCGCTCCCGCTCCCGCTTCCGCTTCCGCTCCCGCTTCCGCTTCCGCTTCCGCTCCCGCTTCCGCTTCCGCTCCCGCTCCCGCTTCCGCTCCCGCTTCCGCTCCCGCTCCCGCCTCTGCCTCCGCTCGCCCCAAACCCCCGACGACCGCCACCACCAAACCAAAAAGCCGCCTGCCGCCGAACCCTTACGCCAAATGAGACACGCATGAGTGACTTCGACGATTTCGAGCAAGGCGCCACGACGCGTGTCCCTGCGCCGGCGACGGGGCTGCGGCTCCCGTCGGTCGACCTCGTCGTCGTCGAGGGCAAGGACCGGGGCAAACGCGTCACCGTGCAGGCCTCGCTCTCGCGGATCGGGACGGCGGCCCATTGTGATCTCGTGCTCACGGATCCCACGGTGTCACGCATGCATTGCGAGCTCCGGGTCCGCGCGGGGACGATGACCCTGAAGGATCACGGCAGCACGAATGGCACCTACGTCGGCGGGGCGCGCATGCGCGACGCGGACGTTCCCGCGGGCACGGTGCTGCGCGTGGGCGCGACGTCGATCCGGGTGGATGTGGGGGACACGCCTGCGTTCGTCGAAGTCTCGCCGCGGACCTCGTTCGGCGAGCTGGTCGGCGCGAGTTTGCCCATGCGGCAGCTTTATGCGGTGCTCGAGCGGGTCGCGCCGATGGATACGACGCTGCTCGTGACGGGCGAGACGGGCACGGGCAAGGACGTGGTCGCGCGCTCGGTGCACGTGATGTCACGGCGCAATGCGGGGCCGTACGTGCCGATCGACTGCGGCGCCATTCCGGAGACGCTCTTCGAGAGCGAGCTGTTCGGGCACATGCGCGGCGCGTTCAGCGGTGCGACCTCGGATCGGCGGGGCGTGTTCGAGGAGGCCGACGGCGGGACGCTCTTCCTCGACGAGATCGGGGAGATGCCGCTCGCGCTCCAGGCGAAGCTCCTCCGGGCGATCGAGACGCGCACGGTGCGGCGCGTCGGCGGCAATACGGCGAAGCGCGTCGACGTGCGGATCGTGGCCGCGACGAACCGGGACCTCGCGCGGCGCGTGAACGAGGGGACGTTCCGCGAGGATCTCTATTATCGGCTGGCCGTCGTGGAGGTCTCCCTCCCGTCCTTGCGCGAGCGCCCGGAGGACGTGCCGATCCTGGCGCAGCATTTCTACGACAGACTCTCGCCCGGCGCGGGCGCCTTGCCGCCGGATTTCTTGCGCGTCCTCGCCGCGCGTAGCTTCCCGGGCAACGTGCGCGAGCTTCGGAACTTCATCGAGCGGAGCGTCTCGCTCGGGTTCGTCTCGCCCCACGGCCCGCCCTCGGCGCCCCCGGCTTCGGTGGAGCGGCCACACGCCGAGGTCGACGACCTCGTGCCGCTGCACCTGCCGCTGAAGGACGCGCGGCAGGCGTGGACCGAGCGGTTCGAGGAGGTGTATCTGCGGGCGATGCTGAAGAAGACGGGCGGGAACGTGACGCGGGCAGCGGAGCTCGCGGGGGTGAGCCGCCGGTTTTTGCAGAGGCTCGCGGCGCGGCTCGGGATCCGGGCGAGCGACGAGGGCTGAACCTCGGAATCAGAGCGAGATCCCGACCCGCGCGAGCGGAGCGCGGACCGATTCTTCGATCGTGACGCGCGCGAGCTCCGCATACGCCGACGCCTCCATCCAGCCGAGCTCGCGCACGTGTTCCAGGAGAAACCCCTCGCTGGTCACGCCGTCGACGACGTGGCTCGGGCCGCGCTCCCATAACGAACGATAGGCGTCGAGCGTCTGCCGCGCCGCTTTCCCGAGGCGATCCCGCTCGGCGGGGCGGAGGTCCGCGCGGATCCAATCGAGGTAGAGGAACCCGAAATTGCCGTGGTGCGCCTCGTCCCGCACGATCGTCTCCAGGATGGAGCGGCTGAGCGGGTGCGAGGCGCTCCGCATCGCGCCCGAGAGCAGCGGGAAGCTCAACGCCTCGCCCACACAGCAGAGGCGCACGACGAGCTCATTGGATCGTTCGAGCGGGGTGAGCGACGGGTCGAGGTCGAAGACGATGTCCTCGGGATCGTAATGGATGGGCGCCCCGCCGCCGAGCCGCATGGCCATCCGCGCGCAGAGCTCGACGTGCAGGACCTCCTCGATCGCGAAGCGGCTCGCCATGCCGATGAGGTCGAGCGGCGCGCGCGCCTGCACGAGGGCCTGGAGCATCTGGCCCATCGCCGCGGCGGTGCAGAATTCGTTGAACGCATTCTCGGTCCACCCGACCCGCGCCCGCGCGAGGAGCAATGGCGGGTACCGCGAGGGATCGAGGCTCTGCCACGGGTATTCGTGCTCGATATCGCCGAGGGCGCGCTCGTGCAGGGTGCGCGCGAACCCGTTCGAGAAGGAGAGATCAAAGACCTCGCGCGCCATGCCTCAGCCGCGCCGGAGAAAGACGAAAGCGGCGACGGCGGCGAGCGCGAGCCCGCAGAGGACCAGGGCCAAGACCTTCCGGCGGCGGCTGCGACGTTCGAGGACGTCTTCGTCTTGTCCCCAGCCCGAGCCCGTCGTGTAGCGCGAGCCCTTGGGGTTGCCCATGAGGATGGGCTCCTGGCTCGGGCCCGTCGAATACCGCGAGCCCTTGGGGTTGCCCATGACGACGGGCCCCTGATGGATAGGCTCCGGCGATCCACGGTACCCGCCTTCGCTCGTCGTTGCGCTGGGGGGCTCGCCTCCTCCGCCCACGGGGTCGACCGGCCTGGGCACGAGGAGCGGCGTCGCGTCGCCCCGCGCCTGCGGCTCCTCGGGCGGATCGGTGAGGGACCAGGTCTTCTTGTCGGTCATGGGGCCACGTGGATGGTATCACGCCTCGGACACGGCTGGGATCGTCGCAGGACCGTTCGCCGGGTGGGGTGAGACCGTCTCCGGGAGGGGTGGGATGGTCTGCGGAGACAGAGGAGAGGGGCTTCCGGGAGGGTGAGACCCTCCTGCAAGAGGGGTGGGAGGGTCTTCGAGGGGGAGGAGACCCCCTTTCGGAGGGGGCGCGGGGGTCTCGGGGAGGAAGGAGAGTACCTCCGGGGAAAGACGATACCCTCCTGCAAGAGGGTCGCGCGTGTCCTCCGGGTGGAGAAGAACCCTGTCCCGGAAGGGACGAGGGGTCTTCGACGGGGGTCGGGAGGGTCTCGGAGAGGGTGGATGGTATGCAAGCAGAGGGACGAGAGCGTTCTCCGAGAGGGGTGAGAGTTTCTTGAAGAGGAATGGCGCTGTCATCGAACAGGGACGAGAGCGTTTCTCGGGGGGATGGGAGGGTCGTCGGGGAGGGTCGAGAGGGTCCTCCAAGAGGGTTCCGCGTGTCCCTCCGGGGATGCGCTGTTGGCCCCGGGACCTCGCCCGGGAGCGCTGCAACGATGATCTGTCTTGACGACGGCGTTCTGGCATCGGTGCCGCGGTTAGGTGACACGATGCGGGCTTCCTCGGGTTAGAGTACCTACGCCACGGAGGGCGCGATGCGGCGAGTGATCGTCATCTCTGATCTCCACATCGGTGGGGCCGAACATCCCATGCTTGGGCATCCCGAGCATCTGGTCGACTTCCTCGAGCAACTTGCGGCGTATGTCCCGGCGCAGGGCGAAGAAGTCGAGCTCGTCATCAACGGCGACTTTGTCGATTTTCTCGCAGAGAAGCCGTATGCGGGCTTCACGGCGAGTGAGTCCGAAGTCGTCGAAAAGCTGACCGCCATTCGCAGCCGACTTCCCGAGGTCTTCTCCAAACTGGCGTTCTGCGCTAATCGGCTTAGCCGCTTCACAATCCTCCTCGGCAACCACGATGTCGAGCTTGCCTTTCCGCGAGTGCGCGAATCGCTCCTGCGGGCGCTCGGCACCGAGCCACACCGGTGCCTCTTCGTCTGTAACAACGAGACCTACCGCGTGGGTGAGCTGCTCATCGAACATGGCAATCGGTACGACCCGTGGAACGCCATCGACTACGACGGACTGCGAGAGCTCGTGAGCTGCGCATCGCGTGGCGAGGTGCCGCCAAAGCCGCTTAGCATCTGCCCGGGCTCGCGGCTCGTCGAGGAGGTCATGAATCCGCTCAAGGAGCGGTATCACTTCGTCGACCTGCTGAAGCCCGAGGACAAGATCGTGACGCTTATGCTCTTGGCTTTCGAACCTCAGCTCCTCCAGGATCTACACAAGCTATTCAAGGGCGCGCAGCTCTACGTGAAGCAACATTTCCGCAAGGCCATCTGGAGAGCCTCGGGCGACGCGCCGAGGCCCGGACAGCGGCGATTCGTCGCTCGAAGCGACGAAGAAGACGTTTTGCCGCCTGACGTAGAAGACGCTTTTGCCGAGGAACTCGAGGTAGCCAGGGCCAATGCGGCGCGTCAACCCGTCGGTCTCTTCGAGACGCTGCGCAGAGCGTTCCTCGAGGATGAGACGGAGAGCCTCAAGGCTATCCTCGAAAAAGGCGACGACATCGGCACTCACCGGATCCGGCAACTACAAGTAGCACTGGCAAAAAAAATGCAAAACGATAAAACGTTCGTGGATGACGACAAAGACAGCGAAGCTTCCCGGCCCTATGTCGACGCGGCGCGACAGATGGTCGATGCAGGAGTTGCAAAGGTGGTCGTCATGGGTCACACGCATCTCCGGCGCCACATCCGTCTCGAGAACGGCGGTCGTTACCTGAATACCGGCACGTGGGCAGATCTCATTGTAGTGGATGACAGGCTTCTTGAGGAGAATGCAAAGAGCCGCGTCGATTTTATCGATTGGATTCGATGTCTGGCGACCAATCGACTTGAAGGCATCCGTGACTGCGACCCCACCTATGCAGACGTTCGCCTGACCGATGCAGGGCTCGTTATCGACGATGCACGACCCATGCTGCGCCGCCATCGCCGTGGAGACTCGTTCGCTTGATCTGTCGCCATGAACCGTAACGACCTGACGTCCGCGCTCGTCAAGATCCTCAAGGGCGTAGAGGTGATCGGCACCGGCTTCGTCGTTTCGCAGAGCCTCGTAGCGACAAGCGCTCACGTCGTCGAGGAGGCAGGTGCCGCGCCCGGTAGACGGGTTCGCGTTCGATTCCTGGCGACGGAGTCTAAGGAGCTCGTCGAAGCCCTCGTCGTGCCCGAGTTCTGGCGTGCGAGCGATGCGGAGGATCTCGCATTCTTGCGCATCGATGTTCCCCTCCCCGCCGGCGTCCGACCGGTGGAGATCGGCGAATCGACCGATATAGAGAACCGTAAATTGTGCGGTTATGGTTTCCCCGAGGGCGAAGGCAACGGCTTGTGGGCGGACGTCAACGCTCTCGGTAGGCTCCGGGACGAATACCGTATACAGCTCCAATCTCAGGAAATCTCCCCAGGGTATAGCGGCGGCCCTCTACTCGATGAGGCGCGCGGGAAGGTCGTCGCGATGATTCAAGCCATCCGGCCCAGTGATCCCTCAACTGGTCGGCATACGGCAACCGCCTTCGCAACCCGGGTGGAGGCTCTCCGAACCGCCTGCCCCGAACTGCTCACGCCGGCTCCACTGGCGAGCGCCGCCGCACGTCCCGATACGATTCATATCTTTCTCGGAGAGGCGGGCTTCGATGGCGGTCCCGGTGCTATCGCTGTGGGCGTAGTACTCTTGGAAGATCCCTCGCGCCTAACCAACGCGCTCGAAAATGCGCGGGAAGATCTGTTGCACGATCAAGCCCTCCTCGAGATTCCTGGCGTCGAAGATCGGCTGCGTCGGCGGGGTTTTCGGTACCGGGACGACGATCGCGACGTGCGCGCCCGCTTCGTCGAAATTCTCAAGGGGCAACTCTTCGAGGCGTATGTTTGCTGTGCGCCAAGGAAATTCTTCGGGGAGAAGCCCGAACAGCTCGTGTTCGAACAGCTCCTGGAGGGTGTGCTGGCGGATAGGCTGAGACGTCATGCCTCGCGCATCGTCTTCATCCATGCGACCTCGGGCACCCGAACGAAGGCGCTTCCCGGTGTTGTCTCAGCAATGGCAAGCCAAATCGGAATGAAGCGCCAAATCCGCAAGGACGCGCCGGCACTCCGGGAGCACGAGGTGTCGCTCGTCGAGCGCGCCGAGGCGTGCCATTGGGTCACCGATTACGTCTGCGAGATCGTAAAAGCGCGCGTCGATGCCGCGGACCCGCGCGATAGCCGCGAATTCGAGAGCATCCGGGACAAGGTGCGCCTGGTTCGGCGCCTCGACACGAACAGGTTCTTCAGTCGGAAGGCTCCTCTTCCGTGACTTCCTCCGAGGGGTCATCAGGAGACCCTGTGTGTCGGTTATTGAGCCGTGCTCGAATTGGATCCCACTCCGCGGAGAGCTTGGACGCCAGGTTGGGCTCGACGGAATGAAAGAAGGCTAGCCATCCATCGATTTTCGTCTCCGACAGCAACAAATCTGCGTGCTGCATTGCGCTCCTTGCCAACCGGAGGACCAAGCGGAGACGCCGCTTCATTCGGCGCGGGATCCGGGGCACGGCATCCTCGACGGACAGGCCGGTGACGTATTGCCCGTGCCCGCGCCGCTGCGTACGGCACGAGCCCGGTCGCAGCTCGAAGGCGTGCCGTTTCAGCAGGTTCTCGACACTCTCCGCGGGTGGTACGCGATCGCCCGAAAGGGTGATGTCGTCGGCATAACGGCTGTATCTGCAGCCGTAACTGATCGCAAGGGCGTTGATATCAGTGTCGAGATGCCGGCAGACCAGGTTGGCCAAGACGGGGCTTGCGCTCGACCCTTGCGGGAGGAAGCCATCGAGGGTGCAAAGCTTCGCCAGCAACGTCGCGACCTCCCTATTGCTTCCACAGGTCTCAAATGCATCCCGCACGCGCTCCAGCGTGATCGACTCGAAAAACTCATGTATATCGGCGTGCAGAAGGATCTTTTGACCGATATGGATCTTGGCATTTTTGTAAATCGAACGATCGGAAACGAAGCCCTGAACGTATTCGGGCAAGGGGTTCCGCTGAAGCAGGGTTGCAATGTTCTTCTGAAGGACGGCCAGCTCCCGGCAGGGCTTGTAAACGGTGCGGAATTCTCGGCGGCGTCGTCCCTTCTTCGGGATCCGCATCTCCTTGTAGAATTCACGCTGCCGGGACGAAATGTACTCTTCGAGCTGTGCGCGCTCGCAGCCCAGCTCCCTCGATAGGTCTTGGATGTTCCGCACGAACGCGAAATTGCGAAGACTCATCCACATCCCAGCACTGAAGGAGAAGCAAGGGGTCGCTTGGATACCAGCTTTGTGATTGACTCAAAGAGCGAGTACGAACACGTACTCTCGCAATCGTTATCCAGCGACCCCAGAAGGGAATTACACCCAAGTACGCCAGCAAGTCAAGCCCACCTCAACCGGCAGCAAGAGTATGCTGACGGGCGTGCTCCAAGGGTCTTTGGTGAATTGGATCACGATTGGCCCACCCATATTTAAGGACGCGCGTCCCGGGAGCGGGAGCGGGAGCGGAAGCGGAAGCGGTGACGCGGGCGGCAGCGGCGGCGCTCGCTCCGGCGGAAACCAGGTGACCGATCCGAGGGGCTGCGGAACCTGCTCCGCCGTCGAAGCCGGAGTCAGCAACGAACGCGGCCTCGTTCGTGCGCTTCGCCGCGATCGGCCTCCTCGACCGGCGCAAACGGCGCTACGCCTCCTTCACTTCACCCCGTGAAAGCCACGAACATGAGACCCCTGGCGACCGCACAAGAAGCATTCACGACGCTGGCGGAGTCCCTCTTGATAGCGTTCCGCTTCGAGCACGCTCCCAAGAGGTTTACGTTGGTGTGTGACTTCCCCCCGGACGAGGGGGCGCAACGCGCTTTCGTGGGTTTCCTCTTCACGGGCGTCCGTGGCTACACGAGGGAAGCGGGCGATCTCGCCGTCAACCGCAAGTTTCAAGAGTCCTACGAGACCCGTGAGAGTCCTCGCGCGGTCGTGGTGGAATCCATCAAGGCCAGTCGTCGATCCCAAAGCGGCAGCCTGGAGCTCTGGTTCGGCTTCAACTTCGGCGGCATTTCGTTCCAGTACGACCACGTGACGGCGTTCGTGCGCAACGCGCACGTCGAAAAGAGAGGGAACGACTGGATCTACAGGGATGCCCAAACGGGGGAGCGCTTCGACGACGCGGAGCCCTTCCCGCTGCTGCGAGGGAGCTCCACAGAATCAGGGTGACGCCCGCCCCGCCGCCGGGCGACACCTCCTCCGTCGTCACGGCCGCCGCGCTACTGGAACACGGCCATCGGGCCGAGCAGCCAGTTCCCGGGGGCGTTCGGGTCCGCGCTCAGGTAATACTCGACGATGGCCTGCCGGAACTCGGCATAACTGATCTTTCCGCTGCCATCCCGGTCGAGCCGCTTGAACGCCTCGGTGGAGGTCACCGGAGGGACGCCCAGCGCGTCGTACATCCGCACGTACTCTTCGAACGAAAGACTCCCGTCACCGTCACGGTCGAGGGCGCCAATCAACCCGTCGACGAGGCCGAGCACCGCATTCTCGAAATTCTGCGGGGCAATGACCGTGGCGGCCATGATGCGGATGAACTCCGGCAGCCCGATCTTCTCTCCCGCGTTGCCCTCCGTGGCCCCCAAGAGGACGCCCCACCAGTTCATGAAACCCTGCTGCATCGCCGTCCTGTTCTTCAGATCCTTCTCGTCCGCCAGGGCGGTGAACAACCCGGCGATCTTCTCGAAGTCGTCCCGGGTGAGCCATCCATCAGCATTCTGGTCGAACCAGGTGAATACGTAGGTGAATTTCTTGACCTGCAAATCAGTCGTCATGGATAGGCCTCCTCGTTTTTAGCTGCGTAGAATCGCGCACACTGAACGTCAATTGCTCCGTCCCGCCACCGCCACGAACGAGACCGGCACGAATCGCTCGCCGTCCCATTTCATGAAGCGATAGCGCGGCGAGCTCAGCGGCTCCGGGAAGGTAAAGCGCACTTTCAAGACCTCCCCCTCCGGCGAGACCTCCTCGATCGTCGCGCGATGCGTGCCCGGCTCGAAGACCTGCCCCGCTTGCCACGGCTTGCCCGTCGTGTAGAGCTGCTCGAAGAGCGTCGGGAAGAAATGGCCCTTCTTCGGGCGGACGGCGATCTCGTGCTCCGAGAGGACCTCCACGTCGACCTCGCCCACCACGTAGGAGAGCGAGTAGTAATGGATCCGCTCGCCGCCGAGGCCCTGGTAGAGCTTGTCGACGTAGGAGATGTTCGGGTTGTGCGTGATCGGCTTGTAATCGGTCACGCCCGTCGGGAGCACGCGGCGGAGGTAGAGGCCATAAAGCGCGGTCATCTCGCGCTGGTGCCAGTTCAGGAAGTAGACCTCGAGCTTGTCCTCGGGGAGGCGCTGGTAATCGATGGACTTCGCGAGCGAGTCCGCGATCACCCGGTAGCGGCCCTCGAACGTGGCGACGATGTAGATGCACACCTGGCAGAGCACGGGCGCGAGCACGAGGTGCAAGAAGACGAGCGTGCCGGCGACGGCGCGATAGGAGCGGCCCTTCGGGAACCGGGCGACGGCTTCTTCGAGGACCCGCGCGACCATGTAGGCGAAGCCGATCGAGGGCAAGAAGAGGTTGCGCGGGTCGGGGAAGCTCGTCGTCACGATGACCTGCCCCGCCACCATCGTGAGCACGAAGAAGCGCAGCGGCCTGTCCTGCCGCAACCAGCGCCACGCGAGCGCCCAGAAGCCGACCGTGACCGCGCCGAGCGCGAGCGCCGCGAGCGGGTAATCGCGCACGGGGGTGCTGGAGAGCACGTGCAGGGGCACGCCCGTCGCGAGGATCACGGCGTGGTAAAACCCGGACCGGAAGAAATGCTCGGCCCACAGGCCAGGGTTCTTCAGCGGGTTGATGTAATACACCGAGTTCGCGCCGTGCCCGAGCACCACGAAGTACAGGGCGAGGAACGCCACGCTGACCACGAAGAACGCGGCCAGCATGCCGAGGTGCGGGCGAATGCGCGCGAAAAGAGCTTGTCCCGGTCGTTCGGGGAAGACCACGACGTGCGCGAGCACGAAGAGCGGGAGCACGAGGCCCGACTCCTTCGAGAGCAGGGCGCAGGCATACGAGAGGAGCGATAAACCCGCGAAGGCGCGGCCGGCGCCCTCGCGGTACCGGATGAACGAGAGCAGCGAGGCGAGGACGAAGATCGCGCCCACGGTCTCGTTGCGGTTCGCGCTCCACACGATGTTCAGCGCGTGCGCGTCGTCGAGCGCGAAGACCGCGACCGCAAAGACGAGCGGCCAGCGGGACGGAGAGAGGAACCGCGCGAGGAGGCGGTGGACGAGGAAGACGGTGGCCGTGTAAAACCCGATGTTGATGAGGTGCGCGGCGATCGCGCTGTGGCCGAAGAGCTGGTACTCGAGCCAGTGCGTGATCGACGGGATCGGGCGCCAGAAGTTGATCCGCATGTCCGGATCGGTCCACCAGGGCGCCAGGCCGAATTTCTTGAATGCGGCGACCTCTTCGTTCGAACGGATGAGGCCAAAGAGGTTCAGGTGCTCGCGGAAGATGTCCGGGAACTGATCGAGCGCGAGCCGGTGCAACCAGTCGTCCGCGAAGAAGCCGCAGCGGAGCGAGGGCACGTAAAAGATCGCCGTGAAGAGCGCGACGAGCGCGACGGCGCGGCGCACCTTCGCCCGCGCGAGCGTCGCCTCCGAAGGCGCGGGTTTCTCCTCCTGGGCCGAGAGCGCCGTCGTCACGAAAGGACCTCGCCGGACTCCGCGTGCGCCGCGAGGACCCGGCGCTCCCATACGATCGCGACGATCGCGAGGAGCGTGAAGAGCACGATACGAAGCACGAAATAAACCTCGAAACGATCCAGCGCGATGGCGAGGACCATGAGGTCCATGTGCGGGGCGTTGCCGCAGAGCGCCCATAACCGCATGGGCGCGCGGTGCGTGGCGACGTACGTCTTGCCGAACGTGTCGTCCGCCGGTCGCTCCGAGAGGCGCACGCCGAGGGGGCTGACCTTGGCGAGCAGGGATTGCCGGTTGCCGAGCTGCCAGACGAAGACCGTCATGAGCACGCGCTGGAAGAGCGAGCCGCCCTGCCGCACCTTTTCCAGCGTCTTCTGCGCGCGTTCGCGATCGCCGCCCTGGTGCTTGCCGCCCGAGTAGAAGCGTAGATAAAGGGCGCAGTGGAAATCGTAGAGCATGAGGTGGTGCGCCCATGCGATGTGCGTGCCGAGGCCGAGCGCGGCCGCGAGGAGCGGCCTGCCCGAGGTCTGTCCGAGGTGGTAGACGGCCGCGAGGGTCGTGGCGACGTTGACCGCGTAGTCGGAGGCGCCGTCGATCGCGTGGCCCGTCTCGGACGAGGTCTTTTTCAGCCGCGCGATCATGCCGTCGACGCCGTCGAGGATGGCCGACGCGAAGAGGAGGAGCGCGCCCGCGAGCCGCACGTAAAGGCTGCCCTCGACGATGCAGGCGGCGGCGCCGAGGCCCGCGCAGAGGGACAGGAACGTGATCTGGTTCGGCGTGATGGAGGTCTTCACGAGCGGCCGCGCGAGCAGGAGCTGGAGCGGCCGGTGGACGTGGAGGTTCACGGGGTCCTCCACGTCGGGAGATTTGATCACGTCGCTGAGGCGGATGGTCATCGGTTGGAACGCAAAGGAGGAGAGGTCGGGCACGCGCCAGGGGAGGCGCGAGCGAGGCCCCATTTGGCATGAAGGACGAGAGAAAGAAACCGTTGCTGCACGCCTTCACGGTGTGAACGTGGTTCACGCTTCGCGAGACGGTGCGTAGGCAAGGTAGCGGCGAGCACATTCTCACCCGGAGCTTTCCGGCGCGCGGGCTTGCAGGGCCTCTCGCGGGCGTGCACTATCCCCGCGTCCCTCGGCCGTGGATCCCGCGCCGAGACGCGCTTTTCCAATGCACGAACGTACTTCCCCCCGGCCTTTCCGCGTCCTGGGTCGATTCCAGGCGCGCCGGCCTTTTCTGGTCCTTCTCCTGGCCCTGCTTTCGCTCGTGCCCGCGGGCTTCTTCGCGACGAAGATCGGCTTTCGGCCCGATTTCTCGGAGTTATTGCCCGACAACAAGGACAGCGTGATCGAGATGCGCCGGGTGTCGGCGCGGCTCTCGGGCATCACCACGCTGACGGTCACGGCGGAGATCGCGGACGGGAAAAACGAGGCGGCGCTCCGGGCATTCGTGGACGCGCTCGCGCCGAAGCTCCAGGCAATCGGATCGCCGTGGGTCGAGCAGGTCGACTGGAGCTCGCGGGAGACGAAGGCGTTCTTCGACGAGAACAAGCTGCTCTTCGCGGAGCTCGCAGACCTGCAGAAGGCGCGGGACGAGGTCGTCGCGCGGTACGAGTACGAGGTCCAGAAGGAGACGGGCGTCCTGCTCGACGAGTCGGATCCGCCGCCGCCGATCACGGCAGCGTCGCTCAAGGAGCGGCTGACGGGGAAAAAGGCGAGCGAGGCAAAGGCAAAACCGAAGCCCCAGGCGGAGATCGATCGAGGTCCGCACCCGAACGGGTATTACATGAGCGCCGACGGCAAGTTCGCCGCCGTCATCGCGCGCACGAGCCTGTCGAAGAAGGCGGACCGCGAGGAGCTGCGGCGAAAGATCGAGCAGGTCGTCGAGGAGATCGGGCCGAAGAAGCTCGATCCGACGATGGAGGTCGGTTACACGGGGGATCTCGTCATCAGCGGCGAGGAATACGACGCGATCGTGCGGGACCTCGGGGAGGTCGGCGTGGGCGGGGTGCTCGGCGTGCTCGTGCCGGTGCTCCTGTTCTTCCTGCGGGTGCGGACGGTGCTCGTGATGGCGGGCAGCCTGCTCGTGGGGCTCGTGTGGACGTTCGGCCTGACGTATTTCACGATCGGATACCTGAACAGCTCGACGGGCTTTCTGGTCTCGATCATCGCCGGCAATGGCATCAACTACGGCATCATGTACATGGCGCGATACCTGGAAGCGCGCCGGGACGACAATGCCGACGTCGAGGAGGCGATCGAGGCGGCGCACAAGGATACGTGGCTGCCGACGCTCTCGGGCTCGGCGACGACGATGCTGGCGTACGGCTCGTTGATGCTGACGGATTTCCGGGGCTTCAAGCACTTCGGGGTCATCGGCGCCTACGGGATGCTTCTCTGCTGGCTCGCGACGTACCTCTTCACGCCGGCGCTGCTCGCGGCGACGGAGCGGGTGCGTCCGGTGTATTTCCCCGGAAAGGAGAAGACGAAGGCGCGCGGCTATTATGGCGTGCTCTTCGCGAAGCTCGCGCAGGCCGCGCCGCGCACGCTCGGGGCGATCGGGGTCGTGATCGGGCTCGTCTCGGTGGGGCTCACGTATCAATATTTGACGAAGGATCCGATCGAGTACGACATGCGCAACATCCGCAGCGAGCGGCGCGACAAGAGCGCGGCGCTGTCGCTGTCGGTGCGCGTGGGGTACATCGTCGGCCGGATGTCGCAGGACGGAATGGCGGTCATGACGGACCGCCTGGAGCAGGTCCCGCTGCTCGAAACGGAGCTGCAAAAGCGGCTCGCAGCGGCGCCCGCGGACGCGAAGCCGTTCGAGAAGGTGGTGACGATCCACTCGCTGATCCCGAAGGAGCAGGCGGAAAAACTGCCGCTCATCGAGGACATCCGGCGCATCGTGCAGAAGGCGCGGAAGCGGAATTTGATCTCGGACGCGGACTGGGCCGAGATCACGCCGTACGTGCCCGCGGAGGAGTTGAAGCCGATCGCGATCCCGGATCTGCCCGAGACCGTGGCGCGGCCGTTCACGGAGAAGGACGGGACGCGCGGGCGGATCGTGTACATCGTGCCGAAGCAGGGCCAGAGCGTGTGGGACGCGCATTACCTCATCCGCTGGGCCGATAGCTTCCGGTCGACGACGCTGCCGACGGGCGACGTGATCAAGGGATCGGGCCGCGCGGTGATTTACGCGGACATGATCCAGGCCGTGGTGGAGGACGCGCCGAAGGCGGTGGGGCTCGCGGCGATCGGGGTCGTGGTGATCATCCTGATCGCGTTCCGCGGCAGCGCGCGGTCGCTCGGCGTCTTCGTGCCGTGGCTCTTCGGCGTATCGATGCTGCTCGGGTTCTTGTACCTGCGGGGTATCAAGCTCAATTTCTTGAACTTCATCGTCCTGCCGATCACGTTCGGGATCGGGGCCGAGTATTCGCACAACCTGATGCAGCGATATCTCTCGGAGGGCGGCGAACGGCTCGATCGGGTCTTCACGGAGACGGGCGGCGCGCTCGTGCTCTGCTCGATGACGACGTGCATCGGGTATTTCGCGCTGATGTTCTCCATCAACAAGGGGATCGCGAGCTTCGGGCTGGCGGCGGCGGTCGGGGAGATCGCCTGCCTGCTCTCGGCGGTGCTGATCCTGCCGGCGTTCCTCGTGTGGCTGGAGCGCCGTCGCAAGGCAGCGCAGAGCGCGGCCGCAGAGGCCGAAGGCAGCGGCGGCCAGGCCGCCTGAAACCCCCTCCTTCCTTCGATTCTCGTCCGATGCGTATCGTATATCTTGCCCCGAACATCCCGGTCCCGGGCACGCATGGCGGCTCGACGCACGTGTCGAACGTCCATCGCGCGCTCTCGAAGCGCCACGACGTGCTGCTCTATTGCCGCGCGGGATCGACCCAGCCGGGCGCGCTCGCGCGCGGGTTCAACCTGCACCCGGTGCTGCAAAAAGGCTTCCTGCCTGTGGCGTTCGCGCGGGTCGTCGGCGCGGTGCGCGCCTTCCGGCCCGACGTGATTTACGAGCGGTATTCGGCGTTCGGGCTCGGGCCCATGCTGGCGCGCGCGACGGGCGCGCCGTGCGTGCTCATGACGCTCGACCGGGACGCGAGCGCGCTCTCGTTCCGGTATTCGGACCGTATCGTGGCCACGAGCGCGGAGTTCATCCCCGAGGAATACCGGGACAAACTAAGGATCGTGCACTGGGGCGTGGACGTGGACGGGCTCGTCGGCAAGAGCGGCGAGGCCGTGCGGGCGCGGTATGCGCCGCGCGGGGAGCGGATCGTGCTGTACACGGGAAGCTTCCCGGACTGGCACGGGGTCGAGGTGCTGGTCGAGGTCGCGCGGTCGTGGGCAGGGCCGGATGTGGTGTTTCTGCTGGTCGGGGACGGGCAGGACAAGCGGCGCGTGGAGCGGCTGGCCGCGTCGCGTGGGGTCTCGGGGCGGGTCGTCTTTGCGGGGCGGGTGCCGCACGGGGAGATCGGGGCGTACATCGACGCGGCGGACGTGTGCGTGGCGCCGTATGCGCCGTCGAAGCACCCGATTTTCCGCGTGTACGGCATGAACCGGGACCCCATCAAGGTGCTCGAGTACATGGCGCTCGGGAAGGTGGCGGTGACGATCGACACGCCCCGAATGCGGGAGCTGTTCCAGGCGGACGAGGAGGTGCTCCTCTACCGGGCCGAGGATCCGGATGCCTTGCGGCGGACGCTCATGAACGTGCTCACGGACGCGGAACTCTGCGCCCGGGTCGGCTCGGCCGGCGCGTCGCTCGTTCGGTCGCGGTACACGTGGAGCCACCACGCGGAGGAGCTCGAAGCCGTGTTCGACGAGGTCGTTCGACGCTGACCGTCCCGCCCTAACGCGGCGCGTGACCTTGTTCTGGAAAAAGTCAAGGCGCGCTAAAAGAAACTTGCACGTGTGTCACCGTCCTGTAACAATCAGTCCTTCGACTTGACATGGAGGCGGCCATGATGCGCGAGCGTGTTCACCAAGTTCTGAAGTTCATGGGACTGGCCCTTGCCGTCGTCTTCCTCGGCCCGGGCGTGGAAATTACGTCCCAGGACGGTCAAGGCTGAGCGGGGGCGGGTCCTGGAAGGCCGGGGCCCTTTGTGACCTGGACGTGCGGGCGGGTCCCGCACGCGACGGTCGTGTACATTCGTTCCATACAGACTTGACCCTCGAGGAGGGTCAGCCTACGAGCGCGGAGAGATATCGACGGGGCGGCGGCGATGACTCTCCAGACGCCGGTGAGCGCGGATCGCGAGACCTTGACGGTCGGGACGCATCAGCTCGCCTTGGAGCCACCTGACATCGCGCTCGTGCGATTTGTGGGGGACTTGAGTGACGCGGACGTCGCGCGCATCCTGGACGCGTTCGAGCGCTTCGCGACGGCGACGGGGCGTGCGTACCTGCTGCTCGACGTGGCGGGCGTGGGGCACGTGACGCCGGAGGCGAGGCGCCTCGCGGCGATGCGGCAATTGCCGCCGGCGTATGCAGGGCTCGTGGTGTTCGGGGGGACGTTCCAGCAGCAGCTCGTGGCGAAGCTCGTGACGACAGGGGGCTGGTTTCTGCGAGGGCGGGCGCTCGGAAAACCGATGCCCGTGTGCGTGAAGGACGAGCGTGCGGCGCGGGCGTGGCTCGTGGAGCAGCGCGACGCGCATTGAGGCGAAAACCACAGGCCCACGCCGCTGTGGATTTCAAGGGCGCCCCGGGTGACGATGCCGGGCCATGAAGACCCGGTGGACGAGCTTGATCGTGGCCATGGCGCTGGTCGGCGTGGCTTGCGGCGACGGTGAGGGAGGCGCGGGCGGCAGTGGCGGCGCGGGCGGCGCGGGCGGCAGCGGTGGCGCGGGCGGCAGCGGCGGCGTCGGAGGAATGGGCGGCGCTGGGGGAATGGGCGGCGCTGGGGGAATGGGCGGCGCTGGGGGAATGGGCGGCGCCGGGGGAATGGGCGGCAGCGGCGGCGGCGGCGGCAATGGATTCGCGGCGATCGTCTCGAAAGAGGTCTACGACGCGATGTTCCTGCACCGGAACGCGCTCTACGCATATGAATCGCTCGTCGCCGCGGCGGAGACGTTCCCAGCATTCTGCAACGAGGGCAGCCTGGACGACCGGAAGCGCGAGGCGGCCGCATTCCTCGCGAACATCTCGCACGAGACCACGGGCGGCTGGCCCGCGGCCCCGGACGGTCCACATGCGTGGGGCCTCTATTTCACGCAGGAGGTCGGCTGCGAGAACGGGGGCTGCACGGGGTATTGCGACGCGACGAACCAGCCATGGCCTTGCACGCCGGGGAAGACGTACCACGGGCGCGGGCCCATGCAGCTCTCGTGGAACTACAACTACGGGCAAGCGGGCGCCGCGCTCGGGCTGCCGCTCCTGACGGATCCGGATCTGGTGACGTCGAATGGCACGGTGGCCTTCCGGACGGGCGGGTGGTTCTGGATGACGCCGCAATCGCCGAAGCCGTCCTGCCACGACGTGATGACGGGGACGTGGACGCCGTCGTCGCAGGATCAAATGCTCGGCCGGGTGCCCGGGTTCGGGATGACGATCAACATCATCAACGGCGGGCTCGAGTGCAACCAGCCGACGAACGCGAAGGTGGAGGACCGCGTCGGGTTTTACCAGCGATACACGCAGATGCTCGGCGTGGATCCTGGCCCGAACCTGTATTGCGACAAGATGCAGTCGTATTGAGGCAGGCTGGGTCGGGGAGGTGGGATTTGAACCCACGACGACGAGCACCCAAAGCTCGTGCACTACCGGACTGTGCGACTCCCCGGTGCGCCACCCGCTGTCGGGCACCGCGCGGCGGCACTCTAGACGACGTCCCGACCTAGAGCAAGGGGCTAGAAGGGGCTCGGCCCAGCTCGCCCGAGCCCCCTCCCCCACGGACACCTACCGCAGGTTCTCCGCGAAGTATTCGATCGACCGCTGGGTCGCGTAGAGGCGCGCGGCCGGCGCCCGGTAGCCGTGGCGCTCGCCGGGGAACACCATCAGATCGAAGCGTTTGTTCGCCGCGACGAGCGCGTCGATGAGCTCCGCCGTGTTCTGGAAATGCACGTTCTCATCCATGAGCGCGTGCAGGAGGAAGAGCTTGCCGCGGAGGTTGCCGGCGAGCTTCGTCAGATCCGCCGCTTCGTAGGCCTTCGCGTCCTCCTTGGGGCTGCCGAGGTACCGCTCGGTGTATGCGCTGTCATAGAGCCGGAAGTCCGTCACGAGCGAACCGGCGACGCCCACGTGAAACCGTTCGGGCGCCTTGAGCAACGCGAGCGCCGCCATGTACCCGCCATAGCTGTGGCCAAAAATGCCGACGCGGCTCGCGTCGACGTACGGGCGCTTGGCGATGGCGTCGAGGCCGGCGATCTGGTCCTCGAGCTCGACGTGGCCGACGTTCTTGTAGAGCGGCGCCTCGAACGCCGGGCCCCGCCCCGACGTACCGCGGTTGTCGAGCTGGAACACGACGAAGCCCCGATCCGCGAGGTGCTGCCACAGGAGGGACGGCGACCACATGTTGAGGACCGTCTGCACGCCCGGACCGCCATAGACCATCACGAGGACCGGATACTTCTTCCCGGGCTCGATCACGCGCGGCGGGAGGAGCGAGCCATACAGCTTCACGCCGCCGGGGCCGTCCACCGTCACGATCTCCGGCGAGCGCACGCCGAGCGAGGCGAAATCGGCATCCATCGGCAGCGTGAGATCGCCGATCACGGCGCCGCCGAGCTCGCGAATGACGACCTTCGGCGCGCGATCCTTCGCCGAATGGATGTCCATGACGATCTTCGCGGTCCGATCGACGCCCGCATAATGCACGCCGGGTTCCTCGGTCCAGCGCTTCGTCTCGCTGCCGTCGAGTTTCACTGAATAAAGCTGCCGGTCGAGCGGAGCCTCTTTGTGATCCGCGATGTAAAAGACACGCCCGCCCGCCTCGTCGACGCGGCCGAGGAGCTGCACGTCCCAGTCGCCCGAGGTGAGCTGCTTGATCGGCGCGCCCGTGGCAACGTCCCGGAGCTCGAGGTGGATGTGCCCCCCGATGTCGCGCGTCCACAAGAACCGCTTGGAATCGTCGAGCGGCTTGAACGAGGCCGGATCGAGCCACGTGGCCGAGGTCTCCGCGAAAAGCTCCTTCGTCTCGCCGCTCTTCGCGTCCACGCGCACGAGCGCGCGGCGCTTCTGGAGGCGATCGAGCGTCTGCAAATAAAGGGAATTGCCGTCGGGCGCCCAGTGGAAACGGACCATGTAGCGCTCGGCCTCGGCAGGCCATTTCAACCAGGTCGTCTTCTTCGTCTTGAGATCGACGATCCCCGCGCGGACCTTGGGGTTCTTGTCACCCACCGCAGGGTACTTCTGCATCATGAGGTCCGGCGTCTCGCCGCGATACCCGAGCACCGGATGCTCGGGGACCTCGCGCTCGTCCACTTCGAGATACGCAATCTTGTCGCAGCCCGGGGACCAGAAAAACCCGTGCGGCTCGTCGAGCTCCTCCTGCCCGAGGAAATCACTCTGCCCGCGCGTGGTCCCCGCAGGTCCGCCCGTCGTGAGCCGCGTCTCCTTGCGCGTCGCGACGTCCACGACCCACACGTCATCCGATCGGACGAACGCGACGCGCTCGCCCGAGGCGCAGATCTGCGGGTCGAGCTCGGGCTCCTTCGTCTCCGTGAGGCGCGTGATCGCGCCGTCCGTCTTCCGCACGAAGACGTCTCCCGACGAAGGCAAGAGCATGACAGGCGCCTTCTCGGCCCACTGGTACGCGACGATCCCCATCGCCCGCTGCCGCTGGCGCTCACGCCGGAGCTCCTCCTCGCGCGAGAGCGGCTTCGCGCTGCCCGGGAGATCCGAGGCGCGGAGGAGCACCTTCGACGTGCGCGTCGCGAGGTCGAACACAAAGAGCGACATGGTCATGTCCCCCGACTCGCTCGCGAGGTACGTGACGAGCTTGCCGTCGGGCGAAGGCATGGCCATGCGCGGGATGTTCCACCCGGGCTCCGGCATCTTCACCAGGCGCTCGTACGTGATGGCGCTCTTCTCAGGCCCGAGGATCGTGCCGCGCGTCGGATCGGCCGCGGGCGCCGCCGTCTTGGGCGCACCTTCCGCCGCACGATCCTTCGTCATCTCGTTCAAGAGCGGCCGCTTCGGCCACGGCTCGCCGGCCCCGCCGCAACCGGAGAGCACCCCCGCGAGCGCAAGCACGCCCGCCAAACCCTGTGCCTTGTGCATGCCCCCCGGTTAAACCGAGTGCGAGCCCGAGTCCACTCCGCCCATCACTCGGGCAGCGCGCCGCCCTCCGCCTCGGCCGCCGACGGTGGCGGCGGCGGCACCGACTTGTCCGTCGTGATGATGCGGACGCGACGCACGCGCCGGCCGACGACGTCGGTCACGACGAGCGTGTAGCCCTCGCACTCGACGCGATCCCCAGGCTCGGCCGGGTGTTCGAGCCGTTCGAGGATGTAGCCGCCCACGGTCTCGACGGTCTTCGCCTCGGGCAGGAGGACGATCCCCGCGTCGCGCTCGAGGTCCGCGAGGAGGACACGGCCGTCGACCTCCACGAGGCCCGGACCACGGCGATGGATCGGCGGGACCTCCTCGTCGTTCTCGTCCCGGATCTCGCCGACGATCTCTTCGAGCACGTCCTCGATCGTGACGAGTCCGACGAACTCGCCGGTCGGGCTCGTGACGATCGCCACGGGGATCTGCTTGGCCTGCATCTCCAGGCGGAGGCGCTCGACGGAGGTGGTCTCGCGGGCGAAGATCGGCTTGCGGAGGAGCTCGGCGACACGCGCGGCCTTGCGACGACCCGAGAGGACGTCGAAGAGGTCACGCAGGTGCAGGTACCCGAGCACGGTGTGGCCCTGGGCGTCGAGGACGGGATACCGCGAGTATCCGGCCTCCGCGACGATCTTCACGGCCTCATCGATGCTCATCGCAGCCCGGAGCGTCGCGGCCTCGCTGCGGAGCGACATGACGTGGCGCGCGGTGCGGCGGCGCAGATCGAAGATGCGCACGAGCATGCTGCGCAGCGCGGGATCGAGGCCGGCGGGGCTGCGCGTGAGGAGGATGCGGAGCTCCTCGGAGGTGTGGGCGATCTCCTCTTCGTGCGCGGGCTGGAGGCCAAAGAGGCGGACGAAGCCGTTCGCAGCGGAGTTGAGGACCCAGATGATGGGCCACATCAGGAGGAAGAAGACGTGGAGCGGCTGCGCGGCCCAGAGCGTGACCTTCTCGGTGCGCTGGATGGCGAGGGTCTTCGGCGCGAGCTCACCGATGATCGTGTGCAGCGACATGATCAGGGTGAACGCGACGCCGAGGGCGATCGCGCGTGTGGCCTCGGGGCCGACGCCGAACTTGAGGAGCGCAGGTTCGAGGAGGTGCGCGACCGCAGGCTCGCCGATCCAGCCGAGGCCGAGGCTCGCGAGCGTGATGCCGAGCTGGTTCGCCGAGAGGTAGGCGTCGAGGCGCTGCGACATCGCGAGCGCCCGCTTGGCCCGCGCGTCGCCGCTGCGCACGAGCTGCTCCAGGCGCGACGGGCGCATCTTGACGATGGCGAACTCGGAGGCGACGAAAAACGCGTTCAGCAGGATGAGAAGCGCCGTCGCGAGCAGATAGAGAATCGTCGACATCGTCCGAACCCCGTCCCCCAAGGAGCAGGAGAGCGCGCCGAGCGATGGCTCGTTCTCCCTGCGAAGGCGGCCCTAGATGCGAGCCCGCACGAGGATCTCGCGGCGCAGATCCGAGCTGGCTTCGAGGCCCTCGACGAGCGCGTCGGCAGGACACTGGCCCTTCTCGACAAGGCTGCCGAGGCGCGCGAGGTGCACGCGCTCGTCCTTGCCATTGCGCATCCGCGCCCGCCGCGCGAGCCCGCCCTCGGCGATCACGAGCACGCGCTCCGCGAGCGCCGCGAGCCGCTCGCCGCGGAACGTGGCCCCGAGCCCCTTCTCGGCGATCGCCGGACGGAGCGCTTCGAGCTCGGCATACGTGAAACTCTCGGTGAGCGCCTCGGCTTCGTCGAGAGCCCGATCGTCGTAGAGGATGCCCGTCCAGAGCGCCGGCAGCGCACACGTGAGCGCGGCCGACTGCGAGTCCGCGCCGCGGACCTCGATCGTGCGCTTGAGCCGCACCTCGGGGAAGAGCGTGTTCAGGTGCGTCTGCCAGTCGGTCGAGGTGGCGCGGGTGTCCCGGAAGCCGTGCTTCAAGAAGCTGCGGAAGGACTGGCCCGTGTTCTCGAGGACGGTCTCGCCGCGCTTGATGAGGAACATCGGCGCGTCGAGCGCCCACTCGACGTAGTCGACGAAGCGCTTGCCGCGCTCGAGCACGTTCTCCAGCAGCCCCTGCCGCGCGGGATCCACGCTGAGCCACGTGAGCGCGCGCCGGCTCTTGCCACCCCAGAGGCCGCCCTCGACGAACGGGGAGTTCGCGAACATGGCCGTGGTGACGGGCGAGAGCCGGAGCGAGACGCGGAGCGCGCGCATGGCGCCCTCCTCGCTGGAGTAGTCGAAGTTCGCCTGCACCGTGGCCGTGCGACGCATCATGTCGAGGCCGCCCGTGCCGCGCGTCGGCAGGTAACGGCGCATGATCCCGTACCGAGACTTCGGCACCCACGGCAGCTCATCCTGCCGCGCGAGCGGATGAAACCCGACGCCGAGCCAGCTCAGGTTGAGCTCGCCCGAGATGTCGCGCAGCTCCGCGAGATGACCGCTCATCTCCAGGCAGATCTGGTGAATGTTGTCGAACGCGGCGCCGGAGAGCTCGAGCTGGCCGCCCGGCTCCAAGGTCACGGAGGCGCCCGCGCGTTCGAGGGCGATGATCGGGCCCGTGGGCGATTCGCGATCGATCTTCCAGCCGTGTCGCTCGACGAGCGCTTCGAGCACCGTGAGGACGCTGCGCGGGCCCTCGTAAGGGAGGGGCGCCCCGGTCGTCGTGTCGACGCCGAACTTCTCGGCTTCTGCGCCGATGCGGTAGCGATCGCGCGGCTTCATCGCCGCGTGGAAGGGGATCAGGAGGTCATCGATGCCGCGGATGATCTCCGCCTGATTCGAAAGGCTCGCTTCGGCCATCGTTCGTGGTTCTCGGACTGTTCGAGGGGAGTTGGGGCGCAGACCAGGCCTAGACGGCCTGCGGCCACATCGGGGAGCGCTCCGAGCCGGAGCCCTTCGGGCCAAGCACACGCGCGAGGACTGCGACGTGTTTTGCCGTGGTCCCAGCACCACCGCCGACGAACCTCGCCCCTGCGTCCACCAGACGTTTGCACGCCGCGGCCCACGCTTCCACCGATGTCGTGGTGTCTGGTACGCCATGTTGGCACTCGGGGCTCGCCGCGAGCAGAACCCCGACGCGCGGAGCCCCCGCGCGCAGCACGATCTCCAGCGCAGCCTTGGCTGCGCTCTCGCTCGGTACGTCGACGAGCACGGCATGCACGCCCGCCTCGACCGCGGCGCGTGTCCCCTCTTCCAACGAGTCCCCATCGACGACACGCTCGCCGTCTGATGTCTCGAGCAACGCCCACGTCGGGAGCTGCGTCGCACACGCGCTCACGATGGCCGAGAGCCGCGCCATGCGCGCGAGCTGCGTGCCGTGCCGGAACGCCTCCGGCGAGAAACCGCGCGCGATGATGAGGTCGCAACCCGATGTCGACAGGCGCGTCGCGTGCATCGCGTACTCTTCGGTGATCCGCTCCGGCAGCGCCGGCGCGATCCAGCGCGCGCCGAGCAGGCCCGCCACCACGACGGGCCGATGCGCCGTGCCCACCGCCTCGATCGCGAGGTCGACCGCCGCGCCCGTGAGCGCGGCCGAGCGGAACGCCATCCCGATCTGCGCGAGCGCCCGCGGCATCGTCTCGTCCGTGACCGCTACGATCACATCCGATCCCGCGGCGATCTCCTGGCGGTAGTGCTCGGAGACGGCGGCGGGGTTCTCACGCACGGCGCGCCCGAGGGGCGCTGCGCCGGAGGTCTCCACGCCCCTCGCCGCGAAGGACGAGACCGGATCGCCACCCAGGACGAGCGGGCGCCCCGCTTCGAGGCGGGTCAGGAGGGCATCGAGAGAACTCACGTCATCACGCAGGGGTTCGGGGGCCGAGCTGGGAATGTCCAAGATCGGCCGAAGGTCGTCGACAGAAGGACGAACCTTCGTCCCCTTCTACCACTTCACCTGGAAACACGGAACCCGAGACGCGGCTGCCACGTGCATTTCCCGTCCGGGTCGGCGAGCAAGCCCGCACGTGCGCACCCCACAGCCCGCTCCCTCCGCGCATCAAGCCCCCCGCGCAGAGGCCGCTTGCCCGGACGGGCGCGCCCCGCGCTTCGGCAGGAACTTGCGATCGAACAGGCGAACACGACGGACGAAGAGGTCGAGGAGGAAGACCACGATCGCCGCGTACACGAAGCGCGTCCACAGCTCCTCGTGGTACGTCACCTTCTCGCCGGCCGGATCGAAGATCGCCTGCACGGAGGCCGGATCGACGGACGCACCCGTGGCGAGGGCTGCCTTCTCGAGCGTCGGGAGATCGGCCTCGAAGCTCGCGTACTCCTTCGGATACGGGTTCGACACGTGGCCGAAGCTCACGGCGACCTGCTTCATCGATCCGCCCTCGGCCTCGCGCATGTGCTCGGCGCGCAGCAGGAAGGAGCCGTACTTGTCGAGCGGCTCGTCGACCTCGTACCGACCAGGCGCCGTCTGCCGGAAGTCGACGACCTTCGTCTCGCCGCCGGGCACGATGATCGAGAGCTTCGAGGTCAGGTTGTTCTCGAAGCGCTCGTCGGCCCCAAAGGCGTCGACGGAGGCGCGCAGCCGCCCGCCCACGACCTCGGCCTTCATGTCGAGCTCGCGCCGATGCTTCTGCCGCATGTGCTCGTGCACGAGCTGGCCCCAGAAGCGCTCGAAGCCCGGCCACCGGAGCCACTCGACCGCCCAGCGCGACTTCACGTCGCTCGTCCACGCGAGCGTCCAGCCGAGGCCCACGCGCCAGCGCGCGAGGATGGGCTCCTGCGTGTCGCTCTGGAGCAGCTCCACCGCCGGCGGCGGCTTCATCTTCGTCGAGACATAGCCGTGCAGGTTCGGCGCGGTGCGCACGTCGATGCCGCGGAGGAAGGCCGCGTCGCCGACCTGCGTGACGGGGAACCACTCCTCGACCGCGGCGGCGCGCGCGATCATCTCCGTCTCCTTCGTGAAGACGCGCGGCAGGTTGTTCGCGTCGCCGACGGCGTGATACCGGCCGCCGCCGACGTCGGCGATCATCTTGAGGAGCTGCTCGTCCACGTCGCCGCCGAGGCCGACGGTCGTCACCGTGATCGACTCGGCGATCATGGCCGAGACGAGATCCCGGATGCCCGAGTTCGACGCCTTGCCGTCCGTCAACAAGACGACGTGCTTCTTGCGGGCCTGCGTGACCGTGAGGTCCTGGTAGGCCGCGTCGAGCGCCGGGAAGATCTCCGTGCCGCCGCCCGGCTGGATGCGCGCGATGTCGCCCTGGATGCGCGAGCGGTTCCTCGCCGGCTGCATCTTCACGTACCGCGTCGGCGCTGAGTCGAAGGCGATCACCTCGATCAGATCGTCGGACGAGAGCACGCCCGACGTGGCCTTCGCCGCGGCCTTCGCCATCTCCAGCGGCAGGCCGGTCATCGAGCCCGAGCGGTCGATGACGAGGACCATCGCGACGCTCGGCATCTCCTTCTTGCGCTCGTTGTCCATACGGACGGGCAAGATCCGCTCGATCGTCGAGTGATACCAGCCGCCGAGCCCGTAGCCCGCCTCGCCGCCCGCGAAGAGGAAGCCGCCGCCGAGATCACGGACGTACGTCTCGATGAGCTCCTGCGCCTGGAGCGACACGGCGTCCTTCGGCGTATCGCTCAGGATCACGAAGTCGAAGCGCTCGATCTCCTTGATCGAGGCCGGAAAACCCGCGGGCGGACGCACGTCGACGTCGAGCTGCTGCGCCGTGAGCGCGCTCGAGAGCGGCCCCGCGTGCTGCGGCGTGCCCTCGATGTAGAGCACCGCCGGGCGCCCGGGGACGTCGATCGTCGTGGAGAACTTGTTGTTCTCCTTGAACTTGTCGGCCGGGATCTCGTCGACCTCGAACGCGTACGTCACCTGGCCCGCGATACGCACGACGCTCTTGAAGATGACGTCGTTCGGGCCGGCCTTGAGATCGAGCTCCTTGATGCCTTCGAGCCCATTCAGCGCCTCGCCCTGGTAGAGCCGCGCGCGTGCCTTCGTCGCCCGCGTCGCGTAGATGTCGGCGTGGATCGCGAACGTCTCGCCGACCTTCACGCGCTCCGGCATCTTGAGCTCGCGCACGGCCACCTCGGGCGGCGCAGGCCTGCGGTACGGGATCGTGAAGAGCTTGATCCCGAACTCCTTGGCGCGGTTCGACTCGGCGAGGAGATCCCCCTCGGTCTGCACGCCGTCCGTGAGGAGCACGGCGCGCTTCAAGTAGCCCTGCGGATAAAGGCCGTACGCGAGCTGGAGCGCGGCCTGCAGGTTCGAGCCCGCGCCGAGCGACTCCGACTGCGCCTTGTCGGCGCTCTCGTGCCGCGTGATCGGCGGAGGCTTCGTGTTCTCCTCGCCCTCGGCCTCCGGCGCCTCCACGACGCGTGGCCGCTTGGCGAACGTGACGAGCTTGACGATGCCGTCCTTCGGCTTCTCGGCCCAGGCCCGCTGCACGGCCGCGCGCGCATCGTCGAGCGCCTCGTCCGTGACGGAGTCCGAGACGTCGACGAGGTAGACCGTGCAGACCTTCTCGGTCGTGGCCGTGCGCGCGAGGCGCGAGAGGCCGAGCGCGAGGAGCGCGACGAACGAGATGCGCAGCAGCACCGAAAGCACGCGCTGCGGCCACGGCAGATCGGCGAGCGACTGCGAGAGGACGGCGACGAACCACGGCGCGAGCAGGACCGCCCCGAGCATCTTCGGGTTGAGCAGCTCGTAGGTGATCCCATGGCGCACCCACGTCAGCGTGGGATCGGGGTGCAAGAGGACGAAGCGCCGATAGGCCCAAAAGAGGAGCCCTGCGAGCGCGAGGCAGGTCGAGACCCAAGCGATGACCCGAAGGCGCTTGTTCACACCGTCACCCTCCGATGGAACGTGAGCCACTCGATCGCGGTGACGAGGAGCACCGCGGCGAGCAAGTAGATCCAGATCTCGCGCCGCACGCCGACCTTGAACTCCCCGACGGGCCCCGCGGCGCGCCCCCCGACGACGAGCTCCGTCGCCGGCTTGATCACGCTCTCGGCCGGATCGACGAGGTTCGCCGCGAACGTCGTGGTCTCGTCCTGCCCCATGGACAGCTTGTAGAAGCCCGCTTGCTGGCCGAGGAAGATCGCGCGGCCGTCCTTCACGGGCACGCTGCGCCTCGTTCCGTCGGGCAACTCGAGCGTCGCGGTCTCCGCCGCGGACGAGGCCGGAATCTGCCAGACCGCGCCCGTGCGGAAGGAGGAGATGTACTGGACATCCTCCTCGACGAACTCGTTGATCGTGTTGAGCAGGAAGAGCGGCCAGGAGATCCGCAGCGGGAAATCGCTCTCGCGGACGTCGAAGCCGAGCGCGACGAACTTCACGCCCGCGCGGGTGCCGGCGATCAGGATCGGCCCCTTGTAGCTCTTGCCGATCACCTTGTCCTCCTTCTCGCCCTTCAGCGGACGCGCGCGCCCGATGTTGACGTCCGAGAGGACCGTGTAGCGGAGGATCGGGTGCTTCTCGTCGAGTTCGTCGAAGCCGAGCCGATAGTTCGGATCCGTATCTTCGACGGGCTTGCCCACCTCGAACGGCACGTTCTCGCCCGAGGGGTTCAGGTAGAGCAGGCTGCCGCTGCCCGCCGAGACGTTCGGCGTCACGCCGTCGAAGATGGTCACGTCGAAGTTGCCCTTGGCCGGGTACCGCGAGGGATCAATCGTCGTGACCTCGAGGTACTCGTCGAGCAGGAGCGCGGCTTCGAGGAACATGTTGCCCGAGGTCACGACCTGCACGCGGGACCGCCTGCGCTCGGGCAGGAGCGCGAAGGCGTGATCGTCGGCGGGCAGATCGTCGCGGCTGCCGTTCGCGTACGCGATCTTCGCTTCGAGCGTCTTCGACGCGCCCGAGAGGTTCGGATAGAAGCGCGGCAGCCGCTCCTTGGGCCCGAGCCGGATCTGCGAGAGGTCCGTGAGCTGCCCGTCGCCGAAGAGCGAGAGCTCGACGTCGACCGGCTCGTCGTTCGTGTTCGTGACCTCGAGCATCACCTCGTAGCGGCTCTTGTCGAGCGGGTACCGCCGCACGGAGAAGCCCGTGATCGCCACGTTCGTCGCGCGGGATCCGATGGGTAGATACGAGATCCGCACATCGCCGAGCTCCACGGGTCCGGCTGCGTCGACCGCGGGGCCGAGCGCGCCGTCCGACACGACGATGATCTCCGGCGACGAGAGGCCACGCAGCGTGTCGGCCCCGAAGCGCAGGCCACGCGCGAAGTCGGCGCTCGCGTCGGTCGCCTTGATCGACGCGACGGCCGCTTCGAGGTCGGGGATCTCGCTCGTCATCGTGGAGAGCGGCGTCACGGCCGCGTCCATCTGCGCGATGAGCATGCGATCGCTGCCCGAGAGGCCGCGGACCATGCGCTTGACCTCGTCCTTCGCGGCCTCGATGCGCGACGGCGAGACGTCCGTGGCCTTCATGCTCGCGCTCGCGTCGACGAGCACGATGATGTTGCGACCTTCGAGGATGTTCGCCGCGGGCCGCGGATCGCCGAGCGCGAGCAAGAGCAGCGCGAGGAGCGCGAGCTGCAGGAGGAGCGAGAGGAAGCGCTTCAACTGCGAGAAGAGGCTCGTCGCCTCCTTGTCGCGCAGGATGCGCTCCCAGAGCTTCTCGAAGGGGACGGCGACGGGGCGCCGACGCAGCTTCAGGATGTAGAAGACGACGACCACGCTGCCGGCGAGGGCGCCGATCTGAAGCAGGGTCGCGAGCGGGACGCCGACGAAATGCATGGCCTACCGGAGGAAGCCGCCGCGGCGGAAGACGCGGAGGATGAGCTCGTCGAAGGACACGTCGACGTCGGCGCGGAAGTAACTCACCTGGCGCGTCGTGCAGAACCGCTGCACCTCGTCCAGGTAGCCTTCGTACGCCTGCTGATATTTTTCGAGCACCTTGGCCGTGACCGTGACCTCGCGCTCCTGGCCCGTCTCGCAGTCGTAGACGCGCACGTCGCCCTTGATGTCGGGCCGCGCGTCGTTCCGATCGACGAGGTGGATCACGTAGGGCTCGAAGCGGTTGAAGCGCAGCGCATTGATCCCGCGCTCGAAGCCCTCCGGATCGTAGAGGTCGGTGAGCAACACGGCGAGGCCGCGGCGCTTGTGCTGCGCGACGAACGTCTTCATCGCCGCGCCGAGGTCCGTCGGGCCCTCGGCCTTCACGCCGTTGAGGAAGCGGAAGATGCGGAAGATGCGCGCCTTGCCGCGCGTCGTCGGCATCCGCCCGCTGACCTCGTCGGTGGCGGCGACGATCGCGATCCGATCGAGGTTCGCCAGGCCCACGTACGCGAGCGCCGCGCAGAGGCGCTTCGCCTGCCGGAGCTTCTCTCCCTCGCCGAAGCCCATCGACGAGGACGTGTCGAGGATGAAGTAGATCGCAAGATCCTCTTCCTCCTCGTAGAGGCGGATGAGGAGCCGATCGAACTTCTGGTAGGCGCTCCAGTCGAGGTAACGGATGTCGTCGCCGGGCGCGTAGTCGCGGTGATCGGCGAACTCGATGCCCGAGCCCGTCTTCTTCGTCCGGCGCTCGGCGCGCATCGCGCCCGAGAACACGCGGCGGCTCACCATCGCGAGGTACTCGAGCTTGCGCTGGAACTCGTCGTCGAAGAGGTCGTCTTCGCCCGCCGCGCCGCCGCGGCGCAAGGACGGCTTGTCGGGCCGGAGCCCCAGGAACTCGAGCACACCCATGGCGAGGACGGTCCCTACTCGGCGGTGTCGGGGAGCTGCTTCATGATCGCGAGGAGGACGTCGTCGGTCTTCACGCCCTCGGCCTCGCCCTCGAAGTTGAGGAGCACGCGGTGCCGGAGCGCCGGCAAACACACGCCCTTCACGTCGTCCACCGACGCCGCGAACCGCCCCTCGAAGAGCGCGCGGATCTTCGCCGCGAGCAGGAGCGCCTGCGCGCCGCGCGGCGACGAGCCGAACTTGACGAAGCGCTTCACGAGGTCGAGCGACTTGCCCTCCGGGTGCGTCGCCTGGAGCAGGCGCACCGCGTAGTCCTGGACGTGCCGCGCAACCGGTACCTCGCGCACGAGCTTCTGCATCGCGAGCAGCCGCTTCTTGTCGACAACCGGCTTCGCCTCGGGCGCGTCCATGCCCGTCGTGCGATCGAGGATCCCGTGCAGCTCCTCGCGGCCCGGGAAGGGCACGTGGAGCTTGAAGAAGAAACGATCGAGCTGCGCCTCGGGGAGCGGATACGTGCCCTCGCTCTCCAGCGGGTTCTGCGTGGCGAGGACGAAGAACGGCTCTTCGAGCGTGTAGCTCTGCTTCGAGACCGTGACGCGGTGCTCCTGCATCGCTTCGAGCAGCGCGCTCTGCGTCTTCGGCGTGGCGCGGTTGATCTCGTCGGCGAGCACGATGTTCGCGAAGATCGGGCCCTTGCGGAACGAGAGCGAGCGCTGCCCGCCCGCGCCCTCGTCGATCATCGTCGTCCCGAGGATGTCGGCCGGCATCATGTCGGGCGTGAACTGGATGCGCGAGAACTGCAGCTCCAGCGCCTGCGCCATCGTCCGGACGAGCATCGTCTTGCCGAGGCCCGGCACGCCTTCGAGCAGCGCGTGGGAGCCGGCCAGCATGCACGTGAGCACGCCGTCGACGACCATGCGGTTGCCGACGATGACCTTCCCCACCTCCTCACGCAGCTCGCCGATGCTCTTCTGAAAATCGGCGACCTCGGCGCGCGCGAGATCCTTGTTTTTCTCGGCCATCTCTTCCCCTATCGTTCTACTTGGAAAAACCAATCGTGCCCGCGCGCGCCGCTCACTCCCTGGGGCGAATGAGCTGGAAATAGCGGTGCACAAAGAAACGGTACCCGTCGGGCACCGTTTCTTTGTTGATTTGCTCCTCGGCGACGGTCTTGTACTGCGTGAAGACCTTCTTGTAGCCGCCGCCCCGGAAGCCCTTCTCGGCCGCCGCGAGGATCACCTCGCTGTTCGACGGGCCGCCGCCGCTGTCGAGGCCCTGGGCCTGCACGTCCTGCGTCCCCATCTTGGGATCGGTGCGCTTGCCGGCGATGTCGCCGTCGTGCCCCGAGCCGACGCCCTTGCCGCCCGGCTCCGTGCCCTGGCCGCCCTGCCCCTGGCCCTCGCCCTGGCCTTGCCCCTCGCCCTGGCCTTGTCCCTGCCCCTGGCCGCCGCCGCCTTGCGACAGGACGAGCATCCGCTTGCCGCCGGGGCCGATCACCCACTGTTTGCCCTGACCACCGCTCTGCTGGCCGCCGTTCTGGCCGTTCTGGCCCTCGCCCTCTTGGCCCTCTTGGCCCTCTTGCCCGTCTTGGCCCTGACCCTGCTGGCCCTGGCCCTGCTGCGGCTGACCTTGCCCCTGACCGCCACGCGCGCGTTTGCCGAAGCGGAGCATGCGGGACATGCGCTGCTTGCCCGATTGCCCCTGCTGCCGGAGCATCTCGCGCAGCTCTTCGAGCCGCTGCCGGAGCTCTTCCTTCTCCTTCTCGGACATCTCCTCCTGCTGCATGCGGTTGATGTCCTCGGCCGCTTGTTCGAGATCCTCGGCGGAAGCGCCGAGCTCGCGCATCAGATCCTCGGCCGCCTTCGCGAGCGCGCGATCGAGTTTGTCGAGCTGCCGCCCGACGCGCTCTTGCTTCTCCGCCTCGCGATCGAGCCGCTCGAGCTCGCGCTCTTTCTTCTTGAGCAGGCGCTCCTCTTGCTCGTCCGGCGGGCCGCCGTCCTGCTCGTTCTTCTTTTGCTTCTTCTTGAGCAGCTCCTCGCGGACCTCGGCGCGCTTCTCGTTGATCGCGGCGAGCGCGTCCTTCTGCCGCTCCGCAGCCTTCTTCAGCGCGTCCTTGAGCCGCTCCAGCGAGGCCTTGTCCGGCTTCTTCTTCGCGTCGCGCAGCCGCTCGGCGAGCTCCTTCAGGTCCTTCTTCGCCTTCTCGAGGTCCTTCTTCTTCAGCGACTCGCCGACCGGCTTCGAGAGCTCGCTCGATTCGAGGTCCTTGCCCATCTGCTCGAGCGCCTCTTCGAGCGCCTTCCGATCGGCCTCGGCGCCCTTCAAGAGGTCACGCTCGATGGCCTCCATCTTGCGGAAGGCCTCCGTGCGATCGAGCCGCTTGTTCGCGATGTCCTCGACGAGCTGGTTGAACCGCTCGATCGCGGCCTGCACCTCGGGCGTCTGCTCCTTCTTCGCGAGCTCCTTCGCGGCCTCGCGGAAGAGCTCCAGATCGTCGTCCGAGAGCGCGACCGCGTCGATCGTGCGGAGCTGCGGCGGCGCCTCCTTGATGGGCGTGCGGATCTCGAAGAGCGCGAGCGCGACGGCACCCACGCCGACCAAGAACGCCGCGAAATAGTCGGAGGGCAAACGAATCGGCGCGGCCTTGCCGGGCTTCAGATCCCGCGCGTTCTCGCACGCGTCATCGATGGCGACCTCCATGAGCGGCGTGCGGTCGGACGCCTTGAGGGCATCGAAGGCGAGCGCGTTCGTGAGCCGGTCGTGGAGTTTGTGATGACGATCGAGCGCGATCGTGCCGGCGCGCGGCGGGAGCTTGCGGAGGAGGCCCACGAGCGCGACGGCGACGACGGCCGCGGCGGCGCCGATCAGGATGTGGCGCGCGCGCTGCTCGGAGACGTGGTCGGGGAACAACTTGCGGCACGCGAGGGTGCCCGCGACGACGGCGAACGCCAACGTGAGCGCGTTCGGCAGGTAACGTACGGCCCGCGCGATGCGCAGCCGGAGCGAGACGATCGCGGCGGCGCGGCGGATGCGAGAGAGCCCTTGGGTACGGTGATCGCTCACGGTAGAAGTCGCTCCGATCGCCCCGGGAGGACCGATCGCCGGGAGGTGAGGGGCGTCATTGTAGCTGTTGACGTTTCGGGCGCCCGTAAGTTCCTACCCTCGGAACGCGCCGCGCAGCGCGATCTTACGCCCCACGCGCCGGGAGGATTCCCCCGAGGCGCGAGCGCGTTCGGGGCGCCCCCCTACCCGCCTCCAGGAACGTCACGGCCCGACGCAGCCACAAACGACGAAGGGCGCGTCGGACGAAGACCGTCCGCTGCGCCCTCCTCGTGCAGGCCTTCGCGCCGTCAGCTCGATCGACGCGCGGCCGCGCGCGGCTTCTTCGCCGTCGACTTCCGCCCCGCCGTCGCCTTCCCCTTCGCCGCCTTCTTCGCGGCCGGCGCCTTGCCCGCCGCCTTCTTCGTGGCCTTCTTCGCGGCCGCCTTCTTCGCCGGCGCCGCAGCCTTCGTGGCCACCTTCTTCGTGGTCTTGGTGGCCTTCGCCGCGGCCTTGCCGGCCTTCTTTGCGGCGGGCTTCTTCGCCGCCTTCTTCGTGGCCTTCTTCGTCGCCTTCTTCGCGGCGCGCGCGGGCTTCGGCGGGGGCGCGGCTTCCTCGATCGGCTCCTCGTCGAGCTCGGCGTCGTCGAGCGCGCGGCGCGGCGGCATGTCCTTGCCGTACTTCGCGAGCAGCTCGCTGATCTTCTCGTCGAGCCTTGCGAACTCGAACGGCTTGTCGAGCCAACCGTCGGCGAAGAGCGGCGAGGTCATCGCGTTCATGCTCTCGCCGATGCCCGTGAGCATCAGGACCGGCGTGTTCGCGAGCGTTCCGCCCGCGGCGCCCGGCGCCTTGACGAGCTTCGCGACCTCCCAGCCGCTCATCTGCGGCATCATCACGTCGAGCATCACGAGATCGGGATGATGCTGCTGCGTGAGGCGCCAGGCGGTCTCGCCGTCGGCGGCATCGTGGACCTGAAAGCCGAGGGTCCTCAAATGGCGAGCCACCAGGCTCAGCATGGCGGGCTCGTCCTCGGCGACGACGACGGTGAGGGGCTTCGTGCTGGTGCTGGCGGACGACATCGTTTCGGGATGAGAGTACGCGGAAGGGTGGAAGGTCAAGGCCTACATGCGCCGGGCACTTTCACCACAGCATCTCGGAGCCTCGGCGCAGGCGTCCCTGCCCCCAAACGACGAGGACGGCTGGACATTCCCGATATCTTCGTAGAGCGCTGCCCGTACACGCGGACACGCATCAGGAAGCGCCGGACGAACTTCGCCACGACGTACCTCGTTCCCTTGGCCGCCAACTCGGGCGAGCATGGAGGCGCACCATGACCACGCAGGACCTCGCCGCCGTGAGCGGCGCCACGGGATTCATCGGCTCGGCCGTCGTGCGCAAGCTGCTCGAAGAGGGCCGCAAGGTGCGCGCGCTCGTCGAGCCCGGCGCCAACCCGAAAAACCTCGAAGGTTTGCCCGCGGATCGTGTCGAGCGCGTCGAGGTCGACGTCTGCGACGCGAAGGGGATGCGCAACGCGCTCGAAGGCGCGGGCGCGTTTTACCACCTCGCGGCCATCTACAAGGTGTGGATGCCCGATCCGACGCCGATCCACCGCGTCAACATCGAGGGCACGTTGACCTCGCTCCTCGCGGCCCGCGACGTCGGCGTTCGCCGCGTAATCTACACGTCCTCGATCGCGGCCGTCGGCTTGAAGGACGACGCGAGCCCCGCCGACGAGTCGACGCCGTGGAACCTCTGGAACATCGCGAACGACTACATCGCCTCGAAGTACCACGCCGAGCGGGTCGTCATGCGCCTCGCCGAGTCCGGTTTTCCCGTGGTGATCGTGAACCCCGCGTTCCCCTTCGGCCCGCGTGACATCGGGCCCACGCCGACGGGCGGGATCATCCTCTCGTTCCTCCGCGGAAAGATGCCCGGCGTGGGGAAAGGCGGGTTCTGCGCGGTCGACGTGGACGACGTCGCCGCGGCGCACGTCGCGGCCGAGACCCGCGGGCGCTTCGGCGAGCGGTACATCCTGGGAAACCACAACATCTCGTTCCGCGCGTTCCTCGAGCTCGTCGCCGAGGTCGCGGGGAAGACGCCGCCGCGCCTGCCGATCCCCTCGGGCCTCGCGCGAGCGATGGCCTTCGGCCTCGAATCCTGGTCCGATCACGTGAGCCACGCGCCGCCGCTCGCGACGTACAAGAGCGTCCGCTACATGCAGGAGTACGCCTACTTCAACGGCGAGAAGGCCCGGCGCGAGCTCGGCATGCCCTGCACGCCGCTCCGGACCTCGGTCGAGCACGCGATCGAGTATTTCCGGACGAACGGGATGGTCTAAGCCGCGCGGGCGAGGCTGATCTTGTCGGATTGTCCGGCCGCGTAGAAAGAGCGGAGCGCGCGGCGCATCCGATCGAAGTGGCCACGCCGCGCGAAGCTCTCTTCGAGCCTGCCCGCGAAGCGCGCGGCGAGATCATTGGCGAGGCGGTAGCGATCGCCGCGCTCGGTGCCAGGCGGATGGAGATACGCCACGGCCTCGAAGAGGCGCGCGCGGATGCGGGCCGCGCGGCTGGGATCGAAGCGCCGCGCGGCGAGCGGGCCGTGCACGAAGAGCACGTACTTGTCGACCTCGGCCTGGAGCTCCAGCTCGAACTGCGTGACCGGGAGCTCTCGACGCGCGCGCTCGGCCAGGCAGAGGAAATGGCTCACGCCTTCCACGACCTGGCAGAGCAGATCAAACGACGGGCTCTTCGGTTCGAGCGCCGCGCGCGGCAAATGAAGCGCCATCGAGACGCCGTCCTCGTCCTCGCGCACGAAAAGGACCTCGCGGCCTTCGTCCTCGGACGCGTCGATCGGCTGGATGAAATCCTCCACCGAGGGCGCCTCCGGGATGCCGTACGTGCCTTCGAGCGCTGCCTGAATGCGTGCTGGCAGCGAGGGCGCCATCAGTGAACGCCCTCCTTTCCACGTGTCGCGACGAGCCCACGCGCGCCGAGCTCCTCCGCGATGCGCGACGAGCCCGTGCGGAGCCAGCGCTCGTAGAGCTTGAGCAGCCCGCGCTGGCCCTGCGCGCCCTGCGCGATGGCGCCGTCGGCGACCTCGTTCAGGACCTCCACGAATTGCTCGAAGCGATCGGCGAGCTCGGACAGGACGTCGTGGGTCGCGCGCTGGCCCGGCGTGCGCAGCATGGCCGAGGCGTTGTCGTACGCGGTCGCGCCGACGCGGATCACGTAGCCGCGGTCGATCCCGCGGATGTCGACGTGGCCGCCGAAAAAACCGATCCCGTAGAGCACGCCGTCCCCGAGCGCGCGCAGGCGGCGGAAGCGCGTGGTCCCCGAGGCCTCGAGCGCGTCGTGGAGCTGGAAAGCGAGGGGCCGGGAAAAAGCCGGCTCGTTGTCCTCGCTGGGGTGGGCATAATCACAGAGAACCCCGACGAGGTAATGCGACGCCGCCGCGGAGGCCTCGATCTTCCGCGCGCGCAGCGCATCGCCGACGGCGTCCATGAAGTAGTCGGAGATACTGGGAGAGATCGCGATATTGGTTGTACGGCTCACGGGGCACCTCGTCCTGGACGGGGCGCTTGGGACCGGGATCCAGCAGGCGCCACGCGCCCGGTTGAACAGCTCGTCCTCGAAAGACCGGCGGCAGAGGCTCGCGGACGGCGCGGGGCCGGACGCGGGCCTCATGAACGGAATCTACCGCAGCGGGCGCACGACGCCCAGCACACGGCAGACGGTTTTACGAGGGATTCCGAGGATTTGTGGCCACCCCGGGGGGCGGCTGCCAGCGATCGTTTCGGCCGCGAATTTCGGCCGCTTGACAGCCGAACGACCATGACTATCTTCCGGGCCGCTCGTTAGCACTCACCCTCCGTGAGTGCTAACAATCGAAAAACCGCAAGCTCATCGGGCATGTGGCGGGGGCGCCAAGCATGAATGCGCGCGCTCCGCGCCTGCCCATTGCGAATGGGATCTGGTGGCTCTCGGCCACCCCCGGAGGGTTTCACGATGGCGACGAAGATCAGGCCGCTGCAGGACCGCGTGATCGTCAAGCGACTCAAGGAAGAGGAGAGGACCAAGGGCGGGCTCTACATCCCGGACTCCGCCAAGGAGAAGCCCGTGGAGGGCACCGTCCTCGCCGTGGGCAACGGCAAGGTCCTCGAGGACGGCACCGTGCGCCGCCTCGACGTGAAGGAAGGCGACCGCGTCCTCTTCGGGAAGTACTCGGGGACTGAGGTGAAGCTCGACGGGGAAGAGCACCTCATCCTGCGCGAGGACGACATCCTGGGCGTGATCGAGGCGTGACGCGGGCCGCGGCCCCCTGAATTCTGGAGATATCGAGATGGCAGCCAAAGAGATCATCTACAACGAGTCGGCCCGCAGCATGATCCTCGCGGGCGTCAACGCCCTCGCGGACGCGGTGAAGGTCACGCTCGGCCCGAAGGGCCGCAACGTCGTGATCGAGAAGAGCTTCGGTTCGCCCACCGTGACCAAGGACGGCGTCACGGTCGCGAAGGAGATCGAGCTCGAGAACCGCTTCGAGAACATGGGCGCGCAGATGGTGCGCGAGGTGGCCTCGAAGACGAGCGACATCGCCGGCGACGGCACCACGACGGCGACGGTGCTCGCCCAGGCGATCTACCGCGAGGGCTCCAAGCTCGTCGCGGCGGGCCACAACCCGATGGAGATCAAGCGCGGCATCGACAAGGCGGTCGAGTCCATCGTCGCGAACCTCAAGGGCTCGGCGAAGCTCACGCAGGACGCGAAGGAGATCGCGCAGGTCGGCACGATCAGCGCGAACGGTGACCAGACAATCGGCAAGCTCCTCGCGGACGCGATGGAGAAGGTCGGCAAGGAAGGCGTCATCACGGTCGAGGAGGCGAAGAGCGCCGACACGACGCTCGACGTGGTCGAGGGTATGCAGTTCGACCGCGGCTACCTCAGCCCGTACTTCGTGACGGACGCCGAGGCGATGAAGTGCGTCATGGAGGACGCCTACATCCTCATCTCGGAGAAGAAGATCTCCAACATGAAGGACCTCCTCCCGGTCCTCGAGGCGATCGCGAAGAGCCAGAAGCAGCTCCTCATCATCGCCGAGGACGTCGAGGGCGAGGCGCTCGCGACGCTCGTCGTGAACAAGCTCCGCGGCACGCTGCACTGCGCGGCCGTGAAGGCGCCCGGCTTCGGTGATCGCCGCAAGGAGATGCTGAAGGACATCGCGGTCCTGACCGACGGCCAGGTGATCGCGGAGGAGCTCGGCCTCAAGCTCGAGAACGTCACGATCTCGGATCTCGGCCGCGCCAAGACCGTGATCATCGACAAGGACAACGCGACGATCGTCGGCGGTCAGGGCAAGAAGGACAAGATCAAGGCGCGCCAGCAGGAGATCCGCGCCCAGATCGAGCACACGACGAGCGACTACGATCGCGAGAAGCTCCAGGAGCGCCTCGCGAAGCTCGTCGGCGGCGTGGCCGTGATCAAGGTCGGCGCCGCGACCGAGACCGAGATGAAGGAGAAGAAGGCCCGCGTCGAGGACGCGCTCCATGCGACCCGCGCGGCCGTGGAAGAGGGCATCGTCCCCGGCGGCGGCGTCGCGCTCATCCGCGCGCAGGCCTCGCTCGCCTCGCTCGAGGTGAACGACGAGCAGCGGTTCGGCGTGAACATCATCCGCCGCTCGATCGAGGAGCCGCTCCGCCAGATCTCGGCGAACGCCGGCGAAGAGGGCTCGATCGTGGTCCAGAAGGTCCGCGACGGTCAGGGCTCGTTCGGCTACAACGCCGCGACCGGCGAGTACGGCGACCTCCTCGCGATGGGCGTCATCGACCCGGTGAAGGTCGTGCGCTCGGCGCTCCAGAACGCCGCGAGCGTGGCGAGCCTCATGCTCACCACCGAGGCGCTCATCGCGGAGCGTCCGAAGGAGGAGAAGGCGGCGGCGGGTGGCGCGCATGCGGGCCACAACCACGACTTCTGATCCGAAGCGCGTCGTGACACCCACGACGCAATCGTGAAAGAACAGCGAAGGCCGGCCTCGTCGGGGGTTTGGGGGCGTAGCTCGGAAAGCCCGAGCGGAGCCCCCAAGCATCAACGGGGTCGGCTTTTTGCTTTCCATGGCGCACGAACGCGACGACACAATGCGCCATGAAGGCCGGAGCCTTGCTACAGTACAGGCATGTGGGACCGGCGGCACCTCTCCGTGTTGGCGAGCTCCGCCTTCCGGGCGCTCGGCCGGTTGGTCCACTACCTCGATCTGCACGACGCGCCGCGGGCCGCGAGCGCCATGGCGTTCGACGCGTTCCTCAGCATCATCCCGCTGCTCGCCGTCGCCGGCTGGGCGCTGCATCGGCTGCGCGACGCGGCCGCGGAGCTCCTGGGATCGCTGCTCAGCGCGGCGCCTCCGTCCGTTTCAGCGGCGCTCGGCGAGGACTTCTTCCGGATCTCCGACGCGAAGGCCCTCGTGCTCGCGCCGCTCGGGCTCCTCGCCTTCCTGTGGGTCGCGTCGGGCGGCGCCGCGACGGCGATCGGCGTGTTCGAGACAATGTTCGTCTGCACGCCCCGTCCCTGGTGGAAACGGCGGCTCGTGGGCGTCGCGCTCGTGCTCGGCGCGATCCCCTTCGTCGGGATCGCCACGGCGCTGGGCATTCTGTTCACGCACGTGACCGGTTCGCTCGGGGGGGCCCTCGTGGCGGCGGCCGGGCCTGCGGTGATCGTGACGGCGCTGATCGCGGCGTTCTTCCGGCTCACGATCACGCGTCCGGCCACGGTGCGGAGGCGCGTCTGGCCCGGCGCGCTCGTGACCGTGTCGTTGTGGGCGATCGTCTCGACGTTGTTCTCGGTCTACGTGCGGAGTTTGGCGCGGTACGCGACGCTCTACGGCACGCTCGCGAATGTCGCGGTGCTGCTGTTCTGGCTCTGGCTCCTTTCGATGGCGCTGCTCGTCGGCGGTGAGGTGAACGCGCAGCTCGAGGGCGTGCGAGATCCACACGACGACGCGCAGGAGCGCTGGGCCTCGCCGAAGGCCGAGGGGCCGCGCTCGATTCAGCCGCCTCCGCCGCCGGAATCGGTCTTGCGACCGAAGAGGACCGCGTCGAGCGAATAACGGCCGCCGCCCGTGAGGGCGAGCGCGAGGCCGAGGCTCGAGAGCAGGAAGGGGTATTCGAATGACCCGCCTTTGGCCGTGCCGAAATGCGCGGCATCCGCCATGTGCATGGAGGCCCAGGCGACGACCATGTTGAAGGCCACGACGGCGCCCGCGGGGCGCGTGAGCAGGCCGAGCATCAAGCAAATGCCGCCGAGGAGCTCGGCGAGGGTCGCGCACCAGGCGAGGAGCGTCGGCGCGGGAAAACCCTTCATCGCGAGGCCCCCGGCGAGCCCGGCGGGGCCGGCCGCGAGCTTCGAGAACCCGTGCGCGGCGAGGAGCAGGCCCGTCACGAGCCGGACCACCAAGACGCCCAGCGAGCCCGTGCGATTCAGATCGGGGTACAGCAGGGATGGGAGCTTCATGCCCGTGACGTAGCACGCCAGGCGCCGCGCGAGATCGGGGAACAGGCGAGCGCCGCGTCGGGACGCACGAAGACGACGGAGGGGCCGCGCCGGAAACCCGCTTGGCGCGAAAAACGCCTTCTATTTGAGGATGGTCTCGCAGCCGACCTGGATGTCGACCTTCACGTCGGTGGCCGCGCCGAGGCCCTCGCAGGCCTTCCCCAGGAGCTGGACCTTGCCGTCCGGGGTGTAGTCCCAGCAGCCGTCCTGCGGGCAGAGATCCAGCGGATCCGTGCGCTTCTTCAGGTTTTGCAGCATGCCGTCGAGCGTGAGGTTCACGTTGACCTGGGTCTTGTCGATCTGCTCGCCGGGCGGCGGGGGCGGCAGGTCGTAGACGCAGCCGAGCGCCTTGCCGCGGACGTCGGCGATCGCCTTGGCCAACGCGTCGGCGTTGAACTGCGCGCCGTTCGAGAGATCGATATGGCAAGGTTTGGCAGGGGCAGGCGCGCCTTGCGTGAAGGCGGCGCCCTTGTCGCAGCTCGGATCCACGGTGTCCGGCGAGCCGCTCACGGCGTACGTCGAGAGCGCGAGGAGCATGTTGTAAGGCGGGGTGGCGAACCCGTCGACGTCGACGCCCGTGCTGTTCGACCCCGGAACGCCCACGATGAACGTGAAAATGGGCTTGTTCGGGTCGTTCCGGGCGCCCGCGATGAGGGCATTCACGCTGTCCGGATATTCCCAGTCGGGGCAACTGTAATCGTCGGCGTACCCGGGCCGGGCCGGGCTCGCCACGGACGTGCACGAGAAACCGCCGTCCGTGATGAGGACGAGCATACGCCGGGCGATGTTCTCGGTTTTCAAGGATTCGTAGCCAGCCTTGAGAGCGTCGTAAATCGGCGATCCGTCGTCGCCGTTGCTGAGCGGCGGATGGCCGACGAGCCAATCGTACATCTGGCGGCGTACGCCGGTCGGGGCGTTTGTCTTGTCTTTCCCGGCCGGCGCCACGGGCACCTGCGGGAGAACGGAGATGCCGCACGAGACGCCCGGCGCGAGCAGGGCATTGCATGTCGCCTGATCGAGCCCGACATAGGAGCAGATGCAGGGCGGCGGGTTGATGAAGCTCGCCGGGAAGACCGTGAGGCCCAGGGACATCGTGTCGAAGACGTCCTTGTCGATCGCCGATTTGATCGCGAGCTGCGCCGTCCCCCACTTGGACGATTTGTTCATGCTGGCGCTCGCGTCGAGCACGGTGAGCATGGCCGCGGGCGCTTGCTGGGCCTCCGCCGTGAATTTCGCGCAAGCCGGGCCCCCGCCGCCCACGCCGCCGCCGAATCCGCCCACGCCGCCGCCTCCAGGTCCGACGGGGCCCTGGTTGCCCGATCCTCCCGAGCCCCCCTCGCCGCCGTCCCCTCCGCTTCCAGGACGGTTGCTGCCTCCCGCCGCGCAGCCTCCCCCGAGCCCAATTCCAATCGAAACGAAAAGCCCCAGGCTCACGCCGAGCCACCGCAGAACGCGCCCCATCGTTTCCTCCTCAGTCGTAAGGAAAACGACCCGAGCGTATCAGAAGCCAGACCTCGAAATCGACCACGACGAGCGGCACGCAAACGCGCCGGGGCGGATCGCGTCTCCACGCCAGGAACACAAGCCAAAGAGAACGCTCGGTATCGGAACCCCCCCTTGCGCGAGAGGTAACTTGGCCCACCATTGTCTGCTCGATGGCGACGGCACGCAGCGCTCCGGACTCTTCGCCCCTCGGGACGCCTCCGGCCGAGCAATCGGCGCACGTAGGGCCGTTCACGAGGACGCACATCGACCTCGCCGCAGCCCGCGCCGGCGGAATCGCCCGCGGAGGGGTACGGGAAGGCGAGCTCTGCTTCCTGGGCTCGTTGCACGAGCTCGTGGCCATCGGGCTCTACCGGCCCGCGCTCGTGGCGCTCGTCTCGGGCGCCGGAGCACCGGCCCGCCCACCGATGGATCGGGCCTACCTGCTCAAGATCCTCGATGAGGAGGTGGGCCGGCAGTTCGGCCACCCGCTGCGGCCCGTGGTCGAGCTCGTGCTGAACGCGATCGACGCGACGCCCGAGCACCCCGCCCGCGTGGATGTGCGGGTGCGCGAAGGCGTGGTGACCGTGACCGACGACGGGATCGGCATGGATCTGCGGACGATCCTGTCGCGGCTGCTCGTGCCGTTCGCGACCGACAAGCGCGCCGGCGTGGACCTCGGGCGCTTCGGCGTGGGCTTCTTCTCGGTCATCGGCCTCGGGCTGCCCGATCCGACCAGCCTGTCGATCGAGGTGGAGACGGGCGACGGGACCTCGGGCTGGTCGCTCTCGGTGCTCGCCGACGGCCCCGAGCCCTCGTCGCTCGTCTGCGCGATCCGCAAGCTCACGCCGCGCGCCGGGACGCGTGTGCAGGTGCGCTCCTCCCTCATCGAGGCCGAGCCGCTCCGCGCGTACCTGCGCGACGCGCTGCACTTCTTCCCGAAAGAGCGCGCGATCGTGAACCTCGACAGCGCGCCGCTGAACGACGGCCGGTACCTCGCGGGAGGCTCGCACTTCACGGATGCGCTCTCGCCCGAGGATCCGAGCCGCGTCGCGCGCTTCTACGTGGGCGGCCGCGCGCTCGTGACCGGGATCTGCGCCGCGACCTACCACGCCGGCGTGAAGGTCGAAGGCTGCCTCGCGATCCCGGAGCTCGCGCTGATCGATTTTCCCTCCGCGGTGGAGCTCACCGAGGGGCGCGACGCGCTCAAGCCTTGCCGCAACTTCCGCGCGACGGCCGCGTCGTTCTACCGCAGGCTTGTGGACCTCGCCCGCGCGCCGGGGACGAGCCGCAAGGCGGCCGATCGCCTGGCGGAGGTCGCCGCGCAGATCAGCGCGCTGATGCTTCAATCCGCGGCGTGGAACGAGGTCGCGCCCGAGCTCGCGCGCGCCTTGCTCGGCCCCGATCGGTACCTCGTCGGGCCGGAGCGACGCGAGCCGCTGATCGGCTTCCTCGGCAGCAACGTGGAGAGCCGGCTCTTCGTCCCCGAGAGCTTCTGGGCCGAGCGCGAGTGGCAAGGCTTCATCCCCGGCGAGCGAGAGCTGCTCGCGCGCGAGCTCGAGATCGATCACGCCGAGAGCCTGTCGAGCCTCGCGCGTCGCCGCCCGGATCTGCCTGGGATCGTGGAGCTCGCCCGTCGATCCGAGCGGCCCGAGGCCGTCCCCGTGGCGCTCGCGCGCGGCCGCAAGAACGCGCCGGGCCCGCTGCCTTGCCTCGGGACGCGTCACGCGCTGCTCGTGCGCGAGGACGCGCCTGCGGTCGCGCGGCGCGTGGGCTGGTCGGAGCAGTACGCGCTGCGCGTCGCGTTCGATCGCGCGACGGGCATGCGTGAACCGGATCTCGAGCGGGAGCTCATCGTCAGCGAGCCCATCGGGGTCACGGGAACGGCTTGATCGAGCGAGCCTCGGGCGGTGGGGAAATCAGGGGGGAACCGATGACCGAAGTCTACGCTGGCCGTCTCTCGGACCTGCTCCTCGTGCGCGTGCATGGCCGCTCGGCGGCCTACCTCGCGGCGAGCCGCGCGGCCCGCCCGGGCATCGTGGAGGCTTGCCGCAGAGAGGCGACGGTCCCCGATCTCGCCGAGCGGATCCTCTCGCGTACGATCTACGCGCAGAGCGCCTCGCGCATCGCGCCCTTGCGCGAGCTCGTCCAGAACGCGCTCGACGCCTCACCGCGCGGGGCTGCGATCGACGTGCAGTCGGGGCTCGGCGGCACCGAGATCATCGTGACCGATCGCGGGCGCGGCATGACGGCCGACGAGGTCCTCGGCGATCTCCTCGTCCCGTTCCGCAGCGGCAAGGAGGGCGAGGAGCTCGCGATCGGCGAGCACGGCATCGGCTTCTTCAGCGCGCTCGAGATCGCGCCGCGGCTCGAAGTGAAGACGCGCACGCGCACCGAGGGACACCTCCTGCGCGTCGAGCCACTCGGCAAGGGCCCGCCGTATGCCGATTTCGCCTGGTCTCTCCGGCCGCTGCCGCACGTCGAGGGGTGGACCGGCACGTCGGTGCGGCTCCTGCTCGACGAGCCGATCAGCCGCTCGGTCCTCGCCTCCGAGGTCGCCGCGGCCGCGTCGTTCGTCGATCCCTCCGTCGCTCGGATCTACGTCGACGGTGTGCTCATCAACGTCGCCCGCACGCGCATGCGCCGCGTCGCGCGCGCGCACGTCGGGGGTCCGATCACCGGCCCGCTCGGCGAGATCTCGATCTGGGTCGGCCGCGGCGACGGCGCTCTGCCGCACGTCACGATCACGCAACGCGGCTTGCTCGTCGCGGTCCGTCAGGATCTCTTCACCGCGCCCGAGCTCTCGCTCCACCGCGACCTCGCGCGGGCGATCGTGTCGGCGGGCTTCGGCATCGTCGTCGAGCTGCCTGCCGAGGTGCCGCTCAACAAGGGTCGATCCGCGGTGGCCGCGCACGCCTCGGCGGCCATCGAGTCGGCGCTCATCGCGGCGTTCGAACGCTTCGTCTTGCATGACGCGCTCTACGATCGCGAGCTGCTCCGCGCCGTGGATCACAGGCTCTCCTCGGTCCTCGATCGGCTGCTTTGCGCCGCGCTCGCGGGCCAGCCCACGCAACCTGCGGCAGCGAGCGCGCCCGAGGAGCTCACGGAGGCAACACGCTCGTCGAAGCCCTGGCCGTTGATGACGCCGTCGAGCGCCGCGCCGCCGGAGTCCGAGCGACGGCCGCAAAAGCGCCCCACCGTGGCCGCGCCCGAGGAGGTCGTGCGGTTCGCGGATGCGCTCCTCGACACGCCGGCCATCCGCGTGATCACGATCGACGACGAGCACGAACAGCACCCGCGCATCGTCACCTTGCGCCATCTGCTTGGCGCTTACCGTGCGGGCACGCTTCGACCGATGGGAGAGCCGCTGCTGCCGGGACGCACGTACGTCTCGCTCGACGATCCGCTCGCGGACGCGCTCTGGCGGCGGCTCGTCGCGACGAGCGCGGCGGCTGCGGCGGCGGGCTCGCAGGACCGCCGGGGACGGCGCATCGGCGCGCTCGCGATGCAGCGCATCGATCGGGAGACGTTGCTCGCGACGGCGAAGGAGGTGCCGGGCGTCGACGCGCTCGCGGCGGCGATGACGGTGCTCGAGGGGATCGACGCGGCGATCTCGATCGCGGCGGAGCTCACGCCCTCGCCGATCTCGGTGCACCAGGATCTCTACGGCCCGGACGAGATGGCGCACACGGACGGCAGCGGCATCAGCGTCAACCTCGCGTCGGCGCGGGTGCGCGCGCTGCTCGTGTCCGTGCTTCAGCAGGACGATCCGGCGGCGTTCGGCGCGCTCGTGGATCTGATGCTGCACGAGAAGACGCACGTGTCCTTGGCGAGTTACGTCCCGCATGCGAACGCCGAGCACGGGGCGAGCTTCTACCGGCGCAAGGATCTCTTGCGGCGTCGGCTCTTGGAGTCGATGGCGCGGGGCATCGTGGGGGATCCGGCGTCATGGCTCCCGGCGGCGCGGCGTGGACTATCGTCGGTCGGCCTACCTGCGCCTGACGTCCTGGCGGCCACGTTCCAGTCCGTACCTTCGGTCGCCGCTTGACGGTTTTTCCTGTCCCCCCGCCTGGGCCTCGACCCTCGGAGGCCCATCCTCACACACTTCGGCACATGGACGCGCACGCGTCCGTGCGCCAACAAAGCATTCCAATTCACAACAACAGATCACAACCAGCATCCTGAGCGATCCAAACCACGGTTCGTCCGGTTTTCCAAACGGGTCTGTCGGACGTGATCGGCGTGCTGGATGGTTTCTTGTGATCGCATGCGATGCCGCGTATCCTCGCGGTGCCCGGAGCCCCTTGGCGGGGATTTCTTGGCTAGCATCGGGGTCCGTTTCAGTCTATCCTGCCTTGGTTCAAGGTTTCTGCGGAACCCGGGGCGGGTCCATGGACCGCCCCCGGCCCCCGCGACCTCGTAGGCACACGCCCCGGGGTGCAACGTCAACGCTTGGACTTCCCGCCGATTTTTCACGCGATGGTCGAACCGACGGTACACTCTGCCTCTACCCCGCCGAGCCGGCACGCGGGTCCGCCGCTGCCCTGCCTGCGCGAGGGCGTATGCAGGCGGTGGGTGGCGGGAGTCCCCGCGCCGGCCGCGCACGGTTTGGTCCGCCACACGGGGAGGTTGGTGTGAGTTCAGGTCAATCCAAGGACAATGAGGTGCTCTAATGGGTCTCATCCAAGAAGTCGCTCAGACCCACAGGCCGATTCTGGGAAACGACATTCCGTTGTTGGTCTTTCGCGTGTTCCGTCACTTCTCGGCCGGGTACGTCGAGGAGGTGCTGGGGCGCGGGGCGGCGGTCGTTTTCCAGAACGGCGGTAGGGAGCTCGGCAAGGAAGCCGGCCAGATGCTGTACAAGCCGAGCACGGACGAATACCTCAAGGAGGTCGTCCAGTTCGTGCGCGATTCACGTATCGGCATTCTCATCCCTCGCCAGCTTGACGACAAGCTTCTCGTGGTGGACCTGGACGAGTGCATCACGTGCGCGGGCATGGCGAGCATCTCGAAGCGGATTTGCCACTTCGAGGTCGGCTTCGTCGCCGGGATCACCGAGGTCCTGATCAAGAAGAAGCCGAAGGCGTACGAGACGAAGTGCGGCGCCAATGGCGAAGGCACGTGCCAGGTGACGGTCGAATTGGGCTAGACGATGCCGCCACGTAGAGGTGGCGGCCTCGCCCACGCGCCGGTTTTCCGAGGGGCCTCGGCGTAGACGGAGGCCCGAGGGACGCCGGAGAGCAGTGCGAGAGGGCAGAACATGTCCCGGACGCGGCGCCCGGGTTGATTATGAGCTCGAGTACGAACTCGGGCTCGGCTTGCCCGCACAGGAGGAGACGTGGCAGCTGGAAGTCGAGTCGAAAAAATCCAGGAAATTCTTCGCAATCTTCGTTCGGTATCGCCCGACATCATCGGGTCGGCCATGGTGAGCACCGACGGCTTCATCATCGCGTCGCTGCTCCCGAACGAGATCGACGAAGAGTTGGTGTCCGGTATGGCCGCCGCGCTCCTCGGTGTCGGTGAGCGTATCGCCCACGAGCTCATGGGTGGCGCCATGGAGCAGACGTACGTGCGTGGCCGTCAAGGCTACGTCATCCTGAACGCGGTCGGCGCGGAAGCGCTGCTCATCGTGCTCACGACGCCCGACGCGAAGCTCGGCCTCGTGTTCCTCGATATTCGCCGGCGCGTGACCGAGCTGTCCAAGATCGTATGACGGCGGCCTGATTGTCATGGCTAACTCGACTGGAAACGCTCGGCTGGCCTTTGGTGGGCTGTTGCTCCTCGGTCTCGCGGACCTCGGGCTGGTCAACCTCAAGCTCGCGCCTGAGTACGCCGAGGAGCAGGCGAAGCAGGCCCAGGTGACCGGGGCTCGGCCGGGGTCGACCACCTCGGCGCAGGCCTCGGCGCAAAGGCCTACGGCTACGCCTGGCCCGAGCGTCGCCGTCGCGCCGCCTCCCAAACCAACGCCTACGCCCGAGCCGCAAAACACGGCGCCCGAGCCCACGGCGACGACCTCCGCGCTGCCGGTGGTCTCGGTGGCCGCGGCGACCCCGCCGGCCCCCACGTCGGAGCCCGAGCCCCCGCCGGCTCCGAAACCGCCCCCGGCGGTGGCTTCTGGCGACAAACCCGCGGGAATCTCCGACGTCCTCTTCGAGATCGATTCGAATCTCTTGACGTTGTCGGCCAAGAGCACGCTCGACGAGGTCCTCAAGCAGCTGAAGGCGAACCCGAGCCTGCGCATCCATCTCCGGGGGCATTCGGATCAACTCGGATCGCGCGAGCACAACCTGGAGCTCAGCCGCAAGCGCGCCGCGGCGGTGGAGAACTTCTTCCACGCGAACGGCATTCCGCACTCCAGGATCACGACCGAGGCCGTGGGCGGCATGAAGCCCGCGGATTCCACCAACACCCCGACGGCCTGGGCCCGAAACCGGCGCGTCGAGATCGAGTGGCGGTAGCCGAGGACTTGAGGAAGGAATGGACCTGATCCAATCGATATGGCTTTCTTCCGCGGCAGGAGCCGGCCTGTTTTTCGGGGCCGGTCTGCTCGTGAGCAGGGCGTTCCCTTCGAAGAACGGCGCCGCCGCGGATCCGAGCCTCGTCCAGGCCGAAAAAGAGGCACGGCAGCAAGCCGAGGCCCAGGTCGCGGCCCTGCAGCAGCAGAACGCGGACCTCTCGCGCTCGGCCTCCGACTCCGCGGAGCGTGCGCGCGCCGAGGCAGCGCAGAAGGCCCAGGGTGAAGCGCAAAAGCTCCGCGAGCAGGTGAACCAGCTCCAGGCGGAGGTCAACCGCGCGCGGGCCGCTGCGAGCGGTCCTTCGCCCGCGGAGGCCCAGCTCCGGCAGGAGAACGCCGAGCTCCGGCAACGCGTGGCCGCGGCCGATCAAGCTGCCCAGGCCTTGCAAGCCGAGCGCGCACGCGCCCACGACCTCGAGCAACGCCTGCAAGCCGCGACGGCCCAGGCGCAAGCGGGGCGCGGGGACGACGGCGCGCGGCAAGATCTCGAGCGTCGACTCGCCGAATCGAACGCGCAGGTGCAAGCCGCGCAGGCGCAGCTCCGCGAGGCGCGAACGCAAGCGGACCAGCTCCGCGCGTCGGCGCAGCGGGCCGAGCAGCTCACGGCGGAGAACGCGCAGCTCAAGACGCGGCAAGGCGGCTCGGACAAGCTCTCCGCAGAGCTCGCGACCGAGAAGGCCAAGGTGCAGCAGCTCCAGACGCAGGTCGCCGCGCTGCAGAAGACGGCCGAAGGCACGAGCAAGCTCGCGCAGGACATCCAGGCCGAGAAGACCAAGGTGCGCGACCTCGAGCAGAAGCTCGCGGCGGCGCAGAAGTCCACGGGCGACGCGGGCAAGGTCGGTCAGGATCTCGCGGCCGAGAAGACCAAGGTGCAGCAGCTCCAGGCGCAGATCGGCACGCTGCAGCAAGCCGCGAACGAGGCGGCGAAGCTCGGCATGGAGCTCGGCTCCGCGCGCGCGAAGGTGCAGGACCTCGAGGCGAAGCTCAAGGCTGCCGCTACCAGCGCGCCCGCCGCGGCGAGCGGCGGCGGCGCGAGCGCGGCCGAGGCCGACAAGCTGCGCAAGGAAGCCGAGGCGCTCAACAAGAAGAACAACGAGCTCTCGCTCCGGGTGCGCACGCTGGAGCAGAAGGCCGCGGAGCTCGATTACTACGCCAACGAGAACAGCGATCTGCGCAGGCGGGTCGAGGAACTCGAGGCGATCGCGATCGAAGCGAAGAACCTGCGGCGCCGCATCATCGACCTCGAGGCGCAGGCCTTCGCCATGACGGCGGCGCGCTCGATGGAGAAGGCTCCGCCGAGCCAGGCGCCGATCAGCACGGGTCCGATCAGCTTCCGCAACACGGACAAACGCCTGGAGACGCTGCTCGAAGAAGGCATGAGCTCGCTGCTCCGCGAGGACACGGGCGGGCGTGCGGTCGTGCTGGCGGATACGCGTGGTCTCGTGATCGCGGCGGCCGGCGAGGTCCGGTACCAGAACGAGCTCGCGGCTGCGGCTTCGGTCGTGTCCGAGGTGAGTGATCGGGTGAGGAACCTCCTGCCGATCGCCGAGCCTCATGTGATCCACATCCTCGACGTGAACAACGTGGTCATGCGAACGCGATGGCTGCGGTGGTCGGACGAGACGCTGGCGCTCAGCGTGCTCGGCTTCCGCGACGAGGCGCCGGATCCGGCCGAGGAGAAGGTCGTGAAGACGGTCACCAAGCTCTTTGGCTACGGTTGACGTTGAGGCCCCAGGGGTGGCGCGAGCGGCGTAGCATGGACGATCGCTGCGCCTACGCTGCGCCGCCCCGCTCCAAATCATGAGGAAGAACCGTCCCAACGTACCGTTTTCATCGGGAACCACCCTGCTCGACGAGATCGGGGTGGGTGTCGTGATCGTGGACGAAGGGGGCGAGGTCGTCGTGACGAACCGCGTCGCCGACGACCTGATCACGCGGCGCGCGGGGGGTGCCCCGCTTATCAACAAGATCTTCGAGCACGTGGAAAGCGAGCGCGGGCGCGACGGCCCGCCACGCATGAAAGAGCTCACGGTCGAGGCCTTCGACGAAGCGGGCAACAAGACCATCGTCGGCTATCGCCTCTTCCGTTCGAACCGGCTCGGCACGATCATCTCCATGCACGACGTCACGGAGACCGAGCGCTTCCAGGCCGAGCGCAGGCAGCTCGAGCGGCTCTCCGAGGTCGGCAAGGCGTGCGCGATGGTCGCGCACGAGATCGGAAACCCGCTCGCCGCGATCAAAGCGACGATCCAGTCGATCGAGCACGAGGCCGCCGAGGCCGGGCTTGGCGACTCGCTGCACGCGGTGAACCGCGAGATCGACCGGCTGAACAACATGCTCGGCCAGCTCCTCGGGTTCGTGCGCCACAGGCCGCCGCGGCGCACCAAGGCCGATCTCCCGACCATCCTGAACCGCGCGCGCGGTGCGGCCGAAGGGCGGCTCAACAACATCCACTTCAGCACCCGGTACGGCCTGCTTCGCCCGCTCTGGATCGATCAGGACCAGCTCCAGCAGGTCCTCTTGAACCTCTTCATCAACGCGGCCGACGCGATGCCGGAGGGCGGAGAGCTGAGGGTCCACGCGGGCATCGAGGACGACCGGATGGTCCTGCACGTGGAGGACACGGGCAGCGGGATCCCCGAGGAGATCGTCGACAAAGTCTTCGACTCGTTCTTCACGACCAAACCCACGGGCACGGGGCTCGGGCTCTCGATATGCTATCGAATCGTGACCGACCACGGTGGCTCGATCGCGATCGGTCGACGGAGCGGAAACGTCTCGGGAACGTGCGTCACGATCACGTTGCCCATCATGACCGGCAGGTAGAACAGCCATGGCTCAACGACGCCACAGAGTGCTGATCGTCGACGACGAGGACGGGATCGTCCTCGCCCTCCATCGGTTTCTTTATCAGGACAACCATCGGTACGACGTCCTCTTGGCGAAGAACGCCGAGGTGGGCCGCCAAATCCTGCGCGAGACGCCGATCGACATCCTGGTGACCGACGTCCACCTGCCCGGCATGAGCGGCATGGACCTCGTCTGCTGGGCCGCGGTAGAGACGCCGGACACGCGGGCCATCGTGATGACCGCGTTCGACATCGCGACGATCCGCGACAAGGCGCACGCCGTCGGTTGCCTCAAGCTGCTGCGCAAGCCCTTCGACCTGCACGAGCTGCGCGCGGCGCTCCTGCAGGCCATGGATAAGCCCGATGGCCTGGGCGGGAGCCTCTCCGAGCTGTCCGCAGTCGACGTCATCCAGATGCTCTGCCTCGGCCGCAAGACGACGGCGCTGCGCATCGCGCGCGGGCAACTCTCGGGCGTGATCCTCATCCAGAACGGCGACATCGTGCACGCCATCTGGAACAACCTGGTCGGCGAGGACGCGGTGCATGAGATGATCGCGGTCGAGGACGGCGTCTTCAACATGGCGCCGTTCCCGCCGGACTTCGAGCGCACGATCAACGGCGACTACCAGCACATCCTGATGGAGGGCGTGCGCAAGCTCGACGAGAAGGCGCGTTTCGGCCCGTCCGACGACGAGGCGCCGCGGCCTTCGGTGCGGCCCGGCCGCATCACGCAGCAGCAGGGCAGCAAGGACGACTGGGACTTCGGGCCGGACCCCGGCTTCCAGCAGAAGGCGCAGATCCCGACGAACGCGCGCATGCGCCTCGACGCGCTCAACGCGCCGCCGGTGCCGCGCGACCTCACGCCGCTGCCGCCGCCGCCCCCGCCGCCTCCGCCGCCTCCGCCGCCTCCGCCGCCGCCCGAGGAGACGCCCGAGGAGATTGCGGCGCGCCTCAAGGAGCGCGAGGTCGCTTCGCTCATGGATCAGGGCTTCACGGCGCTGCGAAACGGCCAGCGCGAGGACGCGCGCAAGTTCTGGCAGCAGGCGCTGGAGCTCGACCCGGGCAACCGCCGCATCGAGCTCAACCTGAAGAAGCTCGACCAGGATCCCTCGAAGCGATTCTGAGAGATCCGTTCGGGCTCAAACCATTGGGCCCCAAATGAAGAATGGCCCGGCTGCCTGCGCCGGGCCATTCTCGTTTTTTGCGCCCGGGGGGACGGGGCGCGCGCCGCGGTTTACTCCTCGGCGTCGGCGACGGCCTGCGCGACCGCGCCTTCTTCCTTGCGCGGGGCCGGGCGGGCCGGCGGCTCGTTCTGGTAGGCGCGGCGCGTGAGGCCGTAATCCGTGAAGGCCAGCATCACGAGCTCGCCGTCGCCCGTGTTCTGCGTCTGGTGGAGGGACCAGCGGGGCACGAAGACCGTGTCCCCGGCCTTCACGTCGACGGTCGACTCGTTCACCTGGACGCGGCCGGCGCCCTCCGCGATGTGGAGGATCATCTCGTGGGCGTGCTTGTGCCGCTCGTTGAGCTTGCCGGGCGCGATGCGCACGATTCGGGTGTCGATGATCTCCGACTTGAAGGGCATTCGCTCGACCGTGGCCTTGACGTTCTGGCGCTCGGTCTCGTTTTCGTAGAGCGGGGCGCCGTGCTGGCCCGAGGCGAAGCGGATCAGGCTGGGATCGGGGTACTGGGGGGCGAGGGAGCGGCGCGCCTGGATGCGGCTCATCACGCCCTGGAGCTTGCGCCCCTGGATGGCGTCGTAGAGGCTCTCGAAGAAGCGGTGACGCAGGCTCAGCGCGTAATTCATCGACGACAGGCACGTGTTGTACCAGTCGGGCGTGTGCATGTAGGACACCATCATGTCCTCCAGCGTCTGCGCGTGCTCGTCGTCGCAACCGATGTGAATGCGGAAGAAGCTCAGGAACTCCTCGGGGATCGAGGCCTTGAGCATGCCCTCGACCATGATCGTATACATCCGCGAGACGATGCCCTCGGTGCCGAGCGACAGGAAGGCCGAGCCTGCGGCGGGGTGGGAGCGGAGGCAAAAATCGAGGAATTCGCGCACGAAGAAGCGCGTGGCGTCGAGATAGTCCGTCTTTTCGATGTCGATTTCGAGCGCTTCACGCAGGAACTTGCGGAAGATCTCGGCGTGGCGTTTGTCCGTCTCGAGGCCGCCGCCCTCCTCCCACAGGTTCTCCGACAGCCGCGCGCGATGGTAATCGTTGTCCGAGTTCGCCATCAGCGCGGCGAGGTATCGCGTGAAGTTCCGGTTGTAGAGGTAGTACTGGCCGAAAAAGAACTGAAAATCGGCCCTCGTCAGTTGGCCGGCGGTGCACGCCTTGAAGAAGCGGTTCCGCCAGAACGGGTGCTCGGCCTGGGCTTGCTTGAGGTTGAGCAGCGCCGCCTCGGCGCCCTTCCGATCAGGATCGTTCGCCCCCACCGGCGTCGTCACGAAGGCCGGCGCGCGCGACGAAGGCGGCATGGAATCCCAGCCGCCCACATGGTTGGTTTCTTGCTTCGCCTCTCCGGACATACACTTCTCCTCGATCGACCAGGGTTTGACGCCGCAGCGTCGGGACCCTCGCCCGCTGCGATGCGTCACGCGCCTCGTCCCGCCGCATTATCGGCTGGGACGAATGAATAGGCTCGAATCTATCCCGTTTGGGGTCGCGTAGCGAGGCGTTTCACGTCTCTCACCCGAGAAATACGCCGTCAACGGTTTGAACGGATACCGCCGATTGCATGGGCTCCCATTCTTTTCACAGAAATTCGCCCGTCAACGGTTTGAATGGATACCGTCAATTACATGGGCTCCCATTCTTTTCAATGACAACGCACAACTTCACGGCATTCACCACCAATCTGGTTGGTAAAACCGATGCAGTGCGCGGGAACGTGAGAATCGTGCCCGTGCCGGTGCAAGCACGTTTTTGGCGGGTCAGACGGTGCGCGGGGTGACGAGCGTGGCGTCGGCGCGCGAGAGCTTTGCGTTCGTTCGCGATTTGTTGTCGACGACGCTGACGACGTGAATGCCCTGCGGCGTCATCGACAATGAAACCATGCACACCATCGTCGCCGTGAGCCCCTCGCCGGCCACCGCCACGAGGGAGCCGGGCCTGCAATCCGCTGCCGATGGGCGGATGCGGCCGCCGAGCGGCGTATCGCGGAACGTGCGCACGGCGTGCACGAGATCGGCGGCCGTGCCGAGGACGACGATCGGGCCCTTGGACTCGAACTCGGCCAGCCACGCGGGGCCAAAGGGCTCGACCACGCGCGCCGGCGGCAAGCGCCGAAGGAGCATCGTGTTCGCCTGGACGACGAGCCTGTCGACGATGCGACCGTCGGCCGTGCCGCGCCATTTTTCGAGCGTCTCCAGGACGGGCTTGCCCTGTTCGAGCCGGATGAGGCGACGATCGATCACGCCTCCCAGCGTGGCCGCGCCCGAGTGCTCGACGATCTCCACCGTGCCAAGCTGGCTCCACGCCGTACGCGTTTGAAGCGCGCGCGCGAGCTCCTCGGTCCAGGCGAGGGCGGTGGGTTCGAGGTCCGTGGCGTTCGTCATCGGGGCACATCCTATCCAGGTTCGGGACGGATGGCGCGAGGTTCCGGCGTCCCCCGGGGCCGGATGTCGGGTGACTCCTGTCTTACATGCTAAGACTGCCGGCCATGACCGTCCTTCAGGTCTCCGGCCTCGGCTTCGGGTACGGCGCAAATCAGCTCTTTCAAGGGGTGACGTTCTCGCTCGCCCCGGGGGAGCGGGCCGCGCTCGTGGCGCCGAACGGCGCGGGAAAGTCCACGCTGATGCGGCTGATCGCGCGGGAGCTCGTCCCGGACGCGGGCTCGGTCGTGATCAAGCGAGGGACGCGGGTCGCGTACGTCCGGCAATCCCACGAACTGCCGAAGGTCGGCACGGTGCTCGAAGCCTTCCTGTCGGGGTTCGACGAGCTGCTTTCGTTGCGGAAGGAGCTCGACGAGGCCTCGCACGCGGCCGCGAGCGGGACGAAACAAGCGCTCGATCGGCTGGCGAACGCGACGGACAAGTACCACCTGGCGGGCGGGGATGCGCTGGAGCGGCGCGTGGAGATGCTCGCCGCGCACCTCGGCTTCTCGCACGAGGACATGGGCCGCGCGCTCGGGAGCCTGTCGGGCGGGGAGCGCGGGCGGCTGCACCTCGGCGTGGCGCTCGCGAACACGCCGGACCTGATCTTGCTCGACGAGCCGACGAACCACCTCGACATCGAGACGATCGCGTGGCTGGAGCGGCACCTCGCGGCCCTGCCGAGCGCGATGCTCGTGGTCTCGCACGATCGCGCGTTCCTCGACGCGCTCTGCCCGATCACGATGGAGCTCGGGCGGCGGAGTTTTCGCGTGTATCCGCTCGCGTACTCGCAGTACGCGGAGGCACGCGAGGAGGATCTCGAGCGGGAGCGCGAGCTCGCCGAGCGGCAAGAGGCGTTCGTCGCGAAGACCGAGGAGTTCATTCGGCGGAACATCGCGGGGCAAAAGACGAAGCAGGCGCAGAGCCGGCGGAAGATGCTCGACAAGCTGGAGACCGTCGACCGGCCGGAGGACGTGTGGGCGCGGGCGGAGAAGGTGGCCTTCCGCTTCGTGCAGGCGCCGCGCAGCGGAGACATCGTGCTCGACGCGCGGGGGCTCGCGGCGGAGCGCGGCGGGCGGCAGCTCTTTTCGGGGTTTGAACTGCTCCTGCGTCGCGGGGAGCGGATCGGCATCCTCGGCCCGAACGGGTGTGGCAAGTCGACCCTGCTGAAGATCCTCGCGGGGCGCGGGGCCGAGGAGGACCAAGGCGAGGTCAAGCGCGGCACGAACCTCTGCGAGGGGTATTTCGATCAGCACCTCGGCTCGCTCGATCCGAACAAGACGGCGGTCGAGGAGATCCGCAGCGTGCGGGGCGACATGAACGTGGACGCAGCGCGGCAGTACCTCGCGCGGTTCCGCTTCTATGGCGACGACACGCTGCGCAAGGTGGAAGGTTTTTCCGGGGGCGAGCGGAGCCGGCTCGCGCTGGCGAAGCTCCTGCTCGAACCACGCAACCTGCTGTTCCTCGACGAGCCGACGAACCACCTCGACATCCCGGCGGCGGAGATCCTGGAGGAGGCGCTCGCGAGCTTCGAAGGATCGGTCGTGCTCGTGTCGCACGATCGCCGCTTCCTCGACGCGGTGACCACGCGGATCTGCGCGTTCCACGGCGGCAAGATCGAGCTCTTCCCCGGCGGATACCGTGACTTCCAGGCGAGTTTGTCCCGGCCGAGCACCCCGCTCGAGGAGGACGACGGCGCCGACGAGGACGCGCGCGCCCAGGACGACGGGCGCGCGAAACGCGCGGTGAAGCGGAGCGCGTCGACGGTCGTGACGCAGGCGAAGGGGCCGGAGTCGCCGCTCGACAAGAAACGCGCGTTCGAGGCGGAGAAGGCCGCGTCGCGTGCGATCGAGCGCAAGCGCAAGCGCGTGAAGGAGCTCGAAGAGGAGATCGCGAAGGGTGAGGCCGAGCTCGGACGGATGCGCGAGGGCCTGAAGCAGGACCCGGGCGGGGACTGGGAAAAACTCGCGAAAATGGTGTCCGAGGAGCAAGCGCTGGCGCGGCGCGTGGACACGGCGATGACGGAGTGGATGACGCTCGGCGAGGAGCTCGCGGCTGAAGACGTGGGGAGGACGGCGTGAATCGCGCGGCGCTCTTCGCAATCATCGCGCTCTTCACCTTGCAAAACGCGGCCGCGTGTTCGAGCAAGAAAGAAGACGATGGCACGACGCCGCTCGCGACGACGGAGGAGCTGCCGGCGCTCGCGATCGGCGAGGACACGCCGAACCTCCTGCTCACGTGGATCGACGAGAAGGGCGACATGCACGTCGAGCTCAAGCCCGCGGACGTGCCGGCGGAGGGTCGATCGCTCGTGCGTGTCGTCGTGAGTGATCGCGAGGACGGGACGAAGCACCTGTTTTACGTCGTCGATCTGACGAAGAAGCGCGACGACGGGACGTACGCGGCGCGGACGATGACGCGGCGCGCGTGGGAGTCAGAGGTGGAGAAGCGGCGGAGCGCGTACCTCGCGAAGATCGCCCCTCCCCCGCCGCCCTCGCCGACAGGCGCGCCGAGCGCGACGCAAGGGGCGAAGCCGACGAACGAGCCGCCCGTCGTGGCCTCGGATCTGACGGTGATCGTCTACGGCGCGGACTGGTGCAAACCCTGCCACCAGGCGGAAGATTATTTGCGCTCCAAGGGAGTGCGCGTCGTGAAGAAGGATGTGGAGGCGAGCCCGGAGGCCGCACGGGAGATGAGCGACAAGCTCGAAAAGTCGGGCCAGCGCGGCGGCAGCATCCCCGTCATCGACATCCGCGGGCAGATCCTCGTGGGCTTCAGCACCCGCGCCGTCGACCGCGCGCTCGCGAAGGCGTCCTCGGGCACGGCGCTCTGACACCGGCAGAAGCCCAAGATCGTCGCTCTGCGCGTGCGCTCACGTTGCCCTCGCCAGGCGCAAGGCGTATACGAGCGGCCCCCCCGCGAGCCAGACCCGAAAGCGCGGGGATTTCCAGGAGCGAACTCCATGATCGACGTAGTCATGCCCCAGCTCGGTGAAAGCGTGGCCGAGGGGACGGTGACCAAGTGGCTCGTGCGTGAAGGCGACTTCGTGGCGCGGGAGCAGCCGCTCCTGGAAGTCGCGACGGACAAGGCCGACACCGAGGTCCCCGCTCCTTCCGCGGGGCGGGTCGAGAGCATCGTGGCGGCCGTAGGGGCGGTGGTCCCGAAGGGCGGGCTGCTCTGCCGCCTCGATGAGACGGCGACGGCCGGCGCAGACGTGGTGCGCCCCGCCATCCCCCCCGCGCCCGCCGAGCCGCAGGCGCCCAAAGAGACGAAGGCCGAGTCCACGGCGCAGCCGCTCGGCTCGCCCTCGACGCGCAAGCTCGCGCGGGAAGAAGGCGTCGACCTGAGCCAGGTGCAAGGCACGGGCGAGCACGGGCGCATCACGCACGACGACGTGCGCCGCGTGGCCCACGCCGCGCCCGCGCCCGCCGCGTTCGCCGTGCCTCCGCCGCCCGCCGCGCACGTGCCCGCCCAGCCGATCATGGCCGCCCCGGAGCTCGCGCAGCTCGTGCAGTCGGGTGGTGGATTCGTCCCGCCGATCCCGGGCGTCGGGTATGGCGCGTACAAGGTGCCGCCGTACACGCCGCGCCCGGGTGACGAGGTCATCCCGTTCTCGCGCCGCCGTCGCATCACGGCCGACCACATGGCGTACTCGAAGATCACGTCGCCGCACGTGGTCACGGTGGCCGAGGTCGATCTGCAGGCGACCACGAAGCTGCGCGACCAGCACAAGGATCGCTTCAAGAAGGAGGGCGTGCCGCTCACGTTCCTCGCCTTCATCTGCGCGGCGACGGTCCGCGCGCTGCGCGAGCACCCGCACCTCAACGCGCGCGTGCTCGACAACTCCTTCGTCGTGCTCAAGGAGATCAACCTGGGCGTCGCGGTCGAGACGCCTGGTGGTCTCCTCGTGCCGAGCATCAAGCACGCCGATCAACTCTCGCTCCGCGGCGTCGCGGCGCAGATCGACGAACTCGCGACGCGCGCGCGGGCGGGCAAGACCACCGCAGACGACCTCGCTGGCACGACGTTCACGGTCTCGAACCCCGGCCTCAAGGGCAACCTCTTCGGCGGCGCGATCATCTCGCAGCCGAACGTGGGCATCCTGCGCATGGGCGAGATCAAGAAGCGGCCCGTGGTGGTGACGCGCGACGGCGAGGACGTCATCGCCATCCACCCGGTGATGTACATGGCGCTCTCGTACGATCACCGGATCGTCGACGGCGTGCTGGCAAACTCGTTCCTCTGGCGCGTCGCAGATTTGCTGAGCCGCGGGGAGTTCGAAGTCGGATGACCGCCGCGACAACGAAGCCCGAGGGCCACCGCCCGCTCTCCGAGGTCGATCCGGAGATCGCCGAGCTCATCCGCCGCGAGGAGCGCGCGGAGGCCGACACGATCCGGCTCATCGCGAGCGAGAACTACGTCTCGCGTGCGGTCCTCGAAGCGACGGGGTCGGTCCTGACGAACAAGTACTCGGAGGGCTACCCGCAGAAGCGGTACTACGAGGGCCAGCAGCAGATCGATCAGGTCGAGGAGCTGGCCCGGAGCCGCATGAAGCAGGTCTTCGGGGCCGATCACGTCAACGTGCAGCCCTACTCGGGCAGCCCCGCGAACCTCGCCGTGTACCTCGCGTTCGTGAAGCCCGGCGAGACGATCATGGGCCTCGGCCTGCCCGCGGGCGGGCACCTGACGCACGGCTGGAACGTCAGCATCACGGGCAAGTTCTTCAACAGCGTGCCCTACGGCGTGCGCGCGGACGATCACCGCATCGACATGGACCAGGTGCGCGAGCTCGCCCGGACGCACCGGCCGAAGCTCATCTGGTGCGGCACGACGGCCTACCCGCGCACGCTCGACTTCCCCGCGTTCCGCGCCATCGCGGACGAGGTGGGCGCGATCCTCGCGGCCGACATCGCGCACATCGCGGGCCTCGTCGCCGGCGGGGCGCATCCGTCGCCGATCGGGATCGCGGACGTCGTGACGATGACGACGCACAAGACGTTCCGTGGCCCGCGCGGCGCGGCCATCCTCTGCAAGACCGAGCACGCCTCCGCGATTGATCGCGCGGTGTTCCCAGGCCTGCAGGGCGGCCCGCACAACCACACGACGGCCGCGATCGCGGTCGCCGCGCGCGAGGCGATGGAGCCGTCGTTCAAGCAGTACGCGGCGCGCGTGGTGGAGAACGCGCGTGTCCTCGGCGCGGCGCTCGAAGCGAAGGGCTTCCGGCTGATCACCGGCGGCACGGACAACCACCTCCTGCTCGTCGACATGACGCCGAAGAACATCGGCGGAAAGCCGTACGCGAAGGCGCTCGATCGCGCGGGGCTCGTGGGCAACTACAATTCGATCCCCAACGATCCGCGCAAGCCCATGGATCCTTCGGGGCTCCGCATCGGCACGCCGTCGATCTCGTCGCGCGGCATGGGCCCGAAGGAGATGGAGCTCATCGCGGCGTGGATGGCCGAGGTCGCCGACCATCCGCAGGACGAGGCGCGCATCACCCGGATCGCCGGCGAGGTGAAGGAACTCTGCCAGAGCTTCCCCGCGCCCGGCATCGTCTCCTGACGAAACGCCGCACAAAAAGCCGCGGGGGCGCGGCTCGCTTCGTCGAGCTACGCCCCCGTCGTCTTTGGGTTCGCCTCATTCCGAGGCGAATGTCACGTCACTTCGAGTAGAGCTGCGCCGCGATGACGCCCGATCCACGCGTCGCCTTGATGACGTACTTGGCCTGCCCCGCCATCGGCCACGGCCACTTGTAGCAATTGCCGCCGCCGCCGAGCGAGGCCTGCTGGCCGCTGCCGCTGTCCTGCGCGAGGACCGGGTTCATGCCGGGCACGGGCGTCGTCGCGACGAGCGAGATGTCGACCTCGCTCGGCCCCGCGCCGACGGCGAGCACCGTGTAGCACTTGCCCGGCTGCAGGTTGACCGGCTCCTCGAGGATGCTGCCCTCGGAGAAGTTGCCCGCGGCCACAGCGCCGTCGCGCTGCATGCCCGGGGCCGACTGCTGGGCGAACGCCGTGAGCGGCAGCGTGGCCGCGCCCGCGAGGTTCGGGTCGATGCGCTGCGCCTGCGCCCCGCCGCTCGTCTGCGTCGTGGTGCCGCCCGTCGTCGTCGTGCCGCCCGGAGCGGGGAAGCCGGGGATCGTGGGGAACTGGAAGCCGCCGGGCTGCGCCGTGGTGCCCTGCGGGGCCGGCTGCTGCGGAGCCGGCTGCTGCTGCGGGTACGGCTGCTGCTGCGGATACGGCTGCTGCTGCGGATACGGCTGCTGCTGCGGGTACTGCCCCTGCGGGTACTGGCCCTGCGGGTACTGCCCTTGCGGGTATTGCCCCTGCGGATACTGCCCCTGCGGATACTGCCCCTGCGGGTACTGCTGGTAGGGGTTTTGCTGCTGGTTGGCGGCCGTCTGGGCCGGCTGAGAGTCGTCGGACTTCTCGCAGCCGGTCGCAAGCGCGAGCGCGACGAGCAGCGCGGACGAGATGACAATGGATCGAATCAAGGCGACCTCCTCGGGAATCGGGCGAATCTGGGTCCTACCCTATCAATCAACGCGGGGAACCCGTGAAACTTACGTGTGCCTTTCCGACGGATTGGACGGGCGTCAAGCAACACCGGATCGTCGAAAGCCGTTTTTCGTCCCCACGCGCCCCCACGAGCCGCGCGCCGCGCCCTGCACACCTCGTTACAGTGAGGTAAACTACCTCATGGATCAGAGGAGCGGGGGACCGAAGGGGGCGGACACTCCGCCCGGGACGTTCGCGCGCTGGTTCCTGGACGAAGAGCTGAAGCCAGGCGCGGGGATGGGGATCGCGGCGGAGCGCGCCGAGTACCACCTGTGCCGGGCCATCGCGAACCTCGAACGCGGCATGCTGCGCGAGGCGCTCGACGATGCGAACACGGCCGCGCACCTCGACGAGTCGCTCCGGGCCCGCGCGCTCATCGTGGCCCGCATCTGCATCCAGCGAGAGATGGAGGAGCTCGGCGTGCCCATCCGATGACGCAGCCGGTCGCGCTTCGAACGGCCTCATCGCGATGTGGCCCCGGTTAGGGTTCGGGTGTATGAGCGCGACTCTGTCTCGCGCGGCGCGCATGCGCGCCCCTCGAGCTTCGAGGAGGGTCCGATGACGCGTTCGATGGTGTGCATGGGGGCCGCTGCGGCGGCCGTGTCGATGATGGTGATGGTGATGTCGGCGGGCTGCGGGAGCGAGCCCGAGACGCCGCCGCAGCCGGGTCCGGACGCCGGCTTCATGCCCCCGCCCCCGCCGCCGCCCCCGCCGCCCCCGCCCCCGCCGACGGTGGCCGCGTGTGACTCGGTGCAGTCGCTGGCGCTGACGACGATGCTGCAGGGGCGCGAGAAGGTGGAGGCGCCCGGCATGAAGGCCGAAGGTGGGCAGCTCTGCATGGTGGTGCCCGAGGGGCAGACGGCCTCGACGCCGACGATGATGCTGGAGCCGGGCTTCTGCTACACGGTGATCGGGCAGGGCGCGGGCGGCGTGACGGAGCTCAACCTGGCGATGACGCTCGACATGGCGACGGCGCTGCCGCCGCAGCTCGGCGCCCTCGCCGCGAACCCGACGCTCGCGGTGGACCAGGAGGCGGGTTCGTCAGCGTCGATCGGCCAGAAGACGAGCTGCTACGCGTGGCCGTGGCCGGTGCCCGCGATGGTGAAGGTCAACGCGACGGCGAAGACGGGCTCGGGCCCCGTGGCCATCCAGATCTACAAGAAAAAGAAGTGACGCCTCCCGCGGCGGCGCGGCTCTCCGCTCGCGGAGGGCTGCGCCGCGCTGCGGCAGATCGTTGGAGCCCCAAGCGCCTCGTCTTTTTGCTTTGGGACCACAAAAAACGAACGGCCCACGCGAACTCGCGGGGCCGTTCGTCGCGCGCTGCTGCCGCGACGGGAGCAGCGGTTTATCAGACGAGGGCGTCTTTGATCGCCTTGATCGGGCGCGCACGCACCGACTTGCTGGCGGGCTTCGCCGGGAAGGTCATCGGCTGCTTGGTGAAGGGGTTGATCCCCTGGCGGGCCTTCGTCGCCGGCCGCTTCACCACCCGGAACTTCGCAAAGCCCGGCAGCGTGAAGACGCCCGACTTCTTCAGCTCACGGTGCCCGACCGTGACCAGAGACTCGAGCACACTCTTGACCTGCTTGCGGGAGATCTCGTCCCCAGCAGCCTCCGTGATCGCCTGGATCAGAGCGCTCTTGCTCAACGACTTCTTCGCCCCGCCCCCAGCACTCTTCTTGGTCGCCATTGCAAATTCCTCCGAGCTCCGCGTCGCGCGCGGCCCCTCGCCGCGCGCTCAGCTCGGGTGAACCATACACGGCGTGCGTCGCGAAAAAAGCGAAATCTTCGGGGGAAATCGCGATTTCGACGCGGAGAGTCGCTCTACCAGGCGTCGAACGGGCCGGAACTGGGGCAAGCAGCCGAGGCGAAGGTCCCAAAAAGGCACGAAAACAGCCTGAAAACAGGCATCGGTGAGGGTTCGGCGCGGCGGCGGATGTGAAGGAGGAGGAGGGCGCGCGCCGCAGGGGTCCGCGGCGCGCTGTTTCAGAAGGGCGGAAAAGAAGCTGGATCAGTCGCTCGCGAGCTCGTCCGCGAGGTCGCGCGCGACGTCGAGGTTCGCGTCCTCGGCGAGCGCCTTCTCGACGAGGAGGCGCGCCTTGCCGCGATCCCCTTGCGCAACCGCGAGCCTTCCGAGGTGGAAATACGCGAGCGCGCGGCCTCGCGACGTCGTGCCCTCGGCCGAGCCCGGCGCCGTGATCTTCATCATCGTGACCGCACGAAGCGCGCGCGAAGCGACGTCGTGCTCGCCACGATCGACCGCGAGCTGACCGAGCTCGAGCGCGATGTCGGCGCTGCCGGCATCGTTCTCGAAGGCCTTCGAGAGCTGCTCGAACGCGACGTCGTCATTGCCCGACGCGCGCTCGACGTGCGCGAGCGCGCGGTGCGCCGCCGCGAGCGTCCTCGACCGACGTCCCTCGTACGCGGCGACGGCGTTCGCCGCGAGCGGGCGCGCCTCGTCGACGCGACCCGCCCCGACATATGCGTCGGCGAGCACGATGACGGGCTCCCACGCATCCGGCTGCCGGCGGCGCGCATCCTCGACGAGCTCGACCGCAGCGCTCGCGCCCTCGGGCGTCGCGAGGAGCAGGCGCGCGGCGTGGAGCAGGAGCTCGACCGCGGCCGCCCCCTCGACGTTCGCCGCCGCCGAGGCGATCGAGGCCGCCGCGAGCTGGTGATCCCCCATCTCGCTTTGAGCCCCAACAAGTTCGGCGACGAGCGCGCGATCCAGCGGGTCGATGTCGAGCGCGCGCTTCAGGACCTCGATGGCGCCCGGGAGATCCTGCTCCTTGTCGCGGAGGATCGCGGCGGCCTTGCGGAGGCAACCGAGGCGCTCTTCCTTGGCGGTCCGGCCTTCTGCCTCGATCTGGTAGACGTCCGCGATCTTGCGGAAATCTTCCCGGGACTCGAAGCGCTCCTTCAGCTTGACGCCGAGGACCACGCTCGTCGGGAACGCGCGGTAACCCGCTTCGAGGGCACGATCCACGCCGTCCTCGTCGCCCTGCTCGGCGCGGATCGCAGCGAGCCGCTGCGCCGTCGCCTCCGCGGCCTCGCCCTTCTCGGCACCGAGGAGCTTTTCGAGCGCGTCTGCGAGCTCCGAGGGGTCCTCGGCCTTCTCGCTGATGCGTACGATGGCGCGCAGCGCGTCGAGGTTCGTCGCGTCCCAGTCGAGAATGCCGTGGTAGGCGTCGCGGGCGCGAGCGGACTCGCCCTGCTGCTCGAGGAGCGCGCCGAGCCGCATGGAGAGCGACGCGACGCCGGCCGTGTCCTCGCGGTCCTTGGCGAGGTCGATACGGCGCTCGAGGAGCGAGGCGAGATCCTCGAAGCGGCCTGCGGCCTCCAGCAAGCTGGAGAGCAACGTGGCCGCCTCCTGGTTCGCGGGATCGTCGTCGAGCAGCTCCGTGAGGGTCGAGATCGCCTCGTCGGCGCCGCCGTCACGCTTCTGCGCGAGGCGCGCGCGTTCGAGGCGCATGCGCGAGCGGTCCTCGACCGTCTCGAGCAGCGGGACGACCTGCTCGATGACGCGCCCGAGGGCGTCGTCCTCGCCGAGGCTCCGATAGAGATCAGCGAGCGGCCCCCAAAGATCACGATCAGCAGGCTCACGCTCGAAGAGCTCGGCATAAAGCCGCGCCGCGCCGGCGAGATCGTTGAGTTTGTCACGGGCAATCGACGCCGCCGCGAGCAGGTGGCCCCGCTCGTCGCCGGGCGCCGCCACGCGACCCGCGCGCTCTTCGAGCGTCCGCGCCTCGGCCCAGTCCTCGGCCGCGGCGCGCACCTTGGCGAGCGCGACGAGGGCCCAGAGGTCGTCCGACGTATCGGCCACGCCCTCCTCGCGGGCGAGCGCCCGCCGCAGGACGGACTCGACGAGCGCCGAGTCCCCGAGCCCCTCGGCGACGGAGACGGCCTCGCGGTAGAGGTCGGCCCCGCGCTCGGGCGCGAGCAGGACGAGCGCGTCGACGAGCGCACGCGGGCGATCGTGCTGGCGCGCGAAACGCTCGAAGAGCGGGGCGATCTGCGCCGCGTTCTCTTCGCGCTGGAGGCCGAGCCGGAAGATGGCCTCGGCGCGATCGGGCGACGCGTCGAGCGAGAGAGCACGCTCGAGCGCGGGCACGCCGCGCGCCGCACCCCCGGGCTCGCGCAGCGCGAGCTCGGCGAGGCGGTAGAGGCCATCCGCGAGCTCGGCCGGCGGCGCGCTCTCGCTCGCAGCGGCGATCCGCTTTTCGAGCAGGGCGATTTGCCCCTCGCGATCCCCGCGCTGCTCGCAGGAGGCTTCGAGCGCGCGCCAGACCTCGTGGATCCGGCGATCACCCGGCCGCTCCAGCAAGAGCGTCTCGGCGCGCCGGAACGCCTCGTCCGCCTGGGCCGCGTCGCCTCCCTCCCCGGAGAGCGCACGACCGAGGTGGAGGAGGAGGTCGACGAGCGGAGGATCCACCGTCGTCGCCGCGACGAGTTTACGCAGAGCGTCAAGGTACTTCTCGACCGCGCCGAGGCGACGAGCGAGCCCGAGCGCCGAGCGGTGCGCGTCCCCGGAGGTCGGCCGCACGGCGAGCGCGCGGAGCCAGAGCGAGAGCGCATCCTCGGCGCGGCCGAGGTGCTGCTCGTAGAGCGCAGCGAGCTCGGCGAGCACGGGCGCGAGGGCCGCCGCGTCGCCGCCCGCGCCATCGAGCCGGAGTTCGAGCGCGCGCGCGAGGAGCGCGTGGTTCTGGCGGCCGCGGAGGGCTCGGACGAGGCGATCGGCCTCGTCGGGGCTCTCCCGCGAAGCCTCGAACGCGGACTCCACGTGCTCGGCGGAGCGATCGGGATCGCCTTGACGATCGGCGATCTCCGCGAGCGCGATGAGCACCTCGGTGCGGGTGACGGCCGGCGAGCCCTGCTCGTCGCGCAGGCGCCGCACCATCATGAGCAGCGAGCGGTACGTGCGCTGCGCCCGATCGAACTGGCCCTCGTCGAACGACAGGCGCGCGAGCGCGAGCAGGATCTCCGGGTGCGTCGGATCGATCTTGAGCGCGACGTCGAGCTCGGCCAGCGCGGCCTTGCGATCGCCCGACGAGAGGAAGACCCGCGCCAGGTAGTAATGCACGATCGCGCGGTCCTTCGGCCGGCGGCTGCCGTACGCGTCGATGATCTGGCGAAGGATGTTCGAGGCCTCGTCCGATCGGCCGGCGGCGCTCAGCGCGTCGCAGAGCGAGAGCTTGATCGCGCGATCGTCGGGCGTGAGCTGCGACGCCTGCTCGAGCAGCGGGACGGCCGCCTCGGGCTTGTTCCGCTTCGAGAAGTGCAGGTCGGCGGCCTCGCGGAGGAGCGCCGTGCGCTTCGCGGCGTTCTCCGTGTGCGCGGCCTCGATGGCGATGAGCTCGGCGAGCGGGCCCCACGCCTCGGCCTCGCGGTAGAGGACGGAGAGGCGCGCCCGGAGCGGCGCCGGGTCGGCGACGCGGCCCTGCGCCTCTTCGAGCCGCTGCTGCGCCAGCGCGGGCTCGCCCGAGGCGATGTAGGCCTCGGCGAGGCGCAGGACGGGGTGCGGCGAGGCGTCGGCCGGCGCGTCCGCGCAGATGGTCTCGAGGACCTCCGCGGCGGCCGCATGATCGCCGCGCGCCGTGAAGAGGCGCGCGAGCGCGTCGAGCGAGGCCATGTCGCGGTAGCGCGCGGCGCGGCGGTAATCGCTGATCGCGCGCGGGAGATCTCCGACGCGCGTCTCGGCGATGATCGCGGCCCTCCGCCAGAGCTCGGCGGCCGCGGTCGTGTCGCGATCGGCCTCGCGCCGCGCAGCCTGATCCTCCCAGAGCGACGCGAGCGCGCCGTGATCGCCACGCTCGCCGAAGAGCTCGGCGAGTTTGTCGACGGAGGGCGCGTGCGAGGGGCTCTCCTCGAGGTTCTTGCGGAGCGATCCGATCGCGCGATCCACGTCGCCCGACTCGACAAGCAGGAACGCGAGGTCGAGGCGCAGATCGACGCGCCCGAGGACCTCATCGGCCACGGAGATCTGGCGCTCGCGCAGGGTGAGCAGCTCCGCGCGACGGCCCTCCTTGCGATAAAGCTCTTCGAGGCGCGAGCCGACGAGCTCGTCGGTCGGATCCTCGCCGAAGAGCTCTTCGTAGATCGCGATCGCCGGCTGCGCGTCGGAGATCTCGGCGGCCGCGAGGCGGAGCGCGCGGCGGCGCTTTGCCTCGAAGGGCAGCTTCGCGCCGTCGAGGCAAAGCGCGACGACACGCACGAGATCGCCCTCTTCGCGGCAGATGCGCACGAGGACGTCGAGCGCCCACGCGGCGAAGGTGGCGGCCTCGCTGAGCGGGTCCGAACCCTCGCCGATCCAGCGCGCCTCGGCCTTCTGGAGCATGGCCTCGGCGATGCTCTTGGCGAGGCTCGGATCGCCCACGTGGTCGCTGGCGACGGTGACCGCCTCGCGGTGGAGCGGGAGCGCGTCCGCGGAGACCTCGCTGAGGCGCAGCAGCGCATCGACGAGGGGCTTGCCGGGCGCGTGGCGGCGCAGCTCGACGAGCGCCGCGAGCATCTCGGCGTTCGTCGGGTCGTACGTCAGCGCGCGCTCGATGGCGATCTCGGCGGAGCGCTCGTCCCCGCGGCGATCGCGGTGCCAGAGCGCGACGCTCCACCAGAGGGCACGCGCGACGTCGGGCGGGACGTCGCCCTGCGCCTCGATCGCCGGGAATGCCTCGGCGATGTCGGCCCAGCGATCCGCGATCGCGGCGAGGCGCAGGACCTCGGCCGAGAGCTCGGGTGTCTTCACCGCGGCAAACGCGCGCCAGACGGCGTCGAACGCCGCGGCCGGGTCGTTGCGACGGTGCTCGTGCAGCGACGCGGTCTCCGCGAGGATCGCCGTACGCTCGGCCGCGGACGTCGCGGCGGCGAGGCGCGGCTCGAGCAGGTCGATGGTGCGTTGCCAGTCACCCGAGGCCGCGTAGGCCGCCGTGAGGACACGGACGGCGGCGGCGAGGATGGGCCGGCGCGCCTCGTCGTCGAGGTCGATGAGCGAGAGCAACGATTCGAGGCCAGAGAGCGCGAGGCCGCCCGGATCGGCGCAACGAATCGCGGCCTCGTAGCTCACGACGGCCTCGGCCCACTGCGCGGTGCGATCACGCTGCACGTCGCCGAGGCGGCGGTAGAGTTCCGCCGCGCGGGCCACGTTGGTCCCGGCCTCGTCGGCCTGCGCGGCACTCGTGCCGAGCAGCGCCACGAGATCGGGCCAGCGCGCCGCCTTTTCGAGGAGCCGGGCGAGCGCGTCGCAGCTCTCGTCGTCGGCGCCGAAGCGGACACGCACGCCTTCCCACACGGTGATCGCGCGGGCGACGTCGCGGAGCTCGTGATCGCAGATCGCCGCGACGCGCACGAGATCCTGACGCGCGGCGTCGCCTTCCGTGAGCTCGGCGCGGCGCTCGAGGACCTCCGCGAGCTCGCCGAAGCGGCTCTCGGCTTCGAGATCGAGGGCCAAGCCGCCGAGCGCGTCGAGGTCGCGCGGCTCGTCTGCGAGGCGAGCACGATACGCCGCGATGGCGCGCGGTTTGTCGCCGAGCTCGCTCGACGCGATGCGCGCGACCTCGAGCAGCGTTGCGCGCCGGGCATCCGGATCCTTTTCGAGGCGCGCGAGCCGTTCGAGGACCTCGCAGCGCTCCGCCGAGCGGCCCTCCTCCGCGAGGAGGCGCTCGAGATCACGCGCGGGGCCGACGACGAGGTCGGGGTGCCCGGGTTCGAGCGAGAGGATCGTCCGACCGAGATCGATCGCGCGACCCCGATCGCCGAGCTTCTCGACGTAGATCGCCGACGCGCGAGAGAGCAGCTCGATCTTGAGCGCGCCGCCGGCGCCCTCGGAGACCCCGACGAGGACCTCCGCGAGTCGATCGAAACGATCGACCCGCGCAGCGAGGCGCTCGAGCTCGGCGCGGTGGCTCGGCTCGGCGGGCTCCAGCGCGACGAGCGCGGCGAGGCTCTCCAGCGCGCCCGCCGGGTCGTCGAGGACGTCGGCGCGCAGCGAGACGATCTCGCGCAGGAGCGCGCCGCGCGCAGCAGGATCGACCGCGGCTTCGAGGCGAACGGAGAGCACACGCGCGAGGTCCTCGTGGCGCTCCTCGCTGCGGTAGCGCCGTTCGAGGACGACGGCCGCGCGCTGGCGGGCCGTGTTCTCGGCCTCCGCGCTCGGGCGGATGGAGAGCGGCTCGGCCGAGACGGTGGCGGCGAGGACACGCTCCAGCAAGTCGAGCGCCTCGGCGCGCGACGGCTCGACCGTCAGCATCTCCTCGACGACCCGGAAGGCGGCGTCGGGCTCGACGACGCCTTCGAGCCAGAGCGTGGCGATCCGCGCGCGGAGCTTCTGCGCCGCCTCGACGTCGAGCGAGGCGAGCTCGTGCGAGAGCAGATCGATGAGCGGACGGTGACGGCCGAGGCGCTCGTAGAGGCGCTCGAGCGAGGTGCGGATCTTCTTGTCGCGCGGCTTGAGCGGCAGGAGCTGCTCCAGGTACCGCACGGCGCGATCCGGATCGCCGGCGAGATCCTTCGCCGACTCGGCCGCGTCCTCCAGGAGCTCGACGCGCGCGAACTTGTCGTCGGTGCGCTCGATGGCCTGGTCGTAGAGCGAGAAGAGATCGGCCCAGCGCTCGTTCTGGTTGTAGGCGAGCTTCAAGCGCTCGAAGGCCCACAACGCGTCGGGGGCGACGTCGACGACCCGACGCAGGAGCTTCATGACGGCGTCCTGATCGTCGAAGAAGAACTCCTCGTGGTAGTCGACCGAGCGCCGCCCGAGGTCGTCGAGCGTGTCGGGATCGAGCTCGCGCACGGAGTCGGATTCGAGCTTCTTGCGGTAGGCCTCGGCGACGAGATCGGGCCGGTCGGCATCACGGCCGAGCTGCTCGGCGCGATCCCACAACGCCGCGTCGTAGGGCAGCTCCTCGACCGCGCGCACGGCGAGGTCGAGCGCGAGCTCCGGCGCGGCGCCGGGCCTGTCGAGCAGCCGCGTGAACCAGCCCGCGCGGAGATCCACGAGGTCGCTCGCGTCCGCGGGCGTCGCGATCAGCAGCTTGAGGATCCGCGCGGCGATCGACTCGTCGTCCGTCGTGTCGCAAGCGCGCTCCAGCATCTCGGCCGCGCGACGGCGGGACTCCGGCCGCGCGAGCGCACGCTCGAGGAGCACGAGCGCGCCCTCGTTGCCCGGCTCGGCTTCGAGCACCGGCTCCACCGCGGCGAGCGCCTCGTCGACACGGCCGAGCCGATCGAGAAGGAGCGTCGCGAGCTCGAGCTCGAGCGCCGTCCGCTCCGCGCCCTCGCGCAGATCCCGGCGCGCCGCGATCATGGCCGCCGCGCCCTCGACGTCGCCTACGTCCAGAAGGAGCCGGCCGCGCGCCGCGAGCGCCGCGTCGTTCTGCGGATCTTGCTCCAGCACGCGGGCGTAGAGATCCGCAGCCGCGCGCGGCTCCTTGAAGACGTTCTCCTCGGCCGCCGCCCACGCGAGCAGCGCCTCGATGCGACGATCGCCTTCGGCGCGTTGCAGGCGGAAGCCGAGCACCCAGCGCCGATCCTCCAGCCGCGCCTGCGACGGCGGGCTCTGATCGAGGAACGCTTCGAACGCCTCGACCGCGGTCCAGGGCTCCGACGCGCCCTGGATCATGCTCCGGTAGGCCGCCGCGGCGTCCTCCTGGCGATCGGGGTCGGCCGCGAGCACACGCGCGCGCGCCGCCTGGAGCGCCTCGCGCGGACCGACGTCGAGCGCGCCCTCGTCCGCGAGGAGCGCGTCCGCCGCGCCCACGAAGCGCGTGGTCGCCTTCGCGTGGATGGCTGCATCCTCGAATGCGAGCAGTTTGTCCGCGCGCTCGGACGCGTCGGCCGCGGTGCGGAAGAGGACCTCGTAGACCGCGGGCAGCTTCTCCCACGCCTCGGAGCGACGGTAAAGATCGACGAGCCGCTCGGCGGCGTCGCGATCGTCGGCCGAGAGCGCGAGCACGCGCTCGAAGAGGCGCTCGGCGAGCGCGCCGTCCCCGCCGCCGTCGGCGAGGTCGCCGGCGCGCCGGTAGTCTTCGATCGCGGCCGCCGTGTCGCCGAACGCCTCGGCCTTCAGCGCGGCGAGGTGTTCGAGCCATCGCGCCTCGGAGAGCGGGCCCTCCGCCGTCGAGATGCGCCGTTCGAGCAGCACACGATAGAGATCGTTATCGCCCGCCTTCTGCGCGAGGTCCGCGATCCGATCGAGCGTCTCGTCCGAAAGCGTCGTGCCCTCGTCGAGCAGGCTCCGGTAGTGCTGCCGCGCGCGATCGATCCAGCCGCGCGAGGCGGACAGGTTCGCCATGCGCAGCGTGATCGCCGCGCGCTCCTCCGCGTCGGCCGCGCGCTCCACGCCGCCAATCAGCGCCGCGTAGAGGCCCTCCGCGTCCGAGCCTTCCTCCAGCACGTCGAGCAGCGCTTCGTACGCGCCCCGATCCCCCGCGTCCTCCTCCAGCGCGCGACGGTAGGTCGCTGCCGCCGCTGCGAGGTCGCGCAAACCGCGACGCTCGATCGTGCCGATGGAGTGGAAGATCTGGCGACGCCGCTCCGGATCCGTCGTCGCGGCCAGCGCGCCCTTGTACAGCGCGAGCCGCTCCTGCGCGTTGCCGTGCTTCTGCAGCAGGCTGTCGATCCGCGTGATGAGGTCGGGCGAGGACGGCTCGAAGGCGAGCGCGTTCCGGAGCACGGACAACGCGCCGACGAAGTCACCGTAAACCGCGAGCGCCTCGCCCGTGGCCTTGGCGAGCTCCGCGATCGCCGGGTGATCGACGTTCCGGTTGCCGAGCGCCTGGATCAGGATGCCCGCGCGGCGCGCGGCGTCGCCCCCCGCGAGGCGCTCCACGGTCGACAGCCACTCTGGCACGTCGTCGGCCATGTCGTTCGTCGCGATGCGCAGGCCGAGGCCCGCCAACAGCAGCGCGCGCTTCCCGTCCGCGAGATCCGCTTCCGCGATCTGCGTGGCTTCGCGCAGCGCGGCGAGCCGATCGGAGGCGTCCTTCGCGACGTCCCCGCGCACTTCGAGGATCTTGAGCAAGCCCGGAGAGGCCCCCTCCTCGCGGTAGATCGGTTCGAGGACGTCGGCCGCGCCGAGCCGGTGCTCGCCGCCGCCGAGCATGCGCTCCACGGCCTGCCGGCACGCCTTGTCGGAGCGATCGAGGTCGAGCGCCTGGCGGTACGCGTCGAGCGCGCCCGCGCCGTCGCCGAGACGACTGAGCCGTACCTGCGCGAGCTTCGCGAGGATGGCGATGCGCTCCTCCGAAGGCGCGAGGCCCGCTTCCGCGTCGAGGGTCTGCGCGAGCTCCTCCCAGCGCTGCTCGCGTTCGAGCAAGGGCAGGATGCGCGCGTGGATCTCGCGCGTCGGGCCATACGTCTGGAGGAACCTGCGCCAGCCGTCGAGCACCGCGCCGAGATCGTTCGAACGCGCAGCACGGAGATCGGCCGCGCGGAACGCGAGGTCCCGCGCCGCTTCCCTGTCGGTCTCCAGGGCCGCGCGACGTTCGAGGACATCGGCGAGCGAAACCTCGTCGCCTGCGGCCTCGTAGAGGCGTTCGAGCGCGGGGAGCGCGTCGCTCTCCAGCGACGTGCCGACGAGCTTCCGGTAGGCAGCGATCGCGCCCGGCGCATCCCCGAGTGTCTCCTCACGCAGCCGCGCAAGCCGCTCGGCCGCGCCGGCGCGCGCGTCGGGCTCCGGCTCGATGTCGCTCAGCCGATCGAGCGCCGCGGCGAGCGCGCTCCAGTCGGAGGCTTGCTCGCACAGCTCCGCGAGGGCCCGCGCCGCGCGCACGCCCGCGTCCTCCGCGAGCCCCGCGTCCACGGCGCTCTGGAACGACGCGCGCGCCCGCTTCGGATCTCCCGTCTCCAGGAAGAGCTCGCCGAGGTCGGAGGCGATCTTCGCGCGTACGAGCGGGTCCTTCGCGCCGGCCGAGGCGCGCGTCAGCACGCGCGTCACGTCGAGCCGACGATCGAGCGCCGCGCCGATGGAGCGGTACCGCGCGCGCACCTCGTCGTCGTTGGGATCGACCGTGAGGATGCCCTCGTAGAGGGTGAACGCAGCGCCGAGGTCACCGAGGTGCTGGTATTGCAGCGCAGCGAGCCGCTTCTGCGCTTCGAGCCGGCGCGGACCGCGCACGCTGTCGATCTGGATCGTCAGCATGCGCGCGGCGTCCTCGTACTGCTCGCGCGACATGTACACGTTCTCGATGGCGGCGGCGGCGCGCGCGGCGAGCGTCTTGTGCGTGAGGAGCTGCTCGCAGGTGCTCCACGCGAGCTCGCTGTCGGGGTTCTTCTTGAGCACCTCCTCCGCGTGCGGCAGCGCCTTCTCGATCTCGTGCAGGCTGACCGAGTAGAGCTCGATGGCCTGCTCGCGCAGCGCGAGCAGATCTTCGTCGGCGGGCGGCGGGTCGGCGGAGATGGCTTGCTCGTAGAGCTTCGCCACGTCGGCGAAGCGGCCCGCGGCGATGAACCGCTCGGCCATCGCGTTGCGGCTGTCGGCGTCGGTCGGGTCGAGCCGGAGGATCTGCTGGTGGAGCTTGAACGCCTTGTCCTCCTCGCCTTGCAGCGCGGCGAGGATCTGCACGGCGGCGCGGAGGAACGCGAGCTGCTCCTGTTTGTCCGGCCGGTGCGCCGCCATCTGCGTGTAGAGATCGGCGAGCTTCGTCCAGTCCTCGCGGTCACGCAGGATGCCTTCGAGCCGCTGGAACGCGTCGACGTTGCCCGGCGACAGTTGCATGACGCGCTCGAGGTGCGGCTGCGCCGTCGCTCCGTCACCGGCGTAGTCCACGAGGAACGCCGAGGCGCTCAGCAAGAGCTCGATCTGCGCGGCCGGTTGAAGCAGGCGAATCTTCCGGTCGCGGCAGATGGCGTCGTAGGCAGCGGCGAGCTCGGCGATGCGGTTGTCCCGATGCGCAGCCTGATGGAGCATGTCCCATAGCTCTCCGGGGCTCGCGCCCTTCGCGAGGGCCTGCGCGAGCAAATCCAGGAGCGCGGGTTCGTTCTCGATCGTCTGTTCCAGGGCCGAGGCAACGGTGTCCAGCTGCGGTACGGCGCGACCGGTCTTCGATTCCTGCATGTCCCTTCCCGAGCCGCCGGGGAAAATCGGCGCGGCCGAGAACGTATCAAGGATCGTTCGGACGGATCGCATTGATCTGAATCAGCCGCCGGCAAAATCACGAAATGCGGCTGGAACCCCGGGGGACCCCGTCGGCCACCTCGCCCTCGCCCCGGGGGGTGGCCCCGCGCAGGGGGCGTGGGTTACGCTGCGTCACTGTGCGGACGACACGTCGTGGCTTCCTGATCGGCGCCTCCGCGGCGGCATGGACGTTCGGCACGACGCGACGCGCCGAAGCCGGAGGGACGACCGATCTCGGCGCCCCGGATCTCGACGTGCGCGACCTCGATCTTCCCGGCGATCGCGCGCTCGGCCGGCGCATGACCCTTTCGATCCCGCGCGGCCTCGATCCCACGAAGGCCCCGGCGCCGCTCCTCGTTCTCCTGCATGGCCTCGGCGAGACCGGCGACGAGCGCATGGGCGCCTACGCCTGGCTCGAACGGTACGGCCTCGCGACCGCGTTCGCGCGCCTCGGCCGGCCTCCCGTCGTGCGCACGTCGAAACGGCTGGACTTCACCGACGAACATCTCCGCGCGGTCAACGAGGAGCTCGCGCGCACGCCTTTCCGCGGCTTCGTGATCGCCTGTCCCTACACGCCGAACGTCAACAAGGCGGCGAACCCCAAGGCCGCGCTCGATGGCTACGCGCGCTGGATCGCCGAGGTCGTCGTCCCGCGCGCGCGCCGCGAGGCGCACGTGGCGACCGACGTCGCGCGCACCGCCCTCGATGGATGCTCGCTCGGAGGTTACGTCGCGCTCGAGGTCTTCTCACGCCGCCCCGAGACGTTCGGCGCGATCGGCGTCGTGCAGACGGCGATCGGCGCGCACCGGGCCGCGGGCTACGCCGATCGCCTCGCCGCGATCGTCACCGCTCACGGCGCGCGCGGCGTGCACGTCGAGACGAGCACCACGGATCCGTTCCGCGCAGCCAACGAAGCACTCTCCGCCGAGCTCACCAAGCGCAACGTCCCGCACGACGCCGTCGTCTTGCCGGGTCCGCACGACCAACCCTGGCTCCGCGAGGTCGGCACGCTGGAGATGCTCCGCTGGCACGACCGCCGCTTCCGCGGTTTGTCCGTCCGGAACCCCTGAGCGCAGCCTTCGTTACGCCTCGCCCACGGTCCGCATCGACATCATCACGGCGGGCGTAAGCCCGTGCAGCGCGTAGGCGCGCTCCCACCGATCGTCCACGTCGACGTCGAAGAGCACGCCTTCGTCGAGCGGCGTCGGCAGCCACGCGCCCGTCCCGATCTCCTTTTCGAGCTGCCCGGGGCCCCAACCGCTGTAGCCGAGCATCACCATCCGCCGCTTCGGATCCGGCGCGCCCGCCTGCGCCACGCGCTCCTGCACGAGCTCGTCGAACGCCGCGCGGCGCGACGTGATCCGGATCCGACCGTCCACGGCGAGCACGCCCTCCTGCTCCGCGTCAAGGCTCGGATCCACGCAGAGGATCCAGCCCATCGTCGGCGCCACCGGGCCGCCGAGGAACACCGGCCCCTCGTCCTTCGACTCGGGACCCTTGTACCCCGCGAGCTTCAGCACCTCGCCGAGCGACATCGGGGCCACGCGGTTCACCACGAAGCCGAGCGCGCCGTCCTCGTTGTGCACCGCGAGCAGCACGACCGTCCGATCGAAGTTCGGATCTCCGAGCGGAGGCGAGGCGATCAAGAACCCGGGCGCGAGCGAGCGGTGGGCTTTGTTCATCCGTTCCCATCTTAATCGAATTCGTCGCCGAGGGCGTCCTCGCTCCATGCTTCTTCCGCGTGCCTCGCCCCGCGCGACGCTCGACGCTACGCTCGCCTCACCATGCGCGACTGCACGGAAGGAATGCCGCCTCGCTCGCGGCCCTGGGTCACCGTGCATTTCGCGCAATCCCTCGACGGCCGCATCGCCACCTCCACCGGTGATTCGCGCTGGATCAGCGGCCAGGAGACCACGCGCTTCGCCCACGCCCTCCGCGCTGCCGCGGACGCGGTCCTCGTCGGATCCGGCACCGCGCTCGCCGACGATCCGCTCCTCACCGTGCGACACGTGCCGGGAAAACAACCCCTGCGCGTCGTGCTCGACACCCGCGGCCGCGTGCCTCCCGCAGCGCAGCTCTTCCGCGACGCGACCACACGCACGTTGCACGTCACGCGGCAGGCCTCACGCGCGACGCTGCCGTCCCACGTCGAGTGCTGCGCGCTCCCCGTCGCGACGAACGGGGAAGGCATCCACCTCGACGCGCTGCTCGGCGCGCTCGCGGAGCGCGGCACGCGCGAGCTCCTCGTCGAAGGCGGCCGCGGCGTGATCACCTCCTTCCTCCGGGAAGGGCTCGTCGATCGGCTCGTCGTCACCGTCGCGCCTCTCGTCATCGGCGCGGGCATCGAGGCCGTCGGTGATCTCGGCACCCGCAAGCTCGATCAAGCCCTGCGCCTGGAGCTCCGCCGCGTGGTTCACGTCGGCGGCGACGTGCTCCTCGAACTCGCCCGCGAAGGCGCGCCGCCCTTGCCGCTCTCCCTCCCCCACGCTGCCTCGGAGGCCTCGTGACCCGGGCCCGCGCGATCTGGTTCGAACGCCCCGGCGTCGCGGCCCTCCGCGACGAACCCCTCTCCGATCCTGGCCCGCACGAAGCCCTCGTCCGCACGCTCGCGTGTGGCGTCAGCGCTGGGACCGAACGCCTCGTTCTCATGGGCCGCGTACCGCCCGACATCCGCGCCGTGATGGCCCTGCCCGCGCAGCGCGGCTCGTTTGATCTCCCGACGAGCTACGGCTACGCGGCCGTCGGCGTCGTCGAGGCGATCGGCGTGCACACCTCGCCCGATCTGCTCGGCCGTACGGTCTTCGCGCTCCACCCGCACCACGATCGTTTCATCTCCAACGAACACGCGCTCCGCCCCTTGTCCGAGGGCATCCCCGCGCCCCGCGCCACGCTCGCGGCGAACCTCGAAACCGCACTGAATGCCGTGTGGGACGCGGAAATTGCGCTCGGCGAGCGCGTCGTCGTCGTGGGCCTCGGCGTTGTGGGGCAGCTCGTCGCGCGCCTCGCCACGCGCGCGGGTGGCCACGTCGCTTGCATCGACCCGGACGAACGCCGCGCCGCGCTCGCCCGCGACCTCGGATGCGCCGCAGCGCTCCCCTCGATCGACGCCGCGATCGTCGCCGAAGCCGACGTCCTGATCGAAGCCTCCGGCTCCCCCGAAGCCCTCGCCGCGCTCGTCGCTTCCGCCGGCTCCGAAGCGCGCATCCTCGTCGTCTCCTGGTACGGCGAGCGTGGCGTCCCCTTGCCCCTCGGCGGCCGGTTCCACCCGAACCGCGTCACGATCCGTTCGAGCCAGGTCGGCGCGATCCCGCCCGCGCGCCGCGCTCGCTTCACCTTCGATCGACGCTTCTCCGTCGTGAACGAACTGCTCCGCGACGACCACCTCGATCGCCTCGTCGGTCCGCTCGTTCCGTTCACCGATGCGCCCCGCCTGTACGCGTCGCTCGCTGCCGGCGAGGCGTGGAATCCGCCGCATCGTGTGCTCGATCCGTCACGTTGATCCGTGGCTCCTGCGGTATCTTGGAGCGCATGTACACGGTCGGCGTTCGCGATCACATCATGGTGGCTCACCGCCTCGACGGTGACTTCTTCGGGCCCGCGCAACGCATGCATGGCGCGACGTACGTGGTCAGCATCGAGGTCGAGCAAGAAGAGCTCGACGAGCATTGCGTCGTCTGCGACATCGGCATGCTCCGCGCCAAACTGCGCGGCGTCCTCGAGCAACTCGACTACCGCAACCTCGACGATCACCCGGGTTTTTCGCCGGGCAGGTCCACGACCGAGGTGATCGCGCGGTACATCCACCGCGAGCTCGGGCACGTGCTGCCGCTCCGCGCGGGTACGATGCTCACCGTCGTGCTCGACGAGTCCCCGAACGCGTGGGCCAAGTACCGCGGGCCGATCCGCCCGGCGTCGACCATGCCCGGCGTGGAGCCCGGGGTTGCTTGATGGCGCGCGCGTCGCATTCGTCGTCGATGGCCCGCTCGATCAACCCACGGGCGGCTACCTCTACGATCGCATCGTCGCCTCGGGCCTGAGGACACGCGGCTGCCACGTCGACGTCGTGAACCTCGACGTGCGTGGGCCGCTCGCCCCGCTGCGCGAAAACGTTCGCCTCCTCGGCCTCCTCGCGCCGCGCGTGTCCTCTCCCCGCATGCACGACGTCGTCATCATCGACGAGCTCTGTCATCCGCGCGCGGCGTTCGCGGCTGCGCTGCGCGCTCGATCGCCAGCGTCCCCGCGCCTCGTCACCTTGCTCCATCACCTCGCCGCAAGCGAACGAGCGGGCGCCTCCGCAAACCTCCGCCTCGCCCTCGAACGTGTCCTCCTCACCGCCTCGGATCACGTCGTGGTCACGAGCGAGACCACTGCACGTGTGGCCAAGGCCGCGGGCCTCCCGCGGGATCGCATCACCGTCGTGCCTCCCGGCCGCGATCGACTCGGCGCGCGCGCCACGCCCCCCGCGCGCGCACGCGGCGCCCCCGTGCGCCTTCTTTTCCTCGGCGCCCTCACGCCCCGCAAAGATCCGCTCGCCTTGCTCGAAGCGTTCGCCGCCGTCGCCGCGCGCGCCGTGCTCACGCTCGCCGGGCCTGCCGATCGCGACGCGTGGTACGCCGCGCGCGTGCTCGCCGCGGCCTCCCGCTTCGGGAGCCGCGTGCGCGTGACGGGCGCGCTCCCGGACGAAGCGCTCGCCCGGGAGCTCGGCGCGCACGACGTCCTCGTCCTCCCGAGCCGCTACGAGGGGTACGGCATCGCGCTCGCCGAGGCGGTTTCGCACGGCCTCGCCATCGTGTCGTGTCGCGCGGGCGCCATTCCCGAGGTCGTCCGCCATGGCGAAGAGGCCCTCCTCGTTTCGCCCGGCGATCCGCGCGCGCTCGAAGACGCGCTCGTCCGTGTCGTGAACGACGAGCAGCGTCTCGACGCCATGCAACACGCCGCCCTGCGACGCGCCGGGACGCTGCCTACGTGGGCCGACACCCAGGATGCCTTTTGCCGTGCCGTATTCCCGGCAGCGCGTTGACCCCCGCGCCGCGCGCGCTTTTTGCCGCCTTCACGAAACCCCGAACCACGTCCGCCTTCCGTTCTAGAATGGTTCGAGTTTCGTACGGATGGGCCACGCCATGCACGACGAGCACGTCGCACAGACCTCCCGCTTCGAAGGTGCCGTGGAGGAGGCTCTCGCGGGGGTGCGGGGCCTCTTTCGCCTCATCGTGGAGAAGACGAGTGAGCTCGTCGTCGTGCACCGCGGCGGCAAGATCCTCTACGCCAACCCCACGCTCCTCACGTGCCTCGGCCATGAGAGCGCCGAGTCGCTCTACGGCCGACCCCTCGGCGAGATCCTCCACGCCGAGGACGTCACGCGCGAGAACCGCCGCGTGCGCGTCATGCTCGCGACGGGCGAGGCCGCGCCGCTCTACACCTACCGCCTCGTGCGCCGCGACGGCGGCGTCATCACCGTCGAAGTCGCCTCCGCGCCCGCGCCCTTCGAGGGCGGCATCGCGATCATCAGCCTCTGCCGCGACATCACGACGCGCATCGAGACCGAGGCGCGCGTCTACCAGGCGAACCTCATGAACTCCATGGGCACGCTCGCCGCCGGCGTCGCCCACGAGATCAACAACCCCCTCGCCTACGTCACGCTCAACATCGCGCTCGTCACGAAGAAGCTCGAAGATCTCGCGAGCACCTCCGGCGCGCGGGGCGACACCGAAACCCAAGCGCTCGCGCGCGAGCTGCTCGGCTTCTGCGGCGAGGCCCTCGACGGCACCGGGCGTGTCGCGCAGATCGTGCGCGACTTCCGCGTCTTCTCCAGCGCCAACCAGGAAGAGCGCCGCCCCATCGACGTGCGCCGCGTGCTCGACGCCTCCATCAAGGTCGCCGACAACGAGATCCGCCATCGCGCCCGCCTCGTCCGCAGCTACGGCGACGTCCCGCTCGTCCACGCGAACGAGGCTCGCCTCGGGCAGGTCTTCTTGAACCTGCTCGTCAACGCCCTCCAGGCCCTCCCGCAAGGCTCGGCGCAGACGAACGAGATCCGCGTCGTCACGGCCACGCACAAGGTCTCGGGCAGCGCGCTCGTCGAGATCCGCGACAACGGCCCCGGCATCCCGACCGAGATCATGAACCGCGTCTTCGAGCCCTTCTTCACGACCAAGCCCGTCGGCGTCGGCAGCGGCCTCGGCCTCTCGATCTGCCGCAGCATCGTGAGCGCGCACGGCGGCCGCATCGAGATCGAGAGCGAGGTCGGCAAAGGCACCGTCGTCCGCGTCACGCTCCTGCCTGCCGAGAACGTCGATCTCGGCGGCGAACCTCGCTCCGAGATCCCGAAGCGCGCGCCCGTCCCGCGCCTCACGGTCCTCGTCGTCGACGACGAGCCCGCGCTCCTCTCGGCCATCGTGCGCCAGCTCGAGCGCAGCCACGACGTCGACGGACGGACGAGCTGGAAAGGCGCGCTCGAAGCGCTCTCAGACAAACCCTACGACGCCGTGCTCTGCGATGTGATGATGCCCGGGGTTTCTGGCTTCGACATCCACCGCGCGCTCTGCGAGCGGATGCCCGAGTCGAACGAGCGCATCGTCTACATGACGGGCGGCGCTTTCACCCAGGATGCCCGCAGTTTCCTGGCCCAGGCCCCGAACCGGTGCCTGGAAAAACCCTTCTCGCCGGCCGACCTCGAAGAGATCCTCCGCGCGATCGCCCCGCGCGCGCGCGCGTCGTCCTCGGTTTGAGCTAACCTCCGCCCCCGAGATGATGAGCGATGGCCTCCGCCTCGCGTTTCAGGGCGGCACCGTGCGCCTCGACGGCCTCGCGCAGGACGACGCGACGAGCCTGCCGCCCGCTTGCGCATGGGACGCGCGCGAGAACACCTTCCGCCTCCCCGCGTCTTCGTACGCGGACATCGTCCTCTGGCTGCGCGCCAAGAAGCTCGCCTTCACCGACGAAGCGCGCACCTACGACACGCTCGACATCGAGCCCGCCGCGCGCCACGAGCCCTTCCCGTACCAGCGCGAGGCGCTCGACGCGTGGGCCGCTCATCGCTTCCGCGGCGTCGTCGTCCTGCCAACCGGCGCGGGAAAGACCTACGTCGCGACCATGGCCATCGCTGGCCGCAAGCGCTCCACGCTCGTCGTCGTGCCCACGCTCGACCTCTTGAACCAGTGGTACGACATCCTCGCCGCCGCGTTCGGCCGCGCCATCGGCGTCATCGGCGGCGGCTACCACGAAGTCGAGCCGATCACCGTCACCACCTACGACTCCGCGCACCTGCACATGGATCGGCTCGGCGGGCGCTTCGGCCTCGTCGTCTTCGACGAGTGCCATCACCTCCCGAGCCCCTCCTACCAGCTCGCCGCGCGCATGAGCATCGCGCCCTTCCGCCTCGGCCTCACGGCCACGCCCGAGCGCACCGATGGCCGCGCCTACGACGAGCTCATCGGCCCCATCGTCTATCGCAAGGACATCACCGAGCTCTCCGGCGAGTACCTCGCTTCCTACGAGACCGAACGAATCAGCGTCCCGCTCTCGCCCGAGGAGCGCGAGGCCTACGACGCCGCCCGCGGCGAGTACGTCACGTTCCTCCGCGAAGAGGGCATCCGCATGTCGGCGCCCGACGGCTGGAGCCGCTTCCTCTACCTCTCCTCGCGCAGCGAGGCGGGCCGTCGGGCCTTCCTCGCCTACCGCAGGCAACGCGCGCTCGCGCTCGCCGCGCCGGGCAAGATCAACGTCCTCGCCCGCTTGCTCCACAACCACCGCCACGACCGCACGATCGTCTTCACCGAGGACAACGCGACCGTCTACCAGATCTCGCGCCGCTTCCTCCTGCCCGCGATCACCCACCAGACCCGCGTCAAGGAGCGCAGCGCCATCCTCGCCGCCTTCAACGCCGGTGACCTCACGGCCGTCGTCACCTCGAAGGTCCTGAACGAAGGCGTCAACGTCCCCGAGGCCAACGTCGCCATCGTGTTGAGCGGCAACGGCTCGGTCCGCGAGCACGTCCAGCGCCTCGGCCGCATCCTGCGCAAGGGAACGGACAAACGCGCGCTGCTCTACGAGCTCGTCGCCGAGAACACCGCCGAGCAGTACACGAGCGACAAGCGGAGGGAGCACGTTGCTTACAAGTGATCTCCTCCGCGTGCGCCGCAAAGGCGGCCGCGTCCTTCCTCGTTACCTCCGCGGCAACGACGCCGAGCTCGCCAAGACGCTCGCGAAAGACTTCGTCCGCATCCTCGGCAGCGCCGTCGGCCACAGCCGCGACGAGATCGAAGCCGCGCTCGACGCGGTCCCCGTCCCCGCCGACGCGCGCCTCGTCGGCGACGGCCTGCGCAAGGTCCTCGACGGCCAGTGCACATGGACTGTCCCCGCCGGCGTCGATCCCGAGGAGATCCGCCGCGAGGTCTTCCTCGCCGCAGCCCTTGCCCACCGCGCGCTCGACGTCCGCAGCGAGTTCGATCGCGACGCCGTCCTCGCCGAGCTCGCGCCGCGCCTCGGAAAAACCCCGGCGGAGATCGACGCTGCGCTCTACGCCGATCTACGCGAAAACGAGCGGCTCGAAGCCTTCCGCCCGATCGGCCCCGACGCCTTGCTCGAGCGCTACGACCTCGGCCTCGCCCAGGCCGTCTTGCTCAAGGCCACGCGTGTCACGATCCGCGTCGCCGACGAGGGCCCGGATCGGTACCGCAGGCTCTTTCGCGCCGCGCGCTTCCACGGCCTCATCCACGTCGTCGAGGGCTCGCCAGCGGAGGGCTACACGATCACGCTCGACGGCCCGTGGAGCCTCTTCGACGCGGTCCAGAAGTACGGCCTGCGCCTCGCCATGTTCCTCCCGCAGGTCCTCGCGTTCCGCTCCTTTCACGTCCGCGCCGAGCTCGCGTGGGGCAAGGCCAAGACCCGCGCCGTCCTCGAAATCGCCCCCGAAGACGGCCTCGTCTCGCACGTCGCCGAGGCCCCCTCCACGGGCCCCGATCTCGACGTGTTCAAGCAGGCCTTCGAGCGCCTCGGCTCCGAGTGGGTCGTCACGGACAACGATCACGTCTTCGCCCTCCCCGGCGAGATCGCCTGCGTCCCCGACCTCGTCTTCCGCAGCGAGACCACGGGCGAAGAAGTGTTCCTCGAGGCCTTCGGTTTCTGGAGCCGACAGGCCGTCTGGCAACGCGTCGAGCTCGTTCGCAAGGGTTTTCCCGCGAGGTTCCTCCTCGCCGTGGGCAAGCAGCTCCGCGTGAGCGAGGAGGTCCTCGGCGAGGACGAGGCCGGCGAGATCTACGTCTACCGCGCCACGATGTCCCCGCGCGCCGTGCTCGAACGTCTTCGTCGCAAGGGCTGACACGTCAATCCGTGGGCAGCGCCGACTCGTTGCCGATGAGCGAACGGGCGAGCAGCGGAACGCCGAACCCCTTCGCCGTGTGCAGCGTCGAGCTCGCCCCTCCGCAGTCGTACGTCGGCTGCGCGCTCGCCCATCGCGACTTGCACACTTTGTTCACGTACGCAGCGACCGATCCGCTCGTATCGCCGTGCCACCGCGTGTGCTCGATGCAGCGCGCGCCCATCGGCGTCCACTCCGCCTCGAACGCGAAGTCCGTCACGGCGGCGTCCTGGATCCCGAACTCGTCCCACACGTCCACGGGCGTCCCGTCCTGCGTGTGGGGCACGCCGTCGCCGCAGTAATCGGCGCGCAGCATACGCGTGCACGTCTGGTGCAGAAGCGCGCCGGGGATCTCCTTGCACACGCCCGGCGCGGCGCACTCCGTCACGCTGCTCCACGGCTTGTAACCAAGCTCGACGCACTTCGCGATCGCGAACGGCCTGCACGCGAAGGTGAAGGTCGTGTCGGACGGCTGGTGCATGCCGCTCGTCGGCTTCTTCTGCGAGTAGTCCCAGGTGCCCGCGAGCGGGATCGCGCGGCGCGGCGTACCACTCGACGTCGTGCCGCAGAGGCTCTTCCACGTGTTCTGGCTCGTGTTCGACAGGTACGAGACCTCGTACAGGAACACGTCGGGGCGCGTCGACGGCACGCGATCGTCGATCCGCAGCTTGATCGTCTGCCCGTTGCTCAGCGTGCCCGTGAGCGTCACGCCGACGAACGCGTCCGGGGCGAGCGGCGCGCCCGACGCCGTCTTCCCGACGAACGTCGTCCCTTCGAGCGTTACCCCGTTCAACGCGAGCCCGTTCAGCGCGAGCCCGTTCAACGCGAGCCCGTTCAACGCGAGCCCGTTCAACGCGAGCCCGTTCAGCGCGAGCCCGTTCGTCGTGCTGAGCGCCTGAACGGACGTGATGACCTCCTCCTCTTCGGGCTCTCCCGTCGGCTCGGTACAAGCGGAGCCGAAGAGCATTCCCAGGAGGATCGGGGCCCCCAAAGCGGCGCGTCTCCATCCATTTTCGGACGTGCAGGACATCCACGAATGCATGTTTCTCCCCTCTCTCGAACCGCAGATGCCCCGTCGCGCGGGCGCGTTTCGCCGGGGCCGGAGGGAAGCAACAAACCGTCGCCTCGAGATCCGTGGCTCACGGATCGCGGCGACGGTTCCCGATCCAACCCTTTCGCCAATAGAAGACGAAGAGCCCCGCCACGCTCAGCAACATGAGCCCGATCGAGGCCGGATATCCGAACCGCCATTCCAGCTCGGGCATGTTGTACGGCGAGATCTTCGTGTCGAAGTTCATGCCGTACACGCCCGCGATGAACGTGAGCGGCAGGAAGATCGTCGAGATGATCGTGAGCACCTTCATGATCTCGTTCATCCGGTTCGACACGCCGGAGAGGTGCAGATCCATGAGGCCCGAGGCGATCTCGCGGAACGTCTCGACCATATCCATCACCTGCACCGCGTGGTCGTACGTGTCGCGCAGATAGATCCGCGTGTGCTCCTGGATGTGCGGCGATCCGTCCCGGAGCAGCGAGTTCGCGACCTCGCGCTGCGGCCAGATCGTCCGCCGCAGCGCGAGCAGATCCCGCTTCACGTCGTGGATCTGGTGCGCCGTCCCGTCCTTGCCCTGCAACGCGTCGAGCTCGATCTCGTCGAGCCGGTCGCTGAGCTTCTCGAGCACGGGGTAAAACCCGTCGATGATCGCGTCGAAGAGCGCGTACGCGAGGTAGTCGGCGCCGCCCGTCCGCATGAGCTGCCTTCCTTTGCGGATGCGCTCGCGCACCGGTTCGAGCACGTCCGCGCTCGGCTCCTCCTGCACCGTCAGCACGAAGCCTTTGCCGAACACGATCGCGATCTGCTCGGTCACGAGCGCGCCCTTCACGTTGGACTGCGCCATCCGGCAGATGATCACCTGCTGCTCCGGGTACACGTCGCTCTTCGGCCGCTGCGGCACGTTCACCACGTCCTCCAGCGCGAGCGGGTGGATGCCGAAGATCTCCCCGAGCCGCTCGAACGTCGGCTTGTGCCCGATCCCCTGCACGTCGATCCACGTGACGCTCGGGCGGTCGTCGGTCAGGTAAGGCACGGCCTCGTCGACCGAGTCGATCCATTTCTCGACGATGTGCTCGAGGCAGTAGTCGATCAGGTAGATCTTCGGCTTGTTCGGGTCCTCGACGAGGAGCGTGCCGGGCGGCGCGCCGGGCGTGGGCTCGTTCGAGAGGATCAGGCTCGGCCGGGGCCTCTTGCGACCCGAGGCCAGGCTCTTCGACGAAGGCGGCGGGGCGTCCTGGGTGTCCTGCACGGAGGACATCCTACCGAAGGCCCGGCCTTGATTCGCCGCTCGCTTGCGCCGATGGGCGAGACCCCTCGCCATCGGCCTGGACTCTCGCTATGGACTTCCTCCCATGCCGGTCCCCGTCATTTCCGAGCAAGATTTCGAACGCGAGGTCCTGCGCAGCGAGCTGCCCGTCCTCATCGACTTCTACGCCGACTGGTGCGGCCCCTGCAAAACGGTGGCCCCCGAGGTCGAGGCGCTCTCGCGCGAGCTCGAAGGCAAAGCCAAGTTCGTCAAGGTGAACATCGACCAGAGCAAGCGCCTCGCGCAGGCGATGCGCGTGCAGGCCGTGCCGACGTTCATGGTCTTCTTCCGCGGCCGCCCTGTCGCCGGAGAACAAGGCGCCGTGCGCAAGGCGCGCCTGCGCGAGCTGCTCGATCCCTTCCTCCCGCGGGCCGAGGGCGCCATCCGCGTGCAGGAGCTCGCGCAGCTCCTCAAGCAACACCAGGTCGTCGCCGTGGACACGCGCGAGGCCGCTGCCTACAACCGCGCGCGTATCCCGGGCGCCGTCAACATCCCGCTCGAAGAGATCGAGACCCGCCTTGCCGAGCTCCACATGCTCCCGGGCGAGCCGGTCCTCTACGACCGCGCTGGCGACAAGGCGAAGGTCGTCGTCGAGACGCTCGCGAAGAGCGACGTGCAGATCGCGTTCCTCGAGAGCGGCTTCCTCGGCTGGGAAGCCGAGGGCCTTCCGATCGAACGACCCGATTGAGCCTCTTTGCATCGACCGCATCGCGGTCGATGCACCTGAGGTCCAGGGCTGTGCCCTGGTTCGGGTCCAGGGGCGAAGAGCCCCTGGTCGGGCCCGGGGTGAAACCCCGGCGCATCGCCTTCAGACGGCCAGCGCAGCCAGCGCAGCCTGGATCACCTCACGCAGCGCCACACCGTGTGTCTTCGCCGCGGCTGCGCAGTCCTCGAACTCCGGCTTGATCTGCGGCGGACCGAAGGGCCCCTCGCTGATCTTCACGCGCACCCGCCCGTAGGCCGTGTCCACGGCCACCGTGCGCCGCGGCCGCTCCGTCCGCGTCACCGGGATCTTCCGCAGCCCGATCGACGTCGTCTCGCGCAGGAGCGTCGCGCCCACCGCGTCTGCTTGCGGCGCTGGCGCGAGCGCTGCGATCGTCAGCGCTGGCCGCCCCTTCTTCATCGTGATCGGCACGGCCCACGCGTCGAGCGCGCCTGCTGCGAAGAGCGCCTCGATGGCGTGCGCCGCCATCTCGCCCGTCATGTCGTCCACGTTCGCTTCGAGCACCACGTGCGACGCGCCGATCGCGGGCTCATCCGTGTCGCCTCCGCGCGCGCCGAGCACGACCCGCAGCAGGTTCGGCCGATCCGGCAGCTCCCGCGACCCTGCGCCCCAGCCCACGCGCTCCGGCGCGAACGTCGGCCACCGCTCGAAGCGACCTGCTGCCGTCGCGAGGATCGCCGCGCCCGTCGGCGTCACGAGCTCCGCGTCGAGATCCACGCCGTACGTCGGCACGCCGCGCAGGCACTCCACCGTCGCTGGCGGCGGCAGCGGCAGGATCCCGTGACGTGCCTTGACGAACCCTCGCCCCATCGGCAGCGGCGCGCCCCGCACCTCGGCCCCGAGGTACACGAGCGCTGCGGCTGCGCCCACGATGTCCACGATCGCGTCGACGGCCCCCACTTCGTGGAAATGCACCTCGTCGAGCGGCATGCGGTGCACTGCGCTCTCCGCCTCGCCGAGCCGCCGGAAGATCCGGCGCGCGAGCGCTCGCACCTCGGGCTCGAGCGGGCAGGACGTGAGCATCGCGTCGATCGACGCGTACGTCCGCTCCGGCTGCGGCGTCTCCACGTGCACCTCGAACGAGGTCGACACGATGCCGCTCCGATGCACGTGCCCGCGCTCCAGGAACACCCCTTCGAGCGGCAGCGCCGCCACCGCGTGCTCGATCACGAGCAGCGGCACGCCAAGGTCGAGCAGCGCCGCGATCGTCATGTCCCCTGCGACGCCGCTGAAGGCGTCGAAGAACAGGATCTTCCCGACCCCCGAGCCCTGCTCCAGGAGCGGCGTCCTCACCGGATGCTCATGCCCGCGCCCGTGCTCGTGCCCGTGCACATGCCCGTGATCGTGCGAAGCCGCGGGCGCATGTGCGTGGGTGTGCGGGCGCTCGTGCGTGTGCGTGTGCGCGTGCCCGTGATCGTGCGCGTGATGCACGTGGCCTGGGCCGTGCGCATGATCGTCGTGGTGATGGTGATCGTGCCCGTGGTCATGGTCGTGCCCATGCCCATGATCGTGTCCGTGTCCGTGCACGTGCCGTGCTCCTTGCTCAGCCTGCGGTCTTCGGCGGCTCGATCGCTTGCGACGCCTTCGGCATCATACGGTGCACCGCCATCGCCGCGCCGAACCCGTTGCCGATGTTCACGACCGACACCCCCGACGCGCAGGACGTGAGCATCGCGAAGAGCGCCGTAAACCCCGAGAGCGCCGTCCCGTACCCCACCGCCGTCGGCACGGCGATCACCGGCGTCGCGACCATCCCGCCCACCACGCTCGGCAGCGCCCCTTCCATCCCGGCGCACACGATCGCCGCGGACGCGCGCCGCAGATCCTCCACGCGGTGCAAGAGCCGATGGATCCCCGCGACCCCGATATCGTAGATCCGCAGCGGCTCGAGCCCCAGCGCGGACAGGGTCTCCGCGGCCTCCTCGGCCACCTCGTTGTCGCTCGTCCCCGCCGTCACGACCGCCACCGGCGCGCACGGCCGCTTCGGCGGCGGCGCGAGCTCCACGCTCCCCGTCCGCGCGAGGGGCGCGTAGCGGAAGCTCGGCACCCGATGCCCCACGATCGCCGCCTTGTGCGCGTCGATCCGCGTCACGAGCACGTTCGTCCCGGCGCGCACCATTTCCTCGGCGATCCCCGCGATCTGCTCGCCGCTCTTCCCCTCGCCGAAGATCACCTCCGGCACCCCTTGCCGGAGCGCGCGATGATGATCGACCGTCGCGTAACCGAGGTCGCGAAAGGGCAGGCTCCCGAGCGCCTCGACGGCTTGCTCGACCGTCACGTCCCCACGCCGCACCCGATCGAGCAGCTCCTCCACGCGCCTCGGATCCATCTCGGGAGCCCTTAGCCCGGTGGAAGCCCGCGCGCAACGCACGGCCGATCCCGCCGCAACGCGCGCGCTCGACCTCGCCCGTTCCCCCTCACGCGCTGCGCGCGAGCGTGATCTCTACGCCGAGAAACTCCTGCCCGTCGGGCGTGATGTTGTACATGCGGATCGTGAGCTTCTCCGCCTGCGCGTCGTCGATGACGGTGCGCCATCCCCAGTGCGGGTGCCCTTCGGCTGCGAAATAACGACCCCGAACGTCGATGTCCGTCCCACGGCCCTCGGACACGAGGATCATCGTGCCCGTGTGGAAGCTGTCCACCCACGAGGTCCGCCAGAGCTTCTCGCCCGACTCGAAGGCGATCAGCATCTCCCCGACGATCGGCTTCCCCTCGACGCTCGATCGATACACGAACCGCACGAACCTTCCGCCCAGGATCCCCGCGATCCGCCCTTCCCAGGCCGCGTCGAGAGGCTCCGCGCCCGGCCCCATGATGGTCCGCGCCGTCCCCCGCCATTCGCCTGCGAGCCGCGCCAGGCGCTCGTGCTCGCTGTCGCGCTCGTAGGGTGATGTCGCCTCGGTCTCCAGGTTCAGGTTCTTGTTGTTCATGCTTCAAGCTCCACGTTTTTCTGCCTGGCCCAGCGACGGAGATGATACCGGACGACCTCGCACTGCGTGGGGCTCTGCACGCCCGGCTGGATGCCCGCCGCCTTGTACTCTGCGTTCAACGCCGCGGTCGTGAATTTACGCTTTTCGAGGCGCTCTCTGAGCACGTCCACGATCTCGCGTCGCGCGCGCTTCAGCCGCGTCGCGTTGAGGTTGAGGGCGTCGATGTCACCCTGCACCCTCGCAGACGACGTACCGCTCGACGGCAGGACCTCGCCTTCCGGCGTGTAGCGCAGATGCTCCCGAGGATCGGGACCTCTCCCGGCGACGGGGTGCAGGAACAGCTTCTTGTTGCCCCTCGCCGTATCGCAGTGCCGCTCGCCTGCCTTCGCGCCCGACTCCTGCGCTTCATCACCGAGGCAGACGCCCAGCATGTCGAGCCACCGCAGCGTGCCTTTCGCCTCTCCCTCGGCGGACTGCGGGTGCCAATGCTCGACCTTCATGCGCCCCTCTTTCGTGGCGATCCGGCGCTGGCAGTACGCACAGAGTTCCCCTTGATCGCGCAACAGCGCAGCCCGAACCTCGTCCTTGTCGGTTGCGGAGAGGCTCTCCCAGTCCGCTCCCGGCGTGGCTTGCCATCCGGTGAGCACCATCGGCGCGGCTCCTTTTGCGAACCGCAGCATCAGCCGACGCCGGGCTCCGGCGCCTCGCGCTCCAGGATCCACCGGGCGCGGATGACCGCGGGATCATCCGGACCGAGGCGCTGTTCGAGTCGCGCGAGCATGGCTCGCCCTTCTTCGTAGCGCTCCTCGTCGAGGACCCGCGAGAGCTCGTCGATCTCGCGCTGCTCCTTCTCCGGCCGCTCCGGCACGCCGAACACGTCTTCGAGCAGGCTGTTCGTGTCTCGCCCCTCCACGAAAGGCTGGATGGGAACGAGCTTGTTGTTGTCGAAGACCCGCACCTCGTCGCGGTGCGCACTCGCGATGACCTGGGGCGAGTGCGTCGTCACGACGAACTGGATGTTCGGAAACGTGCGCCGCAGATCGCCGAGCACGCGGCGCTGCCAGCGCGGATGCAGGTGCAGATCAACTTCGTCGATCAGGACGACGCCCTCGGATTTCTCGGCCGCCTCCTCGGCAAGATGCGGGTTCAAGACCGCAGCGCGCCACGCGACGTCGGCGACGAGGGCGACCATGTTGCGGTAGCCGTCGCTCAGGAACGAGAAGGGGAGCCTCTCGCCGCTCGCGCGTTCGAGCATGAGCTCGTGACTCTTGACGTCGAAGAAAAACCGCGTCGTCCCTTCGATGCACTGACGAACGGCACGCTCGATGGCGCGAAGTTGAAGGACGGGGCTGCCGCTTTGCAGCTCGATGAGTGTCTGCTGGTAGATCCATTCAGCAAGCAGACGATGGTTTGGCGTTGGATCGAGGGCATCCATGTAGCCATCGAAGCGCGAGCCGATGCCACGCTTCGGGTCGATCTTCTTGTAGCGCCAGACCCCCAGGCGCTCCGCGCCGTAGTAGCCCACGACAGGCAAATCACGAGGCTCGCCAGCCTTTACGGCCGCTGCGAGCCTTGCACTGATCGGTCGCAACGAGGACCGCGTTCTATAAAACTCCGGCGGAGAATCATCGACCCGCATGCTACGGACCCAGCGCACGGGCTGACCGTCGAGACGACCACGTGCTGCGACACGCACGGGCCCTTGCGGCTGTAGATCCAGCATCCCCGCGTGCTCGTAGATCCGATGCCGAGCATCCGTGAGTCGGAGCGAGCGGCCCGTCTCTCCGGGAATCGAGCGGAAGAGAGCTCCAAGCGCCACCGCCAGCGCCTCGAGCAGCGCCGTCTTCCCCGCCCCATTCTCCCCGATGAGCACGGTCATCGATGGGTGGAACGTGACGTCGAGCATCTCGAACCCGCGAAAATTCTCGATGTGCAGCGCATGGATCTTCATCGAGGCGACCGGCCCGCATCCTAGACGTTCGCCCCCGACTCCCTCAACGCTTGCTTCAACGCTTGCAACGCCGCCCCGAACGCCGAGCCGCCCGTCTCAACGCTTGAAGCGCCCGCCTCGCCCTCCGAGCCGCCCGTCTCAACGCTTGAAGCGCCCGCCCGGCCCCCGGCGCCCCACTTTACAACGCTTGCAACCCCCGCCTTGACCGCCGCGCCACCCCTTGCAACCGTTGCGGCGCCTTGCCCGCCCCCCTCGCCCCGCTCTTCGGCTTCACGCTCGGCGTCCTGCTCGCATGGCTCGCCCGCTTCGAGGACAGCCTCGACGAACGCCCCGTCGCCTCGTCCTGGGATCGCCCGACCCTCGCCGTCGCCCTCTACGCCCTGCTCGTCTACGCCCCGGTCTCGGCCTACTTCACCGTCTTCGCCGCCGACTGGTCGTTTGCTTACCTCCTCGATGGCCGCGCCCTCCCGTCGGCCTTGCAGCTCCTCCTTGTCCTCCTCGACGCCGCCGCTCCCGTCCTCGGCTTCCTCGCTGGCCGCCGCGCCCTCGCCCGCCGCTCCCTCGCCGCCCTCGCCTGGCTCGCTGCCCTCCCCCTCGCTGCCGCCACCGTCCCCCTCGTCGCGCTCCACGCGCGCTTCGGCATCGACGCCACCTACGACCAGGTCCAGAGCGACTTCGGCACCCGCCCGCTCCCGGGCAGCCCGCTCGGGTATGCCGTCCTCTGGATGGACGGGATCCTCGTCGCCGGGGCTGTCTTCACCGCGCGGACGTTGTCAACCATCGACGCCTCCGCCGCGCTCCCGGCGCGCCCCGGACGGCCTGCGCCGCCGGTTCTGCCCTCCGAGCCCCCCTCGGAGGAGCCGCCGCGCTTTCTCGGTCGACCCCGGAGGCCACGCTGATTGACGAGCGTCCGGTTGTCCACCACGCTCTGCCCCCACGATGACCGCGCCGAACCGGCTCGAGACCGAGATCGAAGAGTTGAAGAACCTCGCCGCGGACGTCGTCCGGCGCGCCCGTACGGGTGGCGCCGACGTCGCCGAGGCCATCGCGCGCTCCGGCTCCGAGCTCAGCACGAAGGTCCGCCTCGGCGAACCCGAGCTCGTCGAGGAGGCCTCGCACAAGAGCCTCGGCATGCGCGTCATCAAGCAGGGCCGCGTCGCCCTCACCTCGACCTCGGACCTCACCGCGCGGGGCATCGACCGGTTCGTCCGTGACGCCCTCGAGCTCGTCGACATCTCCCAGGAAGACCCGTTCGCCGGCCCGGCCGACCCCTCGCTCATCGCGACCGGCCCCTTCCCGGACCTCGAGCTCTACGACCCCAAGGGCGGCGACGTCACCGCGGCCGAGGCCATCGACATCGCGCGCCGCGGCGAGCAGGCGGCCCGGGACGCCGACCCTCGCATCACGAACAGCGACGGCGCCACCTTCAGCCGCACCGCCGGCATCTTCGCCCTCGTCCTCTCGGGCGGCTTCACGGGCGGGTATGCCGGCTCGTATGCCTCGCTCGTCGTCTCGCCCGTCGCCGACGACGAGGGTGGCAAGAAGCGCCGCGGCTTCCACTGGACGGCCAAGCGCCACCTCGACGCCCTCGACGCGCCCGAGGTGGTCGGCCGCGAGGCCACGCGCCGCACCCTCCGCAAGCTCGGCGCGCGCAAGGTCCCCACTTGCGAGGCGCCGGTCGTCTTCGACCCGGACGCGGCGCGCGCCATCTTGGGGTTGCTCGCCGGCGCCATCATGGGCAGCTCTGTCTGGCGCAAGTCGAGCTACCTCGTCGGCCGTGAGGGCACGCGGGTCGCGAGTGACCTCGTCACCATCGTCGACGACCCCTTGGTCCTCCGCGCCCCTGGCTCTCGACCCTTCGACGGCGAGGGCCTCGCGGCGCGCAAGAACCTCGTCGTCGAGCAGGGCATCCTGAAGACCTACCTCTGCGACAGCTATAGCGGCCGCAAGCTCGGCCGCCCGCCCACGGGCAGCGCGTCGCGCGGCGGCGGCGGCGGCGTCGGTCCTTCCACCTCGAACTTCATGCTCCTGCCCACGCAGACGAAGGCCGCGGACATCGTGAAGAGCACTCCGCGTGGCCTCTACGTCACGGAGATGATGGGCTTCGGCTACAACCCCGTCACGGGCGATTTTTCGCGCGGCGCGGCGGGATTCTGGATTGAAAACGGCGAGCTTACGTTCCCGGTCAGTGAAGTGACCATCTCGCTGAACCTCGATCAGCTTTGGCAACGCATCGACGCGGTCGGCGACGACCTCGATCTTCGCAGCTCCACGGCTTCGCCTACGCTGCGAATTTCCTCGATGACGATCGCCGGCTCGTCCTGAGCCGGTCGAAATCGCTACGCTACAAAGCACATTTGCGCGTCAAATTTGACGCGCACGGACACGCGATTTCTCCTATTCTCCGTCCTGGAGGTTGGAGAATCGAACGATGAGAACGCTTTCTCGAACTTTGGGTCTGGCCGCCCTTGCCGTGCTGGCCGGCACTGGCCTCGGGTGCGCTCCGTATGGCGCGCTCTGCGAGGATGAGATGATTTGCCGCGACGGCAACGACGCGGACGTCGATGCCTGCATCGTCGGTTACGAGACGCGGGAGGAAGTCGCCTCGATCTATGGCTGCGAAGATCGCTGGGACGACTACCTCCTGTGTATGGAGGAGGAGTTCCGCTGCGATGGCAATAGCTGGACGACGCGGGACGACTGCAACGACGAGCGAAACCGTTACAACGATTGCGTTGGCGATTAGGAGCGCGACGACGATGAAAACGCAATGGATCTTGCTTGCCGCCCTCGCGCTCACCCCGCTCGCCACTGGCTGTGGCAGCGTCGTCACCGACGCGTGCGACAAAATCTGCGATTGCCAGGATTGCACCGAGCGCGAGTATGACGAATGCCTCGTCGAGGGCGACGCCGCCCAGGAGACGGCGTCCATTTATGGCTGCGACGCCGAATACGAGGAGCTGACGATCTGCGTCATCGAGGAGTACCGGTGCACGGCGGGCGTGTGGGCCCCCGACCCGACCGACCTCCTCGCCTGCGTGAGCGACGCGAACGACCTCGGCCAATGCCGCGATCGCGGCTCCCGCCTGTAGCGCTCGCTTCCCGACGAGGCTTCGGGGCCATGCTCGGCTCGCCCGAGCGTGGCCCCGCCCCTGCAATCCGCTCCGTCGGACAGCCGAGCGGAGCGCGCATCGTTTTACTGCGACGAACTTACCGCGACGAACTCACCGCGACGAACCGCCTGCCGCGCGCGGCGGCAGCTCTTCCACGGCCTGCACGGCTCCGGCCGGCTCGTTTGCATTCGCGGCCGCGGCTGCGGCTCCGGGCGGAGCCGCCACGGGCGCCACCGGCTCGGGTACGAGCAGGGTCCGAAGGCCCTGCGCGTCCGTCCGGCCCACGCGCGTCACGAAGGCGGGCAGCCCTGCCGCCTCGTCGCTCAGCACGACGAAGCGTGCATCTCGACACGCCCGCTCGAGCGCTTCCATCCAGCGCGCCACGTCCACGTCCACCGCGACCGCTTTCGCGTCCACGATGAACACGTCCGGAGGGTCCGATCCCGCGAGGACGAGGGCATCGTAGGGATGCTTCACGTCCCGGAGCGGCATCATGTCCCCGAGCGCGCGGGTGACATGGGCGAGCGTGTCCTTCGAGCCCACCACGAGCCCGCTCTTCGCGCTCGCCCGCGCGAGCTCCCGGGGCACGCTGTAACCCCAAGCTCGCAGGAAATCCGCCACGTCGGCTGCGCGGAAGCGCAAGTGCCGCCCTGGCGTGCGAAAATGTGCGATCCGGCCACGATCCACCCAGTTATGGATGGTCTTCAGATCGACCTCGCACAGCGCTGCGAGGTCGGACGCGGTCAGCAGTTTCTCTCCACGTACTCCGGCCATCGTCCGAACTCCACGCGAAAGGTGTGCCAACCCGTCCAGCCCTCCGGACCAGCAGACCACACCAGCGGGTGGCCCCCCACCCTGTTGCTCTTTGTATCCAAACCTAGCACTTTTTTGCGAAGGTGCGGGCTTTGTTAACTAGCCCACCCGAGGCCCTGACTCCAGTCCACTTCGCTCGGGCCTCCTGACTCGCTGGTTCAGCAAGGTTGAGGCCGCTGGCTCCGATGTAGGAACGACACCGCTTGCTCGCTCCCTCGGACGTCCCCGCCCGTCTGTACAGGCAAGGAACGTTCGCTCTCGTAGGCAAGTAAGACGCCTTCTCCATCACGGCCACCTCCGAGCACGGTTTTTCCGTAGTCAAGGGAATGACGCTGTGTTCGCGGCCCCCGGCGTCGGAGGGGCCAGCAGGAAAGAATCGCTCACTCCATCCGGTGCGTCGGGTGACCGCCGTGCCACGCTTTGACCAGCCTTTGGTTTTGGAATGGCGGGAAACCTGGAAAGAATGCGTCCACGCATATCGAGCAGCCGCACGATCTCGCCCCCATTGCCAAGCCCGCTTTTCCCGAGCGCGGGGACGCGCACAACGATTGCATCCTCGGCCGGCGGCACGTCGATCTCGTCGTCTGGGACGAACGTCTCGTTCACGATCACAGCAAAGCGCCCAGGCGGCAGCATGATTCCCGGCAGCACGGTTTCGCCCCCGATATCGCTGATCACGAGCTCGCCGAGCGCCGCCTCCACGGCCCCGTCATTGTAGAGCTCGACCCACTCCTGATCCGGCTCCGGCCCGAGCGGATTCGCCATCACCTCGTTCAGCACGACGTGTGGCATCGGCGTCAGGGTGGTCGCGGAAAACTTCCGACGTTGCTCCCGTCCGCGCACGTCGATCGTCGTGACGTCCAGCGTGATGTCTTTGCCCGCGGGCAATCCCTTGAGGACGAACCGCTCGTTTTTCCCGGTCGTCATCACCACGTCGAGCCCTTCGCCGGCGATCCCCCATAGCAGGGCCGCCTCGGGCGCGCGCCCGAGCAGCCGGTCGTCCTCGACCTCCACACAACCCGGCCCGAACGGAACCTCGAACGCCGTGCATTCGAGCGCCCCCGGGTCGAGCGGCCCCTCGATCGCCTCGCCCACGTCCTCGTTCACGCCCCCAAAGGGCCGTGGATCGAGCCGCAGCGGCCACGGCAGGCCGGGCAGCCACACGACGGGTGGTGGCACCCAGGGCCCCCCGTCCGGCGGCGCGAGCCCTCGACCCACGAAGCGCAGGCAAGCGCCCCCCGCGCCCGCCGGCGCAATGCCCCGACCAAACGCGCCGAGCGGCCCGTCTGGCGCCAGCGTGGCCTCGAACGTCACCTCGGGCAGCGTCATCTCCCCGCAATAAAGCCCGAACAAGCCCGCGCCCGTCGCCTCGACCGGCGGCCACACGCGGACGAGCAGCGGCGCCGCCTCGGCCGGCTCCACCACGAAGGGAAGGCTCGCCTTCGGCTCCCCACTCGCCACGGCGTACGTCTCGCCCGGATCGAGCGGCGCCGTCGGCGCGAGCACCACCGACCCATCGTCTTCCCGCCAGGTTCGACTCGGCACGAACCGCGCGGCGAGCGCCTTCGAGACGTCGTCCTGCTCGATCTGCCGGAGGTGGCTGTCACGCACCTCGCCGCGCACGAGGAAGAGCCGCGCCTCGTCGAGCGCCGGCTCCGCGGCGACGTGCAGCCGGAGCACACGCGGCGCCGCCGTGACGGGCGCCTCCGGCTCGAAGGCGACCGTGATCCCGGCCGGCGGCGTCATGAAGGCGGGACGGGCTTCGGGGATCGGGAGATCGGGCCGACAAGCGACGAGGGCGAGGGCGAGGAGCGTGGGGGTGAGCCGGGAGGCCTTCGGGCATGTGAGGGTTTGCATGCCGGTACATCGACCGGGGCCCCCGCCGGTTGCGTGAAATTGATAGGTTTACGCGCCCATGACGCCCGATGACCTCAAGGCGCTCCGCAAGGAGCTCGATTGCACGGCGAAGGAGCTCGCGGCGGCGCTCGGGCTCGAACAGGAGACGGTGCTCGCGTGGGAGCGAGGCGACCTGTTCCCGACGAAGCGCTTCGTCACGAAGATGGAAGAACTCCGGAGCAAGGGGAAAGGGGCGATCGTGCGCAAGCCGCGGCGCGGAGCCGTGGCGGCGTCGCCGATGGCCGTGCTCGCGGATCCAGAGACGTGGAAGCTCGTGCGGAAGCTCGTGGCGCACGCCGAGCTGCGCCGTGAAGTCGGCAAGCTCGCGGAGGCCTACCCGGACCCCGCCGAGGAGTCCGGCTCGACGTGACCTGACCCGGCCGAGGGTTATTCGTCCTCGTCCTCGTCCTCGTCGTCCTCGTCGTCTTCGTCCTCGTCTTCGTCCTCGTCCTCGTCCTCGTCCTCGTCCTCGTCCTCGTCGTCTTCGTCTTCGTCCTCGTCCTCGTCGTCTTCGTCTTCGTCCTCGTCCTCGTCCTCGTCTTCGTCCTCGTCCTCGTCCTCGTCTTCGTCCTCGTCCTCGTCCTCGTCCTCGTCCTCCTCGTCGTCCTCGTCCTCGTCCTCGTCCTCGTCCTCGTCCTCAGCGGCCAACCGCTCCTCGGCCTCTTCCTTCTCGGACCACTCGTCGCTCGCTGCTTGCACGTCGTTCATCGCTTCCTCCCCGCCGCTCTCCATCTGCGTCCGATCCTCGTCCGTGAATGCAAACTCGTCACGCGTTGCGCTCTCCGTATCGCCGGCGGCCGCTCCCTCCGGCGGCACGACGTGCCGCTGGAAGCTGCCCTCGCCTCCCATGAGACCACCGTCCGCCGCGGGTGAGCTCGTGTCCGTGAAGGCGACCGCTGCCTCCGGCGGCTCCTCGCCCATCTCGCGCTCGTAGGCGCGCCGCGACTCGTCCGACAGCTCGGTGAACTCGCGGAGCGTCGGCAGATCCGAGAGCGTGCGCAGGCCGAAGAACTCGAGGAACTGCGCCGTCGTCCCGTAGAGCATCGGCCGCCCCGGCTCTTCCTTCTTGCCGAGGATGCGCACGAGGTCGCGTTCGAGCAGCGACTTGAGCACCGCGCCCGAGTCCACGCCGCGCACCTCGTCGATCTCCGGCCGCGTGATCGGCTGTCGGTACGCGACGATCGCCAGCGTCTCGACCTGCGCGCGTGTCATCTTCACCGGCTTCTTCGCGACCTGCTCGCGCACGAACGGCGCGAACGCCGGGCTCGTCCGGAACACGTACCCGCCCGCGACCTCGTCGAGCCGGATCCCGCGGTTGCGGTACTCGGCCCCCAGCTCGCCGAGCAGCGACACGACGAGGCGGTGCTCCGCCTTCGCCACGCGCGCGAGGTCGCGTGACGTCATCGGGTGCTCGGACGCGAAGATCAGGGCTTCCAGCACACCCTTCAGATGCGCGCGGGCAACCGCGCCGCTCGCCTGTCCGGCGTTCTCTTCCTGCGCCGCCGCAGCGCCGTCCGGGGCGCCGTTCGTCGCGGCCGCGGGCGTCTTGCCGACGTTGCTGACGAGGCGCTGCGCCCGAAAAAACGCGGCCGCGAGCGAACGAAACCGCTCGACCGGCGAGAGCGGCGCGGGCTTCGGCTTGCGGGGCGCGCGCTTGCGCTTGGGCTCGGCCGTCTCGGTCGATGGCTCCGCTTCCGGCGCCGCGACCGCTTCCGCTTCCGGCGCCGCGACCGCTTCCGCTTCCGGCGCCGCGACCGCTTCCGCCTCCGCCTCCGGCGCCGCGACCGCTTCCGCTTCCGGCGCCGCGACCGCTTCCGCCTCCGGCGCCGCGACCGCTTCCGCTTCCGGCGCCGCGACCGGCGCAGCTTTCGCCTTCGCCTTCGCCTTCGACGGCTTGGCGGGCGCCGCCTCCGCCTGCGGGACCGGCGCGGTCTCCGCCTCCGGCTCCGGGACCGGCGGCGCTTCCGCCTCCGCGACCGCTTCCGCTTCCGTGACCGGCGTGGTCTCCGCCGTCTTCGGATGGAACCATGCCCATGCCGCGCGGCGGAGCCGCTCGGGCGAGTCGCTGTCCGGCGGGGCCTCCTCTTGCGGCTGCGGCACGAGCCGCAACTTCCCGCGCCGCTTCGAGCCGCCCTCAGTCGCCATCGTTCACCTTCGGCTCGATCGGCTCCTGCTCGACCTCTCTGTCGTCGTCAGGCGCCTCGGTCGGCTCCTCCTCGGCCTCTCTTACCGCGACAGGCGCCTCGGTCGCCTCCGGATCGACGCCCCTGTCGTCACTTGGCGCCTCGGTCGGCTCCCGCTCGACGCCCCTGTCGTCGCTTGGCGCCTCCGTCGGCTCCCGCTCGGCGTCTCTATCGTTGCTTGGCGCCTCGGTCGGCTCCCGCTCGACGCCCCTGTCGTCGCTTGGCGCCTCGGTCGACGCGTCTTCGTCGTCTTCGCTCGTCCCCTCCCGTATCGACAGCTCCAGGTGGATCGTCGCGAGCGGATCCGACTGGTAGATCCGGAGCAGCTTCATCCTCGCCATCTCCAGGATCGCGAGGAACGTGATCACGATGTCGAAGCGCGTCAGCGGCGCGCCTTTCCGCGCCGGATCGTCGAGCACGAGCTCCTCGAACGTCGCGCGCCGCCGGCCCGTGAGCCGCTCCGTGAGCTGCACGATCCGGTCCGTGATCGTGATCCGATCGAAGTTGACCTGGTGCTCGATCTTCACGTTCGTGCGCTTGAGCAGCTTCTCCAGCGCGTCGAAGAGCGAGAACACCCCCGGCGGCGCGAACGGCGCCGGCCCCTCCGGCACGGGCTCCGGGATCCCGCGCGAAAAGATGTCCTTCCCGAGCGTCCCGCGCTCCGCGAGGTCCGCCCCCGCCGCCTTGTACTTCTGGTACTCGAGCAGCCGCCGGACGAGCTCCTCCCGTGGATCGACCTCCTCCTCCGGCAGCCCATCCCCGTCCTGATCCTTGGGCACCACCGGCAGCAACATCTTCGACTTGATGTGCGTCAGCGTCGCCGCCATCACGAGGTACTCGCTCGCGAGATCAATCGACAAAGCCCGCATCATCGACAGGTACGCGAGGTACTTCTGCGTGATGAAGCTCACGGGGATGTCGAGGATATCGAGCTCGTGCTGCTGGATCAGGTGCAGCAGCAGATCGAGCGGCCCCTCGAACTGCGGCAGCGCGATGCGGTAGGCGTTGTCGTTGTCGAGCGCCTCGGCCGCCGCGGGCATCACCTCGCGGATCGGCGTCGGGGCCTCGGACGCCTTGCCGCGTGGCTCGCGGGCGCGCGCGGACGAGGACGAAGGGGAAGGGGCCGCCTTCGCCTTCTCCTGGGTCTTGCCCGCCGCGTTCGCCCTCGCCTTGCTCACCTGGGCCCGGACGGTAATCCGGAGGCCGCGTGGGATCCACGCGTTCCTGCTACACTCGTCCCGCCGATGACCCCGTCCCCTACGAAGAGTTGCCCGTCGTGCGGCGAGCGCTACGACGCGGATGTCCTCTTCTGCCCACAGGACGGCACGCCCCTCGTGAACGTGAAGGGGCCCTCGCTCTCGAGCCCCGAGGTCGACCCGTACGCGGGCCTCGAGCTCAGCGGGCAAATCCGCATCAAGCACCTGATCGGCATCGGCTCGATGGGCCGCGTCTACCGCGCCTTCCAGGCCGGCATCGATCGCGACGTCGCCGTGAAGATCCTCCACCGCGAGCTCAGCGGCAACGCCGAGCTCGTCGGACGTTTCCACCGCGAGGCCAAGATCGCGAGCCGCCTCGCGCACCCCGGCGTGGTCTCGGTCCTCATGACCGGCACGATCCCGCAACGCGGCGATCCCCGCACGGGCGGCGAGATGTACCTCGTGATGGAGTACCTCGACGGCATGTCGTTGCTCTCCGCGCTCGCCGCGGCGGGCACCGGCGGCGAGCCCTCGGCGTTGCCATTGCCGCGCGCGATGCACATCGCGCTCCAGATCTGCGACGCCGTCGGCGAGGCCCACGCGCAGGGCATCGTGCACCGGGATCTCAAGCCCGAGAACGTGATGCTCGTGCGCCGCGGCGACGACCCGGACTTCGTCAAAGTCCTCGACTTCGGCATCGCGCGCCTCGACTGGGCCGATCGTGGGGGATCGATGGCCACGCAGGCGGGCCTGATCTTCGGCACGGCGAAGTACATCTCGCCCGAGGGCGCCGAGGGCAAACCCGTGAGCCCCGCGGCCGACGTCTACTCGATCGCGACGATCCTCTACCAGTGTCTCGCCGGCCGAACGCCCTTCGAAGGCGAGTCGCCGGTGCAGCTCCTGATCCAGCATACGCACGATCCTCCGCCCGACCTGCTGCGCATCCCGCGCGCGAGTTACGTGCCCGCGCCGCTCGCCGCGGTGATCATGCAGAACCTCGCGAAGAAGCCGGAGGCGCGCGCCGCCGACGCGCGCGCGCTCGGCAAGGATCTCTACGCAGCCGCGCGCCAGAGCGGCCTCGATCCGGACGAGCTCGCCCGATCGAACTTGCTCTTCGCGCGGCAAGGCGCGGTGAAGCTCCCCTCGAAGGAGCGCACGAAGTCCCTGGAGCTCTCCACGGATCTCGCCGCGAAGATCGGCGGCGTCGCCGCGCACCCCGAAGCGACCCCGCTGCCGATCTCCTCGCGGATCGTCGACGATCCCGACAGCTCCCCCGCGCCGTTCGTGCCGCCGGCGCCCACGTCCTCCGCGGGCCGCGCCGTGTCGTCCCCTGCGATCGAGGACGACGACGAGACGACCGCCGCGCCGCCTTCGATCCGAAGCGAACCCCGCGTCGCCGACGACGACGCGGGGGATCTCGACGACCCCGACGATCACGCCTCGCCCGCGGCCCCGTTCGCGCGCGAGTCGACGATGCAAGGCACGGAGACGCCGCTCTCCTTGCCTCCGCCGGCCGACACGAAGCGACGCGCGCGCCTCACGCGCATCGTCACGATCGTCCTCTGCCTCGCCGCGGCGCCGCTCGTGATCGTCCTCGGGGGCAAGCGCCTCGGCCTCGTCGGCGCGACCTCGGCCGACTCGCTCGACGGCCGCCTCGAAGCCGCGCGTGACGCCATGAAACGCCAGGCCTGGGACGCGCCGCCCGGCGACAACGTCAAAGAGATCCTCGACGCCGTGAACGCGCGCTGGCCTGGCGACGCGCGCGTGAAGGAGCTACGCCGCGAGGCCGCCGAGCGCCTCGTCACGAGCGCGCTCGGGCGCAAGTACGCCGGGGATCCCGCGGAGGCCCTGCACCTCGCTCGGATCGCGGTCGCGCTGAACCCCTCGCTCACGACGGCGCAACACCTCGTCGCCGAACTCGAATCCAAGGCGCCCGTGGAGCTCGCGCCCGCGACGAGCAACGCCCCTCGCGCCGTCCCCACGGATCCACGCCCGAACGGCCGCTTCCCTGCGCCGCGCCCCACGGGCAAGGACGGAAAACCGCTCCCGAGCGCTTCGGCGACGACCACGCCCGGCCCCACGGCAACCCCCACGCCGACGTCCACGACGAAGGAGCCCGCGGGCAAACCGACGGGCCCGGACGGCCCCGTGCTTCCGCCCACGCCGCCGCCCTTGCCAACGAACGATCCGCCGCCCACACCCACCGGTGGGCCATGGCTCTGACGCGCGCGACTCGCCCCCTGCTCGTCGCCCTCGCGACCACGTCCGCCGCGCTCGCCGCGCTCGTCACGTGCCCCTCCCGCGCCCACGCGCAGAGCCAGGAGTCGGCCGCCGCGCGCCGCGCCTCCGCGGCCCTGGAGCAGGACTACACGCACACGCTGGTCTCGGTGAACGCGGGCCTGCTCAGCTTGCCCGCGGCGAACGTCTGTCCGCGCTCGCGCACGAGCTGCGAGAAGGGCGAGACGAGCTTCTCGCTCGGCGTCTACAACCAGTACCGCATCGGCCGCTTCGGCCTCGGCGCGAGCATCTCCTGGGCGCAATCGCTCCTCAGCGGCACGGCGCCGGGCGCCGCCGAGCTCGATCGCGAGCACGACCGCAGCTACTTCCTCGTCGAGGGGCAGCTCCGTTACTACGGCATCCAGAGCGACAAGTGGGTGTGGTGGGGCGGCGTGACGCTCGGCGCGGTGATCATCCGCGACGCCTGGACCGTGGTCACGGATCGTGAGCCCGCGGCGGACACGGCCTTCGTCGGCCCACGCGCCGCGACGCTCTCGACCGAGGGCCTCGCGCCGGGCCTGGCGATCGGCGGCGAGTGGACGGTGGCCCCGAACTGGTCGCTCGGCACGACGCTGCGCTACGCGAGCTGGTTCCTCCCGACCGAGCCGGTGCAGGCGCCCACGGGCGACAGCGCGTCGCTCTCGGGCCGCGTCGACATGCTGGAGTTCGGCTTGCTCGTGGCCTACCGCCTCGCGCTCTAAACAGGGAATTGACGCGTCCGCGCGAGATCGGTACGTGTCCCCGTCTCGATCCTTACGGAAGGCGCAATGGCCCTCGATCTCTCGAGTCTAGGCTTCACCACGGAGCCGTGCTCGTTCCCCTACGACTGGAAGACGCTCGCGCTCTACGCGCTGGGCATCGGCGCGAAGCGCGACGAGCTCGCCTACCTCTACGAGGGCACCGAAGGCGGGATCCGCGTGGTCCCGACCTTCGCCGTGATCCCCGCGACGGAGCCCGTGTTCAAGTCGCTCGCGCGCACGGGCGGCAACTTCGCCATGGTCGTCCACGGCGGCCAGAAGATCCGCGCCCTCGCGCCGATCCCGCCGTCCGGCACGCTCCTCACGACCGCCACGATCCGCGGCATCTACGACATGAAGAAGCTCGCCCAGGTCGTCATCGACACGACGACCACACTCGAGAGCGGCGAGCGCGTCTACGAGACCACGTGGTCGATCCTCTACCGCGGCGAAGGCGGCTTCAGCGGCCCGCGCCCGCCTTCGGATCCGGACGAACCTTCGCTCCCGAAGGATCGCGAGCCGACGTTCATCCACGAGGAGACCACGTCCCCGGAGCAAGCCCTGCTCTACCGCCTCTGCGGTGATTTCAACCCGCTGCACGCCGACCCGGCGTTCGCCGCGTCCGTCGGCTTCCCGCAGGGCCCCATCCTCCATGGGCTCGCGACGTACGGGTTCGCGGCGCGCGCGGTCGTGAAGGGCCTCCTCGGGGGAGATGCTTCGCGCTTGCGGGTTTTGTCCGCGCAGTTCCGCAAGCCGGTCTGGCCTGGGGACACCATCGTCACGCAGGGATTCTTGCTCGAAGGTGGAAAGGTGGCGCTCCAGGCGAGCGTGAAGGGACGACCGGAGGCGGTGCTCACGGGCGGATACGCGGAGATCGCCTGACGAGCCGCCGAGGCGCATGCTAACTCGACCGGACCGACAGCAGGTCAAAGCCGCCCGCGCGGCATGAACGGTGGGGCAAAGCCCTCTCTCGAAGAAGTCATCATGAGCAAAGAGACCAAGACGCAGCGCAAGGCCGAAGAGGATCCCGAGCTCGACAAGAAGCGGGCGGAGGACGAAGAAGAAGACGAGGACGAAGCGGAAGAGGGCGCGGAAGGCGAGTCCGAAGAGGAAGAAGAAGACGAGGACGACGAAGAAGACGAGGACGAAGAGGACGACGAAGAAGACGAGGACGAAGCGGAAGACGAGCACGCGAAGCACCAGGGCCAAGACGCCGCCGCGCACGGCGACGACGAGGACCCCTACTGGTGGACGCCGCACGTCGTCCTGGCCGTGCTCGTGCTGATCGGCATCCTCGGCTTCTTCGGCATGTTCAACAAGCCGCTCGGCTTCCTCGCCGCGAAGCCCCAGGGCGGCGCCGCGCACACCGAGACGGCCTCGACGCAGCCTGCCACCCAGGCGACGCCCGCGACGCCGCCTCGCCCCACGGCCCCCGCGCAGCAGCAGCCGCCGCGCGAGATGTTCGGCGCGAAGCACTTCCTCGTGATGTACAAGGGCAGCATGCGCGCGCCCGCGAACATCACGCGCACGAAGGAAGAGGCGAAGGCGCGCGCCGAGGAAGGCCTGAAGAAGGTCAAGGACGGCGGGAAGTTCGAGACGATCGTCGGGGAGTACAGCGACGAGCCGAACGCCGGCGCCCGCGGCGGCGACCTCGGCCTCTTCCCGAAGGGCGCGATGGTCGGTCCCTTCCAGGAGGCGGTCGAGAAGCTGAAGGTCAACGAGGTCAGCGGCCTCGTCGAGACGCCCTTCGGCTACCACGTCATTTTGAGGACGAAGTAACTCGCGACGGACAGCCCCTCTCCCCTGCCCCTCTCCCGAAGGAGAGGGGTCGGGGGGCGCGGCTCACTTCTTCGCGATCACGTCCTTCAGCCGCTTCGTCTTCTCGTCCTTGCCGAGCGAGATCTTCCCGACCTCGTCGGCCGTCATCCCGCTCCGCAGCACGCGCACCTCGTCGCCGATCCCCACGAGCCGGCTGCCCGTGCGCGCCACGATCCACTCGACCGCGGGCGCCTCGCCTTCCTTGCTCATGAAGCGCACGGCGCCGTCGCCGATCCCCTTCTCTTTTTGCGCCCCGGGCCCCTTGCCGAGCGTCGCGAGCACGTCCTTCGCCTGCTCTTCGTCCACGCGCACCAGGACGGCGAACCGATACCGTTTGTCCCCGTCCTTGTAGTAGCCGAACGCGCCGCCGCCCGTGCTCGGGATCCCCAGCAGATCCTTCGTCACCACACGCACGCCGAGCGGCAGCCGGTTCGCCTCCGGCAGCGCCGCCGCGGCCGGCGGGAGCGCCGTCTCGCCGGGCAGCTTCGCCCCGATCTCCTTCACGAGCGGCGCGAGCAGTTTGTCCCCGAGCGCCTTGATGGCGGGCTCCGCCGCGGCCTCGTCGTTGTACGTGATCTCCGCGAGGTGCGCGCCGCGCCAGAGGTACGCCGTCCCGAGGCCGAGCGCCGCGGCGCCCCCGCCCTCGATGGCCCGCGGCGTGTCCTCGCCCGCGGGATCGCCGTCGCCGACGACGCGCTTCGTGAACATCGCGTACGCGCCCTCGGTCGTGCCGAACTTGGAAAGGTGCACGTCGATGGTCGCCGCGCTGCCGCTGCCGTCGACGTAACGCAGCTCGACGACGCGGCGAACGCCGAAGCCTTTGTAGATCTCGCACTCGCCGTCGAACATGTCGCAGATCTGATCGAGCGGGAGGCTCGCGCCCTCGCCGTACGTCTTGTCGCCGCCGTTCGGGTCGAGGCAAAAACCGCCCGTGGTGCGCGGGAAAAACGCCGCCGACTGCGCGTCGGACAGGGTCCCGCCGCCGCCCGCGCAGGCCGCAGGTTTTGCCGCGGGTGGCGGCGGAGGCGCCGCGCCACGAGGCTCCTCGTTCTTGCAAGCGCTGACGAGGGCGAGGGCGAGGAGGGAACCGAATGCCGCGTGCCGTTGCATCATGGTCGACCGCACATGCAACGATCAGAAGACCGGTGCAAGGGCACGAGGCTCCCGGCCCCCCGGATCCCGCAACTTTTGCAGAGCGTCGCAATCCGTAGCGGCTCGCCTCGCGTGGCACCACGCATCCGGCCTTGCTCCCGGCCCGTTCAGCGCAACCGAAAACTTCTCTAAGAAGGCACGAGGCTTGCTACCAATCATGATGGTGGCTCGTTTCCTTTCTCGCCGACTTCCCCGAAGGCGGACCGCAGGTGCGGTGGAGCGGCGGCGTGGCTTCACGCTGACCGAGATCCTCGTGGTCATCTTCATGATCGCGCTGCTCGCCGCGGTCGCGTCGCCTGCGTTCATCCGCATCATGCGCGACATCGGCTTGAGCCGCCTCACGATGCAGCTCGCGGAGGTCTATCGCCGCGGCTACGTCGAGTCGTCCGAGCGCGCCACGTTCCTCGTGCGCTTCCGCAAGCCGAGCGGCTCCGTGCAGATCGAGACGATCCGCGCCGCGCTCGACACGCCCACGCCGACGCTGATCTCGCCGCGCGGCTGCAACACGATCAACTGGGACGACCCCCTCCTCGAACGACAAACCTACCGGTTCGCCTCGACCGACAAGAAGACCCTCGTCGACGTCGGCTTCCTCGGCCCCGACAACGCGAGCCAAGAGATCGCCGACGTCTGCTTCGCGCGCCGCACCGCGTTCGTCCGGTACAACGACGGCGCCTTCACGCAGATGGTCGGCGCGGCGAAGGTCTCCGTGAAGAACCTCTCGAACGGCCGGATTCGCCGCGTGCTCGTGCCGTCGTTTGGCCTGCCGAGGGTGATCCAATGAGGCGGGCTGTGCGTGGCTACACGATCATCGAGGTGATGATGGCCCTCGCGATCCTCGCGGTCGGCGCGACGGGCGTGATCGCGCTGCAGAAGGTCGCGTTGATCGGCAACTCGAACGCGCGGATCGGCGACGGCGCGCGGCAAGTGGCGTCCACGTGGGCCGAGCGCCTCAAGGTCGACGCGCTCCAGTGGAACGATCCGCTCGGCATCCCGGACATCGGCGAGACGCGCTGGCTCGCCACGTCCGTCGTTTACGATCCGGTGAATCCGCCCGGCCCGGGGCAATGGGTCCTCGCGCCCGAGGTCCCCGGCTGGAGCTCGCCCGTGGCCGACATCCACGGCGCCGACGTGGCCATCGGCGACACCACGACGAACGGCGTGTTTTGCACGCACCTGCAGATGGCGCGCGCCGTCCAGAAGCCACTCTCGCTGGTCGGCGCGACGCACCCGATCGCCGTGCGCGGCCTCGTGCGCGTGATCTGGCGCCGCGACCTCGCGCCGTTCACCGAGTGCCGCACGACCGCGCCCGCGAGCATCGAGGACAACGACACGCGGTACGGCTTCTACTACCTCTCCACCGTGATCGGCCAGGAGGAGGCCTCGAACTGATGCGCGCGAACCACCGCATCCTCCGGAGCGGCGATCGGCGCGGCTTCACGCTCGTCGAGCTGCTCGTCGCCATCGCCGCGGGCGCGCTCGTCGCCGCCGCGGCCGTGCTCCTCTCGAAGAACGCCGTGCGCCTCTTCCAGGAAGAGGCGCGCATGTCGTATGCGCAGGTCGCCGTGGCGATGGGCCTCGGCCGCATGGGCACGGATCTCGAGCACGCGGGGCGCAACGCCACGCGAAACCCCTTCACCGACCGGCGCATCTGCGCCCAGCCGAACCTCGTCGACTGGCCGGCGGGCATGCGCAGGCTCGCGCCCGTCGTCATCGAGGCGCGCCCCGATCTGCCGCAGAACGCGGGCAACGACCTGCGCAACGAGCGCATCACGATCGCGGGCGACCTCGACTCCGGCGAGAACTTCGTCATGAGCACGACGCTGCCCGGCGCGAGCACCACGACGATCGTGCTGCAGCCGCAGAGCCGCGCGATCCGCCGCCTCACGGCGCTGACGCAGAACGGCGCCGTCGCGGCGAGGCTCGCCGAGCTCTTTCGCGTCGGCCGCATCCTGCACATCGAGGGCCCGACGAGCGACTACTACGGCCGCATCCAGGGGTTTGCCGCGGCGGGCACGCCGATCGACTCGATCCAGGTCGTCATCGAGAACACGCCCCTCGTGCCGATCCAGACGTCCGCAGGCACGGGCCCCTCGTGTGGGATCAAGGGGTTTGGCAGCGGATGGCCCGTGCACGTGATCTCGCGCGTCCGGTACGAGCTCCGGTCCGTCGTGGCAGACCCGAGCTTCGCTGATTTCGTGCAGCCCCTGAGCGACGTCACCGGCGACGCCGATCGCACCGAGCTCGTGCGCGTCGAGCTCGCGCCGGACGACACCGAGATCCCCGGCACGCTGGAGCTCGTCACCGAGTACGCGATCGCGCTGCGCTTCGGCATCACCGCGCTCGCCCTCACCTCGCAGCCGGACGCGCCGGTCCTCGAGCGCTTCCCGATCACCGATCCCGTGCCGAACACGCAGGTCTACGCGATCGCGGGCTCGCCCGACGTGCAGGGCAGCCGGCCCGAGGCGGTGCGCTCGGTGCAGGTTCGTCTCTCCACGCGATCCCGCGCGCCCGATCGCCCCACGCAGATCCCGGCACCCGCGGGTCGCCCGTTCCGCTTCTTCATCGAAAAGGCGAAGGGCGCGGATCGTTTCGCGCGCGTCCGCACGCTCGAACGCGAGTTCGCGCTCGTGAACACGCGGGGAGGTGGCTCGTGAGCCGGTTCGAACGGCGAACCCCGAGCGCCATCACGCGCCGCCTCGCGCGCCGCGGCGAGCGCGGGGCCACGGTCTTCGTGGTCGTGCTCGTCATCGGGATGCTCACGGGCATCGGCCTCTTCGCCGCGCAGGCGAGCACCATCGCGACGAGCACGAGCGGCACCTCGCGCGTCACCACGCAGAGCCGCTACTTCGGCGAGAGCGCGATGAACGCCGTCACCGCGAAGCTCTCGCGGGATCTCGGCGCGCAGGTCGACTTCCTCGCGCGGCAGAACTCCACGGAGTGCCTCGGCATGTCGGGCGATCCGTACTACCAGAACTGCACGCGGTTCGGCCGGACGTACCTCGAGAAGGAGCTCGGTTTCGCGCTCTTTCAGCCCTACGACAAGCAGACCGGGCATCACGGCACGCTCGGCCGCATCGAGAACGCGACGGCCGATCTGCTCGTCGAGATGAACGACCTCTACCGCATCGATCGCCCCATCGCGGGCTTCGACTACACCTCCGCGGGCGCGGCGAACGTCCACTTCATGAGCATCATGCTCCATGGAACGGGCCGCATCCGGCTCGAACCGCCCGGCGGAGTCGCGAGCACCCTTTCGAGCACCACCTTCCGCGCCGAGCTCATCGTCGGACCGATTTCCGGACCTTGACGGAGGACCTCATGCGAACCCTGACCCGCGTCCTCGCCTCGCCCATCGCCGCAGCAGCCCTGCTCTCGATCGCGTCCTTCGCTTCGGTCGCCGAGGCGCAGCTCGACATCAACCCGCCGCTGCCGAACGTGCTGCTCGTCATCGACACCTCGGGGTCGATGGAGAACATGGCGAGCGGCAAACGGCCGGAGGAGGCTGGCGCGACGTGTGTCCCCGGGACGGCCACGCCGCTCAACCGCTGGGCCACGCTGGTCACGGTCCTGACGGGGACGATCCAGAACTTCTCCTGCTTCGCGCAGGATCGATCGTCGACCTCGTTCGCCAACGAGTTCACGCTGCCGAGCGGCCCCGATCCTTACGACTACAAGTACTACTTGCCGTTCCACCGCATCCTCTCGAATGGCTGCGCGTACGGCCCGGGATCGATGGGCGGCTCCTGGTGGGACTGGCCCGCGAACGCGCTGAAGACGCACGCGTGGAACAACACGAGCCAGGCCTGCGCGGCGCCGGGCTTCCAGCAAGCGAACGACGGCCTGCTCGACACGTACCGCGATCGCGTCCGCTTCGGCCTGATGACGTTCGACACGCTGCCCGATCCCGGCACCGGCGCGAGCGGCTCCGTACCCGCGCCGAACGACGGCACGAAGGGCATGTGGAGCTACTACCCGAACTGGAGCTCCGGCGGCTCGCCCGCGAACGGCAACCCGCCGAACTGCGCGACCCACGACTTCGAGGTCGGCGGGCGAAACCCCGCCGCGCCGCCGTGGGAGGGCCGCCTCCTCGGCTTCGGCCCGCACGACGCGCCCATCGCGCAGGTGCAGCAGACGAACGATCGCATCCAGAGCTCGCTCCTCGCGATGCGGCCCTACGGCGCGACGCCGATCGCGGGCATCCTCGCCGACGCGCGTGACTACCTGCTGAACGACGGATCCAACGATCCGGCCACGGGCAAACCCTTCGGTCCGAAGAACGATCCGTACTACGCCGGCAAGTGCCGCGATCAGTTCGTCATCCTTCTCTCGGACGGCGAGCCGAACCTCGACCTGCGCGAGTCCTGCGCGACGGGCAACGGCAAGTGCCCCTACGCGCGGCCGCACGAGATTGCGCACCAGCTCGCGACGCAGTCGCACCCGATCAAGACCTTCGCGATCGGCTTCGGATTGTCGCAGGCGGGGGGCACCGATTGCAGCGCGCTCACGCAGAGCGACATCGTGAGCCCCGGCGGCCTCTGCTCGAACGCGACGGGCACGCTCAAGGCTTGCTGCACGCTCTCGCGCATCGCGTACGAGGGCGGCACGAAGCGCGCGTTCTTCGCGAATGACCTGCCTTCGCTGAAGAGCGCGCTCGATCAGGTCCTCGCCGTCGTCTCGGCGGGCTCGACGAGCCGCACGATCCCCGTCTTCTCCACGGCCGGCGCCACGACGAGCCAGGGCAACGCCTCGGCCGCCGGCTACCAGTTCGTCACGTCCTTCGACGCGCCGGTCGGCTCGCTCTGGACGGGCAACCTCGAGCGCAAGCGGTACGTCTGCGAGAACCAGGGCGGCGTGCTCAAGCCCGTGCTCGCGTCGATCGAGCAAGCCAAGGGCGACGACTTCGAGGCGAACCTCAACTCGAACACCCCGTCCCGCAAGTTCTTCACGCTCGTCGGCCCGCAGGCGAACGGGCAGGTTTACTCGCGCCGCTCGCTGCGGCCGAGCGTCACCACGGACGACGGCCTCGGCCTCTACGGCGGCACGACCACGGGCTTGCTCGACGGCGCGCTGTTCGCGTCGACGCTCGCGCAAACGCCGCTCGCGCTCGACATCCCTTCGAGCCCCGTGCCGGATTCGTGCAAGGCGATCGCCGGCTCGGGCGCGAACGCGAACACCTGCGCCGACACGGTGGTCCGCTGGGAGGTCGGCATGCCCGGCGTGCCGCAGTCTCGCTACGGCAACGGCTTCGGCAGCATCTACCACGCCTCGCCCGTCACGATGGGCGCGCCGAACGAGTTCCTCCGCGACGAGTCGTACGCCGCGTTCGCCGCCGATCCGGAGTACAAGAAGCGCCCGCTCGTGCTCTTCGCGGCCACGACCGACGGCCAGCTCCACGCGTTCAAGGTCGCGTCGAACGATTCGGCCGACACGCAGCGCGTCGACACGCTGGAGAACAACGAGCTCTGGTCGTTCCTCCCGCCGCACGTGCTCCCCGGTCTTTTGCCCACGTACGGTCGGCAGGCGTTCCTCCTCGACGGAAGCCCCGTCGTGAAGGACGTGATCTTCGAGCGCAACCGCGCGCAGGCGCAGGCCGGCGCCGCGGGCTCGAAGTGGAGGAGCGTGCTCATCGCGGCCGGCGGCCTCGGCGGCAGCTTTTACTACGCGCTCGACGTGACGAAACCTTCGGACCCGAAGTTCCTCTGGCAGCTCTCGACGAACACGAACGGCGAGCCGCTCTTCGGGGCCACCACGATCAAACCCGCGATCACCACGATCGCCGTCGACGACGGCAGCGGTGACGTGAAAGAGGTCGCCGTCGCGATCCTCCCGGGCGGCACGACGACGCTCACGACCGGGAGCTGCCCGCGCCTCAAGACGTCGACGACTGTCGCGTCGTCCGATGCGTACCAGCCCAAGACCAGCGGCGACGTGGTGCGGTGCTGGCACGACGCGAGCGGCAGGGTCGGCGCGGCGCGCTCGCTCTCGGTCGTCCGCCTCGACACGGGCGAGCTCCTCATGAACTTCCGCGGCAAGGCGGACGACGGCCCCGTGCTGCCCTCGGCGAAGGTGAAGGAAAACGCCTTCGATTCGCCCGTCACCGGCGTCCCCGTCCCCTACCCCTCGTTGCCCGGCCAGGTCTCCGATCGCATCTACGTCGGCGACGCGGACGGGACGCTCTATCGCATCAACCTCGCCTCGCCGAAGCCCGACAAGTGGACCGTCGATCTCGCGTGGGACGCGTACGCGTTCGGGAGCGACACGGCCGCGACGCGCCAGCCCATCGAGACGCCGCCGATCGTCACGGTCGATCCGATCGGCAACCCCGTCGTCCTCTTGTCGACCGGGGATCAAGAGACGTTCACGTCGAGCGCGGGCGTGCAGACGCGCGCGTGGTCGATCCGCGAAGAGCCGAACGGCGCGGGCACGTTCGTCACGAAGAGCAACTGGGTGATCCCCTTCGAGAACGGCGTGCGCGTGACCGGCCCGATCTCGCTCTTCAACGGCGTCGCGTACTTCTCGACGTTCACGCCGACCGGCGCGCAAGGCAACGCGTGCGCCGACGGCTACGGCGCCGTCTGGGGCGTCGACTACTACCGGAAGACGGCTTGCAGCGCGAACGGCCCCACGCCGCCGGCCGACTGGCCCTGCCCGCGGTACGTACAGGATCCAGTGAACGCAGCGCAGACGGTGAGCTTCTTCGAGAACCAGCAGCCCGGCACCGTCGTGTTCGGCGTGGCCGTCACGCAGACGCCGAGCTGCTACGAGCAGCTCGACTTCGCCGACCCCGCGTTTGGCGCGATGTCCACCGTGAGCAACTCGACCGCGGGCGAGTTCCAGCTCGTCTTCCAGACCGGCCAGGGCGGCACGTCGGCGGACAACTCGAAGACGAACACCGTGACGAAGCGCCTGCCGCCGCCGCGCACCTCGGTGAGGATCGACTCGTGGGGCCTCGTCCTCGAGTGAAACACGCGCTCCTCTGCGCCTCCGCGGCGCTCGTGCTCCTCGCGGCCTGCCGCGGGGAAGGCGAGCGCCCTGCGCCCGCCGGCGCCTCCTCCGCGGCGCCGCCCCCGCGCCCCGATCAGCTCGCGCCCGGCGAGCTCGCAGAGGGTACAGTCGATGCGTTTGGGCTCAAACTACCTCGCGCGATGACCGTGACCGCGCAGTTTCCCGACGCCTTTTTCGCCCGGGGCAGCCTACGCGCCGAGGACGTCGCGACGTACGTGAAAGAGCGCGTCGTCTCCGCGCGGGTCGAGTCCGCCGCGCCGAAAACGGTGTTCCACGGCGCGACGGCAAAGTCCGCGCCCGCGCCTGCGCGTGTCCTCGACATCGAGATCCTCGTGCGAGACGACCACACCGAAATCGTGGTGCGCGACGTGACCCGCCCCCCGGCGAAAGACGGCATGACCGAAGAAGAGCGATGGCGCGAACTCGGCCTCACGCCACAGGGACAACCCCTCGACCCCACGAAGCTCGAATAAGCCCTCCAACAGGAGGCGCGACGCGTCATGGCACGCGCATGCTGGGATCGTGCGTCCGTGCTGGACCGCACCGGACGACCATCGACTTTGCCCCCGATCCGGACTACATCGCGCGGGTGTCGACCATGGATCAGTCCCCGGCAGCGCTTCGCAGGACCCCCCTTTACGACGAGCACCTCAGGCTCGGCGGTCGCCTCGTGCCCTACGCGGGCTGGGAGATGCCCGTGCAGTACAAGGGCGTCACGGACGAGCACCGCGCAGTCCGCGCGGCCGCTGGGATCTTCGACGTCTCCCACATGGGCGAGCTCGTCCTCTCGGGCGACTCCGCGGCGGACGTGGTCAACCACCTCATCACGAACGACGCGAAGCGCCTCATGGACGGGCAGGCGCTCTACACCGTCGCGTGCAACGACGCGGGCACGATCCTCGACGACCTCATCGTCTACCGCGTGTCGCAGACCAAATGGCTCATCGTCTGCAACGCCGCGAACCGCGACAAGATGGTTGCGCATTTCCGGGCCGCCGCGGCGAACCACTGCGACTTCGACGACGCCTCCGACCGCACGGCGCTCATCGCGCTGCAGGGCCCGAAGGCGCTCGCGCTGCTCGCGCAGGCGGGCGGGGAAGGCGCCGCGCTCGCCGAACTCCCGAGCTTCCACTTCCGTGACGCCACGCTGGCGAACGTCCCGTGCACAGTGGCGCGCACGGGGTACACGGGCGAAGACGGCGTCGAGATCTTCTGTCCCACGGACGGCGCGGCGCAGCTCTGGCGTGCGCTCGTCGAGCTCGGCGCGCCGATCGGCCTCGAGCCGGCCGGCCTCGCCGCGCGTGACACGCTCCGCCTCGAAGCCCGCCTCTCGCTGTACGGCAACGAGATCGACGAATCGACGAACCCGCTCGAAGCCGGCCTCGCCTGGGTCGTAAAGCTCGACAAGGGCGACTTCGTGGGTCGCACGGCGCTCGAGCGCTTCAAGGCCGCGGGCCTGACGCGCAAGCTCGTCGGCTTCGAGATGATCGGCCGCGGCATCGCGCGGCACGGCTACCCGCTCCTCGACAAGGTGGGGATCAAGGTGGGCTTGTGCACGAGCGGCAGCCCCGGCCCCACGGTCGGCAAGAACATCGGCCTCGGGTACCTGCCCACGTCGCTCGCCGAGGTGGGCACGTCGATCGAGGTCGACTGCCGCGGCCGCTCGGTGAGCGCCGTCGTGGTGAAGACTCCGTTTTACAAGCGTTCGTCGTAACGAAAGCGTGTCGTCGTAGCAGGGGACAGGAGAGGGCTTCGTATGAGCAGCGATGATGTTCGGTCGGATCGTCGGTACACCAAGGATCACGAGTGGACGAAGGAAGAGGACGGCCGGGTGCTCGTGGGCATCACGGCGTACGCCGTGGATCAGCTCGGTGACATCACGCTCGTGAACCTCGACGTGAAGGTCGGCGAGACGATCACCCAGGGCAAAGCCTTCGGGACCATCGAGAGCGTCAAGACGCTGAGCGACCTCTTCGCCCCGGTGAGCGGCAAGGTCGTGCAGATCAACGATCTCCTGGAGAGGGAGCCGGAGAAGGTGAACGAGGATTGTTACGACCGCGCGTGGATGATCGCCGTGGAGCCCTCCGATCGGAGCGAGCTCGATGGCCTGCTCGACGTCACGGCCTATACTGAGCTGCTGAAGAACGCCGGCCACTGAGACAGGCCGCGGCCTTCCCCTCCTCTCTCTCCACACCCATGCGATACCTCCCTCATACGACCGAGGAGATCGCTTCGATGCTGGAGGCCGTCGGCCTGCCTTCACTCGAGGCGCTCTACGAATCGATCCCCGCGCGCGCCCGCTACGATCGCCCGCTCGACCTGCCCGCGCCGGTCGACGAGCCGTCGCTCATGCGCCACCTCGAAGAGCTCGCCCGCAAGAACCGCGCGGCCGGCATGCTCTCGTTCCTCGGCGCCGGGGCCTACGAGCATCATTTCCCGCCCGCCGCCGATCAGCTCCTCCTGCGCAGCGAGTTCTACACGGCGTACACGCCCTACCAGCCCGAGGTCGCGCAGGGCACGCTGCAGGTGATCTTCGAGTTCCAGACGATCATCAGCGAGATCTTCGGCCTGCCGCTGGCCAACGCGTCGATGTACGACGGCGCGAGTGCAGCCGCCGAGGCGGTGCTCATGGCGCGCAGGCTCGTCGGGCGCGAGCACACGGTGATCTCCGGAGGCATCCACCCCGAGTACCTCGAGACGATCGAGACGCACGTGCGGAGCCTCGGGGCCGGCAAGGCATCCCTCACGACCGTGCCCCTCGCCGCCGACGGCGCCGCGGACGTCGACGCGCTCGCAGCCGCGATCACGCCCGAGACCGCGTGTGTCCTCGTCGGCTACCCGAACTTTTACGGATCCATCTGCGATCTCCGCAAAGTGGCCGAGGCCGCGCACGCCAAAGGCGCGCTCGTCATCACGGCGACGCAGGACCCGTACGCGCTCGCGCTCCTCGAGTCGCCCGGCGCGCTCGGCGCCGACATCGCCGTGGGCGAAGGCCAGCCGCTCGGCCTCCCGCCGCAGTTCGGCGGCCCCGGCGTGGGGCTCTTCGCCTGCCGCGAAGACCGCAAATACCTCCAGCAGATCCCCGGCCGCATCGTCGGCGAGACCGTCGACAAGGAAGGCAACCGCGGCTACGTGCTGACGCTGGCCACGCGCGAGCAGCACATCCGGCGCGAGCGAGCCACAAGCAACATCTGCACGAACAGCGGCCTCTGCGCGACCGCGGTGACCATCAAGATGTGCATGCTCGGCAAGCAGGGCTTTGTGGCAGCCGCGCGCCAGTGCCTCGCCAAGGCCGAGTACCTGAAGAAGGCCATCGCAGGGCTCGAAGGCTACGCGCTGCCCTACGGCGCCCCGACCTTCAACGAGTTCGTCGTGCGCGTGCGCGGCGGCGACGCGAAGAAGGTCTGTGACACGCTCGCCACACGGGAGATCATCCCCGGCTACGACCTCGGCCGCGTCAGCGCCGACCGCAAGGGCGAGCTGCTCATCGCCGTGACCGAGCGCCACACGCGCGCCGACCTCGACCGCCTGGTCGAGGCCCTCGCGGCGATCTGAATTCCGATCAGAAGAACCGCGGCGACGTCCCGAACGAGGCCGTCGCCGCCGGCGTTTGATGCGCCGGGTACGGGTTCGGCCACGCGTCGAGCATCGACTGCCGGTAGACCGTCAGGCGCAAGAAATCGATGCCGGCGAACGCGCCGAACGCGAGCGCATCGCCCGTCCCGTAGAGCCCCTGCACGCCGATCGAGAAGCCGAGCGGCAAGCCCAGCGTGAGGCCCCCGGCCACGCCGCGCGAGTACGTCCCCCAAAGCCGCTGGTAGCCGCCCACGTCGACCGCGACGCCGACCTTGCCCGCTTGAAAGCCGTGCGTGGCGAAGCGCGCGAGCAGCGACAGGTCCGCGCCCTCGTCGATCACGGGCGTGAGCCGCGCGAGCCCGCCGATAATGAACGACCCGTCCGGCGACGTGCCCACGCCGTAATCGAAGTTGAAGGCCGCGCGCGGCGCGAGCGCCGCCGTCCCCTCTTTCCACGCGAGCGCCCCTGCCCCCGCGAACGCCCACGCCGACGCATCGGCCCGCGCGACGTCCGGCGCGAGCGCGATCCCGAGGGCGAGCGCGACTCCGATCCACGAAGCTTTTACGTTGCGACGCACGGTCACCGCACCTAGCACGTTTTTCTGCGGCGGGTGAGGATCCGCCGCTCGACGATCCGCGCGACCTCCTCGTCGAAGAGCACCGTGTTGTGCCCTTGGCCCTCCAACACGATCACCTCGCCGCCGGGCAGGGCGTGTGACACGGGCGAACGCAGGACGGCGTCCGCCGCCGCGATGATCGAGAGATGCGGGACGTTCGCCGTCGCCGAAGCGGCGAGGCGGATCTTGCGAAGGACCGCGCTGTCCGGCGCGAGATCACGCGCCGCCCCGAACCCGAGCGCGCTCGCCCCGACGACGCCCGCGAACGGGCTCGCCATCGAGATCGTCTGCACGACCCGCGTATCCCCCGCCTCCTGCGAGTAAAACCGCGCCACGACGCCGCCGAGGCTGTGCCCCACGAGGTGCAGCCGCGCCGCGCCCGGAAGCTCCGAGACGAGCGCCGCGAGCCGCTCCGCGAGCTCCTCGACGCCGGGGCCCGGCGGATAGGTCATCGCGGCGGCGTGGACGCCCTTGTGCCGCGTGATCGCCCGCCGCATGGGACGCAGCCCCCCGGCCGTCGCGAAAAGCCCGTGGAGGAGCACCACGACGTCCTCCCCGTCCCGCACCTCGGCAGACGCCGGCGCCCCCTCCAGATCGTGCCGTAGGAGCCACGCCTGCCGCCCGAACGCGAGGGCCTCGCGCCCCGCGTTCACGAGCGCGCGTGTCCAGGAGGGACGATCCGCCATGCCGCGAGGATGCCACGGACGGCGCCCGTGATCTTCAAGGTCGTACGAGCCACACGTGGAAGCTCCGCCACGCGTTCTGCTGCGCCGTAATCTTCACCGAATCCTGGCCGCCGACCGAGGACAGCGCGACACGCGCCTCGAACCAGGCCCCCTCGTCCCGCGCCGGGATCTCCACGGTCTGCGTACCTCCCCCGGTGTGCTCGATCCGGAGCGTGACCGGTCCACCCCCGTCGGTCCGCAGCACGAGCGTCGCGGGGCCTCGCGCGACGTGCGGGGCGACGACGAACGACTCGTTTTGCCCCTGGGGAACGATGCGCCCCGCGTCGAACCGCGGATGCCCGGCCTCGTCCCTCAGCGTCGCGCCGATCACCCACCCGGCCTGCGGCCGCGGAAACGTGTATCGGTGCGCGCGTTCGTCCACGAGATCCGCGACGTCGATCTCGAAGACCGCGCCCGCCCGTGTCTCCCCCTTCGGCGCGAGCGAGGACCAGTCCGCGGCATACACGACCTTCTCCGGCGCGGCGCAGATCACGTTGTCTTCGATCCGCACGGAGAACATTTCCTTCCCAAACGATCGCGCGAGATCGGGGAACCAGCCCGGGTAGATCGCCAGCACGTCGGGACGCTCGTTCTCCGGCATCCGCTCGATGAGCTCGACGATCGCGGGGATCCCGTGCACCGACGCGCGGGCGAAGGGCAGGTCGTGGTAGCCGCCGAGGCCGAGGCCATCGAGCGCGGAGAGACCCGAGAGATAGGGGATCGCCCCCGCATCACCGACGAGGACCCGCCGCGGCCGCGGCGAGAGCGCGGCGAGCCTGCGCGCGACCTCGGCTTGCTGGTGCTCGATGTTCCCCGAAGCGCGAGCGAAGTGATCGATCTGCCGCGGGAAAAGCCTCGCGGGCGCGAGCGTGGCGACGAGCGCGAGCCCGAGCCCGAGCCCGCGAACGACCCGCCCCCTTCGCATCAGCTCCCCCGCGCCGAGCGCCGCGGCGACGAGCAAAAACAGCAGCGATGGCACCACGTACCGGAAGTTCTGGTACCGCGCCGTCGTGTTCAACGACACGAGCAGCATCATCCCGATCGCGCCTGCGACGAGCGGCGCCGCGAGCAAGCGCGTGCGCCGCGACAAGACCGCCACGAGCGCGAGGAGCGGCGCGACGAACGCGAACGACGGGCCCCCGAGCGCGACGTCGAACGCCTGCGCCCGCAACACGGCGAGGTTCTTGATGACCTCCACGGCCGCCTCGATCGGCGTGAGGTACGGGTTCGACCCGACGAGCTTGCGGACGGCGCCCGCCTGGCTGATCTCCCCGGTGAACACGAGGTTCGCCGTCGCCTGCGCGGCCAGGAAGATCCCCATCGGGCCGAGCGCGCGGAGGAGCGACGGGAACGTGCCGAGCGAACGCGCGCCATACACGACGGCCACGCCGATCGGCCCGACGAGCGCCGCGGACTCGGGCCGCGTGGCCACGAGAAGCGCGCCCCAGAGCCCGGCGCGGAGCTGCGCGGCGCTACGCGCGGTTGGCGAGGCCGTCGTCGCGTGATGCGCCGCCACGAGCAGGCGCCCGAGGATCCCGGCGAAGAGCGCCGTCTCCATGCCGGAGTAAAAACTCCAGTCGACGAGCGGCACCGCGAGGAGCAAGGGCGCCGCGATCCAGGCCGCGCGCCGCGGCGCGCCGTCGAGCAAGGCCCGCACCGAGCGGCAGAGATCCCACAAGCAAACGCACGCGAGCGCCGCGGCGAAGTACGAGAGCCACGCGCCCCGCAGGCCGAGCGCCCACGCAGGCGCGAGCACGAGCGGGTACGTCAGGCTCGTCCCGCCCGACGAGTACCCGTTCTCCGGCAGCCACGCGAACGGATGGCCGAGCGCCGCGGACCGCGCGAAGCCGTAGTGGATGTAGACGTCGTCGAGGGGGACCGGAAACACCCCGCCTGTCCGTCCGAACCCGGGCAGCCAGAACACGAGGCCCACCGCGATCACGAGGATCGCCGCGAAGGCCTGGAACAGCGCGGGCTCGCGGGGCTTCACGAGGGGGACTAACCACGAAACACGTGGTGCCGGAAGCGCGGATCGGTCGCCTTACGGCGCGCCGCGCTTTCCGCGCGTATGCTTCGCGCATGGCAACGCAGACCGTGGATGCACAAGACGCCGCCCGATGGGACGCGGTCGAGGAGGCGACCGAGCTCATGAATGACGGCCGCTTCATCGAGGCGCTCGTCGCGCTGCGGAACGTCATCAAGGCCGACCCGAGGAACCCCTACGCGTTCCATTTCCTCGGCGCCGCCCTCTTCGAGACGGGCGAGCGCGAGACCGCGCGCGAGGCCTACCGCGCGGCGCTCCGCCTCGCCCCGAACTACCTCGGCGCGCGCGTCGCGCTCTCGCACCTCCTGCGCCAGCTCGGCGACCTCGACGGCGCGCTCTCCCAGGCGAACGAGGCGCTGCGCAGGTTCCCCGGCGACGGCGAAGCGATGCAGGCCGCCGGCCTCGCCTACGCCGCGAAGGGCAACCGCAAGGCCGCGAAGAAGCAACTCGAAGGGTTCCTCAAGTCGAACCCCGAACTCGAAACGCGGCTCGAAGTCGAGCAGATCCTCGGCATGCTGGGGATCGCAGGCGAGAACGAGCCGGTCGAGTTCGATTGAGCGCGGCCGTCAAACGCTGACGCGCGTCAGGCACGCCTCGGCGAGCGCCTTCGCGCCCACCGACTCGGCCACACGCGCGGCCGCGCGGAAGCCCGCGGCGCGCTCCAGCGCCTCGGCCCCGCGACGCGCGCCTTGCACCCGGAACGACACGCTCCGCACGAACGCGCGCATCGCCGCCACGTCGTCCCCCGCGGCCGCCAGGATCTCGCCGAGCACGAGCGCCGCGTGCGCGGCCACGGCCTCGCTGCCCGGGTAAAACGGCTCGGCCAGCACCCGCGTGAGCGTCGCGCCGTCCTTCTGCGAGGCCGCCTTCTGCGCCGCGATCTCCGGCGTGGGCCGCGGCGCAGGCTCGAACCCGAGCCGCGTCTCCAGGTACCCGAGCACGTCCCATGCGACACGCCGGAACGCTTCGAGCCCGTCCGTCGGCGCTTCCAGCACCCCGCCGCCCGCGCGTCTCCCCTCGCGATCGAGGTCCCGCACGATCACGAGATCATCCCGCTCGCCGATCACGAAGAGATCGCCGTCCCAGCCGAGCGACTTCTCCTCCGTCAGCCATTTCGTTGCGGGACCGACCTCCTCGGGCCCGAGCAGGCGCGTGCCGTCGCCGAGCTCGAGCCCGCCTGCGTTCGCCCAGATCGCCGCGAGATCCGCGGGGGGATCCCGCGCGAGATCCCACGCCCCTTGCCCCGGTGGGCGTCGCTTCGTGATCGCCTGCGCGGCGCAGATGTGCGCCGCGCGCTCGCGCGCGGAGTCTTGGGTCACGGCTGCGAAACCTGCCCCTTCGGATGGTCGCTCAGGCTGCGGAGGAACTTCGAGGACTGCGATCGCGCCTCGGCCACGCGGAAGACCACGAAGTGGCCGTCCGAGTTCTCCGGCACTGGCCACTGCGCGAGCACGCCCGTCGCCTGCCCGTCGGCGAGGTTGCCCGAAAGGCCCGTCTCCGGGATCTCCACCGTGCCCGGCCCGCCCCACGCGAGCTCGGGGATCGCCCACTGCGACGGCTCGACGAGCGGCAGCCCCATCGCGATCGCGTGCATCTCGATCCCGCGTGTCGGCGAGTAGCTGTCGCCCGTCCCGTCGGAGTTCACGCCCTCGGTCATGTAGATGCTCTTCGCCGCCATCCCCTCGCGCGGCGCGAGGGCGACATACCGCGCATAATGCAGCGGATCGGTCGCGTCCACGAGCATCTGCGCGAGCGAGAGCGCCGGGTGGAAGAGGTCGAGCTCGCCCTCCTCCTCGGCCCTCAGGCTGAGGAACACCGTCTTCACGAGCTGCGCGATGCTCGGCGACGGGCTCGTCTTCTGGAGCAGCGTGATCGCCATGACCGCCGATGAGCCCGACAGCACGCCCCCGCGCGCCTGATCGTCCGAGGCGAGGAAAAGCGGACCGTTCAGCCCGCCCTGCGAGTGGCCGAAGTACGAAAGGCGCGAGCCGTCGAAGCGAATCGCCTCGCCCGTCACCGAGATCGACGCGGGCACCTCCATCTTCGACTCCGTGAAGAGCCGCGCCCGCTGCACCTCGTCGAGCGCGGCCTGCCGGCTGTTCGTCCGGGCCGCCAGCACGTTGTTCACGTTGAAGAAGAGCAGCGAGATCCTCGACGTATCGCCGTCCTTCGGCGCGCCCGGCCGGCGGCCGTGGAAGATCTGATCCACCCCCATCGACGCGATGCATTGCTCGGCGAGGCTACGCGCGGTCCCGTCGTACACGTAGCTGCGGAAATCGCCGCCCGTGCCGTGCGCGTAGAGCACGATCGGGAAGCCCTCCGCCGGCATCGGGCACGCGGCCGCGTTCGGCACGGTGAGCGAGAAGCGCAGATCGAACGTGTCCACGACCGCGGGCGCGCCGCCTTCGATCTTGAACGCGCCGCCGTCGCTCGGCTTCTCGAAGGGCACCACGCCCTCCTGGTAGTTCGGCGAAGGCCCGTAGACGCCGATGTATTCGGTCCGCGCGTCCCACGTGCCTCCGATGATCCACGCGGACGGGTTCGCGACGGGCGCGGGCACGTTCGCGCGCAGGTGATCCCGCGCCGCGAAGAGCTCCTCCGCCGGATCGTTCGTCCGGAAGACCGCGAGGTGCACGATACGCTCGTGATCGATCCCGGCCCTCTCGATCTCCTCCACGGCGAGCGCGAGCGCCTCCTTCGCGGCCGCAGCCGCCGCGCGCTCCGGCCTCTGCTCGCCGAGCACCTGCGCGAGCTCGGCGCTCTTCGTCACGGCGCCTCCCGAGGCGCCGCGCACGGCGTCGGTCACGACGAGCGCGTACCGCGTGTGGGGCCGGAGCGGGAAGCCCAGCGTGGGCATGAAGGCGAGCGTGTTCGTCGGGTAATACACGCCCTCTTCGGCGCGGAACTGGAGCGAGACGAGCTTGCGGCTCCCGTACTCGGGCGACGTGGGATCGATATCGAGGAGCTGCACCGACGCGTCCTTCTCGAGCGCGAGGGCCGGCGTCTGCGGCAGCGACCTCGGATCGAGCGGACCCGCGAAGCGCAGGTACCCCGCGGCCGCCGGCGAGAAGCCGTCGAGCTTGCGATCCATCTTGGTGATGTACTCGGAGAGGATCGGCACGGCCCGCGGGTTCGGGAATCCTTCGAGGGGCACGAAGCCGTCTTCGATGCGCAGATCACTCGGCCACGGGTGATCAAAAAAGTCTGTCTCCGCGAGCGCGGTGGGCGACGACGGGGCCACCCAGATCGAGGCGAACTCGGGCACCTGGGCCGGCGCGGGACCACACCCGGCGACGCCGAGCAGGATCGAGGACGATACGAGCGCAAACGAGAAGCTCCGAAGGTCGCGCATGGCGGAAAAGTATGCATGACCGTAGCTCAGCGCGATAGGCCGGGGACGCCTGCTTTTCGCGTCGACAGCCCGCGCAAATTCCGCACCCGCGCGGCGCCCGGGTCGTCCCCGTTTCGTCACGCTCGCCGCCCGATCGGCTCGGACGCTCCGTCCCCGCTCCGCCGCTGGGCCCGCCTGCCCACGCCGCTCGGCTGCGTTGTTCTTTAGATATGAATCTTTTATACGTGCGTCATGTTCCTCGCCGGAAGAAATGCCCTGGTCACGGGAGGCGGGCGCGGGATCGGGCGCGCCATCGCCGAGCGGCTCGCCCGCGAGGGCGCCCGCGTCCTCGTCACGGGGCGGACCCAGCCCGAGATCGACGAGGTCGCGCGCGAGATCGGCGGCGTCGCCGTGCACATGGACGCGAAGGATCGCGCGAGCGTGAAGGCCGCGATCGACGTGGTGCACGCCGTCGGCCCCGTCGACGTGCTCGTGAACAACGCCGGCTTTGCCGAGTCCGTGCCCTTCGACCGAACGACGGACGAGGTCTGGGACGATCTCCTCGAAGTGAACGTGACGAGCGCCTTCGCCCTCTGCCGCGCCTTCGTCCCCGGCATGATCGAGCGTGGCTTCGGCCGCGTCATCAACGTCGCCTCGAACGCGGGCCTCGTCGGTTACGGCTACAGCGTCGCGTATTGCGCCTCGAAGCACGCGATGGTCGGCATGACACGCGCGCTCGCCGTGGAGATCGCGAAGTCGCCCGTCACCGTGAACGCCGTCTGCCCGGGGTGGACGCGCACGCGCATGGGCGAGGAGGCGACCTCGCGCATCGCGGAAAAGACCGGCCGCAGCGCCGATGCCGCGCACAAGATCCTCGCGAACATGTCGCCGCAGCAGCGCTTCGCCGAGCCCGAAGAGATCGCCCACATCGTGGCCATGCTCTGCGCGCCCGAGGCCCGCAGCGTGCACGGCCAGGCCCTGCCCATCGACGGCGGCCAGGTCATGAAATAGGACGGGGTTTGGGGCGAAGGGCGCCGAAGGCGACCCGAAGCCCCAAGCGGTGAAACAAGCCATGAACGACAAGCTCACCTTCGTGAACCCGGAGGGCTACCTGCCTCCGAAGGGATACTCGAACGGCGCCCTGGTCTCCGGGCCCACGCTCTTCGTGGCCGGCCAGGTCGGCTGGAACGCGCAGTGCGAGTTCGAAACCGACGACCTCGCCGAGCAGTTCGCGCAGGCGCTCGACAACGTGCTCGCCGTCGTGCGCGCGGCCGGCGGCGGCCCCACGGACCTCGCCAAGATGACCGTGTACGTGACGGATCTCGACGCCTACCGCGGCTCGCTCAAGGCGATCGGGCAGGCGTGGCGCGCGCGCCTCGGCAAGCATTTCCCCGCGATGGCGTTGCTCGGCGTCGCGGGCCTCGTCGAGAAACGCGCCAAGGTCGAGATCGAGGCCGTCGCCGTGCTTCGTGGAGCGACGGACCCGGCGTGAGGCGAGGCGCGCCGACCCGCAGGCCCGTGAGCGCGCAGCCCACGGGCAAGGGCGAGCAGAACCCCGCCGTGCGCGCGTGGGTCCGCATCCTCGCCGTGCAAAAAGCCGCGCTCGCCGCGATCCGCGACGACCTCGAGCACGAGATGACCTTGCCGCGCTTCGATCTGCTCTCGAACCTCGTCCGCGAGAACGGCCAGACCCTCGCGTCGCTCTCGCGCTCGATGCTCGTCACGGCCGGCAACATCACCGGCCTCGTGGATCGCGCCGCGCGCGACGGGCTCGTCGAGCGCAGGGCCGATCCGAACGACCGGCGCGCCTGGCGTGTGCACCTCACGCCCAAGGGCCAGCTCGCCTTCCAGCGCGCCGAGCGCCGCCACGCCGCGCGCGTCTCCAAGCTCTTCTCCGCGCTCAGCGGCAATGAGATGTCGAGCCTCGTCCGGATGCTCGACAAGGTACGACACACCCTCCACGGACCCGAGCTCTCGGCCGTCCGTGGCCCGCGCGGCGAGGCACGCCGCACCCCCGAGCGCGGCACGGGCAGGCGCCGCGCCCGCGCCAAAACCGAGGACGACTCGTGACCCTCTCGCCGACCACCTTTGACCTCGAAATCTCCCGCGGCATCGCCCAGATCACCCTGAACCGGCCCGAGCGCCTGAACGCGCTCACCTTCGAGGTGTACGGCGAGCTCGCGCAGACCTTCCGCTCCCTGGAGAAGGCCAACGACGCGCGCGCCGTCGTCATCACCGGCAAGGGCCGCGGCTTCTGCTCGGGCGGCGACGTCGAGGGCATCATCGCCGAGCTCTTCGCCCGCGACATCACGGGCCTCATCGAGTTCACGCGTGTCACGGGCGCCCTCATCCAGAGCATCGCCGAGCTGCGCCGCCCCGTGATCGCCGCCATCAACGGCGTCGCCGTGGGCGCGGGCGCCGTCATCGCCGCGGCCTGCGACCTGCGCATCTTCGCGGAGAGCGCGCGCATCGGCTTCATCTTCCCGCGCGTCGGCCTCTCGGGCGCGGACATGGGCGCCTCGTTCCTCCTGCCCCGCATCGTCGGCCGCGGCCGGGCCGCCGAGCTGCTCTTCTTCGGCGACCTCATCGGCGCCGAGGAGGCCCACCGCATCGGCCTCGCGAACCGCGTCGTGCCCGACGCCGACGTCCTCGTGACGGCGCGTGGCTGGGCCGAGCGCCTCGCGAAGGGCCCGACCTTCGCGCATCGCATGACGAAGCAGATGCTCGAGAGCGAGCACGACATGACCCTCGCCGCCGCGATCGAGGCCGAGGCGCAGGCGCAGGCGCTCTGCATGGCCCACCCCGATTTCCGCGAGGCCTACGAGGCCAACAAGACGAAACGCCCGGCGCGTTTCCTCGGCGCCGAGATCTGCGATCCGCCGCCGGCCGCGCCGAAGGCCGACGCAGGGAGCGAGCCGTGAGCGCCCGCTTCATGCTCTCCGTCCCGGACCTCGCGCCCTTCTTCGAGGCGCGCCACCACGAGCTCGCGGCGCGGCTCCAGGGCGAGCACCTCGACGTGCTCCGGGCGACCGAGGACGCGGCCGAGGTCGCGCGCCTCCTCGGCGATCCCCTCGGCCTCTACGCCTACCTCGTGCCCGAGGCTTACGGCGGCGCCACGACGGGCCGCCCGATGGACCTCGCGTACATCGACGTGCGCGCGCTCGTCCTCGTGCGCGAGGCGCTCGGGCAGCTCTCCGCGCAGGCCGACTCGATCTTCGCGGTGCAGGGCCTCGGCACCTACCCGATCCTCCTCGGCGGCTCGCAGGATCTCATCGCCGAGGTCGTGCCCGACGTCGTGCGCGGCCGCCGCCTCGGGGCCTTCGCGCTCACCGAGCCGGAGGCGGGCAGCGACGTCGCGTCCTTGCAGACGGTCGCGCGCAAGGACGGCGAGGGCTGGGTGCTCGACGGGGAAAAGACGCTCATCTCGAACGTGCCGATCGCCGATCACCACGTCGTCTTCGCGAACGCCGACCCTTCGATCGGCCGCAAGGGCATCACGGCGTTCTACGTCCCCAAGGGCGCGGCCGGCCTCACGCTCGAGCCGCTGCCGATGAGCGCGCATCCGCTCGGCCGCATGCGCCTCGACGGCTGCCGGGTGCCGAACGAGCACGTGCTCGGGCACGTGGGCGCGGGCTTCCGCATCGCGATGGAGACGCTCGACGCGTTTCGCATCTCGGTGGGCGCGGCGGCGAACGGCATGGCCGCGCGGGCGCTCGCGGCGACGCTCGATCACGTCAAGCGCCGGCGCCAGTTCGGCGCGCCGCTCGCGGATCGTCAGATCGTGCAGGCGTACCTCGCGGAGATGGCGACGGAGCTCGACGCGGCGCGGCTGCTCGTGGCGCGGGCGGCGCACCGGCGCGACACCACGGGCGAGCGTGTCACGAGCCTGGCCGCGATGGGCAAGATGTACGCGACCGAGGCGGCGCAGGGCATCATCGACAAGGCGGTGCAGCTCCACGGCGGGATCGGCGTGCTCGAAGGGAGCGTGGTCGAGCGGCTTTACCGGGAGATCCGGCCGCTGCGCATCTACGAGGGGACGACGGAGATCCAGAAGCTCGTCATCGCGAAGGCGCTGCTCGGCTGAGGGGCCCTTGTGCACGGCCTCCAAGACCCCGCGCATGGCCTTCAAAACCCCGCGCGCGGCCTCCGAGACCCCGTGCACGGCCTCCGGGACCCCGTGCACGGCCTCCGAGACCCTGTTCACGGACTCCCTAGACTCCGTTCACGGCCTCCGGGACTCCGCTCACGGCCTTCGAGACCCCGTCCACGGCCTCCGAGACCCCGTTCACGGCCTCCGAGACCCTGTTCACGGCCTCCGAGACTCTGTTCACGGCCTCCGAGACCCCGTCCACGGCCTCCGAGACTCCGTTCACAGCCTCCGGGACCCCGTTCACGGCCTCCGGGACCCCGTTCACGGCCTCCGGGACCCCGTTCTCGACCCCCAAGGACCACGTTTACACACACCGCCATGTGGAAGCCCAAGGAGCGCATCCGCCATCCCCTCCCCGAGGACCGGCCTCCCACGGCCGAGGAGGCCGCTCGCGCGCGCCTCTTCTCGCCGCTCACCCTCGCCTCCGGCCTCACGCTCGCCGATCGCACGTGGGTGCCCGCCATGGTCCCCTGGCGCGCGTCCGAGGAGGGCTTCGTCACGAAGGACGTGCTCGACTGGTACGGCCGCTTCGCCGAGGGAGAGCCGGGCGTCCTCGTCGTCGAGGCCACCGGGATCCGGGACGTCCCGAGCGGGCCGCTCCTGCGCATCGGACACGATCGGTTTCTTCCCGGCCTCGCCGAACTCACGCGCCGCGTCCGCGAGAAAAGCGGCGGCCGCACCCGCCTCTTCGTCCAGATCATCGATTTCCTCCGCATCCGGAGGCGCCCGCCCCACGAAAAATTCCTGGAGACCCACCTCGTCCTCACGCCCGCGCACCGGAAGAACCTGGCGCGCGAGACCGGGGACGCCGCATGGACCGAGGCCCCCGACACGAGCGTCCGCGCCTTCCTGCGGGCCACGAGCGACGAGGTGCTCGACCGGATCCTCGATCCCCGCGAACGCGAAGCGCTCCGCTTCGGGGCGCGCGAGCGCGTCACCGACGTCCACGAGCCCCCCATCCGCGACCTGCCGCGTGTCCTGCCCTCGCTCTTCGCCGAGGCCGCGCGGCGCGCGAAGGACGCCGGGTTCGACGGCGTCGAGCTGCATTACGCGCACGCCTACACGATGGCCTCGTTCCTCTCCGCGCGAAACGACCGGGAGGACGGGTATGGCGGATCCCGCGACGCGCGCGCGCGCCTGCCGCTCGAAGTCTTCGCCGCCGTGCGCGAGGCCGTCGGCCGCTCGTATACCGTCGGCTGCCGCTTCCTTTGCGACGAGATCATCGAAGGCGGCAGCCGCGTCGACGACGCGATCCATTACGCCCGGCTCTTCGCCCGCGCCGGCATGGACTTTTTATCCCTCTCCACCGGCGGCAAATTCGAGGATTCGAAGCAGCCCAAGGTCGGCGAGGCGGCGTATCCCTACACCGGGCCGAGCGGCTACGAGTGCATGCCCACGGCCCTCTCCGACGCGCGGGGCCCCTTCGCGCGCCAGGTCGAAAAGCAGGCCCGCATTCGCGCCGCGCTCCGCGCCGAAGGGCTCGACACCCCCACCGTCGCCGCCGGCGGCATTGGCACCTTCGTCCAGGCCGAATCGATCCTCGCCAACGGCGAGGCCGATCTCGTCGCCGCGGCGCGCCAATCGCTCGCCGATCCCGACTGGTTCCGCAAGCACCGCGCGGGCCGCGGCGCCGAGGTGCGGCGCTGCATCTACTCGAATTATTGCGAGGCGCTCGACCAGCGCCACCGCCAGGTCACCTGCCAGCTCTGGGATCGGCAAGATCTCGACGCCCCGGACGCCGTGCGTAGCGTCGAGGGAAATCGCAGGCTCGTCGCCCCTCGCTGGGATCGGTGACTCGTGTACCTTTGCCGGACCGGCGCCCCGCCGCGGGCGCCCTTGAAGAAAGAGTGGCTTTCCATGAATACACGTTGGCTCACAACGATTGCGGTCGTCGGCCTCGGCGTCCTCTCGGGCTGCAAGGAGACGGTCGACTCGCAGAACGTCAAGACCGCCGGCATTGCGGCGATCCTCTTCGCCACCGCCGAATCCGACCAGGAGACCCGGCTCACCGCCACGCTCAAGGTGGGCGGCGACGAGAGCAACACCTACGTCGACCTCTCGGGCGGCGACAGCATCTTCGCCTCGGCCGGTGACAAGCGCGTCCAGATGCAGACCCAGGAGACCGGCGTCTACGAGGCCAAGTTCAACACGGCCGCCGAAGGCACCGAGCTCCTCGTCGACCTCCAGCGCGCGAACGACGACGACGCGCCTTCGAGCCGCGGCACCCTGCCCGCGCCCTTCGACCTCACGATCGGCGCGTCCGCCGTCTCGCGCGCGGCCGATCTCAACATCACCTGGACCCCCTCGGGCTCGAACGACGACGTGCGCCTGGAGCTGAACAGCCCCTGCACGTTCCTCGAGACCATCGACGTCCCCGGCGACAGCGGCACGCACACGATCCAGGCCAATACGCTCCAGGCCACGGGCTCGGCCGATCAACCCCCGCCCACGTGTGACGTCACCGTCACGATGACCCGCACGCGCCGCGGCACGACCGACATCGCCTTCGACAGCGAAAGCTCGTTCGTCCTCCAACAGATCCGCGTCGGCAAGTTCACCTCGACGCCCTGAGCGGGGGTAGACTGCGGCGCGCATGCCGACGCTCGCCGCTTCCCCTCGCCTCCTCGCCGCCCTCGGACTCGCCGCCTCGCTCGCCTCCGGCTGTAGCGATCCGACGCCCGCCGAGCCCCCTCCGCCTCCGCCCACGGACGAACGTTGCCCCGGCCCCGGTATCAGCAAGGGGCCGTGGTCGCTTCGCGCCGATCGCACCTCCGCCGTCGTCCGCTGGGAGGCGTGCCGGCAGGGCGTCGCGGGGGGCGTCGTGTTCACGCCCGAGGGCGGGGGCGACGCGCGCGAAGCGACCTCCACGGTCACGACGTACGAGGTCACCACGACGCGCAAGGCGGTCCTCGATCCGAGCGCGCCGCCCGACGAGGCCGGCACGTACTGGACCCACGAGGCCGTCCTCTCGGGCCTCACGCCCGGCGCCTGCGTCGACTACCACCTCGCCGCCGACCCGGCCGCGAAAGGCCGCGTCTGCGCCGCCAAGCCCGACGGCGCGGACCTGCGCTTCCTCGCCATCGGCGACACGAACCCGGGCCTCAATCGCATCACGCAGAAGGTGCTCGACCAGGTCTTGCCGATGGGCCCCGATTTCACGCTGCACGGCGGGGACATCCAGTATTACGACTCCGGCCTGGAGACCTATGCCTCCTGGTTCCCCGCGATGCGCCCCTTGCTCGCGCAGGGCGCGTTTTTCCCGGCCCTCGGCAATCACGAGCTGGAGGTGCCCGAGGAATACGAGGCCTATTATCGGCGCTTCTTCGGCGGCGCCGGGTTCGACGGCGCGGGCGACCATTACCGCTTCGAATCGGGCGGCGTCTGGTTCTTCTCCCTCGACACGGAGCAGCCCCTGGGCATCGCCTCCGAGCAGGGGATATGGCTCGCCGAATCCCTCGCCGACGCGGCGTCGAAGCCCGGCTATCGATTCTCCGTGGTCTTCCTCCACAAGCCGATCGTCACGTGCGGCGACAAATCCGACGACCCTGCGACGCGCGCCGAGCTCGAGCCGCTCTTCGTGCAACACGGGGTCCGGCTCGTCATCCAGGCCCACATGCACGGCTACGAGCGATTCGCGTTCCCCGACCTCACGTGGATCACGACGGGCGGCGGCGGCGCCTCGCTCGCGAACGTCGACGAGAACATCGATCGCCCCATTTGCGCGATGCGCGCCGCGTCGGGCACCGTCCGTCACGCCGTCATCCTCGACGCCACGGGCAAGACGCTCTCGGGCGAGGTGATTGATGACAAAGGCACGGTCTGGGATACGTTTGTCCTCGACGGGCCCTGATCGAAAATGAGACATCCGCGCTGGCGCCCCCTCCTCGCCCTCGGCCTCCTCGGTGGCCTGACACTCTCGCTCCTGCCGCTTGGCTGCTCCTCGGCCAGGATTTACCGCCCTCCGGCGCCCGAGGACCGGCCGCGTGTGCCTGAAGCCACCGCAGAGCGCCTCAGGGCATGCGTCGATGAGCTCAAAAGCACCATCGAGCCTGGGTACTACTCGCTCGACGCCTCGATAAAGGTCGACCAGGAAGGTCGTGTCGTGGAGGTGGAGACGACCGGCCAGCCCAATCCGGACGTCGGGGGTTGCATGCGGATCGCCCTGCGGGGCATGACGCTGCCCGAGGAGGTCCTTGCGAGGGGCCTGTTGCGTAGGCCCGCGGCGGCGAACGGGCAGGGGATGCCGGAGCGGGGGCCGATCGGGGAGGTCGTGACCATTGTTATCGTCACGGTCGTCTTCACCGAGGTCATCATCGAGGCCTTCGCGATCGCCGTCGGCGTCACGGTCACGGCCACGGTCGCGGCGGGGGCGGCGGAGGCGTTTGCGAAGAGGAGGAAGCGTCGGAGCTGTACGACGCATTATGACATGTGCATGGACGACAAAACGGGGGACGAAGATGGGAATCATCGGGGCGAAAGCCTTTGCGGTACGTGTCGAACAATGTGCAAGAATGGCCATTGGCCAGAACAGATCGGCACGGGCCAATCCTGTTTGTATCGGGGATATGACGAATGGGACGACTGAAGCACGGCGGAGAAATGGAAAAGGATGAACTCGCATTCGCCAAGGCGAACGGCAAGCTCCTGGTCGAGTCGGTGAAGTCGAGCCGGAGCTTCGCGGAGGCCACCCTTGACTTCCGCAAGCTCGAGGCCGAGTTCGTGGAGCGCGTTGGCGACGACGAATTTATTGCGCTCGAGACGAGGCGTCGCATCGCTGAACACATCTTGATGCTAGCCCATGACAAGCGTCCCCCCTTCGACGTCTTTCGGGAGACTTGGAACGATCTGGTTCGCCTTGGCTTCTCGGGCATCGACCGCGAGTGCTCGATGTCCTGGTTTTTCGCCGATGGATGCGCGTATGACGAGCGGCCCGATGAGGGACTCGCGGTGCTCGAGCCGCTGCTCGCGAAGCTCGAGCGCTTGCTCGAAGGCACGAGGGGGACGGGGGAGAAGTACCCCGCGCACTTTTACGAAAACGAGCTCGAGCAACTGGAGAACCTCCGGGACGTGCTCGAGGCCCAGAAGCGGGGCGAGGTCGTCCCGTGGCAAGAAACCCGCCGCGAGGACGAGGCGCAGCAGAACACGCCGAAAACTCCAGACGAAGAACAGGAAGGCGCGCTCTGGGATGAGTTCGTGCGCGCGCGCCGCGCCGTGTACAACACCTTTGCAAAATCAAAGGATCGGAGCTTTGCCGACGTGGCCGCCGACTACCGACGGGTCGAGGCGGAATTCACGGCGCGAGCGGGCGAAGGCCAAGCGTTCGAGGAGTGTTTGTTCGCGATGAGGGCAGCGACCGCCGAATCGATCTTCATGGCGGCGGCGGAGACGCTCGGCGCGCCGTTCGCTGCATGGCGCGAGGGATGGGACGCGCTCGTCCGGTCCGGCTTCATCAGCGACGGGGAGGGCTGGATGCATAGGGGGATGTACGTGCAGACCTGCCTCGCGAACAACGAGCCCGAGGCAGGCCTCGCCGTGATCGAGCCGTGGATAACCGAGATCGAGCGCCAGCTCCAGGTGCCCAAGAAACCCTTGCAACCCCCGGGGCACACCCGCGCGGAGCTCAAGCGCCAGCTCGAAGAGCTCCACGAGCTCCGCGACAAGTTCATGGCCATGCGCGGGGGCGGCGAGCAGGGCTAGCACGCGACGCGCACTGCGTTGACAGGCGTTCGATGTTTCTGCTCCGATCCAGAAAATGCGACGTCCGCGTCGGCGGCCCCTCCTCGCCCTGGGCCTTCTCGGTGGCCTGGCGCTCTCGCTCCTGCCGCTTGGCTGCTCGTCGGCGAGGATCTACCGCCCTCCGGCGCCCGACGACCGGCCGCACGTCCCTGAAGCCACCGCAGAGCGCCTCAGGGCATGCGTAGACGAGCTCCGCGGCACCATCGAGCCTGGGTACTACTCGCTCGACGCCTCGATAAAGGTCGACCAGGAAGGCCGTGTCGTGGAGGTGGAGACGACGGGCCAGCCCAATCCAGACGTCGGGGGTTGCATGCGGATCGCCCTGCGAGGCATGACGCTGCCCGAGGAGGTCCTCGCGCGGGGCCTGTTGCGTGGGTCCGCGGCGGCGAACGGGCAGGGGATGCCGGAGCGGGGGCCGATCGGGGAGGTCGTGACCGTCGTCGTGGTCGTCACGGTCGTCTTCACCGAGGTCATCATCGAAGCCTTCGCCATCGCCGTCGGCGTGACGGTCACGGCGACGGTCGCGGTGGGGGCGGCGGAGGCGTTTGCGAAGAGGAGGAAGCGGAGCTGTTCAGATCACCTCGGAATTTGCCTGGAGAGGCATCCAAAGAACGGACCGGGGGAACATCATGGTGGCTCGTTATGCCACGCATGCTGGAAAAAGTGTTCGAACGGCAATTGGCCGGAGAAAGTCAGGCTGGACGAGCGATGGGAATCGTGTGCGTATGAGTAGCGGTGATAGCATTGCAAGCGGGGCGACCGGTCATGACCATTGAGGAAGGACGAACCAAGCAGCTCGGCTGGGATTTGGCTCGAGCACACGATGCCCTCTTGGTAAAATCCTTGGATCCAAAGCGGAGCTTCATCGAGGCTGTCGAAGATTTTCATCAGCTCGAGGCGGAGTTCGTGGCGCGCGCACCCGACCACGAATTCCACGTGATCGAGACGAAGCGACGCGTCGCCGAGACGATTCTCGCGCTAGCCCATGAGAAGCATCCGCCCTTCGAGGTCTGCCGCGAGGCGTGGAACGATCTGGTTCGCCTCGGCTTCTCGCACATCGACATCGAGTGCTCGATGTCCCGCATTTACGCGGATTGCTGCGCATACGACGAGCGGCCCGACGAAGGGCTCGTGGTGCTCGAGCCACTGGTCGCGAAGCTCGAGCGGCTGCTCGAGGACGCGAAGAAGACGGCGGAGGAGTACCCCGCGCGCTTTTACGAAGACGCGCTCGAGCGCTTGGGAATTCGCCGAGACGCGCTCGAGGCCCAAAGGCGGGGCGAGGTCATCCCATGGCTGGAGACCCGCCGCGAGGACGAGGCAGCCCCCCCGATCACGCCGGAGGAAGAGCAGGCCGACGCGCTCTACGACGCGTTCTGGAAGGCGCACCATGCCGTCTTCAAGACCTACGGAAAATCGCTCGATCGGAGCTTCGCCGACGTCGAGGCCGACTACCGACGGGTCGAGGCGGAATTCGTGGCGCGCGCGGGCGAAGGCGAGGCGTTCGAGGCGTGTGTGCTCGATATAGGGGCAAAGACCGCCGCGGCGATCCTCATGGCAGCTTGCAGTCTCCACGCGCCCTTCCAGGCCTGCCGAGACGCCTGGGACGAGTTCGTCCGCGTAGGCCAAGACAAGAGCTGGATGTATCCAGAGATGTATGTGCAGGCCTGCCTGAGGAGCAACGAACCCGAGGCGGGGCTCGCCGTGGTCGAGCCGTGGATCGCCGAGATCGAGCAAAAGCTCCAAGCGTGCAACGAACCCTTGCGGCCCCCGGGGGAAACCAGCGTGGAGCTCAACCGCCAGCGCAAAGAGCTCCACGAGCTCCGGGACAAGTTCATGGCCATGTGCACCGGCGGCGCGCCGTCGGCTTGAGGATCGGGGCAAGGCGGAGCGAGGCCCTGCACCAGGACCCGTGTGTCACGCCGGGGGCGTCCTTCCGTAAAACACGTGCTTCCGGCGTTCGCGCCTTGACGTGGAGAGGCTGCACTCGTTACAAAATCAACATGCGACGCGGCGTTTGCCTGGGAAAAGCCGGCCTCCTCTCGCTCCTGTGCGCCGCCACGCTGCTCCTTTCGAGCGCGGCCCGCGCCGACGATGATGATCCGCGGCGGCTCAAGCCCAAGTACGGCCTGGCCGGGATCGGCTTCCACATCGAGGCCGGCGCCGGCGTCTACCAGGTGGTCGGCCAAGGCGGCTTCGTCCCGGGCATCTACCCCCGCGCCGCGCTCGAGCTGCACCTCGGCCCGCATTTCTCGATCCCGGTCGTCGCCCGCTTCCAGACCGCCATCGACCCGAACGCGGGCGCGCCCGACTTCGCGCAGCTCTCGGTCGCGCCAGGCATCAATTTCCGCCTGCGCGAGCTCGACTGGCCCATCGCCCTCGTGTTCGGCGCCGCCGTGCGCATCGGCCGCTTCTCCGCGAGCCAGAAGCTCGTCGACGCGAACTTCGAGACGACCCCCGACGCGGGCACCGAGGAGGCGCTCGGCTTTCCCCTCGCACCCGAGGCCACGGCCAAGCTCGAATGGTGGATCGCGCCGCCGCTCGTCGCGAAGGTCAGCGCCACGTACGCGCCGGTCTTCGTGAACAAGCAGCCGATCCACAACATCGAAGAGGCCCTCGCGATCGCGCTGGTTTTTTGACGTAGCACGGGGCCATTCCCTTCCGCCGAGAGGGCTCGTACCCTCGACGGTGGGAGCCCTGCATGGAACCGACCCCTTTCTCCCGGCAGCACCACGCGCGCTTTCTCGGCGCAGGTGAAACCACGATCGTCCTCGCCCACGGCTTCGGGACGGATCAAACGGCGTGGCGCCATCAAGCGCCCACGCTCGCCGAACAGCACCGCGTCCTGCTCTTCGATCACATGGGCGCGGGGCGCTCGGATCTCACCGCCTACAGCCCGCGCCGCTACCAGAGCCTGCGCAGCTACGCGATGGACCTGCTCATCCTGCTGGAGGAGCTCGCCCTGGAGGACGTGGTCTACGTCGGCCACTCCATGAGCGGGATGATCGGCCTGCTCGCCGCCGTGGAGGAGCCGAGCCGCTTCCGCAAGCTCGTCCTGCTCGGCGCCTCGCCCCGCTACCTCGACGACGAGGGGTACGAAGGTGGCTTCACGCGCGCCAAACTCGACGGGCTCTACCGCGCGATGCAGACGAACTTCCACGCCTGGGCCAGCGGGTTCGCCCCCCTCGTGACGGGTAACCCCGACCAACCCGATCTCGCCCGGGACTTCGCCGCCACCCTGGGGGCGCTGCGGCCGGACATCGCGCTCACCGTCGCCCGCATCACCTTCGAGTCCGACCACCGCGGAGACCTGCCCAAGCTCACGCGCCCGACGCTCGTGCTCCAATCGCAGGCGGACATCGCCGTGCCCATGTCGGTCGGCACGTATCTCGCGGACCACATCCCCCGCGCGGAGCTCCAGGTGCTCGACGCCACCGGCCACCTGCCGCACTGGAGCGCTCCCGGCCAGGTAACACGCGCGATCCTCTCGTTCGCCGTCTCCGCCTGATGGGTACGAGCACGCCCGAAGCCCTGCTCGCCGCGCTCGGCGCCGGGGATCCAGACGCGGCTCTCCCCCGCGTCCTCGCCGTGCTCCACGAGCGCTTCCACGCCGACGCGGTCCTCGTGCTCCGCCGGATCGACCCCGTGACGGCCCTCGCGCTCGCGAGCGCCCCGGCGGGCCTGCTCCCCGACGGCATGACACACGCCGCGATCTTCGCCGGCGCGCTCGAAACGGCGCGGCCGGTCTTCGACGCCGTCGTGACCTCCGAGATGGGGCTGCCGCGGAGCCTCCGGGGCCGCCTCGCGATCCTGCCCTGGTCCTCCAGCGACGAGGTGGGCGGCCTCGCGCTCGTTCGTCGCGAGGACACGCCCTTCTCGGCCGAGGAGCAGCGCGCCCTCGTCACGTTCCTGCCCCTCCTGCACCTGCTCGCGCTGTACCTGCAGAAGGCGGAGCTCGCCTCCGCGGTGTCGACCCGCTTCGACACCGTCTTCCAGACCCTGCCGCATGGCCTCATCTTCGTGGACGATCGCGGGTCCGAGGCGTGGGTGAACGGGGCCGCGGCGGCGCTCCTCGGCCTGCCCAAGGGCTCGCATGAGCCGGCCCGCGTGGCGCGATCGATGGCCGGCCTCTGGAGCCGCGCCGAGGACCGCGCGGGCCTCCGGCAAAGCGCGCTCGCCGTGATGAACCAGCGGGACGGCGAGCTGCGCGACGCGCGGTGGGTCTTCGCGGGGCCGCCGCGCCGCGTGCTCAGCATCTCCAGCACGGCGACGGGCGAACGCGAGCACCGCGGCCGGCTCTGGCTCTTCATCGACGTCACCGCGCAGCACCTCGCCAGCGAGGAGCTCGAAATGAAGAACGCCGCGCTCGAAGCCGCGCGAAGGGAGGCGGACCTCGCCAACGCGGCGAAGTCGCGGTTCCTCGCGACGATGAGCCACGAGATCCGGACGCCCATGAACGCCGTCCTCGGGATGACGGGGCTCCTGCTCGACACCCCGCTCGACGAGGACCAGCGCGACGTCGTCGAGACGATCCGCCAGAGCGGCGAGGCGCTGCTCACCATCATCAACGACATCCTCGATTTCTCGAAGATCGAGGCGGGCCTGATGGACCTCGAAGAGCAGCCCTTCGCGCTGCGGCCCTGCGTGGAGGAGGCCCTCGACCTCGTGACGATCGCGGCCCGCAAGAAGGGCCTCGAGCTCGGCGCCTTCATCGACCCGCGCACGCCGCCCGGCATCTTCGGCGACGTGACGCGGCTCCGGCAGGTCCTCGTGAACCTGCTCGGCAACGCGGTGAAGTTCACGTCCGCCGGGGAGGTCCTCATCGAGGTCGCCCCCGCAGACGCGCCCGCGCCCCCCGGCAAGCTCGTGCTCCATGTCGCCGTGCGCGACACCGGCATCGGCATCCCCAAGGACCGCCTCGGGCGGCTCTTTCAATCGTTCTCCCAGGTCGACGCTTCGATCTCGCGCAAGTACGGCGGGACCGGGCTCGGCCTCGCGATCTGCAAGCGGATCGTCGAGCTCATGCACGGGCGGATCCAGGTCGAGAGCGAGGAGGGCGTCGGCACGACGTTCCATTTCACGATCACGACGAGCCCCGCGCCCGACGTCGGGCGGGACCTCGCGGACGCCCTCGCCCTCGCGGGCCCGGACCTCGCGGGCCGGCACATCCTCATCGTCGACGACAGCGCCACGAACCGGCGCATCCTCGCCGAGCAGACGCGGGCGTTTGGCTTGACGCCGAAGGTCGCCGCGTCCGGCGCCGAGGCCCTCGACCTGCTCCGGCGCCGCGCCGCGGGGCGAAAGCCCGACGACCCCTTCCCGTTCGCCCTCGCCCTCCTCGACGTGTCCATGCCGGGGATGAACGGCTTCGAGCTCGGCGCCGCGATTCGCCGGGATCCTCGGCTCGCGGAGCTGCCTTTCCTCCTGCTCACGTCGAGCGACCTCGCCACGCATCGGGAGGCGGCGGAGCTCGGGGCCACGTGCCTTTCGAAGCCCGTCAAGCAATCGAGCCTCTTCGACGCGATCATGCGCGTGCTCTCGCAATCGGTCGTGCGGCCCTCGCGCGCCCCGCGGGCCCTCGGGATCGATCCGACGCTCGGCGAGCGGCATCCGCTGCGGATCCTCCTCGCCGAGGACAACGTCGTGAACCAGAAGGTCGCGAGCCTCTTGCTCCAGCGGCTCGGGTATCGCGTGGACATCGCGGCGAACGGCCTCGAGGTCCTCGAGGCCGTCAGGCGCAAGGAATACGACGTCGTCCTCATGGACGTCCAGATGCCTGAAATGGACGGCCTCGAAGCGACCCGCCGCCTCCGCGCAGAGGGCCCGCTCCAGGGCAAACCGCGCGTGATCGCGATGACGGCGAACGCGATGCAGGAGGACAAGAAGGAGTGCCTCGCGGCGGGCATGGACGATTTCGTCGCCAAGCCCATTCGTATCGAGGAGCTCGTCGCCGCGCTGACCCGCTCGGCCCTCGGCCGGCCGAGGCCACTCTCGACCACGCGATTGCCGGCCCTGCGCCTGCCGGACGAGCCCGTCCTCGACGAGGAGGCGTTCGAACGGATCCGGCTCGTCGCGGCCCTCGACGAGGAGAACCCGCTCGCGACGCTGGTGGGCGATTTCGTCCGGGATTCGCGGCGCAACCTGGAGGACATGGGCGCCGCGTTCGTGGCGGGGGATCTCCGTACGCTCGAGCGCCTCGCGCACAACCTCAAGGGCAGCGCCGGCATGCTCGGCGCCTTGCGCCTCTCGCGCCGCTCGGCCGACGTCGAGCGGGCAGCACGCGAGGGCCTGCGCGAGGGCCTCCCCCGCCTCCTCGAAGCGGCCCTCGACGAGCACACGTGCACCGCGGAGGTGCTCCTCACGAAGTGCTAGCTCCTGGGCGATTCCCTCCCCCGTGACGTGGAAGAATTCTGCTCCCTGAAACGCGGTTCTGCGTATCATGCCGCCGCATGCGGCATTCTCTCGCCAAGACGCTCTTCTTGTGCGCCCTGCCTTTTGCCGTCGCGTGCACCACGGCCCCGGCCGCCCCCGTGAAATCGCCCGAAGGCGGCGCGCCGACGGACACGGCGAAGGCCGGCGACGGCGCGCGCCAGGTGCGCGTCTCCGCAGGCGACGATCCGGGGATCGTGATGCCGATCCCGACCCGATACGCCTGGTCGATCGGGCCCGGGGAGTCGTGGACGATCAGCATTTACCGGTTCGTGCGTAGCGAGGGCTCGAAGAACCTGCTCAAAGGCCCGGCCGACGCGCCCGAATTTTCGATCCCCGGCGCGTTCACCCGTCCGGCGTTGCCCGCCCGATCCCTCGCGAAAGGCGCGCCCGTGCTCGTGCCCGACCTCGATCCCGACGACAGGACCACGTTATGCGGCCGCGTGACGTCGACATCGCCGGACGTGGTCAAGGTCGCGATCCTCGGCGTCCAGAACGAACCCGAAGAATACACGTTCGACCTCGACCAGGTTTTGCCGCTCGACGGCAAGCTCGGTTTCGGCGCGCCCGTCGCTTTCAAACGGACCCCGGACGAGAAGCTCTACGCGCCCGGCGTGCTCGTGCGCATCGACGAGCGACATGCCTGGCTTCAATCGGCGCTGCGCGTCGCGGCCTCCGACGTGAAGGCGATCGACGTTGGGCGCACGTACAAGGTCGGCGACAAGGTGCTCGTGGTGCCAGACGACGGCAGCGGCCGCTTCACCCCGGTCACGATCACGGCCGTGATCGGCGACGGGCTTGCGTATGCGTTCCAGAACAAGGACGGCACCAGGACCGTCGTTGATTATTGCAGCGTGACCTCCGCGCTGTAACCGACCCCGCTGTTTTGTCCCGAGGGGGCGCCTCGCGTCCCCCTCTAGCTCCGGTCGACGGGGAGGACGAACGAGAACGTCGTCCCCCGGCCGAGCTCGCTCTCGACCCATATCCGCCCGCCCTGCGCGGCCACGAGGCCCTGCGAGATGGCGAGCCCGAGCCCGGTGCCCTTGTAGGCGCTCGCGTCGCCCCGCCAGTACGGCTTGAACAGGTTCGGCAGGTGCTCCGCGGGGATCCCGCGGCCCGTATCCGCGACCGAAAAGACCACCTCGTCCTCGCGCGCCTCCAGGCGCACGACCACGGATCCGCCTGGGTCCGTCGCGCTGATCGCATTGCCGAGGAGGTTGCCGAGGATCTGGATCACCCGGTCGTGATCACAAAGCACCCGGGGCGGCTCCCCGACGACCTCGCACCCCAAGCCGAGCCCCCTCTCCCTCGCCCTGCCCTCGAAGCTCGCCGCGGCTTCCTGCACGATCCTGCGTGGATCCTCGGCTTTGCGTGCCACCGTGAGGCGATTCGCCGTCACGGCCGCGAGGTCCACGAGGTCCCCGATGATCCGCGCCATGTGCCGCGCGTGGCGCAACGCCGTCTCCGTGCGTTGCCGGAGGTCGGCCCCGGCCTCGCCCGGCGGCGCCCTCCGGGCCAAGAGCTCCAGGTTCATCGTGATCACGCTGAGCGGATTGCGCAGGTCGTGAGACACGATTTCGAGGATCTGTTCGCGCGCCTGGATGGACTCCCGGAGCTCGGTGATGTCGATGGTCACCGCCTGGAACATCGGCGCGCCCGCGCGCTCGGTCCCATGTACGCCGGTGTGGACCCAGAGGACACGACCGTCCGACCGCAGGAAACGGTGGTCCATGCGCTCGTCGGTCCGTGCTTCGCGGCAGCGACGGAAAAGCGCGAGGAGCGAGGCGAGCTCCGCGGGGGGGACGTGGGCGGCCCAGAAATCGGGCACGCTCATCCATTCGGCCGGCGTCATACCGGTCACGGGCGTGGCCCGCTCACTCACGAACGAAAACCGGAGCGACTGCGCGTCGGCCTCCCATACGACGACGTGGTCCAGGTTGTTCACGAGATCCCGGAAGCGCAGCCGCTCGATGTCGACCTGGGCGAGGACACGTTCGAGCTCGGCGCGGCTCTCCCCCGCGCCCCGGTCGCGGGCGCGCGTGTAGCGCTCGACGGCCGCGACGATGGCCGCGTCGATGGCCTGGTGGAGGGTCAGGAACGCCTCGGGGTCGCCGGGCAGGTTTTGCTTTTGCCAGAGCGACCGCGTGATCGTGGACCTCAAGAGCGCGTATTCGGCGACGACGGAGGCGAGATCGAATCCCTCCTCCAGCCGCTCGTCCGCGTGGGCCTCGGCCGACTCGGACGGGGGCTTGGGGGTCCGACCGGCCCGACGCGCGTCGGCCATGTCGGCGATCTCTTCCAGCATGGTGGGGATGTGATCGAGGAGGTGCGGGCGCGGGAGATCCCGCCCGGCCGGTATCTGCCGGGCGGCGCGCTCCCACGCTTCGAGGATCTCCGGCTGCGCGCTGCGCAGGAGGTCGGCCAGCGCGGCGTCGTGCGCTTCTCCGGGTCCCTCGCTTGGGGGCACAGGCTCCACGTGGGTCGAGCGTGACCGCCCGAAACGCGTGGAAAACCAGCGGGCGAGCCGTCCCTTCGTTCGCGGGCGTTCCCTTGGGTCCATGCCTCCCGTCTCACGTGGAGCCGAGCGCCCTCTATCGGCAGGGGCCCCATGCGCTCCCGCGCCGACGGACGGGGTAGCAGCCAGGCGAGCGGGTCAATGCTCTGGGCCAATGCGGATCTTTCGAACGCACAATTTCACAGCCATAACGGACCCCCTTCATTGTGCTGTCGCTCCAGGCATTGTGTCGCTCCGTCGACGAGCCTGTGACTTCCTTTACATCGATGCCCCCCAATGTGCAGTCGCGTGCTTTCGTAAGGTCACGTTGGGCGCTTCTGGACATCGATAGCTGACGAAATCGGCGTGGAAATCGTGCCGTCCGTCTTGCGGAATTTACGTATTTGCTGGACAAACAGGATCGACGATAGATTTTTGTTCGCGATGGGGGGCGGGAGGGCCGATGAACAGCAAGACCTTCGACCCCGTTCTGGGGAGTGGTATGCCCATTCCATCCAGCGATCGGAACCCCGGCTCGCGCACCGAGGCGATCTCGTGCGACGGCTTTGCAGGGGGTGTCGGCGCCGTTTCCCATGAAATGGCGGGCGGGGCCCTGCCGAGCACGCGCGAGCCTCGCGCCTCGGCCCGTCCCCTCCAGGCGCCGGCGCGGGCCGATTCGAAGGAAAAGCGCGCCCGCGAAACGACCGATCTCCCGGGCCCCGCGGTCACGAAGGTCCCGCGCGGCGGCCTCTTGCCTGCGACGTTCGCGCAGCAGCGCTTGTGGCTCGTCGGGCAGATGTTCCCGGAGACGCCCGTCTACAACGAGCCGATCCTCGTGCAGATGCGCGAGCCCGTGGACGCCGCGGTGCTCGCCCGCGCCTTGACCGAGATCACCCGCCGGCACGAGGCGTGGCGCACCGTCTTCGTGGAGGAAGGCGGCGAGCCGATGCAGCACATCCGGCCGCCGCGGCCTTTCGCCCTGCCCGTGCTCGATTTGACGATGCTGCCGCCCGAGGAGCGCGAGGCCGAGGCGCTGCGCCTCGCCCGCATCGACGCGCGGAGGCCCTTCGACCTCGGCGAAGGCCCGCTCGTGCGCGCCCTCCTTTTGCACCTCGCCGACGACGACACGCGGCTCTGCGTGACCGCGCATCACATCATCGCCGACGGCGTCTCCTTTTTTGGGGTCTTCCTGCCGGAGCTCCGCGCGCTTTACGCGGCCTTCTCCCGCAAAGAGCCCTCGCCTTTGCGGGAGCCCGCCTTCCATCTCGCGGACTTTGCCGCCTGGCAACGGCGCTGGCTCACGGAGGACGAGCTCGCCCCGAAGCTCGCGTATTGGCGCAAGCAGCTCGCGGGCGTGACGGAGCTGGATTTCCCCCTCGATCACCCGCGCCCGGCCCGGCCCACGGGAAACGGCGCGCGCATGAAGGTGGAGCTCTCGGCGGAGCTCGCGGCGAAGCTCCGCGAGATCGGCCATCGCGCCGGCGTCACCCTGTTCACGACGCTGCTCGCCGCGTGGAAGACGCTCCTTTTCCGGTACACGCGCAAGGACGACATCGTGGTCGGCTCGGCCGCGGCGGGGCGCCCGCGCCCCGAATTCGAATCCCTCCTCGGGTATTTCAACAACAACCTCGTCCTGCGCACCCAGCTCGACGGCGCCCTCCCGTTCGAGCAGCTCTTGCCGCGCGTGGGCGAGTCGCTCCGCGGGGCGCGCGAGCACCAGGACGTCCCCGCAGACCGGCTCCTCGCTTTGCTCGACGGCCCGCGCCCGCTGGACAGAAACCCCCTGTACGATACCGGCTTCCTGCTCATGCCGCCGCTCCCGCCGGTGACCGAGGCGCCGTCCTGGAGCTCGGGCCGGATCGACATCGGCACCGCGAAGCTCGATCTTTATCTGGAGCTTCATCAACGCCCGCAGGGCCTCGTCGGCCACATCGAATACCAGACCGACCTCTTTTCCGCCGCCACCATCGAGCGCATGGCGAGCCATTACCGGACGCTGCTCGAAGGCATTGCCCGGGATCCGGCGCAGCGGCTCGGGGATCTCCCGCTCTCGACCGAGGCCGAGCGGCGGCAGTTGATCACGTGGCAGGGGCCGGCCGTGTTGCCCGCCGAGAACGACGCGCGCGAAAGCCTGGAGCAAATCTTCGCGGCCCACGCGGCGCGCACGCCCTCGGCGATCGCCCTGGAGCACGGCGACACGCAGCTCACCTATGCCGAGGTCGACGCGCGCGCGAACCAGCTCGCGCATGCGCTGCGCGCGCGCGGCGTCGGCCCGGAGACGCTCGTCGGGCTTTGCTTCGATCGCTCGATCGATGCCTACATCGCCCTCCTCGGCGTCTTCAAGGCGGGCGGCGCGTATGTCCCCCTCGACCCGGATTCCCCGCGCGAACGCCTCTCGTTCTTCCTGGAGGACGCCCAGGCGCGCCTCGTGCTCACGAATACGAGCCGCGCAGGCGTGCTCCCGGCCGGCGTCTCCCTCCTGCGGCTCGACGCCGACGCCCCCGAAATCGCCGCTTTCCCTCGGGAGGCGCCCCCGCCGATGGCAGGGCCGAACCACCTCGCGTACGTCATCTATACGTCCGGCTCCACGGGCCGGCCGAAAGGCGTGCTCGTCGAGCGCCGCGGCCTCGGCGACCTCGCCCGGTCGGAGGCGGCGTATTTCGGCCTCGGCGTGGGCACGCGTGTCCTGCAGCTCTTCCCGCTCACGTTTGATGGATCGGTCGGCGATTACACGCTCACCTGGTCCGCCGGCGCGACGCTGGTGCTCGCGGACAAGGAGAGCACCCTGCCGGGCCCGGCGCTCGCGCGGTTCCTCCGGGAAAAGGACATCCACGCCTTCGAGACGACCCCGTCCGTGCTCGCCGTCCTGCCGCACGAGGAGCTTCCCGCGCTGCAGACGCTCATCACGGCGGGCGAGGTATTGCCCGAGGAGATCGCGGCGCGCTGGGCGCCCGGGCGGCGCTTGTTCAACGTCTACGGCCCGACCGAAGCCACGGTCGCCGCCGTCGCCGCGCACTACCTCGCCGGCACAGGAAAACCTGCCATCGGGCGCCCCTTCCCGCACGTCGCGGTCCATGTCCTCGACGAGCGCGGGCGCCCCGTCCCCGTGGGCGTCCCCGGCGAGCTTTGCATCGGCGGAACCGGGGTGGCGCGAGGCTATTTGAATCGCCCCGACCTCACCGCGGCCGCGTTCGTGGCAAGGGATGGGACGGCGGGCGCGCGGCTCTATCGCACGGGGGATCGGGTGAAATGGCGCCCCGACGGACACCTCGACTACCTCGGGCGGGTCGACCGGCAGATCAAGCTGCGCGGCTACCGCATCGAGCTCGGCGAGATCGAAGCCGCGCTCGGCAATCACCCGGCCGTGAACCTGGCCGCGGTCGAGCTGCGGAAGATGCAGGGCGAGGCCCGCCTCGTCGCCTACGTGCATCCGCGCGGAGGCGCGCACGAGGACATCGGGCGCGAGCTCGGCAAATACCTCCGCGAGCGCCTGCCGGAGTACATGGTGCCGGCGAGCTTCGTCGTCCTCGAATCGATGCCCACGAACCTCAATGGCAAGATCGATCGCGGGCGGCTCCCGGCGCCGCCGCCTCCCGCGCCGGCTGCGCAGCCTGCGGCGCCGGCGGCCGCGACGACCACGTCCCCTGCGGACCTGACGGCCCGCATCGCGGCCATCTGGCGTGCGGTCCTGGGCGTCGCCGAAATCGACATCGACGTGCCTTTTTTCGAGGCCGGCGGCCATTCCCTCTCCCTCGCGCGTGTGCAGAGCGCCCTCGCGGCCGAGCTCGGGGTCGATATCGACGTCGTGACGTTGATGCGTATGCCGACGATCCGCCTCCTCGCCGGGCACATCGCCACCTTGCGCGTGGCCTCCCGTCACGACCCCGCCACGCCACGCGAGGCCGCCGCCGAGGAGCCGGCGCGCGCGCGGGCCCTTGCGATCGTCGGCATGGCGATCCGCGCCCCGGGGGTCCGTGATGCGGACGAGCTCTGGGACGTCGTTCACTCCGGGCGCGAGACCGTCCGCAGGTTCGATCCCGCGTCCTTGATCGAGGCCGGCGCGGATCCGAAGCGCGTTCGCAAAGCGGAGTTCGTCCCGGTCGAGGGTGTGCTCGAAGATGCGGATCGCTTCGACGCCGCGTTCTTCGGGTACAGCGACGCGGACGCGGCGTTCCTGGACCCGCAACAACGGATCTTCCTCGAATGCGCCCACGAGGCGCTCGAACATGCCTCCTGCGATCCGACACGTTTTTCGGGCCGGATCGGGGTCTTCGGGGGCATGGGCGCGCCATTGCACTGGCTCGGCCCGGTCGCCGACGTGATCCGCGAGGAGGGCCGCTCGGCGAATGCGTTCCGCGCGCAGACGCTCAACATGCACGATTTCCTGGCCACGCGGGTCGCCTTCAAGCTCGGCCTCCGCGGCCCGGCGATCACCGTGCAGACGGCGTGCTCGACGTCGCTCTCGGCCGTCCACCTCGCGCGCCAGAGCTTGCTCGCCGGCGAATGCGACGTGGCCCTCGCCGGCGGCGTCTCCCTGGCCTCGCTCCGGGACGGCGATCGCGGATATCTCTGGGCCGAGGGCGGCGTCTTCGCCAGCGACGGCCATTGCCGCCCCTTCGACGAGGGCGCGAGCGGCATGGTGCCTTCGAGCGGCGCCGTGATCGTCGTCCTCAAGCGCCTCGCCGACGCGCTCGCCGATGGCGACACGATTCACGCCGTCCTCCTCGCCTCGGCCATGAACAACGACGGCGCGGAGAAACTCGGCTTCACCGCGCCAAGCGAGGACGGCGTCGCGCGGGTCGTCGAGCAGGCCCTAAGCACGGCCGGCATTGATCCACGAACGATCGGGTTCGTCGAAGCCCACGGCACGGGCACGCGCCTCGGGGATCCCACGGAGGTCCACGCGCTCGTGCGGGTCTACCGGCATTCCACGGATCATCGAGGGGTTTGCGCGCTCGGCTCGCTCAAGGCGAACCTGGGGCACCTCGACGCCGCCGCGGGCGGGGCGAGCCTCGTCAAGGCGGCGCTCGCGCTCGAACACGGGGTCATCCCGCCGCTGCCGAACCTCCGGGCCCCGAACCCGCTGCTCGACCTCGCGCGCAGCCCGTTTTTCCTGCCCGACGCGCCCCGACCGTTTCCGCGGACGAAGGGCCCGCGCCGCGCGGCCGTCAATGCCCTCGGGCTTGGCGGGACGAACGTGCACGTGGTCCTGGAAGAGCCGCCACCCGTCGAAATCACCCCGAGCCGCCGCCCGACGGCGCTCCTTTGCCTCTCCGCGAACACGGAGACCGCGCTCGCGGAGGCCCAGCGCAGGCTCGGCGAGCACCTCGCGCGCCATCCGGACCTCGACCTCGCCGACGTCGGCTTTTCCCTCGCCGTCGGACGAACGCCGCGACGGTTTCGCGCGACGATCGTTTGCCATGACAAGGAGGCCGCCGCGCAACAACTCTCGGAGCGGCAAGCGCGCGCCCCGATCGCGGCGTCCCGCGGCGCGCGCCCCGTGGTCTTCCTCTTCCCGGGCCACGGCGCGCAATACCTCGGCATGGCCCGCGCGCTCTACGACGCGGAGCCCGTCTTCCGCGCCACGATCGACACCTGCGCCGAGCACCTGTACAGAGACGCGGGCCTCGATCTGAGGCCGCTCCTCCTCGAACGTTTGCCCGAGCACGAGCGCAAGCTCGACGAGATGCGCGCTGCCCAGCCCCTCCTTTTCGTGGTGCAATATGCCCTCGCCGCGCTCCTCCAGGCCTGGGGCGTTCGACCCGCGGCCATGCTGGGGCACAGCGTCGGCGAATACGTGGCCGCTTGCCTCGCGGGCGTCTTTTCGCTCCGCGATGCGCTCTTGCTCGTCGCGGAGCGCGGGCGCCTCATGGACGAGACGCCCCCGGGCGGCATGCTGACGGTCTTCGGCGACGCCGCCGCCATCGAGCCCTACCTCCCCGCGGATCTCGCCATCGGGACGTACGCGCCAAACGCCGTCGTGCTCTCGGGCCCCACCGCCTCCATCGACGCCACGCGCGCGCGGCTCGAAGCGGCCGGATTCGAGACGACGGGCGTCCGCGTCTCGCGTGCGTCCCATTCGCCGGCGATGGCGGCCATCCGACAAACCTTCCGGGACGCCGTGGCGGCCGCCTTCCTCAAGCCGCCTGCGATTCCGATCGTCTCCAACCTGACCGGAACGTTTCTCACGCCCGAGCAGGCCACGAGCCCCGATTTCTGGGCGGATCACCTCTGCAACGCCGTGCATTTGACCGAGGGGCTCGGCACCTTGCTCGATATGCCCTCTGCGGTGTTCCTCGAAGTGGGGCCCGGGGGCACGATGGGCTCGTTCCTCAAGGCGCATCCGCACGTCGCAGGGCGTGACATCGAGGTCCTGGGCACGCTGCCCGGATATCGCCGGCGCGACGTGCCCGCCCACGCCGAGGTGCTCCGCGCGCTCGGTCGGGCATGGGAGATCGGCGTCGATATCGATTGGCAGGCGTTCCACGCCCCGGAAAAGCGGCGTCGCGTCCCGCTGCCCACCTATCCCTTCGAGGGCCGGCGCTTCACGCTCGGCGCCGCGCCGGCCGAGCGCCCCGCGACGCTGGAGGAGCGGGCCCTCGGCATCGCGCGGGAGCTCGGCACGCGTGGCATCGACGACGAGCCGGGATTGCGCCCTGCGCTGGAGGCGCTCTGCGCGAGCCTGGTCCTCGATTTCTTCGCCCGGCGCCTCGGCGCCGATCTCGGCCATGTCTTCTCGCTCGAAGCCCTGCGGGAGCGCGCCGGCATCCTCCCGAAATTCGCGCCGATGCTCGATCTCTGCGTGCGCACCGTGGAGCGCGGCGGGCTCGCGTCGCGCACCCCGGCCGGGGAGGTTCGTTTCGACGTCACGCAGGCAGGACGCTCGGCCGCGCACGTGGCACGTTTGCAATCCGAGTTCTCCCGGTTCGGCGGTCTCGTCCGCCTCGTCGAGCATTGCGTTCAAAACTACGACGAGGCCCTGACGGGAGGCACGGAGCCGGTCGGCGTCCTCTACCCCGACGGGACGGATTCGCTCTTCCGCGCCTGCATGCGCGATTGCCCGCCCGGCAGCCGCGACGTATCCATCGAGCTTTGCTGCCAGCTCGTGCAGGAGCTCGTCCAGCGCCGCGGCAATCGCAAGATTCGAATCCTCGAAGTCGGCGCAGGGCATGGCACCCTGACCTGGCCGCTCGTCGCGCGCCTCCAGGGCGCCGACGTCGAGTACCATTTCACCGACATCGGCCGCTCCTTCCTGCACCGCGCCGAGGAGGAGGCCCGGCGGCGCGGCATCTCCTGGCTCTCGGCATTCCCGTTCGACATGAGCCGGACGCCCGAGGAGCAGGGGTTGTCCGGTGAATACGACCTCGTCCTCGGGCTCGACGCGGTGCACGTCGTGCCCGATCTCGCGCCCGTGCTCGAGAACCTGCACCACCTCACCGCGCCGGGCGGGACGCTCCTGCTCGTCGAGTTCACGCGCATGGATCCGTGGTGGGAGCTCATCTGGGGCCTCGCGCCGGGGTATTGGACCGTCGCGTCCGCGCGCGGCTCACTCGCCATGGGCCTCGGGCTTTGGGAGCACGCGCTGAAGCAGGCAGGATTCACCCGCGTCGTCAGCGCGCCCGGGGACACCGGGGCACACGATACGGCCGACCACGGCATTTTGATCGCCGAGCGAGCGAGCGCCCCCACGCCCCCGGCGCACCTCTCCGCCGTCATGCCCGCGGCCTCGAACAGCGCGGCACGATATACGCCTGCGAAGGTCGAGGGCGACGCGGCGAGGCACGCCCCCGAGGCCGACGGAGACGACGCCGAAATCCTCGTGCAAGGCATCTTCCGGCGCTTGCTCGGCCTCTCCCGCGTCCCCCCCCGAGCGAGCTTCTTCGACCTCGGCGGTGATTCGCTGCTCGCCATCCAGATGCTCGCGGAGATTCGAACGAGGACGGGCCACGAAATGAAGGTCTCGCAATTCAACGAGGATCCAACGGTCCACGGGATGGCGCGGTTTCTGTCGTCCCGGGACGATACGTACGCCGCGGCCGCGCCTGCGGCCCCCGTCGCCCTCCGCGCCATGCCAAACCCGCCGACGGCTTCGGCCAACGGCCTGATCCCGCTCGCGCCCGGCGGGGACAAGCCTCCGCTCTTCCTGGTCCATCCCATCGGCGGCGGCGTCGCTTGTTATGACGCGCTCGCGAGGGAGCTGTCCCCGGACAGGCCCGTGTATGGCATTTCGTCGCCGATGCTCCACGATCCCGCCGCCCGCCCCGGCAGCCTCGGGGAGCTGGCCGCGGCCTATGTGGAAGAGCTCCGCAAGGCCGCGCCGAGAGGCCCCTACCTGCTCGGCGGCTGGTCGTTCGGCGGTGTGATCGCCATTGAAATGGCGAGGCGCTTCGCGCAGAGCGGAGAGGAGGTGCGGCTCGTCCTGCTCGATGTGTTCGCCTCGCCCAACGTCGGCCGCGAGCACCTCCGCCGGACCGGCATCACGCCTCCGCGGCCGCTGGACGGCGACGTCGCCGTCGCCGAGCACCACCTCGATCTGTGGCAACGCCATGCGCTCCGGCAGCTCGCCGTCCCGGCGACGCTCTTCATCGCCGAGCAATCGCCGCCGCGCCCCGCCGGCGATCTCGACCAGGCCCTCCAGGGTCTCCACTCCGTGCAGGTGCCCGGCGACCATTTCACGATCCTCGCGGAGGAGAACGTCGCGGGCCTCGCCGCGCGTATCGAGGCGGCGCTCTCGGATCCTGCGCCCGTCCCTCCCGAGGTCGTGGACGAAGCCTCCGTCCGCGCATTCATGGAAGAGCTGCTCGAACGAATGCTGGAGCGCGACGGAGGCGCCATCGGGAGCCTGTGGGGCGAGAGCGAGACGGCCGTGCTCATCCCGGTCGGCGACAGCGTGATCGTCGGATCCGAGACCATCCGGCGTCATTACAAGCGCGGCAGCGCCTCGCTCCGCGACGCGGGCTTGCGCGTGTACGACCAGCACGTGCATGTCTTCGCGAGCGGGCGCGCCGCGACCGTGAACGCGCGGTTCGACGCCGAGATGGTGATGGATGCGAATGGCCGACGGACGCTCTACCGGGGCGTTCGCGCGAGCTGGGTCCTCGAAAAGCAGGGCGCCTCGTGGCATCTCGTCCACGTGCATTACTCCATGCCCGTTGGACCGGCCTACTCGATGGCATGACGAACGAACCTCGCTCGAACACGGAGAAGGAACAAATGCGATTTCAAGGCAAGGTGGCGCTGGTCACGGGCGGGACCTCCGGATTGGGCCGTGCGACGGCCGAGGCGTTCGCCCGCGAGGGCGCGAAGGTCGTCCTCACCGCGCGCAGCGAGGGCCCCGGGCAGGAGGTCGAGGGCGCGATCCGCGCCGCGGGCGGCGAGGCGACGTTCCTGCCGTGCGACGTGACGGACGAGCGCCAGATCGGCGCGCTCGTCGAGCAGACGGTCAAGACGTACGGGCGGCTCGATTGCGCATACAACAACGCCTGGGCCGCGCCGAAGATGGCGCCGCTCTCCGAGTTCTCCGCCGAGTTCGAGGCGAACTTCGCTCTCCTGCGTGGCCTCTTTGCCTGCCTGAAGCACGAGATCGCGGCCATGCTCACGACCGGCGGCGGGGTCATCGTCAATGGCTCGTCCGCCGCGGCCAGGGCAGGCGCCGCGTTCCTCGGCCCCTACGGCGCGGCAAAGGCGGGGCTCGAGAGCGCCACCCGCACCGCCGCGGCCGAATACGCCGGGCAGAACATCCGGGTCAATTCGCTCGCCCTCGGCGCCTTTGATACGCCGATGTCCCGGGAGACGTACAAGGATGCGCCGCCGGAGGCGCTCGCGGCCTTTACCACGAGAATCGCGCTCCGGCGCCTGGGTCACGTCGACGAGGCGGCGCAGACCGTCCTTTTCCTCTGCTCCCCGGGCGCCAGTTACATCACCGGCGCGAACCTCGCCGTCGACGGTGGTTACTTCCTGACCTGACGAGCCGCCTTTGGCGCGGCCCCCTTCACCTGCACGCTGCCCTGCGCCCGCATGCACCGGAGCAGCGCCGCGCGCAGCGTCGAGAGCGTGGCGATCGAAGAAAGATCGACCCCCATCGAGACGATCGTCTGCGCGACCTCGGGCCGGATGCCGACCACGATCGCCTGCGCGCCGAGGAGCTGCACCGCGCGGACGATCCGCATGATGTAATCGGCCGTCGCCGTATCCACGGTATCGACGCCCGTCAGATCGATGATCGTATACTCGCAGGCGGTGCGCGTCACCGCCTCCAGCACCACGCTCATCATCTCCGCGGCCCGCTTCTCGTTGACGCTCCCGAGAACGGGCATCGTCAGGACGCCCTCCCAAACCTCGATGATCGGCGTGGACAAACTCCGGATCGCGGCCTGCTGCTCCTCGATGATCCGGAGCTTCTCCCGCAACGTCGCCTCGGCCTCCTTGCGCTCGGTCACGTCGAAAAGAAAACCGCCGAGCACCTCGGCCTCGTCGACCGCCCGCGAGCTGAAGACGTTGTGCAGCCACACGGTGCGCCCGTCGGACGCCGTCATCCGGAAATCGAAATCGTCGTCTCCGGTGGCCGCGAAGAAATGCATCAGCGTGCTCTCGCGGTCCTCCGGGTGCACGTATTTCGACAGGAAATCCGGCCCGAGCCAGGCGTCCTGGGGATACCCGAGCATCTTGGCCACCTTCGGGCCGACGTACGTGAACCGCGCCGTCTCCGCGCGGGCCTCCCACGGGACCACGCTCGCCGTCTCCACGAGCCGCGCCAGGCGCTCCTCGCTCTCGCGCAACGTCCGCTCGGCCTGGGTCCGCTCCGCCGTCTCTCGCGCGAGATCGGCGGCGAGCAGCGCGTTCTCCAGCGAGATCGCGGAAAGGAACTCGAGGAGCGCGAGCCGCCGCGCCGTGAACACGCCACGCGCCAGGTTGTTTTCGAGGTACAGAATGCCCGCCACCTCCCCGCGCCGGACGATCGGCGCGCAAAGCATCGATTTCGGCGGCGCCTTGGAGAGGTAAGGATCGGCCGAGAACATGCCCTGCGCGGCCACGTCGTCGAGCATGAGCTTTTCGCGGGTGCGACGCACGTAATGCGCAATCGAGAGCGGAAACGATACCGCGGAGGGCACACGCGCCCCCTTGGGGATATCGACGCGCACGCCGTCCTGATCCGAGGTGACGTCCGCGGCGACCCCGAGCGTCCCCGCGGAGGGCAAAAGCAAGCAGGCCCGCTGCGCCCCGGCGTGCTCGATGAGGATACGCATCAGCGTCGCGAGGAGCTGATCCGGCGACATGTCGCTCGAAATGGCGGCCGAGGCCTTCGCAGCCGTCAGGGTATCGATCGGCTCGGAGTTCGCTGCGGGCGTGGGGCCGCTCTCGCGGCGCGGCTCGGCGAGGAGGTCGGGGTGGAGCGCCTCGAGCTGCCTCACCTTGCCCCGCGCGCCCCATCGCGCATAGAGGGTCCGCGCCTCGCGGAAGAATGCGGCTGGCAAGACGGCGAGGCCCCGGCGTAGCGAGAATCGGCCGGCGAGCTCGCAGGCGAGCGCCTCGATCTGGATGAACCCCGCCGCGCGGGCGTCGCGGATCGCCCGATCGTACAGGGTCGACGCGTCATGATCGCGCCCCTCCAGGCGCGCGATCTCCGCAAGGACGAGCGCGTGCCGGCAGGCGAAGTTGTCCGGACAACTCGCCGCCCAGCTCCGCAGCGTCGCCTCGCATGCGTCGAGCTCTGCCCGGAGCTTGCCCTTGTCGTTCCTCTCCTCCGCGCGCTCGAGGAGCGCCGCGAGCGTGAGCCCCGTATAGAGGCAGCACTCGGCGTCCGAAACCCCGTATACGCGGGCCCGGGAGAGCTCCGCGGCGGCCTCGGCCGACGCGAGCGCGCCCTCGTAATCGTGCGCCAGGTACCTCGCGATGAGCTGGTACGTGAAGAAAAACAGGCGGACGAGCGGGATGTTTGTCTCCCGCAGATGTACGGCGAACGCCCCCTCGTCGAACCCGTCTCCGCTGAACGAGCCGAAGCGCTCGGTATCTCCGCACAAGCATCGGATGAATCGCTGCATCAATCGGACGTTCTCAGCGAGGAAGCCGTACTTCGCGTTGTTCGCGAATTCGAACGCCGTGAGCGTCGCCTCGTACGCGGCCTCGAGCGGCTCGCCGAGCGCGAGCAGGATCATCACGTTCTGGACGAGGTCGATGGCCGCGTAGAGGTGCTGTCCCGATTCGCGAGCAGCCTTGAAGGCGTTCCGGAGGGGATCGAGCGCCTCCCGCATGTGCCTCGACCAGGGCAGGGTCGTCGTGGCAAACCCGGCCAAAGCCTGCGGGGCGGTATCGCCGAAGCCCGGCCGTCGCGTGAGCTCGCACGCGAGCTTGCCGAAACGATATCCCTCCTGATACTCCCCGAACGAGGCGCAAAGGACCGTGCCGAGGTGCGCAAATCCGGACACCGAGGCCGAGGTCATCCCATGCTCGATGCTGAGGCGCACCATGCGGGTCACCGCCATGTCCGTGAGGCCCATCGCGGCGTACACCGTGGCCGGATACACCGACGCGAGGACCTGCATCGCGGCGACCATGCTCGGATCCGTCATCGCCGGCAGGTCGACGAGTTCCTCGATGGCGTGACCGCGGAGCGCGGCGCGCATGGCCACGAGCTCGGCGCGCACGTCGTCCGGGGTCGGGCTCGCGGGCAGGTCCACGCCGAGCTCGCGCAGGCACGACAACGCGACCTCGATCGCGCGCGCGTTGTTCACCTGCGCAATCGCGAGCCGGATCTGCAAACGATGGGCGGCCGACCGCTCGACCAGCGTGCGGGCGCGCTCCACGACGGTGGCGCAAAGCCGCTCGGTCTCCTCGAAGCGCGCGAGCATGAACTCGGACTCGGCGAGCTCGAGGGTGAGGCCGTACGTCAGCGTGTATTCGACGTCCCATGGATCGGGCGGGAGCATCGACACGCCCGTGGATAGGTATGCCGCCGCAGAGCGCGGCGCGCTCGCGGCCTTCGCCTTTCGCCCAGCCGCGAGATCGAGCTCGGAGATGCGGCGCCGATCCTCGGCGGAGAGCGCGCGGTTCGCGCCGAGGTTCAACTGATTGGCGATGTCGAAGAGCAGGGCGTCGCGCCCGGATTCGGGCGTACGCTCGAGCAGGAGCCAGCCGAGGCGCAAATGGAGCCCGGCCCGCTCTTGCTCCTGAATCATCGAATACGCGGCCTGATGCACCCGCGTATGCATGAACTTGTATCCGTCCGGGCGCTGCAGGAGCAGGCCTTCGGTCAGCGCGGATTCGAGCGCGCGGCGCGCCTCTTCGGGCGTCCGCTCACTCAACGTGCCGAGGAGCGTGACCGAGAATTCGCTGCCGATGCAGGCCGCGAGCTTCAAGAGGTCGAGCGTATCCTGGGGCAAACGCCGGAGCTTGCCGAGGACCAGCTCGACCATGTCGTCGGTGATCTCTTTGGCTTCGAGTTCGGCGATGTCCCACACCCACGCCCACCGGCGCGTGTCGAATCGAATGAGCTGGTCCTGGTGCAGCGCGCCGAGGAGCTGCCCCGCAAAGAACGGATTGCCCCCGGTCTTCGTCCAGAGCAGGGCCGCGAGCGGCTCCGCGTCCTTGCGATCGCAGCCAAAGAGATCGACCACGAGATCCATCAAATCCACGCGCCCGAGCGGGCGAATCACCCGCTCGTGGACCGCGACGCCGGCCTTCTGGACCTCGCGAAGCATGGCCTGGGCGGGCTGCGACGCCTCGTCCTCGTCCTCGCGCTCGGTCCCGATGAGGAGCAAGCTCCGGCCTTCGGGGTGCGTCAGGATGTGCTGCAAGAGTTCCAGGCTCGCGAAATCAGCCCATTGTAGGTTGTCGAGCACGAGGACGAGCGGCCGCTCCCGACACGCGAATGCGGAGACGAATGCCCGGAACGTCTGGTGCAGGCGGGCGCGAGCCTCGGCCGGGGGCAGCGGCGTGACCGGCGGCTGTTTGCCGATCACGAGCTGAATCTGTGGGACGAGCCCGATGATGAGCTGCCCATTGTCGCCGAGGGCCGCCGCGAGCTCCTCGCGCACGGCCGCGAGCTCCGCGTCGGTCGAGGCGATGGTATGTCGGATGAGCCCCTCGAAGGCCTGGCCCAGGGTCGCATACGGGATGTCGCGCCGCTGCTCCTCGAACGTCCCCCACAAGAAGATCGCGCGCGCGCTCCCGGCCTCGCGCTGGAGCTCGCGCAGAATCGCGGATTTGCCGATGCCCGAGGGACCCTTGACGATCACCACCTCGCGCAGGCCCGTCTCGCGCACGCGCTCGAGGATCTCATGCAGCGCCGCGAGATCGGCGCGCCGGCCGTACATCCGGCTCGCGGCGCGGAGTTTGTCCCATACGTCCTGCGCGCCGAGGGGGAAGGGCTCGATGTGGCCATGCGCCGTGAGCTCGGAGAGGCACCGCTCGAGGTCGTGCGTGAGCCCGCGGGCGCTCTGGTAGCGCTCCTCCGGCGATTTCGCGAGCAGCCGCATCACGATCTCGGAGACGATCACCGGCGTCTCGGGCGTCACGTCCGCGAGCGGCCTCGGGGCCCGCGCGACGTGGCAATGCACCCAGCCGACCGCATCGTCGGCGTGGAATGGCAAAGTACCTGCGCAAAGCTCGTAGAGCACCACGCCGAGCGAATACAGATCGACGCGATGATCGATCGCGGCTTCGAGCCGCCCCGTCTGCTCGGGCGCGATGTACGGCAGCGCGTCGAGCGGCAGCGTCAGCACCATGGACGCGGTGAGCTCGTACCCCTCGGCGCCGACGAGCTCGACCCCCTCGCCCGCGGGCTCGATCCGCAGCGTTTGCGGGCGGATGTTCTGGTGGATGATCCCGCTCTGGTGGAGCTTCGCGAGGGCGTCGGCAGCGGCGATCGCGGCCCGAAGCCAGGGCTCGAGGGCAAGGACGGGCTGCGCGGGGTACGGAGGGTGCTGCATGCGGCCCTCGTCGTATCATGAAATGCAGGCGAACCGGTAGATCGTACGCATCCGCCCAGGAATTCCCTGAACCGACGCGCCCTTCGAGACCCAGGATACAGACCAACGACACAATAGGAAGGGCGCCGGGGTTTTGACGGAAGCCCTTCCATCCTCCTAGAATGCGCTGAGAATTCGGCCACGGACCTGCGGCCACTTGGGCGACGTGGGTGTAATCACGTCGAAATGGTCGGCGTTGTGCACTTTCTTCAAGGAGACGTGGTCCCCTGCATCGCGCGCATGTTCACGGTAGTTCTCACTCGACGAGAGCGGGATGATGTCGTCGGCGGTCCCGTGGATGAGCACTTGCCGCACCCCGATCGGCACGAGTTCGCTCGGATTGCTCTCTGCATAACGCTCCGGAACGTCCGTGGGCGTGCCGCCGAGGAGCTGATCGGCGAGGGTCCCGCAAGCGCCGCGCGCCACGGGATCGGCGATATCGAGCACGCCGGCGAGGGAGACGGCGGCCGAGAGCGGGAGCGGATTGGTGCCGCGGATGGGGCTCGTCGTGGGGAGATTCGGGCGCGCGGCGGCCCATACGCCGAGGTGACCGCCCGCGGAGTGGCCCACGGTCACCACCTCGTCGAGGTCGAGATCGTAGATCGGGGCGAGCGTGCGCAGCTTGTCGATGGCCGCGCCGACATCGAGGAACGTCTCCGGATGTCCTGAATCCGTGCCGCCGTATGTGATGCGGCGGAATTCGACATTCCAGGTGGCGATACCCCTCTGCGTGAGGTCTTCACCCATGTCGCTCATTTGCTCCAGCCCGAAGATGGTCGTCCAGCAGCCGCCGTGGAGGAGCACCGCGACGGGATGCGGGCCGCGCCCCGGAGGCACGCGCAGCTCGCCGAACTGGTCCGGCTCGGATCCGTACGAAATGAGCATGGGCTCCGCCACGCAGGAGGCGGCCTGCGCCTCCGCTGTGAGCTCCTCGGACGGGTCCCCCAGATCACCCCCGCAACCGACGAGACTCGCGAGCGAGAGCGCGAGCCCTCCGATCTGTCCGATACGACGGAGAACGCGGGCGACGTGGAGAACGCGACGAGGTGAAGGTAGAACGTACGTCATGGTTAAATCCCAGCAGGTATGCTGAGAAGGCGCAAGATCCTGACGCAAAAACCACGACAGGCCCCTCCATGGGCGAGGAATGCGAGTCCACGCTGTTTTTTTGACAAAATTGCTCGTTTGATCGCAACTCTGCCGCGACGCGGGGGCGGGGCGGCGCGACGACGAGGTCGTGCAGACGCGCGAATTCGAGACTAAAACCGCGCCTTCGCGTGCCCGCCGAGGTATCCGATCGCCATCGTGTACCTGCCATTGCCGACGTCGCTCCGCGAGGTCGTCACCGTCCTCGGCAGGATCCCTTGCGCGCGCGCGTCGGCATGCAGATCGAGCCACGACGTCGCCCGGACGACAGCGCCGAGACCGCCCACGAGCCGGTGCCCGTCGGGCGAGCCCACGTCAATTGTCTCGTCGGGCGAGGCCGGCGATTGATACCCGACCGTCGCCGACATCGTGAAGTGCCGCGAGAGCGCAAAGCGCCCATTGGCTTCGACCCACACCGTGTCGTTCCACGTCCGGGGCAAGATCGCCCGCACCGAGGGCCCGATCCCAAGCTTCGGCTGCGCGAGCGAGGGCGATCGGGTCGTCACGACGAACGCGTCCACGTCCGAATAGGTCACATACTGGACGAACCCGTCGACACGGAAGGCCCGTGTCGCCTGATACGACGCGCCTGCCGTGATTCGCTTCGGGAGCCGGAAGGCGAGCTCGGCATCCCCTTGGACGAGCGGCGGATACCGGAGCCCCTGCGCGGCGAGGTCCTGCGTGAAGAACGGATCGTTCATGTCGAGCGCGAAGCGCCCCCGGTACCGCATCTGCGCGCCGTGCTGATAGGCGAGCGCGAGGCGGACGTCCTCGGAAGGCTGGTACAAAAGGCCGACGTTGAACGAGATCCCGTGGCTCAGGGCGTTCGTGATCGAGATCGGCCGCGAGAGCACGTCGAGCTCGCGCACGTGGCTCGGCGCGTTCGGGCCGAACTCGTTTGGCTGGCCAATCGGCGGATCCGAGAACGCGCGCTGAAACTCGGGGAGCTCCGCGAAGTCTTGCTTCTTGGAGAGGCTCGCGAGGCCGCCGACGTACGAGACGCCCGCGCCGAACGAGAGGGTTGGCAGCACGCGCAGGGCCGCGCTCGCCGTCACGTAGGACGCCACGATGAACGCCTGCCGGAGCTGCCACGCCTGCGGGCCATTCGCCGGGAAATCGAGCGCCGCTGCATAAGGCACGTACGCGCCGAGCCCGAGGACGAGCCGCCGCTCGGCCATGGGCCATGCGAAAAACAGATCCCCCGTCGGCGCGAGCGGCGTCGCGATCACCTCCCTGGCAAAACCATGTTTTCCGGGGTCCGTCTCGCCCGCCGCCATGGGCCCTCGCAATCGTAGGCTGTCGGGCGTCTGGTACGTTCCCCGCCGCTCGCGGCGATACCCGACGCGCCCTGCGACGAGGCCCGCGCCACCGAAGAGCTCGGGGCGATCGAGATCGGCGAGCGCTGCGGGGTTCCAGTGAATGGCCGCGCCGTCGGAGATCGTCGGCCCGGATTGTCCGCTCCCCACGAGCGGCGCGTCGAGCCCGGACGCGCCCGCGCCTCGTGACGCGAGGAGCCCGCCGAAAAGGAGGGGCAAGGACACGATACGCAGCGGACGACGTGACATGGTGCTCTCCCCCTTCGATCGATTCACGACACGCGCGTCACGACGAGCAAGAGCCTGTGCAGGCTCGGCTTTTCTTCCGCGACGATCTCGAAGACGCGCCCCTCGGCGTCCTCCACGTACAGCCGATCGCCCGGCGCAATCGGCACCTTTTCGTGCGCTGCGTCCCCGTCGATCTCGACGCGCGAGGACACCTTTTGCGTGAGCGCGGCGTCGGCGAAGAACCCCGGGCGCGTGTAGGCGTACGGCCGCACGGGATTGCCCTCCGCGTCCTTCCGGATGTCCTCGGGCGCCACGAAATAGATCCAATCCTCGGCGCTCCCCTCGGGCTGCACGTAGAAGACATCGGCGTCGCCGCGGGTGTTCTGCGTCAGCGCCTCGGCGATCTCCCGCAGCGTCGCGGGGTTCCCTTCGATGTTCTCGCGAATTCGCGCGACGACTTGCTCCGTTCGCACGCCCACGGGCACGTCGTGCACGGCCATCACCACGTTCGCCTCGCCCTCCGCGAGCCCGCCGTCGTGCATTCGCGCCTGCGCGACTTCGAGGAGCATGTCCCAGTAATACGACGGCCGAGGCGACGTCTGGTCGAGGATCACGCTCGGATCGATGTCGATCTGCACCCATCCTGCACCATCGATGCACACCCGCACGGCCTCGAAAGGATCGGAGACCTCACCCGCCGGCGAATACGTGGTGCAATGGGGCGGGATACGCGCCGCGAGGCGCCGCCCCGCCTCGGCGAGGACACGCTCCTCGACCCAAGGCGCCGCATTCCAGACAGGAGAATTGCCGAGCGGCCGCGGATCCCGGCGCGTCCCGGGCGCGAGGTAGGCCGGGTCCTCGTCGATCGTCATCGTCATCTCCCGGATCGCGAGGTCCTCCGCGAGCCCTTGCACTTCGAGCCACCGCGGATCCGTGAAATCGAAGGCGCGGCCGATCTGCCCGCCGATCGAGTTCACGCTGGCGACGCGCGCATGGGAGGCATCGATGCCTCGATACGGCAAGGCATTCACGTCGAGCCGCACCGTCATCCGAAAACCCCCGTCGGCGGTCGAGAGGCCGGAGGCGGACTGGAGAAATCCGGGATGCGCGGGGCCTTCGGGGCGCGTCGGATCGAGCGGCGCCCGGCCAAACCGCTCCGAGAGCGAGGCGAAATCCGTGGCCACGTCGTGGAGGGTCAGGGCAATTTTCCCTTTCTCCACGTCGTAAAGGCCTTCGGGGTGATCGGCGCTCACCGGGCCCTTGCGGACGCGCGCGCGCGGGTGCGTCGCAATCACCTGGTCGAGAACGACGTCGGTGACGATCGATCGCGGGGCGAGCGGCTCGTTCGGCCCCACGCCCGCGAGGTCCGCGAGGATCCGCGACGGCGAGATCCCGACGCCCTCGCCTACGGCCGTGAGCCCCGCGAGCGACGTGCCTTCGAGCCGCGCGCTCGCCGGCGTCATGTGGAGAAGCGCGAACATGTTCCATGCCGGCTGCGGGAGCGCATTCGCTTCGTCTTCGGGGAGACGCATGAATCGATCGAGCGCATTCTCCACGAGCGGCCGGAGCTCCATGTCGAAGAGCCAAGTCTCTTCGAGCGTTTTTCGCGGCAACCGGCGGAGCTCCTCCGGGCCGAGCGTCTGCGCGAAATCCTCCACGTCGAGCCGCAGGAACCGCAAGGTGATCGCGCGGCTCTCGCCCACGGCAAGCTCGTGCTCGGGCGGGGGCGATTCCAGCGTGACGGGCTCGACGCATCCCGCTGCACCGAGGAGGGCGAGCAGGGCAGCGCATCGTCGCGGGGTCATTGGGACCTCCGCGAGGCGACCTTCTCGAAATCGACGATCATATCGCGTCCCTCCTCCTCGGGCACCAGGATCCGGATTTCGTAGACGTCGCGCGTGTCGTCCTCCGCATAAAGCACGAGCTCACCCGGCGAGAGCGGCACCTTCTCGTGCTCCGTGTCGGCGACGCCTGGGATTTGCCGCTTCGAGAGGCGGCTCTCCTCGGCGAGATCCGGGCTCTCGAAGAACCCGGGGCGCTCGTAGCGATAAGGCTTGGGCTGGTCCGAGCCCGCCAGGCCTGGCTTTGGATCGGAGGGCGCCACGAAATACAAGAGCGACCGCCTGCTTTCCGCGTCGCGACGCACGTAGAAATCGAGGTCGTGGTTGTTCTCCCAGAACCGCCCGACGATGACGTTCGCCATCAGGTCCGCCTGCGATTGCAACATCGGTCGCATCGCCTGGACGAGCTCGGCGCCACGCGGGCCGATCGGCACGTTCCGCAGCGCGAACACGGGCCTCGCCGCGCCCTCGGGGATGTCCGCGGCGCCGTCGCCCGTCGGATCGTGGAGCGAAATCTGCGCGACCTCCGCCAGGAGCTCCCACAGGAATCGCGGCTCCGGCACGGTCACGCCCCGGATCGCATTCGCGAACGTGATCCACCCCGGCGCACGACCCCGTCCAATCGTCACGCCGACCAGGCATTCGCCGTTGAGCCCGACGTAACAACGATCGTACGACCGCTGCCCGTACGCGCGCCGCGCGCTGCTCGTCACGATCGATTCCAGGAAAAACGGACGGCAGCCGGGATCGGCCTCACACGAGGGGACGAAATGGTCCGCCTCGACGGTCGCGAAACGCATGTCGACCGTGGGGACGTCTGCGACGCCCCGGATGACGAGCCGCTCGGGATCCTCGAAATCGAACGAGAGCGGCGCGCGGCCTTCCATCAAGAACATGTCACCGCCGCCAGACGAGAGATCGATCCCGCGCACGCGGCGCAGGTTCGATTCGGCGACCACACGCATGCGGAAATCGGGGCCGAGCACGTCGCTCCGCGTGGCGAAATACCCGTCGTCCGGCACGAGCACGCCGGGATGCTCGCCGGAGCCTGCGAACGGGCTCCTGCCCACGGGGCCGAAGGTTTCGGGCAATGTCGAGAGGTCTTTCAGCGCGTCATAGAGGGTCACCGGGAGTTTTCCCGAGGGGTCGTCGATTCCCGGATGCGTGCCGAGCAAGTTTTCCTGGAGCGAGCGCACCAGCGCCGCCGTGGGCACGACGGGATCCGTGCGCCCGATGCCGAGGGTCTCGGCGAGCACCTCGGCGAAATCGAAGCGGAACGTCGTCGGGTTTTGGTCGACGAGCTCGGAGAACGTCGAAAGGCTCGTCCCCGAAAGATCCGTATTCGCCGGCGTCATGCCGAGCAAACGCACGAGGCCGAACTCGGCCGAAGTGCGCCATGCGGGCCCGAAGGTCCGCCCGAGCGCGGTTTGCGTGCAATCGTAGCCGGGGTTTTTCTGATCGAGCCTCCAGCCATCGCCGCAGGCGTCGCGGATGGCGTCGAGGACGTTGCCAAGCAGCCTGGTGGAGTCGACGTCGAGGATCCGGATGCGCCGCGCGGATTCGCCGAACATTCGAAGGGCCTTGGCCTTGTCGAGCTCCAGCGTGAGCTCCTCGGACACCTCGGGGCCCGGCCGGGCGAGGAGGACCCGATTCGCGAGAATCGGCGGCGGCGGGGCCTCGTCGCCTTCGGCCGGCGGCTCGACGCCGGAGAGCTCGGTGGTGGCCGCGGGGCCACCACAAGCGCCGAGCGGTAGGCAGAGGAGCCAAAAACGGGTGCGTGTCGAGGTCCGCATGGAGCGCATCTCCGTCGGAACGAAAACGAGGCGAAAGCGCCCGGGACGCTTGCCGCGATGCGGCAAAGCCTGGAGGCATGATCGCCTTCTCCCGTTCCAAACGAGATCGTTGGGCGACGCCATGCGCCGTCAACGGCAGGCGCGCCGCGCGTGAACCGGGCCGTCCTGAACGCTTGACCTGCAACGAAGGAAAGCCATAGGATGCCCATTTCATAGGCGACCGCCTCTCCACGGAGCTCTTCCATGCGCCGCTTTCTCGCCCCCTCGCTCGCCGCCCTCGCGGCGCTTGTAACTTTATCGACCGCCCAGGACGCCGAGGCCCAGGCGTACCGCGACGGGCCGCCCCCGCAGCACCGGATCGTTTATAACGATTTGACGTTGTTCCGGTGGAATCCGCTCGGCCTCATCACGGACGCACGTTTCGTCTACCGATACCGGCTTTACAAGAGCGAGAGCGTGGCGCTCCGGGACAATTTCATCGGCATTGGACTCGCGCCGTCCCTGAGCGGCGCGTTCGCCCGCGGCGGACCCACGATCCAGATCCAGCCGGCGAGTTTCCTCCAGCTCTGGGCGCTCTACGAGGGAATCGCGTATTTCGGCGCGTTCAACTTCCTGCAATCGTACCCCACAGCGGACGCGACGAAGGTGAATTACAGCGACACCGAACTCGCTCGGCGCGGCGACCTCGAAAAGGGCGACCCCCAGAAAAATTATTCGACGACCGGCACGCAGCTCATCGCCGGCGCGAACTTGCAGTTCAAGTTCGGCCCCGTCGCGGCGCGCAACCTCTTCCGGTTCGGCCGGCCCGACATGAAGCTGCGCCAGGGCGACCGCGTCTTTTACGATATCTTCTACGATCTGCTCGTGGGCGACGGCGGCCTCTGGTACTCGAACGACACCGATCTCCTCTTCCAGGGCCTCGACAACCGCCTCAGCGTCGGCCTGCGCTGGACGACGGGGCAGGCGTTTTACAACGACGACCATTTCGCACCCGGCAACGACAAGACCCGCGCGCCCGGCGCGATTCACCGGCTCGGGCCCATCGCGGCGTGGACGTTCAAAAAGCCGGACGGCGCTGGGCTCGAACCGACGCTCCTGCTCGTCGCGAACTGGTGGCTGAAGTCGCCCTACCGCACGGGCCAGGACGTCTCGCAGGCCGTCCCCTACATCATCCTCGCGCTGAACATCACAGGAGACCTCCTGCCCGCTCCGCCGAAGGAAAAGGCCGAGCCCGAGGCCACGAAGCCCACGTCGAGCGAGCCCCCGGCCACGCCCGAGCCTGCGAAGGAGCCGGAGCCGGCCAAGGAGCCCGCGCCCGCCGAGCCTGCGCCCGCGGCCCCCGCCTCGCCCGACGCCGCCAGCCCGCAATAAACCGAGCCTCCGCTCGTCGTTTTCGCCGCATTCGGCTAGAGTTGCCGCATGCGATTTCTCCATCCCGAGCGGGACGAAAACCTCGAACTCGCGCTCGAAGACGTCTTCTTGACGCCAGGGTATTTCGAGGGCGTCTCGCGCCTCGACGTCGATCTCCGGCCGGTCGATTTTCCGGGTGGGTCGCACCCGATCGTCTCGGCGAACATGAATGCCGTCACGGGCAAACGCATGGCGGAGACGATGGCCCGCTTCGGCGGTCTCGGCGTGCTGCCCCAGGACATGGCCCTCGATACGACCGAGCGCATCGTCGGGCACATCAAGAGCGCCGATCCCCGGTACGATACGCCCCTCGTGGTCTCGCCGCGCGAGAGCCTGCGCGACGTGCAAGGCATCATCCGCAAGCGATCCCATGACATGGTCGTCGTCGTGGATGACGAGCGCCGCGTCCTCGGCATCGTCACGCACGCGGACCTGCGGGATCGGGATCAGTACACGCCCGCCTCGGCGCTGATGTCCTCGCGCCTCGTGACGATCGCCGCGGGCACGCCGAACCGCGACGCATTCCTCCTCATGGAAGAGGCGCGCGTGAAGGCCGTGCCCGTGCTCGACGCTCAGGGCAAGCTCGTGGGGGTCTTGACGCGCGACGACGCCGTGCGGCTGGAGCTGCTCCGGCCGAGTTTGTCCGGGCGCGGCGAACTCATGGTCGCGGCCGCCGTGGGCATTTCGGCGAACGCGCCCGAGTTTGCCCGTCGGCTCGTGGACATCGGGGTCTCGGCGATCGTGCTCGACACGGCGCACGGCCATCAGCGGCGCATGATCGACGCCATCCGGGCCGTGCGGAAGGCCATCGGGAGCGCCGTGCCGCTCGTCGCGGGCAATGTGTGCACCGCCGAAGGCACGCGTGATTTGCTGGAGGCGGGCGCGGACATCGTGAAGGTGAACGTGGGGCCGGGCGCGATGTGCACGACACGCATGCAAACGGGCGCGGGCCGGCCGACGTTCAGCTCGGTGCTCGCGTGTGCGCGCGAGGCGCACGCGCACGGAAAACACGTATGGGCCGACGGCGGCGTGAAATACCCGCGCGACGTGGCGCTCTACCTCGCCGCGGGCGCGTCACGCGTGATGGTGGGCACGGCGCTCGCGGGCACGTACGAGAGCCCCGGCGACGTGAAAGAGGACCGCGAGGGCGCGCTCTACAAGGAGAACTACGGCATGGCGAGCGCCCGCGCCGTGCACGATCGGACCGCCGACATCGATCCGTTCGAGCGCGCGAAAAAGAGCTTCTTCCGGGAGGGCATTTCGACGTCGCGCATTTACATCCAGGAGGGCAAGGAGAGCGTGGGCGCGCTGCTCATCGACATGATCACGGGCGTGCAATCGGCCTGCACGTACGCCGGCGCGCGGAGCTTGCCCGCGCTCCATGAAAAGGCGGTGATCGGGGTGCAGACGCTCGCGGGGTACGGTGAGGGCAAACCCCACGGCGCCGTGCGGCGCTGACGCAAGGGCGCTCCCGGCGGAGGCGAGTTTCGGGTAAGCTCCGGGGATGCGCGCGCCGCTCCTCGCCGTTTTGCTCCTCGCCTCCGCCCCCGCGTGCAGCGAGCCTTCCGAGCCCCGCGGATCGAGCATGTTCACGCCGGACGAGCTCTCGCTCTTCGCCGAGCTGCGCACGAACGGCGGCACGGCCCAGGTTTTGGTCACGTTGCTCGGCGACGGGACGAGCATCACGCTGGATAACACCGATCACTTGAGCCTCATCGAGCCGGGCGGCCCCGAGCAGGCCCTCGTCGCCGGCGGCTTCGGATACGTGGCGCAGCTCGAGACGAGCGCCACGGAGTTCGACCTCGTCTTTTTGCGCGGCACCGAGCTCTTCGTGAGCAAGCTCGTGGCGCCTCCGCCTTTTTCGATCGTGGTCCCGAGCGCGCCCGCCTCCCGCGCGTCTCCCATCCCGATCAACTGGGACGCGGCGGATGGCGCGTTCGAGACGTGGGTCGACGTGACGGCCCCCTGTTTGTCATGGCCGATTACGCGTTATTTCGCGGAGGATCCCGGCGTATACGCGATCCAGCCGGCGGACCTCGCGATCGAACCCGGGACGGCGGGCTGCGATTTCCGCGTGTGGATCACGCGGTCGGCGTCGAGCGGGACCATCGCGCCCGGGCTCGGCGAGTCCCCCGCGCCCGGCGGACTTCAAATGCGCTCGGTTTCCATCTCCACCTCCCCTTGAGGACGACGCCATGAACATGAGGCACCTCGACAAGCTCTTCGTCATGATCATCGCCACGACGGCGCTCGGGGCGCGCGGGCTCGCGTGTGGGCCGTGTCCGGAAAACGTGTCGCAGATCCCGCTCCTGCCGCCGAGCAGCGACGGGGGCGTCGAGGACGCGGGCGACTGGATCGCCGACGAATGCCAGCGCAAATGCCCGAACGGGATCTCGTGCGTGCCGGCGTCGATCCCCCTCGAAGACGGAGGCACGATGCCCGCGATCGAGTGCACACAAATGTCGGAGTGCGGCGCGGGGCGGCGGCCGCTCGGAGGGTACGGTCCGGAAAAACGTTTGGACACCAAGGATCTCGGGCCGGCGGGCGCATGGCTCGTCGACGCGGCCACGCTCGAAGCCGGATCGGTGATCGCCTTCCGGGAGTTGCGGCGGGATCTCGCCGCGCTCGGGGCACCGCGGAGGCTCTTGCGGGCGGCCTCGCGGGCGGCCGACGAGGAACGGCGGCACACGCGGCGCACGCGGGCCCTCGCGCGGCGGTACGGGGCGTGTGTGCCGAGACAACCGTTCGGCGCGACGCGGCGCGCGGCGCTGGAGGAGCTCGCGACGCACAACGCGGCCGAGGGTTGCGTGCGGGAGGCATTCGGCGCGCTCGTCGCGCGCTGGCAGGCGACGTTCGCGGAGGACGCCGAGGTGCGCGCCGCCATGGCGCGGATCGCCGACGAGGAGGCGCGCCACGCGGCGCTCGCCTATGCGATCGACGCCTGGGCGAAGCGGCGGCTCGATCCGGCCGCGCGGGCGCGCGTGGAGGCGGCGCGCAGGGAAGCCGCGCAGGCGATCGTGGCCCCGCGGGCGCGGGATACGGGGCGCGACGAGGCGCTGCGTGTCCTGGGTTTGCCCGACGCGGCGGAGGCGGAGGCGCTCGCGCAAAGGTTCGTCGCGGCGCTCGGGATCGGCGCCGCGGCCTGAATCAGCTCTTCTTGCGGCTGTGGAGGACGATCCCGAGGACGAGGGCCCCGAGGGAGAAGAGGAACGGCGTGGTCCCGAGCGCCAGACCGACGTCCTTGCACCCGTCGGCCTCGGCGTACCCCGTCTCGCGGATGAGCGCCCGCTGGGACGCATCGATGTAATCCCCTTGAAGCGCCTGGTCCGTCATGGATCGGCCCAGCATCGCGCCGACGGGCCCCATTCCGATCGAACCGAGCGACACGAGGATCGCAACGCCACCCACGATCGCGCCGCCGAGCGGCCTCTTCATGAGCGCGAGCAAGAAGCCGAGGGCCGCAAGGCCGAGCCCCAGGATCGCGAACAGCAGAATCACCCACGCGGGCCAGCCGCACCACCTGAACGTTTCCACGGGACGCCGATGGGACCGCGCGAGGCGCGGGATGTCAAGGTCAGCGGGGCGGCCTGTCGCCCGCGCGAATGCGGCCCTCGGCGACGGCCGTCGCGTACGGCGGCGTTTTGCCGGCGCGGAGCGAGTAGACGTCGAAGCGCATCGTCGCGGCGTCGGGATAACGGGCTTCCTTGTGGAACGCGAGCGCGATGTCGACGACGCGGCACACGGGCGCGGGGATGTGGGGCGCGATGGTCGCGAGCGGAGGCGCGGGGCGCGTGGCCGCGGCGACGAGCAGGAGCGCGTTCTCGGCGTCGCCGTGCACGTAGCGGCCTCCGAGCAGGCGGAACATCGTCGCGCCGAGCGCGAAGAGGTCGGTCCGGCCGTCGAGCTCCTGGTTTTTCCCCATCGCCTGCTCGGGCGCCATGTACTCGTAGCTGCCGATGGCGACGCCCGTCTTCGTGGCCGTCTTCTCGGGCAGCTCCGCCGTGCCTTCGGGGAGCGTGTCGACGCGGGCGATGCCGAAATCGAGCACCTTGATCCGCCCATCCCTGCCGTTGTGCAGGTTCTCGGGCTTGAGGTCGCGATGCACGATGCCGAATGCGTGCGCGACGACGAGCACGTCGAGGACCTTGTGCGCGATCCGCAAGACCTCGTCGACGGAGAGCACGCCCTTGCGCGCCATGCGCTCGAAGACGGTCTCGCCGTCGAGCAGCTCCATCGCCATGAACGCCGCGCCGTCCTCGGACACGCCCGACTCGTAGACGGCGGGCAGCCCTTCGCAGAGCGGGCCGACGGCCGCGAGCGCGCTGCCGATGGGCCCTTCGCGGAGGAATCGCTTTCGCAGCTCGGAGATGTCTTGCAGGTAGGGATGGAGGATCTTGATCGCCGCGACGTACCCATCGGGGCGACGGCCGAGAAAGACGCTCGCCATGCCACCGATGCCGAGCAGGCGCTCGAGGGTCCAGGTCCCGACCGACGTGCCGATGCGCCGCGCCGCGATCTCCTCGTCCGATTCCGACATCATGCGGGGCCGAGGTTACCACGACCGCGCCGCGAGCGGGTTACACTGCGGCGATGCTTCCGCGCCCACGCTTCCTTTCCGGCCTCTTGCTCGCGGCGATCGCGCTTCCGACGGCCGCCTGCTGGCTCGACCTCGACCGCCTCGGCGCGGGCCTGCCGGGCGCCGCGGCCGGCGGCGGGAGCGGCACCACGAGCAGCACCATGAGCGGCAGCGGCGGCGGCGGTCCGGGGTCGCTCGTGCTCGATTGTGATCCGTGTCCCGAGGGCGGATGCGCGCCCGTGCCTGTCGCGGAAGGGCCGTCGTTCGCGCTCGGCGCCGCGGATCTCGTGGTCGGGAGCGACGGCGTGTACTGGGTGAACCAGGAGGGCGGCGAGGTGATGCGGTTCGTCGCGGGCGCGGAGGCGCCGGAGACGCTCGCGAGCGCGGTCGCGCCGCGTTGCCTCGTGGTGCGCGACGGAAACGTGTTTTACGGGGACGACGAGGGGCTCTGGTCCTGCGCGGCGGAGGACTGCATGGCGAGCCGGCAAAAGCTCGCGACCTCGGTTGCGCAAGGTACGATCGGGCGCGTCGCGTTCGACGGGGCCTCGGTCTACTGGACGGATCGCGGCGCGGCGGACAGCGACGGCCGCGTGTACGGCTGCGCGCCGGGCGACTGCGCGGCGCCGAAGGAGTATGCGACCGGGCTTTTTCGATCGGACACGATCCTGACGAGCGGCGGCCAGCTCTTCTGGGTCGAGCTCGGCAATGGCAACGGCAACGGCGCGATCTACCAGGGTTCGTCCGGGGGAGCCGCGACGTCCGTCGCAGGCGCGCTCGTCTTCCCCACGTCCGTCGCCGTGGACAACGATTCATTTTATTACCCGTCATGGCAGCCGGGCGGCACGATCCAGCGGTGTCCCAAGGGTGGGTATTGCAGCGGGCCCACGGCGATCACGCCCGGGGAGGCCGGGGACAAACCCTTCGACGTGGCTGTCTCCGGGGGGCGCGTGTACTGGAGCGACACGATGAGCGGCGCGATCCGGAGCTGTCCCACGGCCGGCTGCGGGGACGAGGCGCCGCGCGTGCATGCGAGCGGGCGGACGGGCCTTTCGCGTTTCGCGCTGGGAAAAGCGTGTATTTTTTGGGTGGACGCGACGAACGGCGGGAGCGTGATGAAGGTCGGTCGATGAGCCGCGGTTTCAAGGGTCGCGGCCGTCACGCTTGACACGCGATGGTCCTTGTGGCAGCGGGCGAGCGCGCGAAAGCGTCTGTGCCGGCGCCGGAAGGGCCCGGCGGGAAGGGTTGTCGTCGTGCTCGGTCGCCGAGAAACGTGGTTGCGTGCGTGGGGGATGTCCGCGGCGCTGCTCGTGGGGATGGTCGTCGCGTCAGGTGAGGCGCAGGCGGGGGACGCGCCGCGCTGCTCGGCGTGGCGCGCGGCCGGCAAAGGCTACGAAAAGCTCGAATTGCGGACGTGCGCGCCCGCCGAGGGCGACGAGGACACGAGCGACGAAAGCGACGACGAGGACGCGGCGTCCGCCGTGGAGATCAAGAGCGGCTACGAGGACGCGCTGAAGGTGCGCGTCGAGCTCGTGACCAAGGGCGGCACGGTCGAGAAGCTCGACGTGAAGCTGAAGAACGGCGAGAACGCGGCCGGGACGTGCAAGGCGTGCCGCGGGCACGACGACGTGAAGAGCTTCCGCGTCACGGCGCAGGAAGGCGCCGCCGAGGGCGGCAAGGACGCCGCGCCCGAGCCCTTGCAAAAGGTGGCGGGCACGAACCACATGGAGGTGCTGGCCCGTGATTTGCGCCTCACGGACACGAACGCGAAGCGGCTCGATCGCATCGCGACGCGGTATCACAAGGCGACGAAGAAGCGGCTCGTGGTGACGGGCGGGACGCGCACGCCGCAAAGGCAAGCGCAGCTCATGTTCGACAAGCTGAAGCGCGGCGACGACGTGGTGGCGCTCTACGAGAACAAGGCCGCGGCGACCGAGGTGCGCAACGCTTATCGCGACGCCGTCGCCCGCGGGGAGAAACGAAAAGGGACGATCCGCGCGATGCGCGAGGTGATCGACGCGCAGATCGGGCGCGGGACGTACGTATCGAAGCACCTGAAATCGGGCGCGGTGGACGTGCGGTCGTGGAACATGGACGGCGCGCTGGAGAAGGCGCTGCGCGAGGCCGTGAAGCAGGAGCCCGGCGTGACGCTCATGGACGAGCGGGATGGGCCAGAGCCGCATTTCCACATGAATTTGCTCTGATCGACGCGGCGAGGGCGCTCGCGCCCTTGCCCCTCGCGCGCAGTGCCCCCACGAGGTCGGACGTGACGCTCACGAAAGGCACGCTCACGAAGCTCGGCCTGCTCTCGAGCCTGTACCTCTCCCAGGGGCTCCCCTTCGGCTTCTTCACGCAGGCGCTGCCGGTGCTGCTCCAACGAATGGGGTTGTCGCTCCCGGCCATTGGCCTGAGCCACCTGCTCGCGCTCCCGTGGATGCTGAAGTTCCTCTGGTCGCCCCTCATGGACCGGCGCGCCCCAGGGAGGCTCGGGCGGCGACGCGGCGTGATCCTGCCGGTCCAGCTCCTCTCGGCGCTCTTGCTCCTCGCGCTCGCCGTGCCGGCGGGCGGTCCGACGATCCCCTGGCTCTGCGCAGGCGTGCTTTGCATCAACCTGCTCGCCGCCACGCAGGACGTGGCGACCGACGGCCTCGCGGTGGACCTCCTCTCGGCGGACGAGCTCGGCTGGGGCAATGGCGTGCAGGTGGCCGCGTATCGCGTGGGGATGATCCTCGGCGGGAGCCTCTTGCTGCTCGTCTTCGACGCGGCGGGCTTCCGGATCACGCTCACGAGCCTCGGCGTGATGCTCCTCGTCGCCACGCTGCCCATCGGGGTCTTTCGCGAGCCGCCCGCCGCGCCGCCGCCGCCCCGCGAGAGCCCGAGTTTGTCCTACTGGTTCAAGCGCCCGGGCGCGTTCTCGTGGCTCGGGTTGCTCTTCGTCTACAAGGCGGGGGAGCATTTCGCCTCGGGCATGCTCAAGCCCTTTTTCGTGGACCCGCGCGGCGCCGGGCTCGGGATGCGGGAGGTCGGCTGGATGATCGGCGGCGTGGGGTTCGCCGCGGGCCTCGTCGGGGCGATGCTCGGCGGTGGGCTCGTGCGCAGGCTCGGATACCGGCGCGCGCTGCTCGGGTTCGGGACGTTGCAGGCGATCGGGGTGCTGCTCTACGCGCTCGTCGCGTCGCGGCCCGTCTCCATTTCGGCGCTCTCGGTGGTGTGCGGGATCGAGCACCTGACAAGCGGAATGGCGACGGCGTCGCTCTTCACGGCGATGATGGAATCGTGCCGGCCGGAGCACGCGGCGGCCGATTACACGGTGCAAGCCTCGGTCGTGGTCGCGGCGACCGGCGTCGCGGCGGCGGCGAGCGGGTTCTCCGCTGGAGCGCTCGGGTATGCGGGGCATTTCGCGCTGGCGGCAGGGCTCACTGCGCTGGCTGTGGTGTTCGTCGGGGTGATGTTTCGAGGAATGGAGCCGGTGGGGGTGCGGGGGTGATTTCGACGACGCCCTCGGGAGCCGTCGGGCTGTCCGGGCTCAATCGAAGCGCCGCTGCTGGCCGCAGCACGCGACAGCCCCCGACGCGCGCAGGATGCACGTCGTCCCCACCTCTGTGGACACCATGACGGCGTCGGAAACCCCGACCGCGGCGACGGGCTGCGTGTGATCGTCCGTGGTGCCATCACAAAGCTCACCCCACCGATTCGACCCCCAGCATGCGACCTTCCTCTCGACCGTCACGGCGCACGTATGCGTCGGCGCCACGGAGACCTGGACGGCGCGCAGCCCTGCCACGGGCAGAGCCGTCCACCCGACACGTCCCTGCGCGGGATCGAGCTCCCAGCACGCCACGGCGTTTTTCCGGTCAATGGCGCACGCTCGCTCGATGGACGACGACAACGCGATCACGTCCTCGAGCCCTGCCACCTCGCCTCCAAGCACCTCCCTCTGCAATCTCCAGCATCGAGCGTGCCCGTCTTGCCCCGCGGCACAGCCGACATGCCCAAACGCGGACGTCATCGCGCGAAGGCCCGCGCCGAAAGGCAAGCCTTGTATCTCCACGAGGTCGCCCACCGTTTGGGCGCCCCAGCAGCGGGCCGTTCCATCGGCGAGCAGCCCGCAGATCCGCGCGCCATTCTCGATGTCCGGCGCCGGGTCGAGCAGGGTCACGGGGCCGTCTCCAAGGCGCTTTGTGACGCCCAGCGTGCCCGTCCATGAGGGGAAAGGCGCGCACGAGGCATGCCCCTCCGTCGTGATGCCGCATGCGTGCCATTCGTTCGCAAATGCCGCACCGAGAGGGCCTGGGAGCGGGATCGCTTCTGCAGGGGCATGGCGCGCGTATGCATTCCACTGAAAGACGCGACCGTCCTTGTCCACGGCCACGCCGACGACGCCACCTCCCCGATGGCTGAGCTCGATCCGGCGCACCGGAATCGACGCGAGCGCGTCGACGTCCTCGGGCTCCTCGACAGGCCGATACGCGAGCCGGGATGTCCCGTCGAAGAGCGCACGCCGGGATTCGGCCACGAGCTCATCCAGCCGCTCATCGACCCGCTGGAGCATTGCAATGGCGCAGGCGATCAAGACGAGCCCGAGCGCCGGTCGCCGCCACGACCGCGATTCGGCCGGCTCCGCCATGCGCGCCGCTCGCGCGAGACGAACGACGGCGAGGACCCAAAAACTCCACGCGACAATCACCAGCACGCGCGGCGGCAAGAATTCGACCGAGTGCGGGTGACGGTCCATGGGCCTGGGTCTCGCCGCTTGCGCCGCCATGGATACGAAGGCGGACGCATACTGAAGGGCCGAGGTCACCCGCGCTCCGAGCGATGCAAGGCCGAACGCGAGCCAGGCCAAGCGCCTGCGCCGAAAGCTCCAAAGTGCAAGCGCGCCCGTGAACAAAAGGCCGAGCAGCGCGACGATGAGCGGCAGGTAAAACAGAACGTTGTCGAGCATCGGACGCCTATTGACCCGGAAAGGACCCGCCATCGAGGGGGGCAGCGCCATCCTTCATGATCCGCCCCCTCCAGGCCACCGTCGCATGCGGCGTGATTTCCGTCGCCCAAGGATTTGCGACGAGGTCGTTCCACCCCGACAGCGTCTCGTAAGGCCTCACGACGTTTCCGTATTTATGATTGCCATAATGTGTTTCGCGTGCCCCTGGATAACACGAGCCCCCGAAGGCCCCTTTCTTGCCTTGTGACCCGCAGTAGAGAATGGTTTTGTATCCGACCACGAAGACCTCCTTCGACGCCCACCGAGCGGAGATGGCCTTCAAGAACTCTTCGCCCGGCTTGTCGGCGGCGGTCCTGCAACACATGAAGAACACCGTCGCGCGGAACGCGAGCACTCTCAGGATCTGATCGAGCGGCACCGCATACTTCGAGAACGTTCCCGCATTCAGCATCTCCGGGGCGGTCGCGACGTCGAGTTTGAGATCCCACCCTGTCGTATTGTCGATGTCGACGCCGCCCGGCGCGCCGTGCGCGAGGATCGCGAGGCGCGTGATCTGATTTTCCTCGATCGGGCCACAAGCGAACATCAAATTCTTGCATACGAAGCTGGGGAGCTGGAATTGACCCCCTCCGAGCTTGTTCCCGAGATCGGCAAAGTTCGCGAAGTCGAGCCCGACGAGCCAATTGTCTTGACCGAACGGCTTGTCGCCGCCGCCGCGGTCCGGGAGCCGCGCGTCATTGTCGTTGAAACGCAGCGGCGCCCCCTTGCCCGCTGCCCACACGTGGATCGGGTTCAGGTGCCGGCCGTTCACCAGATTGTGCGCGCTGTCCGAGTCCCCGGGGGTCGCCGCGATCGGCTGGCTCACGAGATCTTCGCTCCCCATCGTTCAACCTCCTTGTTTCAACGCCCGAATGAAGGTTCCAGACCGGGTTCGGGCATAGAAAGGGACCGTACAGGGGCGTCGATGAGCTGACAAGCCCGAGCGCCTCGGGCGCGGGGAGGGCCTCGGAGCTCACGCGCCCCACACGTTGGAGCAGGCAGAGGGAACGAACCCCTTCAGGCGCCGCGAAGGTCGGGACGGCGGGAGGGGAAGCCCTGCGGGTGTGCCGTGACCCGCTCAGAACTGCGGGTGCTTTTCGAGGAGCGAGACGATCTCGGCGATGACCGGATCGGCGAGCTCCGGGTCATACGCGAGGGCCGCGTCGCGCGCCGCGGTGAGGGTCTTCTTGCTCGGCCGCTTCAGGGCCTCCGCGTACATGACGATCACCTTGCCCTTCGGCAGTCCCATCTTTTGCGCGTCGAGCAGCTCGCCGAGCGTCGTCGTGACCTCCGTCGTCTGCTTGGTGTAGGTGATGGGCGTGGTCCAGACGGCGCGAATCGTGACCGGGTCGCTGGGGTTGATGACCGACGCGTCGCAGGCTTCGAGGACCTGGCTGAAGATCAACGCGTCGTTGGGCGCGAGGTGCTGCGGCTCCACCTCCGGCTTCTCCGTCGCGTATTCCTCGCCGTAGAACTTGTGGATCTTGAAGTACCAGGGGAGCTTGAACTCGACGCTCACGCTCCGGGCTGCGATGTCCATGGTCTCGTCGAATCGCTCGGCGAACATGCGCGAGGCCTCCTCGACGGAATCGAGGTACACGTACGCGCCCCTGCCCTTGTCGGTGAGCGGATCCATGACCCCGTCGTTGTGTGTGAGCGCGGGGCCCGTGGCGACGCCGAGGAGGTAGATGCCCTCCTTGTCGGCGTCCGCGGCCGCCATCGCGATACGAGTGCCATCCGTGACGCCGACGTTCGCGCCGCCGTCGCTGATCAGGACCACGCGATTCAAACGCCCCGGCGCATAATGCTTCTGGGCGAGGTCGTAGCCCGCATTCAGGCCGCTCGCGAGATCCGTCCCGCCGCTCGCGGTGAGGGCATCGACGACGGAGAGGATCGCCGGATCGTTCGAGCCCGTGACCACGTGATCGGCAAGCAAGACGTTGTTCTCCGCGCCCCACGTGACGATTCCCACGAGGTCGCCGGCCGCGAGCTGTGACGCAATGGCGAGCACGGTGGCCTTCGCACGCGTGAGGCCCGGGCCCTGCATGGAGCCCGAGGTATCGACGAGGAACGTGATGTTCATCGGCTTTCGCGGCTGGATCACGTTGAAGGAGCGCAGGGCGACCTGGAAATAGAGCTTCGTCGGAGCATCCGCGACGACTTCGAGCTCGGGGAAGAGAGAGAGCTGGCCAGACGGGGCCGCGGGATACTGGATCCGGTAGTAATTCAGGAATTCGTGCGTTCGGATCTCGCTCGGGAAAGGCTCCATGCCGAGCCGGAGCAGATCGCGGACGTGGACCGGCGACGCCATGGAGTTCGAGTCGTCGGCCGAAACGAAAAAGGTGGCCGGCTCGGACGGATCGACGCCCATGCAGCCGGTGGGCGGCGTGGCGGGGCCGTCGAAGACCGCGACGAGGGTGTCGTCCGGGTGAGGCGGAGGCGGCTCGTCATTGCCGCCGCTGGTCGTGCCGCCTGTGCTGCCTCCCGGCTCGCCGCCAGCGCCGCCGCTGCCCCCGCTGCCACCCAGGCCCGGCGGCGAGGTGTCGTCGCGGGACTCGTCGGCTGCACACGCGGCGAGGCCAAGGCCGAGGCCGCCGATCCAGGCGGCGCAGAGCGCCGAGAAGACGAAGGAAAGAGAAGACGATCGCTTCATGGAAGACCTCCAGGCGAAAGGAAGCGTGGCAAGGTCCGTGCCCTCCCGCACCCGGCATCTCTGCCGCGAGGCCCCAAAAACGAGCCGCGCCCCGGCCCAAGATGACACAGATCCACGGAAAAAAGACAGGGCCGACGCGCCGGGCAGGGCCTCGGCGCCGGTGCTTCACGCGCGCGCATCCACGGGCGCCGGGTCGACAGAATGGTTCGTCCTGTAAACCGGTTTTGTGGAGGCCGCTCGCCTACCGCGCGAGCTGCGCCGGGACCGCGAGCCGGATCGTCCCCTTGGGGACCTGGAACTCGAAGAACGCGCCACGCCGATCCGCGATGCCCATGCGGAGGAGCCCGTCCTCCCGCACGAGCGCGTAAGGCGCGCGCGCGAGTGGCTCGTCCTTGCCGTCGGGCGCGACGAACACGAGGACATCGTCGGTGCCAGGGGTTCGCACTGGCGGACGCGCGCAACGGTTCGCCACGGTGGCGTTGCGATCTTCGCCGGCACATCGCGCGAGCGCGCGACGCTCGGTCTCCTTGCCCGTCTGCGCCCGCGCGACGTCCCGCCAGAGCGCCTCGGCTGCCGCGAGGCGCACGGCCTCGGAGCGATCCCGCTGGAGGAGGCCCACCACGAGCCCCGCCTCGCACGAGGCCCCCGCGAGGCCGAGCGAGACGACCGCGTTGGCCCGCACGTAGGGCCGCGGATCGGCGGCTGCGCGGCAGAGCGAGGTCTGCACGTCGGCCGCCGCGCCCTCGCGCGCCGCCACGCGACCCAGCGCGCCCGCCGCGTTGCCCGCGACGGCCACGTCGGGATCGGTCACGGCACGCGTGAGCGCCGCCAAGGCGTCCTTCTTGCCGACGGCGCCGAGCGACCAAGCAGCGTTCGCGCGTACGCCGGGATCGGCGTCGCCGAGCAGCGGAACGAGCACCGACGCGGCCTCCGGATGCCCCGCGAGCGCCTCGGCGACCTTGCGCCGATCGTCGATGCCAGACGCGACGAACCCGCGCAGGACCTTGCTGCTCGCCTCGCCGCGCATGCGACCGAGGCCCTCCAGCAAGGCATCCCGCGCGACGTCGGGCGACGACGGGAGGGCCGCGCCGACACGCGCTGCGAGCGCCGGATCCGTCACGCGCGAGAGCGCCCCCGCGAGCGCGAGGCCAATCGCCCCGCGATCTTGCTCGGCCGCGACCTGGAGCCGCTCGAGCAGCTTCGCCGCAGCCGAGGGGCCGCCCGCCCGCGCGATCGACGCCGCCGCCGCGAGCCGCACGTCCGCCGCGTCGTCGGCGATCGCCTCGAGCAGCACGGCCTCGACCTTCGGCGGCGCGGGCGTGTACGCGCCGAGCGCCTCGAGGACCGCGAGCCGGAACGAGCGGGATTTCGTGGTCGTGAGCGGCAAGAGCACGTCGTGCGCGCGCGGCGAGCCCGTGCGACCGAGGAGCCGCACGAGCTCGATCTTCTCGTCGGGCGGGGTCGCCGCGTCGAGCAGCATGGCGCGCGCCGGATCGACCGCGCGCCCGTCGGGCCGCGCCGGATCGAGCAGCTCCGAGGCCGCGCGGATGGCCTCGCGTCGCACGGTGGGATCCGCGTCCGAGAGAAGCTCGAGCACCGCCGGGAGCGCCTCCGATGCGCCGAGGACCGCGAGCGCGCGGAGCCCGTGCTTGAGCGGCAAGACGCCCCGCTGCATCGCGCGCACGGTCGGATCGAGCCCCTCCTTCGCGCCGAGCGCGCCGAGCACGAGCGCCGCGCCCGCCGCCGTGGACGGCGAGGGCGAGCCCGACAGCACCGCGACGAGCTGCGGCGCCGCGCTCTTGCCCGCCGCGACGAGCGCCTCGCGGACCGGCGAACGCGGCGCAGAAGGATCATCCTTCGCGAGCGCGCCGATGAGCGCACGCACGGCGCTCTCCGAGCCGATGCGGCCAAGCGCCCGAAGCGCCGCGGCGCGCACCTCCCCCGCGCCCGCGCTCCCCTGCCCCGGCCTCACGCCGGGCATAGTCGTCGGCGCGAGGACCGCGTCGCTCCCCGCGTTCGCTTCGAGGAGCGGCGCGATCGCCGCCGTGGCCTCGTCCGAGCGCAGCTTGCCGAGCGCGGTGACGGCCTCGACGCGTACGTCCTGCGAGCCGTCCTGCAGGGCGATCATGAGCGCGCTCGTGGCGCGCGCATCCCCGAGTTCGCCGAGCGCGCGCGCCACGGCGCGACGCACCTCCGGCACGGCGTCCTGCACCTTGCCGATCAGGGGGACGACAGCGCGTGGATCGGCGAGCCTGCCGAGCGCGCGTGCCACCTCGACGCGCACTTCGAGCGCGCTGTCGTCGAGGTGCCCGAGCAGCGGCGAGACCGCGTCGGGCAAACCCGAGCTGCCCATGGCCGACGCCGCGGCGACACGGACCTTCGCGTCGGGATCCCCGAGCACGCGGCCAAGCGCCACGACACTTCGATCCGTGGGCGACGAGCGGATGACATCACAAGCCGCGAGACGGAGCCTCGCGTCGCCCTCGCCGAGCCAGCCGATGACGAGGTCCCCAGCGCGCGACAAACGCAGCGCGATGGCCGCCTCGGCCGCGGCGAGCCGCACCTCGACGTCCGGATCGCCGAGCGCGCGTTGCGCGAGCGGGACGCCGAGCTCCGAGGGGAGCTCGCCGATCCGCTGCGCCGCGGCGCGCCGCTCGGAGACGTCGGGCGAGGCGAGCGAACGAGCGATGCGCTCGGGCACGTTGGGCCAGACGAACGCGTCGGCCGCTCCGCCCGAGAAGAGCGAGAGCGAGACCCCGAGCGAAAGGAGGCCGGCTCGGACGAGGCTACGCATGCGGATCGAGCGCGTGACCGAACGCACGACGCGCACCGTACCATGTTTTGTGGGTCGAGCCGGCTCCTCGCGAAGCGCGAGGTTCAGGAAAGCGGAGGAGGCGGAGCACTGTTCCGCGTGGCGACGGGACGTACGCTCTCTTGTTCACGCACGGGCGTAACCACGCTGGCCGACGGCTGCGGCTGCGGCTCGGCGGTGGCCGTGCGCTCCTTGGGACGGGCCTTCTCGGGCGTCGGCGCGGCCGCGCGCAGGTTGATGAGCTTGTTCAGGAGGTCGAACCAGAACGGCGCGCCGAGAGCGATCGCGATCGCCGTGAAGATCCATCCGCCGAAGCGACGCCCGAACCCGCCGAGCGTCGCCGGCACCGAGCGTCGATCACACGAGACCTCGGCCGTCGGCGTGCAGAAGAACGCACGCCCCTCGGGCCAGCCCATCGGCAACGTGAGCTCGTCGAGGCCCCGCTTCACCGCGACGACACGCTTGCGCACGAGCTCCTCGGTCTTCTTCTCGTCGACGAACACCTCGGACGGCTTTGCGTTCGCGTTCGCCTTTTGCTCCGCCGTGACCTCCGCGGCCGTCTTCACCACAGCCGACTCCGACTTCACGCTCTCGGCGACCGCCGTCGCCACGGACTCGCGGAGCACGGCGTCGCGATTGAGGCTGTCGAGGACGAGGAACGTGTCCACGTTCAGCACGACGGACGCGAAGAGCCCCACGACGGCGATCAGGGTGTGCGCCGTCCGCTTGTACCAGCCGGAGACGCTGTCCATCGCGCGATCGAACCAGGCAGCGATCTGCTGGCTTGCGTCCTCGAGCGTCTTGACGCTCGCGTCCGACACGAGCGCCGTGAGCGCGACGCGCGTGTCCTCCTCGAAGTCCTTGGCCTCGGCGAGGCGCTTCCTGAAATCGTCGAGGCTCGCCGCGGCCCTCTTCGTCGTGCCCTCGCCTCCGCCCTCGACCTTCGGCCAGAGCCTGCGAAAGAAGCCTCGAAGCGCGCGGAGCGGGATCGCGAAGATGCCGCGGAGCAGGCCCATGCGCTCCGGGCGCCGCGATTGATCCGTGCCGTCCTTCCATCCCGCGACGGCGTCGATGAGCGCGCGCGCGAAGAGGTCCGACGGGATGTACGAGGGGTCGCTGTCGTCGTCCTTCGTCAAACCGTCGATGAGCGGATGCGCATACACCTTGTCCGTCAGCGTGCGGTCCTTGAGGAGCCGCTCGATGCCTTGCCGCAGCGTGACGGAGCGCAGCGACAGGAAGCCGGAGATCGCCTCCGTGACGGCCGAAGCGATCACGCTGAGCAGCATGAAGACAAAGGAGATCCCGATCGCGACGTCGAGGATGGTCGATATGGACACGGCTACCTCCTCACCGGCGGGGACACCCTGCCGCGGGCCTCCCGGCGCCCCTGCCCCCCATGACCGCGGGCGCCGAGCCGATACGCTCATGGTTTCAGAGGATCCGCCGCGACGCAATCGAGGCCGGGACAAAGAAAGGCCGCACTCGGGGGCCGCCCTCGAATCGACCTCCTCTCGCTTGGCCAAGGACACGAAACTCGTGGTACGACGAGGCGTGGCCGACCATCGCGCCCGCCCCACCGTTCGCCCGCAGAGGCTCGCGCTCGGCGTCCTCGCCCGTGCTCCGATCGCGGGGACGGCGAAGCCTCGCCTCTCCCCACCGCTCTCCCCGGAGGCCGCAGCGGAATTCGCGTCGGCGCTCCTCGGCGACGCGTTGAACATGCTGGCCATCCTGCCGATGGCGTATCGCGCGGTGCTCAGCGTGTCCGACGAGGAGAGCGCAGCGCTGCAAAAGCTCATGCCCGGACGATGGCAACACGTCGTCTCGGCCGGCACGACGAGCGTGGAACAGCGGCTCGGCCACGGGCTCGCGCACCTCTTCACGTCGGGCGCCGAGGCCGCGGTGATCGTCACGACCGACGCGCCGTTCATGCCGCTCGACGAGATCTTCGAAGGCCTGCTCTGGCTCGCCGCCAAGCGAAAGCGCCTGCTGCTCGGGCCGACGGGGCCGGGCGGCCTTTACCTCCTCGGCACGACACAACCCGAGCCCGCGCTCTTCGACGGCGTCGACTGGACGTCGCCCGGCGTGCTCGAACGCGCGACGAAACGCGCCGCGGAGCTTGGGTTGGAGACGCAGCTCCTCAAGCCGACCTACGAGATCGATACGCCCGAGGATCTCGATCGTTTCGCCCGGGATCTCACGAGCGGCACGGGCGGCCCGGGGACGGCCGTGCCCGCGTGCGCCGCGTTCCTGGCGCGCACGGGCCTCCGCCCCCTGAATCGCTGAACGGGTTTTACTCGGCGTCCGCAGGCGAAGCGGGCTGATAGCCCGCGGCCCACGAGCGGCTCACCGGCGCCACGCGATCCGAGGGACGCGGATACGTGTCGCGATCGAGCCCGTCGCCGAACATGCGCAAAAGGGCCTCGGCCTGCTCCAGCGCGGCCGGCGTGTCGACGTCGATCCACCGCGCGTCGCCCGCGTCGCACGCGAAAAACATCCCCTCGTCGGCGAGCGCGCGCACGCCCTCCGAGAGCGAACAATCTCCCTTCGCCGCGTACACGCGATCCAGCGCTTCGACGAGCGAGGGGCCGATGCGGAACACGCCCGTGTCGAGCGCATCGTACGCCGCGATCTCCTTGCCGATGTCCACGATGCGCCCGCGCTCGACGCGCACCTTCGTGGCGTCATCGAGGTCGAAGCAGCGCGGGATGTCGTAATCGACGGCGAGCGCGGCCGCGCGGCTCGGCAGGTCGAGCGCGGCGAGCCGACGCACAATCGCCGGCGCGTACAGGTGATCGGCCATCGTGAGCAGCGTCCCCGGGATGACGTGCTCACGCGCGGCGAGCAGCGACACGCCGTTCTTGCGCTCGTACTGCGTGTTGCTCACGAACGAGATCGACAGGCCGAGGGAGCTCTCGCCGAGCGCGCGGCGAATGAGCTCTTCCTTGTAGCCCGTGACCACCACGACCTCGCGGATCCCCTCGGCGCGCAGCGTGCGGAGGATGCGAACCAGAAGCGGAACCCCGGCGACCGGCTTGAGGGGCTTCGGTGCGATCTCGCCGCTCACGAGACGAGAGCCGGTACCTGCCGCGAGCACGATCGCCCGCTCCATCGTTCGTTTTTCAAGCATGGAAGGTGCGTTGCCCAATCCGAAGGCGCCCCTCGTAGCACGCCTTCTACCTGCGAAACAATTCCCTTCGGGCCGCTTTCAAAACGCGGTGTTCCGGCGCCTCACAGTGTTGCAAAAGCGCAACACCCGCCCGATTCCGACGCGCGGAGCCGAGCGCCATCACGACCGCGCATCCGATGGGGATCGGCGTGCGACGCGAGGGAGACGCATCTCCATTCGAAGCAAGCCGGAGGCCAGCGGCGCCGCTACCGCGCGTTCGCACCTCACGCGCGTGGCTCCAGAAAATCGCGCTGAAACTTCGCAGCAACCTCGTTACGCGCACATGCACGCGCATGCACACGAGCGAGGTGAGGCGTGCGCGTGGCGCGACAGCCTGACGTCGTTGCCAGACCCCGCGGCGAACGTTCGCGTCATCGCGCGAGCGAGCGTCGTGGGGCGCGCGGTCAGCCGATCCGAGCCGTACGATCCCGCGTCCGCGACGTGACCTGCACCGTGCCCACCCCGTTCGGGTCAGACCCCACGCGCCGTGGTCGTTCGTGTCCCCGCGGGGATCGCGCAGACGCCGTGCACACGCCGCGCGGCACGTCATGCTCCGTGGGTCGACGTTTGCAAGCGCCGCTTGAGTGTCATGCGGCGTTGGCCTAGACATGCCCCCCCGGGGCGATCGACGGGACATACGGAGGAGCGGGAGTGAAGCAGCCGAAAGAAATCACGAAGGCAGAGGGCAAGCTCGGCGTGCTCCTGCCGGGGCTCGGTGCGGTGGCGACGACGACGATCGCCGGCGTGATGTTGGCCCGCAAGAATCAGGCGTTGCCGATCGGATCGCTGACGCAGCTCGGGACCATCCGGCTCGGCAAGCGCACGGACAACCGCTCGCCCCTCATCCGCGAGTTCTTGCCGCTCGCGTCGCTCGATCAGCTCGAATTCGGCGGCTGGGACCTCTTCCCGGACACCGCGTACGAATCCGCGCAACACGCCGAGGTCCTCGAGCAACGCCACCTCGATCAGGTGCGCGACGAGCTCTCGCAGGTCACGCCGATGAAGGCGGTCTTCTACCCGGAGTACGTCAAGCGCCTGCACGGCCCGCACGTCAAGACAGGCGCCACGAAGGCCGACATGGTCGAGCAGGTGCGCGACGACATCCGCACGTTCCTGAAGACCAAGGGCTGCTCGCGCGCCGTCGCCGTGTGGTGTGGCTCGACCGAGGTCTACTTCCCGCCGGGCGACGTGCATGCGTCGATCGACGCGTTCGAGGCCGGCCTCGCGCGAAACGATCCGGGCATCTCGAACTCGCAGATCTACGCCTGGGCTTGCCTCAAGGAGCGCGTGCCCTACGCGAACGGCGCGCCGAACCTGACCGTGGACTTCCCCGCCGCGTGGGACCTCGCGAAGAAGCTCGAGGTGCCCATCGCCGGCAAGGACTTCAAGACCGGCCAGACGCTCATGAAGACCATCATCGCGCCCGGCCTCAAGGCGCGCATGCTCGGCCTCTCGGGCTGGTTCTCCACGAACATCCTCGGCAACCGCGACGGCGAGGTGCTCGACGACCCCGATAGTTTCAAGTCCAAGGAAGTCTCGAAGCTCGGCGTCCTCGAGTACATCCTGCAGCCGCACATGTACAAGGAGCTGTACGGCAAGCTCTACCACAAGGTCCGCATCGAGTTTTACCCGCCGCGCGGCGACGCAAAGGAGGGCTGGGACAACATCGATCTCTTCGGATGGCTCGGCTATCCGATGCAGATCAAGGTGAACTTCCTCTGCCGCGACTCGATCCTCGCCGCGCCCATCGTGCTCGACCTCGCGCTGCTCATGGACCTCGCCTCGCGCGCGGGCTTCTCGGGCACACAGGAGTGGCTGAGCTTCTACTTCAAGAGTCCGATGACCGCGCCGAACCTCTATCCGGAGCACGACCTCTTCATCCAGTCGATGAAGCTCAAGAACACGATGCGCTGGATGATGGGCGAGGACCTCATCACCCACCTCGGCAACGAGTACTACGACTGATCACGCGCCGACGGGGGCTCGCCCGAACGAGCCTCCGGCTCCTCCTTCGCGCCCACCAGATAGATCACGCCGAGCACCACGAACACGAGCCCCGCCGCGCGCTTGACCCAGATCGCCGGCACGTGGCGGCTCACGACCTCCCCGAGCAGCACAGCGACCGCGCTCGTCGAGACCAGCGCGAGCGCCGAGGCCGCAAAGACCACCCAGCGCGACGAGCTGCTGCCGGCCAGCGAGAGCGTCGCGATCTGCGTCTTGTCGCCCATCTCCGCGAGGAAGATGGCGGCGAACGTCGAGGCGAAGAGCTTCCAGTCCATCCGCCGAGCGTGACGCGCGCATGCGTCGCGAACAAGCTCGCCGCGCCGACTAGTACATCATCCCGGAAGTTCGTAGTCGTTCCCATCCCTCCGCGCCCTCCTCCTCGGGTTCGTCCGAGAGCAACGGAGGGTTCGTCATGGAAACATCCTCCCCTGTTGTTCTGTTCAGGGGCACATGCCGCAGCCGGCCACCCCTGTGCACGTCTCGCCGAGCGAGCGTAAGCGCCTGGAAGCGTGTGTTCGTCGCACCAGCACGCCGCAGGCACTCGCGCAGCGCGTGAGGATGATCCTTCTTCGGGCAGATGGAGTCGGTCCCGCCAGCGTGGCGCGACGGCTCGGATGCGCTGTCAGCACCGTCGACAAATGGAGCGCGCGCTGGCGGCAGCGACCGTACCTCGAATCGCTCCTGGACGCGCCGCGTTCGGGGCGTCCGCCGAGCATTGACCTGGAAACTCGCTGCGAGATCGTGAAGATCGCGTGCAGTCGTCCCGATGGCAGCAAGGCGCCGCTGCGGGAGGTGTGGACGCTCGACGCGATTGCCACGGAGCTGCATGCACGCACAGGCATTCTCGTCAGCCGTTCTTCAGTCCATCGGGTGCTCCAGGCCCGAGGACTCCGGCCGCACCGGGTTCGTCCGTGGCTGCACAGCCCCGATCCCGACTTTCGACCGAAGGTCCGGCGCATCTGCGAGCTCTACCTCGACCCGCCGAAGG
>NZ_SSMQ01000150.1 GCF_005144585.1 Polyangium fumosum | reverse complement strand
GCGACCCCGCCAGCCAAGACGGCAGCGCTGACGGTTCAGCCGGCAACGAACGGCCTGTGGGAAGAACTGCGCATCGCGCAGTTCTTCCCCAAATGGTCCAGGGCTGGCCCTGGTTCGGGTCGAGGGGGCGGACAGCCCCCCGCGGGGTCCGGGGCAGCGCCCCGGCGCGACGCTTCACGAACAGACGATGCCTCAATCGAGCCCACGCGCGATCCTTCGCGCCCGCTCGGCGAGCCCCTGCACGACGGAGTGAAAGCTCCGCAGCTTGCGGAGCTTCCCTGCTCCGAATCGTTCTTCGAGGGCGCGGGCGAGCCGCGGGACACGTGCTGTTCCGCCGGTGCAACAGACCACGTCGATGGCCTCGAATCCGAGTCCTGCGGATTCGAGTGTCCGGTCGAGGGAACGCAGGATGGCGTCTACGGAGCGCTCGGCGCCTGCTTCGAATTCGTCGCGGGTGATCCATTCGTGGATGTTCATCGTTGGGTAGTCGAAGACGAATTGGGTCTTCGTTGCCTCCGAGAGCGCGCATTTGCTGTGCTCGATGGCCTCGAACACCTGGAAGGCGAGGGCGTCTTCGACCAGACAGAGGAGCTGGTCCATCCGTTTCTGGTCGTCCCCCCCGAGCGACCAGGCTTGCACGTCTCGCAGGAATGCGAGCATGTCCCGGTGCTGGAGAACGGCCATGTCTGCTGGCGAGCAGAGTTTTTCCATGATCCCGCGGGGCATCGTGAGCAGGTTCTTGCCGAGGGGCACCTGGTAGGTGACTTCTGCGCCGAAATGGCGCGCGATTTTGTGGCGCATCAGGCTCCCGTCGAGCGCGTCGCCGGCCACGGAGACGCCTCCGAGCGAGAGGACGTCCGATGCGGCGAAGCCTTCTGGCCGCATCCGTACGACGGTGTAGTCCGAGGTCCCGCCGCCGAAATCGGCGACGAGCACGGTCATGGGACGATCGAGCCCGAGCTCGAAATCGTGGGCTGCGGCGACGGGCTCGGGGCAGAAGGTGACCTCGGAGAAACCTGCGCTTTGTGCGGCGCGTTCGAGCCGGTCCTGGGCGAGCTGGTCCTCCACGGGATCGAGCGAGAACATGGCTGGCCTCCCCAGCACCACGCGATCGACCTCGGCGTCGAAATGGCGGTTCGCGTGGTCGCGCATGATTCGTAGGAAGCGGCCGATCAGATCCTCGATGGTGACGACGCGGTGGCCGATCTGCGTGCCGGAGAAGCCGCGGTCGGGGAGGAATTTCTTGATCGAGCGGATGAGCCGGCCCTGCATGCCGCTTGCGACGAAGTCGCGGATGGCCACGGCGCCGCAGGAGAACTGGTTCTGCCCGAAAAAGAGCAGGCTGCGCAGGATGGTCGGGTCGGATGCGGCGTCGTCGAGGGGGATCGGGGGACAGGTCGACGTCGCGTTCGCTGCGGCGAGCAGCGAGTTGGTGGTGCCGAAATCGATGGCATAAACCTCGGGCCTGAATTGTGATGACATGGGCTGACCTTCCGGGTGGATGCCTGACGGCCCGGGGATATGGCCACCTCGCGTGCCTCTTTACAAGCTAGAAAATCCATGGGAAAATCTGTGGAGGCTCTCCGGATGGGCGGAAATTCTCGTGAGCTCGACGGCGCCGTGGCCCTCTGCACGCCGGGGGGGCGGCTGAATCCCGACGCGAAGGGCTGGTCGCGCAGGCCCCTGCATCGATGTGAGCTGCGCGGCCCGTGGGGGCGGCGGAAGCGCTGGGAGTACTGGTGCGTCACCTGGAACGGCGGCGCGCTTGCGCTCACGTATGCCGACTTCGACTACCTCGGCATGGCGAGCGCGCTGCTGCTCGATCGGGAGACCGGCCGCGAGCTCGAAAAGGTTGTCCCGGTCCCGCTCGCGCTCGGGTTTTCCCTGCCCGACACGGTCGGCGGGGCCGATATCGTGTTCGAAAGGCTCGGGCTCCGGCTCGCGTTTCGCGAGGAGCGCGGCGGCACGCGCCTCGTCACGCGGTTTCAGAGCCGCGGGCGCTTGGTCGAGGCCGACGTGCTCGTGGCCCGGCCGCCCGGGCACGAGACGCTCAATGTCGTGGTGCCGTGGAGCGAGGCGTTGTTCCAGTTCACCTCGAAGCAAAACACGCTCCCGGCGACTGGGACCATCCGCGTGGACGGCGTCGCGCAGACGATGGGCCCGGAGGAGCAGGCCTTCGGCTGCCTCGATTTTGGTCGCGGCGTCTGGCCCGCGCACACGGTCTGGAACTGGGCTTCGGCGTCGGGGGTCGTCGAGGGGCGGGTCGTCGGCCTGCAATTCGGCGGGAAGTGGACCGACGGGACGGGGGCGACCGAAAATGGCGTCTGCCTCGACGGCCGGCTCCACAAGATCCACGAGGATGTCCGGTTCGAGTACGACCGCCGCGATGTTCGCAAGCCTTGGCGGATCACCTCGAAAGGCTCCGATCGGGTGCGGCTCGACTTCCTGCCGACGCACGAGAAACAGACGAAGGTGCCGCTCGTCGTGGCCGGCGCGGAGATCCACCAGTGCTTCGGTCGTTTCTCTGGCGACGTGCGTGACGACAGCGGCGCGCGCGTACGCGTCGACGGCCTCTACGGCTGGGCCGAGGAGCTACGCGCTCGCTGGTAGATCACCCGCCCATGGCCGTCTGGTACGGCACCACCGGGAGCTCGCGCGTCTCGCCGACCTTCGGCACCTCGAACGGCACGAAGCGGGTCTTTTCCCAGACGACCCACACCATCGACGGATCTTCCAGCGACCGATCGAAATGAAAATCGATCTGCGCAGGCAATTTGCCGTCCGGCGTCAGCGTCACGACCTCCGCCACCATGCTCCCGACATCGACCCGATCCCCGACGCGCAGCGGCGCCTTCTCCGGATCACGGAACACGGTCGCTGTCGGCTCCATGAAATGGCCGTCCGAGAGCGTCACCGACAGCGTGCGCGCGTCCACGCGGCCGACCTTCAGCGTCCCGCGCTGCACCGTCGAGAGCACCCGCAGCGGCGAAGGCATCGCCTCATTCGCGTTGATCCGCGCCGCGATGGCGGTGTTCGCGATGATGCTGTCGGGCGAGCTCACCACCACGAGCGTCTGCGGCGCGGTCGCATCGAACTTCGGCATGCTCGTGATCGCCCGCTCCGTGTACCCGTGGAGCATCTCGCCCGTCGACCACGCCCGCAGCGGCAGCAAGAGGGGCGCGAGCACGAGGTGGAAGAGCACGAGGACCCCGGCCACGGCGCCCACGTACACACGCGCCGCCCGCCCGAGGTGCTCGCGCGAGGCCACGAGCATCGACGCGACGAGCCCCGAGCCCCCGATCCCCGCGAAGAGCAAGAGCCTGTCGCCCGGCCAAACCGCGCAGGTCGGGAGCAGGGAGAGCGTCATGCCGACGGTGAAAAATCCGGCATTCCGATCGCGGCGCAGCACGGCGAAGATCCCGCCCCCCAGGGCGAGCAGCACGAGGAGGCAAATCGAGACGAGGGTCCGTGTCTCGCTCTGCGGCCAGAGCATCCACACGTCGGCGGGCGGCGCGGCCATCTGCCCGGCGAGGAGAACGGGGAGCCGCGTCGCCACGGCGTGGAGGTATTCCCCCGTTTGTGTCAGCGGGTCGATGTAGAACACGCCGCCCGCCGCGCCATACTTGCCGAGCTTGTACGCGGCGAACCAGAGGAGCGCGACGCCGGCGTGCGGGACGAGCGCGGCCGCGCGGGCGCGCAGCGGCGCTCGATCGAGGAAGAGGGCGTAGGCGAAGAGATACGCGAGCGCGCCGAGCCCGCTCTCGCCGGAGAACATGGCCCCGAACAGCGCGAGCGGCGCGAGGTAGACGCCCGGCTTCCAGCCGTCCCGACGGGCGCGATCGTGCGCGAGGAGCGTGAGCACGGCGAAGAGGGTCGAGAGGATCGCGTGGCGATTGGCGATCCACGCGACGACCATCGCATGCGTGTCGTCGACCGCGAAGATCAGCGCGGCGAGGCCCGCGGCGACCGTGGCGCCGAAGAGCCTTCGATAGAGGTGCGCCGCGAAAAAGGCCGTCGCCGCGAAGACGAGGATGCTCTCGGCGTGCATGAACCAATACGCGTTCGGCCAAACGCGGTAATCGAGCGCGTGCCAGAGCGACGGGAGCGGGCGGAGGAACGCGAGCTTCGAGCCGGCGACGGCCCACCAGGGCCATATCCCGCTCTCCTGGAGGGAGCGGAACGCGACGGGATCGTCTTCGAGGAAGCGGAAGAGATCCCAGTCCCCGCGGGGCCCCCCGGGCCGCGTGAACGTCGGATGATACGCCATCCGGTGCGCGTGATCGTCCATCATCGCCCCGGCCCCGAGCGTGGGCAGGAGCAGGAGGATCGCGAGGAGCGCGACGAGCAGCGGGGCGCGCCTATCCGCGAGCCATCCCTTGACGCGGGTCAGCATGGCGACCCTCTATAGGGGATCATGTGCGCGCGGACCAGAGGCGCCGTGGCGCCGGACGATTTCGCGTGCGCGGCTGCCGAGGGAATCTTGGCGCCTCCAGGGAATTCCGTATCATCGCCGCCACGATGTCGATGACGAAAGCCACGCTCCTCGCCGAGATCGAGCCCCTCACGAACAACAAGCGCATCCGCCGCGTTATCGAGGTCGGACGGAAGGCGGCCCAGGGGGACATGGATGCCCGAGCGACGCTCGCCGAGCTGCACCAGAGCCCCGAGATCTACGAGCGTGTCCTCGGGCTCTGGTCCGTGTTCGGGAGCCGCGACGCGGCCCGGATCGTCGCCGGCCTCTCCGACGCCTCGCGCACGGTTCGCCGCCGGGCGAGCTGCATGGTGGCCGTCTTCTGCGACGATACGCTTGTCACGCGCGCCCTCGACGTGATCGTCGAAAAGCAGATCCTCTACCGCACGCTCGTCGGGCTCGTCCATAAGAGGCGAAGCGCGCCCGTCGACGCGTTTCTCGCGGCCCGCCTGAAAGAGGGCGAGGAGCGGCTCGTCATCGACCTCCTGCCGCTCGGCACGGAGACCTTCGTCTCGGGCCTCATGAAACGCCTCGTCGACGGCGGCGGCCCCGTCGCCTGGAGGCGCCTCTGTTCGCGGCACGCGCGCTTCGCCGCGGCCTGGTTCCTCGCGGATCTGGAGCGCAGCCAAACCGTCGATCCGCGGCAGCGCCATCGCCTCTTCGCCGAGCTCCCGGGCCTCGCGCGGCGCGCCCCGGACGTCACGCTGAAGCTCGTGCAGGCGCTCTTCGACCGTGGCGAGCAGCCGAGCCACCTTGCGCAGGCGCTCGGCGCCCTCGTCCGCGCGCGCCCGCGGGAGACCTTCGACCTCTTGAAGGCGCGCCACGAGAGCGGCCGGCCGACCCACGCGCCGGGCGCGTTCGGCGTCGTCCGTTTCGACAAGGTCGCGAAACACCTCGGCGCCGAGCGCCTTGATTACCTCCTTCGCCACGCGTGGAGCACGCTCGGCGACGGCAAGCAGGGCCTTCGCTGGTTCCTCCGGATCTCCACCGACGATCAAAAGGCCGTCCTCCGCGCGTTCCTCCAGGGAAGCTGCGGCGCGTTCGGCGCATTTCTGTTTCGGTATTTCAAGGCCGAGTCCGCGGAGGAGGAGAAGGTCCGCGAGAGGGCGTTCGATCGCTGGTCGCGCGCCGCGCAGGCGTCGAACGGGACGATCCCCGTGCAGGTCCTCGATTGGCTCCCGCGGGATCTGCGCGAGCGCGAGGCGAAGCGCCACCTCGAGTGGTGCCCGGCGCTCACCTCGAAGCCCGAGCAACGGCTCGTCTACGCCGGCTTGCTCTCCTTTGCCGAGGCGAAGCAGGCGCTCGCCCCGTGGCTCGGCCATCCGGAGGGCGAAGAACGCGCGCGGGCGCAATCGATCCTCCTTTCGAGCGTCCGCCACGACAAGCCCGCGCTCGGCGACGCGATCGCGAACATCAAGGCGCGCAAGTTCGAGCAGGACCCGGTCCGGAGGAGCATGCTCGAAGCGCTCGGCGCGCTTCGTGTTGCCACGTTTGGCCCCGAGCACCTCGACGCGGTCGGCGCCGTCTTGCAGGATGCCCTCGACGCCGCGGATCTCTCGCCGGCCACCGCTTCCGCCGTCGAGCGCCTCGTCGTTCTCCTCTTCCGTGTCGACGGCACCTGGGGCGCGCAATGGCTCACGCGGCTCTTCGCCGCGCGTGGCTCGGTCTCCACGTGGGGGCTCGGGGCCGGGCTCACCCGAAAGGACGCCGAGCGGCTCTCCCCTGCCCTCGCGCAGCTCGCCGCGGCCTGGGCCACGCAGGAGCGCGCGGGCGCCATCATCTCCCTCGCGCAGAGCCTCGGCGTGCGGCTCGGCGCCGTGACTCCGCTGCTCGACGCATTGGAGAAGCTCGCGCGCGAGCTTCCGTTCGCGGGCGTCTCCGCCGCGGCCCTGGGATTGCTCGACGCGCACGACCGGCGCCGCTTCACGCGCCTCGTCCCCGAGCTCCTCCGCGACGACGAGAGTTTTGTGCTCCTTCCCGCGGTCGCCCGGTACGTGAGCCTCCGGAGGCAGGATCTCTTGAGCCCCGCGCTGCTCTCGGCGCAGCCGATGAAAGGCCGGTTCGCCACGGGCCGCACGAGCTGGCTCCTTCCCTTCGAGGTCGGCCATGGGCGGTGGACGGCGAACCAGCAGCGCACGTATGCAGACGCGCTCGTGTCGATCCTGAAGGACGAGGCGCGTGACGTCCCGACGTTGCGGTTCGCCCTCGGCGCGCTCGTGCGCCTCGCATTCGCGGACGCGACGTCGATCCTCCCGTTCGCCTCGGATCCTCGCCAGCCGGTGCGCGAAATGGCGATTCGTGGGCTCCCGTGGCTCGACGCGCGGCAGGGCGTGCCCGTGCTCATCGAGGCGCTCGGCGACGCTCGGGCGCGCTGGGCGATTTATGCGCTCCGCAAGGTCTTTTCGGAGCTTCGGCGGGAAGAGGTCCTCGCGGAGCTTCGTGCGGTCCCCACGAACAAGGTCACGGTCGCGAAGGAGGTCGTCCGGCTGCTTGGCGAATTGGGCGGCGACGACGCGTATCAGGAGCTCCTGCGCCTCGACAAGCCTGGGACGCACCGAGACGTGCGGATCGCGCTCCTCCGGGCGTTGTGGGATCACCTCGAAAAGGCGGAGACCTGGGCCATCTTCGAGAAGGCCGTGCAGGACCCGGACTGGATCGTCGCGTCGAAGCTCGCCGATATCCCGCTCGGCCGCCTCTCGACCGAGGCGGAGGAGCGGGTCGTCGCGCTTTTGTCGACGATCCTCGGCCGCGCGGAGCCGGAGGCGCGGATCGATCTCTTGAAGCGCGCCGCCCATTTGCCGCTGCGTGATTCGAAGCGCTCGCTCTTCCAGCGCTTGCTCGTGCACCTCGGCGCGGCATCACACGACGAGGCAGCGCACGCGCTCGCGGCGGTCCTGCAGCGGATGACGATGTCCGAGGTGAGCGCTGTCTCGGGTCGATTGAAGGAGCTCTTGCCGCTCGGCCAGCACCTCCTCGCCTTCCTGCCCGTGATCAGGTCGCACCTCGGCGCGTATGCATCGGCGATGCACGTGCGGGTCGCGACCGAGTTCGTCGCTGCGCTCGCGGAAAACCCCTGGACGGCGCCGCACTACATTTCGCTCGGCGCGCGCCTGTGGGACGCGAAGGAGCTCAGCGCTGCGCTGATCGAGCTTTCGAAGAAGGATTGGCTCTACCACGAGGTGCTGGAGGCCGCCTTCGACGTGGTGCGCGGGAGCGTGCATCCGGGCCGCGTGGAGGCGGCGTTGCGGGAGCAATCCGACGGGAGGCTCCGCAGGATCGCGCTCGCCGCGCTCGTCCAGGCAGCGTCCCCCAAGAATGGCTGGACGGACGAGCGCCGCGCGTGCCTCGGCGTCTACCAGAAGGACCCCGCGCCCGGCGTCGCGGGGCCCGCGCATTTCGTGTTTCCGCCCTGAAGGCCTCGGGCTAACGCCGCCCCGGTTTCTTGCGCTCCCGGGGCGGCGGCGGGGGCTCGAAGTACCATTCCGCGAGCACGTCGCGCAATCGACCGTCCTCGGGCAGATCCGTGGCGCCGCCGCTGTCGAGCGCGCGGAGCAAGACCTCCGCGAGCGGCCGGCGAAGGATCGTCACCTCTTCGAACGGCTGGCTCGAACGCTGCTGCCGCGGAAGCGTCTCGACGGATTCGGCGTCATACGCGTCTCCCTTCGCCTTGGCCGGAGGCGGCGGCTCGACGGCGTCGATCCGGCCACGCACCAGGACCGCATTTCGACCGCTCGTCATCGCGAGGAACGTGCCGTCGGGCAGGTCGAGGAAACGATGAACGTCCGTCGTGCGATCGTACGGCAAGGAGAACACGACGCTTTGGTGCTCTTCAGGCCGGAGGATCCGCCAGGGGGTCGTCTCGGCGAACAAGGTCGCCTCCTCGAAGGCATGGTACATGGCCATGAAATCGGCAGGGCCATTGAAGTTGTACCAGAAGCGGTCGTCGCGCTCCCGCGCGGGTACGAACCGATGCCCCGCGCGGATGCGATCGAGGATCTCGCCCATGGCGGGGCTGCTGCGACGCAAGGCCCAGCCGGAGATGGGGGCGAGGCGGCCCTCCGCGTCCTGCGAGACCGCGGTAACGCCGCCGTCGAGGGCGACGACGTGGCGCTCGTTCTGGACGAAGTCGACCACGTGAATCCGCACGGTCGACGGGCTGCCGAGCACCTCGTGGGTCCGGATGCCCGGGCCCTCATACCATTCGTCGTCGCTGCCGCCCTGGGGTTCGTCGAGGGGGAGGTCCAGAAGGGAATTGCGCTCCGCCGCGCTGCCCTGTCGCACGGTGTACGGGTAAAGCCGCGCGATCCAGCCGGTGACGACGTCCCATCCATACGCCTTCCGCGGCTTGTACATGCGGCGCCAGAAGTCGAGATCCGGCTGCCCCGAGGCCGCGCGCACGAGCTCGTCGCAGATCGGCGCGAGGGAGCGGGCCCAGAAGTCGAGATCGAGCTCCGCGATCACGTCGATGCGTTCGCGAATTCGCTGCCAGTCGGCGGGCGTGCCGAGCAATGTGATCTCCGGGATGCCGCAGATGCAGGCGAGGTAATAATCGAAATAAGGCGCGTACGCGTCGAGGAGGACGACCTGGCTCGCGATGCGATCGACCTCCGTGCTTGTAGAAAAGTCGCATTCGAAGAGCCGCGCGCGCCCGGCGCCGACCTGATCCGCGACGCGCTCCCGGAAGGCGCCGACGATCGAGGTCCAGGACGCCGCGTCGGTCGGCATCGGGCCCTCCAGCGGGACCTCGATCCGCGCCGTGCCCGTGTGCCGGACGAGCCGCGACCGGAGCTGTTCGGCGTGGAGGCGGACGTGCTGCGCGACGCCCTGCGCGATCGTCAACCACACGGCGTCGGGCGAGAGCACGAGCGGCCGGTGCTCGGCGAACGCGAGGTGGACGGCGCCGAGCAGCGCGTGCGTCGAGCCGTGATCGACCACGGAGAGGTCCGCGTCCCCGCCGAACGTCAGCGCGTCGCCGTGGGTCTCGGCGAGCCGGCGCGTGGGGAGAGGCTCGGTCGCGCGGGGGACGTCGTCGACGAGGAAGGTGACGCTCATGGCGGGGATTCTGCCACGAGAGGGCCCGCGCATGACACGAGGCCGCCGCCTCAGCCCGAACGAAAGGTCTCCCCGCCGCGTCGAACGTCCGCGGTGAGGTTTCTTTGTGGAGCGTCGCGCCGGGGCGCCGCCCCGGACCCCGCGGGGGCTACGCGCCCCTCGACCCGCGCCAGGCACGGCCTGGACCGAAGGGGGAAGAACTGCGCGTTGCGCAGTTCTTCCCACGGGCCCGTGGGAAGACCATGGAGGTGGCTCTCAAGCTGGCGACGGGCGGGTTGCCAGGGGAACCCGCAGCGCTGCGGTCTTGGCTGGCAGGAGCGTCGCTGGTCTTGACCCTGGCCGTTCGATGAACTGCGCATCGCGCAGTTCATCGAGCTTGGGTCCAGCCCCTGGCTGGTCCGGGGTGGAGGGGGCGGACA
>NZ_SSMQ01000149.1 GCF_005144585.1 Polyangium fumosum | reverse complement strand
GTGCGACGGGGCTGGGGAAGATGGCTTCGGTGGCGCTCCCCGAGGAAGCTGCGCGTGCGGCCTTGGAGGGGATGGCGAGCCGGCTCGCGATTGCAGCGGTCAACGATCCGGGTTCTGTGGTGCTCGCGGGAGAGGCGTCAGCGCTCTCCGAGGTTTTGGAGCGCCTGCAAGGCCAGGGCGTAGATTGCCGGATGCTGCGGGTGAATTACGCATTTCACAGCCCGGTGATGGCGCCGTTCGAGGGTGCGCTGGTGCAGGAGCTTGGGCGCGTGGCGGTGGGGCACGCGGCCCGGAGGATGTACAGCACCGTCACGGGCGAGCAGATCAAGGGTGAGGACCTCGGCGCCGGTTATTGGGGGAAAAACCTGCGGGAGCCTGTCCAGTTCGCGCAGGCGATCCGCTCTGCCGTACGAGATGGGGACCGCGTCTTCGTGGAGGTCGGCCCGCACCCGGTCCTGTCGAGCAACCTGGAGCAATGCCTCGCGGCGAGCGGGGAGAGCGGCCAGGTCGTGGGGTCGCTGCGGCGAGAGCGTGACGAGCAGCGTACGATGTTGCTGTCGCTGGGAGCGCTGTACGCGGGAGGGTATCCCGTGGAATGGCAGCGGCATTATCCCGGGGGAGGGCAATGCGTGCTGCTGCCGACGTATCCGTGGCAGAGGCAGCGATACTGGATGGATGCTGGGCGTGGGACGCGGCGCGCGGAGGCGTCGGGACACCCGCTGCTCGGGGAGCGTTTGCCCGTTGCCGGTGCAGGAGCGGTATTCGATAGCTCGCTGGGTGTCGAGGCGACGCGATATCTATCGGATCACCGGATTTTCGAGCAAGCGGTAATGCCGGGGACGGCGTTCCTGGAGCTTGCGCACGCAGCGGCGGCAGCGCATGGGGGCCCGGGGCAGCACCGGGTGAAGGAGATGGTGCTGCAAACGCCGATGGTGCTGCCGGAGGACGGGGAGCGGCGGGTGCAGGTGGTGCTGTCGGACGGGCCGGAGGGCCTGGGGGTGGCGATCTACAGCCAGCCCGGGGCCGCGCTTGCAGGCGATCCGTGGACCGAGCACGCAATCGGGCGGGTACAGCCGTGCCTCGAGGAGGCGGAGCCTCCGGCGATCGATCTCGCGGCGGCGCGGAGGCGTTGTCGCACGGCGGTGGCGGTGGCGGAGCTTTACGCGCAGTGGCGCGCGGTGCGGCATGATTACGGCCCCGCTTTCCAGGGGATGGTGGATCTCTGGTGCGGCGAGAACGAAGCCGTCTCCCGGGTTTCATTGCCCGCGGAGGCCGGCGACGACGGCGAGGCGTACGGCGTGCACCCGGCGCTCCTCGATGCGGCGCTGCAAACGCTCGGCGTGGCGCTGCGCCTGGAGTCGGCCGAATATGTCTACATGCCCTTCGAGGTCGAGGGCTTCACCGTGTGGCATCCGGGGGCGACGGCCGCGTGGGTGTATGCCCGCACGGAGACCGTGCCGGGCGCGCACGGGGAGATCGTCTCGGGCGACATCACGGTGCTGGACGAGCGCGGCGGCGTGCTCGCCGAGATGACCGGCGTGCGCATGAAGCGCGCCGAGATTGCGACGCTGCACCGGGCGCATGGGAAGGCGCCGTCGGGCTGGCTCTATCGGCTGTCCTGGCAGGAGGTCACGTCGGCGAGCGTCACGCAGGCGCCGTCGGGCACGTGGCTCGTGCTGAGCGCGGGCTCGTCGCTGGAATCGGGGCTATCGGCGCAGCTCCAATCGGCCGGGGCACGGTGTGTCACGGTGGCTTTGGGGGAAGGCGTCCGGCCTACGGCGGAGGGGCTAGGGGTTGCACTGGCGGAGATCAAAGCCGCGGGCGATCCATTGGAGGGCGTGGTGTGCCTGTGGGGGGCGCATCGGGCGGAGAACGGAGCGACCGCAGGCTCGGCGGAGGCGCTCGCGACGGTCGGGCTCCTTGTGGCGCAGGCGCTCGTGGCGCGCGAGGCGGCGCGTGCACCGCGCCTCCTGTGGGTGACCGAGGGCGCGCAGGCCGTACGCGCGGGAGAGCCGGTGGCCATTTCCGTGGCGCCGCTCTGGGGGCTCGGTCGGGTGGTGATGCAGGAGCACCCGGAGCTCGGGTGCTCGCTGATTGACGTGGAGCCCGGCGCGGCGCATGCGCTCGATTCGCTGTGGCAGGAGATCAAGGCGACCGACGGGGAGAACCAGGTCGCATGGCGCGCAGGGAAACGCCACGTGGCGCGGCTGATCAAGGCGGCGGCGGATCGCGGGCACGAGGTGGCGCGTCCCATGACGGACGCAGGGACGGTGCTGATCACAGGTGGGCTTGGCGCATTGGGGCTGCACGTTGCGAGGTGGCTCTGGGAGGAGCACCGCGTCGGGCATATCCTGCTCGTGGGCCGGCGTGCGCCGGAGGGAGAGCGCCTGGCCGCGGTGGAGGCGCTGCGTGCGGCGGGGGCGCGGATCACGGTCGCACAAGCGGACGTGTCCGATGCATCGGCGGTGCGGGCGCTGCTCGATGCGGTGCCGCCCGAGGTTCCGCTCCGCGGGGTGATCCACGCGGCGGGTGTTCTGGACGATGGCATTTTGACGCAGCAGAGCCCGGAGCGTTTCGAGCGAGTGCTCGCTCCGAAGGTGCGTGGCGCGTGGAACCTCCACGTCGAGACGCGGACGCTCCCGCTTGATTTCTTCGTGCTCTTTTCGTCTGCGACGTCGGTGCTGGGCTCAGCGGGACAGAGCAACTACGCGGCAGCGAATGCGTTCCTGGATGGGCTTGCGGCGCAGCGGCGTGCCTCGGGGCAGCCGGGGCTCAGCGTGAACTGGGGAGCGTGGGCCGAGGGAGGCATGGCGGAGGCGCTGGACGAGGTGCAGCGTAGCCGGCTCGCGCGGCAGGGAATGGGTACGATATTGCCCAAGGAGGGTCTCCGGCTGTTGGAGCAAGCGTTGTCGCGTCCCGAGGCGCAGCTCTGCGTATTGCCGGTGGATCTGCGGGTGCTGCGGCAATCGTTTGCAGGCGTGGTGCCGCCGCTGTGGCGCGGTCTGGTCGGGCAGCGGGCAGGGCGAGCGCCCGCGGCGAAGGGGTGGGCCGCGTCCCTTCTCGGGCTGGCGCCGGAGGCGCGGCTCGGGGAGATGGCAGCATCTGTACGTGCCGAGATTGCGAAGGTATTGGCGCTGGGAGCGCCGAGTGACGTGCCTTCGGAGCGCCCGCTGAGGGAGCTGGGGCTCGACTCGATGATGGCGGTGGAGCTGCGCAACGCGCTCGCCGCGCGTGTGGGCAGGACGCTGCCGGCGACGCTGGTATTCGATCACCCGACGGTGGAGGCACTTGCGCGGTATCTGCTCGGCCAGCTCCAGCCGGCAGAGAGCAAAAGCGCAGCGGCGCCCGCAGCGGTGGCGGCGCCGACGGAGGAGCCGATAGCGATCGTGGGAATCGGATGCCGATATCCAGGAGGCGTGAAGGACCTCGTGAGCTTCTGGCGGTTGCTGGAAGATGGCGTAGATGCGATCGGCGAGGTGCCCAAAGAGCGTTGGGACATTGACGCCTATTACGATCCAGATCCTGACGCGCCGGGGAAGATGACGACGCGGTGGGGCGGGTTTCTCGACGGAGTGGATGGCTTCGACCCGGGGTTTTTCGAGATCTCGCCGCGGGAAGCAGCGAGCATCGATCCGCAGCAGAGGCTGCTGCTGGAGGTGAGCTGGGAGGCGCTGGAGCGTGCAGGGCAAACGCCGTCGCGGCTGCTGGGAAGCGACACGGGCGTGTACATGGGGATATGCAGCAACGAATACCAGACGATGGCGCTATCGCAGCCCGAGACGATAGATGCGTATTCGCTGCTGGGGACGGCGCATAGCACGACGGTAGGTCGCCTGTCGTACTGGCTTGGGCTCAAAGGGCCGAACGTGCCGGTGGACACGGCGTGCTCGTCGTCGCTCGTGGCGGTGCACCTGGCGTGTCAGGCGCTCCGCGCTGGCGAGTGCTCGATGGCGCTCGCTGGCGGCGTCAACCTGACCCTGTCCCCCGAGACCACGGTCTATTTCAGCAGAGTGCGGGCGATGTCGCCCACGGGTCGCTGTCGCACCTTCTCGGCGGACGCGGATGGTTATGTGCGCGGCGAGGGGTGCGGCGTCGTCGTGCTGAAGAGGCTTTCGGACGCGGAGCGGGACGGCGATCCGATCCTGGCGGTGCTCCGAGGTACGGCCGTCAATCAGGACGGGCGAAGCAATGGCTTGACGGCCCCCAACGGCCCCTCGCAGGAGGCGGTGATTCGCCGCGCGTTGCAGCAGGCGGGCGTGGCGCCCGCGGCGGTCGGGTACGTGGAGGCGCACGGGACGGGCACGCCGCTGGGCGACCCGATCGAGGTGCAGGCGCTCGGCGTGGTGCTGGGTGAGGGGAGGCCGGCGGATCAGCCCCTCGTGATCGGCTCCGTGAAATCGAACATCGGCCACACGGAAGCCGCCGCGGGGGTGGCGGGGCTCATCAAGGCGGTGCTCGCGCTCGGGCAGCAATGCATCCCGAGGTCGCTCCATTTCGCAGCGCCGAACCCGCACATCGCCTGGGAGCACCTGCCGCTCAGGGTCGCCGCCGAGGCGATGCCATGGCCCAGGAACGGGGCGCCGAGGATCGCGGCGGTGAGCTCGTTCGGCATCAGCGGGACCAACGCCCATGTGGTGCTGGAGGAGGCCCCTCGTGGGGCCACGCCGGCGCCCGAGCCCGCCGCGTCCACGGTCGTCCCCCTCTCGGCGAAGAGCCCCGAGGCGCTCGCGGCGCTGGCCGACGATTACGTGCATTTCCTGGACGGAGCAGGCACGGCAGCCCGCCTCGACGATATCGCCTACACGGCAAGCGTCCGGCGTGCCCACCATGCGCATCGGCTCGCGGTGGTGTGCCGGACCCGGGAGGAGCTCCGTGCGTCGCTCGAGGGCTTCGCGCGCGGCGAGGCCGGCGCGGGCGTGGTGCGGGGCGAGGTGAAGCCCGGGGATCGGCCAAAGCTCGTGTTCGTTTATCCCGGTCAGGGATCACAATGGCTCGGCATGGGACGCGAGCTCTTCAAGCAAGAGCCGGTCTTCCGCGCCGCACTGGAGGCGTGCGACCACGCGATTGCACGGGAATCCGGGTTTTCGATCCTCGAGGAGCTCCACGCCGAGGCGGCCCTCTCGCGGCTCGCGCAAATCGACGTCGTGCAGCCGACGCTGTTCGCCGTTGGGGTGGCCCTCTCGGCGCTCTGGCGATCGTGGGGCGTGGAGCCGGACGTGGTGGTGGGGCACAGCATGGGCGAGGTGGCCGCCGCGCACGTCGCCGGGGTGCTCTGCCTCGCGGACGCAGCGCAGATCATCTGCCGCCGCAGCCGGCTTCTGCGCCGGGTGAGCGGCCACGGGGCGATGGCGCAGGTGGAGCTGTCGATCCGCGAGGCCGAGGAAGAGCTCCGCGGCTTCGAGGACAGGCTGTCCGTGGCCGTGAGCAACAGTCCGAGGTCGACGGTCCTGTCCGGCGATCCGGCGGCGCTGGAGGAGGTCATCGGCCGGCTCACGCAGCGCAACGTGTTCTGCCGGAGGGTGAAGGTGGACGTCGCCTCGCACAGCCCGCAAATGGACCCGCTGCGGGAAGAGCTGCTCACGGCGCTCTCGGACCTCACGCCGCGCGCGGCCGCGGTGCTGATGTGCTCGACCGTGACGGGCGGAATGGTGGACGGGGCGGAGCTCGGGCCGGCATACTGGGTCGACAACCTGCGCGCGCCGGTGCTGTTCTCGCAGGCCACGCAGCGATTGATCGGCGAGGGTCACACGCTGTTCGTCGAGGTGAGCCCTCACCCGGTCCTGCTGCCAGCCATCGAAGACGGATTGCAGGAAGGGGGGCGCGGCGGTGTCGCGCGCGCGTCGCTCCGGCGGGAGCAGGAGGAGCGAGGCGCCCTGCTATCGTCGCTCGGGGCGCTCCATGCCCATGGCTATCCGGTGAGCTGGGAGCGGCTCCATCCGGCGGGTGGGCAATGCTTGCCGCTTCCGACATACCCCTGGCAGCGGAACCGGTACTGGGTCGCGGCTGGGCGCGCGCTACGGGGAGCGACAGCGACGGGCCATCCGCTGCTGGGAGCTCGCGTGCCGATGGCGGGGGCTGGCGCGGTCTTCGAGGCGGTGCTGGGAATCGTGACGACGCCCTACCTCGCGGATCATCGCGTGCTTGGCCGCGTGGTGGTGCCGGCGGCGGCCGTGCTGGAGCTCGTGTACGCGGCGGCGCACGCAGGGGCGGAGCGCTACCGGATCGAGGCGCTCGTGCTGCACACACCGCTCCTGCTGCCGGAAACCGAAGCGCGTCGCGTGCAAGTGGTGCTCTCGGAGGCGAGCGCGGAGGGCATGACGGCGAAAGTCTACAGCCAGCCGAGTGGCGCGCCGCCGGAAGAGGGGTGGACAGCGCATGCGTCGGGGCTCGTTCGGCGGCTGTCCGGCGGGGCTGCACGCGCGGCGGTGGATCTCTCCTCGGTGCGTGCGCGATGCTGCAATCCAGTCCCGGTGGCCGAGCTGTATGCGGCGTGGCGCGACGCGGGGCTCGTGTGCGGGCCGGTCTTCCAGGGGATCACAGAGCTCGGGCGGGGCGACGGCGAGGCTGTATCGCGGGCCGTCGTGCCGGCGGAGGTGAGCGTCGAGGCAGAAGCGCATGGCATGCACCCGGCGCTGCTCGATGCAGCACTCCAAACCCTGAGCGCGGCGCTGGGCCTCGGCGCTGGGGCCGGCGCCGACGTCTTCATGCCGTTCGAGGTGGGCGAATTCATTCTATGGCAGGAGGGGGCGGCGGCGGCCTGGGTGCACGCGCGGAGGACGAGCGCGGCAGGCGTGGACGCGGACCTTTTGTCGGGCGACGTCACGGTGCTGGACGAGCGCGGCGAGGTGCTCGCGGAGCTCAACGGGGTGAGGCTCAAGCGCGCGGACGTCAACGCATCGAGGCGCACGGAGAAGGCGGCGTCGAAGGCCTCGCTGGTCGAGCTCACGTGGCAGGACGTGACACCGGCGAGCCCCGGGAAGGCGCCGGCGGGAGCGTGGCTCGTGCTCACGATGGGCTCTGCGCTTTCGGCGGGGCTCTCGGCGCGGCTCGAGGCGGCGGGAGCGCACTGCGTCACCATGGCTCCCGGGGATCTCGGCGCTGCGCTCACCGCTATCGATGCGGCGGGCGCTCCGCTGGAAGGGGTCATCGGCCTGTGGGGGACGGGGCGCGCAGCGGAGCCCGTGGGCGCACCTGCAGATCGGGTCGAGGCGCTCGCTGGGGCGGGGCTCGCGCTCGTTCAAGCGCTTCTTTCGCGTAGGGCGCCAGATGCGCCTCGTCTGCTTTGGGTGACCGAGGGCGCACAGGCCGTGCGCGCGGGAGAGCCGGTTGCGATCGCCGAGGCGCCGCTCTGGGGGCTCGGGCGGGTGGTGATGCAGGAGCACCCGGAGCTCGGGTGCACGCTGATTGATGTGGAGCCCGGCGCGGCGGATGCGCTCGATTCGTTGTGGCAGGAGATCCAGGCGACCGATGGGGAGAGCCAGGTCGCGTGGCGCGCGGGCAGGCGCCATGCGGCGCGGCTCGTCCATGCTTCCTCGGAGCGCACGCGCGCGGAGGCACTTTCCATAACAAGAGACGGGACGGCGCTGATCACGGGCGGGCTTGGGGCCCTGGGGCTGCACGTGGCGAGGTGGCTCTGGGAGGAGCACCGCATCGGGCATATCCTGCTCGTCGGCCGGCGTGCGCCGGAGGGAGAGCGCCTGGCCGCGGTGGAGGCGCTGCGGGCCGCTGGCGCGCGCGTATCGGTGGCGCAGGTGGACGTATGCGACGCATCTGCGGTGCGGGCGCTGCTCGGCGCATTGCCGCCCGAGCTGCCCCTCCGCGGCGTGATCCATGCGGCGGCAGCCCTGGACGACGGTGTGCTGCGGGAGCAGACCGCGGCCCGCTTCGCGACGGTCCTGCCGCCGAAGGTGCGGGGCGCGTGGAACCTGCACGTGGAGACGCGCGCGCTGCCGCTCGATTTCTTCGTGATGTTTTCCTCGATGTCCTCGCTGCTGGGGCCCGCGGGGCACGGAGCCTATGCGTCGGCCAACGCGTTCCTCGACGCGCTCGCCGCCGAGCGGCGGGCCGAGGGGCTGCCTGCGCTGAGCTTGAGCTGGGGCATGTGGGCCGAAGGCGGCATGTTCGAGAAGCTCAACCAAGCCCAGCGCGCGCGCCTGACGCGGCAGGGCGCCGGCGCGATCCTTCCGGTCGAGGGGACCGCGCTCCTCGGGCAGGCTCTCTCGCGACCGGAGGCGCATCTTGGCGCCCTGCGGCTGGATCTGCGGTCTTTGCGGCAGACGCTCGGGGCCACCGTGCCGCCGCTCTGGCGAGCGCTCCTGCCGTCGCGGGCCGCGCGCCCCCTCATGCCGGTCTCGGCTGGCTGGATCGCGCGCCTTGCCGCGCTCGCACCGGCGGCGCGCGTGGAGGAAATGGAGCGGGTCGTGCGGCTCGAGGTCGCGAAGGTGCTGTCCCTTCGATCTCCGGGCGAGCTGAGCATCCACCGCCCCTTCAAGGAGTTCGGGCTCGACTCCGTAATGGCGGTGGAGCTGCGCAATGCACTCGCGGCGCAGATGGGCAGCGTGTTGCCGGCGACGCTGGCGTTCGATTACCCGACCGTGGCAGCACTCGCCCGTCACCTGCTCGAGCAGATGGAGCTCACTGCGGCTTCGAATGCAGGGGTGACCATGTCCGCGCCTGCGCAGGACGAGCCCATCGCGATCGTGGGCATTGGCTGCCGGTATCCCGGGGGCGTGCGCGATCCAGAGGGCTTCTGGCGGCTCCTCGACGAGGGCGTGGATGCGGTCCGGGAGGTGCCCGCAGATCGCTGGAACGTCGATGACTATTACGATCCCAATCCGGACGCGCCAGGGAAGATGATGACCCGGTGGGGCGGCTTTCTGGACGAGGTGGATCGATTCGATCCGGGCTTCTTCGAGATCTCGCCGCGGGAAGCGGTCGGGATCGATCCCCAGCAGAGGCTGCTCCTGGAGGTGAGCTGGGAGGCGCTGGAGCGGGCCGGCCAGACGCCGGAGCGGCTCCTCGGCAGCGATACCGGCGTGTACATGGGGATCTGCAGCAACGAGTACCAGATGATGGCGCTCACCCGCCGTGCGGGCCTGGACAGCCATTCGCTGCTGGGGACGGCGCACAGCACGAGCGTGGGTCGCCTGTCGTATTGGCTCGGGCTCAAGGGGCCGAACATGCCGGTGGACACGGCGTGCTCGTCGTCGCTCGTGGCAGTGCATCTGGCGTGTCAGGCGCTCCGCGCTGGCGAGTGTTCGATGGCGCTCGCCGGTGGGGTGAACCTGATCCTGTCGCCGGAGTTCACCGTGTGCCTCAGCGGAATGCGGGCGTTGTCGCCGACGGGGCGTTGCCACACCTTCTCCGCCGACGCCGACGGCTTCGTGCGCAGCGAGGGTTGTGGCGTCCTGGTGCTGAAGCGGCTCGCGGACGCGCAGCGGGACGGCGACTCCATCCTGGCCGTGATTCGAGGGTCGGCCATCAACCAGGACGGGCGCAGCAATGGCTTGACGGCGCCCAACGGTCCCTCCCAGGAGGCGGTGGTCCGCCGGGCGCTCGCCCATGCGGGCGTCTCGCCGTCGGACGTGGGTTATGTGGAGACGCATGGGACGGGGACCCCCCTCGGCGATCCGATCGAGGTGCAGGCGCTCGCGGCGGCGCTCGGCGAAGAGCGCCCTGTGGATCGTCCCGTCCTCATTGGTTCGGTGAAGACGAACCTCGGTCACACGGAGGGGGCCGCGGGCGTCGCGGGGCTCATCAAGGCGGTGCTCGCGCTCCAGCACGGCAAGATCCCCCGATCGCTGCACTTCTCGGCGCCGAATCCCCATATTCCCTGGGGATCTTTGCCGGTGAAGGTGGCCGCGGAGGCGACACCGTGGCAGAGGAACGGCGCGCCGCGAATCGCGGGTGTGAGCTCGTTCGGTTTCAGCGGCACCAATGCCCATGTGGTGCTCGCGGAGGCGCCCGCGCCGGCGGTCGAGCGTACCGCGGTCGAATCGCTCACCCTTTTACCCCTGTCGGCGAAGAGCCCCGAGGCGCTTGCCTCCCTGGCCGAAGCATTCGGGAGCTTGGTGGAAGGGGGAGCTTCGTCTCTTCACGATATCGCGTACACGGCGAGTGTCCGGCGCACCCATTTCGAGCACCGTCTTGCGGTGGTGGGAGGCTCGCGGGAGGAGCTGCTCACGTCGCTGGCTGCGGTGGCGCGTGGCGAGGCGAGCCCGTGGGCGGCGCGTGGCGAGGCGAAGCTCGACGCGCGGC
>NZ_SSMQ01000148.1 GCF_005144585.1 Polyangium fumosum | reverse complement strand
GGTGGCGCTCTACATCGCATCGAATCATCGGAAGCTCGCGCGGTATCGGACGGAAGAGCTCCCGGGAGAGCTCCCGGAGCCGGCGGTCTTTCCGCGGGTGATCGAGGGAATCGACGCCGCCCACCTCCTTGCGAGGGCCCTGCGCAAACTCGGTCGCAAGGTCGCTGCCGTGCTGGTCGCGTATGAGATCGAGGGCCGCTCGATGCCGGACATCGCCCGAATGCTTCGAGTCCGACGGACGACCGCCTACGCCCGCCTACAACTGGCGCGAAACCGTCTGGCGCTACACGCCCCCTTCTGACGCTCGGCGAAAACGGCGGGCCGCCCGGTGAGGGACGGCCCGCTTTACGCTTCACCGCCGCGTCAGCCGGTGCAGGGTAGCGATGATGTGGTCCAGCGAATCGCGCAGCTCATCATCCACCGCTTCTACGTACCCGAGTGCCTCTGCCACGTCCAGACACGCGCGAACCTCTGCCGCCGAGCCCATGGCCGTGTGCCATCGTGCCCGTTCGTTCCGCCCCTGCGAATACGCGCCTTCATTCAAGTTCAGCGGCACGCTGGTGGCGGCGCGCCGTAGCTGATCCGCGAGATTCGCATCCTTCCCGCTGACCTTCTCGATGACTGGCCGCAGCCGCCGCACCATTTCGATCGTCACGCTGTAGATCCTGAGAGCCATAGCTTCCTCCTTCCCCGACCGGGGACCCTTGTCCCGGGCCCGCGCGCGGAGGGTGGCGCAAGGCTGCGAGGCAAAGCCTCGCACCGCCCGGAGCCGCGCGGAGCGCGAAGCGCGAGCACGGCGAGGACGGCTTGGCCTTGCGCCACCCGAGCACGCGGGCATGCTCGCCCCCCCCGGACGAGAGCGCCTTTGAATTCGCGTCCGACACGCGGGAGCGGAAGCGGAGGCGGGGGCGGAAGCGGCAGCGGCAGCGGCAGCGGCAGCGGAAGCGGAAGCGGAAGCGGGGGCGGCAGCGGAAGCGGGGGCGGCAGCGGCGGCGGCAGCGGCAGCGGCAGCGGCAGCGGCAACCGGGATCTGAGCTGGCCCGCTGCTTGCGATACTTGGATGTCCTATCCCGAGAGCCTAAGCTGATAGAACAATCGAAGGAACGCACCCCATGACCCCTTTACCCAAAGGCCCCACCAACAACCTCCTGATGAACATCCAGGGGATCCTCGACCCCATCGGCTACACGCTGCGCATGCGGGAGCGCTACGGCGATCCGATGTCGGCCCCGAAGATGGACGGCAAACCGGTGCTGGCCACCGGCAGCGTGGAGGGTCTACGCGCCGTGTTCGCGGCGCCGCCGGAGACCTTCGACCAGATGCTGGTCGAGAACTTCACCGTGCTGTTCGGAGAGTCGTCGCTGTTCGCGCTCTCGGGCGCGCGGCACACGGCCATGCGCAAGCTGCTCATGCCGCCGTTTCACGGGCAGCGCATGCGCCTGTATGGGAAGCAGATCTGCGACCTCGCCCTGCAGCACTCCCGGGACTTCAAGCCGGGCCGAGAGCTCGTGGCGCAGGACCTCATGCACAAGATCTCGCTGCAGACGATCATCCACATCGTGTTCGGAGTCACTGCACCGGAGGAAGCGGCGCGCCTCGAGAAGCTGCTCGAGGCGCTGCGCGAGAGCTTCTCCTTCGGCCTGACCGTCACCCTCATAATTCCCTGGCTGCGCCGGGAGCTCTGGGGCTTCGGCCCGTGGGCGCGCAAGCTGCGCGCGACCCGGGACCTGCGCAACTTCCTCGATCCGGAGCTCGCCCGCCGCCGAGCCGAGCCCGCCGAGCGCACCGATATCCTGAGTCTGCTCCTGGAAGCCCGCCAGGAAGACGGGACGGCGCTCGACGACCAGCAGATCTTCGAGCAGCTCCACACGCTGCTCGTCGCGGGGCACAGCACGACCGCGGGCGCGCTCACCTGGGTGCTCTATTTTCTCGGACATGCGCCGGCCGTGTTGCGCCGGCTGCAGGACGAGCTGACGGCGCTGGGCGCGGATCCGGAGCCCGAGGCGCTGGCCAAGGCGCCGTATCTGGAAGCGGTGTGCAACGAGACGCTGCGTCTGCGCCCGCCCAGCCCGGGGGTGGGGCGCAAGCTGAATACGCCGATGCAGATCGCGGGCTACGAGTTGCCGGCCGGAGCAGGCGTGTTCGCGCAAATCATCTGGGCCCACCACGATCCCGCGGTCTTTCCGGAGTCGGAGGTGTTTCGTCCCGAGCGATTCCTGGAGCGAACCTATTCCCCCTTTGAATTTCTGCCGTTTGGCGGCGGGAATCGGCGCTGCATCGGGGCCGCGTTTGCGCTGTACGAGATGAAGCTTGTCCTGGGCACGCTGCTGCGGCGCTACAGCTTCGAACTCGTGTCCAAGAAGCCGGTGCGGGTGGGGCTGCAGGGTCTGCCCGGCTCTCCCGTGCGCGTGATCGTGCGGTAATTCCTGCCGCAGTGAATTCTGCTGAGTTGCGCCGACGTCCCGGAGGGAGCGGGAGCGGGAGCGGGAGCGGGAGCGGGAGCGGGAGCGGGAGCGGGAGCGGGAGCGGGAGCGGGAGCGGGAGCGGGAGCGGAAGCGGCGGCGGGGCATTCCGTCAGCGCGAGGCGAACGCCTCGGCAAAGCCCCGGGGCATTCAGCTCGCCCTGAAACCTCCCGCCTATGCCTCCGCCACGATGCCCTGCCGAAGCACATCGAGCAGGCATGCCGCCTCGGTAGGCCCCGGCAAACCCGCCGCGCGCGCCACCTCGGGGGCCGGGGCGCGCGTCGTCGACGCCGCGAGACGCGAAAGCGCGTCGGCCTGCGCCTGCTGGACATGCGCCCGCTCCTCCGGCCCGAGCCGCTCCATCGCCCAGACGTGCACCTTCCACGACAGGGCCGCGTGCCGCGCCTCGTCGGCCGCGATCTCCTGCATCGCCGCCGCGAGCTCGGCGTCTGCCGCGCGCCGCGCCTGATGGGCCCCCACGAGCGCCCCGAACGTCTCGCGCACGCAGCCCTCCACCGCGTTCTCCAGGGCGAGCGCGAAGAGCGCGCGGAGCGGCAACGCCTCCACATGCGGCGAGACGGGCGTGCCACCGCCGCGCGCCCGCGCGAGGGCCGAGACCACGTCCGCGTGCCGGACCTCGTCCTCGGCCGCCCTCCGCGCCTCGTGCACGAGCGACGCTGGCGCGCCGAGCGCGGAGAGCTCCGCCGCGAGCCGCTCGAAGGCGATCACGCTCGCCGCCTCCAGGTGCGCGGCGCGCGCGAGGAAGTCCCCGAGCAGAGACCGCCCCTCGTCCGCAGGCGCGCTCGTGAGCCCGGCCGGGACACGCCCGATGCACGCCGAGTCACGCTCGATCTCCTCGGTGCGGACCTCCTGGATCTCGCCGCTACGCCAGATGCGCAGCGTGTATCGCGTGGTGATGATCGGCGCGCAGTCCCTCGTGATCTTCGTGGCCGTCACGATGAAACCGTCCGGCGCCGCGCGCACGGAGGTGCGCTCGGCATTGTCGCAGGTGAGGTCGTATCCCATGGACTCCACGAGCAGCAGCGCCTCGTCGGGCGTGTCGATCGGGCCGAGGAGCGCGCGAATTTCCGGGACACCGACCCAGCGTCGCACCTCGTCGCCCGCCGTGGTCACGACCGACGTCTCGCTGCAGATCTGCAAGCAGCTCGTCGCCCGGAAGGGCTCCGGGTGCATGCGGATCTTCTGGTGGCATTCGCGGGTCGTGGCTGTCGCGCAGGCGGTGCCCACCTCGCTGACGACGTTGAAGTCGGAGAGCGTCCAGCGCTCCGGGCCCTCCTCCGAGGCCCGGATGCCGCTGAGGGTGCGGATGGCGAGGGAATCGAAGCGCCGCGCGGGCGAGAGGCCGCTCGCCGAGATGGGGAGGTACGTGCCGGGCGCGCAAGGCACTCCGCGGGCCACCTGCGCGTTTCCCGCCTCATCGACGGCGTCCGTATCCGCGGGCTCCGCGAGCGCCTGCGTGGGCTCGGTCGTGCAGCCCTGGGCGAGGAGCCCGGTCACGAGGGCGACGCGCTGGGCGCGCTCGAAGATGCGCGCGAGCCATGACTCCACGGATTCATCGGGATCCGGGTTGCAATCACGCAGGAATCGATGGGCCATGAGGATCTCCCGAGCCCGCGCGTGCACACAGCGAACGGCTCGACCGAATCCATGGCAACACGCATGCCGCGGGCGTGCGGCTCGCGTGTGGTGCTCGACGCGAACGACGTCGGAGACGGCGCAGGGGCGTCGGAAACGGGAATGGAGGCGGAAGCGGAAGCGGAAGCGGCAGCGGGAGCGGGAGCGGGAGCGGAAACGGAAGCGGCAGCGGAAGCGGGAGCGGGAGCGGGAGCGGAAACGGAAGCGGCAGCGGAAGCGCGCCGAGCCTGTGGTGGAGAGGCGGATCAGCCCGGCGAGGCTCAGGGGCCCTGGCTACGCCGTGGTGGACCGCCGGGCCACGCTCGCGAGCAGCCCGACGCCCACGAGGCACGTGAACGCGCTCGAGCCGCCGTACGAGATCAGCGGCAGCGTGACGCCCACCACGGGGAGCAGGCCCATCACCATGCCGGCGTTGATCACCGCCTGCCAGAACACGATCGCCGCGACGCCCACAGCGACGTGGGCCTCGAAGCGGTCGCGCGCGCCCGCGGCGATGCGCAGCGCGGCGAGCACCAGCGCGAGGTAGAGCGCGAGCACCAGCGCCGCGCCGGCGAAGCCGTGCTCGTGCGCCCAGACCGCGAAGGCGAAGTCGCCGTGGGCCTCGGGCAGCGGGTAGGGCTCGCTCCCCGCGAAGCTGCTAGCGCCGAGGAGGCGGCCGGCGCCGACGAGCCGCAACGCGTGGTCGCTCTGGTAGCCGTTGGTCATCGGATCAGCGCCGTGAACGAACGCAGCGAGGCGCGCGCGCTGGTAGTCGTGCAGGGTGAGCCACACGGCCGCGAGGCTGCCGATCGCGCCGATGGCCAGGGTGACCCGAGCGCCGAGCGAAAAGCGCTCGAGCGCCAGCGCCGACGCGGCGATCAACGCGAGCACCCCCGCGGTCCCGAGATCCGGCTGGAGCAGCACGGGGGTCAGCGTGCAGGCGAGGAGCCCCGCCGGGAGCGCGAGATCGCGGAGCGGTCGCGGGCCTTCGGCGGGACGAGAAAAGCAGCTCGCGAGCGCGAGCACGAGGCCGAGCTTGAGGGGCTCGGACGGCTGCACGTTGAGGCGCCCGAGGTGCAACCAGCGGTGCGTGTCGTGGACCCCCGATGCGGCGAACGTGGCGAGGGTGGCGAGGATCAGCGCGCCGTGAATCAGCAGCGCTCGGCGGTCCTGGAGCCGGCGGAGATCCGCGCGCGCAACGAGGAGCGCCGCGGCCGAACCGACGAGGAGCCACGCGAGCTGCCGGGGCCAGAGCGCGCTCCTTCCCGGGAAGGCGAGCCCCGCCGCGTGCACGGTCGCGAGGCCGACGGCGGCGAGCGCGACGGCGGCCGCGACGACGACCACGACGGGACGGTTTCGCAAGACGCGCATCATCGGGAGCCTCTTTCCTTGCCAGCGAAGTAGGCGCGCAGCGTGTCGTCCGCGATGGCGGTCGCGGTGCGGTGCGACGAGAAGGACCGGCCCTGGACGAGGACGACGATGGCCACCTCGGGGGTGTCCGCAGGCGCGAAGCCCGCGAACCAGCCGTTCGTGCCCGGCATGCGGAGGGGGCGCGCGGGCGGCTCGTCGTCCGGTGGACCGCCCTCCGCTTCGATGTCGGTCACGGGCACCAGGAAGAACTCGCGCGAGTCGGACGCGCCTCTCGTGCCGGCCACGCTGGCTTGCAACCCGCCCAGCTCGCTCGCACGGGCGCGCAACGCGGCGCGGACCCGCGCGAGATCCGCGGCTTCCACGTCCACCTGCCGCGCGGGTGCTGGTACGTCGCTCACGACGATCTGCGGCGTGCGCACCGTGCCGCCGTTCGCGAGCGCCGCGTAGGCCACCACGAGCTGGATCGGCGTCACCCGCACGACGCCCAGCCCGATCGCGGTATTGAGGCTGTGGCCCGCGCGAAAGGGGCCCGGAGCGGCGCGCTCGAACCAGGCGCGGGTCGGGACGAGCCCGGCGAGCTCTCGGCCCATCTCGATGCCGGTGGGCGCGCCGAGGCCGAATTGCCTGGCCTTGCCGACGATGGCGTCGAGCCCGAGGCGCGCGGCTTGATCGTAGAGCCACACGAAACAGTTCTCGGCGAGGGCGTGATCCAGATCGACCCGACCGTGGGTGTGCGTGCAGCGGAACAACCGGAGCCCGAGGGGGTAATACCCTTTGCACTCGACCGGATGCTCGGCAGCAGCGCGATCCGAGGCGAGCGCCGCCAGCGCCGTGAAGGGGTTGAGGGTCGAGCCCGGCGGTTCGCTCTCCAGAAGCGCGCGGTCGAGCTCGGAGCCCGCGGGGACGGCCACGCCGCGATCGAGCAGGTTGGGATCAAACGCGGGTCGTGATGTCATCGCGAGCACGCGGCCGGTGTGCACGTCGATCAGCACCGCGGCGCCTTTGTGCTGGTCGTGGCGATCGAAGGCCTCGTCCAGCGCGCGCTCGAGATCCATGTCGAGGGTCAGCGTCACGTCGTGTCCGGCGATGGGCGCCGTGCCCTCGCGCCCCGCGGGCACGACGACCCGGTGCGACGCGGCCACGAAGCCGTGGCCAGGCGTGCCGCGCAGCGCTCGATCCTGCGCGCGCTCGACGCCGGTGCGGCCGACGCGATCGCCCGGCCGTTTGCCGGGATCCTTCGCGAGATCGGCCGGCGAAACCTCGTTCATGTACCCGATCGCGTGCGCGCCGAGGGGGCCAAACGGGTAGCGCCGCCCCGCTCGTTCGACGAGCTTGATCCAGGAGAGCGCGCGGTCGTCGCGGATCGCCTGAAGTCGCTCGGGATGGACGTCGCGGCGCACGAGGAGCAACTGATCGCGTTTCGCTGCGGGCACAGCGTCGAGCTTCTGGCGGAGGCGGCTGCGCTCGTCCTCGCTGAGGCCGAGCGCGGCGGCGAGGCGGGGCACCTTCTCCTCCGGTCGGGCGAGCATCCGATCGGGGACGACGTAGGCGTCGACGGCGACGCGATCTTCGGCGACGACGCGGCCGCGCGCGTCGCGGATCACACCGCGGCTCGGCGCGAGGCGCACGCGTTTCACGCTGGCAGCTTCGAGGCGGGCCGCGTGCTCTGCGCCGTGCACGATCTGCAGGTGGACGCCGCGAACTGCGAGGCCGAGGAGCGCCGCGCCGACGAACCACGACATGCCTCGCACGCGGCGTCCGAGGTGGGTGCGCGCGTCGGGGGCGCTCGTCGCCTCGTGGACATCGGGGATCGGGGCGGTGTCGTCGGGCATCACGGTCCTCCGTACATCGAGGGGTCGTCACGCGTCGTGAGAGCAAAGAGGAACGCGTCGAGGGCCCGCCGGTCTTCCCCTTCGTCGACGGCGAGCGACACGTCAATTCCGCGAATCGGACGGTGTCCGACACGTGAACGACGGGAGCGACTTTCAGGCGTGTGTGAGACACGTCTCTCGTCCTGGAATCGCGCACGCGCACGTGCACGGAAGACGAGCGCGCCGGGCGGCAACCGCAGCGCACCGGCGTCGAGGAAGCGTCAGTTCAGATCGAAGTACACGTCGAAGGTGCGTTTGTCGTGCTGGGTTCGCACATAAAGCTCCTCGAACACCGCGTGTCCGGGGAGGCTCACGTAGGCGCGTGAAGCGGGCGGCGCCGCTACGATCTCGGCAGGAAGCAGGGGGGCGTCACATAGGAGCCCTCCCTCGAAGTTGCTTTTCCATCCGATTGACTTCTTGAGGAGGATGCAAGTGCGCCCATCGGCGAGCCGCGCCACGTGCACCCGGGCATCCGCGCTCGCCCCGACAAGATCGCCCGGGAGGGAAATCTCTTGCGTGGATTGGGGCGCGACGCTCTGCGCATGCACCCACGCGAGCACCCGCACGTCCCGTGCACTCCCCCCACATCCCACACCAAAGAGGCTCATCAGCGCCCCCAGGTAGTGCCCCCATTGTCGTTGCCTCAACGTACGCATCCCTCGTAGCCGTCGTCCGCCCACTGCGTGAATCGGGATGAAGCTTCCGCCCCCGCTCCCGCTCCCGCTCCCGCCTCCGCTCCCGCTCCCGCTCCCGCTTCCGCTCCCTGGAAGGGAAGCGGGCGGCGACGCACTGGGCGATGTGTGATCGGCTCGAGAGGCAGTTTCCTTCCATCGAGGTCGAGCGCGACGCGATCTTCGTGCAGGCGGGGCCGGTGTGGACGTCGGCGGGACGGCGCAGGCCGCTCGCAGGCAGAAAACGTGACCGTTCCCTGGGAGGCTCTCGCTGGGGGGCGGGATATTGTACGCTGAACTTCTGCGGAGCGCCCTGAGGCGCGCGGATCGTATCGAGGTCTCGAATGAAGAAGAGTTCGCTCTCCCCTTGCCGACGTTCACCCATGTACGCCGTCTTCGCGTTTTTTGCCGTGTCGACGGCCGGCGCTTGCAGCGGTCAGGCGCCAGCGTCCAGCGACCAGGCGCCCGCCACGCCCCAAGCGATCGGGGCGTCAACGACGTCTGTCAGCGCGCCGCCATCGTCCGACCCGCAGCCCACCGCGACGGTCGAGGAGCCGCAGACCGCGCCCACGAATACAGCAGGCACGCAGGTCCCCGCGGCAAGCGGGTGCGACCCGGCCAAAGAGCCGCACCGCAGATACCTCGGCGACAGGGAAAAATGCATGCTCATGAAGTTTCGCTGCGAGCCGCCGCAGACGATGTTCTCCAATGCCTGCGGCTGCGGCTGCGAATAGCATTCGCATCAGCAGGTGACGCGGTGGCTGGGATAGCGGGAGCGCGAGCGCGAGCGCGAGCGGGATGCAGGGGATCCCGCTGGGGGACGGCGAAAGGGTCGTCGGGCGGAGGTTTCGTTATGCTCAAGATCGATGACGTCGTTTTGGTGATGGCTGGGGACGCGGCTCGGATTGCCGAGCGGATCGAACGGAAGGACCGGGACCTGGCTCGTCATTTCTGCGGAAAATAGGTCCACGCATTCGGGCCGTGGTGCTCCCGTACCTGGAGGGGCATTCAATCCGGGAGATTGCGGCAACGCTCGGAATGAAGCCCAAGGCCGTCTACGGCCGCCTGCATCTCGCTCGGGAGCACCTGAAGACGCTCGCGCCTGCGTGAGTTCCGCTTGCGCTTCCGCTTGCCGCTTCCGCTTGCCGCTTCCGCTTCCGCTCCCGCTTCCGCTCCCGCTCCCGCTCCCGCTCCCGCAACGCCCTCGACGCTCCGAAACACACGCGCGCCGCCCCGACATGCCGCCCCTCACCCGCGCCGAGGACTTGGAGCGCGCCTCTTCAAAATGCAGGTGCAGCGCTGGATCAAGCGGTACGGGATCGAGCCGGAGACATTCAAGAAATAGGGGCGCGAGCAGGATGCAACGGGTGCAACCGGTGCAACAGGGGGTGCAACCGGTGCAACCACCACGCAGCAGCCGGAAGCACGCGCGTTGCAGAGAGCAAGGCCACGAATCCTCGCGCCACGGCGCCCATTTTGGCCTGGCACGCTCGCTGCCATGGCTCCCCGCCATGCGCACTCTGCTTCTTCCGCTGCTCACCATCACCCTGGCCTCCCTTTCGCTCGTCGCCTGCGGCGGCGACGACACCCACCCCGATTCCGGCACCGGCGGTGCGGGCGGCTCCGGCGGCTCCGGCGGTGCGGGCGGCTCCGGCGGCTCCGGCGGCTCCGGCGGCGCGACGTCGGCCGATATCTTCGAGAAGCTCCAGGACATCGAGAGCCTCACGGTCACGGAGGAGGAGACCGAGATCCCTGGCTACCGCTATTTCGTGCTCACGATTGACCAGCCCGCGGATCACGACGATCCCTCCGGCGCGCGCTTCGAGCAGCGCCTCGTGCTGCATCACCGCGACCCGGCCGCGCCCGTGGTGCTCGCCACCCAGGGCTACAACCTCTATCCGGAGTACCAGTGGCTCGACGAGCCCGCCGAGCTGCTTGCCGCCAACCAGGTCCGGGTCGAGCACCGCTTCTTCACCCCCTCCCGCCCGGAGCCCGCGGACTGGTCGCAGCTCACCATCGAGCAGGCCGCCGCGGACCTGCACCACATTGTCGAGGTGATCCGGCCGCTCTACGAGGGCAAATGGATCTCCACCGGCGGCAGCAAGGGCGGGATGACCTCCGTCTATCACCGCCGCTTCTATCCCGACGACGTGAACGGCACCGTCGCTTACGTCGCCCCGCACAACTTCGGCGACGCCGACCCGCGCTACCGCGACTTCGTGGCCCAGCGCGGCGACGCGGCCTGCCAAAAGGCCCTCCTCGACTTCCAGCGCGAGGTGCTGCTGCGCCGGCCGGAGATGCTGGCGCGCATGCAGACCCAGGCCATGGACGCCGGCCTCACCTATGAGCTGCTCGGCGAGGATCAGGCCCTGGAGACCGCGGTGATCGAATTCATCTTCAGCTTCTGGCAGTACGGCGACGCCAGCCACTGCGCCGAGATCCCGCCCACCTCGGCGAGCGACGACGAGGTGTGGTCGTTCTTCGACCTGGTCTGCGGCCCCTCGTTATGGTCCGACGGGGCCACCCTCGCCTACGAGCCGTACTATTGGCAGGCGGCGGTGCAGCTCGGCTATCCGGGCTACGCCGAGGAGAACGTCGCTGATCTGCTCCTCTACCCCGGCTTTGACGTGGCCGCCTCGTACACGCTGCCCGGACCCGGCAAGAACCCGACCCTGGACCCCCAGGCGATGCAGGATGTCTCTGCGTGGCTCACCACCGAGGGCTGTAGACAACCATCCCGATCCGCAGAAATCCTCGATCTCGACAGCGATCACGAGTTCGCGCTGGCCTGCGAGGTCATGAGTTCGCCGCCGCGCTGGGCGCTTGCCGTGTGGGTGGCGTGATCGA
>NZ_SSMQ01000147.1 GCF_005144585.1 Polyangium fumosum | reverse complement strand
GCCCACGCCTGCGCCCGCGCCCGTGGCGGCGACGCCTGCGCCCGCGCCCGTGGCGGCGACCCCCGCGCCTGCGGCCGTGGCGGCGACCCCCGCGCCCGCGGCCGCTGCGGAGGGCCCCTCGCTGCTCGACTCCGCGCTGGTGTCGCTGGTCGACTCTGCGCCGGTGCTCTCCGACCCCGCGCCGGTGCTGACGGACTCTGCGCTGACGGAGTCCGCGCCCGCGCTGACGGATTCCGCGCAGGTGCTGACGGACTCCGCGGCGAAGCTGACGGACTCGGGGCCGAAGCTCTCGGACTCGGGGCCCACGCCGAACGACCCCTCGCGCCCGAGCCAGCGGCCGACGAAGCCCGTCCTGCCGCCGAAGCCGCCGCAGACGCCGCCGCAGGCGCCGCCGCGCAAGCCCGCCGGGCCTCCGCCCATCCCCATGCGGCGCGAGCCTCCGCCCAAGGCCGCGGCGCCGCCGATGCCGCCGAAGGAGCGCGCGCGCTTGCAAGAGCAAGCGATGCAGCTCGAGCTCGACGGCAAGTGGGCCGAGCTCTGCGACGTGTTCCGCAAGCTCGAAGCCGCCGAGCCCACGGCCGAGCGCAAAGCGCGCTACCTCTACCAGCTCGCGCTCGTCCACGTGGATCGTCTCGACCAGACGGATCGCGCGCTCGAGCTGCTCGACGAGGCGCTCGACAAGAACCCGAGCCTCGTCGAGGCCTTCGATCAGGTCGTGGCGATCCACGAGGGCCGCGCCGACTGGAAGAAGATCGAGCGCGCCTACCGCAAGATGCTGCACCGGCACGCGGGCACCGAGGACACCTCGCTCAAGCACCGGCTGTGGTTCAAGCTCGCCGAGATCTACCGCGACCTCTTCGACAACCCCGGCGCCGCCGTCGAGGCCTTCCGCATGGCCCTGCGCAACGCCACGCGCGAGGAGGCCATCGCCGATCACCTCACGATCGCCGAGCTCTGCGCGCACATCGGGCAGGTCGACGACGCGATCGCCTCGTACCAGTCCGTGCTGCGCGTCGATCCCGGGCAGGTCGACGCCTACCGGGCGATCTACCGGCTCAGCGTGGATCGCGGCGCCTACGATCCGGCGTGGTGCGCGGCGGCCGCGCTCGCGTTCTTGCGCGAGGCGGACGAGGAGCAGGTGACCTACTTCCAGGACTACCGCCCCGACGGCCGCATCCAGGTGAAGAGCCGCTTCGACAGCGACCTCTGGGCGCGCCACGTGTTCCACGAGGACCAGAGCCTGCTCGTCGGGAAGATCTTCGAGATGCTCGCGCGTGCTGCGATGAAGGCGAAGGTGGAGGCGCTCCGGCAACGCAAGGAGCTGCTCGCGCTCGATCCCTTCCTGCGGCAAGACCCGACGACGTCGAGCGTGCCCTTCGTGCGGACGATGGGCTGGGCGTCGCGCGTCATCGGCGTCACGTGCCCGGCGCTCTTCGTGCGCAGCGACGTGCCCGGCGGCATCGTCGCGGTGCCGACGGAGCCGCCCGCGTCGGTCGTGGGGCAGACGTTGCTCGGAGGTTTGTCCCAGGAGGAGCTCGCGTTCGTCGCGGGCAAACACCTCGCGATGTACCGCGGCGAGCACTACATCAAGCAGCTCTTCCCGAGCGCGGAGGAGCTCCGGGTCATCTTCCACGCGGCCGTGAAGATGGTGATGCCCGACGCGAACACGCCGCGCGACGTGGACACGCGCGCCGAGGCGACGGCGAAGGCGTTGCGCTCGTTCATGGGTCCCCGCGAGCAGGACGGGCTCCGCGTCGTGGTGCGGAAGTTCATCTCGGAGCGGGAGGAGGCGGACATCGGCCGGTACTTCCGCGCCGTCGAGCTCACGGCCACGCGCGCGGGGTTCATCCTGTGCGGCGATCTCGGCGTGGCGAAGAAGCTCATCGCCGCGGAGCCGACGCTCCCGGACGATCCGCTTCCCTCGGACAAACTGAAGGATCTGCTCGCGTACTCGGTGTCGGAGAGTTACCTCGCGGTGCGCCAGATGCTCGGGATCGCGATCGGGCAGGAGTAACTCGCCCGCGGCGCGGATCATTCGCCGCGCGGGGCGAACCGCGCGGGGGTGTTCGGGTCGAGCAAGTACCCCTTGGGGTGGTTCAGGAGGAGCGCGCCGAGCCCCTCCTTGCGCAAGCTGCTCAGCGCGACCCGAAGGCGCGCGACCGCCGCGCCGGACAGGATGCGCTCGTTCGGCCATCCCTTCGCCACGAGATCCTTCACCGACATCGGCGCGCCGGGGCGTTCGAGGCGCTGCTCCGTCAAGGCGACGAGGAGACGCCCGAGCAGGCGCCGGCGCAAGCAATCCACACGCCTGCCCGAGGGCAGGCGGAACCATTCCCCTTCGGGATGGACGAGCAGCGCCGTGTCCTCGGACGGCCGTCCCTGCGCAAGGAGCGCGTGTTCGAGCGAGCGGCGCGCGCGGGTCACTTCGAGGCGCGGCGGGGCGAGGGTTGCCGCCGCGAGCCGTCGCTTCGCGGCGGCGAGGTGCTGCTCTGCTCCCGCGAGATCACCGCCGGCCGTGGCTTCGCGGGCGAGCGCGAGGTCGAGGTGCCCGCGCAGGTAGTGGATGACCGCGGCGTTCGTGGGCCGCTCCCGCGCCCAGCTCGGGCGCTCTGCTTCGGCGAACGCCTCGCGCGCGGCGTCGAGCCGCCCGGCCGTCGCCTCGACGCTGCCGAGCCACGCGTGGATGGCGACCTCCATCGAGTGCTGATCGCGCAGGCTGACGAGCGCGCGCTTGCAGCTCTCCCGCGCCTCGCTCAACCGCTGCGCCATGAAGAGGTGGCTCCCTTGGTGCCCGAGGACCACGCCGAGCGTGTAGCGATCGCCGATCTCGCCCGCGATGCGGATCGATTGTTCCCAGTAGGCCTCCGCTTCGTCCGAGCGGCCGAGCTCGTCGGCGATCGACGCCAGGCTGCTGAAGCAATTGGCCAGGTTCCGCCGGTTGCCGAGGGCGCGGTGAAGGGCGACCGCGCGCTCGCCGTGCTCGCGCGCTTCTTCGAGGCGCCCGAAATGGATCTGCGTGATGCAGAGGTTGCCCTCCGCCATTCCCTCGAAATGGATGTCGCCCGCCTCGCGGTGGAGGGGCAGCGCCTTCAGGAACGAATCCCGCGCTTCGTCCTGCGCGCCCTCGAAGACCCGGATCACGCCGAGCACGCTCAGGGCGCGCCCCTGGAGGCGGCGATCGTCGGGCAGGATGAGCCCGCGCGCGCGTTCGAGTGCTGCATGGGCCTCGGCGAGACGACCTTGAAAGAGGTGGACGAGTGTCCTGGTGAAGCGCGCTCGCACGAGCGCGTCGTGGTCGCGGGTTTGGGTCGAGAGGGCGCTCACCTCCTCTGCATCGGCGAGGGCGCGCGGATAATCTCCCATCAGCCGGTGCACCTCGGCGCGCGCGGCGAGCGCCCGCGCGCGGAGGTCGGCGTCGAGCCCGGCCGCGCCCGAGGCGCCGAGGACCGCGTCGTGCAGGGCCGCGGCCAGGCGGAGCGGCCCGTGCACCGTGAGCGCCGGCTGGAGCGCGAGCGCGACGCGCGCCGCCGTGCGCACGTCCTCGGCGCGCGCCGGCCCGAGGCGCTCGAACGCGCGGCGGTGCACCGCGAGCAGGTTCTCCCGCTCGGCCAGGAGCCAGCGCCGGGCCTCGACGCCCTCCGGCCCGTCGGCCTTCGTGGCCCAGAGGCTCGCCTGCTCCTCGTAGTAGGCCGCGTGCCGCGCGACGGCGGCGTCTTCTGCGCCTCGCTCGCGCAGCCGGTCCCACGCGTAGTCACGGATGCTGAGGTAGAGCGTGAAGCGCGCGTCGTCGGGGCCCTCGCGCGGCGCCTCGCGCGCGAGCAGCGATCGATCCCGGAGCGACTGGAGCACGTCGGCCACGCGCGGGGCGCCCTCGCCGAGGTCGATGACCCGTTCGGCCGCGTAGAGATCGAAGCTGCCGCGAAAGACGGCGCAGTGCGCGAAGACGGCTTGCTCCCAGGGGTCGAGCGCCCTCCACGACGCGTCGATCGCGTCGCGCAGCGAGCCGTGCCGCGGCCCGCCGCTCGACGCCCCACGCACAAGCACGTCGAAGCGGCGGCGCAGGTGGTCGAGCAGCGTGGCCGTGGAGAAGACGCGCATACGCGCGGCGGCGAGCTCGAGCGCCAGCGGCAGGCCATCGAGCTCGCGCACGAGCGCGGCCGCGCGGGGCGCTTCGTCCGTCGTGAGGGCGTAGCCGTGCGCGACGAGCCCGGCGCGATCGACGAAGAGGCGGACCGCTTCGGAGTCGGCGACGTCGGCGCTCCCCTGGGGGAGAGGCAGCGGACCGAGCTCGAGGATGGCCTCGCCCTCGACATCGGTTCGTGTCCGTGAGGTGACGAGGAAGCGTGCGTCCGGCGCGCGCTCGTGCAGGACCGGGAGCGTCGCCTGGGCGTGGACGACGAGGTGCTCGAAGTTGTCGAGGATCACGAGCACCCGGCCGCGCGCGGCGATCGCGTCGGCGAGCTGCGCGAGCATGCCCGCGCTGTGGCCCGCGGTGAGGGGGACGTCCAGGGTCGCGCCGAGCGCCCCGCAGAGGCCATCGACGCCGGAGGCGTTGGTTAAATCGCAACTCCACGCGCCGCCTGGATAGGCTTCGGCGCGCCGGAGCGCGTACTCGTGGGCGAGGCGCGTCTTGCCCACGCCCGGCGCGCCGAGGACGCTCACGAGGACCTCGGTGGAGAGGCGGGCGTGGAGGGCTGCGAGCTCGGGCTCCCGTCCGATGAACCGCGTCGAGCGAGCTTTTACGTTGGTCCGCGGCGATGGGGACGAGCGCGGCGCGTTTCGCACGATCGTAGCCCAGGACTGTAGGGGACGACCAGGGGGGTGTCGACGACGTGCGCCTTTGCGTCGAGTGAGGGGCCGCACGTCGATGGGGAGCGGCGCCGACGCGCACGAAATCGCGGGGCCATCTTATCGAGAGATTATCGACATCTTATGCATCGGCGCGCCTGATTCGGTTACGAACGGTAGCCGGCACAATCGTGGACGATTGGAACGACGGGCCCCGCTTTGCTGCGTGCGCGTTGCTCATCCACGAAATGAAGGAGACGTCATGAACTTCGGGATAGGTGGTCGCGTGGCGACCGTGGTGTTGTGGAGCGCCTCGGCGTTCGCCTTGATGGGCTGCGGGGATAGCGAGTCGGCGACGGCGGGGGGCGCGGGCGGCAGCCCGGCGACGACCGTGGGCTCGGGCGGCGGTGGAATGGGCGGCGCGGGCGGGATGGGCGGCGCGGGCGGCGGCGGGATGGGCGGCACGTCGTCGACCGGGGGTTCGGTGTGTGGCAGCGGCACGACCGACTGTGACGGCACCTGCGTCGATACGGCGCTCGATCCGAAGAACTGCGGCGCGTGCGGCCAGGCCTGCCCGGCCGGCGAGCTTTGCTCGACGGGCGTCTGCGGCGTCGTTTGCCTGGGCGGAACCACGCAATGCGGGGAGGCCTGCAAGGACACCTCGGTCGATCCGGCGAACTGCGGCGCGTGCGACCAGGCCTGCCCGGCGGGGAGCGCCTGCCAAGGCGGCGTTTGCCAGGCGGCCGGCTGCGGCCCGGGGCAAACCACCTGCAGCGTCGGGATGAACCAATACTGCGCGACGATCAGCCTCGATCCGCAGAACTGCGGCGGTTGTGGCTTCGTGTGCCCCACGGGCCAGGTCTGCTCCGGCGGGCAATGCGCGGCGACCTGCACGGGCAAGACGTCCACCCTCTGCGGCGGCGGCTGCGTGGACACGGCCTCCGACAACCTCAACTGCGGCGCTTGTGGCAACGCGTGCGCCGCCGGCCAGGTGTGCTCGGGAGGCGCGTGCGCCGCGACGTGCGCGGCGAGCGAGGCGACGTGCGGATCGGGGGCGAGCACGCATTGCGCCGACGTGCATGACGACCCGCAGAACTGCGGCGCTTGCGGCGTCGTTTGCCCCGCGGGCCAGCTCTGCTCGAACGGGAGCTGCGCGCCGCATTGCAGCGGGTCCTCCGATACGAGCTGCCAAGGGCTCTGCGTGAACACGGACAACGACAAGCAGAACTGCGGCGCTTGCGGGAACGCCTGCGCGGACATGCAGGTTTGCTCGGGCGAACAGTGCGCCGCGACGTGCGCGTCCGGGTACACGACCTGCGGGGCCGGCGCCGGCGCGTATTGCGCAGAGCTCCCGAACGACCCGCAGAACTGCGGCGCGTGCGGACATGCCTGCCCGGTGGGCGAGGGCTGCTCGCAAGGCGTCTGCGCGGCTGCCTGCAGTGGCATCAACGGCACGCTCTGCGGCGGTCAATGCACGAACCTCCAGAACGACGCCAAGAACTGCGGGAGCTGCGGCTTTGCGTGCGCGGCGGGCGAGGTCTGCGCGGGCGGCCTCTGCGCGAGCGCCTGCACGTTGGGCACGTCCACGTGCACCGTGGGCGCCACCAAGCTCTGCGTCGACGTGTCGGTGGATCCGCAGAACTGCGGGAGCTGCGGGAACACGTGCGCGGCGGGCGAGGTCTGCTCGAATGGGACGTGCGGCGGCGCGTGCCAGACGGGGTATGACACGTGCGGCGTCGGCGATTCGGCCTTTTGCACGCATATCGACGACGATCCGAACAACTGCGGCGCCTGCGGCCAGAGCTGCGCGCCGCCGCCCAACGGGAGCGCCACGTCGTGCACCTTCGGCGCGTGTGGCTTCACGTGCCAGCCGGGCTATGCGACGATCAACAATGGCAATACGTGCCTCACCCTGAAGAACATCTCGGCGGGCTCCCATCACACCTGCGGGATCACCGAGAGCGGTGCCGTCATGTGCTGGGGGTACAATAGCCATGGCCAGCTCGGGGACGGCACGCAGACCGGCCGCACGTCGCCGGTCACCGTCCTCGGCCTGGGGGGACCGGCAACCAAGGTCGCGGCGGGTTCGCTCAGCACCTGCGCGGCGCTCACCAATGGCAAGGTACAATGCTGGGGGTACAACGCCAACGGCGAGCTCGGAAACAACACGAACCAGAACAGCCTCACCCCGGTCGACGTCCAGGGCCTCACCGATGTCGTCGACGTCCAGTCCGGGTTCCTGTTCACGTGCGCGCTGACCAGCGCGGGGGCGGTCGCGTGCTGGGGCTACAATGGCTATGGCCAGCTCGGGAACGGGACGACCAACAGCGCCATCGTCCCCGGGGTGGTCGATGGCCTGAGCTCCGGCGTCACGGCGATCGCCGTCGGGCGGTCGAGCGGTTCGCAGGATGGCACGGGCGCGCACGCGTGCGCCGTCACCGCCGCGGGGACGGTGAAGTGCTGGGGGTACAACGGCAATGGCCAGCTCGGTGACAACAGTACGACGACACGCGTCACCCCCGTCGACGTCCTTGGATTGAGCGGCATCGGAAGCATTGCGGCGGGTGGGTTGCACACCTGCGCCCTCACCAAGATGGGCGGGGTCAACTGCTGGGGGTACAATGGCAATGGCCAGCTCGGCAACCCGGCGCCCGGTGGCCAGTCCTTGACGTATGTGCCGGTGGTCGGCCTGAGCACGGGTGTTCTGGGCATCGCGGGCGGCGGGTACCACACCTGCGCCCTGACCCAGGCGAAGAAGACGCTTTGCTGGGGGTACAACGGCCATGGCGAGCTCGGAGACGGGACCACCTCCGGCAAGCCGGCGCCGACGGCCGTCCAGGGCCTTCCCGCGGGTGGCCTCCCGGGCATCGTGAAGACGGGGATCTTCACGAGCTTCGCGGAGACGGCGGACGGCCGCGTCCTCGGGTGGGGCCTCAATGAATACGGGCAGCTCGGGGACGGCACCACCACGGCCCGAAGCCTCCCGACGCCGATTCACTGACCCCACATCCGCGATCGGCGCGCGGCCCGCTCCCGGGCCCGCGCGCCCCTCCTCCCCGAATCCACCTTTCCGCGGGACGTTTGTCCTCGAAGAATCAGCCCCCGAGCGGCGACACCGGCGGCGGCGGCGGCGTCGCCGAGCTCGCCTCGTCCGGCAGGAGCTGGCGCAGGTGCCACGCCTGCATCGCCGAGCGCATCTCGGCCTCGCGCAGCGCGAGCTGCACGCGCCCCATGACCACGCTCGGCGCCACGATCAGGAACACGCTCCCGAGCGTCAGTGCCACGAGCGTCGGCACCTCGGGCAGCGACACGCCTTGCGGCAGGATCACCATCGTCCCGTTCTGGAACATGTACGAGCGCGGAATGATCCCGAGCAGCTCGAGGCCGAGCGGCACGAGCAAGCCGAGGGAGCCCGTCGCGAGGATCGCCGCGCGGAACCGGCCCGAGTGCGTCATCGAGAACGAGAACGTGAAGATCGACAGCAGCATCGGCACGAAGAAGAGCGGGCCGAACGCGCGCGTCACGAAGCCGAGCGCGAGGATGTTGAACAGAAAGGCGCCATAACTGAAGACGTAGAGCCGGCGCACCTCCTCGGACTGCGCCGCGAGGAGCTTCAGCGCCGCCGAGATCGCCGAGAGGCCCACGATCGCGAGCAGGTGCGCCGTGCTCCGCACGCCCATCCAGAGGGCGAGCGGAATCAAGAGGATCAGGTTCCCCACATCGAAGCGCACGCCGTCCCGCAAGGCGAGCCGCAGCCGGCCGAAGCCCCGCGCGCGCACTTCCACCCGCGCGTCGGGCACGATCTCGCTCGGCGGCGTGGTGATGATGCGGGCGAGGAGGCGGAGCGCGTCGCGGTTCGTCGGGTCGAGCGCGAGGGCGCGGCCGACCTCCTGCATCGCCTCGCGCCGGGCCTCGGCGGCCTCGGGGCCAGGTACGTCGGCGCGGCGCGCGGCGGCCTCGGCGGCGTGGGCGTGGCGGCTCGACATCTCGCGGCGCACCGAGACGTCCGTGTCGCCGGCGAGGAACCGCTCGATCACGTCGTGGAGATCGCGCGCCGAGGCGTACCGCGCGTCCGGATCGAGCGCGGTGGCTTTGATGCAGATGGCGTCGAGCTCCGGGGGCAGGTCGAGCGTCGGGGCGCGGGCCCTTGCGCTCCCGTCGACGCCCTGGAGCGTCGCGAGCATCATCGCGTTCCAGGTATCCTTCATGTGCAAAGCGTCGAGCGTCAGGATCTCGAACAGGATCGCGCCGAGCGAGTAGACATCGCTGCGCGCGTCGAGCGTGGTGACCTTCCCCATCGCCTGCTCGGGCGACATGTACCCGAACGTCCCGAGGATCTTTCCAGCGGCCGTCTTCAGGTCGTCCGAGGAATCGTCGAGCGAGAGCGCGACCTCGGGGGCGTCCTTGCGGAGCTTCGCGAGGCCCCAGTCGAGGATGTAGACCTCGCCGAAATCGCCGAGCATCACGTTCGAGGGTTTGAGGTCCCGGTGGAGCACGCCGCGGGAATGGGCGAAGTCCACGGCGAGGCAGGCCGCGGAGAACGCGCGGAGCAGCTTTTGACGGCTGTAGGCCTCGACGATCGCCGGGTCTTTTTTGCGCAGGCCCTTCACGATCTGCGCGAGCGTCAGGCCCCGCAGGCATTTCATCGTGAAGTAAATCGATCCCTCGATGTCGACGCCGAGGTCGTAGACGGGGACGATCGAGGGGTGCTCGAGTTGACCTTGGACCCGCGCTTCCCGCAGGAAGCGCGCGCGGACCTGCGGATCGGACTGGTAGATCGGCAGGATCACCTTGCGCGCGACGTCGCGGCCGATGCGGCTGTCTTTGCAGAGCGCGACCTCGCCCATCGCGCCGCGGCCGAGCTGTCGTCGCTCCACGTAACGATCGAGCGGCTCGACGCCGAAGCCCTCGCCTCCGGCAGGATCGACGGGCGGGGGCACGGAGAAGATCCGCGCAGGCGGCGGCACCGAGGTGCGCCCCTCTTCCTCCGGGGCCTTCGCCGGCTCTTCCACGGAGTCGTCGAAGAGATCGGGCTCGGAGGTCCGAGGACGCTTCATGGATTCAAAGCAAGCTGAAACCGCAAAAGCGGTCAAGCACCGTCCTCCAGGAAGCGCCGCGCCGCCCCCCGGGGCTCCGCCCCGGTCCCCGCGGGGGGCTGTCCGCCCCCTCGACCCCGGACCAGCGAGGCGCTGGACCCAGGGTTGAAAACCTGCGCGATGCGCAGGTTTTCAAACAGGCCGACGAAGAAGCGGGGGTGCCCGCCGAACCCGCAGCGCAGTTCGCTTGGTCGGCAACGCGATCGAGGCGTTTCCGCGGTACGAGCCGCTCGACACGAATGCGATCCGGGCGGCGGAGCGGGCGGCGCACAGCGGGCCTCGGGGCATTCGCGCGGCTCCGCAAGCTCGCGCCTGGGGGTAAGCTGGAGCAGGATTTACGGCGCGAGTTTCCGGCGCTCGGTCCGTGAGGAACGCGCTTCTCCACGTTTTTCTGCGTACGGGTTTCTCAGCTTGACGCGTTTCGGGCGCGGATGTCCAATCGCGCCATGCGCAAGGGGAAGGGGAAGCGCCGTCGTCCGATCCTGGCGGCCCTCTCGGTTTTGGTCGTGGGGGCGTTCGCGGGGTGTCTCGAACCCACGCAGATCACGCTGGAGATCGTGACCGATCTGGATTGCTCTCGGATCGACAGCACGGCCATCGTGGTGAGCAACGAGGCGCAGTCCGCCGACAAGATCCGGGATCCGGGCGCCGTGGCTGGTGAGTGCAACGGGGGGCGCATCGGGGCGATCGTGCTCTTGCCGAAGGACGCCAAGAACGAGGCGATCGCCATCAAGGTGGTCACGGGTGTCGGGCTCACGGCCGAGAGCTGCTTGAACGACCCGGAACAAACGCCGGCGCCGGGGCTTGGCTGCATCGTCGCCCGCAGGCGCCTGCGTTTCATCCCGTCGACGCCCCTCGAACTGCCGGTCAAGATGCGCGGGGAGTGTATCGGTGAAATCTGCGATCCCGAATCGACCTGCATCGCCAAGGGATTGTGTGTCGACTCCCTGGTGAACGAGCAGGCGTGCAAGGGGGAGGACACGGACGAGACGTGTCAGCCGACCGGCGGGGGGAGCGGCGGCAACAGCGGGGGGAGCGGCGGCAGCGGCGGGGGTATGGGCGGCA
>NZ_SSMQ01000146.1 GCF_005144585.1 Polyangium fumosum | reverse complement strand
CCGGATCCCCGACCTTCGCTCGATCCGAAACCTCGCTGAGCTTCATGGGCACACTGCCGCGAGGTGTGACACCGAGGTACCGCAGCGCCATCTCGCCGATGCGTCGGAACACCGGCGCGGCGACCGACCACGCCCGGGCGCGGGACGCGGAAGCTGCGGTGCTAGCGGAAACGGCGGCGGAGGCTTATGGTTTCGCCCGCGGTGGCCCGTGCCCTGGTCTTGCCGACCGGGTGCGTCCGTGGGGACGGAGAGAGGGACGAAGAGAGGGGCACCGAGGACCGGGAGTCGGTGCCTTTCATGTACACGCTGACCGAGACGCTCTCCGATCATGACGGCGTCGCCGTGTCGCGGGGACGTCGGGATGCCGATCAACGTCCGGTGATCGTCAAGGTGCTCGATCCGCGGCGATGCCGGCCCAGGGATCTCGAGCGCCTGCGAAATGAGTACGAGATGGGCAGGACGCTCGACCTCCCCGCGGTCGCGAAGCCGCTCGCGCTCGAATCGATCGAAGGGTCGCCGGCCCTGATCACGGAGGACGGGGGCGGCGTGCCGCTCTCGGACCTCCTCGGGGCGCCGATGGCCGTGGAGAGGTTTCTCCCGCTCGCGGTGGCCATCGCGCAGGCCGTCGCGGAGATCCACGCGGAGAACGTCATCCACAAGGCCCTCGAGCCGGCGAGCATCCTCGTCCATCCCGCGACGGGCGCCGTGCAGATTGCCGACTTCGGGATCGCCTCGCGCCTCCCTCGCGAACCGCAGGCCGCGCAGCCGCTGCGCCTGATCGAAGGCTCCTTGCCTTACCTGTCGCCGGAGCAGACAGGACGCATGAACCGGGCGATCGACCCTCGCTCCGACCTCTATTCCCTCGGCGTCACGTTCTACGAGATGTTGACGGGCCGGCCGCCTTTCCAGGCGACGGACGCCCTGGAGTGGGTGCACTGCCACATCGCTCGATCGCCCGCCTCCCCCGCGGAGCTCGTGCCGGCCGTGCCGGAGGCGCTCGCGCGGATCGTCCTGAAGCTGCTCGCCAAGGTCGCCGAGGAGCGCTACCAGAGCGCCACAGGGCTCCGGCACGATCTCGCGTGTTGCCTCGACGCGTGGCGAAAGGCGGGCCGGATCGAGCCGTTTTCCCTGGGCGAGCGCGATGTCGCGGACCATTTTCAGGTCCCCCAGAAGCTTTATGGCCGCGACGAGGAGCTTGCCGTGCTCCTCGGGGCGTTCGGACGGGTCGTCGCCACGGGCGCCCCCGAATTCCTGCTCGTCTCCGGCTACTCCGGCGTCGGCAAATCGTCCCTCGTGCATGAGCTTTACAAGCCGGTCTTCCGCGCGCAGGGCCTCCTCGTCTCGGGGAAGTTCGATCAATACAAGCGCGACATTCCCTACGCCACGATCGCCCAGGCCTTCCGGGACCTCGTGGGCGAGCTGCTCGCCCAGACCGACGAGCGCATCGAGGCCTTTCGGCAGCGGCTGCGCGCCGCGCTCGGGGCGAACGGTCAGCTCATCGTCGACGTGATTCCTCAGATCGAGCTCGTCATCGGCCGGCAGCCGCCCGTCCCGGCTTTGCCCCTCGCCGAGGCGCAGAACCGCTTCCACATGGTCTTCCGGCAGCTCGTCTCCGTGTTCGCCCGCGAGGAGCACCCCGTGGCCGTCTTTCTCGACGATCTGCAATGGGTGGACGCCGCGAGCCTCGAGCTGCTCGAGCACCTCCTCACGCACCCCGACACGAGGTACCTCTTCCTGATCGGCGCCTACCGCGACAACGAGGTCAGCCCCGCGGATCCGCTCGTGCACATGCTCGACGAGGTGAAACGGAGCGGCGTCGCCGTGCGAGACATCGTCCTCGCTCCGCTCTCCCCCGCGCACGTGGCCGAGCTCGTCGCGGATACGGCCCACCGCCGCGCCGAGGAGGTCACGCCGCTCGCGGCGCTCGTGCACCAGAAGACCGCCGGCAATCCTTTTTTCGCGATCCAGTTCCTCACGACGCTGCACCAGGAGCATTTGATCACGTTCGATCCGCGAGCGGCATGCTGGACGTGGGACGTCGTCAAGATCCAGGCGAAGAACTACGCCGACAACGTCGTCGACCTGATGGTGGCGAAATTGCGCCGCCTCGCGGCGACCACGCAGGACGTCATGAAGGTCGCCGCCTGCGTCGGGAACATCGCGGAGACGCACGTCCTATCGATGCTCGACGGCCGATCGGAAGGCGAGACCCACGCCGCGTTATGGGAGGCGGTCCGGGAGGGGCTCGTCCTGCGCCTCGACGGCACGTACAAGTTCCTCCACGATCGCGTGCAGGAGGCGGCGCGTTCGCTCATCCCGGAGGACGAGCGGGCCCTCTTGCACCTCCGGATCGGCCGGCTGCTCGTCGCCCGCGCGTCCCGGGAGGAGCTCGAAGAGGGGATCTTCGACATCGCCAACCAGCACAACCTCGGCGCGTCCTTGCTCGCGTCCCGCGAGGAGAAGGATCACGTCGCCGAGCTCAACCTGAGGGCCGGGAAGAAGGCCAAAGCATCCACGGCCTACCTCTCGGCCATCAAGTATTTCTCGGCGGGCATGGCGCTGCTCGCCTCCGATGGCTGGGAGCGCCAGTACGATCTCACGTTCGGCCTCCACCTGGAGTGCGCCGAGAGCGAGGTCGCGAGCGGCGGGTTCACCGCGGCCGAGGGCTTGCTCTCGGTGGTCCTCGGCCACGCGCGGACGAACGTCGATCACGCGCGGGCGACGTGCGTGAAAGTCTATCTGCACACGATCCAGGATCAATACGACGAGGCTGTCGCGGCGGCGATCACGGGCCTTCGTCCCTTCGGGATCGTCCTGTCACCGCACCCGAGCCGAGACCAGGTCGACCAGGAATACGGGCGGATCTGGCAGATGCTCGGCGAGCGGCGGATCGAGGATCTGATCGACCTGCCGCTCATGACCGATCCCGACGGCAAGGCGGCCCTCGACATCCTGGTGGCCATCAATTCGCCGGCGCTCTACACCGACGAGAACCTCGTCTGCTTGACGACCTGCCATAGCGTGAACTTGAGCCTCCAGCATGGCAATGCCGCCGGGTCGAGCTTCGCGTATGTATTCTTCGGCATGCTGCTCGGGCCCGCGTTCAGCCAGTATCGCCTGGGGTTTCGTTTCGGGAAGCTGGGCTATGATCTGGTCGAGACGCGCGGCTTGACCGGCTACAAGGCGAAGGTGCTCCTCGAGTTCTTCCTCCTCTCGTACTGGGCGCGACCGGCCTCCACACGCCGGGCCCTGGTCGACAGCGCCTTCGCCGCGGCGCTGGAGGTCGGCGACGTGACGTTCGCCTGTTATGCGGGCAATAATCTCATCACGTTCCTCATCGTGAAAGGGGAGCGATTGGAGGAGGTCCATCGCGAGTCCGAGCGGGCGCTCTCGTTCGCGCGCAAGGCGAAGTTCGGCGCGTTCGAGGGCGTCATCGTCGTCCAGCAGCGCCTCCTCCAGAACCTCCGCGGCCTCACCGCCCATTTCGGGTCATTCAACGGCGCGGGGTTCGACGAGGCGGAGCACGAGGCCCTCCTCGCCAAGCGTGAGGCGAGCATGGCGATCGCCGTCTGCTGGTACTACGTCTGGAAGACCCAGGCGCGCTTCCTGTCCGGCGATCACGAGGAGGCGGCCCTTGCGGCGACGAAGGCCCGCTCGCTCCTCTGGTCCTGCCCTTCGTTCGACGAGGTCTCGGAGTGTCATTATTATGGAGCGCTCGCGCTCGCGGCCCGGTATCACAAGACGCCGCCCGAGGAGCAGGCGGACGCCATGGCGACCCTGCGCGCCGATCAGCAGGCGTTCCGTGTGTGGGCGGACAACTGCCCCGAGAGCTTTTTCAACAAGTATGCCCTCGTCTCGGCCGAGATCGCCCGCATCGAGGGGAGTGATCAAGAAGCGATGCGGCTCTACGAGCAGGCCATCCGCTCGGCGCGGGAGAACGACTTCGTGCAGAACGAAGGGATCTCGTGGGAGCTCGCCGCCCGGTTTTATCGGGATCGGGGGTTCGTGTTCATCGCCGACACCTATTTCCGCGAGGCCCGCGCCTGTTATGAGCGCTGGGGCGCCGACGGGAAGGTGCGCAGCCTCGACCGAATGCATCCGCACCTGCTCGAACAAAGGCCCGGCGCGCCGAGGGCCACCCTGGCCGTGCGGGTCGAGCAGCTCGATCTCCTCGCCGTGGTCAAGGCGTCGCAGATCATCTCGGGCGAGATCGTAGAGGAGAAGCTCATCCACACGCTGCTCCGGGTCGTGCTCGAACAAGGGGGGGCGCAGAAGGCCTACCTGCTCCTCGTCCGCGGCGGCGCGTTGGGCATCGAAGCGGAGGCCACGCTCGACGCCGAGGGGGCGCGCGCGAGGATGCTCCCGTTCCTGCCCGTCGAATCCCCGGCGCTCGTGCCTGCGTCCATCGTGCACTACGTGCGCCGCACGAAGGAGCGCCAGATCCTCGACGACGCCAGCGCCGAAGCGGGCAGGTTTTTCTCGGACGAATACATCGTGCGGGTCAAGCCGCGCTCGGTGCTTTGTTTGCCGATCCTCCGGAAGGCCGAGGTGTTCGGCCTGCTCTACCTCGAAAACAACCTCGTCCCGGGGGCCTTCACGGCCGAGCGGCTCAGCGCCCTCGAGCTCGTGGCTTCGCAGGCCGCGATCTCCATGGAAAACGCCCGGCTCCTCGCCAGCGAGCAAGCCGCGCGGCAGGCGGCCGAGCAGGACGAGCGCCGCGCGGCCTTCTTCGCGGAAGCCAGCGAGGTCCTCGGCGCGTCGCTCGAACACGAGCAGGTCCTCCGCTCCCTCGCCGATCTCTGTGTCCGTGGCCTCGCCGATTGGTGCGTGATCGACATCGTCGACCACGGGCGCATCCGGCGGGTCTCGGGGGTCCACAAGAACCCGGAGAAGACGCCGCTGCTCGAAGAGCTTCAGCGGCGGTATCCGCCCTCGCCGGGCTCGCCCCACCCCGCGGCGCGGGTGATACGGAGCGGGGAGCCGCTCCTCATGTCGGACATCGACGAGGCGACGTTACGCGCAAACAGCGTGGACGCGGAGCATGGCAGGATCCTGCGTGAACTCGGGACCCAGATGGCCATGTACGTGCCGCTGCTCGCGCGGGGGCAGATCCTCGGCGCGGTGACCCTCGTCTCCGCCGCGCGGGACCGCCCGTACGGGGCCGTGGATCTCGGGGTGGCCGAGGAGCTCGCGCACCGCGCCGCGATCGCCATGGAGAACGCGCAGCACTACCACGCGACGCAGGAGGCCGTCCGGATACGCGACGAGTTCCTCGCGGTCGCCTCCCACGAGCTGCGCACCCCCATGACGTCGCTGGGGCTCTCGCTTCAATCCCTGCTGCGGACGACCCGCGCGGAGACGCCCACGAATCGCAAGACGACCGAGGATCTGATCTTGCGGGCCTGTCGCCAGAGCGATCGGATGAACCGGCTCATCGAGGAGCTCCTGGACGTCTCGCGGTTCGATGCCGGGCAGATCACGCTGGAGACCACGGCGTTCGATCTCACCGCCCTCGTCCGGGAGGTGGTCGCGCACTTCGATCTGGATCTGAAGCGGTCGCGATGTCCGGTCCGGATCCAGGGCGACGCGGCCGTCGTGGGGGTGTGGGATCACGCCCGCCTCGAACAGGTCCTCACGAACCTCCTCGCCAATGCGATCAAGTTCGGCGCCGGCAAACCCATCACCATCGGCGTCCGCAAGGAGGCCGGCAGCGCGAGGCTCGTGGTCGCGGACCAGGGGATCGGGATCGCGCCGGAGCAGCAGGCCCGTATTTTCGAGCGCTTCGGGCGCGCCGTCCCGGTGCGCCATTATGGGGGGCTCGGGCTCGGCCTGTACATCTGCCGCCGGATCGCCGAGGCCCACGGCGGCTCGATCCGCGTCGAGAGCGGCGAGGGCGTCGGATCGACGTTCGTGCTCGACCTTCCCTGCGGCCTGTAGGCGCTCAGGGGGCTTCGGTCGTCGGCGCGAGCGTTCGGCAGAGGATGTCGACGACGAACGCGACGTAGGCGTGGTTCTCGGACCGGTCGAAGCCCTGGTTCGAGAGGTGCTGGTGGAAGGGCCGAAACTGGAGCGAGCCGAGGAAGAGGTCGGCCGCGTGCTCCGGCGGGACCGGGCGCAAGAGGCCACGCGCGATCGCACGGGAGAACCACGCCGCGATCTCGCGGCGCGCGCGGACGGGGGGCAGATCCTCCCGCCGTTCGGCCGCGGACTCGGCGTGCATGCCGGCCGAGCGCAGCACCGCGAGGCACGGGACGATGTGTTCGAGGAACGCGAAGATCTCCTCGGCGAGCTCGTGGAGCTGGGTGCGCGCGTCGCGATCGTCGGGGCCCGCGCGCGCCCGGGCCATCCACGGCTGCTCGGGTGAAGGCATGAGCGCGGCGCGCAGGAGCTGCTCCTTCGTGCCGAAGCGCTGGAACAGCACCCCGTGCGAGATGCCGAGCCGCTCCGCGATGAGCGTCGTCGAGACCGCGGCGCCGTGTTCCAGAAAACACGCACGCGCCTCTTCGAGGATCTGTGTGTCCGTTGTGTTGCGCGGGCGTGGCATTTCTGAGTAGCCTGTCACTTATTAACCCAGGGGGGCAAGTTCGCTGCGCCCCACCGCCCCGCCAGCGTCCTTCTGGCGAGAGGACGAGGAGCCACATCATGACGATCCATCGCTTGAACGAGCTGTCCCGCGCACATCTCTCCACGGCGGGCGGCAAAGGCGCGAACCTCGGCGAGCTGATGCGCCTCGGGCTCTCCGTGCCGGACGGGTTCGTCGTGAGCGCCGAGGCGTATGCCGAGCACGCGCGTGCATGGGAGCTCGCCGAGCGCCTCGCGCCGCACCTCGCGACGCAGAGCTGGGAGGCGGCGGCCGCCGCGGCGGCCGAGCTCTTCGAGAAGGGCGCGCTCTTGCCCGGGCTCGAGCACGCGGTGCGCGAGGCGTATCGTGCGCTCGGCGCGCCCCGGGTCGCGGTTCGATCCTCGGCCACGGCGGAGGACCTCGCCGACGCCTCGTTCGCGGGCCAGCACGAGACCTTCCTCGACATCGCAGGCGAAGACGAGCTCGTCTCCGCGCTGCGGCGGTGCTGGGCGTCGCTCTGGAGCCCGCGCGCCCTCGGCTACCGGGCGGCGCGCGGCGTGGATCACCTGGGGGTCGACATCGCGGTCGTCGTGCAGCGTATGGTGGCGGCCGATTTCGCCGGCGTCCTGTTCACGGTCGACCCGGTGGCCCAGCGCGCCGACCGGATGCTCCTGGAGGTCGCGCCGGGGCTCGGCGAAGCGGTGGTCTCGGGACACACGACCGGCGACGTGTACCGCCTGCGGCGCGAGCCCCTCGGGATCGACGAGCGCGAGCGCCGCGTGCCAGGGCGCCCCGCGCCGAGCGATAGCCTCGTGCTCCGCTTGAGCCGCCTCGGGCTCGACCTGGAGGCCCATTTCGGCTGCCCGCAGGACGTGGAGTTCGCCTTCGAGGGGGACGCCGTCTACCTCCTCCAGTCGCGCCCCATCACGACCCTCGGCGCGGCCGAGATCGAGCCGCTCCCGCCGCCCCCGAAGCTCACCCGCTTGCAGCAGAGGATGCTCGAAGCGAACGACAACGACCGGTTCCCCATCGCCCCGAAGCCGATCGACCAATGGGGCTTCCGTATGGTGATCCCCGCGCTCGTCAATGCCGTGCGTGTCCTCGGGCTCGACATCGACGAGGCCGACGAGCGCGCGGTGATGGACCAGGTGTGGCGGGAGTTCTTCGTCCTGCCCTCGCCGCGCCCCACCTTCCGGATCTTGGGGTTGCCCCAGCGGGTCGCGGCGGGCCTGCGCCAGGATTGGCTCGGGTGGTGGGAGACCGAGGCGTTCGGGCGAATCCGCGAGGCCTGCGCGCCGGTGGATCTCCGCGCGCTCGACGACGCCGCGCTCCTCCGCCGCGCCGATCACATCGAGGCGACCACGCGCGAGATCCTGGTGAAGCGGTTCGAGGGGATCCTCACCCAGCTCGCCGCGGTCGCCCTGCGGCTCCCGGTCACCGTCGCCGTGGGAAGGAAGCGGGCCGAGGCCCTCATGGGCGACCTCGTCTCGGGCCTGCACACCCGGACGTCCGAGGTCAACCTCGCGCTCTACCACCTCGCGCGCAAAGCCACGAACGCGGGGCCGGAGGTGTTTCTCGCGATTCGCGAGGGGCACCCCGAGGAGCTCCGCGCGTCGGAGGCGGGCCGCGCCTTCCTCGCCGAGGTCGAGGCCTTCCTGGAGGAGCATGGGCACCGGGAGAGCACGGGCTTGTATCTCTCGGCGCCGACCTGGCGGCAGGATCCCGCGCCCATGTGGGGGCTTTTGCGCGGCCTGCTCGACGCGACCGAGCCGCCCTCCGAGGAGGCCGGGTACAAGCGCTACGAAGCGGCGGTCGAAGAGGTCACCCGCGGGATTCGTTTCGTGCCGGGGCTTTCGGGCTCGTTCCGCGGCACGCTGGAGCGGCTGCGGAAGACGATCGTCTTCCGGGAGCGCTCGCATTTCGATCTGGCCCGCGTGTTCTCGGCGATGCAGGCGATCGTGGCTGAAATCGCGCGTCGCCTCCACGAGCGTGGCCACCTGCCGAGCCCCGACGATATTTTCTACCTGACGGAGGCGGAGATCCGGGCGTGGCTCCGCGAGGGGCCGCCGCCGTTCTCCGAGGTGAAGCGGCTCGTGCAGCGCAGGCGCGCGACGTACGGCGTGGTCAACGGGAAATGGCAGAAGCGGGCGTTCGAGGTAGGCGCGGAGGGCGCCTCGGACAGCGAGCTGCGCGGCACCGGGGCCTCGTCCGGGGTGGTCCGAGGCCGGGCGCGTATCATCCGCGACGAGCGCGAGTTCGGACGCCTGAAGCCGGGGGAGATCCTGGTCTGCCGGTACACGAACCCCGCGTGGACGCCGCTCTTCACCCTCGCCGCGGGCGTCGTGACGGACACCGGCGGCGCGGCCTCGCACGCGGCCATCGTCGCGCGCGAGTATGGCATCCCCGCGGTGCTCGGGGCCGCCGGCGCCACGGCGCGCATCACGGAGGGCCAGGAGATCCTCGTCGACGGCACGGAGGGCCGCGTGCTCCTGCTGCGCCTGGGCGTCACGGGCGAGGTCGCCTATGCCTGAGCCCTCGGCGCGCCTGCCGGTGCGGCTGCTCGTGGCCCTCGCGCTGTCGGCGGCGCTCGGGCCGCTCAACTCCACGATGGTCGCCGTGGCGCTGCCCGAGATGTCGCGCACGCTCCCGGCCGACTCCGGCGCGCTCCGGCAGGCGCTCGTGACGAGTTATCTCCTCACGAACATCGTCCTGCAAAGCCCCGGCGGAAAACTCGGCGATCGCCTCGGCCACCGGCGGGCGCTCGGTCTCGGGCAGCTCCTCTTGGCGGCCGGCGCCGCGCTCGCCTACTTCTGGCCCGTGCTCCCTGCCCTCTCGGTGGCGCGTATCGTGATGGCGGCGGGCGGCGCGATCCTGGCCCCGAGCGCGACGGCCCTGCTCCGCACGGAATTGCCCCCCGAGCTGCGCGGGCGTGCGTTTGGAGCGTTTGGCGCGGTCATGGGCATCGCGGCGGGCACCGGGCCGACGATCGGCGCGCAGCTCGTCGGGCACTTCGGCTGGACGTCGATTTTCCTCGTGAACGTTCCGGTCTTGCTCCTCGCCGCCGCGCTCGCGCACCTCGGGGCGCCGGCGGCTTCGCGGGCGCCGGCCGCGCCCCGCGCGCGCTTCGACCTCCTCGGGTCGATCCTGCTCGGCGCTGCGCTCGCGGCGCTCGTCCTCGGCCTCGAGCGGACGCACCTGCGCTGGGCGGCGGTGGTCGGCGCGCTCGGCTTCGTGCCCTTCGTTTTATGGGAGCGGCGCGTCGCGGATCCCGTCGTCGACTTCTCTCTGTTCAAGCAGCGCGCGTTCGTGGGGGGCAGCCTGATCATCGCGCTCCAGAACTTCGCGATGTATTCGACGATCTTCGAGCTCCCGCAGGTGGCCGGCAGGCTCTTCCACGTCGGTCCCCGCGACGTCGGCGCGGTGCTCCTCTCGATGATGGGCACGATGGTTTTGACCTCGCCTTTTGCGGGGCGCGGGACCGATCGATTCGGGGCGCGGGCGGTGGCGCTCGTCGGCTGCTCGCTGGCCCTCGCCGGCACGGCCTTGCTCGCGCTGCGGCCCTTGCACGCGCTCTCCGACGCGATTCCGGCGCTCGTGATGCTCGGCGCGGGCCTCGGCCTCTCGTCGGCGCCTTCGCAATCTGCGGCGATGAGCGACATCCCGCGGGAGAAAAGCGGAATGGCCGCCGGTCTCACCTCGACGATGCGTTATCTCGGAGGCGTCGCCGGCCTCACGGTGCTCGGCCTCGTCCTCACGGATCGCCCGGCGCCGGACGTGATCATGCACGAACACACCACGGCCATGTCCATCTATGGCGCGGCGCTGCTGCTGACGCTCGGCTGCACCTTCCTCCTTCCCGGCCGCGCGGCCGCGCCCGCGCCTGCCGCCAGCGCACGCTGAAACGCTCTCGATCCGCTCAGGGAGCCCCTTCCACCGACATCCACCAACCCGCCGCACCCTACTATCGCCTCTGGTTCCTCTCCAGACATCGCCTCCGCACCTTCTGGCAGGGTGCATTCGTATTGTGCACATACGGCCTGCGCCCACCACCAGGGTCTCTGGACGATGTCCCCATGCACCCCACCGCTACCGTCAGGGTATCTCTCCGACACGGACAGGCCGCCCGGACCCTTCCGGAGGGTATCGCGACGAGGAGATTCGACGCCCGCGAGCCAGCCTCCGGTTGCCTCTACGAGACGGACATCGTTCCCCGAGGCATATCGAGGTTGGCTCCTGCCCATCCATCGAGCAAAAGCAACCACGTCGAGGGTGGATCGTCGCCTCATGGAAGGCAGAGACAGGCCCTCGCAGGCCCTCGTTGGTCTTGTCGCTTCGTGGAATGGCCCCCGGCCGTGGTCCGAGAACGAGAGGGAGGTAGGGCGCGGAGCCCGCTCCAGGGGGGGCGAGGCTTTTCCAGGG
>NZ_SSMQ01000145.1 GCF_005144585.1 Polyangium fumosum | reverse complement strand
ATCGAACCAACGCCAGCGAACCTCCCCATGGTCTTGCCACCGGCCTGCGCGCCTGTCTCGGTTGGCAACCCCGCTGCCGGCCTTGACCGGGCCTGTTCGATGAACTGCGCATCGCGCAGTTCATCGAGCTTGGGTCCAGCCCCTGGCTGGTCCGGGGTGGAGGGGGCGGACAGCCCCCTCCTGGGGCCTGGGGCAAAGCCCCAGCTCCGCGCTTCAAGCGGCCACGCGGCGGGGCCCCCACAACTCCCACAACTCCGAGGGGAGCTGGCTGCGCAGGTGCTCGATTTCCCCCTGGGGCAACAAGGCGTGCACGCCTTGCAACACCGCGCGTGCGACCCGCTCGGCCTCGGCCGGCTCGATCTTCAGGTGCTCGGCGAGCAGGCGCAAGAACTCCCCGCGATCGAACACGTCACTCGCGAGCCCGCGGTGCGCTGCGCATGGATGCACGAGGGTTTGCAGGGCCTCGGGCAGGGAGCGCGCGAAGTCTTGCGCCTGGCCCTTGCTCAGCCTGCGCGAAAGGACGCAGAGCACGGCCGCGGCGGCCTCGGGCGTGCGGACCTTTTGCGGCAGCCCGCCGGCTTGCTCGATGTGCTCGACGATGCGCCGCGACACGGGATCGATCCGCGCGCCGCCCTGAGCTCCCTGGTTTGCCATGTGGCTCCTCCCTTCTCGCTGCACGTCGGGGCGGCAAAAGGGCAAATGGGGTGCCCGGCGTCGCGGACCCGAGCGCTGGGCCGCTCCGCTCGGTGTACCATGGCCGCATGAAGTGGGAGCAAGTCAGCAAGCTCGCGCGCGAGCTGCCCGAGGTCGTGGAGGACATCTGGTTCCGGACGCCTGCCATGAAGGTCCGCGGCAAGGGGTTTTGTCGGCTGCGCGAGGAGGGGGACGTGATCGTGTTCCTCACGGAGAGCGTCGACGAGCAGGCCTTCTTGATCGAGAATCGTCCCGACATCTATTTCATCACCGACCATTACCGCGGCTATGCGGCCGTGCTGGCGCGGCTCCCCGCGCTCACGGTGCCCGAATGTCGGCTGCGGCTCGAGCGGGCGTGGCGCCTCAAGGCGCCCAAAGCTTTGCTCAAAGCATTCGACGTACCGGCGAAGCCGACGGCGGCCACGAAGGCAAAGGCGAAGGCGAAGGCCGGCTGAGCGAGGGGCGAGGCGGTGACGACCCTCTCGACAGCCACGCGATACCCGTCGCGCAGCTTGCTCCGACGGCGGATGGGGTCGGACGTGAGGTCGACACGCGTGAGGTCCGAGAGGTCGCAGACCTGGTCGTTCGGCTGGGATGCTTGGGATCGAAGATGGAAAGACGCCTCCCCGCATGCGTGGGGCCTAGGGCTGTCCTGTCGCGCGGGATCATGGCTACACGCGAGTGGGATGAGGTCGTGTCTTCGAACGCAGAGGCCGAGCAAGAAGGCGACGGGGACGCGTGCGCGGAGGGATGGGGGCGAGGGGTGGACGAGGCGGGGCCGAGTCTCCGGAGACACGAGGGCGTGGCGCGGGAGAGGAGGCGGGGGGGTCGGCGGGAGGCGGAGCGGAGGGGGAGAGGAGGCGAGCTCGTCCGGTCGACGGACGCGCGAATAGGGGGAGGGGGACGAGGGTGTCGCCGATGACCTACGGCCCCGTCGCTGGGTGGGACGGAGGCGTGGCGCTTGGAGCGCTGAGGACGTCGCGTCAGAATACGACGACGTGGTCGCGCGCGACGCTACACTTTGCCCTGCCGGAGCCCGCGCAGGCAATGCTGGAGGCCTTGACGCAGGGTTGCGTGCGTCACGATGCCGCCGAGGTCCACGCCGAGCATCACCATCGTCTGCGCGACGCTGGGGCGGATGCCCGTGATGATGCCCTCTGCGCCGAGCAGCCGCACGGCGCGGAGCAGGTCCAGCATGTAGCCGGCCGTCGCCGTATCCACGGCCTCGACGCCCGTCAGATCCAGGAGCACGAACTGCGAAGCTTTGTTCACCACCTCGCCGAGCAGGTTCGTCATCACCATGGCTGCGCGTGTCGAATCGACCACGCCGAGCAGCGGCAGCGCCAGCACCTTGTCCCAGACCTCGATGATGGGCGTCGACAGCTCGCTGATCACGCGCTGCTGACGTTCGATCGTCGTCAGCCTCTCGCGCAGCTCCTGCTCGGCGTGCCGGGCCTCGGTGACGTCCATCGACACGAGCGAGACGAGCTCGACCTCGCCGGCTGCGTTTTTCAGCGGAAAGCACCAATTCTGCCAGATGATGCCTCCGTACTCCCAGGAGACCTCCACGATCTCGCCGTTGAACGCGCGCGCGACGTAGGGCGCGCATGCGTGCTCGCCGAAGACCTCATGGAAGCTCTGCCCGACGAACTGCCCGTCCTGGAGCCCCAGTCCTTCGAGTGCTTTGCCTTCGTAATAGATGATGTAGCCTGCCTGATCGACGGCCCACATGGCCACCGGCGCCGTCGACAGGAGCACGCGCAGGATGGCCAGGCGCCGCGCGACGTCTGGATCCTTTCGCGCATCGATGATCCCGTCGCCGAGGAAGGCGGTGGGCTCGCGGCGCAACAACTGGGGTGCGCGCAGGTGACCGGTCGCGGGATCGACGACGTACAACGAAAGCGCGAGCCCACGATCCACGCTCGCGTTTGCTTGCTCCTCCGAAAGTCCGAACGCCAAGCATCCAGCGAGCAGCCGCTCGCGCGGCGCAGGACCGTGGGCATGGAGCAATTTCGCGACTGCGGCCGCGTAAGCCGCTGCTTGGACGTCGGTCATCGTGCCAAGTTGCCCCAACCGTCGCCGTGAATCAACTCGCCCCCGCGTGTCCGAGAACGCAATCCGTGCACTTTTCGCACCTGCCACACGTGTCAGGTCGGAGCCCGCGCGGATTCTGGACTTATCACGTGTGGCAGCATCCTGCGCTGAGCGGGGGGACGGGTTCACCCACGTGTCACAATCGACAAGCTGCCCATGTTCTAGCCGCCGCTCGGGCTCTCGGGAATCACGCCGCCGAACGTGCCGTCGCGCCGACGATGGAGCCCCATTCGATCGAACCACGCGCCGATCGCTTCGAAGAGCGCAGGTCGCGCCACCCGGAGCACCTCGGCCGGGCCGTTCACGTCGGTGCGCACGTGCAGGATCTCGATCCCGTGCTCCTGCCACGACACGAGGATCGGCAGGAGGTCTCCGGCCGGCCGAGCCGATTCGCGCTGCACCAGCGCGGCGCGGCGGACGCCCGCGCGCGAGAGTGTCTTCGCCGAGGGGAAATCACCCGCGAAGACGACCGAGCGATTGTCGAATCGGCCCGCTTTGAGGAGCAAGCCTGTCCCCATTCGCCGCTGGTCGAGCAGGAAGGCTGGCGGCGCGTCCGGCGAAATCCCGGCGAGGCTTTCGGCCGCGTCCACCAGCGCCTCCATCACCTCCGCATACTCGATGACGCCCTCCGGCGCGGGAATGGCATTGTACAAGGGCACGGGCAGAAACCCGTGCCGGCCGAGCGCCGCGCCGACACGCACCCCCGCGGCGCCCGGCAAGTCCAAGATCAAGGCCGTGTCCAGCCCGCGCGGCGCGCTGCGGTAGGGGTGCTCTCCGGCCGGCGTGGCCTGCACGTGCGCGTGGAGCGGCGCGACGATTCGCTCCTCGACCCACGGGGGCGGCGCCGGCGGCGGCTTCGGCGCGACCTCCTCGCCGAGGTGCGCGAAAAGGACAGGCTTGACCCACGGGCTGAAGGTCGCGTCCCGGGGCGCCCACAGGTGGTGCACGTCCTCGCGTTTCATGCGTCGGTCTCCGTGATGAGCACGGCGGCGTCGGTCGCCGCGCCGTCGATGAAGGGTTTTTCCGTGACACGGCCATACACGCCCGCGGCGCGGCCGTCGACGGTGTAGACGCCGATGCACGGCAGCCTCGGGCCGATCGGCGTTTCGAGCGGGACCGTCACGAACCGGCGTTGCGCCACCCAGCCGGACGGCGCGAGGGAGACGCGGAGCGCGAGGGTGGCCCATTGCAGCGGCGTCATGTGCGGGCGCATGGATACCGTGTCGCCCGTGTTGCAGTAAGCCGATTTGAGGATCCATCCGTCGTCGCGCGCCCAGGGCGCGTCCCGGGGATCCCGGGTCTCGGGGAGCAGGCGCCGCCATGTATCGAGGCGCGCGCCGAGCTCGTCCCAGACGAGCGGGAGCCGCTTGCTCTCGCTGAGCGCCGCGATTCCCGGATTGCACACGGGCGTCCGCCCGCCGACGAAGAGCGGCGCCCAATCCACGGCGCTCGGCAGGCGAGGGAACCACTCCGCCTGGTAAAACCGCACGATGGCCCCGAGGGGCCCGCCCTGCTGCGCCGAGACGAGGTGCGCCCGCCCGTCGTGGAATCGAATGTGATCCGGCGAAGCACAAACGGCCGCGGCCCCGCGATCGCGGAGCTCTCGCGCGAGGTGGGCTATCACCTGGTGGTCCTCCATGAACCCGGGCGCCGAAAGGAGCGCGAGGGATCCCAGGTCTTGCGCCGCGCCGAGGAGCGCATCGACGAGGTGCTTCGTGGGATCACCGGCCGCGCGTGTGCCCGGGAAAAAGCCGGCCATGAGGGCGGGCAAATGGGTCGCCTCGGTGTAGCCGCCCGGCACGTCGCTGTTGACCTCGGAGACGCGCCATCCCTCCGTGGTGAAATGAAAATCGAACCGCATCACCCGCGCCGCGGCCGGCGTCGGGGGCGCGCCGGGGCCGAAGAGGCGCTGGTGCGCGCGGGGAAGGGAGATCCGACGCTGGAGCGCGGGACGGTGGAGGATCTCCTGCTCAGCCGCGAGGGTTTCGTGTGTCAGGCGCTCGGCGAGGTCGGCGAGGTGCGCCCACGTGGCCGCGTCGAGGAGCAGCGGGAAGGGCGCGAGGGCCGTGGTGTCGCCGACCTGCACGTCCCATTTGAAGCAAGAGAGCTCCATCGTGCGACGGAGCTCGTGAAAGGCCGCGCGTTCGAGCACGGGGCCGGCGCGGAGAGGAACGCAACGAGGAGGGTCTTCGGCCTGCGCCGCGCGGCTCATCGATCGCCGAGGAGATCGAGGTAGGGGCCGTCGTACGTGCCCGAATCGGCGAGATACGTGAAGTCGCCGCTTTCGAGCGCGTCCGCGTACCTTTCGAGCACCGTGGCGAGGTCCGCGCTGCCGGTCGTGAAGGGCCCGCCCGCGACCTCCCACTTGATGACCTGTCCGACGAGGCCCGCGGGGCCGGGCGCGAGGTCGATGCAGTAGAGATTGCCGCAGCCGTCCTTGGCGATGGGAATCCAGGCCTCGTGCCACTTCACTGGTTGTACGCGCGGGGTGCTCTGCTCGAAGACCTCGTGGTCGTCGAACGTCCCCTTCTTGCGCAGGGATTCGAGCCCGTCGCGGGTCTTCTTCGACGCGGCCGGGCCGAGGCCCTCATACTCGAATATCCGCAGCCCATCATGCACCTGCCACATCGCCACGAGCTCGGGCGGGAGTGGCTTGCCGAGGGCGTTCGCGAGGGCCTGCACGGAGGCCTCCTCAGCCGGCGGGTCAAACGCGTCGGCGTCGACGTTCTTTTGCAGCCAGGCCGAGATCCGCCGCGTCGCCGCCGCTGCCCGCTGGGGACGGTCAGAATTTTGGGGAGCAGGCATCGGCGGCGTCGTACGCCAACTCCGCGGCAGTGACAACTACATCGAGGCCTGGTTCGGGCGGGCCGTGGGGCCATCTTGCGCGGCAGCGTCGAGCCCACCTTCATGCCGTCCGAGCACGCCTACGTGCTCGAAGGGCGTGACGTCGATTCCGTTGAATATTTGGACGTCCCCTACGAGGGCCTCGACGAGGACGTGCGCTGCGACGAAACGACATATTGACGCGCCCCGCCATGGCTTTGGCTGGTAAGCCCATTGCCCACGTGCGGCGGGCTGTCGCCGCGCGTTCACGTGAACCACACCGGCGTCGTTCACACAGCGAACGAGCGGCGCGGGCCGGGAGGGAGGCGTGGCGCCGGAGCGCCGCGCGTGCAGAGAAAACTTCCCCGTGGCAGGCGCTTTGCTTAGGCTGCTCGGCTTGCCTTCCTCGGCAAAGGAGACTCTCATGCGTAAAAGCGGTATTCTCGGGCTCTTGGGCCTCGCCATTGGGCTCACGACGGCGCTCCCGGCGAGCGCCGGTGTCGAAGAGTGCGGCAACATCCGGTTCCAGGGGCTCTCGAACTGCGAGGTGCGCGTCACGGCCCAGTGCACGGCCGGCTGCAGCGAGTTCGGCATCTACAAGACGGCGTGCGCGACGAAGCTCACGCAGGTCTGCGGCGACCAATGCACGCTCTCGGCGATGCCGACCTGCACGGACAACTGCACGGTGCAGTGCAAGTCGGACTGCGACAACGGCGTCAACGTCATCTGCTCCCACAACTGCTTCGAGGAATGCACGGCGAGGCGCGACACGGAGTGCGCGGCCAAGGCCGACCCGGCGCAGTGCGCGGCGACCTGGGACGCGAACTGCGACAACGAATGCGACGCCAAGTGCGTGACGGTGGACGGCGGCTGTTATCAGCATTGCGTGGAGTGCTGCGGCGGCTCGTGCTCGGCCGACGCGAACATGGACTGCCAGTACTCGTGCCAGGACGTCGAGTTCGAGGAGTGCGAGCAGGAGTTCCGCGCGAACTGCGAGGCCTCGTGCACCGGCGACGGCGCGCTCTTCTGCGACGGCAAGTACATCATCGCCGGCTCGCAGGTCCCGACCTGCCTGAAGGCGCTCGCCGCGCAGGGCATCGAGGTGAAGGCCGAGGGGAGCGTGACCATCGGGCCCGACGGCATCAACGGAAACCTCGCCGCCGGCATCTGCTCCTACAGCCCGGGCGACAGGGCCGCCGTCGTCGGGCCCTTCGCCCTGTTCGCCGCGGCCACGGCCGGCTGGCTCGCACGTCGGCGCAAGCGCGATTCGCGCGCGGAGCGGTGATCCCATGATCGTACGGCCGACCTCCCTTTCGTGTGTCGTGTGGCTCGGGTTCGTCCTCGCGGGTTGCAGTGAGCAGGAGACGAGCACGGATGTGGTGGTCGGCCTCACGACCGATATGGCTGTGGGGTTCGACTTTTATGAGCTCGAGCGGACGCTGAAGGTCAATGGGGTCGTCACGCAGAGCGAGCTCGTCTCGTATGGCGCGGGCAATCTGCGCCTGCCGATGGAGCTTCCGGCGCAGGCGGCCGAGGACGGCGCCACGATCGAGCTGTCCCTCGCGGCGCTCCGCATTGGCGAGCACGTGCCCATGGTGACGCGAACGGCGACGACGCGTGTGCTGGCCGGGCAATCGCTGCTCCTGCCCGTCTCCCTGGAGGCGGCGTGCGCCTCGGTGGCGTGCGGGGCGCATGCGACATGCGTGAAAGGCGCGTGTGTTGACCCCTTCCTCGACCCGTCGTCGCTCCCGGCCTACGATCCGACGTGGATCGAATCGGCCGAGGACGCGTGCAAGACGGCGTCGTCGGGGGCTCCGGCCCTCGTGGTCGGGAAAGGACAAATGGCATTCGCCTCGCTCGCGGAGAGCGAGGTGGTGGACATCGAGCCGGGCCCCCAAGGCGGCCACCACGTATGGCTCGCGCTCCGGGTGACGGGCCTGCGCCAGATGGGCTCGACGCTCAAGGTAAACGGGTTTTACCCGGACCTCGATTACAAGCTGTCTCCGTTCTCCTCGCAGGTCACGCTCCGCAAAGCGGGCGACCATTGCGAGCTGTACGGGATTCGTTTCCAGGTGGACCGGGGCATCGCGGTCGACGCTGTCCGCGGCCAACCGCTCGACGTGACCTTCACCCTGACGGACCCGACCGGGGACGCCGCGACGGCCGCGACGAAGGTCGTCATCGCGCCCTGACGATGCCAGACTCACGCATGCGGAACGAGGCCGAGCGGATCGAACGACGCAAGCGATGGGGCGAGCGCGTGCCTGTGTGTGTGCTCTTCATCGGGCTGCCCGCGGCGGGAAAGTCGACCTATTTCCGCGCGCGCTTCGTCGACACGCACATCCGCATCAACGGCGACATGCTCCGGACGGCGGCCCGGGAGCGGCTGCTCGTCGAGGCGTGCCTGCAAGGTGGGACGAGCTTCGTCGTCGACAAGACGAACGTCTCGCGCGCGGAACGAGCGAGGTACATCGAGGCCGCGCACGAAGCGGGCTTTGGGGTGCACGGGTATTTCTTCGAGAGCCGCAAGGATCTCTGCCTCGATCGCAATGCGAAGCGCCCGCCGCACGAGCGCGTGCCGGACGCGGCGGTGCTCGGAATGCGATCGAGGATGGAGCTTCCCTCGCGCGAGGAGGGGTTCGACGAGCTCCATTTCGTGCGCGGGGTGGACGGGACGTGGATCGTGGAGGCGTATCGCTGATTCGGCTCAGCGGCGTACACGCCGGAGCCAGACCGTCATGCCCCAGAAGAGGAGCGTGCCTGGCAGACCTCCCACGCAGATCGGCAGCAAAAACTCGAACGTGAAGGGTTCGGGCCTGCGTTCGAGGTACCACGCGACCGCCGGGAGCGAGCCGAGCGCAACCGTCACGAGCGCCACGCAAAAGCCGAGGCGCGCGAGCGCCGTCCGGCCCTGCAGGAGCCCCGCGACGAGCCCGAACAGAGCAGCCACGATGACGGCCGGGGCGAGCGCGCCGGGATCCCCGAACCACATCTCGAACCAGCCCGCGCGAATCGCAGCGCCGGCCACGCCTCCGCCGGCGGCAATGCCGAAATTCCTGGCCGCGCGCATGCTCTCGGGGTCCGTGCCTTCGCCGTCGATGGCGCCGCGGATCTGCGCGCGCGCAGCGTCGGTGATCTCGCGCGGATCACGCCCCTCGCGGCGCAGGGCGAACACGCCGAGGGCGAGCGTCGCGGCGAGCGCCGGGACCTCGGTCACGATGAACGTGAGGCCGGCCGCGGCGAGCGGATGCGTGGCAGAATCCTCGCCAAGCTCGGCCGCGAGGAAAAACGCGTAGGGACCCGTCCCGGTCACGACCCAGTGCACGGTGAGCGCAAGCGCCACGGCGCAGAGGAGCCCGCCGACGAGCCGGACACGAAGCGGCAGAGGGTGCATGGCGCGGGAGAGCCTACCGCAGGCGAGGGCCTGGGCGACAGGTACATCCCGGCGCGTCGGAGCCTTCGCAGATTTGCGAGTCCCAAGCGCGGGAACGCTACTCGCGCATGACGCGCGCGTGGGTACGGTTCGCCATATTCAGACACCAACGTTCGCCATGGTGTGAGCCGTGCGCGTGGTGGAACTCTTGTCTTCCGAAGGACACATGCACATGAAGTCGATTCTAGGGCTGGTACCGCTGCTTCTTCTCCCCCTCGCCACCGCCTGCTCCGGCGGCGACGTCAAAGGAGAGGGCGAAGTCAAAAGCGAAGTCCCCGCGGAGCTTTCCGCCCTGTGCGAGCGCCTCGTGATCTGCCAGGGCCTGGAGCAGCAAGCCTGCGAGGCCGAAGGCATGGCCGGCATCAAAGCCGCGCTCGGCGTCAAACACGAGGTCTGTGATGCCCTCATCGAAGCCGACCTCGCCATGTATGGTTGCCTGGCGAAGGTCGAGGACTGCGAAACGTTCAACACCGCCACCCAGGTGGCCGATCCGCCGGTGTGCGCGGCCGAGATCGCGGCCGACGTCGCCCAGCTCTCCCTCGGTGGCTTCGCCTGCTACAGCGGCGAGACCCCCGTGCCGCCGCCGCCGGAGTGGACCTGCAACGCCCTGCGCTGGAACGGCTCCGACGGCTGCGACTGCGGCTGCGGCGCACCCGATCCGGACTGCGACGGCGCCGGCTCGGCCGAGCCGGGCACCGGCGTCGACAACCCCGCCTGCGACGCCTGCGTAGGCGTCGACGGCAAAGCGCAATCGTGCATCAGCGTGACCGCGACGCTCGAGGCAGCCGGCTTCCTCGTCACCCCGGCCGGCAAGACCGACGACGGCGCCGAGCTCTACGACCTCACGCTCCTGCAAGTGAACGATCACCAGGACGCAGCGTCGGGCACGCACGAGCAATACCTCACGCTCATCCACCGTGGCTTCGACCGACCCATGAACCTGATCTCCACGGGGTACAGCAATTACCTCGGGTTCGACGAGGATGAGCTGACGACGCTCCTCGGCGGAAACCAGCTCGTGCTGGACAAGCGCTTCCACAACGGCAACGGCGACGACTACGCCCACTTCTCGCGCAAGCAGGTCGCCGACGACGCCCACGACGTCGTGGTGCGCCTGCACGACCTGTACAAGAGCGCGTGGATCGGCTCGGGCTTCAGCAACGGCGGCGTCGACATGGTGAGCTTCCGCCAGCATTACCCGAACGACGTCGACGCCACCGTCGCCTTCGGCGCCCCGTTCATGGTCGCCGAGGACACGCGCTTCCTCTCGTTCTTCGACACCGTCGACGCCACCTGCCAGGACCGCCTCGAAGCCATCCAGCGCACCGCACTCGGCGCCCAGCGCACGGCCGTGGAGCCCGCGGTGCACGCCTTGGCCGCCGCCGATCTCGGCGACACCTTCACCCGCGTCGAGCCCGCGCGCGCCTTCGAGGCCGCCGCGCTCTCCTACCCGTGGCTGTTCTGGCAATACTTCGGCACCCCGGACGAATGCGCCGCGCTGCCCGATCCGGCGACGGCGACGGCAGAGGAGCTGACGACGGCGTTCTTCAGCGTCACCAGCATCTTCGGCACCTACCCGATGTCCGACGGGTACCTGTCGTTCTTCGGCGCCTACTTCTACGAGGTGCAGCGGAGCAGCGGCTGGCCCGCCCTGCCGCGCGCCGCGCTCGTCGCAGAGGGCCTCATCCCCGAAGACCTCGTCGACATGGAGCGCGGGCTCGTGCCCGAAGGCGTGACCGCGCCGGCGTTCGACGCCGCCGAGAACAGCTCGCTCGCAGAGTTCGCGCGCCTCGGAGACGGCATCGCCTTCATCTACTCGGACCACGACCCGTGGGTTGCCGGCGCCGTCACCCCAGACGCAGGGAGCGGCAACGTGCGCTTCACCGTGACGAACGGCAACCACACCGCGACGTTCTCGTCACTCTCGGAGCCCGATCAAGCCGCGCTCTCCGCCTTCCTCGAAGAGAAGCTCGGCATCGAGCTGCCCTGAGTCTAAGGCGACGCCTCCTCGGGTTTCTTCAGCGGCTTTTGCGTCTCGCAATCCACAGGCTCGACCCACGGCGGATTCGCGGCATGTGTGATGGTGCACGTCCCATCTTCATTCCGCCGGAAGCCTTCCCGCACGCTCCCGAGATTGGGTACCCAATCCTGGTTCTCCGGCCCGGAGGTCTGCGGATCCGGCTTGGCAGGCTCCTGCGTCGCGCCGCCACACCCCGCAGAGATCGTGACCACGAACGCCGCCGCGAGCCGCGGAGCTTTCTTGCGTTTCATGCTGGCGAGTAGAGGCGAGCAACGACGCGCCGTCAACGGAGCATGGGTCGCTTCTGGGGCCGCCGCGCCGGGGCGCTGCCCCGGACCCCGCGGGGGGCTGTCCGCCCCCTCGACCCCGGACCAGCGAGGCGCTGGACCCAGGGTTGAAAAACTGCGCTCCGCGCAGTTTTTCAAACAGGCCGACG
>NZ_SSMQ01000144.1 GCF_005144585.1 Polyangium fumosum | reverse complement strand
CGCTGACGGTTCAGCCGGCAACGCGGTCCCAACGGCCTGTGGGAAGAACTGCGCATCGCGCAGTTCTTCCCCAAAGGGTCCAGGGCTGGCCCTGGTTCGGGTCGAGGGGCGAAGAGCCCCCGCGGGGCCCGGGGCAGCGCCCCGGCCGTGCCTCATCGACGGGTGACCCGCGTACGCGACGCCGTCCAGCGCCTCGGGCTGGTGGGTCTCTCGGGCAGCGCGCGCGCCGCCGGGTCGTGCGCTGCGACGTGGGGCGCTCCCGAACGATGCTGCGCGCGAGCTAGAGCACCTCTCGACGCGAGGGAGACGTGCTCGGCCTTGCAAACGATGGAAGGGGACTGCAAGCCTCCGGTCTTCGCGCGGGCGGTTCGGACTCGCCCGAGCGCGCGGCCTCATGATGCACAGCAAAGCTTTCGAAGACGCGTTCGACGTGATGGGCGCACCAAGCCCGCCGGATATGTGGAGGAAGCTGTCCAGCGCGGTGGCGCCGAGCTGGCGCGTCGAGCGCTCGAGCTTCGTGGGCCGCGCGGACTCCATCCGTCAGCTCAAGGCCTACCTCGACGATGGTGCGCGCCTCGTGACCATCCTCGGCGCGCCGGGGCTCGGCAAGACACGCCTGCTCCGGCGCCTCGGCGGCATGCTCGTAGACGAGGGCGCGCGCGTTCACTTCTTCGATCTCACCACGGCCACGACCCGGGGCAGCGTGATCGCGATCGTCTCCCGGCTGCTCGGCTTGTCGCTGGTGCGCGACGTGGACGTTGACGAAACCGTCGCCCAGATCGGGCATGCGCTCGCGGCACGCGGGCCCATGGTCCTCCTGCTCGATAACTTCGAGCAGGTCGTCGAGCACGCCGAGAGCACCCTCGGCCGCTGGCTGGTGATGGCGCCGTTCGCCACCCTGATCGTGACCTCCCGTGAGGCGCTCCGGCTCGAGGAAGAGGTCTCCTTCGAGATCCAGCCGCTCACGCAGGAAGAAGGGGTGCGGCTCTTCGAGGACCGCGCGCGTCTCGTGCGCCCCGACCTCGCGATCACGGGCGTGGAGCGGGACGCCGTGCTCCGGATCGTCGAGCATCTCGAGGGGATCCCGCTGGCCATCGAGCTCGCCGCCGCGCGGACGGCGATCCTGCTCCCGTCCGAAATCGACACGCGGCTCGGAGCCCCCTTCGGGCTCCTGCGGACGGCCCGGAGGGGCGCTCCCGAGCGCCACCAGACCCTGGAGCGGGCGATCGACGGGTCCTTCGATCTGCTCATGCCCTGGGAAAAGGCAGCCTTCGCCCAGTGCTCCGTGTTTCGCGGCGGTTTTTCCCTTCAAGCCGCAGAAGCGGTGCTCGACCTGACCCCTCACCCCGAAGCGCCCCCGGTGCTCGACGTGCTCGCGGCCCTTTGCCACAAATCGCTGCTCCGTCGCTACGTGTTGCCGGGCCCATCGAACCGTACGCGCTTCGGCATGTTCGAGAGCCTGCGGGTCTATGCGGCAGGCAAGCTCGACGAGGCGAGCTGCGCGCGGGCCGAAAGAAGACACAGCCGCCATTTCGTCGAGGCGGCCGAGGCCTGGGCCCTGACCTCGGGGGCGGGCTTCGCGCTCGGGCTGGAGCAGCTCGCCCTGGAATCGAGCAACATCATCCAGGTCGTGCGCCGGCGTGTGAAGGAGCACGCGCTCGCGCTCCGCGCCGCGCTCGCCCTCGACGCGTTGTTCGCGCGGGTGGGGCCGCTGCAGGCGCGGGTCGACCTGCTCGAAGACGTATCCATGTGCGAGCAGGCCGCGACGCCCGAGCTGCGGATCCGGTACTTGCGCATGCGCGCCGAGGCCCACTGGATGAGCTACCCGTGGACGGACACGCGCCCGGATCTGAAGTGCGCCCTGTCGCTCGCGCGGCAGGAGGGCGATCGGCGCGCCGAGGTGGCCATCCTCGTCGCGCTGGCGGCCGCCTCGATCTACCAGACCGAGCCTCAGGCGGGCGGGCATTACTACCGGCAAGCCGTGGCGGCGGCGCGCCTCCACGGCGATCGCGCGGCTCTGGCCATGGTGCTCTGCGGGCCCGACGACGAGGTGCTCGGCCCCGCCGAGATCCTTGCGCTCGTCGAGGAGCTGGAAGACCTACGCGAGAGGACCGTCGCGCTGGGGAGCCTCATCATCCGGAGGATGGTCTCGGGCGAGCTCGAGCGTGCGCTCGAGGCCGCCGAGCTGACGCGCGCCGCCGCGAAGAAGGCAGGCGCGCCGATGCTCGAAGCGGTGGCGAATTTGCACGCCCGCGCGCTGGAGCTCTTCCTCGGACGGGCGGAGGACGCGAGCCGGCTCGAGCAGGTGAGCGAGCAGCTTCGCGCGCAGGGTGGCGGCTTCCCGTATCAGGTCTCGCTCCTGCACTTGATGGACTACTTCCACTGCCAGGGACGGTTCGCCGACCTGCGGGCGATCGTCGACCGGATGATCCGCGAACGGGCCTCGAGCAGGTATCCGTCGACCACGCAGGTGATCGCCGCCTATCTCGGCGTCCTCGAGGCCGAGGAGGGGCGCCTCGAGCGCGCCGAAGCCCATTTCGCCGAAGCACGCGCGAACAGCGCGCTCCCGGTCGTCGCGGTCAAGGTTCACCTCCTCGAAGGGTGCCTGGACGTCGCGCGCGCGCGACGCGCCGCAACGGAGGGACGCTGGGAGGAGATGCGGGCTCGCCTCGACGACGCGCGCCGTCGCCTCACCTCCTTCGGCGATCTGTCCACGGGGCCGATACGCCTCACCGCGCTGGGCATCGCGCCTGCCCTCGAGCGCGCCCTCGCCGCCTGCGAGGCGGGCGTCTTCCCGCCCTGCCTGCCCGCGCCCGACGAAGGGTCGATCTCGGCGCCTCCGCCCGAGCCGGCTCTCGAGCTCGATTCGAACGGCCGCTGGTTCTGCCTCGGGAAAGGCGAGAAGGTGAGCCTTCATCGACGCCACGTGCTGGCCGCGATCCTCGCGCGGCTCTCCGAGCGTCACGCGGCAGCGCCAGGGGACCCGTTGCCCGTGGCCGAGCTCGTCGAGGCAGGCTGGCCGGGCGAGCGCATCCTGCCGGGCGCCGCCGCGAACCGCTTGCACAACGCGGTGGCCGTGCTTCGCGGCCTCGGGCTGCGAGGAGCGCTGATCACCCGCGACGGCGGCTACCTGCTGGATGCCGCCCTTGTCGTCCGTAAGCACCGCGACCTCTCGTCCGACGAGGCGTGACCGAAGGCTGCGCAGCACCGCCCGGAGGCGCCCGGAGCGCGAAGCGCGACGACGACGAGGACGACGAGGCCTTGAAGAGCCCGAGCACGACGGTACGATCGCCGTCCCCGAGCGGGATCCCCTGAATCCCCGTCCCCCTCGCGCTCGCGCTTGCGCTTGCGCTTGCGCTCCCGCTCCCGCCCCCGCTGTCTTCTCGGTGCTCTTAGCCCCTGCCCTTGAGACTCGTCGCGTACTTCCTTCGTTGCCCCGCGCCCTTGTGCAGCGCGGGGTCGGCGCCCTCGTGCCAACCCAAGAACGGGTAGTGCCCCGCGTAGCCGATCAAGGCACGTAGCGCTTCGGGCAGATCGCGCGCGATCTCGGGCGGGCACGCGAGGTACTGGTTCTCTTCTTGGCGAAGCCAGCCGAGCGTGTACGCAAGCCCGATGCCGATTCGATCGCGGTCGGACGTCACGTTCGCGCCGCCGCCGTGGAACACCGAGCCGTAGTAGATCACGACCGAACCGGGCGCCATCTCGACGTGCGCGACCTCGTCGTCGGGGGTGGGCACGCGCGCGTCGGACCACAGATGGCTACCGGGGTACACGACGGTTCCGCCGTTTTCTTTCGTGAACTCGGTGAGCGCCCAAATCGTATTCACGAAGCACTCAGGCCCGGGGCGCGCGAACGGGTACATGTTCGTATCGCGGTGCGCGACCTGCGCGACCTCGCCCGGCGCGATGCGAATCGCTTGCGTCCAAGACAGTTGATAGGTCGCGCATTGTGGGCCGAGCACGCGGTCGAGCACCTCGAGCACGCGTGGCGTCGTCGCGAGGTCGCGGCAACCTGGCGACTTCGCGATCAGGCTCGAGGTGCGTAGCGTCTTCATGCCCTTGAAGCGATCGTTGCCGAGCGGGCTTTTTTCGATCGGCAGTGTGAGCCAAGGCGCAAGCTCATCGCCGATGCGGCGCATCGCCGCAGGAGCCGCGAGCCCCTCGACGATGACGGCGCCGTCGCGTTCGAGGACCTCGACGAGCCTTTTGGCGGTGGCGGTGGCGGGAACGCTCTCGAGGGGCATGTGTCTCCGCCCATGCTACACGGGACGGGTCGTTCGTTCCACCCTGTTTCCCCGCGCGTCGAATCGCTGAATGACAGTCACGGACCTTGCTCGATTCCGACGATCTCGACGGTCTTCAGGAAGTCCCCCTCGGCGGTGCAATCGCTACCGCCTAGGATCAGGAGCCGATCTCGAGGGGCATCGAGCAAGACGTTTCCATTTCCGGGCCCACCGGGACCAAACATGGCGCTACCGAGGGGACTTGGTGCGAGGAGCGTGGCAGCGGCGTCGATCGCCCAAGCGTCGAAGCCACACGCATTCGGGGTACGCGTGAACGAGAGAAACGAGCACGAGACCTCGTCCCAGAGGAGCGACGGCTTGGACACGGGGAGATCAGGGAGCGTCCCCGCCAAACCTATCCATGACGTGGGGTTTTGAAGGTCGAGCGCCCACGCGAAAGCCGGCCCAGACGTCTGCCCGCTCCGGACCATCACCATCCGATCGAGCGCGGGATCATAAGCCATTTGCCGCAATTCGCCCGGCTGCGGCGCTGGCGGACCGGCTTCCCCCGGCACGAGCGTCGACCAACTCTCGGCGCCTGGCCGAAGGTCGAGCGCGTAGGTCACGCGATAGGCGAGCGCGAGCGCTGGATCGTCGGAATAGATGAGCGCTGTCACGAGGGCTCTTTTGCCAATGGGATCGTACGCGGCGGCAGGAGCCCAGGCAGAGCCGATCGGGAACGCGGGGAGTTGATCGATGATCGCCGCATCCCCTTCGACACGTACGGCAAAGACCTGCGCCAGATCCGCGGCGCCTCCCGTGCCGCCGATGACGACGGCACGTTCATTTTCAAGATCCCATATCGCCGCGGCGAACGTGGGCACCTCGACCGAATCGCCTTTGAGCGACAGGACGTGGTGCTCGAGCGAGGCGAGGTCCAGCGCCGAGATCTGTTTCGCAGGACCGCCGCCCTTCAGCGAGATGCCGCCGATGATGAGCGCGCGGCTCGTTTTGGGATCGAGGACCATGGAGCCCACCGGGGCAGGCGGCGGCGAGAGCTCTTTCCGGTCGATCGACGTGAGCTTCAGAGCCGCACCGGGCGTGCATGCATCGGGGCGAGGGCGAGCCCCGGTGGAAGCCGCTTCGGTGATTTCAATGCTCGGGCCACAAGCCAAGATGCCAATGGCAAGCGCGAGGAGGGCCGTCTTTTTCATCCGATCGACGATATCCGTTTTCAAGGGGGCGACAAAGGGGGCAGAGCTTGTGCGGAGTCCGGACGCGGAAGCGAGGTCAACGCTTCCGCCGGTCGATTCGTCCGGCTACGATGCCCGCATGTCCCCGCCCGCCCCCCTGCCGCCCCTCGCCCCCGGCGCCCTTCCCCTCGCCGGCCACCTCATCGCCTACCGCCAGGATCCTCTCGGCTTCCTCATGAACCTCGCTGCGCGCGGCCGCATCGTCGGCATGCGCCTCGGCCCCATCGAAGCCTTCCTCCTCCGCGAACCCGAGGACATCGACCGTGTCCTTGTCTCCGAACACCGCCGCTTCTGGAAAGACCGCATGACCCGCGGCCTCGGCCGTGTCCTCGGCGACGGCCTCCTCACCAGCGAAGGCGACATCTGGCTCCGCCACCGCCGCCTCCTCGCCCCCGCGTTCCACCGCGAGCGCATCGCCGCCTATGGCAACGACATGGCCCTCGCCGCCGACCGCTTCGCCCGCTCCCTCCAGCCCGGCGAAGTCCGCGACATCCACGCCGACATGATGCGCCTCACCCTCGAAATCGTCGCCAAGGCCCTCTTCGACAGCGACGTCGGCCCCCGCGCCGCCGACGTCGCCCACGCGCTCGACGTCGTCGTGGGTCGGTTCGGCGACGGCTCGATCACCCTCTTCCCCTGGCTCGAACACCTCCCTTTGCCCAGCAACCGCCGCTCCCGCGACGCCATTGCCACCCTCGACGACGTCCTGCTCGGCGTCGTCCGCGCGCGGCGGGCGCGCGGCGGCGGCGGCTCCGATCTGCTCTCCATGCTCCTCGCGGCCGAGGATGACGCGGGCCGTGGCCTCTCCGATCGCGAGATGCGCGACGAGCTCATGACCCTCTTCCTCGCGGGCCACGAGACCACCGCCCTCGCCCTCTCCTATGCGTTCGTCCTGCTCTCGAAACATCCCGACGTCGAGGCGCGCCTCCGCGCCGAGAGCGACGCCGTCCTCCGCGACACCCTCCCGACCACGGAGCACCTCGCGCGCCTCCCCTTTGCCCGCGCCGTCATCCTCGAAACCTTGCGCCTGTATCCGCCGGCCTGGGCCATCGGCCGCGAGGCCATCGAAGAGACCTCCCTCGCCGGCTACCGCATCCCCAAGGGCACCCAGCTCTGGATCAGCCAGTGGGTCAATCATCGCGACGCTCGGTATTTCCCCGAGCCCGAGCGCTTCCTCCCCGACCGCTGGCTCGGCGGCCTCGAACGCTCGCTCCCTCGCTTTGCGTATTATCCCTTCGGCGGCGGGCCTCGCATCTGCATCGGCAACCAGTTCTCCCTCCTCGAAGCGACCATCGTCCTCGCCACGATCCTCCGCCGCGTCCGCGTCCGCCTCCTCGAACGGCGCCCGCTCTCGCTCCTGCCGATGATCACCCTCCGCCCCCAGGACCCCATCGTCGTCGCGTACGAGCCTGCGCCGAAGCCCGAGCTACTTCGCGCGCCCGTTTCGGCCGCGCCCTGACGAAACCTCGTCCACCGCTTCCAAAAGCGGCTCGAGCCCCACCGGCTTGTGCAGCACCCGCGTCGGTCCGAGCGCCATGAGCGGCTCGATCGCGCGCGACCCCGCCGCCGTCATCAGCACGACCGGCACCTCCGCGAGCGCCGGATCGGCCCGCTGCGCGCGGCGAAATTGCTCCCCGTTCATCACCGGCATCATCAGGTCGAGCAGGATCACGTCCGGCAGCGGCCCGTCGTGCAGCCGCGTCAGCGCCTCGGCGCCGTTGGCCGCTTCCAGGACCGCGTATCCTTCCTCTGCGAGGACCATCTTCACGGTTCGGCGAAGATCCTCGTCATCGTCCACCACCAGCACGCGGCGTTCATGCCCCGGCAACGCCCTGGCCCTCCCCCTCGGGCTCGGGCGCGGCGCTCCGGGCGAGCGGCAGGCACACCGTGAACGTCGCGCCTTGCCCCTCGGTCGAGGCGACCGACACGTGGCCGCCCATCTGCTCCACGAACTGCCGCACGATCCACAGCCCGAGCCCAAAGCCGCCGTAATGGCTCGCCGGCACCGCGCGCTCGAACCGCTCGAAGATCCGCCCCTGCGCCTCCGCCGGGATGCCGATGCCCCGATCCCTCACCACGAGCTCGGCCTCGCCCCGACGCCTCTTCACCTCGATCGTCACCGGCCGCCCGGCGCCGTACTTGATCGCGTTCGTGAGCAGGTTCGTCACCACCTGATCGAGCCGCCCTTCGTCCCATTGCCCCACGACCACCGGCTCCGTCCGCACCTCCAGCAGCGACCCCGCCGCCGCGGCCTGCACCGAGAGCCGCTCGACCACCCGCCGCACGAGCGTCCCGAGATCCGTCTCCGCGAACGATAACGAGAGCTTGCCCGACGAGAGCTGCGAGACGTCGAGGAGCTGATCCACGAGCGCCGCGCTCCGCTCCACCTGCCGCATCGCCATCTCGATCCGCGGCATCGCGTCCGCCCGGCTGAGCCCGCCCTCCCCGCCCCGCGCCGTGGCGCGCTGCAGGGCCTCCAGCGTCAGCCGCAGCGTCGCGATCGGCGTGCGCAGCTCGTGCGACGCGACCGAGAGGAAATCGTCCCGCGCGCGCAGGGCGGCCCGCAGATCGGTCGCGAGCCGCGCGAGGTCCGCCGCTTGCCCGAGCACGATGCTCACCACCGCTGCCCGCAGCGCGCTCGCGGCCTCGATCTCCCACGCCTTCCAGGGCTCCGCGCACCCCTTCACCGTCTGCCGCCAGACCTCGAACGAGCGGCGCGGCTCGATCCGCATCGTGCTCGGATCCCGCGACACGGGCTTCCGCGGATCACCGGCCCACGAGAGCGTCCGCTCGATCTCCGGCCGGAACCATATCGACATCGTCCGCCCCTCCGGGCTGAACGACGTCGCGAGCAGCCCGCTCGCCACGGGCGCGAGCGCGCGCGCGAAGGGCAGCGCCGCGCCGAGCGAGTCCGTCGCGTAGAGCGGCTCCTTCATCGTCTCCCGCAGCCACGCTACGATCCTCCGCACATCCTCCGGCATGGGCGTCACGCCGGCCGTCGCGACCTGCGCCTCGTCCACCACGGCCACGCCCGTCGCCTCCACGAACCCGAGCAGCGAAGGGACCTGCCCGAGCAGGCCCCGCTCGGCCTCGCCTTTGGCGGTCGCGCGGTGGGTCGACGCGCCGAGCAGCGCCGTGACCTGCTCGACGTAGCGCTGCGCCAGCGTGCTCGCGCGGACCGATTGCTCTGCCGCTTCTTTCTGATCGAGCAACTCCATCTGGAACGACGTCACGCGCCCGAGCACCTCGCACACGCCGCGCATCGACGGCACGAGCAGCCGGGGCGCGCGGTGATGACACGCGACGAGCCCGAACAGCTCTCCATCACGGAGGAGCGAGATCGACATCGACGCGGTCACGCCCATGTTGCGGAGGTACTGCACATGCACGGGCGAGACGCTGCGCAGCCACGCGTCGCTGAGATCGAGCGGGCGGCCCGTCCGCGGGTTCTCGGGCGGCACGAGGGGCGAAGCAACCGCATCCACGTCGCGGATGCACCGGACGAGGTTTTTCGTGTACAGACGGCGCGCCTGGGCGGGGATGTCCGAGGCCGGGTAGTGCAGCCCCATGTACGGATCGAGCTCCGGCTCGCGCGCCTCGGCCACGACCTCGCCGTGCAGGTCCTCGTGGAACCGGTAAATCATCACCCGGTCGTAGCCCGTGAGCCCCTTGACCTCGTTCGCCACGCTGCGGAACAGGTCGACGACCGTCCGCGCGCCCGAGAGCCGCGCGAGGAGCACCTGCAGCGTGCCGGCGATCCGGCTCTCCTCGGGCGGCCCCGACGCCTCCAGCTCGAGCACCACGAGCCCCTCCGAGCGGTAGAGCATCGCCGTGAAGGCGAGCCCGGCGAAGCGCAGGAAGAGCGGGCTCTCCTTGCGGAGCGAGGGCTGCCGCAGGGCGCGATCGAATTGATCCCACGACCCCGGATCGAGGAAGGCCCGCAGGGGCTGGCCGAGGAGCGAGCGCGCGTCCACGCCGACGAGGGCGCGGGTGTTCTCGCTTGCTTGCGCCACCCGCAGATCATCCTCGCGCACGGCGAGCAGGGCGCCGTGCGGCTGCACGGCGCCCGGGATGTGGATCGGCTCCCGCGCGCACTCCTCGAGCGCCTCGGCGCTGATGTCGAGCGCCGCGGCGCCGATGTCGACCTCGCTCGTCGCCACGACTCGAGACCCCCTGTCGAACCCCTGCCTCGCCGAGGAAGCAACACTGGGGCCCGCCGCTGCGCGCGGGCGTACCCGGCCGCGTTTTTCGGATGCGAACATTCTCGCGGCGGCGCCGGCCGTGTCATACCGTGGGCCCATGAGCCGGGTCGTCCTGCACGTCGACATGGATGCGTTTTACGCCTCCGTCGAGCAGCGAGACGATCCACGCCTCCGCGGCCGCCCCGTCATCGTCGGCGGCCACCCCCGCCGCGGCGTCGTCCTCGCCGCGTCCTACGAGGTCCGCCCCTTCGGCGTCCGCAGCGCCATGCCCATGGCCCGCGCGCTCGTCCTCGCGCCCTCGGCGATCGTCGTCCCCCCGCGCTTTTCCGCGTACGCCGAGGCGAGCGAGCAGATCCACGCCATCTTCGAATCCGTCACGCCCCTCGTCGAGCCCCTCTCGCTCGACGAGGCCTTCCTCGACGTCACGGCCTCCCGTGCGCTCTTCGGCACCGGCGAGGCCATCGCCACGCACATCCGCGCGCGCATCGCCGAGGAAGTGCGCCTGCCTGCCTCGGCCGGCGTCGCCTCCTCGAAGCTCGTCGCGAAGATCGCCTCCGACCTCGCCAAACCGAACGGCCAGCGGATCGTCCCGCACGAGGACACGACGCGCTTCCTCGCGCCCCTGCCCGTCTCGCGTCTCTGGGGCGTCGGACCGAAGACCGAGGAGATCCTGCGCGCGCAGGGCCTGCACACCATCGGCGACGTCGCTGCGCGGGATCCGATCTCGCTCGGGGTCCTGCTCGGCAAGCTCGGCCCGCACATCCATGCCCTCGCGACCGGCCGCGGCGACGATCGCCCCGTCGTCCCGGACCGCGAGCAAAAATCCCTCGGCGCCGAGGACACCTTCGAGGAGGACCTCCAGGGCGCCCCCGCCCTCGCCCCGCACGTCCACGCCCAGGCCCTGCGCGTGGGCCGCCGCCTGCGCCGCGCGGGGCTCGTCGCGCGGGCGGTGGTCCTGAAGATCAAGCTCTCGGACCACACCCTTTTCACGCGCCGGACCACACTCGACGAGCCCACCGACGACGGAGCCGTCCTGCACCGCGCGGCCCTCGTGCTGCTCGACGGCCTCCCCCTGTCCCGCCGCGTTCGTCTCACAGGCGTCTCAGCCCACGAGCTCAGCCGCGGCGGAGGCCAGCTCCCACTCTTCGACCAAGGCGCGCAGCGCTCGAAGCGCCTCAACCAGGTCCTCGACCGCATCGCCGACCGCTTCGGCCCCGCCGCCGTCGTCCCGGCCGACGTCGCAGGCCTCGGCCAAGGCAGCGGCGCAGACGACGAAGCCCGGCGCAAGGTCGGCGCCGCGCGCTTCGACGCGCCCTCCCCCCTGTCCCGGCGAGAGAGGGGCCGAGGCTGAGGGCGGCGAGCCCTCTTGTCATTCCAGCGCAAAGCTACTAAGGCGAGCGCATGTCGGCCGAGATCCTCGATGCTTCCCGCGGCGCGCGCCGAACGTTCGTCTCCTCGCGCCTCGGTTCACTCCTCGCCGTGGCCCCCCTCGGCGTCTGGACCGTGAACCACGTATGGGACAACCTCGCCGCCTTCCAAGGCGCCGAGGCATGGCAAACGTCGGTCACCCACCACGCGCACCCCGTCGCGCACGGAATCACGCTCCTCGTCGTCCTCTTGCCCCTCGTGATCCACACGGTATGGGGCCTCAGCCGGCTCAAGAGCATGCGCCCAAACAACGAGCGCTACGGCTACTTCGCGAACCTCCGCTACATCCTCCAGCGCGCAAGCGCCATCGGCGTGCTCTTCTTCCTCGGCGCCCACATCTGGCTGGCCATGCTCCGCCCGCGCCTCCTGCTCGGTCACGCCGAAGCCTTCTCGGACATCTCCCACGAGATGCACCACCACATGCCAACCCTGGTGGTCTACATCCTCGGCACCCTCGGCGTCGCCTACCACCTCGCCAACGGCCTCGGCACCTTCGCAATGGGCTGGGGCCTCGCCGCAAGCCGCAAGTCCATCCGCACCATCGAGCGTCTCTCCTACGTCTTCTTCGTCATCCTGCTCGCCATGTCCTGGGGCGCCATCTACGCCCTCTGGCGCGCCGGCGCCTGAGCCTCGGACCGGGGCGCCGCCCCGGACCCCGCGGGGGGCTGTCCGCCCCCTCGACCCCGGACCAGGGCCAGCCCTGGACCTCTGGGCATCGACTGCGCGAAGCGCAGTCGATGCGGGGGAAAATTCTTGTAGATGTCCGCCCCCTCGACCCCGGACCAGCGAGGCGCTGGACCCCGGGTTGAAAAACTGCGCGGTGCGCAGTTTT
>NZ_SSMQ01000143.1 GCF_005144585.1 Polyangium fumosum | reverse complement strand
TCCCCCCGGCTCCGTCACCATCAGTCGCGGCCTGGAACGCCTAGCTCCCGCAGCAGAGATGCTGCGCGTCCTCAGGGAGAATGGGCTCGTAAGATGAGACCAGTGCTCAGGGCACGGCCTGGACCGAAAGTGGAAGAACTGCGCAATGCGCAGTTCTTCCCACGGGCCGGTGGCAAGACCATGAAGGTGCGTCTCGAACTGGCGACGGCAACGCTGCTGTGTCGGTTGGCACAGTCGCCTGTGGTCTTGCCCCTGGCTGTTCGATGAACTGCGCGGAGCGCAGTTCATCGAGCCCGGGTCCAGGGCTGGTCCCGCAAAGGGGGGCGGACAATGATAAACCATTTCCCCGCATCGACTGCGCTTCGCGCAGTCGATGCCCAGAGGTCCAGGGCTGGCCCTGGTCCGGGTCCCGGGGCGGACAGCCCCGGGTGGGGCCTGGGGCAACGCCCCAGCGAAACGCCCCCCTGAGACCCGCGCTCACTCCGCGGCGCAGGGCATCGCGCGGAAGATACGCACCGTGTTGTTTTTCGTTCCCTTCGCGGCGAACGCGACGCTGCCGTCGGGGAAGGCGCGGAAGGCTTGGTAGCGATTGCCAGGCACGCCGGCGTCGAGCACGGCGCTCACGGCTTCGCCTGTCGTCGCGCTCAACACCTGGACGTGCATCTTTCGATCTCCGTCGAAGGGCGTGAGATCTCCTGTGGCGGTCGACGTCTCCCAGCCGGCGAGGAGGAATGTTTCGCTGTAGTTTGCGAGGTAGGGCGCGCGCGCGTTTTCTCCGGCCTTCCCGGCGATCACGATGTCCTTGTCGGCCTCTCCGCCGTTGAAATGGAGAAGGTGCACCTCGGCGAGACCGTTCGCGAGGGCGGGCTGACCGTTTTGACGGTCGCTCGTCAGGGCCCAGGAGCCGCCGTTCGGGTCGCGGGCCACGTCGCTCAAGTTCGAGTAGGCCAGGTCGACCGGCTTGATCGTCGAGACCGCGGGGGCATAGGCGATGCGGTTGTTGTTGTCGGTCTTGCAGATGCTCACGTATTTCTTTGCGACCGGATCCCAGGTGATGCGCTCGTAGCCGCTATGGCTACAACCCCAGTCGAACCCGCCTGAGAGCACCTCGCCGGTCGGGGACACGACCTTCATGCGGTCGCCTTGGTGGATGTTGATGCAGCCGCCTTGGGAGACGCTGATGGCTGCGCCGAAATAACCGGCGAAGTTCGTCCCGTCGGAGGCGATGCGGCCGTGGTGCGCGTACCACCAGATCATGAAGACGTCGGGACCGGTTTTGCCGGTCGAATACGGGGGGAGGGCTGCGCTCGAGCTCGTGAGCTTCGTCGCCCAGGATTCGTTCTTGCCGTCGAAGCGCACCATGTACATGTCGTGACAGGCGACGGGGGGATTGGGCGGGTTGCCGCAGAGGTTTGTCGGGTTGCCGCAGTTGAGCGTCCCGCCGCCTTGGGCGTCGCGCGTGAGGAGGAGGACGCCGCCGTTGTCGTCGGCGTGGAGGTCGGCGAAATCGTGGGCGTCGATATCGACGAGATCGCCGACGAGTTTGTCGCCCACGTCGAGCTCGGCGACGTGGACTTTGTCGTCGGCGCCCATGAAGGCGAGGCGGGAGCCGCCGGAGGGCTTTGGCGAGATGGCGAGGGGGCGGAGATTGACCTCGTCTTCGTTCTGCTCGACGGTGATGGGGAGCTCGACCTCGGTGACCGTCAGCGTCGGAGTGCTGCACTGGCCTTGCATGGGGTTTCCAGTCATGCCACCGTTACCGCCGGATCCAGACGAACTGCCTGCGCCCGCGCCTGAGTTGCTCGCGCTTCCTGCGCCCGCGCCGTTTCCGCCGCTGCCGCCGTTCCCGCCGCTGGGATCTCCGGAGTTGTTTTCGCCGCTGCAGGCGACGATGAGCACGAGGGGCAAGGCGAAGCGCAGACCTGCGCCTGTGAGGGGACGTGCGTGGGGAAAAAGGTTCCTATGCATAGAGGGGGGTGTCACTTTCGGGGTTCAGAAAGACGAGGATTCGAAGGCGCGAAGAATGCAGAAGCGCGCCCCACGAAAAGACTCTACCACCACACGCACAGAGGGGAAGAGAGACGCCTTGTGGCGCATGAAGGAGAATGCGCCCCGTGGCACGGGAAAGATTGACTCCTCCTGGAAGGTACGAAACGCAGAACCATGCAGGTGGTGCGCGCCCGATCGCGCGTCGCCATTAACACCGAGGTGCGAACATGACGACGAACCGAGATGCTGGGTTTCTGTGGTTGTTCAAAGACAAGGCGAATTTTCGCACCCTTCCATCGGAGGATACGTTCGAGGGCTACATGAAGGCGGTCCTCATCTGTGCCAATGGGGATGGAAAATTGGCGCCCGAAGAGAGAGACTGGGCGGTCGGTCATGCGGCCGCTTTTGGTGCAGCCGACGCGCTCGTGGACGAGCTCAAGTCCTACAAGGCGGACGAGGATATCGAGAAGATCATCTCTGCGACGCCGGCGTCGAGCGCTTCACGGCGTTTTCTCGTCTACGACGCGATTCGAGCTTGCACCGCCGATGGACAATACTCGGACCTGGAGCGGGCCACCGTGACCCGCATGGCATTGAAGCTCGGGATCGCTGAAGATCTGGTCCGGCAGATCGAAAACGTCTGCCTCGAAGAAGCCCGGCTGCGGGAGAAGCGACTGAAGCTGATGTACCCGGAGGGCGCGCCTCTGTAAGCGGACGGCCCCCCGCCTCCGCTCGCTCCGCCCTCTCTCCTCCGCTCCCGCCCCCGCTCCCGCGCCGCGACGAGGCTTTCTCCCAGCCCCGCGGGAGCGGGGGCGCGTTGCGCCCGATGTCGCGGCCCAAGGCTACTCGCAGCCGCAGCCGCAGGCATTGTGGAAGGACGTCTGCGGCGGGTCGCAGCGATACTTGATGAGCATGCACTTGTTCCTGTCCCCGAGGTATCTGCGGTGCGGCTCTTTGGCTGGGTCGCACTCGCTGGTCGCGGGGGGCAGCGGGTCTGCTGTACCTGTGGGCGGGGCCTGTTGATCCCCGGCCGTCGAGGTGGGCTGCGTGGCGGCCGTCGGGGTGGGCTCAGGCTCAGGCGTCCGGGTGGGCTGCGGGTCCGACGAGGGTTGCGCGGGCGCCTGGTCACCGGGCGCTTGCGCCTGCCCGCCGCAAGCGCCGGCCGCCGACAAGGCGAGGAGCACGAAGACGGCGTACACGGGCGAACGTCGGCAAGGGGAGGGCGAGCTTTTCTTCATCGAAACCTCGATCTAGCACGCGCGCGTCAGGGCGCGCCGATCGCCGAGCGGATTGTGGTTGTCCGGCCCGCTCCCCGCCAAGACCGTCTCCACGCCCTCGCAACGCCCCCGGATCCGCTGCGCGTCGGGTTCCCTTTTGTCGGAACGCCCCCCGCGTCCGTCCCCACGTCGATTCCTCTTTCCGGAACGCGCGTCGATCCACCTCTCGCGTCGTTTCCCCTTTCTCGGAGCGCCCCCCGCCGCGCCTCCGAGGGGCTTCCCCTTTTTCGCAACGCCGATCGACGCCGCATTCGTGCCCCCTCCCGAAATGTGCAAAGCACCGGGATCTGGTTCTGGGCACGTTCCCATCCCCCGGACACGCGCTTTCCTGCACCCCGTCGCTCGTTCCGACCATCGGGAACGAGCGTTTCGGCGTTTCCGGGGAGGCTCCCGACGTTTTCGTGCTTTGGGGTTTCCTCGCGGGGATGATTGATCCGCGGCGCACGTCCAAACACGCGAACCCGTGACCACCCTCCGCACTTCGCGAGGGGTAGGGAAGAGAGGATCCATGCGACACCTTCGTGAGTCCGATGGGAGCTCCGTGCATCGCCGCCACATCCATTTTCATGGCACGACGTGCAAGGACGTGAGCCCGCTCCACGACATCCTGCACGCCGAGGCGAGCGCCGTGTACACGAAGCTGCGAGACAGCCAGCGCGCCCGCGAAGACGCCGAGGATGCGGCCACCGCCGCGTCCGCCGGGGTCCTGCGCACGGAGGTGATGGTCGAAAACGCGGTCCGGGAGATCGACGCCTCCGCCAAGAAGCTCGACCGCAAGGAGCCCGCCCTCGCGGCGCAACGCACGATCTTCCCGGCGGGCATGACGCCGGTGATCAAGCCCGACGGCCAGGCGCAGCTCGACGTCTTGCCCGCCGTGCGCATCCGGATGGCGCCGTTCGCAGACAAGGGCGACATGGGCGACGCCCTCGCCAGCCTCGATTACGCGGAGATGCTCCACGACGCCGCCCTCCAGGCCGTGAACCTGGCCGTGGGCGAGGTCGCTCGACGTTTCGCCGAGGAGCGCGAGGCGCGCCGGGCTGTCCGCGAGCAACTCGCGAGCGCCCACGGCCGTCTGCGCGACCATTACAAGGCAAAGCCGTCCGCCGCCGAGGCGTTTTTCCTGCGCGAGAAGACCGCCGCATCGTTGAAGACCAAGCAACCCTCGGCCCGCGCCAAGCAGCCCAAGGCCCCCGGCTCCCCCACGTAACCCGCCCGATGCGCGCGGCCGGCCAAATCCTGCGGCGGTCGCTGTCCCCTGCGGTACAGTGACCGCCATGCGCCGCGCATTCGCCCCCGCCTCCGCGCTCGTCCTCCTCGGCTGCACGACCGGCGCGCCGCCACAGCCCACCGCGCCTGACCACACGTCCGCGCCTTCCCCCACGATCGCCGCCCCGGCGCCCACCGCCAAGGCCGCCCCGGTCGTGCTGTCCGCAGAGGATTCGACGTTCGTCGAGGTCCGCACCGGGTACGGCACCTTTTGCGCCCGCACCGAGCGTGGCTTTCTCCATTGCTGGGGCCACCTGGTCCTGCCCGGCGAGATGGCCAAACGCACGCACCTCCGCCCCACGCTCATGTGGGGCTTCACCAACCTAAAAGGCTTCACCATCCTCCAGGAGGGCCAGATCGTCGGCTGGGACGCGGCCGGCAAGGTGATTCGCCTGGCGCAAGAGGGGCCGGGAAAACCCTTCTACCTCTCGCAGGGCTTCCTTTCGGTGCAGCCCACGCCCGAGGAGATCGCAAAGTTCTCCTTGGGTGTGCCGTCCAAGGTGACCTCGCGCATCGTCGCCGGCAGCCGCGATTGCTTGCTCTCCGACAAGGGCGAGGTCTTTTGTCAGATCGGCGGTAGCTTCACGGGTTCGCCGTTCTTGCGGGTGCCGGCTCCGCCCATTCGCGCCCTCGCCGAGACCCCCTGCGGTGTGGGCGTGGACGGCGGGGCGTATTGCTGGAACCTCCAGAGAAGCGAGACGCCGATCCTCGACAAGCCCGTCCCCGGTTACGGCGTGACGCCCGTGCCCCTGAAAGGGCCCGTGGAAGAAGCGTTCGTCGTCCGCGCCCTGCCGGGCAAGCCGCAGGCCTGCGCGCGGCGCCCCGACGGGACCATCTTCTGCGACGATCCGCTCGTCGACCCGAAGCTCCAGCAGCTCACCGAGGGCAAGCGGGTGACGCGGCTCTTCTCCGTCGCGCCGCAGAGCCTATGCGTGAGCCGCGAGGACGGCGTGTCGCGTTGTGCCTGCGACTTCGGGCGGCCCTGCGAAGACATGAAGGCCACGTTCGACGTGCTCCCGTCGGTCGATACGTCGCTCGGGGTGGCCGTGGCCTTTGAAAACATCTGCGCGCTCGGGAAGGATCATCACGTGCGGTGCTTCGGCAAGCGGCTGGGGGGCCAGCTCGGCGACGGCCAGGACGTCGAGCTCGAACGGGCCACAAAGGCCCCCGGGATCACGGGCGCGAGCGAGATCAGCAGCGACAACGGCGTCGTCTGCGCGCGGTTCGGGACGACCCGCGTCTCCTGCTGGGGCGCAATCGCCGGCGTCGAGCACGTGCCCCGGCACGATCTCGTGCTGCCCGAGCCGGCCGTCGACGCAATCAAAGGCGGCGTGGGGCTCTGCGTGCGCGGCGCAAAGTCAGGTCGCTGGTACTGCCGGAACAAGGCATTTTTCCCGGGAAACCTGAAGGACGATTTCACCCTGCTCGTCGACACCAGCGGCACCGCGATCAAGGACGTCACCTTGTCCATCGACAACGGGAGCGGCATCGCAGTTGCCAAGCGCAGCGGCGGCGCAGGCTTCTTCCATTACGCAGGAAATCCAAAACCCCTCCGCGTACAATGGACCGACCCGAAGGAGGGGCTGGCGAGCGCCACATACGTCGACCTCAGCGGCAACGCCATCCTCGCCGACGGGACAGTCCTCCTCCAGTCGGACACGATCGGCGACAACGCACGGGTCCCCGGGAAATTCCGCGCCGTGCTGCGCTCAGCCCATTGCGCCGTCGACGAAGGCGCACGCCTGCTCTGCATGGGCGCACCCGAGGGGCCCAAGGTCGTCCTGACCGACGTCGCCGACGTCAACGGCGATTGCGTGAGCACCACCCGAGGCGAAGTTCATTGCTTCGACCGCATGCCAAAGAAAAAAGGCGAGATCGCCTCCTTCCGGCGCATCGAGGGGTTGCCCGATGGCGCCATCGTACAGCTCGCAGGCGACTGCGGCCGCACACGGGAAGGAGAAATGTACTGCTGGGGGCTCGTCTTCGATCTTGGCGACCGCGATCCCATGCAGCGCACGCCCGTGGAGATCGCCAAGTCCGAAAGCTCGTTTCATCACCAGGGGTGGTGATGTTTGGCTGGGGGCGTTGCGCTGGGGCGTTGCCCCAGGCCCCACCCGGGGCTATCCGCCCCGGGACCCGGACCAGGGCCAGCCCTGGACCTCTGGGCATCGACTGCGCGAAGCGCAGTCGATGCGGGGAAATGGTTTTAACTGTCCGCCCCCCCTTTGCAGGGCCAGCCCTGGACCGCTGGGCATCGACTGCGCGAAGCGCAGTCGATGCGGGGAAATGGTTTCAACCTGTCCGCCCCCCTTTGCAGGGCCAGCCCTGGACCTTGGGTCGATGAACTGCGCGGTGCGCAGTTCATCGAACAGCCGGGGTCAAGACCACAGGCGACCCTGCCAACCGACACGGCAGCGTTGCCGTCGCCCATTCAAGACGCACCTCCCTGGTCTTCCCCCTTCGGTCCAGGCCGTGCCTGGTCCGGGTCGAGGGGCGGACAGCCCCCGCGGGGTCCGGGGCAGCGCCCCGGCGCGGCGCCCCCGGACGCGTGTCAAGGGACCCAACTGTACCAATCGGTCACGAGCTGGGCGACGGTGAGGTTGCTCAGCCATAACGCTCTCGATTCGACAGCGTAGTTTCTCATGCGGATTCCATCCTTGTTCACGACTTTTTTGTTGTAGATGCCGCTGTAGAGCACTGCGCTGTGGTCCATCATCGAGAACAGCGAGTGGCACCATGCGTAGATGACGACACCGCTGGCGAGCGCTTGCTTCGTGTTGGCCTGCAAAATCGCCGTGGTCGCCGTCTGGGGGTTCGATCCGACGTCGACCACCGTCACCGCGTTGCCGAACTTGGCCGCCGCCTTCACGTCGTTTTGATAGAAGATCTTGTCGAGGACGTATTGGGAACTCAAGAACCCCTTGCTCTCCGAGACGGCCTGTCCGGCCTGTGTGCCGTGCCGCCCCGAGAACACCGTGAATCTCGTTTGTCCCTGGCTTTGAAGGTACGTGACCAGGGTCGGCCAGGAGGAATCGGACGTTTGGGTCACGGACATGTAAAGGTTCCCCACCTTCACCCACGGGCACGTCGTCCACGGATCGGCCACGTTGTTCTTGATATGGTTCTCCATGAGGGCGAGAGGGGCTCGCTGGTCATTCTTGGGGATGATCTCGAACATGGTGCCTCCTGGACGCGTGAACCGGCGCTGCACGGGCAGGATAAGGCACAACGACCCTGCCCGATAGCATGATCGAGCGCTCCAGCGCGAGTCGGGGGCTTCCCGCGCTAGCTGCGTGCCTCCGCGTCGGTGACGCGGACTTGGCCGCCTTCGATGCGCCAGACGACGCTCGTTGCGCGGCGGGCGAAGGAGGCGTCGTGGCTGACCATCACGATGGCGCCGGGATACCCTTCCAGGGCTCGTTCGAGGCGTTCCAGGGAGGGCAGGTCGAGGTGGTTTTCGGGCTCGTCGAGGAGGAGGGCGGCGGCTCTTCGGCCGAGGCCGAGGGCGATGGCGAGCTTGCGGGATTCGCCGGGGGAGGGCTCGGCGGAGGCCAGGATTTGCTCGGGGTCCGTGCCCAAGGCGGCGACGAGGGAGAGGGTGCGCCCGCGGGCTTCGGGGCTCTGGGCGCGGACGTCGGCGAGCAGGGCGCGCCGGGCGTCGGCGGGGAGGTCCTGCGGCAGATAGAGGACCTGGTCTCGGGGGATACGCCCGGCGGCGGCGAGGGCGCCGAGCAATGTGCTTTTGCCTGCGCCGTTGCGGCCTTCGATGCGAATGCGGCCGTCGCGTGGGACGGAGAGGCGCACGTCGTGGAGCAGCTCGGCTTCGCCTGCGCGTAGGACGGGGAGATCGAGGAGGAAGGGCCAGGGTTGCGTGGGGCGCTCCCAGCCGACGTAGATTTCGCTGCCGTGCTCCTTCTCGACGTGGTGGCGGGCGAGCTCGGCGCTTGCCCGCGTGAGCTCGGCGCGTGCCACGCCGACGTGGCGCCCGGCTCGTTTTTCAGCGGATTCGATCGCGATTTTGCGGAGCATGCCCCGGCCGTCGTGATCGTTTTTGTTTTTCATCTGGCTCTTCATGCTTCGCGATGCGTCGACCATCGCGTGCTCGCGCCGCGCTTGATCGAGCTTGCGCGCCGCGCGCTTCTCCTCGCCTTTGGCGGCTTCGCGCTCGTCGCGGGCGTGGGCGGATTCGGCTTCCCAGGCGGCGCGCGCGTCGGCATAACGGCCGCGGTAGACGTGCACGTGGCCTTGATGAATGCGCAGCGTCGTCGTGGTGAGCGCGTCGAGCAGGGTCCGATCGTGGGAGACCAAGAGCCCGACGCCGTCGAAGCGACGGAGGGCGCCGACGAGGAGGCGCCGCGCTTCGACGTCGAGGTGGTTTGCGGGCTCGTCGAGCAGCAGGATGTCGGGCGCTTCGAAGAGCGCGGCGCCTATCTGCCAGCGCTTGCGCTCGCCAGGCGAGAGCGTGGGCCAGCGATCGAGGTCCTCGACGACGAGATCGAGCCTGCCGCGGAGCGCGACGGCCTCTCCGTCGAGATCCTCGGCGAAGCGGAGGATGGCGTCGGAGAGGGAATCGACGGTCTGCGGGCAGAGCACCACGCGTGCTTCGGCGGGATCACGCCGCACGTGGCCGCGCTCGGGCCGCAAATCGCCCGCGAGCAGGCGGAGCAGCGTGGTCTTGCCGGCGCCATTTTCGCCGACGATCCCGGCCCAGCCGGGACCGAGGTGCAGCTCGACGTCTTCGAGCAGCGACGTGGCATCCCCATGGGAAAACGCCATGCGAAGCGCATGAAGCGATAACATATTCTGTTCTCCTGAATCGGTGGCCAGCGCGTTCCCCGCGGTTCGTCTCGTCGGGGTGGGGCGCCGGTCGTCACGGCACGTTTATGAACGGCGGGATTCAGGAAAACAGGCGCAAGGGCGGAATCCTCCGAAGGGGGCGAGCAAGATAGCAGCCTCGTTCATGCTCGCAAGAAAGAATTTCCAGCGGTAACCTCGCGCTCGTCCGTTCGGGCGGATGTGTTTCTGCTTCAACGAGGAGAAAATATGCTTTTACGACAGGCGGCCCTGACCCTCATCTTCACCTCGTCGCTCCTTCTAGGCGGCGCCGCGATCGGCTGCGGCGGCGGCAGCGGCGACACAAGCGGCAGCGCGGCCGGCGGCCAGGGCGCCGGCACTTCTTCCTCTCCGACCGGCTCGGGAGGGCAGGGCGGTCTCGGCGGCATGGGCGGCCAGGGCGGCGACGGCGGCATCGTGTTCGCCGGCTCCGGCGGCTCGGGCGGCGGCGGGGGCGCGGGCGGCAACTGCACGCCGGAGCTCGTCGGTGTCGTGCGCGATTTCAAGGGGTATCCGAATGGTCACCCCGATTTCGAGCATTTCGGCGGCGCTGGCCTGAAGGGCATCGTGAAGTTCGATCTCGGCCCCGACAAGAAGCCCGTCTACGCGCCCGACGGTCCCACCGCGCACACGACCGGCGCCGCAGAGTTCGACCAGTGGTACCGCGACGTCGAGGGCGTGAACATGTCGATGCCGTACAAGGTGACGCTGATCGAGGACCCGGCGACCGGGATCGCCACGTTCGAGAGCACCGCGTTTTTCCCGATCGACAATCAGCTCTTCGGCAACGAGGGCTTCGATCACAACTACGGGTTCACGTACGAGCTCCACATGACGTTCAAGTACAAGGGCGGCGAGACGTTCGCGTTCAGCGGCGACGACGACCTCTGGGTCTTCGTGAACAACCGCCTCGCGATCGATCTCGGCGGCCTGCACGAGCCGCAAACCGATACGCTGAACCTCGACGCGAAGGCCGCCGAGCTCGGGATCGTGCCCGGCGGCGACTATGCGCTCGACTTCTTCCACGCCGAGCGGCACAGCACAGGGTCGAACTTCAAGGTGCAATCGACCCTGAGCTTCACGAACTGCGATCCGATCATCATTCCGAAGTAGGCGCGCGCTCGGCGCGCTCGGCGTCGAACCAGGCGAGGGCATCCGCGTCGCGCTCGAAAAACTCCATCCGGAACGTCCAGCCGCGATAAAAAAGCCCGAGGGCCTTGACGAACATCCCCATGAGCACGCGCATGTGGAAGTTCGCGCCGAGGACGGCAAATCCCGCAACACGTTGCGCCCGCGGATCCGTCGCCGCGCTCTTGCGCGCGGCCGCCGTCATCGTCTGGAGGCGCGACATGTCGGCGATCACGAAATGACGGACGCGCGCCGGGAGGATTTCGTCCGTCCACGTGTAGAGCGTCTCGATGTCCTCCGCCGTCATCGTGCCACTCCAGAAGACGCGGACGACGTCGGGGGGATAAAGCCGCGCATGATGGGGGCCAAAGACGAGGGTACAACCTCGTTCGTCATCGGTCATGATTCGGGCTCCGGGTGGGCATACGTGCCCGCATCCTCGCACATCCGCGCCCCCGAGGACGAGGGCTACGGCGCGAACTTCGCGAGGAGCTCCGGCTTTTCACGGAGAATCGTGGGGAGCTGCTGCGCAACGACGCCGCCCATGGCCTGGAGGAGTGGTGCGCTGCCCTCCCAGGCGATCGGGCCAAAGGGCGGCTGGGGCTCATATTCGAGGATGAGCTGGGCCGTCTTCGCAGCCGATTCGTTCGTGAGGCGGGCAGCAAGCGCGAGCGCCATGTCGATGCCCGCCGAGACACCCGCCGCGGTGATCACGTTGCCATCCTCGACCCAGCGCCCCTTGACAGGCGTCGCCCCGAAGCGCGCGAGGTGCGGCAAGAACGACCAATGCGTCGTGGCCTTTTTGCCTTCGAGCAAGCCAAGCGCCGCGAGGACGAGCGAGCCGGTGCACACGGAGCCGACGAAGGAGGCCGTCGAAGCAGCTCGCTTCAGCCAGCCCATGAGGCGATCGCTGGCCATCGCGTGAAAGGGCCCGAGCAGGCCCCCCGGGACGATGATGCCGTAGGGCTCGGGCACCTCGTCGAACGTACGCGCCGGGACGATCCGAAAAGGCAGGTCCGTCGCGACAGGCTCGATGCGCTCGCCCACGGTGACGGTGCGGAGATCCGACAACCCTTCGAGCGCCTGGAGCACCTGCAAGGGCCCAACGAGGTCGAGGGGCGTAATCTCAGGAAAGACGACAAAAGCGATGGTCCGTTCAGGCATGGGGGCATCCTCCAGGGGGCCGCGGGCGCCCCCATCCGTGGGCGTTGACGCGTAGCACGGCGTCGCCCGCGCTCGTTGCGGTCGTCGCGCCGCGTTCGTGCCGCGCATGAGGCGCGGAGCTGGGGCTTTGCCCCAGGCCCCACCAGGGGTTGTCCACCCCTGGACCCGGACCAGGCACGGCCCTGAGCATTGGTTCCATCTCCGATCGGTACATTCCCCCCCTCTGACGACATTTAGCGAGGGAGATGTTGGATGCAGAGGTGGCCTCGTCGGCGGAAGCGTGGGCACAGGAGGAGTTCGGGCATG
>NZ_SSMQ01000142.1 GCF_005144585.1 Polyangium fumosum | reverse complement strand
GGCGGCCACGGGGTCCGAAGTGGCACCCACGCGCGCCAACGGGGGCGATCCGTCGTCAGCAGGGCGCGGATCTCGCTGGTTACGCCGGGTCAGGGGGGGTAGAACTGTCCTCGGGGGGTGAATCGTCCGGGCTTTGCCCGGACGAGAGGGGGACGCGAGGCGTCCCCCTCGGGACGAAAGAAGCCTAAAACATCGAGCGGTTGTCAAACCGCTCGATGTTTTAGGCCGAAGCCGCGCCTCGATACGAGGCCTTCCACTGTTCGAGCTCGTCCCTGTTGTCCATGTCCCAGGGATGGAAGCCGGGCCGGTAGGAGTCGAGGTAGTGCAGGAAGAGCTTGAACATGCCGCCCGGGCGGAAGAAGAGGAAGTCGACGAGCGAGATCCATTCCCGCGCCGAAAAGAGAATCCCGTTTTCGTGCATCAGCCGCGCCTGGTGCTCGATCACCTTCCCCCAGAAGATCAGGGTCGTCGGGATCATCAACGCGCATCGCTCGAAGGCATGGCCGCCCGACGCGAGGTAGACGTCGAACGCGACGGCCTTGTGCTCGTTCTCCTCGGCGGCGTGCCAGCGCCAGAGCGCGACCATCTCCGGGTGCGCTCCTTCGAGCAGCCGTGGATCCCCGAGGATGAAATGCCCCATCAGCGCGGTGAAATGCTCCAGGTTGCACGTCACGGCGAGGCGCCAGCGTGGGGGTAGGAACTTCGTCGCGCGGCGGAGGATACGCTCGACCCGCTTCTCCATCGCGTCGATCGGATATCCCTCCTTGCGCAGCATCTCGTTGTACCGGTCGTGCTCGCGCCCGTGAATGCCCTCCTGCATGACGAAGGCTTTGACCTCCGCGAGCAGCTTGGGATCTTGCACCCTGTCCCGATGGGCCTTCACGGCTGCGATGAAGAATCGCTCGCCCGCCGGGAAGAAGATGGACAGGTTGTCGAAGAAGAGGGTGACGGCCCGCCGCCCTCCGTGCCAATAACGCGGGATCCGCTCGTCGGTCTCGAACCGGAGGTTCCGAACCTCGATCGTCGGGGAAACGGACATGGCTCACCTCGTGCGGGGACATGCGGATCGTGACACGACGCGCCAAGCCTCGGCAGGTTCGCTCGTGCCAGATCCGTGTCATCTGGGGCCAGGGCGCCCGGCCCGCGAGGACCGGCCCCCTGCGATGCGGCTCACGAGGGGGAGGCGCGGCGCGGATGTTTCGTGCTAGGGTCGCTTGGTACGGAGGTCTTGCCATGAAATTGCTTGCTTTTGCCATTCCCTTCGCCGTTGCCCTCGCCCTCGCCCCGCGCGCCGCGCACGCCGGATGCCCGCAGGCGGTGGAAGGCGGGTGCAACGCCGTCATCAAGCTCGAGGCCGTCCTCGGGAACGAGCCCGCCTGCGTGCGCCTCGATCGGATCGAGCCCGAGAACGGCTGCGTTTGTCACGGCACCGTCACCGTCGTGAACGATTGCACCTACGACATCGTGTCCACGGAACCTGTGTTCGGCACCGATGATTCCTTGCTCCTCCCCGGCGAGACGGGCTTCCTCAACGTCGAGGGCAAGGAGCCCGGCGTCCACCACGAGGAGTTCAACCTCCAGGGCCAAGGGCAGCTCTTCAAGATCATCCTCGATTACACCGTCGAGCGCCGCGTGCTCGAGACCGGCGGTTGCAGTGTGTCGGGCGCCGAGCGGCCGGGCCTCGCGGGCGTGGGCCTGGGCCTCGCCGCGCTTCTTTTCGCCCGCCGCCGCCGGGGTCGCTGAGAGGACCGAGCCATGCGAGTCGAAGCGCGTAGATTCACGAGCACGTGGTTGCTCGTCGCCGCGGTCGCCGCCGCCGGGTGCTCCGGCGGCGGCGGTGGTGGTGGAACCGGAGCGGGCGGCGTCGGCGGCGTGGGCGGCGCCGGCGGAATGGGCGGCGCCGGCGGCGTGGGCGGCGCCGGCGGCGTGGGCGGCGCCGGCGGCGTGGGCGGCGCCGGCGGCGGGGATCCCGGGCCCGACGTCGATACGACGGACCCGCAGCTCTACAAGGTCTCCTTCAAGGCCGACGAGGCGGATCCGGCGGCGACGCAGGCCCTCGGCACGCAGGTCGCGTTCCTCGACACGCGGGTCGCGCCGCGCGGGGAACTCGTCGTGTATCTGCACGGCGCGGGCGCGCCCTCCACGTGTGGATCCAATGCCCATGGCGAGGTGCTCGCCGGCCTCGGCTTCCACGTGCTCGGCCCCTGCTACCTCAGCGATTACGGCGTGGGCAACTGCGGCGACGACATCGAGGGGTGCCGCCTCGAAGCCTTCGACGGCACGGATCACCACGCGTTCGTCGACATCCCCCCGCCGAACAGCCTGGAGACGCGCATCGTCAAGGGGCTCGCCCATCTCGCCGCGCAGAACCCCCAAGGCGACTGGACCTACTTCGTCGATGGAGACAAACCCCGCTGGGACAAGATCGTCATCTCGGGCATCTCGCACGGCGCGAGCACGTCGGCGGTCATTGGAAAACACCGGCTGGTCCACCGCGTGGTCAGCCTCTCCGGGCCCCTCGACAGCAACCAGGCCTGGCTGAAGGCGCCTTCGCTCACGTCCCTCGATCGGTTCTACGCCCTCACCCACACGGCCGATTCGCAGCACGCGGGGCACCTGAAATCGTTCGAGGATCTCGGCTTGCCCGGCATGCCGACCTCCGTCGACGGCGCCATGCCGCCTTATGGCGACAGCCATCGCCTCCTCTCGTCCGCGGACACGAGCGACGGCCACGTCTCCACGCAGGCCGGCAGCCCTTCGCCGAAGGACGCGAATGGGGGCTACGTGTTCCTGCCTGTCTGGACCTATCTGTATACCGGAACTCCCTGAGCGGGCGTTCTCGCCCGGGGATCAAACCCCCCTCGCGGCGCCCGGGAGCGGGCTTTATACGCTCCTCATCATGAGCAAACGTGCGACGATCGCGGTGGCGGTGGCCCTCGTCACCGCCCTCGCGTCGAGCGCGCCCCGGGCCGCCACCTACCACGTCACGCCCGAGGGGGAGGATGCAGCTCCCGGATCGGAAATGCGGCCGTGGCGCACGCTCCAGCATGCCGCAGACGTGGCCCAGTCGGGAGACACGGTATTCGTGGGCCCCGGCGAGTACGACGGGTTCAATCTGGAAAACAAGGCCGGAACGCCCGAGCATCCCCTCGTTTTCCTCGCCGCTCCCGGGGCGCGGGTGATCCGGCCGGGCCCGCGGCCGGCGCACGCCCCGCTCAACACCGCCCTGGGGAGCTATTCCTGGCCGAAATGGCCCCATGGGATCTACGTCTGGGGCTCGTCCCACGTGTCCATCGAAGGATTCGAGATCGTCGGAATGCCTGCCGCCGAGCACGACGCGGCGGGCGCCCTCCTCCACCGCGGCGGCGCCGGCATCCATGTGCAGGTCTCGGATCACATCACGCTCCGGCACAACCGCGCCGACGACAATGGCCGCTGGGGCATCTTCGCGTCGTTCACCGACGACCTCGTGGTCGAGGACAACGAGTGCTCCCGCTCCCGCGCCGAACACGGCATCTACGCGTCGAACAGCGCCGATCGGCCGATCGTGCGGCGCAACCTGCTCTGGGGCAACCGGCGCGCCGGCATCCAGCTCAACGGCGACAACAACTTCGACAGCGCGGACTACCGCGCGCGCGCCGGCGTGGTCGATGGAATCATCTCGGGGGCCGTCCTCGAAGACAACCTGCTCGTCGACAATGGCGCGGGCGGGGCCGCCGCGATCAACCTGGACGGGGTGCAGGACGCGCTGATCCAGCGCAACGTCCTTGTCGGCAACCATGGCTCGGGCGTGGCGCTCTTCCAGGTCGACGGGGCGGAGGGATCCCGCCGCAATTGTGTCCTCGACAATCTCATTCTCATGGCGCACGACGCGCGGTACGCGATCCAGATCGCGAGCTGCGCCCCGCCCGGGTCCTCGACCTGCCCCAGCGCGAACCTTCCTGCGCTCCCGGAATGGCAGCGGCCGCCGAGCCGCGCGACTGGAAGCACCGGGAACGTGCTCCTGCACAATACGTTGCTCCATCCGAACCCCGAGCGCGGCAGCCTCCGCATCGATGCGCGGAGCCTCGACACGAGCGCGGGCTTCCGGAGCGACCTCAACCTGGTGAGTGGCCGCTTCGCCCTCGGCGCGACCGACGAGATGGAGAACGATCGGGTGTTGTCGCTCGTCGAATGGCGAGCGCTCACCGGCCAGGATCGGCGGTCTTGCCGCATCGACGCGCCTCGCCCGCCCGCGTCTCCAGCGCAAGGCAGCGGCGCAGGGCCTGGAGGAAGTAGAAATCCCCAAAGGAGAGCGATTGCTGGGGCAATCCGTAGGACGTGGAGCCACGCGCCAGAAGGCCTCGGTGCGGAGAGTCCACCGCCAGATACGCGAGCTTCCCGTCGGGATCGCGGAAGGTGAGCAGGGAAAACAGAATGTTTTCGGCCGCGCCGAGATACCGCTCCCGGAGCGCGGGGTCGTCGACGAGCGCGCCGAGCTCGAGCAGGCCCGCGGCGGCGACGGCGGCGGCGGACGAGTCCCGCGCCGTGAACGTAAACGTGCCGGGCCGCCTGTCGCCGAGGACGCCATCGCCGTTCGCGTCGTTCCAGGGGCCCGCGGGCTCGCCGAGGGCCGCGTCGAAATCGCTGGGCGGCACGAAGTCGCCGGGGACGTGGTTGTAGGGGTCCCGCGTGTCGTTCGGCAGGTGCGTGATGAAATAATCGGCGGCGCGTTTCGCCGTTTCGAGGAACCGGCCTGGATCGACCGAGGGATCGTCCTTCGTGTAGCGATAGACCGTGGTGAATCCATGAATCGCCCAGGCCTGCCCGCGTGACCACGTGGATTCCGCGGCGAACCCTTGATCGCTGATCTTCTTGTGGATCCGGCCTGCGCCGGGCCCGGGGCCGTCCTCGTGCTGGACGATGTGGTAGGTGCTGCCGTCGGGGCGCACGTTCTCGGCCATCACCGTCTTCGCGTGGGCCACGGCGTGCTCGTAGAGGACGCGCACGGGCCCAGACGTGGGACGGCCTTCGAGGTCCCAGGCGAGCAAGGGCAACGCGACGTTCATCATGCTGTCGATGTACACGGGATAAGGCGCGACGTAATCGTTCGAGAGCGGAAACGCGCGATAGGCGCCGACCGGCGCGGCGCCCGCATCGAAGAGCTGATCCAGCGCGAACGCGCTCCGCTGGATCGCGGCCCGCGCGCGTCTCCGCCAAGCGCCGCCCGGGTCGTCGCTCTCGCGCAATGCGGAGAGCGCCTCGCCGAACGTCGGGAGGAAACGAAACCCGAGATCATGGTCGATCGGGGTATTCTCGAGCGCCGTCAGGGCTGCCGTCCACGCGAGCGCGGCTCCTCGCATCTGCGGGGCACGCCCGTGCCGATAAAGCTCCCACACCACGCCCGGGAAAAAGCCGCTGCGCCAATCCTCCACGGGCTTCTGCTCCCAGCGCCCGAGGTCGGGCGGCGAAGGTTTCGTCACGACCGGGAAAAGGGAGGCGAATTGGTTGGGATCCGCGGCCCTGAGCTCGTCGATCGTGGCGCGCGTCCGCGCTTCGGCGAAGACGAGCGCCTCGTCGATCTGCGGGCGAAGCAGAGACGCTGTGGATTCGCCCGGCGGCGCCTCGGACGTGCACGTCGGGAGCGTGAGGCTCAGCGCGGCGATGACGGGGACATTCCGACGGAGCCGGTGGAAGGGCGCGTGCATGCCCCAGGTCTCGTGCCCCCGCGGGGCGACGTAAAGCCGCAGAGGGCCCTACGGATCGGCGAACGAAGGCGCGTCGCTCTGCCCCGGGCCGAACGAATCCGCCCCTGCGCGCCCTGCCGCGTGCGCGAGCCGATGATCCCGCGGCCCTTTGCCGTGAGCGCGCGTAAATGCCCGCGTGAAGGCCGCCTCGCTGTCGTAACCGACACGCGCCGCGATCACCTTGATGGGCAGCGCCGTCCCGGCGAGCAGCGCGGCCGCGCGGTCGAGGCGCAGGCGGCGCACGTAGCTGCCGAGCGGCTCGCCGAGCAGGGCCGTCGCGCGCGCCGCGAAGGCCGAGCGCGAGAGCCCGACCCGCCGCGCGAGCTCGCCGAGCTCCCAGCTCTGCTCGGGCGCGGCCCGCACCTCGGCGAGCGCGGCCGCGAGGGGCTCGTCCTGCAAGGCCTCGCGGCCCGGCAGCGGCGAGGCCAGCGTGCGGAGCGCACAAGCAAAGAGCGTGTGCCCGAACGCCTCCACGATTCCATCCCGCAGGGAAGGCGAGAGATCGGGCGCCTCGGCGAGCAGGTGCAAGGTCTCGCCGAGCCACCGGGCGAGCCCCGGATGCGAGCCTTGCAGGTGCACGAGCGAAGGCAGGAGCGAGAGCCACGGCGCGCCCGCGGCGTCGAAGCGCAAATCGACGATGACGAGGCGGGTCTCGGGGGGCGCCTCGGTGCGTATCGCGTTCGGCCCCGAGGGCCGGAGGGCCTTGCAATAAGGGTCGGCGAAGCCGACGACCGGCGTCGTGGGCTTGTCGCGGACCGAATGCGCGTCGCCGCGGGGCAAGAAGACGATCTCGCCTTGCTGGAGCGCGATCCGCTGGTCCTTTTGCCCGACCCAGCCGCCCCCGCGCAGGGCCGCGTAGACGCGCGCCTTGCCTTGCGAGGGGATCTGCTTTCCCCAGCGCGCGCCAAGATCGGCCTGCTGCACCTCGGTGCCTTGCAGGCGGAGCGTGCGGGCCAGCTCGTCGAAGGCCGGAGGCATGCGGCGAGTCTAGCGTGGAGGGCCGGCAACGTCACGGCTGGACGCGCGGGCGTGTGATCCGGACGCGCGGCAAAGCCCCTCACGCTTACCTTCCGGGCATCCCTCGAACGAAAGAGGTTTCCCATGACGAGCACCGGACATCACAACGCCGCGCAGGCCCTCGACGAGCACCTCGCGCTCATTTCCAAGGACATCCAGCGCTGGGTCGAGCTCTTCGCGGACGACGCCGTGGTCGAGTTCCCGTACGCCCCGCCCGGGCTGCCGGCGCGCCTCGAAGGCAAGGCCGCGATCGATACGTATTTCCGCCCCACGCCGCAGACCTTCGTCGGCCTCACGTTCTCCGACGTGCGCCGGTATGTCACGACGGACCCCGACGTGGCCCTGGCCGAGGTGCACGGCACGGCGCAGATCCCGGCCACCGGCAAGCGGTACGAGCAGGACTACGTCATGGTGCTGCGGACGAGGGCGGGGAAGATCGTCCATTACCGTGAATACTGGAACGTCGGGCTCGCGCTCGAAGCATTTGGCGGGACGGACGCTGTGCGGAGCGCCGTGGGGGCGCCGTGAGCGGCCGCATTCTGATCACGGGCGGGACCGGCAACACCGGTCGTCGGATTGCCACGCGCCTCGGCGAACTCGGGGTTGCCGCGCGCGTGGCGAGCCGCGGGGCCCCTTTCGCCGGCGGCGATCACGTGGCGTTCGACTGGGCCGACCCCGCGACGCACGGGCCCGCGCTTTCGGGCGTGGATCGGGTGTACCTGGTCGCGCCGGGGAACGTCGAGGACCCGTCGCCGCTCATGGTGCCGTTTCTCGAGCGCGCGCTCGCGAATGGGGTTGGGCGGTTCGTGCTCCTGAGCTCGTCGGCGATTCCCGAGGGCGCTCCGGGGCTCGGCATGGTGGATCGATTCCTGCGGGCGCGGGCGCCGGGTTTTGCGATCTTGAAGCCCTCGTGGTTCATGCAGAACTTCGTGGATCCAAAACACCCGCACGCGGCGAGCCTGATCGGCGAGGGGAAGGTGGTGACCTCGACGGGCGCGGGGCGCGTGGGATTCGTGGACGCGGACGATATCGCGGAGGTCGCGGTGCGCGCGCTCGTGGACGAGACGTCGCACGATACGGCCCATGTGATCACGGGGCCCGAGGCGCTCGCGTATGCGGACGTGGCGGCGATCCTCGGGCGCGTGACCGGCAGGCCGATGCGGCACGTGCACGTGGACGATGACGAGGCCCGGCGTAGGCTCACGGCCGCGGGCATGCCGGCGCCGTATGCCGCGCTGCTCGTCGGGCTCGACGCGGCCATCCGGGCCGGCGCGGAGGATCGCGTCACGGAGACGGTCCTCCGCGTCACCGGGCGCGCGCCGCGCTCGTTCGAGGCGTTTGCGCGGGCGCGTGGGCAGGTGTTTCGGGGCGGTTGAGCGCCAAGGGCGTGCGCGCACGCAGGCAGCAGGTCAGGGCGAAGGCGTCTTCCCGGGCGCTTCGGTGGAGGGGATCGGGCGGGGTCGATGGCCTCGCACGACTCGAAGGCGTATTTCGCGCCATCGTCGCACTGAATCATCTGCTCGAAGCAGCAAGAGCCACACCTCTGGCTCGCCTCTCGCTTGAAGCAGCTCGTGTAGCATCGCGAGGCGGCGTCGTTGCACTCCTGTCGCAGCGGCTTCGCCTCCGACTCGTTTCGTTCTCGCTCCGGTCGGAACGGGCCGCAGCCTGGGCGTGAGCTGGTGATGAGTCCCAGAGCCACGAGTGCGAGCGGAATTGTTTTCATGGGAATGACTCTGCGTTCCGGAAGCGTGCCGCCGAGGGTGTTCTATTCCTTGTCAGGGCACGAGAAGAAGCTGTGGTCCTCTTTCTTCCTGCACGCATTGCCGGCTTCGTTACAGCAAGCCTGGCAACCAGAACCTGCGCCGGCTTTGAAACAACTGTTCTGGCAAGCGAAGGTCTTCTGGGCGCAAGGATCGGACGCAAAGTCGGAGTCGTCCGAACATCCCCCAAGGGCACCACCCATGGCCAAGATGGATGAGGAGGATGGCAAGTGCTCTCACGATGTCACCCTCCCCAAACGTAAGAAGCTCCACGTACTCGGGGAAGCGCGAAGATGTCCGCGTGGCCAGCGCAGAGGCCGCAAGCAACCGCCATGACCGGAGGGATGCGACGTAGAGTACAGAACCGCGCCTTCCCGACCGCCGCGCCTGCGCCCCGCCCCCTGCGCCTCGCCGTCCCGACCGCCGCGCCGACGCCACGTCGTTCCCGGATCCCCGAACCGACCGCCGCGAAGCCGTCCCTGGGTCGACGGGTCCACGGATCGACCGCCGCGAAGGCTCGGCGTACTTTACGGAACGCCTTCGCGACCGTCGGGATCGTGCCGGCATTCCTGCGCCACGTCTCGGCGCTCGTCTCTCGCTTCTGCGCCGGGCCGAGATTGCCCGGATGCGATGAGGGAGGTGTTTGTGGCGAAGAAGTCCAGGCAGATCGACAATCGGATGCAATCGAGCGGGCATGTCGTCAGCGCGGCGGAGGCGCACGCGGAGCAGGTGGCCGCGAAGCTCGCGGCGCGCGCGGTCTCCGTGCAAGGGGCGGAGACGAAAGCGACGAAGGAGGTTTTCCTCGTCCTCTTGGGGTTTCTGTCGGATACCCTCGGCGCCTCGGCCCAATCCCTCGACGCGGCCGAGCTGCGCGTCGTCGCGGAGCGCGCCGACGACGTGGGCCTGCGCGAGGAGCGCGACACGGCCACCGAGGACCTCGTCCGGGCCGCTGTTCGCGTCAAATCGATGGTCGCGGACGCGCTCGGCGCGAGCGGGCTTCGCTCCTACGCGCTCGAGGGCGATACGCCGCGTGTGCCCCGGGACCTCGTGAGCCACGCGCGGAGCGTGTCGGGCCTGATGACGCAAAAGCCGTTCGTCGTGACCGTCGACGGCGTCACGTTCGACAGCGCGGCGATGGCCGAGACGCTCTCGAAGAAGGCCGACGTGCTAAACAAGGCGCTGGAGGCCATGCGGCGCGAGGAGCAGGAGCTGGCGGATCAGCTTGGGCGACGGGATCAGCAGGTGCTCGCGTGGGTGGAGGAGCATCAAGGCATCGCCGATAGCCTGGTCGGCCTCTTCCGGCTGGCGGGCCGAAAAGACCTCGCCGAGCGCGTGCGGCCGACGAGCCGGGCGCTCGCAGGGGAGGAGATTACGCCGGCGGAGACGACGACGAGCGAGCAGCCGTCGGGTGAGGCTGTTCCGGGGTGAACAACCTGAGCGATCGTTGACCGGTCCCCGGACTTGTGGTTGCCTGCGCACAGAGAAGCATGAAGCGGCTGCAAGTCCGGGGGTTCGGGCCCATCAAGGAAGGCGACGTCGAGTTCGGGGATCTGACCGTTCTGGTGGGTCCCCAGGCGACCGGGAAGAGCCTTTTCGTGCAGCTTTATAGGGCCGTTCAGGACGCTGGGGCCATTGATTACGATCTCTACGAACACGGTTTCGAATGGGCAGATGGGGACGACCCCGTCCGCGATTACTGCAGCATCTATTTCGGTGGTGGCCTGGAGGAGGTGATCCAGGAAAGTACCGTGATTCTTCGCGACGGCAAGCCTGTCGACTTCAATAAGGTCGTGGATCCTCCCTCCGGCGAGCCCCTCATGGAGACGGTATCCTTAATTCCAGCGCAACGCGTGCTCGTGCTTCAAGATGGCTGGCCAAAGCCGTTCATGGCGTATGCTGCCGGCGATTCCTACGCCATCCGAAGATTCAGCGAAACCATTCGAAGATTCATGGAGGAGGGCTTCAGGTATCGAAAGAAATTTTCCTCTTTCCCGAAGCCATTGGGCTTCGATCCGGGGCTGCACTCGGTCGTCGATGCGTCCGTTTACGTTGGCTCAATGCTGGAGATGGAGAAAGAAGGAACACGGAAAAGGCTCGTGCTGAAGCCCCCTGGGAGCAACTCGACGTTACCTTACAACGCATGGTCCGCGGGACAGCGAGAGTTCACGCCGCTCTTGCTGGGCCTCTATCGGCTCATGGAACTGCCCCTAAACTATCGGAACCCTAGTATCGCGACCGTCGTGATTGAAGAGCCGGAAATGGGGCTGCATCCGCAGGCCATCATAAGTTTTGGGCTACTCGTGTTGGAGCTCCTTCTGCGGGATTATAAGGTGGTACTGTCAACGCATTCCCCAGTGGTGCTGGATCTGGTATGGGCGATACGAGAGCTCTCTAGCGTAAAGCCGAGCATTGGCGTTGGGGCGCTCTGTCGCGTGTTCAACCTCGATTCTCCGACGACGCACATTCAGAATATTCTGAAATCCGCGCTAAAGAAGGAGTGTCGCACCTACTACTTTCACCGCACCGAAGGTGGCGTGGTCACGGAAGACATCTCCACCCTCGACCCTGGCGACGAGAACCCGAGCGTCTCCGGCTGGGGCGGGCTCAGCGGCTTCTCAGGACGCATCGCGCAAATCGTGGGCGAGGCGGTCTCCCGATGACAGCCAAGAAGAAGCGTGCGACCCCGGAAGATACGTTCCGCGACGCCGTGAACGCCTGCAAACCCCTGCACTATCGCAAGGGGCTCCAGGCCATCAAAAAGAGCGAAGGCAAGGGGCAGATCTCCGGCGAGGACTCCAGCAAGGTCCTGGGGAGCGTGGGGATCGATGACGATTGCCGACCGACGCACCCGGAGTCCAGTCGATGGGACTACGTCGTCGGGTACGACGGCTCCAAGGGGGTGACTGCCTACTACATCGAGGTTCATTCCGCGGAGACGAGCGAGATCTCCGTCGTCGAAAAGAAGCTCGATTGGCTCCTGACGTTCCTCCAGGATGCCTCGCGACGTAACCTCGCGGCGCTTCCGCGGGAGATCCACTGGGTGGCCTCGGGCAGGAACAACCTCCTCCCGCATACGCCGCAGTACAAGAAGCTCCAGACCACCTTGCGCAAACGTGGGCTCCGAGGCCCGGTCAAGAACCTCGTGCTCACCTGATCCGCTCGTCACTCCATCGTTCGTCGCCGACGCGCGCCGGCCCGCCGTCCCGCCGCGCCGAGGAGTACGACCGCCCCGGCCAGCGGCGCGAGCGGCGTCGCGCCCTGGCCTGCGGCCTGGCAGGTGCAACCGCCGCCCACGGCCACGACACGGGGCTCGTCGTCCCCGCCGGCGCCCGTCGTGGCCGTCATCCCACCTGAGCCGGCCATTCCACCGGCGCCGCCCGAGCCGCCCATTCCGCCGGAGCCGCCGGTCCCGCCCGCGCCGCCCGCGCCGCCTACGCCGCCGCTGCCGCCCGCGCCGCCGCTGCCG
>NZ_SSMQ01000141.1 GCF_005144585.1 Polyangium fumosum | reverse complement strand
AGCGCTGGCGCTGGTCCGGGTCCCGGGGCGGATAGCCCCGGGTGGGGCCTGGGGCAACGCCCCAGCGAGGCGGCCCCGAGATAAGACCAATGCTCAGGCCCCTGGCTGGTCCGGGTGCAGGGGCGGAGAGCCCCTGCTGGGGCCTGGGGCAACGCCCCAGCGAAGCGGCTTCACGCGCAGGCGCAAGGGATGGCGGGCGAGCGATCGGGATACGTTGACGGCGGCTTGCCCTGCGCTTCGGGATCGAGTGACAATCCTTCGTGATGGACGAGGCTCCTGGGGACGTGCCGCCCGGGTTCGCGCTTGATGCGACGGTCCCGGCGGATCTCCCTGTGCCGCTCTCCCGGAGGCGCTTGCCGCCTGCGCTCGTGGCGCGATACGAGGACATCCGGTTCGTCGGGGAAGGCGGGATGGGCACTGTGTACCGGGCGCGGGATCCGCGGCTTGGACGCACGGTCGCGCTGAAGCTCCTCAAGGGCGACGACCCGGAGCTCTGGCGGCGGTTCATCGGCGAGGCGCGCTCGCAGGCGCGGATCCAGCACGATCACGTCTGCCGTGTGTATGAGGCCGGGCAGGCCGACGGCGAGCCTTACATCTCGATGCAATTCATCGACGGCGAGCCCCTTTCAAACGTGGCGCCGGGGATCTCGCTGGAGCAGCGGGTGAGGGTGATGCGCGAGATCTCGGCCGCTGTGCACGAGGCGCATCGGCTCGGGCTCATCCACCGGGACATCAAGCCTGGGAACATCCTCGTCGAGCGGCGGGAGGACGGGGCGCTCAAGCCTTACATCATGGACTTCGGCCTCGCTCGGGAGGTGGAGGAGAAGGGGCAGACGCAGACCGGGGCTGTCGTGGGCACGCCGGCGTACATGCCGCCGGAGCAGGCGAAAGGCGAGGTGCGGGCGCTCGATCGGCGCGCGGACGTGTATTCGCTCGGGGCGACGCTCTACGACGTCCTCGCGGGGCGGCCTCCGTTCGTCGCGGAGCACCCGTGGAAGCTCTTGATGAGGGTCGTCTTCGAGGAGCCGCAGCCGCTCGGCAAGGTGACGAAGGGCGTGCCTTTGGACCTCGAGACCATCGTGATGAAATGCATCGAGCGGGATCCTTCCCGTCGATATGACTCGGCGCGGGCGCTCTCCGAGGATTTGCAGCGATATCTCGACGGCGAACCGATCCAGGCGCGGCGCGCGTCCTTCGGGTATGTGGCCTGGAAGAAGGCGCGCAAGCACAAGCTCCTGGCGACGTTTGGCGTGATGTTCCTCGCCTTGGGCCTCGGCGTCTCGGGGGCCTGGGTGCGGGCCGGCCGGCGCGCCGCGGAGCGCGAGCGGCTGGCGCAGGCGCTCGGCGAGGACGTGAAGGAGATGGAGCTCTTCCTGCGGAGCGCTTACGCCATGCCGGTGCACGACGTCGAGCGCGAGCGGGACGTGGTGCGCGGGCGGCTTGCTGCCATCGAGGCGCGCATGAAGGCCGCGGGGGAGGTCGGGGAGGGGCCGGGGCAGTATGCGCTCGGGCGCGGGGCGCTCGCGCTTGGGGACGCGGAGGGGGCGCGGGCGCACCTCGAGCGGGCCGTGGCGGCGGGGTATGCGCCTCCGGAGCTGCGGTATGCGCTGGGCCGCGCGTTCGGGGAGCTTTATCGGCGGGCGCTCGCGGATACGCGGCGGATCACGAACGAGGAGGCGCGGAAGCAAAAGGTCGCGGAGATCGAGCGGGCGCTGCGGGATCCGGCGCTCGCGCACCTCCGGGCGGCCGTGGCCGCGAAGGTGGAGGCGCCGGCGTATGCGGAGGGGCTCATCGCGCTCTACGAGGGGAAAGACGAGGCGGCGCACGCGCTCGCGAAGGAGGCGTTCGAGAAGGCGCCCTGGATGTACGAGGCGAAGAAGCTCGAAGGGGACGCGCTGTATGCGATGGGGAGCAAGTACCGGCACGACGCGGCGTTCGATTTCGACAAGATGAAAGGGTACTTCGAGCCGGCCGCGCTCGCGTACGCGGCGGCGGCGGACCTCGCGCGCAGTGATCCGGAGATGCATCGCGCCACGTGTGAGCTTTGGGAGAAGATGGCGCTCGCGACGGACGCGATTGGAAAACCACCGGATCACGAGGTCGGCGTGGCGGAGGCCGCGTGCGCGCGGGCGGTGCAGGCGAGCTCGCGGGACGGCGATACGCGGGTGCAGCGGGCGGCCTTGTTGCATTCGCGGTTCCTCGCGGCCATCCGCAGCGGCGTCGGCATCGAGGCGGCCGAGGCGGCGGCGCTCGCGGCCGTGGAGGAGGCGGTGCGATTTCGCCCGCAGGACGTCGCTGCCCTGTATGCGCGGGCGGTGACCATGTATCTCCAGGCGACGGTGCGATCGATGCACGGCGACGTCGTCGACGTGGCCGAGGCGGTGCGGGCCTACGAGACGGTGCTCACGCTCGAACCCCGGTTCACGTGGGCGCTGAACGAGCTCGGGCAGGTGTATCTCATTCAAGCGGAGTTCGATCGGCTGCACGGCAAGGATCCCCGCCCGCTGCTCGACAGCGCCACCCGGCGGTTCGACGAGGCGCTCGCGGCGGATCCGGCCTTCACGTTGCCCGTGTTCGGCAAGATTCGCGCGAGCACCCGGCGGCTCTGGTACGAGAGCGAGCACGGGCTCGACGCGTCGGACAGCGTGCGCGCCCTCGAAGGCGCCGCGGCGCTCGTCGAGCGGCACAAGCTCGGGGGGTTTCTCCCCGCCTTCTACGCGGCCAAAGCGTGGCGCTTCCGGGCCGCGCACGAGCTCTCGCTGGGCCGGGACCCGCGCGCCTCGATCGCCGCGGGGGTCGAGAAGATTCACGCCTTCGAGGCGCCGGGCGCGGAGACGGGCTTTTTGTTGCAGGAGCTCGCTGAGCTCCGGCTCGTCGAAGCGGAGCACGGGCGCGCGACGGGCCTCGCCCCGCCCCTGGATTTTCGGCCGCTGCGGGACGCCGTGCGGGAGGCCGCGGAGCGCGACGCCTCGGACATCGATCGCCACGACATCGTGGCCCGGATGGATCTCGTCACCGCGCTCGTGCTGGCGGCGCAGGGCAAGGCCGAGGAGAAGGATTTCGAGACCGCCGCGGCCGCCTTGCGCCCGCTCGTCGGAAAGGTCCGCAACGACCCGCGGCCCTACCAGACGCTCGCGGCCATCCACGTCCGAAAAGCGGCGTGGCTCGCATCGAAGGGAAACCCCTCGGACGTGGACGTGAGCGCGGGGCTCTCGATGGTCGAAAAGGCCCTCGTGATCCACCCAAACGACCCGAAGGTGCTCGCGACGAAGGGGGAGCTCTTGCTCCTGCGGGCCCGGGCCGCGCGCGGGCAGGACCCGAAGGCCGCGGCGCGCGCGGCGAGCGAGGCGTTCGCCGCGGCCTTGCGGGAAAACCCGCGGCTCGCGGAGAGCCACGGGGAGATGGTGAAGGAGGCGAAGGCGCTGGAGTGAAGGGGGCGCGGGGCGGCGGCGATCAGAGGCCGGGGTCGTCGACGAGCGGGGGCAGGCAGACGGTGTCCGCTTCCTTCAGGCTGGCGAGGATGTTGTGCTGGAACTGCGCGCAGGTCGGGGCCGGAAGGTTGTTGAGCCACTTATCCACGCAGTACTTCCAGTGGTCCTTGCAATCGCCCACGTACACGAACCCGCATGCATTCATCGCATCACACTGCCGGAGGATGCCGGGGATCCCGGTGGGGCACGACGCCGTCTCGTGGCAGATGTAGGCGTTGAAGGGGGCGCTCGTCGCGTCGACGAGGGGGTTCGTCGTGCTGAGCGGCATCGTCGAATCGAACATGTTGCCCCACGCCCGCGACTCGACGCCCGGGAACAGGAGTTTGTCGGCCTCCGTCCGCGTGATCGCGGGGTGGTTTCCTTCGAGCATGATCTCGACTTGCTCCCCGAACCGGTTCGTTCGCTGCAGGACGCAGGCCGTGACGAGCTCCTTCTCCCTCGTGTTGAGCCCTCGTGTCGTCCAGTCCGGGGCGAGGCCGATCTCGCCGTTGTAGAACTTGTACATCGGAGAGGGGACGCCGAGGAAGGTGATGTAACCGAGGATGTGGTTCGGGTCCCGCACGCTGGTGCCTGCCGGCAAGGCGCAGCCGATGAGGATCTCCAGGTACTCGACCCGGGCGCCCACCATTCGGCCCGTCGCGTTGGGCAAGGGCATGTACGGCATGGCCGGCAGGGAGCCGCTCGTATTGACGAGCGCGGCGGCGCCCAGGCTCCGCGTGGTGTGCTGCACCCCGTGGTTGTGGAGGACCTGGTACCGGAGGTGATTGAGCGTCCCCGGATCACCCGCCGCTCCTTGCACGGCCTCGCCGAGGTTCTCCTCGTCGAGGTCGACATGGAGGTCCCCGGCCTCCACGGCGCAGCCCATTCCGTAGATGCTCATCGCGACGAGGACGAGGCCGGCTGCGTTTCGTAAGATCGAGGTCGGGTGGTTCATGGGCAAGCTCCTTGGACGACAGGAGCAGACGATTGCAGGGGCCGTGCCGTCACGAGCCACGGCGCGCGCGCATCCCCTGCGGCCGCGAATTTGCGTGCTCGCGGGGCCCGACCGCGGAGGTGCAGCCCGGGGCCTGCAGGCGCGGGCCTGCACTGCCGCAGGCGCCAGCCATCACCCGCGGAGCAGCGCCAAGATCCCCACGATCCCAGCGAGGACGGCCGCGATCAGGACGGCGAGGACGATCCCGCGCCCCGGGGACCTCCGCCGCACCTCGGGCGTGCGTGGCTCCGCGGCGGCGCCTCCGCGGTTCGCGTCCGGCGCCTGCTCCTTCCGCGCGAGCGCCTCCCCCTTCGTGGCCTCGTCCACCGGGACGAGCATCTCCTTCGTCAGGGCCGTGCCCTCGGGCAGGAGCGGCTCCAGCGCGGCGAGCAGCGCGCCGGCGTCCGGGTAGCGGGCCTCCTTGCTCGCGGCCATCGCCCGCTCGACGAGGGCCCGGATCGCGGGCGGCACCCAGGGCGCCACGTCCGCGAGGGGGGGCGGGGGCCCGCTGACCAGCCGGTTCAGGAGCTCGAGCAGCGACTTCGCGTCCGCGTGCGGCGGCTTTCCCGCCAGCAAGGCGTACAGCGTCACGCCCATCGAATACACGTCGCTCCGCGTGTCGACGTGCTTGGCGCCTTCGAGCTGCTCGGGCGCCATGTAAAGCGGCGTCCCCACGACCTGGCCGCTGTCCGTCATCGACGTGGACGGCGCGGTGAGGCCCTTCGGCGCGCCCGCGGGGGCGCGGCGGATCTTGGCGACGCCGAAATCCAGCACCTTGACCACGAGGTCCCCTTCGTCCTTGCGCGCGGCGAGGAAGAGGTTTTGCGGCTTGACGTCGCGATGCACGACGCCTGCGGCGTGGGCCACGGCGAGCCCCTTGCACGCCTGCGCGGCGATGCGCAGCGCCACGTCCGGCGGCAGCGCGCCCACCCGATCGAGCAGCGCGCCGAGGTCCTCGCCCGCGAGCAGCTCCATCACCTGGTAAGGCACCTGCACGTCCGGGTCCTGCGCGAGCTCGAACAGGCGCGGCACGTGCGGCGATTCGAGCGCGCCCACGATGCGCGCTTCCTGCACGAAGCGGAGCAGATCGGGATCCCCCGCGGCGAAGGGACGCGCGTGCATCCATTTGATCGCGACCCGCTCCTGCCCGGAGAGGGCGCGCGCCTCGTAGACGGTCCCCATGCCACCATGGCCGATGGCGCGGACGATCTCGAACCTTTCCTGGAGCTTACGGCCGATCAACCCCGGCAGGATAGGCGCACGCCCGGGGCGGGAGCAACCGGCTCCCGTGCCCCGCCTTCGTTCATTTCGGCGCGCGGAGGCGGGGGACCTGCGCGGCGAGGTAGCGGCGGCACTCGACCTCGCTCGCGTGGAAGGTGACCTCGATGGTCCGGCGTGACAGGGCCCGGATGCTGCGGCTCATGAGGTCCAGCGTGATGCGGAGGGAAAACGACGCGCCGTACACGGCCGCGGCGATCACCTCGGCGTGCGCCTTGATGAAGTCGGTGACGTGCTTGCGGGCGGGCGTGTTGAGGCCCCCCGCGTCCGTCATGTCGAGCAGGATCAGGAGGTAGCCGGCCTCGTCGAGGGCCGCCTCGTAGACGCGGACCATCGCCTGCATCTCCGCGAGCGAGGTGTTGCCACGTATCACGAGATGGACGAGGGGCCCCTCACGCACCACCGCGTGGAGGCCCATCTCGACCGGCGGGTGCCCGGCGCGCTCGACCGTCATGCGGGCGCAACCATAGGCAAGGACCGGAGAAAAGTCGCGCCCGTCGCGCGTGGGTTTGGTGCGGGTCAGGTGCGCGCTTCCGGGCCCCGCGGGCGGGGGCCGAAGCCGCGCTTCATGAGCATCTGCACCACGAGCGCCACGAGCACCGCGCCCAGGATCCCCGGGATGATGGGGATCCGCGCGATCGTGGGGCCCAGGTTGCCGAAGAGCAGGGAGCCGACCCAACTCCCGAGCAAGCCTGCCACCATCGCGCCCGCCCAGCCATACGGCAGGCGGCCGGGCACGATTTGGTCAGCGATCCAGCCGACGACCGCGGCAATGGCCAAGGTGACGAGCACGCCGAGTACGCTGAACGTCGCCCAGATCCCGAGAACGAGCGCCGCGACGATCAGCAACATGACAATCAGGGCTCCAATAGGCATGGCGGCGCATCGGAGCAAGAGGTGGGCCGTCGTCCGTCGGGGCCGAGTGGGCGAGGCCTGTGCACGGCGGTGTCAGATCCGCGCGGCTTTGCCGAAGAAGTATTGGAAGGGGACGTGGCTGCGCGCGGCCCACGAGTCCTCGTTGTGGAGGGCGCCGGGGAAGGCGAAGTAGAGAAGGTCCTTGCCGAACTCGAAGCCCTTCGCGAGGAGCTGATCCCGCATGGCCGTGGTGCGCTCGTAGTTGTCGCGGGGCCAGCCGCTGTCGATGTAGAAGCGCACGTTCCGCTTGGGCTCGGACGCCACGCGCTCCATGAGATCGTCCTGGTAGCCGAACGTGCTCGAGAGGCAGGCGGCTTTGCCGAAGACGTGCGGGTAATGCCAGCCCAGGAAAAACGAGACCACGCCGCCGAGCGAGGAGCCCATGACGGCCGTGTTTTGCGGATCGGGCAGGGTGCGGAGGCGGGCGTCGATGAAGGGCTTGAGCTGGTTCACCATGAAGTCGCCGTACCGCTCGTAGCCCGGCTTCGTGTACTCGTACATCCGGTCCTTGGCGTAGACGCCGACGACGATGACCTTGTCGATGAGGTTCATCGTATGGAGCAGCTCGACGTTCTCGTCGACGCGCCACTCGTTGCCGCCGAAGGCCTCGTCGCCGAAGAAGAGGTTCGTCCCGTCGTGCATGTAGAGCACGGGATACCGCTTCACCGTGTTCTCGTCGTACCCCGGGGGGATGTAGACCCGGACGAGGTGGTTCGCCTCGGCGTCGCCCTCCGGCACGCGGACGATCGGGGAGAACGTGCCCTGCGCCGAGCAGAAGAAGTGCGGATAACACCGGCGGACCGAGGTGTCGGCCGTGGTGGCGAGGTAGTTGTCGCCCTGCGACCAGGTGAGCCCGCCGTCGCTTTCGAGGCCAGGCTTGAAGTAGAAGTACTTCTGGTCGGATTCGACGACGAACTCCGTGATCGTGTGATCGTCGCTGACATACGTCGGCTCGACGGACCGATTCCAATCGAATTCCGTCCTGAGCACGACGCGCCCCCGCGTGATCGGGTAAAAGACCTGGATTTTGGCAGTCCCCATCGGCCGAGTATCGGCGAGTAACGGGGGTGTGTAAACAGGTTCTTGGCTCGATCGCGCGCACGCACGCGAGGCAGGGGGCCCCTCGGTCCGCCTTCAGCCGAAGCGCCCCCGCAGGTATTCCTGCGTGCGTGGCTCCCGGGGAGACTCGAAGAGCTCCAACGTGGGGGCCACCTCGATCATTTCGCCGAGGTACAGGAACGCCGCCTGATCGCTGATCCGCCTTGCCTCCTGCATGGAGTGCGTGACGAGCACGATCGTGTATTTCTCCTTCAGCGTCACGATGAGCTCCTCGATCCGCGCCGTGGCAATGGGGTCGAGGGCCGAGGCGGGCTCGTCCATGAGGAGCACCTCGGGGCGAACGGCGACGGCGCGCGCCACGCAGAGGCGCTGCTGTTGTCCGCCCGAGAGCTCGAGCGCGGATTCGTGCAATCGGTCCTTTACCTCGTCCCAGAGCGCGGCGGCTTCGAGCGATTCGCGCACGCAGCGCTCGAGGACGGCGCGATCCCGCTCGCCCGCCACGCGCAAGCCGTACGCCACGTTCTCGAAAATGGACTTCGGGAAGGGATTCGATCGTTGAAAGACCATCCCCACCTTCCGGCGCACCTCCACCGGGTCCACGTGCGGGGCGAAGATGTCCTCGCCGTCGAGGTAGACCTGGCCCGTCACCCGCACGCCCTCGCTGAGCTCGTGCATCCGGTTCAGCGTGCGCAGGAACGTGCTCTTGCCGCAGCCGGACGGGCCAATCAGCGCGGTCACCCGGCGCTCGGGGATCGAGAGGGTGACCCCCTTCAGCGCCGCCTTTTCGCGGTAATAGGTGGAGAGATCCCGCGTCTCGATCTTCGCCGTCATGAGCGTGTCCCCCGATGCGCCCTCGCCCGCAGGAGGAGCGCCGCAGCGTCGAGCACGAACGTGAGCACGAGGAGCACGAGCACCGTGCCGAAGACCATCGCTCGTGCCCGGTCGACGTCCGGGGCCTGCGTGGCGAGGACGTAGACGTGATACCCGAGGTGCATGAACCCGTCCCGCACATCGGTCGGGATCCGCGGGAGGTAATTGGCCACGCCCGTGAAAAGGATAGGCGCGACCTCGCCCGCGCCGCGGCTCACCGCGAGCACGACCCCCGTGAGAATGCCAGCGCGCGCGTGGGGCAAGACGACGCGCCCGATCGTCGTGAGTTGGGTCGCGCCGAGCGCATAAGAGGCCTCGCGTAGCTCGCGGGGGACGCGGCGGATGGCCTCCTCCGTGGTGACGATGACGACCGGCAACGTGAGCACCGCGAGGGTGAGCGACGACCAGAGGAGCGCGGGCCGGCCGAAGACGGGGGACGCCGCGTCCCGATAGAAGAGGCCGTCGATGCTCTTTCCCACGAAGAGCACGAAAAAACCGAGGCCAAAGAGCCCGAAGACGATGGAGGGCACGCCGGCGAGGATACGCACGGCCGCGCGCACGGCCGTCGCGAACCGGGATCGCCGCGGCGCGTATTCGGCGAGGTAGACGGCCGTCGCCACCCCGACGGGCACGCCGGCCACGGTCATCAGCAGCGTGCACGCCGCGGTGCCGTAGATGGCCGGCATGACGCCGCCCGTCGCAAGGTCACTGGACGGAGCCTCGACCAGCATCCGCCACGAGAGCGCCCCTGCGCCCTCGACCACGACGAGCCCGAAGATCGCGAGGATGGCGGCGAGCACCACGAAGAGCGCGAGGCCCGAAAGGAGGCGGAGGCCGCGGTCGCCGATGTTCATGCGCCCTCGTCCGTGGAAGGGTCGAGCCGGCGCGCGAGGCGCCGCACCACGATTCGGCCCACGGCGTCGAGCGCCCACGTGATGAGGAGCAGGATCATCCCGAGGAGGAAGAGCACGCGCCAGTGCTCGCTGCCGCGGGGGGACTCGCCGAGCTCCGCCGCGATGGTCGCGGTCAGGGTGCGCGCGCTCGACGTGGGCGAGGGGTCGAGCACGGCGGCGTTGCCCGAGGCCATGAGCACGATCATCGTCTCGCCGATGGCCCGGCCAAACCCGAGCACCAACGCGGCCAGGATGCCCGGCAGCGCGGCGGGCAGGACCACGCGGGTCACGGTCTGGTAGCGGCGGGCGCCGAGGGCGAGCGAGGCCTCGCGGAGCGCGAGGGGCACGCCGTGGAGGGCGTCCTCCGCGACGGTGAAGATCACGGGCAGCACCGCGAGCGAGAGCGCGATCGCGGCGACGAGCGCGTTGAGGCGGTAGGTGCACCCGAGGAGGTCCTGCGTCGCGCCCGCGATATAGGTGAGCGCGATGAAGCCGAGGACGACCGAGGGCACCCCCGCGACGAGCTCGATGATCGGCTTGATCCATGCGCGGCGCCGAGGCCGCATGAGCTCGGCGACGTAGATCGCTGCGAGGAGCGACAGGGGCGTGGAGATCGCCATCGCGAGCCCCGTGATTTTCAGCGTGCCCACGAACAGCGGCACCACGCCGTACTTCGGCGGATACCCCACGGGCTGCCACACGTAGACCGGATGGTCGTAATTGGGGTAGCGGTGCGGGGCCGCGAGCGCGAGGCCCTCGTGGCCGTCCCAGAACAAGGGCAAGGCCTCGCGGACCACGAAGACGAGGATCAGGGTGATGGCGCCAATCGCCGAGGCGGCCACGAGGGCGAGCGCGCGCTCGGCGATTCGCTCCCCGAGCGAACGGCGGAAGCGCCGGCGAGGCTTTCGGCTCGTGCTCATGGGGGGCTCCGCCACGCGAAAAAGCCCGCCTCCTCGGCGAGCGCCTGCGCCTCGGGGCCGACGAGGAAGCGCGCGAAGCCCTCGGCCTCGGGGTTCGCCGGCGCGCGGAGATAGACGAAGAGGGGGCGCGTCAGGGGATAACGGCCGGTGGTCGCCGCCTCGTGGTCGGGCGCGACGACGCTCCCGTCCGCGAGCCGGAGCGGGAGCACCTTCACGCCCCGGGCGCGGGCGATGCCGCCATACCCGATCGCCGCAGGGTCCCGGGCGACGGCTTGCACGACGGCCGCGGTGCCGGGCAGGCTTTGGGCCTCCGGCGCGAAGTCGCACTTTTGGAGGACGTGCTCCTTGAAGAAGGCATACGTGCCCGAGCTCGACTCGCGCGAATAAAGGACGATGGGTCGATCGGCGCCGCCGAGCTCGCTCCAGCGCCGGATCTTGCCTGCGAATACGCCTCGGAGCGCGTCGAGCGTGAGGGCGGACAGGGGATTCGATTCGTGGATGTAGATGGCGACCGCGTCGAGGGCCACGGGGATCTCGACGAGCTTCGCGCCGCTCCCCTCGATGCGGGCGCGCTCTTCGCGCGCGATGGGGCGGCTCGCCATGGCGAGGTCGGTGGTTCCGTTCATGAGCGCCGCGATGCCCGTGCCCGTGCCCCCGCCGGAGACCTCCACGACCACGTCCGGCTGGCTCGTCGTAGAGGCCTCGGCCCAGCGCTGCATCAGCACGACGAGGGTGTCCGAGCCCCGGACCGTGATCCTCGCGCCTGCGCCGGGCGCGCCGCCATAACGTCCGCTGCACGCGAGGACGAGGAGCGCGGCCGGTAGGAGGTGCCACCCATTCACGACGAGAAATGTTTCACGCGGGACCGAACGAACCCATGAACCTCTCGTGACGCTTCGCTGTACGCCTCGTGGCTCGCTTCCTTCGATGCGCGCGCGCGGGTTGCGTCGCGCCCGCGACGGCCGGGCTCAGGCGCCATGTCCGGCGCTCGCTTCACGCGTCCGATCGGCTGCCGGCCGGCGGGGGCCAGGGAGCCTTTTGCCCAAACACCCAGCGGGCCGCCTCCCGTTCCCGTGGGGGCGTGCCCAAAGACCCTTCCGCCTGTCGGGATCGGGCGGTGGGGCTTCCCCAGGACCGAGGTCGACCGCTGGGGTCGGGCGATGGGGCCTGCCCAGGACCGAGTCGGTCCGCCCGGATCTGACGTGGGGGCCTGCCCATGACCGATCCCGAGCAGCGGGATCTGACGTGGGGGCCTGCCCATGACCGATCCCGAGCAGCGGCACCTCATGTTGGGGCGTCCCCATCATCGATCCCGGCCGCTTGGACCTGACTTTGGGGCGTCGCCGCTCCATTTTGGAGCACGCAGGGGTCCATTTTGAAGCGCCTTGCCGGTCCGTCGCGCCCGCTGCCGCTTCCGCTTCCGCTTCCGCTGCCGCTTCCGCTTCCGCTTCCGCTTCCGCTTCCGCTTCCGCTTCCGCTTCCGCTTCCGCTTCCGCTTGTCGGACGCGAATTCAAAGGCGCTCTCGTCCGGGGGGGTCGAGCATGCCCGCGTGCTCGGGTGGCGCAAGGCCAAGCCGTCCTCGCCGTGCTCGCGCTTCGCGCTCCGCGCGGCTCCGGGCGGTGCGAGGCTTTGCCTCGCA
>NZ_SSMQ01000013.1 GCF_005144585.1 Polyangium fumosum | reverse complement strand
TGGGGCCTGCTACCGGGCGCTCCGGCGCTTACCCGGACGGGACTCTCACCCGTTGGAGACGTGCAGCGCAAGACCGACCCTCGAACCGGTGTCCCGGCCGTTTGGTCGATCTCCTCACGACGCACCATGGCGCGCATACTAAACGGATGTACCGCGGTGCGCCACCACGCCCCGGGGAACAACGAGGCACGCTGGGCCGCTTTGCAGGTCCGTGGCCCATCGCGTACACATGGTCGACCCCATGACCGGACAAGACGCCGAGGAGAAGCGCGCGGAGGCGCCCCCGGACGACGCCTACCGCCCCTCCATGCTCTTTCTCGCCGTGATCACGGTCGTGTCCGCCGCGGCCGATCTGGCCTCGAAGGGCTGGGCGAAGGCCGCGTTGTCCGGAGCAGACAAGGGCCGCCCGAAGAGCATCGAGGTGATCAAGGATCACTTCGACTTCATCTACACGCTGAACCCGGGCGGGGCGTGGAGCTTCCTCCGCAGCTTGCCCGAGAACCTCCGGCGCCCGTTTTTCCTCTTCGTCTCTTCGGCCGCCATCGTCTTCATCGTCTCGGTCTACCGCCGCATCCACCGAGATCAGTGGGCGATGCGCTGGGGCCTGCCCCTCGCGCTCGGCGGCGCGGTCGGCAACCTCGTCGACCGCATCCGCTACGGCTCGGTCATCGACTTCATCGACTTCTACGTCATCCGGAACGGCCGCGAGATCCACTGGCCGACCTTCAACGTCGCCGACATCGCCATCGTCGCCGGCGTCCTGCTCATGGCCCTCGATACGTTCCTGTCGCGCAAGACGCGCGGCGGATTGGGCGAGCCCGTGCCGCCCGCCGAGCCCTTGACCGCGAGCCCCGCGCCGCCTTCGCCTCTGCCTCCGCCAGGAGAGGCGTGAGGCAATTCGACACTGGACAGCCGACACGCCTCGGGGTACCGCCGAACACGCTACCGAAAGATCCGGCGCGCCTTTTCGGCGCACCAGCGCGAAGACCATGACGGAAGAGAAATCCGAGGAGCAAGAGGCGGCCCACACGGCTGCCGAGGGGTCGAACGAGCCGAGCGCGGAGGCCCCGGAGACCGGGGCGGGCGAGGCCCCGAAGGCCGCGCCGCCCTACCGCGCCTCGTACGTCTTCCTCGGCGTGGTCGCGATCGTCACGCTGGCGCTCGATCTCGGCAGCAAGTGGTGGGCGGTCCAGAACCTCGACAAGCCGTTCGCCCGCGTCGACCTCATCAAGGGCTACCTCTCGCTCGCGCTCGCGCACAACCGCGGCGGCGCCTGGGGCCTGCTCCAGGACCAGAGCGAGAACGTGCGCAGGCCGTTCTTCGTGCTCGTGTCGGTCGTGGCGATCGCCTTCATCGTCTCGCTCTACCGCAAGCTCGCCCCGAACCAGACGGCGCTCCGGTGGGGCCTGCCCCTCGTGCTCGGCGGCGCGCTCGGCAACCTCGTCGACCGCATCCGCTACGGGCACGTCATCGACTTCATCGACATGTACATCGGCAACGGCACCGGCCTCGACAAGCTGGTCGAGTCGATCTCGGGGCCGATGCGCGAGTACCACTGGCCGACCTACAACATCGCGGACATCGCGATCGTCGCCGGCGTGATCCTGATGGGCGTCGACATGTTCACGTCGCGCAAGAAGAGCGCGCCGCCGAAGAAGGCCGAAGAAGCCTCTTCCTGAAAAGGAGCCATGCGACCCGAGCTCTTCCGCGTCTTCTACCTCGACATCGGGTTCCCGGCCTATTTCGGCCTGCTCCTCACGGGCTTCCTCTTCGCCACGGCCCTCGGATCCATGTGGGCGCGGCGCATCGGGCAGGATCCCGACGTCATCGTCGATCTCGGGCTCGCGTGTCTGCTCATGGGCGTCGTCGGCGGGCGCCTGCTCCACGTGATCGCAGACGGCTACTTCTGGGACTACGTGCACCTCTGCACAGACCCCACGAAGGTCGACTGGCCCTACAACGAGGCGCAGTGCGCGCAGCTCGTCCCGCGCGGCTCGGGGCTCAACCTCTTCGGCTGGTACCCCTTCGGCGAGGAAGAACGCGTGGCGCGCGGGGTCTGGGACGCGGCGCGCGGGGTCTGTCACCCGCCGGCGCGCGACTGCTTCGCGTGGGCGAAGTTCTGGCAAGGCGGGCTCGCGTATTACGGCGGGTTCATCGGCTCGTCGCTGATGGCGGTCTACCTGCTCAAGCGGGATCGCTTTCCCTTCTGGAAAGCCGCGGACATGGCCGGGTTCGCCGTGCCGCTCGGCCTCGGCTTCGGGCGCATGGGCTGTCTGCTCGCGGGCTGCTGCTTCGGCGTGCGCACGGACGGGCCGCTCGGGCTCGCGTTCCCCGCGAACAGCCCGGCAAGCGAGGCGCAGTGGAAGCTCCACGAGCTGCCCGGCCTGAACCACGTCTCGCACCCCGTGCACCCGACGCAGATCTACGAGTCGGCCGTCTCCTTCGCGATCGCAGCCTTCTGCCTGCTCTACGTCCACGGCAGGAAGCGCTACGACGGCCAGGTCTTCGTCTCGTTCCTCGCGCTCTACGCCGTCGGCCGGTTCGTGCTCGAATTCTTCCGCGCCGACGATCGCGGCGCCCTCCTCGGCCTCTCGACCTCGCAGCTCATCGGCCTCGCCATCTGCGGGCTCGCCTTCGCCCTCCACAAGCAGCGCACCCGCGCCTCCGCGGCCACGCCCCCGGCTCCCCCGACCGCAACCACCGCGACCGCGAGCTACTAGAACATCGATCGGTTTGACAACCGCTCGATGTCCTAGCTCTTTTGTCCCGAGGGGGACGCCTCGCGTCCCCCTCTCGCCCGGGCAAAGCCCGGTCGATTCACCCCCCGAGGCGAGCTCGCTTCGCGATCTCGCAGAGCGCCGAACGGTTCGGCGCTCTCGTCGTCCGCGCCGGATTCGAGCGCCCGCCCCGGGAAGCATTTTGCCGGACCCGGGAAGCGCATATCCTTGCGCCATGACGAATTCCTCTTCGCTTTCCCTCGTTCTCCGTGGCGCCGTCTTCACGAGCCTCGTGTGCATCGCGGCAGCGTGTGGGTCCGCGGAGACCGATCTCGATCCGCGGCCTCCCTGCACAGGCCCCGGCTGCGTCAACCCGAGCGGCGGCGTCAACCCGAGCGGCGGCGGAGGCGGCGCAGGCGGGCAGGGCGGCGAGGGCGGAACCCTCTCGAACGACGTCACCGGCAACGTGGGCGTGCTGAACGAGCCAAGCTTCGCGCAAATCGGCCCCTACGCCGGCGCCGCGACGATCTTCGCCACTTCGAACACGGGCATGCCGCTCGAAGCGCCCTACGGGGACGCGGTCACGAGCTTCAGCCTGCCCACCGTGATCAGCGGCACGCCCTGGATCTTCGTGCGTGACGAGACCAACGGGGCCACGGGCATCCTGTCCACGCACTCGGCCGTGCGCGTGCCCTCCTCGGGCCCCGTGACCCTGCCCGTCGTCGATCGGAACGTGCTCGCGTCGATCGCGGGAACCTTGCCCGCGCCGATCGTCGTCGACACGACACGCGCGCACCTCATCATCAAGGTTTCACGCAACAACCAGCCGCTCTCCGGCGTCGCGCTCACGACGTCGCTGCCCGGCGCAGAGGTCGTCTACGACACGGGCGTGGGGCTCTACTCGAACCAAACGAACCTCACCGGCCCAGCCGGCGTGATCCTCGTCTTCGACGTCGATGCGCCCCAGACAGCCGAGCAACGCACGTTCACACTGACAGACGCGAACCAGCAAGGCTTCATGATCCAGCTTCCGATCCAGGCAGGCGCGGCAACCGTCGCAGGGTTCACGCTGTAGCCGCGTTCTTGACGGGATCGGAGCCATCCCCGAAAGTACGCGCCCCAAATGAAAGCGACGAAGGGCAAAGCACGGCCAGCAGAGGACGTCATCCCCGAGGAGGCGCCCGCAAAACCGGCCGAGGAGACGCCCGAGGAGAGCGCAGTCGCAGTCGCTCCGCCCGGAGAAGCCGCCGCCGACATCGCACCCGTGGTCAGCGGCAACCTGAAGCGCCTGCGCACCGAGCGTGGTCTCTCCCTGGAAAAGCTCGCCCGCGCCTCCGGCGTGAGCCGCGCCATGCTCGGGCAAATCGAGCTCGGCCAAAGCACCCCCACGATCAGCGTGCTCTGGAAGATCGCACGCGCCCTCGACGTGCCCTTCTCCGCGCTCATCAACCCCGAATCCGGCCCCGGCGCGATGGTCCTGCCCGCCGCACGCGCCCGCGTACTCCGCAGCATCGACGGCTCCTTCCAATCCCGCGCCCTCTTCCCGATGGACCGCCCACGCAGCGTCGAGTTCTACGAGCTACGTCTCGCCCCCCACGCCGAAGAACACGCCGACCCACACCCACCAGGGACCGTCGAAAACCTCGTGGTCAACGCAGGCCGCTGCGAGATGACCATCGGCGCCGAAAAACGAATGCTCGCGACAGGCGACGCCATCGTCTTCGAAGCCGACGTGCCACACGTCTACCGAAACCCCGACGCAACCGACACGATCATGTACCTCGTCATGACGTACGCGCAGAGGCTCTAGCTGGGTAACGTGACGCCGCCCGCCCGGGGTTTCACCCCGGACCCCGACCAGGGGTTGTCCACCCCTGGACCCGGACCAGGCACGGCCTGGACCGAGGGTTGAAAAACTGCGCGGTGCGCAGTTTTTCAAACGGGCCGACGAAGCACCCAGGTTGCCAGCCGAACCAACAGCGCGGCTGTCTCGGTCGGCAACGCCGCTGCCCGTCTTGACCGGGCCTGCTCGATGAACTGCGCATCGCGCAGTTCATCGAACCCGGGTCCAGCCCCTGGCTGGTCCGGGGTGGAGGGGGCGGACAGCCCCCTCCTGGGGCCTGGGGCAAAGCCCCAGCGCAACGCCCTCAGCCACCCGCCACGCGGGCCCAGGCTGCGCGTGCTGTGTTCTGCAATAGACATGCGATGGTCATGGGGCCGACGCCGCCGGGGACGGGGGTGATGAAGGAGGCGCGGGTGCGGGCGCTTTCGGTGTCGACGTCGCCGCAGAGTTTGCCGGATTCGTCGCGGTTCATGCCCACGTCGATCACGACGGCGCCTTCTTTGATCCAGTCGCCTTTCACCATGCGCGCGCGGCCTACGGCGACGACCAGCACGTCGGCTTCGCGACAGACGGCGGGGAGATCCTTCGTGCGTGAGTGCGCCATCGTCACGGTTGCGTTGGCTCCGAGCAGCAGCATCGCCATGGGTTTGCCCACGATGTTGCTTCGACCGACGACGACGGCGCGTGCTCCTTCGAGCGAGCGACCTGTCTCTGCGATCAGCCGCATGCACCCGGTGGGCGTGCAGGGCACGAGCGAGGCTTTGCCTGTCGCCAGCCGACCTGCGTTGATCGGGTGGAAGCCGTCCACGTCCTTGGCCGGCGAGACGGCTTCGATGACCAGATCCTCGCGGATGTGCTTTGGCAGCGGGAGTTGCACGAGGATCCCGTCGACCGTCTCGTCTGCGTTCAGCGCGGCGATTCGGTCGAGCAGCTCCGCCTCGCTCGTCTCGGCGGGCAGCCGGTGGAGCCGGCCTCGCATGCCGACCTCGTTTGAGGCTTTTTCCTTGTTGCGCGTGTAGACCACGCTTGCCGCGTCCTCGCCGACGAGGATCACGTCGAGGCCGGGCGGACGACCGTGCTTTGCGACGAACCGCGCGACGTCTTCGCGCACCTCGTCGCGCACCTTTTGCGCCAGGGCTTTCCCGTCGAGGAGGGAGTTCGGGGGCGTGACACCGCTTGCCGGAGCACCGCCCCCGAGCGACGACTGAGATCCACTCATGGGGCGGAGTTTAGGCGGAAATCTGCGCTAGGCCACGTGGGCGCGCCGCGGATCGGCGCCGCCTGCGCGGTCGATCCAGGCCACGAGCTGCGCGGCGCGGACCAGCCCCGCTTGCGAAACGATCACCTCGCCTCCGCGGAGCACCACGAAATGCGGGATCCCGCGGACGCCGAAGCGGCTCGCCAGCTCTGGGTGCTCGTCGGTGTTCACCTTGAGCACGATGGCTTTTCCGGCGCGCTGGGAGGCGGCGCGGGCGACCTCGGGCGTTGCCATGCGGCAGGGGCCGCACCAGGGCGCCCAGAAATCCACGAGCACCGGCACCTTCGCGGTCCGGACGATGTCCCCGAACTCCCGGGCGTCGACCTCCAGCGCCTCTGCGAGCGGCGGCAGCGGTGCTTTGCAGGCGCCGCAGCGACCGGTGTCGCTCAGGTGATCGGGAGGAATGCGGTTTTTGGTCTGGCAAGACGGGCAAGTGCGGATCACGGGTACCTCGACGTCGAGCGGACGGGCGCGCACCGACAGCACGCTCGCAACCCGGCGCCATGCGAACGCCGTGCCGACGCCTGGAACGGTCTCCTCACCCCCGGCCTTCTCCCTGCGGGAGAGGCGAGGGATCAGCAGTACTCCGCGATGATCTCCCAGCAGGCGTTGGCGAACTCGCTGTAGAGCGAACGATCCAGCTCGCGCGGCGGCTCGTGCATCACGCCCTTGTTCTCGGCGAACAGCGAAAACAGCGCGCCTTCGATCTCGTTGGCCGTCTCGACCCACAAAAACTCTTCGATCGCGTGGCAGATTTGATCACGGATCAGCGTCGGCACCTCGCGGAGCTGCACCTTGCCTTGCAGGCGGCGCGCGACCATCGAGGCGATCCGCTCGGCGTGCTCGGGCCAGCCGCGCAGCGCCTTGTGGAACGTCGAGCCGACGAGGCGCAAAATCTGCTGCGCCAGGCGACGCACGCGCGGCCTTTGCACCCGCTCCTCGTGCTCGGCCACCATCGACAGGTAGTCGTCCGTCAAAAGCCGCTTCAGGTCCTCGGAGAGCATGCTCTGCGACTCTTGCGTGAGCTTCAGCTCCACGATCTGCGCGAGGAACACGTCGCGCAGCACGCTCAGGCGCGAGATGAGCGTGCCTTCGGGCGTCGTGTCGAGGATGAGGGCGAGGGGATCGATGAGGTGCCGGCCGAACGTCGTGAGGACGTGGTCGAGGATCCGCTTCTGGTGTTGCTCGCGGGCGAGGACCGAGAGCGCGCGCGTCAGGATCTGGCGGTTCGGCGCGTCGACGAGCACGTCGCCGGCGGCGGAGCCGTAGTCGTACATGCGCAGCGACGTGAGCATCTCGCGGAAGGCCTCGATGTTCTCGGCCGTCCCGCCCTCCTCGCCGTAGACGCGGATGACGAGGCCCGATCCGGCCTGGGCGAGGAACAGGCGCTGGATCTCCTGCTCCACGTCCTGCTCGCTGATCAGGCCCGGAGGCGGGGGCGTAGACGGCTCGGGCATGGGGTTCCTTTCCTTCACGAACGCTGAACCTGTGTAGCGCGGTCGGGCGCGACGCGGAACGAAAAGCGCGTCAGGACGGTACGACGAGCCGCTGCGCGAATTCCCGCGTGCTCGTGGGCAATCGCTTGTCCTCGGCCACGCGGCGGATGTCGGCCTGCACCTCGCGTAGCTCCGAGGGCCGGAGCCACGCGAGCGCCAGGAGGGTCGTGTAGTTCATGTTTTTCGCGAGCACGGCGCGGACGACGCCGAACGCGGGGAAGGCGAGGGAGGCCTCGAACTCCGGCAACCCCAGCGCGCGTCCAGCTTCGTCGAGTTTGTCATCGAACCTATCGCGTTTCCACTCCAGCACTTCGTGGAAAACATGCGCATCTTCCGCGCTGTACGGAGTGATCGTGTCGCCCTCGGCGCTCGCGAGCACGAACGTCCCGTCGGCGTCGGTCCCCACGCGCGCGCCCGAGTCGAGCGTCACGAACGGGAGGAACACGCTCCCCCCGATCGACTCGCCCTTGCCTTCGGCCGCGATCGCGCGGACGTGCAGGCGGAACGTTTCGTCCATCGCTCGATTCTCTCATGAAAACGCCCCGCGCACAGAGCCCGTGGTAACCTCGGTGCGCACGTTTCCGTCCGCGGCGATCGACACGGGAGAGTACCGGGAATGGGCAACGCGTTCGGGTGGGGCCTCGCAGCGCTCCTCGTCACCGCAGCCGCATGCACGACGGACGGAGACGACGTCGGGAGCGGGAGCGGAAGCGGGAGCGGGAGCGGAAGCGGGAGCGGAAGCGGGAGCGGAAGCGGGAGCGGAAGCGGGAGCGGGAGCGGAAGCGGGAGCGGGAGCGGAAGCGGCGGCGCGGCGCCTGATTGCGCCGACGGCCTCCCCAACGGCGACGAGACCGGCGTCGATTGCAGCGGCCCGACGTGCGGCTTGCTCGGCTTCAAGTGCCCCAAGGGCGCAAGCTGCCTGAGCTACGACGATTGCTTGACGGGGAACTGCTGCGGCGCGAGCGGCGCCCAGCTCGGCACCTGCATCGCCGCAGACGAGACGTGCATGATCCGCTGAAGGCTCAGGACAGATCGAGGATCCGGTAGTGGTGCCGGTAATCGAAGAGCGGCGAGATCGCGTGGACCGAGAGCCGCAAGAGGTCAGCGACCCGCGGCTCGTGCGAGATGAAGAGGACGAAATCCTGGTGCACCTCGGCGAAGAGCTCGAACAAGCTCGACCGCTGCTGCACAGCGAGCGAAGGCGGCTTCTTCCGGTGCTTGCCGGGATCGGAGCGGAAGCGCTTCGAGAAAAAGGGACGGTCGTCGCTCTTCACGCAGCGCAAGATCCGCTCGAGCTCCTGCGGCCCAACACGATCCGGCACGAGGCCGCAGAGCGTGATCCCAGGCGCCATCCGCGCCTCATCGAGGTCGTCGAGCTCGCTCGAAACACACGTCTCGGCCACGAGCCCCGCAGCCTTCATCCGCTCCATCTCGGCGAGCAGAGCCGACTTGTACATCGCCGGAGACAAGTGCCCCGCCGACGCGGGGACATACCCAAAAATCAAACCCCCACGCATGGACCCACGGATCAGGTCCTCCATCCGGTACGCCATGCCCCCCTCCGACGTGACGCGCTGACGGAGCAAATCTGTACTCGCAGCGCGCCGCGTCGCAACCCAGGCAAGCGCGTCGAACGGGGGGCGAGGGGAGCGGTCGACCAGGGCGATTTGCGGCAAAAAGCGCGGAGCGTCGCGGACGAGACCCATGGGGCATGGCCGTTGCTGTGACCTCCGGGCGCGCGCGTTCACCGTGCGAACGTGATGCACTGCCACAGAGGAGGTTCCCTGTGCCCCATCAAGTCGGCGAGCGACTTCGCTGCGAGGATTGCGGAGCGGAGATCGTGTACACGAAAGCCTGTTCCTGCTCGGAGCGCGATCCGAAGACCCACGCGGACATCTGCTGCGGCAAGGAGATGCGCAACCTCGGCGTCGAGGGGGCGACCGAGCAGCAGCCCCGGAAAGCTTCGGGGTTCTGACGCGATCCTTCGCCGCGCGCGCGCGCCAGGCGAGCCGGTCACGAAGAGGTGGGCCGCGAGGATGCGCGGCTCACGTGCCCTTCACGCCGTCCTGTGGTGCGCCCTGACGTGCGCGCTGCTGCTCACGGCGCCGCGCCCTGTTGCCGCGCGAGCTCCGCCGGTTGGCGACGGCGTAGACGTCCCCCTCGGCATGGGCGAGCAGAACCTCGAGCGCCCCCGGCTCGTCGTTTACTGGGGCGTCGGCTGTCCCCATTGCGAGAGCGCAATGCCCTTCGTCCTCTCCCTGGAGCGAGACGGCGGGCTCGTGGTCGAGCTCGTGGAGATCCGCAGGGACGCCGCGGGTCGTGATCGATTTCTCGCGGAGGTGCAGCGCCTCGGTCTCGTGGCGCCGGGCATTCCGCTTTTCGTGCTCGGGGACCGTCATGTGATGGGATTCCGCGAAGGCGTCACCGAGGAGCAGATCCGGGCGATCATCCGCGACGCGGCCGCGGGGAAACCGGCGTCGGCCGCGGAGGAGGTCGCGCGCATCGATCTCCCGTGGTTCGGCAGGATCGAGCCCGGCGCTCATTCGCTCACGGCGCTCGCGCTGATCGTGGGGCTCGTGGACGGCATCAACCCGTGCGCGATGTACGTGCTCGTCGCCATGCTGGGCATTTTGCTCCACGTCCGCTCCCGCAGGCGCGTCTTCCTCTTCGGAGGGACCTTCGTGGTGATGTCGGGCGTCGTCTATTTCATATTCATGACGGCGTGGCTCAACCTCTTCGCGCTCACCGGCCTCTCGCGGGGGATCACCGTCCTGCTTGGGATGGCGCTGGTGGTAATGGGGCTCGTCAACCTGAAAGAGCTGGCGTGGTTCAAGAAGGGCGTATCGCTGATGATCCCGACGAAGGCCAAGCCGGGCCTCTTTCGCCGTATGCGGGGCGTGGCGAGCGCCGCGACCCTGCCCGCCGCGCTCGCGGGCGTTGCGGTGCTCGCCTTCGTCGTCAACCTCGTCGAGCTCGGCTGCACCCTGGGGCTCCCAGCGGTCTTCACGCGCATCCTGAGCCTGCAAACGGAGCTCACCCTCGCGGAGCGGTACGGCCTCTTGGTGCTTTACAACCTGGCGTATGTCGTGCCGCTCGCCGCCGTGGTGCTCGTCGTCGGGCTCACGCTGCACCGGGTGAACTTCAGCGAGCGCGCCGCGAAGGGATTGAAGCTCGTGAGCGGCGTGCTCCTGATCGGGTTCGGGGTGCTGTTCGTGGCGGCGCCAGAGGTGCTTCACGAGAACATTGTTCGGTTTGACAACCGCTCGATGTTCTAGCTCTTTTGTCCCGAGGGGGACACCTCGCATCCCCCTCTCGCCCGGGCAAAGCCCGGTCGATTCACCCCCCGAGGCGAGCTCGCTTCGCGATCTCGCAGAGCGCCGAACGGCTTGGCGCTCAAGCACCACATCCCGGAAGTTCGCAGTGGCTCACTTCCGGCGCTTCGCGCTCGCCGCTTCGCGTCGAGGATGTGGTCCTAGCTTTTGCTCGGGGAGCGAGCCCGCGACCCGGGCAAGCGCGTCGAGCGACATGCGCGGGGAGCGGCCGACCGGGGCTTTTGGCGGCGCGAACACGCCCGGGGCGCGGCGCGCGAGGGGCATCGTGCGTGGCGAAATGGATCGGTCCGTCGCCGACGACCCCGTTCTGCGCGGAGACTCGTCCGGGGGGTCGCCGACGGTGTCGTTTTGCGATGCAGGATGGGGGACGTCGGTCGACGACGGCGTCGTTTTGCGATGCAGGACCGGGGACGTCGGCCGACGACGAGCGGGGGTTGCGGCGGCGGAAGAGGGCACGAGCGGCCCGCTGGCGTGTCTTGCGGCGTGAAGCAAACCGTCGGCGGGCAGCAGCACGATTTTGCGGCGGCGGAAGGGGGCGTCGGGAAGGGACGGGGGCGATGGGCGGCCACGACCGAACAGACAAGGTCCGAGAGGATTTCCTCGTCGCGGCGCTCATCGTCGCGGCGCCGGGCGTCGTGTTACCTGGGTGTTTGGGGTCGTTCGGGGAGGATGAAGGGAAGGGGCGCATTTGCGCGGCGCTGCTGCGGTTCTTTCGGCTTGGGCTTCTGGTGCTCGGCGTTTTTTGCGTCTCGGCATGGCTTCTCGGGTGCGGCGCGACGCCTGCGCATACGCAGACGTGGGCGCAGGCGACGCCGAGCGGAAAGCGCTTGTTCCGTATATGCCGGCGCCATCCCCAGGTCGATCCGAATGCGCGTTATTGGTACGATCGCGGGGACGGAACACCTCGAACGACGTCCCTGCCACTCGACGCGCTTCTGGAGAGCCGCGAGGCCAAGGCCATCTTCATTCTTGATGCCAGATGCCCGGTGTTCGTCTGAACCTCGAGCGTGGGCGCGCCTGCCTCGTGGGCCTCGATCAGGAATGCGGCGTTGGCGCTCGCAATGGGCCCGTGGATCCAGGCCGAACGGGCGGGCCGCCCTGGGGGGGGACGGCCCGCCCTCGATTCACGATGCGCGGCGGTAGACGAGGCGGGCCAGGGTGGCGATGACGTGGTTCATTCGGTCCAGCACGCCGGGATGAGGGGGCTCGACATAACGCATGGCCTCAGCGACCTGAACACAGGCGAGCACTTCTCGCGCCGATCCGAGGGCCGTGGAATAGCGCTGCCGTTTGTGTCCGGCGAGGCTGCCCATGCCTTCGGCAATGTTGACCTTTCACCAAACGGCGACACCGCCCCTCGTGCTGGAAGGAACGGTGACGCTGCCCACACGGCCAACGCCCGCCGGGGCGGCGGAGGCGTGGGCGAAGGCTGAAAACGCGAAGGGGCATGTGTGTGCCTGCGGGTGCGGAGGGCGGGTCGTGGTGAAGCCGTGGCACCACTGCGTGGGGATCCCGCGGTTCATCCGGTGGCATCAGCCGGAGGTGTGTTCAGCGTGGGCGGAAGCGGAGAACGCGAAGGGGCTGCATGTCTGCGCTTGCGGGTGCGGGAAGCGTATCCGGGTGCTGCCGCGGCACCACACCACCGGGATTCCGCGGTATCTGCGGGGGCACTACGAGCGGCGTCGTTGTTCGAGGGATTGACGAATACGTCGCCATCGACCGGTGCTTTGCCCGCGGTGAGGATCGCGTGCAATGCCATTGGCTGCATCCTGACCTACAGGTCGGTCTGGCGGCGGAACGGCTGTTCGGGCTGACGGAGGAACGGGGGCGCTCCTTGGCGGGTGTGTCGGAAGCCCCCGACGAGGGCCCATTCGACGAGGTTCCTCGGGCCGCGAGGACGACCTCGCATGGCGCAGCCGAGCTCGCCTCGCCTCTTGCTGCGGAAGAATCACCTCTCGCGAGGGCGGGCCCCCTTCCGCTTGGCGTAGATGCTCGGCAACATGCCGTACACGAGCGGCACGAGTGCATAGACCACAACGCTGAGGACAGTGCTCAGAAACGAGAGCCCTATGGCGACCAGATAGATCACCGGTGTGGTGAGCGAGCGGCGTAGGTGGATCTCGACGTCCTCCAAATCAATGTGAGGATCGACCAGCCGCCGGTTCGTGGTCGCGTAACGCCACGTCGCATGGTGGACGAGGCTGATGGCGAGGAGGTGCGCGCCGTAGAGCACCACGACCGCCTGCTGCTCCAGGTACCGGCCGATCAGCGTCGTGGTGAAGGGGACGGTCGCGATGAGCATGAGGAACAGCATGGTCATCCACAAGAGGGCTTGATCGGCGCGCTTGATGAAATGAAATTGCTCGTGCTGAGCCACCCAGGACATCCCCAGCATGACGAAGCTCACGAAATAACCAAGGAAATTTGGCCACAAGCGGAGCAGCGCACGGGGGATGTCCAGGGCTGTGGGTCGATCGAGCTCCGGCACCGGTATCTCGAGGACGAGGATCGTCATCACGATGCCGAAGGCCGCATCGCTCAGGCCCTCGATCCGACTGGTCCGGAGGCTCGACGCGAATTCATGCGGGACGGGCGGGAGAGCCATTGGATGGGACAAGTCTACCAGATGGGTGAGCACACGCGTAGACGCCGGTCTCGCCGTTTCGTGGGGCGGTGAGCCCTTCGTGCCCCGACGGCCTGGGCGGAGGCGTTCGGTGGACGGCTTTTCTTGGAGCGTCGCGATGCAGTCCCGACGTTCCCCGAACGTCAGTGCATTCGAGCCGGACGCGCGCGTGAGGGGAGTGCGTTTTCGAGGATCTGTCTGGCCACGCTCGTGAGCTGCGCCCGGAAGCTACCGGTGTTGTAGCTCTGCCCATACCGTTCGCAGATCGCGCGCACGCGCGGCGCGAGCTCCGGGTAGCGGCAGGCGGGGAGATCGGGGAACAGGTGGTGCTCGATCTGGTGGCTGAGGTGGCCACTCAACACGTGGAACAAGCGACCGCCTTCGACGTTCGCCGACCCGTGGATCTGGCGCAGGTACCAGGCACCGCGTGGTTCGTCCCGGGTCTCCTGCTCGTGATAGATGCGCACCCCTTCCGGGAAGTGCCCGCAGAAGATGACCGCGAAGGCCCACACGTTGCGGATCCCGTTGGCGATGAGGTTTCCGAGCGCGACCCGTGGCGCATTCGCCAGCGCCAATCCCGGAAAAAACACGTAGTCCTTGAACAGTTGTCGCGCGCCCTTGGCCAGGAAGGGCCGCGCACGGGTCCAGAGCTCGGCGACGGGCTGGCGGCCGGCGATGGTGTCTTCGAGGCGCAGCGCATGAGCCCCGATGCCCCACTGGAACAGGAATGCGAGCCCCACCGCAACGAATGGCTGGATGATATGGGCCGGATTCCACGGCTGTTCCGACGTCACCCGAAGAAAGCCGTAGCCCACGTCGCGGTCGCGACCGAGGATGTTGGTGAACGTGTGGTGCTCGAAGTTGTGGTACTCGCGCCACTGGTGGGCGGCGCAGGCCATGTCCCAATCGTAGGTTTCGCCGTCGAGCTCGGGATCGTGCGTCCAATCGTATTGGCCGTGCATCATGTTGTGCCCGATCTCCATGTTCTCGAGGATCTTGGCCAGGCCGAGTGCTCCGCTGCCGAGCGCGAACGTGACGGGATCAATCCCGACGTGGAGGAGGAACCGGCCGGCGGCCTCCGAGTAACGCATGGTGCGCACCACGCTGCGAATGTGATCGACATCGCGTTGTCCGCGCTGGTCGAGAACTTCTTGGCGAAGCGAATCGAGCTCGCGGCCGAAGGCGTCGATTTCGTGGGGAGTGAGGACGCGGTTCATCGGAGGCCTGCCGGATCAGAGGGCGAGCGTGAGATCGGAGCGGGCGACGGACACGCAGAGGCGGATGTCGTCGTCGGGTTCGTTGGAGATCGCGCCGGTCAGGACGTTTTCGACCACCCCGCTCCGCTTGGCGCACCGGCACGTGTTGCAGATGCCCATGCGGCAGCCGTATTCGAGGCGTTCACCGGCCTGCTCCAGCTCGTCGAGCAGTGTCCCGCAACCGGTGGTGGTCATGGATCGTTTCGAGCGATCGAGGTGAATCAGCGCGCCTGCGCCGGGCGCCGCTGCCGCAGGTTTGGCGGCGACGAATCGCTCGTGATGCAACCGTCCTTCGAGACCCACGAACGCGGGCGCGACGGCGTCCATCATGCCGGTCGGGCCACAAAGGAACGTCTCGCGGTGGGCGAGGTCGGGGACCCACACCCAGAGCTGTGTGGCATCGAGTCGTGGCGACTCGTCGTCGAGGTGGAGCACCACCCGGAGCCCGGGGTGCAACGTCTCCAGACGCGCGAGCTCGCTGGCGAAGAGGACGTCTCGTCGCGAACGCGCGGCGTGGAGATAAGTCACGTCCTCGAGCGCGCGCCGATGGGCAAGGTCGCGGAGGATCGCGATCAGCGGCGTGGCCCCGCTGCCGCCGCTCAGGAAGAGTAGTTTCGCGGGCGTCGCCTCGGGGAGGACGAAGTCGCCGGATGGCGCGCCGAGGCGAACGAAGTCGCCTGCGTGCAGATGCGTATGCATCCAGTTCGAGACGCGGCCGCCGGGGACTCTCTTGACGGTGATCTCGACGTGGGGGTCGTTCGGTGGGGAGGAGATCGAATAACAACGACGGAGGCGTATGCCGTCCACCTCGATCTCGACCGGTACCCATTGCCCTGGCAGGTGACCGGGCCATACCCGGGGGGCGAGCACGAACGTCTTCACGTCGTGGGTCACGTCGACCACCGAAAGGACGCGTGCGCGAAGCTCGACACGCGAGGCGGCCGGAGCGAGCTCGTCGACCCAGAACCGGAACGGACGGTCGAGGAGCAACGCGCGGCTGACGCGCTGCGTGGTGCGAAGGGCAAACGAAGCAATACGCGCCACGTGCGGCACGCTCGTCGCGATCGTGTTCATCTGTACTCCTCGGTGGGGCGCGATAGGTGCTGCCCTACACGTCCATTCTGCCTCCACCCTGCCTCGTGCCCACAAACCTACGACCCGCAGGTGCGCCGACAAGATACGGTGCGTCACGATTCGTTCAGGAGAGCGCCTGTTTCCTCGTTTAGCTCGGCCGCTCCGCCAGCCTACCCGCCACAGCCAGCGGCGCTCGTCGGCAAGCGGTGGGACGAGACGCAAACGGCAGGCGGCTCTGGGCTTTCCACGCTCGAAGCACTCGATAGGCTGCTGGTCGACCTGTTCATCAGGCGAGGCTCCTCCGCGATGAGGAGCAGCCGATCAGCGTCCGAAACGGATCCTCGGGCGAGCTGCACGAAGAGGCCATGCGAGCGACGCCTGGGCTCGGGGCGGAGCTCGACCCCGACGTGATCCGGTACATTGGCTTCTCGCGTGATCGGCCCAAGGAATTCTGCCGCGAGGAGACCGCAGGAGCCTCCGGTGGTAAAGCGGCAATGCCCGTGCTGGAAAATTCGGTCGATGAGCGAGTCGGTGCGTTTGGCGAAAGGTCAACGATGCAGCCATTCGTCACCTCAACGCAAAGGTTCAATCCGATCAGCAATCCCCGCCGCGTCCCCTGCCATCACCAAAACGACGTCATAAATCTTGAGCATAACGAACCCTCCGTCCGACGACCCATTCGCCGGGGCCCCCGTCCCACACCGTCGCGCGCAGGCCTCTTCAAGGCTGCGCAGCACCGCCCGGAGCCGCGCGGAGCGCGAAGCGCGAGCACGGCGAGGACGGCTTGGCCTTGAAGAGGCCGAGCACGACGGTACGCTCGCCGTCCCGAGCGGGACCCCAGAATGCCCGTCCCCCTAGCGCTCGTGCTCGCGTTTGCGTTTGCGTTTGCGTTTGCGTTTGCGTTTGCGTTTGCGTTTGCGCTTCCTCTCCCGCCCCCGCCCCCGCCCCCGCCCCCGCCCCCGCCCCCGCTCCCGCCCCCGCCCCCGCCTCCGCCTCCGACGCACCAAATTTGTACCCGCTCGCCCGCCTACCGTACGCTCTCATCCCATGGCTGCCTCCACCATCGACCCCGACAGTTCCCTCATCGCCCAGGCCGATGAGCTCTTCCGCAACGAAGCCCGCCTCCTCGTCCACCCCCTCACGTCCTCCCTCGCGGGCGACTTCACGGCCCTCTTCGAGGGTGCCTGGGTCCCTCTCCAGGCCCAGGAAATCCAGCTCCTCCGGGCGCTCATCCACGCCGAGGCTCGCGTCTGGTATGCGGACATGCGGCTCGACGCATTCGTGGATCGCCTCCACCCTGCGCTCCTCCTCGCTGTCAACAAGGACACCTCCGATGCGCGGTATACGGCCATCTTCTCCAAGCGCCCGCACGAGCTGAAGCGCCCTGTCCTCGGCGGCCAGCTCACCACCATGCTCAAGTGGCCGGAGATCCTCTCCGGCGCGGCCTATCAAGGGTTCCACGACGTCGTCGCCTTGCTCCCGGAACTCCATGCGCGCCTCGCCGTGGCCACCGACGCGCAGAATGCGCGCAACACGGCCCTCGAAAACCTCAAGAATTTCCGCACCGTCGGCGAGCGCGTGGCCTTCACCGACGCGTTCAATGCCCTCCGCAAGGCATCCCTCGGCAAGCTCCTCGAAATGCCGCACAAGCTCACCTCCGAGGCCCTCCCGAGCGATTTTGCGGATTGGTTCTTTCCCCCGCGCCGCCGCGGCGGTGAGGAGGCGACGGCCAAGGAGCTCGGCGAGCGCATCGAGGCCCTGGAGATCGAGCTCGCCGACGTGAAGCAGCGACATCAGGCAGCCCTCGACAAGGAGCAGGCCGAGGCTGCCCGCAAGCAGTCGAGGGAAGAGAAGCGCGCCGAGCTCGAGGCTGCGCGCCGGGAAGCTGCGGAGAGGGCGAAGCGTGTGAAGGAACTCGAGGCCGAGCTCGACAAGGGGTGAAACGAACGACGCCCGTAAGCGCGCCCCTGTCAGCCGCGCGGCGCGCTCACGAGAGATCCACGAGCGCGCGGATCTCCCCCTTCGGCTCCGGCCGTCGCGTGTTCCCCGGCCGCGGCGCGCGGCGCGTCGTGACGTCCATCGGCAGCCCGTTCTTCGGCGCGCCGGAGATCCCTTTGAGCTGCAAGGAGATCTCGGTGTTCGACCTGAGCGCGAACCGGAATCGTTGCAGCGCCATCGGCAGGATCAGCCGCATGGCCATGTTGGCGAAGGCGTGCCCGATGCACATCCGCGGCCCCGCGCCGAAGGGCAGGTACTCGAAGGGCGTTGGCGTGATGCGGCTCCAGCGCTCCGGCAAGAAGCGTGTGGGCTCGGGGAAGACGTCGCCCATCCGGTGCGTGACGAGCGGGCTCAGGAGGATCCGGGATCCCTTCGGGAGCGTGTACTTCCCGAGCGTGGCCTCCTCCCCGACGAGGCGGAACGAGCAGATCGGCGTTGCGGGGAGGATCCGCGCGGATTCCTTGAGGACTGCGTCGAGCAGCGGCATCGACGCGGCTTGCTCGGCTGTCGGTGCTTCGCCGCGCAGCACGGTGTCGACCTCGTCTTCGAGGTCGTAGAGGATCTCGGGGTGCAGCGCGAGCAGCAGCAGCGTCCAGGAGAGCGACTGCGCCGTCGTCTCGTAGGCTGCGATGTAGACGAGGATGCTCTGCGCGACGAGCTCCACGTCGCTGAGCCTTGAACCATCCTCGTCGTGTGCGTGGATCAGCGCCGAGAACATGTCCCGCCCGTCGCGCGTCGCGCGCCGCTCCTCGATGAGCGCGAGGAGCCTCTCTTCCAGGCGGTTCGCGTCTCGCAGGAGCTTCCTGTACGGCGTGCCGGGCACGTCGTAGGGCAGGATCAGGTTGGCGGGGGAGAGGAACCCTTCCAGCAGCGCGATCGAGAGGGGGCCGAGGGGATCTCCGCCGGCGGACACGTCGACGCCGAAGAGGCAACGCATGATGACGCCGAGCATGAGATCGAGCATCACGCGCGAGGCGTCCACGACGCCGCCTGGCACGACGCGGCGGAGCGACGCTTCGGTGACGTCGACGATCTCGTCTCGATAGGCCAGGATCCGCGCTCGCTGGAACGCGGGCATCAGCATCCGCCGCAGGCGGCGGTGATCCTGACCGTTCTTGCTCATCATGTTCTCCCGCAACATGCGCCCGAGCGCGCTGTCCTCGGGAAGGGGGAACGGCGGCTCGCCGTGGGAGAGGAACGTGCTGTCGTCGCCGAGGACGGCGCGGTTGTGCTCGGCGCCGAACGCGCAGACCATCGCGGGGCTGCCTCCCGTGATCGCTGCAATGTCGCCGTGGCGCCGATGGAGCGCGAGCAGCGACGTCACGGGCTTGCTGAAGAACCGGAACGAATTGCCACTCTCGCCGAGGACCGGAAACGCGCGCGGACCGGGGATGGGGACACGAGGGAGCTTGGGGTTGGCAGGCATTTCCGCCTTGTATCACGCTCCACTTTCCGCCTCTTTCGCCCCCGACGCAGCCTCCCCGCGGCGACGACCAGGCCGGCGCCACGAAACGATCTTTCCCCCCGCCTGAACTTGTCGAACAATGCCCCGCGATGAAGCCGCGCGTCAGGCGAGCGCTTTTGCTTTCCGGGGCCCTCCTCGGCGTGGCCGGGATCCTCGGCGCGCTCGCCTCGCCCTCGATGCGCACCTCGCTCTCCGCCGGCTACCGCGCCTTCCGTGATCCCACGCTCCTCGACAAGCCCGTGATCGAGGATCCCGCCGCTCCGGTCGCTCGCCGTATGCCGGGCGAGGAGGAGAGCCGGCTGCTCGACGCGGCCATCGCCAAGGACTTCGAGAAGGCGCAGGACAGCGACCTCGACGATCCCGAGGGCGCGGCGCTCGCCACGCTGGCGATGCCGGATCTGAGGATCCCCGTCACCCGCCGCACCATGCGCTTCGTGCGGTTCTTCGCGAAGAGCGACGGCGGCCGCGCCATCTTCGGCGATCGCTACCAGCGGAGCGGCCGGTACCGCCCGATGATCGAGCACAGCCTGCGCGAGTCGGGTTTGCCCGAGGATCTCGTGTGGCTCGCGGCGGTCGAGAGTGGCTTCGATCCACGCGCCGTCTCGCCCGCGGGCGCGGCCGGACTCTTTCAGTTCATGCCCGAGACGGGCGCGCTCTACGGCCTCGATCAATCGCAGTGGGTCGACGAGCGCAGGAGCCTCCGGCGCTCGTCGACCGCCGCCGTCGCGCACCTGCGTGACCTCTACGAGCGCTTCGGCCGCTGGGATCTCGCGCTCGCGGCTTACAACGCGGGGATCGAGACCGTGCTCCGGGGCATGGCGCGTGTCGCCGCGTCGCGCCCGCAAGGCGCCCCGCAGACGCCCATCGGCTTCGCCGAGCTCGCGCAGCAAAAGCTCTTGCCCGAGGAGACGGCGAATTACGTGCCGCAGATCGTGGCCTTCGCGATCGTCGCGAACAACCGCGCGCGCTTCGGGCTCGACGGGTTCCACGCCGATCCATCCCTGGAGATGGGCGAGATCGCCGTGCCCGAGGGCACGCGCCTGCGCACGATCGCGCGCGCGGCCGGCATCCCCACGCGCCTGCTCCGCGAGTACAACCCCGAACTCTTGCGGGACCGGACCCCGCCCTTCGGCGGCGATTACATCATCCACCTGCCCGCCGAGCGCGTGCAGCAGACGCTCGCGGCGTTCCCGGCCTACCTCGAGCACGAGCGCGTTGATGATCCCAGCGCCGATCCCGTGACGGAGCACGCGAGCGCGATGCGCGCGCCGTCGATCCCGGGCGTGGACGAGGGCGACGAGGACGACGGCCCGCTGCCGCCGCGCCCGTCGCCTATCGGCAAGAACCGCCTGCCCGATTTCTCCCTTCCGGGGCAGGGCCCGCCGACGCTGAGCATGGCGAGCCTCGGCCCGATGGGCGCGAAGTTGCCGTACGTCTCGATCGGCGGCGGCGTCGGCTGGCAGCCGAACCGACCGGACGATCCGCTCGCGGTCTTCGCCGCCGAAGAACGCCGTGCGCCCTCGGCGGCCGCGAAGGGGCTCGGCGGCGCGGCCCTCGAAAAGCAGCTCGGCTTCATCCCGGCCGCGCGGATGGAGCCGCCGCCGGATCCCTTCCAGCGGTTCGTCCTGCCGAATGGTGTGGCCCTGCGCGTGCGCGAGGACGCCTCGGCGCCGCGTGTCGCGATCACGATCCGCATCGCGCCGGACGAGGGGAAGATCGCGGGGACGAGCGAGCCGGCGGGCGAGGCGGGCGCGGGCGAGACGCGGCACACGATCACGGTGGGCAAGCGGGATCTCGACCTCGGCCTCGAGCTCGCGGCGGGGCGCCTCCGGCTCCTGCTCGGCGAGACGTCGGGCGCGCAGCTCGCGAGCTTGCGGCGCTTCTCGGCGCTGCCGCGGCGGCGCTTGCTCGAATCGCAGGCGTACGGCCCGGCGTGGCTTGCGCTCGGCGACGCGCTCTTCCCGGCGGGCCACGCGCTTGAAGGGTACGTGCTCGGCGCCCGCGAGGACGCGGCCGTGGCGCGGGATCTCTTGCTCGCGGAGTCGATGGCCACCGAGCGCACGCCGACGCGCGCGTCGGTCACCGTGATCGGCGACGTCAGCCGCGCGCGGATCGAGGAGCTTGCGAAGCGCGTCTTCGCCACGCTGCCTGCATCCGCGGACGCGCTGCCGATCGGGCCGCACCCGCGCGAGGAGCGGCTCACCGTGGAGCAAAACGTCCCGGCGACGCGGGCGCTCTACGGCTGGATCGCGCCGGGCGAAGGGGACGTGAAGGAGCACGCGGCGATGCGCGTGGCGATGTGGATCCTTTCGAGCTCCAAGGGAGGGCGGCTCGATCGCGCGCTCGTCGAGAAGGGGTACGCCTCGGAGGTGCGCGCGATGCTCGACGCGGGCAGCCGCGCGAGCGTGGCCGTGGTCGAGGTCGTGCCTGCGGTGCCGCACGATCTCGCGGCGGTGGAGCCGCGGCTCGACGCGGAGATCGACGCGTTCGTCCAGGCAGGGCCGACGGGCGTGGAGATCGCGTATGCGGTCGCGCACCTGAAGGCCGGGCTCAAGAAGGAGATCGCGAGCCAGCGCGGGCCGGTCGTGGAGAACGCGCCGAAGTTCGCGAACAGCGCGCGGATCCGCGAGGCGCTCGCGCCGGGCGCCGCGGAGGCGCTGATCGAGGAGCTCGACAAGATGAGCGTGCAGACGATGCGGACGGCGTTGCGGAAGACGCTCGCGCGTGGGCATCGCGTCGTGGTGACGACGGCGCCGAAATGAGAGGTCAGCGCGTCTCGGCCGCGCCTTCGGGCGGCAGCTCGAACGACTCGATCACCTGCACGAGGTCGGGCCCGGCGCTCGGGAAGCGCTCGCTCGTCGCGGAGGCGATCACCGTGAACGCGCGCCCCGCCTGCGTGAAGAGCCCGTAGTAGGACACGATCTCATGCTCGCCTCCCATCCTGTTCGCGCGGAGGAGGCGCCCGTTCGTTGGGTGCGTGAGGACGGGCAGGCGTGATTCGACCGTGCCTTTGAGCTCCTTCTCGATGAGCTCGACGGCGGCGTCGGCGAAGGCATCGACCCCCACATCCTTGCCCTGCAGGTCCTCGATGATGACGATCACGTGCGCGTCCTTGTCCGGACGCATGATCCAGCGATCGGCCAGCGAGTTGTCCTTCTTCACGGCCTCGTCCTTGCGCAGGAACCAGCGCGCGCCCGGCGCCTTCAGCCTGTACTTCGCCGCCACGCCTTCGACCACGTCGACGGGGTGCGGCTCCACGTCGGGCGGCAGGCCGTGTTTCTCGTCGGTCGGCAGCTCGAACGACTCCAGGATGCCTTCGAGCTCGGCCTCGATCTCGGGAAAGATCCGGCTCGGCGCGGTGGCGATGAGCATGAAGGACCACTCGTAGGTCGCCACCACGGCGACGAGCCTCCCGGTCTCGACCCCCGCCTTCGTCGTGCGGATCCAGAGGAGCCGGCCCTCCTCCCGATGGGCCCGCATGGCCCTGAGACGCACGAGCTCGCTCGTCTCCGCATCGCGCCTCGCCATCCGCCCGACCTCCTGCACGAGCCCGTTCGTCGTGGGGAGCTTGCCGGGGAACTTCTGGACGAGGACGAGCAGATGCGCGTCGACGTCGGGCCGCGAGAGGAAGCGGTCGGCGAGGGGCCCCTCCCGCTGCGTCGACGCGCGCGTGTGGAGGTACCACTCCCCGGACGGCAGGCGCAGCCGATAATGCGACTGCTCGCCCGTCACGACCGTCACCGGCGCGGGCTCGATCTCCCCCTCGCGGATCTGCACGAACACGGCGATCGGGTTTCTCCCGGTCACGGCCGCGCGAAGCCCGACGACGTCGAGAAGCAGGCAGAGCCCCCAGAGTACGCCGCCCACCACCATCCGTGGCTTGCCCGCGTCGCGCACGAGCAGGAGCAGGTAGGCCATCCCGAGCACGATCGCGGGGGCCGCCGTGATGCGATCCCGCGCGACGAGCAGGAACGTCCACGCGGCGAGCACGAGCACGACACGCGCGCCGGCGAGCCACGCCACCCGGCGAAGTCCGAGGACCAAGGCGCCGCCGAGGACGACGTCGAGAGCGGCCGGAAGCGCTCGCATCAGGGGCGTCGTGAACGGGCCCTCGAAGAGCCCGCGCCCCCCGAGGAGCGATTCGACGAGCCAGAGGACCGCGCTGACGATCAGGAGCGCCCCCGCGAGCCGCTGCCCCGGCGTCGCCTGCGCGGCTTTCTGCTCCGCGGCCGGCTGCTTCGGCGGCGGCGAAACCGGCGGCGCGTAGACATTTGCGTCGTCAGGTGAGGGCGCGTCCGGGGCAGGCTTCGTCATCGCACCCGCGATGCTAGCTCATCGCTTGGTGCTCGCCGCCGTGTTCTCCGGCGGCATCTCGAACGTCTCGATCGCCTCCAGGAGCTCGTCCTTCACGCTCGCAAACACCTCGGTCCGGGCGAATGCGATCACCTGGAACGCCCGATCCCCGCGCGCGAAGAGCCCGTAGGCATACGCGAGCTTCATGCCTTCCGTCTCGGCGTGGACGAGGAGCAGGCGCGCGTTCTTCGGGTCCGTGCGGAGTGGCTCGCGGGACGTGATCGTCCCGTGCATGCGCTCGAGAATCGAGCTCGCCACCGCGTCCGCGTATTTCTCCAGGTCCACGACCGCGCCCGGCGCGTGCTCGGCCACCACGAAGACGTGCGCGTCCTTGTCCGGCCGAACGATCCAGCGATCCGCGAGCGGATTGTCCTTTTGCGTCGCCTCGGCCTTGCGCAGGGCCCACGCATCGCTCGGCGGCGTCAGCGTGTAGTTCGTCGAGACGCCCGTGACCTTGCCCGGCGGCAGGGGCTCGGCGTCCGCCGGCAGGCCCGGCGTCTCGTCCGTCGGCAGCTCGAACGACTCCACGATCGCGCGCAGCTCGGGCTCGGCCTGGGCGAACGACTGCCGCGGCGCGAACGCGAGGATCTGGTAGCCGCGCTCGTAGGTCGCCACCACGGCCGTGAGCGACTCGATCTCGATCCCGCTCGTCGTCGACCGCGTGTGCACGAGCCGCCCGTTCTCCGGGTGCGTGCGGAGCGGCGTGCGGTCCACGAACTCGAAGGCCGTCGCGGTGGTCTTGCCGTTCTTGATCACCGCGTCGGCCAGCGCGTCCGGCAGCACCATCATGCCCGGCACCTTCTCGGCGATGACGAGCACGTGCGCGTCGAGATCGGGCCGCGAGATCCAGCGATCGGCGAGCGCGTTGTCCTTCTTCGCCGCCTCGGGCTTGCGCAGGCGCCAGCGATCCGAGGGCGCGCGAAGGCGGTAGTGCGACGCATCGCCCGTGACCACGCCCGCCGGCGTGCTCTCGATGTCGCCGCGGGCCTGCCAGATGAACACGGCGATCGGGTTCGTGCCCGTGATCTCCGCGGACAGGCCGAGCACGCGGAGGAGCGCGTAGACGCCGAAGACCGCGCCGCCCACGGCCATACGAGGTTTGCTCGCGTCCCCGAGGAGCAGGAGCAAGAGCGAGGAGCACACGAGGACCTGCATCCCCGCGAGGAACGGATCCTTGAACGCGGCCTGCGCCGTCATCGCGACGAGCCCGATCACCACACGCACGATCGCCCAGGGCAGGAGCTTGCGGCTCCGGTAGAGCAAGCTGGTCCCGATCAGGCTGTCGATGAGCGCGGACCCGATCAGCGCGGCCGGCGACGAGAAGACGCCCGGGTCCGGATGGTTCTTCCGCACGGCCAACTCGATGAGCAGGAGCACGGTGTTCACGATGAGCAGGCCACCGGCGATACGCTGGGCAGGCGTCGTGGTGTCCGGCGTCGAAAGGACGGGCGGCTCGCGCAGCGGCGCCGTGGGGGGAGCATAGGCGTTCGCCTCCAGGGGCGGCGGCACGTCGGGGGCCTGGTTTGTCATGGCAGGGTGATGCTACGCCCGGTCCGGGCTCTGCGTCGATGGGCGCTTCAATCGCGGCAGCGCGTTTTTTCTGCCCAGCGGACGACCTGGCGCTCGGCCACGGGCAGATAACGAATCTTGCGACCTCGGCCGCGGTCGGCGACGACGATCTCGACGGGTTCGTCCGCGTCCTCGTCGCGCCCGGCCGGCACCTTCGACGCGAGCACGAGCGCGCCGTCTTCGAGGCCCGCGCGCGCGGCAGCCGAGCCCGCGACGAGGCCGCGGATCATGGCGGGCGTACGGCGCAAGCTCGCCTCGTCGAAGCCGAGCTCGTACACCTTCGATTTCGTCCGCGCGCGGTGGAAACACGATCCAAAGGCGCCTTCGTCCAGGGTGATTTCGCCGTGGCCGCGCACCATGACCCAATCGAGCTCCTCGCCGCGCGCGGCGCCGAGCTCGCGCGCGACGAGCTCCCCGAGCGCCGAGACCGGGAGATCGGTCTTCTTTTCGGCGGCGGCGCGATCGAGCAAGGCGCGCACGAGATCGTCGAGGGACCGCTCCCCGCCCGAGGCCTTCCGCACGGCCGCGTCGAGGGCCGCGGCGTAGAGCGCGCCGCGCTGGTAGTCCTTCCGCGAGCGCGCGTGCGCCGGCAGCTCCGCCTCCGCGTTCACGAGCGTGCGCTCGAGATCCGCCGCGAAATCACGCGCCCCGATGCGTTTTTCCGCGAGGGCGATCTTCCGGGCGTAATGCACGGCAAATCCCTCGGAGAACCAAACTTGCTCGTGGCCCTCGGCGACGAGGCGGACGGCGCCGCCGATCCACCGGTGCGAGAGCTCGTGGACCGCGGCGATGGTGACGGCCGCGTCGAAGGGCCGTTCTTCGCCGATCCAGAGCCCAAACGAGCGCCCGAGCAGCGCGCCGTCATGGCCTTTTCCGAGCCCGGGCTCCGCGACGAGGAGGTACGAAAAAGAAGCACTCGTCGCGGCGCCCGATCGCGGAGCGCCGCCGAAGAGGCGCGCGAGCGCGGCGTGGGCGTGGGTGATCGTCGCGAGCGTGGCTTCGGGTTCGAAGGCCGGCCGGCCGAGGAGGACGAGGCGCTCTTTCTCGGACGCATCGAGCGTGCGGAGCCGGCCCGCGAGGTAGACGGCATTCGCGAGCTCGGCGGGCGTCGCGTTCTCCTCGACGTCGTCGCCAGCGCCGAACGAGCTCGCGCCCGAGGCGCCGGGCGCGAGGGCGCCGGGGCGGATCTGGACGTGCACGTCGAGCGGCTCGTTCGTGCGGGGCAAGAGCAGGAACGTGTGGCCGACGCCGGAGAGGCGTTCGCGATCGAGGTGCAAGGCGAACCGCGCGGCGTCCTTGGGCGCGGAGACGACGCCGTAGGTGATCGCCAGGTGCGAGGTCGGCGCGCGGCCGAGCACGAGGATTCGATCGGGGCCTTCGTCCGGGCCGGGTTGCGTCGGGATCACGCCTTCGCCGTCGCGCACGCGGATCCCGCGCAGCGCGGCCATGCCGTCGATGCCGGCCCAGGTGCGGGCGATGCCGAGCTCCTTCGCGCGCGCCGCTTCGGGGCCGACGAGGTGGACCTCGACGTCGAGCGCGCTGCGCTCGGGCCGCGGCGTCAACCGCACGGTCAGGCCGTCGGGGAGCGAGGGCAGGGGAGGGAGCGGCTCGGCGGGACGCGTGGGGGCCGCGGGATCCACGGGCGCGGAGGCGGAGTCGCTGCAGCCGGGGAGCGCCGCGCCGCCGAGGAGGGCGAGCGCCAGGGGAAAAAGGTTTTTCGAAGTGAAACGCACGGCGATGCGGGGGCGAGGGGCAGGGCGAGCGGGCAGGTGATAGCAGAGACCTGCGGGGGGCGGAACGTGCTCGGGCGGGCGAGCGCCCGTGGCTCGCGTTTTGCCGCGGATCCGCCGTACCATCGGGGATGGAGGAACCGATGCCCCGCTTTCGCTTCGCCTTGCTCGTGCTCCCGCTCTTCGCTTGTGGCTCCCCCGACGGGCCGCCCGGCGGCAATGGGAAGCCGCCGCTCCCGCCTTGCACCGATTGCACGCCGTCCGGCGATCGCGCCTTCGTCTTGCCCTCGCCCGCGGGCGCGACGCTCTGGACCGCGACGCCCATGGACAAGATCCTCCGCGAGGCAACGCCGCCTTCCAGCACCGGCGACGGCATCCACATCTCCGCGGCCAAGAACGAGCTCGAGCCTTTTCAGATCGTCGTCCGCCCCGACGCCGCCGGCAAAACCTCGATCACGCTCACGCCGTTCACCGGCCCCGGCACGCTCGACGACGTCCGGATGCACCGCGTCGGGTACGTCCACATCACGGAGCCCTCGGATCCTGCGTCGATCGTGAGCCCCTACGTCCCGGATCCGCTCCACCCGACGGCCTTCGGCGCCTCGCACGACCTCGCCGCGGGCGAAAACCAGCCGTTCTGGATCACCGTGCGCGTCCCGCCCGGGGCCGCCGCCGGGGACTATACCGCGACCCTCACGGTCACGACTGCGGGCGCCACGCAGGACATCCCCGTCACGCTCCACGTCTACGATTTCGAGCTCCCGGCGAAGCTCGGCTTCGACGGCAACTGGAACACGAGCTTCGAGGCCCTCGGCGGCAGCGAGAGCCTGGAGAAGGTCCGCGCGCTGAAAGACTTCTTCTACGAGCACCGCCTCGTCCCGGGCAGCGTCGCCTGGCCGGCCGGGCTCAATTACAACGGCGGCATCGAGTACGATTGCGCGACGGGCTCGTTCCTGGAGGAGAACAATCCCTACGACTTCTCCCAGCTCGGCCCCGCGTACATCGACGGCGCCGGGTGGAACGGGGTCGGGTTTCCTTCGTTTCAGATCATGCAGTTCGTCGACAACGTGCGGCCGCGGCCGCAGACGTTCTGCGGCAAGGACCGCGGCCAGGACGCTTTCGGCACGCCCGAGTACAACGCCGAGTGGTCGAAGCTGCTCGCCGCGATCGACGCCTACCTCGTGGCGAAGGGCTGGCAGGACAAGGGCTATTATTACGTGCAGAACGAGCCCCAGGGCCCCGAGGATTACGCCGTCGCCGCGTTCCTCGCGGAGCTCGCCAAGAAGGCCGCGCCGAACCTGCGCCTCGCGATCAGCGAGGAGCCGAAGCCCGAGATCGCCGAGCACGCCTCGATCGGCAGTGGCCATTACGACCTCTGGTGGGCCGACCTCTCGCACTTCGATCCCGCCTACGCCAAGACGCGCCAGGCGCTCGGGGAGACCGTGTGGTGGTATTTCCTCTACGGCGACCTCCCGCCGCATTTCAACCCCATCACGATCGACCACCCCGGCATCGAGACGCGCATCGCCCACTGGGCCGCGTGGAAGTACCGGATCCGCGGGTTCGCTTATTACTCGGTCACGGGCTGGGGGAGTGATCCCTACCAGAACCCGCGGCCGCAGGGCACGAAGCAGAACGGTGACGGCTTTCTGCTTTATCCCCCCGAGGACGGCGCGCTCGTGAGCAGCATTCGCTGGGAGCTTTTGCGCGAAGGCGCCGAGGACTTCGAATACCTGCTCCGCGCGGCGGGCGGCACGATGCCAAAGACGCCGGAGGAAGCCACGGGCTGCGACCTCTCGGCCGCGAGCGCCGTCTCCTCGCCGACCTCCTACACGCGCGACGCCTCCGCGCTCGCGCACCTGCGCGACCAGCTCGGCCTTTACCTCGAAGGCAAGGTGAACGGCTGCCCCGCGCTCGACTCCACCCCGGAGGGCGCCCACCCGCGCGCCGCCTATTACATCAACTTCCAGGACCCGAACGGACAGCCTGCCGCGAATCCGCTCGTGGTGGACGGCCACGAATGGATCAAGGTCGGCTGGGAGGCCTACGAAGCGAAACGAGGGTACGGCTGGTCGGGGCCGTACATCGGCGATCCGGGGATCATGCTCTACAAGTACCTCACGAATGCGCCGGTCTCGGAGCTCCAGAAGAGCGTGATCTACAACGATTACGGGCGCACCGACACGTTCAACTGGGATATCGCGAAGGGCAAGTACGAGGTCACGGTCTCCATCGGCTGGCACGATGGCACGTACGAGAAGAATCGTGTCGTCGTGGAGGGGCAGACGCTCTTCGACGCCGTGGCCACGACGCCCGCCACGCCCTACCGGGTCGCGTCGGTGGTCGTCGACGTGAACGACGGCAACGTCACGATGGAGGCAGGGCAACAAGATGAATACACGATGCTGAACTGGATGAGCATCGTGCCCGTCCCGTGAAGCGAGGGCGCCGCGTCATGTGGTACGCGGCCTTTTCTCGATTTCCGCGGAGGCGTCGTTCCGATATCCTGCTCGATCATGCGACGATCGAGCTCCTTTCTCCTGACAGCGCTCCCGCTGCTCGCGCTCCTCTCCGCCGGTTGTGGCGGCGAGGCGCAGCAGCCAACCACTTCGGGAACCCCCTCCGGCAGCGGCGGCACCGGCGGCACCGGCGGCTCAGGCGGCGACGGCGGCGACGGCGGAATCATCCTCGCGGGCTCCGGCGGCGCCGGCGGCCAAGGCGGCCAAGGCGGCGGCGGGGACCTGTGCGTCGGCATCCAGTGCGCGCCCGATCAGCACTGCGAGGTGCTGCCGGATGGAATGCCCGGCTGCGTGAACAACGAGTGCGGCATGCTGAACTGCAAGCCCACCGAGATCTGCGAGGTCACGCCCGGCGGCGGCGCGATCTGCAAGGACATCTCCTGCACGCAGGACGTGCAGTGCCCGGCGAGCCAGTATTGCAATGGCACGATCTGCGTCGACGACGCCTGCGTCCCCGGCACGACGACGTGCACGGGGAACGAGCTTTATGCATGCAACGCGAACGGCGCCGGGACGACCGCGCAGTTCACCTGCGGCAGCACCTCGTATTACATGAGCGTGTGCACGGACCCCGGCATGGGCGACGCTTCGTGCCCCTGCGAGGACGACTGGGATTGCCCGCCGGACACGGCCTGCGAGGTCGGTCAATGCGTCGGCACGGGCAAGCCCGCGACCTGCACGCTGCCGCCCGTCCCGTTCTCGCAGGTCTTGCCGAAGAAGGAGATCCAGTGGGGCGGGACCGGCGTCACGCCGAACAACGTGGCCGTCAACGCGCCCTTCGCGGGTTCGGCGCAGGTGAGCATGACGCCGCTCGTCGTGAACCTCGACGACGACAACGGCGACGGCCTCATCAACGAGCTCGACTTCCCGGAGATCGTGTTCACCACGTACCACTCGACGCTGGCCGACGAGGACGGCGTGGTCCGCGCGATCCACGGCGGCGGCCCGAACAAGGGCAAGGACTATTTCGCCAACGCCGGGACGAACGTCTGGCACGAGGGCGATCCGCTGAACAAGGCGTGGGTGAACACGCAAGGCATCGCGAACTCGACAGGCTCGCTCGCGGCGGGGGATCTCGACAATGACGGCGTGCCCGAGATCGTGATGCCCACGGAGGTCGTGTCGGGCGTGTCGACCGGCGGCGTCGCCATCCTCGACAACAAGGGCGACATCATCGTGCAGTCGGCGGTGAATCAATTGCCCTCGGCGGGCTACAACGTCCCCGCCATCACGCTCGCGAACGTGGACGGCAAGGGCTTCGCCGAGATCATCGTCGGCCGGTTCGTCTTCACGCTCGGCAAGGATCCGGTGACGAACAAGCTCGTGTTCGTCGACAGGTTCGCCGGCACGCTCACGGTCAACGGCAACAACGGGCAGGGGGCCATCTCCTGCGTGGCAAACCTCGTCGGGGACAACAAGCAGGAGATCGTGGCAGGCAGCACGGTCTACCGGTTCCCCACGCCGCCGGCCGGCGTCGAGAAACGCGCCGATTGCGCGGCGGGCGACATGAGCGCCTTTTGCCTCGGCCAGCTCGAGGTCGTCTGGGACGCGCAGGCCGTCAACGGGGCCGCGAAGGTGCCAAACACGCAACGCGAGGGCTTCTGCGCCGTGGCCGATATCCTCGGCGCGGACGAGGCAGCGGCGCCGGGGCCGGGCAACGCGCCCGACGGCAAGCCCGAGGTCATCCTGGTCTCGCGCGGCTACCTCGCGATTTACAACGGCGAGACCGGCACGCAGCGGCGCTTCACGAACCTGAACGCGGGCGACAACGGCGGCGCGCCGAACGTCGACGATTTCGACGGCGACGGGTTCCCCGAGATCGGCACCGCGTTCGGCACGCGGTACATGATGATCGACCTGCAAGCGACGGCGGCGAGCTGCCCGGCGTGGCCCACGGCGATCAGCGACGCCGCCGCGAACACGAACCCCGCCCGCGCGCCCGGCGCGGCCTGCACGACCGACGCCGAATGCAGCGCAGGCGCGGTCTGCAACACGGCCAAAGGCGCGTGCGTGTGCCTGCACAACGGCTGGATGCGCATCACGGAGGACGATTCGAGCCGCGTCACGGCCTCCAGCGTCTTCGATTTCAACGGCGACGGCGCAGCCGAGGTCATCTACAACGACGAGTGCTGGTTCCGCATCTACGACGGCACGACGTCGGAGGTGCTCTTCAAGGAGCACTCGCCGAGCCGGACACGCACGGAAAACCCGGTCATCGCCGACGTCGACAACGACGGCAACGCAGAGATCGTGTTCTGCTCGAACAACGATTCGAGCTCGTGCTCGGTGGGCTACAACTACCCGAACGGCATCGCGGTCTGGGGCGACACGAGCGATACGTGGGTGCCCGCGCGGCGCATCTGGAACCAGCACGCCTACCACGTGACGAATGTGCTGGAGAGCGGGGCGATCCCGCCGCTCGAGCCGGAGAACTGGAAGACCTACAATGGGCGCGAGTACAACACGTACCGCTCGAACCCGCGCTCGTTCGGCGTCGCGCCGGATCTCCAGGTCTCGGGCATTCAAATGTCGTCGCCGGACGCCGCCTGCGGGCAGCTCTCCACGAAGCTCGACATCACGGTCGAGATCCGCAACGACGGCGACGTGCGCGTGGGCCCAGGCGTGGTCGTCGCCTTCTACGGCGAATGGATGAACGGGACGCCAAACGAGGCGCTTTACGCAGACGCCGCGCAGACGCCGCTGACGGCGGTGCTCGGGACGAGCCTGGAGCCAGGGCAATCCATCCTGGTGACCGTGAGCTACGACGCGATGAACAATTCGCCGGGGACGCTGCCGGAGAAGGTGCGCGTGGTCGTGGACGCCGCAAACCAGGAGCGCGAATGCATCGAGGACAACAACACCCTCGAAGCCATGGTCGCGCCGGGCGAGGTGCAGCCAGATCTGCGCATCGACGTGGGCGTAGCCTCCGACGGCTCATGCCCTTCGCCGACGGTCTCGGCGACGGTCTACAACGATGGCTCCGCCCCGGCGAGCAACATCCTCGTACGATTCTACGCGGGTGATCCCAACCAGGGCGGCACGCCGGTCCACGAGGAGACGATCGCAGGCCCGCTGGACCCGGGTCAAAGCGTGATGCTGACGTCGAAGATGTCGAACTTCCCGCCCAACCTGCTCGTGCTGATCTACGCCATCGTGGACCCGCAAAACACGGTGCAGGAGTGCAACGACGGCAACAACAAGGACGAGGCCAACGGCAAGGTGGTCTGCGGGATCAACTGAGGCGCCGCGCCGGGGCGCTGCCCCGGACCCCGCGGGGGGCTGTCCGCCCCCTCGACCCCGGACCAGGCACGGCCTGGACCGAAGGTGGAAGAACTGCGCGATGCGCAGTTCTTCCAACGGGCCGGTGGCAAGACCATGGAGGTGGGTTTCAAGCGGGCGGCGTGTATGCCGCCCGTTGAACCCGCAGCGCTGTCGCCTTGGTTGGCAGGGTCGTTACCGGCTGTTCGATGAACTGCGCATTGCTCATCCTCGCCGTTACCAGGATGGAGCTCAGCGACGCGCCCCCGAAGCCGGACGTGATGAATGCCTCGATCGCGCGGCGGCGAGCAGGGCTTCACGGTGCTGGAAGCTCATGCGGTATGCTGCTTCGGCATTGGCGGGAGTGTTCGCCCGAGCCAGCCGCAGAGCTCCGCCGTCGCCAGCGGCAGGTTCCCCATCTGGCAGTGCTGGTCGGCATTCTCGACGGCGGTGAAGATGCGGGTGGTCACGGGGGCGGCGGTGAGCGCACGCGCCTGGAGAGTCGCGAGCGCAGGGGGCTGGAACCGGTCATGTTCTCCCACGAAAAGGAGCGTCGGCACGGTGACACGCGCCGAGCCGAGGTGCTCCGCGTTCATCCCCAGGAACCAGCGCGCCGCCGCGACCGGCTCCTCCGTGCGGGTCATCCAGTTCGCCTGCCCCACGACGTGCCGGAGAACGGGAAACAGGCGCATTCGCCAGCGGATGGTCGCGTTCATGAACCTCGTGAAACCCACCATCCGACGAACGAGCGATCCGACGAACCGGGGGAACCTGCCCAACCAATCGTACACCGGCGACCAGGAGACCACGGCGGCGATACGCGGCTCGCGCGAGGCCGCCCGGATCGACCAGTACCCGCCCATCGACATCCCGACGAGCGCCGCGCGCTCCACCTTGAAATGATCCAGCACGGCCGCGACGGGTCGCTCCCAGTCGTGGGTGTGCGGCACGCCGTGGCGCGTGCGGGCGCCGCCTTGGCCAGGTCCGTCGAAGGCGATGGCGTCGAAGCCGGCCTCGGAAACACTGCGCCAGATCGGGAAGAACTCCTCGATCACCGAGTCGAACCCACCGAACACCAGCACGGTGCCTCGGGGGGCGCCTACCGCGGGCCGGCGGAGGGCGGGCAGGAAGGCGCCCTCGAACGGCACCTCGTGGCGGGTGATACCCTCGTCGGCGACCGCGCGATCCCAGAGCCCCCGGTATCGCTCGTAGGCGGCGACCTGCTCGTCGGAGGGGCGCGGGGTGAAAAACTCGGCCACCCGGGAGCATCCGGCGGCCTCGGTCCACCACCCCTCACGCTCGGCTTCGCTGGCGAGCGCACCGAAGACCGCGGGTACATCCTCCGGCCGCGTGATCCGGAGAGCCCCACGCTCGGCGGTCGCCCGAGGCAGGGTGCCCAGCGCGTGGGCGCGGTTGAGCTGGTAGTTCACGAAATCGTTCGCGTGGAAGCGCTGGAATCCGATCGGGAGCTGAGGAGCGGGCATGTCTCACCTCCGGCCTGCTCGTTGGAGGAACGGTCTAGACCGCTGGTCTCGTCTCGTCGCAGCGGGAAGAAGAGGAGCGCGCTCGCGACGAACATCGGGGGTTCGCGCCCGCATTGACGACCACGTCCGTCCGCTCGAACCCGTCGATCGAATCGGCGCAGCCCTGGAACCATGTTCGCGCCGCCTGCGTACGGAGCTGTAGGGATGTATGTCTGCCATTGGACCTTCCCGATGTTCCGGTCGTGAAGATCGACGCAGGGGGGCTCAGCCTCGCACCACGGTCACGACCGTGAATGCCACGTAGAGGCCGACCGCGAGCGCGCCCTCCAGGCGCGAGACGGTCCGCTCGCTCCGGATGAACATCGCCCCGAGCCCCGTCATCACGAGCAGACCCGCGAGATCCAGCCCGAGCGACCTCAGCGGAGCCTGCACCGGGCCCACCAGCGCCGCGGCGCCCAGGCAGAGGAACGTGTTGAAGATGTTGGATCCCACGACATTGCCGATGACGATGTCGGCGTGCCCGCGTCGAGCGGCGATCACCCCCGTCACGAGCTCGGGCAACGAGGTTCCCACCGCGACGATGGTGAGGCCGACGAGCCGATCGCTCATTCCGAGCGCGCGCGCGACCGAGACTGCGCCGTCGACGAAGATGTCGCCCCCGAGGAGCAGGACCAAAAGGCCGACGCCGGCCGTCGCCACGGATCGCAAGGCTCCTCCGCGCTTCGGGGCTCCGGCCTCGTCCGCGGCTCGCTCGGCGACGGCCGCGTCGGCTCGGGCCTCGGCGACCACCGAAGCGGAGCGCGCGGCGCGGATCATCCATCCCGTGTAGGCGGCCGCCACGAAGAGCAGCCCGGCCGCTTCCCAGCGGCGCACCGCGCCGTCGAGCAAGAGCAGCGGGACGAGGAGCGCGCTCGCGACGAACATCGGCAGCTCACGCTGGCGAAGCGCGCCGTCCACCCGCGCCGGCCGGATGAGCACGGCGAGGCCGAGGATCAGGCCGATGTTCACGATGTTCGAGCCGATGACGTTCCCGAGCGCCACCTCGCCGTGCCCGTCGATCGCCGCCTGCACGCCCACGATGACCTCGGGCGCCGACGTGCCGTAAGCGACGACCGTGAGGCCGACGAGGATCTGCGGCACCCGCAAGGCGAGCGCCAGAGCGGACGCGCCGCCGACGAACCACTCCGCGCCGAAGTACAGGAGCACCGCGCCCCCGACGAGGTGAATCCACGGGCTCGTCATCAGACTTCCGTCGAGCTCTCCGCCTCGTCGGCCGTCTGCGCGGCGCCCGTCGTCCCCACCGGCGCGAGGAGCGAGCGACCGAGGCCGAGTCCGAGGATCGCCGCGCCGCCGCTCGCCGAAAGGACGCCGAGCTTCGCCGCGGCGAGCAGCAACGGGTCCGCAAAGGCGAGCTGCGCGACGAACAAGGCCATCGTGAACCCCACGCCGGCGACGACGCCGAGCACCACGAGGTGCCGCACGGAGAGGCCCACGGGGAGCGTACCGATCCGCAGGCGCAGCGTGATCCAGCAAGCGAGGAGCACGCCGACCGGCTTGCCGACGACGAGGCCCACGGCGACGGCGATGAGGACACGCCACGAGGCGGGATCGAGCGACCCACCCGACACGGCGACGCCCGCGTTGGCGAGCGCGAACAGAGGCATGATGCCGAAGGCCACCCACGGATGGAGCGTCGTGATCAGGCTCTCGGCGGGCGACGTCGCTTCACGTCGCACGAGGTCCACGTGCCGCAGCGTCCCCACGAGTTCGTGCGACGAGAGCTCGTGCGGCGTGGACTTCGCGAGGTGCTCGAGCTGGTTGCGAACGCCGACGATGAACCCGTCCGGCCCGAGCCACGCGCGCACCGGCGTCACGAGTCCGACGATCACACCGGCGATCGTCGGATGAACCCCCGCCGCGTAGATGCCGGCCCACGCGACGATGCTCGGCGCGACGTAGGCGAGCTTCGCGCGCACGCCGAAGCGCTGCATCGCGAACACGCCGCCAAACCCTGCCGCGGCGATCACGAACCCCGAGATCGAGATGCCCTTCGAGTAGAAGAGCGCGATGACGACGATCGCTCCGAGATCGTCGATGACCGCGAGCGCGAGCAGGAGCACGCGCAGCGCCGCCGGGACACGTTTGCCGAGCAGCGTGAGGATACCGACGGCGAAGGCGATGTCGGTCGCCATGGGCACGCCCCACCCGGATCGGGTCGCGGGGACGCCGGCGAAGGTCAGGTAAAGCGCCGCCGGAGCGAGCATCCCGCCCAGCGCCGCCGCGGCGGGGAGCGCCGCGCGCCGCCACTCGGAGAGCTCGCCGTGGTGGATCTCGCGTCGGATCTCCATCCCCACGACGAAGAAGAAGATCACCATCAGGCCGTCGTTGACGAACCACTCGAGCGTGCGCTCGAAGCTGAACGTGCCGATGCGAATCCCGAGAGGCGTGTGCCAGAGCGACACGTAGCTCTCCGCCCAGGGAGAGTTGGCCCAGACGAGCGCGACGGCCGCGGCGACGAGGAGCAAGATGCCGCTCGCGGCCTCGATCTGGAGGAAACGCTCGAGCGGACGACTCGCGAGCCGCGTGAGACGCAAGAGCGGCTCCCAGGCTTCGGGAGGCGACGAAGGAAGGGGGCCCCGCCCCGGTGTGTGTGTGGTCGACATGCTCCGTCCCTCGCCGGCAGATTCGCCGGCTGGGATGGCGGCCCGACCATCCTTGGTCCTGCAGCGACCGTCGCTGCACCCTTCCTTGCAATGAATGCGCTCCGACCATCGCACGCTTTCGCGTGACCGTCGAGTGGGCGCGAGGGGTCCTGTCGAGAACGGGGAGATGCTTCACGGCTTCGTGTCTCGCTCCCTTCCAGGGGCGGCCCTGGTCTTTGTCGCAGCCACGAGATGCGCGTACTCATCGACACGGGCGGACGGACGCACCCCACGCCGGTAGGCGGCCCGCGCGAGGATGTGTGCTCCCACCGGGGCCGTCATCCCGACGAACAACATCGCGAGCACCGCCTTCGTCACAGCAGCCTTGTCTTGCACCTCGAAGGCGAGCGCGGCGAGCAGGAACACGAGCCCCAGCGTCGCGGCCTTGGTGGGGGCGTGGATGCGAGCATAAAAATCGTCCAGGCGAAGCACCCCCAACGAGGCCAGGAACATGAAGCAGACACCCAGAACGACGGCGACGGCCTCAATCAGCACGGGTTCTCTCCAGGTACGCGGCCAGAGACATCGTCCCCAGAAAGCCCAAGAGGAGCACCACGAGCGCCGCGTCGAGGAAGACATCGGTGTCGAACAGGCTCGAGAGGAGCAGCAGCGCGCCCACGACGTTGAGCCCGAGACAATCAAAGGCGAGCACACGGTCGAACGGTGAGGGACCGCGGAGAATGCGCGCGAAGCAAAACGCGACGCCCACGCCGAGGACCACGAGCGCCGGGAGCAGCACGGCGATCTTGAAAACGCCGGGGCTCATGCCGCGTCCCGGGGCGGCATGGGGCGCCCGCCGGCGCGGCGGATCATCCCTGCGAGCTGGCCGATACGCCGGCGGACGCCTTCCGGGTCGCCTCCATACAGGGCATGAACATAGAGAGCGCTGCCGTCGTCCTCCGCATCGACGGTGAGCGTCCCCGGCGTGAGCGAGACAAGGTTCGCGAGCAGCGCCGTCTCGACGGGCGACAGGTCCGCGACCTCGAAACGAACGAGCGCCGGCACGAAAGCGGGTACGGGGCGGAGGATGTCGCGGGCGAGCGTGAGGTTGCTCCGCACGAGATCCGCGAGGAAAAACGCGAACAGGCGCACGATCGAGGCCGCCGTCCGCGCATACGCGTGGCTCCCGCGAAGGCGCTGCACGAATGCGATCACGACGAAGCCGATCCCGAACCCGATGATCAAGCTGCGCAGGGAGAAGGTCGCCTGGATGAACATCCAGACCACGGCGAGCAGCAGGTTCAACGCGAGCGCGCTCATGGGGCCTCCGCATGGTCGTCACGACGCTCGGCTGCGCGCACGGCAGCGACGTAGGGCGTGACGTCGAGGAGTTGCGTCGCCACGCGCTCGAGGTGGGAGAAGATCGGCGCGGCGAGGAGCCCCGTCAAAAGGCTCATCGCCGCGAGCGAAAGCGTCGCCCCGAGCATGCCGCGATGCCGGCCGCGCCCCGGGTATCGCTGGCCCTTTGGTTCGCCCCAGAAGACGGCATTCCAGATCTTCAACATGGATGCGAGCGTGAACAGGCCCACGAGCAACGAGATACCCGTCGCGACGGGCGCGCCGGCCGCGAGGCCGCCCGCGACCAGGAACCATTTCCCCCAGAAACCACTCAAAGGGGGCATCCCCGCGAGCGACATCGCGGCGACGAAGAATCCCGCCGCGAGCCATGGCTCCGTCCGCGCGAGCCCACGCATGGCGTAGAGTTTTCCTGATCCGCCCATGCGCTCCGCGACTCCGCCGGCAAAGACGAGGGCCGTCTTCGCGAGCATGTTGTGGAGCGTGTGGAACAACCCCGCGGCCAGCGCGAGCGGCGTGAACAGGGCGAGCCCGAAGATCATGTAGCCGACCTGGCTCACGATGTGGAACGAGAGGACGCCACGGATCGTGCTCCGGCCGAGCGCGCCGAAGACCCCGACGAGCATGGTCGTGGCCGCGATGGCGACGAGCGCCGGCTGCCATCCGCCGGGCGCCGCCCCCCCGAGGAGCGGGATGGTGCGGAAGAGCGTGTACACACCCACCTTCGTGAGCAGCCCGGCGAAGAGGCCATTCACGGTGACGGGCGCCTCCGGATAGGAATCGGGCAGCCATGCGAAGACGGGAAAAAGAGCGGTCTTCACCATGAAGACGACGAGCACGAGCGCCGTCGCGCCCCAGAAGACCCCCGGCAAACCGCCGCCTCCGGCGCGCAGGGAGAGCTCCGCCATGTTGACGGTGCCAGCCGCGCCGTAGATCGCGCCCACGGCTGCGAGAAACAGCGCGCTCCCGACGAGGTTGACGATCACGTAGGGCACGCCCATTCGAACCTGCCGTGCACGTCCTCCCAGCGCGATCAGCGCAAAGGACGCGAGCAACATGACCTCGAAGAAGACGAAGAGATTGAAGATGTCGCCCGTCAGGATCGAGCCTCCCACGCCGACCAGCAGGAACTGGTGCAGCGGATAGAAGTACCGGCGCTCGCGCTCCCCACGCAGCGAGCCGGCCGCGTAGAGCAGCGTCGCATACGAGACGGTCGCCACGAAAAGGAGCATCACGGCGGCCAGCGCGTCCGCCACCCACACGATCCCGACGCGTGGGCTCCAGCCGCCGAGGGGCAGGACCAGGATCGCGCCGCGCGCCGTGCGCGCGCAAAGCAGCATCGCGCTCGCGAGCAAAACGCCCCCGCTCACGAGCGCGGCCGCTTGCTGGAGCCGCGTTCGGCCTGTCAGCGGGAGCAGGAGCGCCGCCGTGATGAGCGGCCATACGACCGGGATCAAGACGAGGAGCGAATCCATCATGTCTCGTCGTCCCCCTCGACGTCATCGCGCCCCGAGGCGTCGTGGTGCCGCGTCGAAAGGGCCAAAAGGAACGCGGCCATCCCGAGGCCGATCACGATGGCCGTGAGGATGAAGGCCTGCGCCAGGGGATCGGCGAACGGGGCCCGGCTCGCCCCCTCGCCCTCGCCGACGAGCGGCGGCGCCGCGCCCGCGGGCAGCCCCGCGGACGTGAGGACGAAGAGATTGACGCCGTTCGACAGGAGCAAGAAGCCGATCGCCATGCGCTGCAGATTGCGGGAGAGGAGCAGGTAGAGCCCGCACGCGAAGAGGACGCCAGAAAGGACCGCGGCGAGGCCGATCATCGCGGGTTTTCCCCTCCGGCGAACGCGGCGAGCGTCGTGATCGTCGAGCCGACCACCACCAGAAACACGCCGACGTCGAAGAGGAGCGTCGTGGACAGGTGGATCGTGGCCGAGCCGGACCCGACATCGAAATGAGAATGCGTGAGGAACGGGCCGCCGGCGGCGACGGCGACGAGACCGGTCCCCGCGGCGACGAGGAGCCCGAGCCAGACGGAGCCGAGGACGCGCGGCCTCCGCGCCCGCTCGGACGGGGCGACGTTCGCGAGCGCGTGGAGCACCACGGCGGCCGCGGTGACGAGCCCCGCGACGAACCCACCGCCCGGCGCATCGTGGCCACGGAGGAGCAAGGAGACGGCGAAGAGGACGGCCACCGGGAGCACACCCCTCGCGACCTGGCGCAGGAGAAACGAATTCATGCGCCCTCCCTTCGGGCGCGCCCCACGCGGAGGGCCACGACCCCGATCGCGGCAATGGCGAGCACGGTGATCTCCCCGAGCGTGTCGGCGCCTCGGAAATCGACCAGAATGACATTCACCACGTTGCGTCCCTTCGCCTCGGGCAACGAAAGCGCGAGTTGCTCCGCGCCTGCTGGACGAGCGGCCGGATGGATGCCCGAAGCCCAGGCGAGGATCGCGATTCCGAGCCCGAGCGCAGCCGCGAAGAGCCCGTGCATGGCTCGCTGCCCGCGCGATCGCTCGTCGGCGCCCAGGCGCGGGAGCCGCTGAAAGACGAGCAGGAGGAGCAGCAGCGAGATCGTCTCGACCAGGATCTGCGTGAGCACGAGGTCCGGCGCCCGGAAGAGGACGTAAAAGACCGCCAACCCATATCCAGCCGCGGCCATCAGGACGACCTTGGAGACGCGGTCCTGCATGAGCACCGCGAGCACGGCGCCGGCGGCGACGATCGCGGCGGGCAGCGACGCGGCGGCGAGGTCGACGGACCAGGCCTCTGCGCCGGGGCGCGGCGGGGGCGAACCTCCGCGCATGGCGGCCGCCGCGGCCGCGGCGGCGAACACGAGCATGACGACCAGATACCGCGGGTGCCCGCCCGCCTGCGCCGCGCGAGTGAACCAGCTCGACGCGCCCAGCACGGTGGAGGCGAGGCGATCGAAGGCGATTTGCGTCTCCGGTTGGGACGGCACTTCCGCATATCGTCTCCACAAAAGATACCCCCCGACGCCGAGCGCGAGGGTAGAGACGCTGAGCAGGAAGATGCCATCGATATGGTGCCACACGGCGATCCACGCGGGCCAATGGGTCCCCGGCTCGAGCACGGATCCGATGAACCACCCCGGGGCGATGCCCCCGATCACATGGGGCAAGAGGAAAACGGCCGGCACGACGAGAAGCCATCTCGAGAGCGATGCCCTCCGATAGCCGCGCGAATCGGGCGGCAGCTTCGGCCCCCAGAACGTGCTCACGCAGAGCTTGAGCGCATAGACGACCGCCATCGCGCCCCCCACGACGGCCGCAGCGACAGCGGCGACGACGCCAGGAAATCGGGCCTCGAGGAGCGCTTCGAGGAACACTTCCTTGCTCATGAAGCCAAGCAGGAACGGGAAGCCCCCCATCGAGATGGCACCGATCCCGATGAGCACACCGGCGACCGGCTCGCGCTGAAACCAGCGCTCCTCTCTCAGGATCGAGAGATCACGCGTCCCCGAGACCTTCTCCATCCACCCGACGAGGAGGAACAGCGCCGATTTGTAAAGCGCGTGGTTCGTGATGGCGAGCAACTCCCCGCGCACGATCCCTCCGTGGACCTCGGCCGGAGGGGATACGCCATAAAGCGCCGTGAGGACGCCCAGGTTCGCGACGGTGCTGTGGGCGAGGAGCTTCTTCAGATCCCACGCGCGCACGGCGTCCCATCCGCCGACGAGGAACGTCGTGAGCCCCACGGTGAGCAGGAGGGGCTGGAACGCGGGCGACGCGCCGAAGATCGGCGATAGCCGGCCGATCAAGAAGATGCCCGCCTTCACCATGGTAGCGGAGTGGAGATAGGCGCTCACCGGCGCGGGCGCGGCCATCGCGCCCGGGAGCCAGAAATGGAACGGGACCTGAGCCGATTTGGCGAAGGCTCCGCCGAGCATGAGCAGGAGCGCGACATCCCGCGCGGGGCTCGCCAGGATACGCTCTGCGCGCGCGGGCATGCTGGAGAGGTCGTAGGTCCCGGCGATCTGCCCGAGCACGAGCGTGCCTGCGAGCAGGGAGAGCCCACCAGCGCCTGTCACCAGGAACGCCCGAATGGCCCCCGCCCTCGCCTCCGGGCTCTGGCCGTCCATTCCGATGAGGAGGAAGGAGGCGAGGGTGGTGAGCTCCCAGAACACGAAGAGCAAGAGCAGCGAATCCGAGAGGACGAGCCCGAGCATGGCGCCCATGAATGCGAGCAGCGCGGCCCAGAACCGCGGCGTGGCCTTTTTCCCGAGATAGGCGCGGCTATACTGGACGATGCCGAGGCCCACGCCCGCGATGAGCAGGACGAAAAACGCGCCGAGGTGATCCAGGCGGAGATTCGCCGTCATTCCCGCGGATGGGAACCAGGGGATCGTGACGATGTTCGTCTCCCCTGTAGCGGCCGCCGGCCAGCGTGGGATGGCGAGCGCGAGCACGAGCGCCGGGGGAAGAAGGGCGATCCGTCCCGCCCAGCGGGGCGAGAGGAAGAGCGTGGCCAGAGCGCCCACGAAGGGAGTGGCGATGATGGCGATGAGTATCGTCTGCACACTGCGCTCCCCCGTCGCCGCTTCGACGCCACGTTGAACCCCGGTTCGCGAAGAGACCGGTCCGGAGTCCACGGGCGAGCGGACCGTTAGGAAGAAACGTGCCGTCAACGCGGCGGAGGATGGCGGACGAGCTCGCTCAGCGGCCCTGCCGGCCGTACGCGCTCGGCTGCATCATCGGGCGGCACGCAAACGACGACGCCGGGCACAGCGGCTCGAAACAGGCTGTGCCACACCCACCTCGGCCACAAGTGGCCTCGCGGCAGGTCCCGGGGGACCACGACGAGATCGATGGCCTCTCGCTGCGCGAGGTCTTCGAGCACGCTCGCGTCCTGGACGCTGGTCTTCGTGACGCTTACCCCCAGCCGGCGGAGTTCGTCCCGGAATGCCTCGACCTCGTCGAGGGGAGGCTCGCAGCGGAACGGAGGCAGGCTGCGATAAGGGTGCGCCGATATCTCTGCGCTGGCGTCCGAAACGCCTCCCATACGTGAGACATACGCCAGCCATGCTTCGCAGGGGCCGCCGGATCGGAGCTCGGCGATCCAGCGCAGGGCGGCACGTGAGCCTGGGCAGCACCCCAGCGCGATGAGGACGCGCAGCGGGGCACGCTCTTGGGCCCAGCGGAGCAGTCCATCCGCATGGCGGACGAGCATGACCGGAATGGGCGCGGCGCGGGCGATCCTCACGGCGGCCCAGGGAGAAGGGCGCTTGCGCACGACCCCCGGATGGGGCGAAAGCACGATCAAGCGCGCACGATGATGCATGGCAATCCTGGGCAGCTCCGCATGCCATGCCCCCGCGGCGAGCTCGGGCTCGATCTGGATGCCGAGCTGCCGCAGGTCATCCGCCTCGCCGCGCAGATGCCTGCCGGCCGGCTCGTAGAGGGTGTCGTATTCTTCGGTGAGGGCGAGCTCGGCGCCGAGCTCATCGACGACGTGGACGAGGTGCAACTCGTCGCCGAGCAGCAACGAGAGTGCTGCGGCAGCCTGGTTTGCCTGCTCGTTCTCGGGCGCCAGCGTCGTACCGCAAATGATGGACACAGCGCCGTGTGCTGCAATCGTCGTGCCCTGAGGACGGGCGCGAAGTCGCTTGACGCGACGAATCCTCCTCACCCAGGCTTGGCCTGGGAATACGAGGGGTTGACGCGGCCGGCAGCCGGCGATAGAGGGCACGCGTGAGCGAGTCGACCCAGCAGCCGCAGAAGAAGCCAGTCATCTTGTCGGGGATCCAGCCGAGCGGGCAGCTCGCGCTCGGCAACTACGTGGGCGCGCTGAAGAACTGGGTCGAGCTGCAACACCAGTACGACTGCGTCTTCCTGGTCGTCGATCTGCACGCGCTGACGGTGAAGCAGGTGCCGGCGGAGCTCCGGAACCGCTGCTTGTCGTTCGCGGCGCAGTACATTGCCTGCGGGATCGATCCGGAGGCGTCGACGATCGTGCTCCAATCCCACGTGCCGCAGCACGCCGAGCTCGCGTGGGTGCTCGGGACGATGACGTACATGGGCGAGCTGTCGCGCATGACGCAATTCAAGGACAAGTCGGCGCGGCACGAGGACAACATCAATTCGGGTCTCTTCACGTACCCGGTGCTGATGGCCGCGGACATCCTGATCTACCAGGCGAACCTGGTGCCGGTCGGGGCCGACCAGAAGCAGCACCTCGAGCTCGCGCGGGACGTGGCGCAGCGCTTCAACCAGCGATACTCGGAGACCTTCGTGACCCCGGAGATCTTCGTGCCGAAGGTGGGCGCGCGGATCATGGCTCTGCAGGAGCCGACGAAGAAGATGTCGAAGAGCGACCCGAACCCGGAGAACTACATCGCGGTGCTCGATACGCCGGACGTGATTCGCCGGAAGTTCAAGCGCGCGGTGACGGACTCGGAGACGGAGATCCGTTACGACGTCGAGAAGAAGCCGGGGGTGTCGAACCTCCTGACCATTCACGCGGCGCTGTCGAACCAGCCGGTGGAGGTGGTGGAGGCGTCTTTCGCGGGGAAGGGGTACGGCGATCTGAAGTCGGAGGTCGCGGACGTGGTGGTGGCGACGCTGGAGCCGTTCCAGAAGCGGTATGCCGAGGTCATGGCGGACAAGGCCGGCCTCGAGCAGATCCTCGCGCGGGGCTCGGAGAAGGCGCGGTCGCGGGCGTGGAAGACGCTGTCGAAGGTGTACAAGAAGATTGGCCTCGTGCCGGCGGCGCCGCCGGCGAAGGGGTAACGCCGGGGAGGGGAGGGGCCATGCGCGGGGACGTCGACGAGCCGATTTCGATCGTCGCCTATGACGCGCGCTGGCCCCTCGACTTCGAGGCGGAGGCGGCGCGTGTGCGGGCGGCGCTCGGGCCGGTGGTGGTGGCGATCGAGCCCTTCGGGAGCTCGGCGGTGCCGGGGCTCGTGTCGAAGCCGATCGTCGACATCCTGGTCGGCGTGGCCGATTTGCAGGAAGCAAAGCCGCACGTCGCGGGGCTCGTGGCGATCGGATACGAGGACTTTGGAGAGATCTTCGTTCCGGGGCGGATGTACCTGCGCAAGCGGGGGGCGGCGCCGCATTTCAATGTGGCGGTGACGGAGCACGGGGGGCCGTTCTGGGCTGGGAACCTCGCGGTGCGGGAGTATTTGCGGGCGCATCCGGCGGAGGTGGAGGCGTACGCGCGGCACAAGCGGGAGGCCGTGGAGCGCGGGGCGACGATGTTTTCGTCGTATTCGCAGGCGAAGGACGCGTTCGTGCGGGGGCTGCGGGAGCGGGCGCTGGCCTGGGCGGCGGGGAGAGGGGCCGCGTAGGCGGGCAAGAGCGGTTCGAGCGCGCGGGGTGGCGCGTGCAACGCGTGTAGAGGGCGATCCGAGGGGTCCGAGGGGCGCTTGCATCGCTTGCAGAGGGCGATCCGAGGGGTCCGAGCGGGGCTTGCAACGCTTGCAGGCGGGGCTCCGAACGGTCCGAGGGGGGCTTGCAACGCGTGTAGGCGGCGGGCCGGGCGGTCTGATCGGTGTTTGCAATGCGTGCAGGCGGGGGGAGGGGCGGTCCGATCGGTGATTGCAACGCGTGCAGGCGGGACTTCGGGCGTTCCGAGCCCGGGACCTCGCCAGGCACGCACATGAAGCAGGCAAACAAGGTCTTCCCTATCGCTCAATGCCTCGATCCCTCGTCGGAGCGAGGACGTAAGAAGTCTTGTCAACGATGAACCATGAGGGTAGGCAGGCGATGCGAGATGACGAGCGGGAACTCCTGCGTCGTTTCGCCCAACCCGAGGCGCCCTTTTCCCTGATGTTCCGGTCTTACCTGGAACGGCATACCCTCTGATCCGACCATGCCCCGCCCCCTTCTCGCCATCATCGGTGACGGCACCGCGCTCCCTGGATCTCCCGCGTACGAAGCTGCTTTCGAGGCCGGTCGTGCGGCCGTCGAGGTTGGTTTTCGTGTCCTCACCGGCGGCCTCGGCGGCGTGATGGAAGCCGCTTGTCGCGGCGCGCGCGCGTCGGCGCGGTATCGAGACGGAGATACCGTGGGGCTGCTTCCGGGGCATGACCCGCGCGCCGCCAATGCGTACGTCGATATCGCGATTCCGACCGGGCTCGGGCATTTGCGGAACGCGCTGGTCGCCCATGCGGATGCCATCGTCGCCGTCGGCGGCGGCGCGGGCACGCTCTCCGAAATCGCCATGGCCTGGATCCACGATCGAATCGTCGTGGCGCTGGAGATCGCAGGCTGGAGCGGCGAGCTCGCCGGGCTCCGCATCGACGACCGAGAACGATTCCCCGACACACCCGACGATTACGTGATCCCCGCCACGTCCGGCACCGACGCGATCCGTCAAGTCGTCGCCACGCTCGCCGAGCGAGCCAGCCGCCAAACCACCGGCTAGACCCGAAAAACCCCCTCATCCCCCCACCGCAAAGCGTCACCCAACCCCCGCAACCTCCCCCAGCGAGCCAGCCGCCATACCGCCGGGTAGGCCCGAACGAAACGAAGTGGAGTGAGGGCCGTAGGGTGTCGCGCCATCGAGCGCGACACCCTCCCCAAAAGTGTGGCAGGATGGCGGGGGTTTTCTCGTATGAAGGCTTTGCTCGTCGCTTCTTCCAAGGCCGATCCACAACCGCTCGAGCGGTTGCTTCGGGATCAGTGCAGTGACGTCGCCGTCGTGCCTGCCTTGGAGCTCGCGGCAGCGTCGAGCGCGGGGATCGGGATCGCCGTGCTCCTCTCGTCCGAGGACGAACAGGACTTTGCCTCGATCCTGGCCGCGTGTCGCACGCTCCGGAGTGCCCCGGACGGCGGGCCCGTCGTCCTCGCGATGGCCGCGACACCCGAGCACATCGAGACGCTCTGCGACGAGGGCGTCGATGATTTCATGCTCTGGCCAGGCAACGAGAGCCTCGTCACGTCACGCGTGGGGCTCTTGTTCCGGCGCGTCGCGCAGCGGAAGAAGGACGCCGTGCGGGCCGCCATGCTCGGGGACGCGCTCCGGCACGCCGAGCGCAGCGAGCAGCGGTTTCGCCACCTCGCAGAGAGCTCGACCGAGATCCTCGCGCGCTTCTCGCCCGGCGGCGTGCGGCTCTACATCTCGCCCGCATGTCGCACCGTGCTCGGATACGAGCCCGATGAGCTGCTCGGATCGAGCATCCTCGACATCCTCCATCCCTCGGATGTCTCGAAGCTGCTCGAAGCGCTCGGCGCGCTCGACGCAGGCGCGCAAGTCGCAGGCGCGATCATCCGGCTGCAACGCAAGGACGGCGAGTACGCGTGGCTCGAGACGATCAGCCGGCCCGTGCGAGATCCCCGCACCGACGTGATCGAGGAGCTCGTCACGGTCTCGCGCGACATCACCGCGATGATCCACGCAGAGCAAGAGTCGCTCGAAGCAGAAGCGCGGCTCGCCGTGATCGACGCCGTGCCCGATCCGCTGTCCGTCGAGGACGACACAGGGCGAATCACGATCGCAAACCGCGCGTTCTGCGCGCTCCTCGGGCGATCCCGCGAGGAGGTGCTCGGGCAATCCGCCGACGCGCTGAAGCCCACGCCGAAGGGCGGGCGGCCCGATCGGTGGCCGCAGACAGCCGACGAGCGCGAGGTGACGGTGAAGGCGCCCGACGGATCACAGCGGGTGCTCGCCGAGAAGCGAGTGCTGCTCGCCGTGCGCAAGGAGGAGCGGCTGCTCGTGTCGATCATGCGCGACATCACGGAGCAGCGGCAACGCGAGGCCGATGCAAGGCTCGGCACGGCAGCCGCGCTCTCCGCAGGCGTGGCGCACGAGATCAACAATCCGCTCTCGTACTTGATCGGGAACCTCAAGTACGTATCGGAGGCGCTCGGCACCACGAAGAGCGAGGACGTGGCAAAGGCGCTCGACGAGGCGACGAGCGGAGCGAAGCGCATCGCAAGGATCATGCGAGACATGCGGATCCTCGGCGAGGCCTCACGCGAGACGCCGCCGCGGACAAACATCAAGCGCGTGGTCGAAGCAGCGCTGATGCTGACATGCGGCGTGATCGAAGCGCGCGCGCGGCTCTCGTCCGAGGTGGCCGACGTGCCCCTCGTCGCCGGCGAGCCAGCACGAATCGCACTCGCCCTCGTCGACATCTTGCTACGAACGATCCGCGCGCTGCCCGAGGGTGATCCGAAGGCAAACGAGGTGCGCGTCGTGCTCGCGCCCGCAGAGGAAGGCATGATCTGCGTCGAGGTGTTCGGGAGCGGTCGCAGCACAGGGACCAGCGCAGAAGCAGGGCTGTCCCTCAGCGAGAGCAACGTGTCGATGCACGGCGGGCGAATCGACATGGAGACCACGCCAGGGCGCGGGACACGGCTTCGGCTGGTGTTGCCGGTCGTGGGCTAGGCGGGGGGCGCGGAGCTGGGGCTTTGCCCCAGACCCCAGCAGGGGCTGTCCGCCCCTGCACCCGGACCAGCGAGGCGCTGGACCCGGGTCGATGAACTGCGCGGTGCGCAGTTCATCGAACAGCCGGTGGCAAGACCAGCGACGACCTTGCCCACCAAGACAGCCGCGCTGCGGACTCTGCTGGCAACCTGCGTTCTTCGTCGGCCTGTTTGAAAAACTGCGCACCGCGCAGTTTTTCAACCCTGGGTCCAGCCCCTGGCTGGTCCGGGGTCGAGGGGGCGGACAGCCCCCCGCGGGGACCGGGGCAGCGCCCCGGCGCCACGGCCATCAGCCGATGGGGGTGACGTGGACGGCGACGTCGAGGGTTTCGCGGACGCCGCTTGTGTAGATGGTGCCGGAGGTGGGGGTGGCGTCGACGTAGCTGCGGCCGACGGCGAGGCGGACGTGATCGGTTTGTGTGACGACGCCGCTCGTGGGGTCGAAGCCTTTCCAGCCGACTTCGGGCAGGTAGACCTGCACCCAGGCGTGGGAGGCTTCGGCCATGCTGTGGTTTGGGTGCTTGGGGCCTGTGTAGAGGTAGCCGCAGACGTAGCGCGCGGGGACGCTGAGGAGACGGGCGAGACAGATGAAGAGGTTTGCGAAGTCCTGACAGACGCCGGTGCGCCGCGTGTAGACCTCGTAGGGGGTCGTCGAGAGGCTCGTGGAGCCTTTTTGGTAGAGGTAGTCGCGGTAGATCGTTTGGTTCAGGTCGAGCAGCGTGTCGACGAGATCGTAGTCGTTGCGCTCGACGAAGGTCATTGCGTAGCGGGCGAGGACTTCGAGCTGGCTCTCGGGGAGCTCGGGCGGCAAGAGGTAGGGCTGCAGCACTTGGCGCTGCCAGGGCATCCATACGAGTGGGATGGTGCTGCGGGCGTGGAAGGGGCGGAGGCCGAAGGGCTCGGTGTCGAGCAGGCTCACTTCGGAGCGCGCTTCGATCACGAGCTCGGTGTAGCTCTGCTCGATCACGACTTTGCGCGCGTGGTTGCCGAAGACGTCGTCGTAGTCGCGCTGCTTGCCGTCGACGGAGAGCGTGATGGTGGAGGCGTGGAGAGTCTGTAGGCGATCGTGGATCGGCGTCAGGCGGAGCAGGTGGGAGCTGCGCTCGACGGGCTTGTCGTAGTGGTAGGCGGTGCGGTGGACGATCGACAGGTGTCGGGGCTCGGCGGGCGCGGGGCGCTGGAGATCTCGGCCGGCGGCGCGCTGCACGGTGGCGGCGCCGGGAGGCATGTCGACGATGATGGCGCCTTGCCGCACGACGAGGAGGTGCCCGGGGGACATCGCCTTCCAGGTGGCGCCGAGGCCTTCGAGCGGGTTCGAGGCGACGAGGATGCCTTTCTGCGCTTCGACGCCGCGACGGCTGAAATCGAGGAGGAGGTCGGCGTCTTCGAGGATGAGCTTTTGGTAGGGCGGGCGGATGGTGCCGAGGTGGAGGTGCCCTTCGCCGTGGGCGTCGGCGTAGGCGAGGAGATCACGGCCGTCGGTGAGGACGGAGCTCATGTTGCCGTGGGCGCCTAGGCGTTCGAAGAAGGCGCGGACGGCGGCGGGATCGGCGTCGCCGATGCTGCGCCAGCCGTTCTGCGCGAAGACGGCGAGCAGTTCGCAGAAGATGAGCTCGCTGTCGGTGGAGCCGGTGGGTTCGAAGAGACTTTTGGTGCTCGAACGTTCGAGGCGGTGGCGGAGGCTGCCGCTGTGGGAGAAGAGCCAGTCGCGGCCGGCGTAGCTGCGGGAGAAGGGCTGGGTGTTGGCGTCGCTGATCGCGCCCCACGTGGCGGTGCGGATGTGGAGGACGAAGAGGGAGGCTTCGAGGTGTTCCCAGGCTTTGACGAGCTCGCTGCGGATGGAGCCGTGGGGCGGGGCGGGCTCCTTGAGGACGGAGGCGCTGGGCTCGCCGCCGGGGTAGTAGCCGAGGCCCCAGCCGTCGGGGGGACGCTTCGAGCCCGGGTGGAGGCATCGCAGGTCGAAACAAGGCGCGAGCTCGCCCTCGAACGACATGGCGAGGAGGTTCGGCATCGGGGGGAGTGTACTGCGGAAGTGGAGGGGCGGGAGTCAGGTGGGGGAGGGCGGGGTCTGGAGGGCGTCGATGTCGCGGAGGATGGAGCGGGCTTCTTCGGCTTGCGCGGAGCCGATGGCTTCGAGGGTGTCGACGGCGGCCTGCACGAGGCGGCGGCCTTCGGTGAAGTGTCCTGCGGCAACTTCGATCTGACCGAGCACGAGCCGGGATGTACTCAGCCCCGCAACATCCCCAATGGCTTTGCGGATTGCGATCGATTCCCGGAGCAGGTTCCGGGCCTCGTCGTTCCTACCAAACCCCGATTCCAGGACAGCACGCAGATGCAACGAAGCCGCGCGTTTCCCGACATCACCGATCTCTTCGTGCAACGCGCTCGACTCTTCGAGAAGCTTCAGCGCATCGTCGAGCTCGCCCCGGTCACACGCGATCATCGCTAGTTGATGAAGCGACGCTGCGCATCCCACGCGATCACCAATCTCCCGGTTCGTCGCGAGGGATCCCAGGAGCAGCGTCCGAGCCTCTTCGTTGCGCCCTTCATCCATCTCCAGGATGGCAAGCTGATGCTGTGACGCAGCAAGCCCGGCGCGGTCACCAAGTTGCTCCAAGAGCATCTGCGCCTGAGCGAGCAGGCCACGTGCTTCGTCAAGCCGTCCTTGACGCTCCGCGATGCTCGCGAGTCGATTCAGGGAGGCCGGGATACGGTCATACCTATCGCTGGTCGCTTTGACCGCGATGGACCTCTCGAGAAAACTACGGGCTTCCTCGTATCGCCCTTGGTTCTCCGCGATCGTGGCGAGGTGATGTAAGACTGCGGCCACTCCGAAAGAATCATCCGTGGCTTCGTACGCCTTGCGAGCCCGCTCGAAGATGGCTCGCGCCTGCTCGAAGCGGCCCTTTGCCAAAAGCAGGTTCGCTTCGAACAGCATCCGGTCTGGATCCACCGACTGTGCGTTCGGATGCCGCAGATCATACTGCGCGAGGAAATCTGCTGCTTCGTCCAGATAGCCGAAATTGATGGCCTCCGCCGCCTTGGCGAGTAACTCGTCCACCGCTTCCGTGTCCATGGGTAGCGGCGCTGCAACCGCATACCGAGCATCGATCGCCGCAAGCTCCAACCGCAGCGGCTCGGGCTTCTCCTCCCACATCCACGCCCCGGCAAAATCCGCGAAGTCGGGCGCCTTCCGCTCCATCACCTGCGCAACGGTCGGATGCACGATGAAGAGCCACGGCAGCGGAAATCCCCGCGCGAGCTCGTCCCGCTCCACGTTGAGCTGCGCGACGATCCGCTCCTCTGCCTCGGCCTCCTCCAGCCCGTGAAGGATCAGCGACGTCGTGCCCTGTTCCGGCGCCGTCGCTTCCCGAAGCACGTCCCACAGCTTCCGCTTGTCGGGGCCGATCTCGCGCAGATCGATCACCGCGACGCCCGGCACGTTCGCCTTGGCCCACGCGATCAGCGCGTCCCGCTTCCACGGCGTCGTGATCTGCACGATCGCCAGGTCGAACCCGTGCCCCACGCCCCACGCGAAGAACCGGCGGAGCACGAGGCCGTCGTCCTCGCCGAGCAGGGCCTCGGGCTCGAACGTCACCGGCGCCGCTCCCGCATCAGCTCGTCCACGAGCGGGTGCACGTCGTACCAGCCTTCGCCGTTGTACTTGAACGCGAGGCGATGGAAGAGGACCGCGAGCGACTTGTCGTCGTCGCCGACCTCCTTGGTCTCCGCGATGTGCCCGAGCGCCTCCCACCAGCCGTTCACGTTGATCTGATCCCGGAGCCGCTGCTTGCGCCGCGCGATCGCCTTCTCCACGTCGCGCTCGGCGATCTTCTCTCCACCCAGCCGGGCAAATCTCGCCGTCCACGAGACGAGATCCAGGAGCTCGCGGATCCCGCCGCCGCTCGCCGCGATCAGCCGATCCCGGACCTCCTTGTCCGGCATCACCACGTCGAGGTCGATCCGCTTCGCGAGGACCTGTTCGAGCAGGTCACGTCCTTTGCCGTCGAACTCGTCGTAGCGCTGGTCGCGCCGACGCAGCCGGACCGTGAACATGTCGTAACAGGCGTAGCTCGCGTCGAGCTGGGCGGAGCGCGGTTGAAGCAAGAGGCTGATCGGCGGCGTGAGGATCAAGTTGCAGCGAAGGCTCCGGATCCGATCCGCGCCGACGACGAGCAGCTCGTCGATGACCGAGGGCTCGTACCGGTCGAGGTTGTCGATCATCAGGAGAAGCGCGCGGCCGCCGAGCTCTTGTTGTGCGGCTTCGAGGAAGTCGTTCACGTTCTGGATCAACGTGCCGGGGAACTTCTTCAGGACCTGCTTCACCTCGGTGCGGTACTCGCTCTCGTACCTCATGAGCGCCTTGGCCTGCGCGAACATGCTGCCGAGGAACGGGATCTCGAACTTGCCCTCGATGCCAGCCGCGACGTTCGCGTCGTAGCCTTGTGCCCACTTCGTCGAGCGAATCGCGTCCGCGAACCACTGCTCGACACGCCGGAGCAGCTCCGCAGGCAGGCTCTTTCCGATCCGACGCATCTCCTTCTCGACCGCGAGCGCGATGTTGAGGAGCAGATCCTCCGATTCGATGCGGATCGGATCCATCTCGACCGTCGCCTCGATGTAGAGCGGGTGGTACGCCTCCCCGACGAGGCCCGCGATGCGCCGGAGCTCCGTGCTCTTGCCCGCGCCGCGGTGGCTCACGAACGCCGCGTGGATGATCTGCTCGCTCTGGCGCGCCTGCAGATCCTGCACGAGCGTCTCCGCCGCCGCGTCCCCACGCCCCTCCGAGAGGTCCTGCCACCGAGGATCCCCACTCGGGAGGGGATCATCCTGGTCGCAGTTGTGAACGACGTCGCTCAGCGTACGGGCAGGCGCGAGCGCTCGTGGCGTTGCGGAGACGAGGGTCGACATGGCTCTCGGCCGCGCAGGGTAGCATGGCCGATGCCGTCGCCCGCCCCCGCGTCAAGCGGCGGTTCCGCCCCCGTAGCCGAGCAGCTCGCGGCCGATCTCCTCGCAGATGCCGGCCGTCTCCGAGACCACGTACGTCGCGAGGTCGTGGATCGGCAAGATCGTCTCGGGGGTCCGCGACGAGAGCCACGCGTCGAGCGCGGCGAGGCGGGCGAGGGAGCGCTCGCCGGGCAGATCGTTCGCGCCGGCCGGGCGGATCGAGAGGAGCCGGGCGTGGGCCTCGGCGACGGCGTGCCGGACGGAGCGGGGGAAGAGCGGTTCGAGGATCAGGAACGCAGCGACAGCGGGGCCCGTGACGCGGCCCTGGTGCCGCTTCATGAAGGGCTCCTTGCCGGAACACGAGCGCAGGATCGAGAGCCAGACGCCAGTCTCGACGACGACGTCGAGGCGCGTCTCGTCTTTGCGCAGCGCGTGGTGGTGCACGTCGACGATGCGGGCCGAGTGGCCGGCGCGTTCGAGGAGCAGGCCGAGCGAGACGAAGTCGAGCGGGTCGTCGTGGAGCATCGTGCTCTGCAAGAGGCCCCGGCAGAGCTCGATGGCGCGGCGGATGGTCCGGTAGAATGCGTAGCGGTTCGAGGCGTACTCCTCGCGCGCGGCGGGGCTCTGCGACCAGAGGTAGAGCTCGTTCAGCGTCTCCCAGACTTCGAGGCTCACGACCTCGCGGATCGAGCGGGCGTTGTCGCGGGCCGCGGCGATCGAGCGGACGAGCGAGACGTAGTTCTGCGGGTTCCAGGTCATGTAGCTCTGGACGAGCTCACTGTCGCCCGCCGCGGCCTCGCCGTGCTTGGCGAAAAAGGCCTCACGCTCGCCGGAGACGATGACGACGGGCAACCAGCACTGCCGGGGGCCGAGCTCGGCGTCGAGCGAGAGGTGCAGCGTGACGTGCAGGACACGCGCGGTGCAGTCGACACGTTCGAGGTAACGACCGAGCCAGAAGCAGTGGTCGGCGACGCGGGCGATCATCGATCGGTCCTCCCCGGATCTGTTCCTTTGAGCACCCACGTATCTTTGGAGCCGCCGCCCTGGCTCGAATTGACGACGTACGATCCAGGCACGAGCGCGACGCGCGAGAGGCCGCCAGGCAAGACCCACGGGCCCGCAGGCGAGGTGAGGACGTAGGGGCGGAGGTCGACGCGGCGCGGGACGAGCGCGTTCGTGGCGCCGTTCCAGGTGGGGCAGGTGCTCAATTCGAGGCGCTCCTGCGCGACGAAGCGGCGCGGCTCGGCCTCGATGCGGCGGCGGAAGGCGTCGCGCTCGGCGGCCGAGGCCGTGGGGCCCATGAGCATGCCGTAGCCGCCCGCCTCGTCGACCGATTTGACCACCAACCGATCGAGGTGGTCCTTGACGTACCGGAGATCCTCGTCGCGGGCGCAGACGAAGGTGTGGACCTGGGCGAGGATCGGCTCCTCGGCGAGGTAGAAGCGGATCATCTGGGGGACGAAGGCGTAGACGGCCTTGTCGTCGGCGACGCCGTTGCCGAGGGCGTTCGCGAGCGCGACGTGGCCCTTCGCGTAGGCGCGGACGAGGCCACGCACGCCGAGCAAGCTGTCCGGGCGGAAGGCCTCGGGGTCGAGGAAGGCGTCGTCGATGCGCCGGTAGATGACGTGCACGCGGCGCGGTCCGCGCGTGGTGCGGAGGAAGACGCGGTCGTCGTCGACGTAGAGGTCCGCAGGCTCGACGAGCTCGAGGCCCATCGTGCGGGCGAGGAAGCTGTGCTCGAAGTACGCGGAGTTGTACGGGCCGGGCGTGAGCACGACGGCGTAGGTGTCGTCGTGCGGGGCAGGTGAGACCGAGCGGAGAACCTCGGAGAGGCGCGCGGGGTAGTGCTCGACCGGATGCACGCGGGCCTCTTCGAAGACCTTCGGCAAGACGCGCTTCGAGACGATGCGGTTTTCGAGGACGTACGAGACGCCGGAGGGCGTGCGGAGGTTGTCTTCGAGGACGCGGAAGACGCCGTCGGGGCCGCGCACGAGGTCGATGCCCGCGACGTGGATGCGCACGCCGCCCAGGGGGCGCAGGCCCCGGAGCATGGGCAGGTGGTGCTTGGCGCCGAGGACGAGGTCGCGGAGGAGCGGGTCCTCCGCGAGGATGCGCTGCTCGCCGTAGACGTCGTCGAGGAACATGCCGAGCGCGCGGACGCGCTGCTCGAGGCCCCGCTCGACGTGGGAAAAATCTTCCGCGGAGACGAGGCGCGGGACCAAGCAAAAGGGGAAGATCTTCTCGGTGCCGCGCGAGTCCGCGTAGACGGAGAAGGTCACGCCCTGGTTGAGCAGGGCGCGCTCGGCGAGGGCCTGCCAACGCGTGATCGCGTCGGGCGAGGCGGAGGCGAGGGGCGTGAGCGCGCGTCGGAAGGGGAGGCGCAGGGGCCCGCCCGGTTCGACGAGCTCGTCATACGTGCCGGGCGCGCTCGGATACCCGGAGAAGAGGCTCGACGGAAGCGGTTCTTCAGCCACTTCCTCCAGTCTATCCAGGAAGAACGCAGCGCGTAAAGAACGCGTCAGAGAATCGTGCAGGCCTCGTCGAATGTGAACCGAGGGTTCCGCGGGAAGAGTTTTGCGCTGTCGCCGTAGCCGAGGTTCACGAGGAAGTTCGAGGCGTAACGGCCGTCAGGGAAAAACTCCCGGTCGAGTTTGTCGTTGTCGAAGCCGGACATGGGGCCCACGTCGAGGCCGAGCGCGCGCGCGGCCAGCATGAAGTAGGCGCCCTGGAGCGTGCCGTTGCGGAACGCGGTCTTCTCGGCGTGGGCCTCGTTGCCCACGAACCACGCGCGCGCGTCGGTGTGCGGGAAGAGCTTGGGCAGTTCGTCGTAGAAGCGGCGATCGGTGGCGATGATCGCCGTCACCGGCGCCGTGCGGGTCTTCTCCTGGTTGCCCGCCGAGACGACGCCGAGGAGCCGCGCCTTCGCCTCCGCGCTCTTCACGAAGACGACGCGCATCGGCGAGCAGTTCGCGCTCGTCGGGGCCATCTTCGCGAGGTCGTAGATCTCGCGCAGCACGTCGTCCTCGACCGGGCGCTCGATCCACCCGTTGTGGGTGCGCGCGTTGCGGAAGAGTTGATCGAGCGCTTCATCGTCGAGCCGATTCGCCATGGGAGCCGTCACCTCGGGAGCGAGTGATTCACTGCGTCAGAAAAAACACGACGGCGCCCACCGTGATCCCCACGAGGACCGCGATCGGGACGAGGAGCCAGAAGCTCGTGCCGCCCTTCTTCTTGCGCGACGCCGCGCGAGGTTTGTCGGTGGCGAGCGCCGCTCCGGGCTTGCGCGCCTTGTCGTCGGCGACGACCTTCACGACGGACGGCGGCTTCGGAGACGAGGGCTTTTTCGCGCCCGGCGGAGGTTCGCGGCCCGTGGCGAGCGTGTCCGTGACCGAGGGCGCCGCGGGGATCGTGGGCGAGGAGCCGAGGACGGGCTCGGCGTCAGCCGGGCCGCGGATGATGACGCCGTCCTTCAAGAGCCTGCCGCCCTCGGGATCGGTGTCGTGCTCCGCGTCGGCCGAGGCGAGGGGCTTGAGCCCCTTGCGCTTGATCGTGAGCTCCTCGGAGGGGAGCGTCGATTGCTCGGGGATCGTGGCGTGCGCGACGCGGACCGACTCGACCGGGACCTCGGCGATGTTGCGGCGCGAGGGCGGCGGAGGCGCGTCGTCACGCGAGGTGCCGCCGAGCCGATGCGGCGTGGCGCGTAGCTCCGGGAGGATCTTTTCCAGCGCGGCCTTGAGCTCGACGGCGCTCTGCTGGCGCTGCGCGGGCCACTTTTCGAGGGCGGTCAGGATGACGGCCTCGAGCCCCTTGTGCATGAAGGGCGTGGCGTGGCTCGGCCGGGGCGGCGGCTGGCGGATGTGCTTGAGGGCGATGTCGATGATGGAGTCGCCGCTGAAGGGGATCTGGCCGGTGACGAGCTGGTAGAGGAGGACGCCGCACGCGTAGATGTCGCTGCGCGGGTCGACGGCCTCGCCGCGGCACTGCTCGGGCGACATGTACTCGGGCGTGCCGACGATGACGCCGACGGTGGTGATCGCCGAGCTCGGCGCAGCGCTGACGGGCCCGGCGTCGCCGCCTTCGCCCTCCTTCGGTTCCTTGTCGAGGATCTTCGCGATGCCGAAGTCGAGGACCTTGATGCGCTCGCGGCCGGCAGCGTCGGGCTGGCCGAGGATCATGATGTTCTCGGGCTTGAGGTCGCGGTGCACGACGCCCTGCTCGTGCGCAGCCGTGAGCACGTCGCAGACCTCCATCAAGATCCGCGCGGCCCTCGCCTCGGCCAGGCGCCGCTCGACCGAGAGGATCTCGAAGAGATCCCGGCCCTGGAGCAGCTCCATCGCGATGTACGCGACGTTCCCGTCGACACCGTAGTCGATGATCTGGACGGTGTTTCTGTGGTTGAGGCGCGAGGCGGCCTTGGCCTCGCGGCGGAAGCGCTTGGCGAAGGTGGTGTCGCGCGCGAGCTCCGGGTGCATGACCTTGACCGCGACCTCGCGCGGGTCGGCATCCTGCACGCCGCGGTACACGGTCGCCATCGCACCCTCCCCGAGGAACGCGGTGATCCGGAACCGACCTGCCAGGGTGCTTCCAATGAGGGCCGCGGCGGTGCTCATACGAACGGGAACATCCGGCAGCCTAACGCGATAAGATGTGTTGCATGGTGAAAATGTGCCGCTTGGCTTCGTCTCGCGGGTCCGTTTGGCCCATCCTCTCGGTCGTCGCCGCGCTCGGCCTCGCCCCCTGGGCCCTGGGTTGCACGACAGTCGAGTACGCCGACAGCGTGAGCCAGGCGAATCCGCTGGACGCCGTCGAGAGTGATCTCATCGGTCGGCTGAACGACATGCGCACGCAAGCCGGCGTGCCCGTGTTGAAGGTCTGCGCGACGCTGAACCAGTCCGCGTCCTCGCACAGCGACGACATGCGGGACAAGGGTTACCTCAAAGACATCGGGCCGGACGGCTCCACGGCGGTGTCGCGCGCGTGCGACGCCGGGTTTTCCGCGGCGTGCGAGGGGAGCGTGGGGATGGCCGAGCTCCTGGCGAAGGGGTTCGCCGGGGCCGCGCAGACGCTGGAGCAATGGGCCATGGATGAGGGGACGAAGCCGGTCCTCGTGAACGGGGATTTTCTGACGGTCGGCGTGGGTCGATCGATGGGCGGGGAGTCGGCGATCTGGACGCTCGATCTCGCAGCCGCAGTCGATCCGAGCTGCGACGCCGCGGCGCCGTAGGCGACGCCGCTCAGCTCTTCAGATCGAGCGCAGCTTCGAGGATCGGCCGCGCGCCCTGGATCGCCGCGCGGTGCGAGTAGAAGGCGAGGCCACGGCGTCCGCCGAGCTCCTCGCCGCCGCCCGCGCGGCCAGGGCCGCCGTGCACGCTCTGCGGGAGGACCGTGCCCGGGCCAGGCGTCTGGTCGGCGATCTTCTCGCTGCCGAAGTAAAGGCGGCCGTGGTACGGCGACAAACCGAAGATCATGTCGGTGACGAACGCGCGATCGTCGCTGTACACGGAGCCGACGAGCATGCCGCCGCCGCGGCGAACGAGGTCCGTCGCGCGGGCCGAGGAGCCGTCGTAGGGGACGATCGTGGCGCAGGGGCCGAAGACCTCGTGCTGGTGGACGTCGCGCGCCGCATCGGGATCCTTGCAGTGGAGCAGGGTGGGCGGGACGAAGTAGCCCTTGCCATCCTGGGCGCCGACGCGCTCGAACGCGCCGTCGCCGAGGACGATCGAGGCCTCGGCCGAGAGCTTCTGGATGCCGGCGCGAATGTCGCGGAGCTGCGCCGCCGTCGCGAGCGGGCCGACGGTGACACCATCGAGCGCAGGGTCGCCGACCTTGATGTCGCGCAACAAGCTGACGAGCTCGTCCTTGATCTCGGCCTCGATCGCAGAAGGGACGAGGATGCGGCGGATGGCGGTGCACTTCTGCCCGGCCTTCTGCGTGATGTCGCGGCTGACCTCGCGGAGGAACATGCGGTACGTGTCGGAGCCGGAGGCGACGTCGGGCCCGAGGACGGCCGTGTTGAGGCTGTCGGCCTCGATGTTGAGGCGCACCGAGCCGTGCACGACGGCCGGCATGGCGCGGAGGCGCGCGCCAGTGTCGGCCGAGCCGGTGAAGGCGAGGACGTCCTGGCCGCCGAGGTGATCGAGCATGTCGCCGGGCGCGCCCGCGATGAAGGAGAAGGCGCCCGCAGGGAGAATGTTCGCCTCGACGAAGAGGCGCGCGATCCGATACGCGAGCAAGGCCGTGCTCGTCGCAGGCTTGGAGACGACGGGCATGCCGGCGAGCAGGGCACAAGCGGCCTTCTCAGCGAGGCCCCACGCCGGGAAGTTGAAGGCGTTGATGTGCACCGCGACGCCCGCGCGGGGGACGAGGACGTGGTAGCCGAAGAAACGAGGGCTCCGGCCGAGCTTCTCGCCCTCGCCGTCGACGAGGAAACGAGCGTCGCCGAGCTGCTTGCCGAGCTCGGCGTAATACGCGAGCGTGCCGGAGGCGCCGTCGATGTCGAACTTCGCGTCGCTGCGGGTGTTGCCACCGTTCTGGATGGCGACCTCGATCAAGGCGTCGCGGTGCGCGTGGATGGCGCGGGACAAAGCGAGGAGCAGCTCGCCGCGCTGCGCGAACGAGAGGGCGCGGAGCGCAGGGCCGCCGACGTCGCGGGCATGGGCGAGCGCGCGCGCGAAGTCGACGCCCTCCGTGCTGGCCTCGGCGATCGGCTGCTCGGTCGTCGGATTGACGAGCACAGCCGCCTTGCCGGAGCCGTGAACCCAGTCACCTGACACATAACTAGCGAGTCGTTCCATCGGTCCGCGCTCTATACCGCGGACATGGGCTCCACGGAACCCGAGAGCGCCGCCATCGAGCCAGCAGCCCTACGCTGGGGGAGCGCGCCGCCTGAGCCGCGCGGGTAGGGTAGGGCGCCGGCCCGAGCCGGCCCCCTCTTGATCAATCCTGGAAATCGGGGTCGTCGCAGGCGGCCTGGCGGAGGGCGCGCTTCGTGACGGTCTTGCTCGAGGATTGGCCCTTCTTCGTCTTGATCTCGACGCTCTCGGGCGTGTCCTGGAACCAGAACTCGATCGTGGTGGGCAGCTCCCAGATGTTCTTCGTCGGGTCGAGGGTCTTGAAGCGGTCGTTGTTGCCGAGCCCGACGTTGATGGTCTTGTACTCGTCCGTCTGGACGATGAAGCAGGTCTTCGAGTCAGCCGCGCGGCCAGGCGCGTAGACGTAGCCGTTCGTGCCCGACTTGAACTCGAAGGTGAAGCTCTCCAGGACCTTGCCGCTCGCGTCCTTCGCTTCGAGCTTGTGCGCGCCGCTCGCCACGTTTTTCGTGACGACGACCGCCGCATTCTCCTTGGCCGCGTTCTTCAGGTCCTTGGCGATCGCCTCCCCGTCGAGCGTGACGGTCACGCCGTCCTTGCCCGTGACGTTGACGATGCGGACCGACGGGTGCGTGTGGCCGTACCAGACGAACGCGCCGCCGCCGACGAGGCCGAGGACGATCACGGCGCCCATGACCACGATCTTCAGAATGTTGAAGCCGCCGCCCGCCGCTGGCAGTTGCGGCATGGGCGCGCCCATCGGAACGCCCATCGGCGGCGCGCCCATCGGTGCGCCCATCGGCGGCGCGCCCATCGGCATGCCGGGCTGCGGGCCGTACCCCATCCCCGGCTGCGGGCCGTACCCCTGCTGCGGCTCTCCGCCCATCGGAGGCCCACCCATCCCCGGCTGCGGGCCGTATCCGCCCGGCTGCGGCGGGCCATACCCTGCCTGCGGCTGCTGCGGCGGCGCGCCGTAGCCCCCTTGCTGCGGCGGGCCATACCCCGCCTGCGGCTGCTGCAGCGGCGCGTCGTAGCCCCCTTGCTGCGGCGGGCCATACCCCGCCTGCGGCTGCTGCGGCGGGCCGTAGCCTCCCTGCTGGGGATACGAGCCTTGCGGCGGATAGCCAGGCGGACCTCCCGGGGGATAGCCCCCACCCGGAGGCGGCATGTTGGCCATGGCGGATTCTCCTTCAATACGAGCCGTCGTCGCGCCGCGTCACGCGCAGCGCGCACCCCCACTGCGAGCGTGCGCGGCGATGATAGGAGGGATCCGAAGCGGCTGTCTCGGGCGAAAGAGGAAAACCGCGGCGCGCCCGCTCAGCCGTCGCAAACGGCCGCCGCGAGCAGAGCGGCGATCTTCGCGCGGACGAGTTCGAACTCACGCTGCGCCAGATCGAGCTCCGCCTGGCGGAGGCGCTGCGCGGCGTCGATGAGCTCGAAGCTCGTCGCCGTGCCCGCCTCGAACGCGACCTGCGAGAGGCGCGCCGTTTCCTTCGCGAGATCCCGCGTCCGCTCCGCGAGCGCGCGCGTCTGGTCGGCGACCTCGACACCACGGTAGGTCTGCTGCGCGTCGAGGCGCGCCTGGCGCTCGGCGGCCTCGAGCCGCGCCTTCTGCAGCTCGACGGACGCACGCGCAGCGCTGACCTCGCCGGAGCGGCTCGCGTCGAAGATGGGGATCGTGAGGAGCGCGCGCGCGGTCCAGATGTAGTTGCCGCCGATGAACTGGGGCTGGCTCGTGACGTTGAGGGTCGTGGAGGCGTCCAGCGTCGGCAGGTATCCGCGCCTCGCTTCCCCGACCTGACGCTCGGCCACCTCGAGTTGCTTCTTCGCAGCCACCACGTCCGGGCGCTCCTCGGGTTTGCCCGCGTGGCACGTGCCCCGCACGCTCTGCTCGATGTCGTTGAGCGAGATGTTCGGAGGGACGCCGTAAGGGACGTTGTCGCCGAGCGCGAGGCCGAGCGACTCGCGCGTGCGCCGGATCTGCTCGTTGCTCTGGAGGAGCTGGTTGCGCACGAGCGTGAGGTCCTGCTCGGCGCGCACCACGTCGAGCTGCGTGCCCGTCCCGAGCCGCGCACGGCGACGCGTGAGCTCGAGCCGCTCGAGCGCCGTCTTCAGCGCAGCGCGGTTGATCTCGCTCTGGTTCTCCGCCGCCACGACCTGCACGATGACGCTCGCGAGGTTCGCGAGCAGCGTGCGACGACGATCCGACTCTGTCTGCTTCGCAGCCTCGATGTTGACCTTGGCGGTGCCGGCGGCGTACCAGAGGCGCGGCTGGATCAGCGGCACCGTCGCCGTGGCGCCGATGCTCGCCGAGAGCGTCGCGGCGAAGGGCGTGTTGAGGTCGCCCTGGGGCCGCGGAAGGATGATCGTCTGCGCCTGACCTTGCCCATCGATGCGGGGCAGGTAACGCCCCCGCGCTTGCTCCGCGAGCGCCTCGGCGCGCGCCACCTCGGCCTCGGCGATACGAAGATCCGGCGCGCGCGTCTCGATGAGGGTCATCGCATCGCGCCAGTTGCCGAGCGTCTTGGGGGCAGGCGGGACCGGCGCGAGGGCCGGATCCGCGACATCGATCGCCGGCGGCGTCGCAGGAGGCGGCGCGGGCTGCGCGGGCGCATCGGCGGGGCGCTCTCCTTGCGGCCGGGGCTCCGGCTGCTGAGCCGCGAGCGGCGTGGAGACGAGCAAGCCAAACGAGAGGAGCGACGTGGCGAGCGAGGCTCGCACCCGACGAGGACGGAGCATGACCGCATCGATGTAGCACCACGCGGGCGACGACAAGCCGGAAGCTTGCTCGACGTCGCAGTTAGTCGCGCGCAGAAGGCCGCTGGCGGGCCCGCTGTTTCTTCGGTTTGCCGCGCCGCTCACGCCCCGAGGCTTCCACGGTCTCCGGCGCGCCGGCGTCGAGCCAGCGCCAGAGCGCCATCTGATCGGCCGTGGCCCCACGCCGGATGGCGCGCTTGAGCACACGCTTGGCGAGAACGAGCTTGCCGGAGCGCGCGAGGGCGTGCGCGTAACTCGCCGCGATGTCCGCCTCCTCGGGCTGCGCCTCGCTGGCCTTCGCGAGCAAGGGGAGCGCGTCGTGCGGGCGGCCCAAGGCCACGTCGTACAGGTGGCCGAGGTTGTGCGCGTACCAGGGGTTGTTCGGCGAGAGCGCGAGGGCCCGCTCGTAGGCGCGCGCCGCATACCGGAAGTTTCGCAAGAGCGATTGCGCGAGGCCCATGACAGCCCACGCGCCGTCATCCCGGCCGTCGTGCGCGAGGACCTTGCGGGCGAAGAGCGCCGCGCGCCAAGGGTCGTGCTCGACGCCGAGCTCGGCGAGCTGCCGATGCGCCGCGACCCAAGGCTCGCTGCCCGGCTCGGCAATGCGGGTGATGCGCGCGAGCAGAGGGAGGATGTCTTCGACGCCGAGGCCCACGGCGATCGCGCCGTCGACCTCTCGCCGGAGCCGCCCGACCTCGTCCTCCCATCCGCGCCGCGCCATATCCAAGGGGATACGACCTTCGCGCGCGAACCGCCAGCAGGGGTTTTGGAGAGCAAGACGCCGGAGGTGATCCGGCGTCCCGCGTGTCATTCAAGGGCGGAGATCACCGCGATTTCGGCTCAGAGGGTGTTCCGCAGCGCATCGCCGGGGTTTCACCCCGGCCCCGACCAGGGGCTCTTCGCCCCTGGACCCGAACCAGGGCGCAGCCCTGGACCTTTCGTGCATCGACCGCGATGCGGTCGATGCAAAAAAGCTTGAATACCCTCTCAGGGCTCGACAGCGCCCGCAGCGTCCGCGTCGATTTCGCCGCCCGCGCCGCTGCGCTCCCGCGCCGGCTCGGCCATCACGGTGCGACCGGCAAGCGTCGCTCCCGACAAGCCGGTCACCGCACGCGTGAGCTCGCTGCGCCGGACGCTGACGAACGCGTTGCGCTCGCGGACGCGGATCCGCTTGACATCGGCCTTGTCGAGGCCGATCTGGTCGAGCAAGAGCGCCTGGAGGTCGGCCGCGCGGACGCCGTCGCGGCGACCCACGCTGACGAAGACCTCGGCGTAGTCCCCGGACGAACCCTCCTGCGCGCGACCCGGATCCGTATCGTCCGGACCCACTTCGCGCGTGACCTCCCGCGCGACGTCCCGCGGGCCCGAGAGCGCCGCGTCGCCGAGGATCGGCTCGTCGTCGCCCTCTTCCTCCGGCGGCTGCCAGCTCGTGAAGTCGGCGTGACGGACCGGCACAGCCGCGCGCGCCTTCGGCGGCGGCAAAGGATCGGCCGCGCTGACGGGCGTCGGCGCGACCTCGTCCCCGCCACGCGCGCGGATCGGCCGCGGCATCTCGGGCCGACCTTCACGACGACTCCGCGAACGACGACCCGACTCCCGCGGCTCGCGCTCCTCGCCGGCCGCGCGCGGTTCGCGCTCCTCCCGACGCGGACGCTCCTCGCGCTCCTCACGGCGCGGTCGCTCCTCGCCGGCCACGCGCGGCTCGCGCTCCTCGCGGCGCTTCTCCTCGCGTGGTTCACGTGGCTCGCGCTCCTCGCGGCGCGGCCTCTCTTCACGCGGCTCGCGCGCAGGCTTCGTCTCGGCCTTCGCCGGGGCAGGTGCCGCCTCGACGCGCTTCGGCGCAGGACCAGCGCGTCGCGCGGCCGCCGCTTCGTCCTTGGCCGTGGGCCGCGCGCCCAGGTGATCCCGCAAGAGACCCGCGAGGATCCGCTCGGATGCGTCGTGCGAGAGGATGCGCCGCGCGAGGGAGAGATCGTCCGGGTGCGTACCTTTCGGTGCGAACGCCTCGACGAGCATGTTGACGATGTCGGCCTCGGCGCGCGTCTTGAGCTCGCCCTCGGTCGGGATCTGCCGCTCGATCGGGCGGATCTTGTACGTCAGCCGCATGAGGTAGAGGCCGCCGATGTCTTGCGGCGCGATCAGGGAGATCGCGGTGCCCGTGCGGCCCGCGCGCCCGGTGCGGCCCGTGCGGTGGACGTACGCCTCGGCGTCCTGCGGGAAGTCGTAGTTGATGACGTGCGTGAGCAGCGAGATGTCGATCCCGCGCGCAGCCACGTCCGTCGCGACGAGGAACCGGAGCCGACCTTCGCGCGTCGCGCTCATGACCTTCTCGCGATCGGACTGCGGCAGATCGCCGTTGAGCCAGTCCGCGTCGAAGCCCTGACGCTGCAGCGCGTTCGCCACGCGCTCGGTCTCGTCGCGCGTGTTGCAGAAGACGACCGCGCTCTCCGGGTTCTCGACCTCGATCACGCGGATGAGCGCGCCGAGCTTGTCGCCCGCGACCATGTACACGAAGTGATCGATGGAGAGCGCGCCGACGTGGTCACCCGAGAGCGTGACGAACTCGGGGTTCTTGAGCTTGCTCTTCGCCATCCGCTCGATGTCGGGCGGCAAGGTGGCCGAGAAGAGGAGCGTCTGGCGGTTCTCGGGCAAACGCTCGAGGATCGCGCTGAGCTCACGCTCGAAGCCCATCGAGAGCATCTCGTCGCACTCGTCCAGCACGAGCAGGCGGAGGTTCTTCGGATCGAGCGTGCCGCGGCGCAGGTGATCGAGCACGCGGCCGGGCGTGCCCACGATGACCTGCGCGCCCGCGGCGATCGCGTCGATCTGGCGCGGCATCGGCGCGCCGCCGTACACGGGCACGACGCGCACGCCCTTGCGCTTGCCGAGCCGCTCGATCTCGGCCGTCACCTGCAGCGCGAGCTCGCGCGTGGGGCAGAGCGCCAAGACTTGCACGTGCGCGGCCGAGCGCTTGACGAGGTGATCGACGATCGGCAGCCCGAAGGCCGCCGTCTTGCCGGTGCCCGTGCGCGCTTGCACGACGGCGTCGCGCCCGCGCGTCGCGGGCTCCCACACGGCGACCTGCACCGGCGTGGGGTTCACGTAGCCGATCTCGGCCAGCGTCTCGCGCAGCTCGGCCGAGAGGGGCAAGACGTCGAAGGTCGGCGCGGTCGCGGCCGCCTGGCCGGCCGCTGTGGGATCACTCGTGCGAGCCTCGGAGGCGTTCGCGCCCTGGGAGGTGGGATTCTGGTCTGTCATTCGTCGCCGCTCTGGATATCAGGGGCCTTTGGGGGGTGCGCCGGCTTGGGCGAGATCGGTGTTCACGATCTCCTGCACCTGGCGCCGCAGCGGGGCCAGGTCCGAAGCCTCCCGCCGCGCTGCATGTTCCTCCGCATAGCGGAGCCGCTCGATGGCGTCGAGAGCGCCCTCGTCCTTCGCCGACCCCTTGCAGGTGGTCGCGACGCCGTCGAAGTACTGCCACTCGGGCTCGAGCGCCGCCCGGAAACGCGCGATCGCCCCGTCTTCGCCGTCCGTTCCGGGGGCCGCCGCCCGCGCCCGATCGACGGACCCGACGAGGGCCCGGAGCCCCTCATGGCAACCGCCGTACGGGGAAGGGGGGTGGTCCGTGAAGAACACCTGGACGGAGATCTGGATGGTGCCCGCGAGGCAGGTGGCGCCGATGATGCCGTAATAAATCGCTCCCGCGACCGAGCGGCCACGCCTTCGGGCGGATACGGGCCTCACAGGCCTCTCGGGGGCGGCACACATGGCGAACGATCCCCGCGCGTCAGTTGAGCTCGCTCTCGGGGCGTTCGGCCTGCTCGGCCTCGAGGAACGTCGCGGTGATCTCGCGTTCGAGCGCCAAGCTGATCTCCCGCTCGATGCCCTCGACGCTGCCCGCGAGCCGGGCGACGTTGATGGCATACACGAAGATCCGCGCACAAGGCGCATCCGCGCGGCCGCCGCGGGAGAGATCGTCGGAGAGGAGCCCATCGAGCAGGACGAGCGCCCGCGGATCGACGCCCTCGGCGACGAGCTCCATGCCGGGGACGTCGGAGACGTACACATCGGCGGCGTCGACGTACCGGCGCAGGACCGGATTCAGCCCGGCGATCGCCTTCTGCGCGAGCCCGGCAAACGCCTCACGGCCGGGCGCCCACGGAGGCAGCCCCATCTCGATGTCGAGCTCGCGCGCATGCAAAAACGCCTGCGTCGCGCCGCGCATGTCACCACGCTCGTCGCGTACGAGCCCGAGGTAGTAGTACGCCTCGACGTGCCGCGGATCCTTCATCGCCGCCTCTTCCACGAGCCGCGCGGCCCGCTCCGTCTGCCCGATCTCGTAAAGCGCGCGCCCGACGAGGAAGGTGTGATTCGGGTTGTCGTAAGGCCCGCTCGGGATCCGCTCGACGACCCGCGCCGCCTCGTCCGTATCCCCCTTCGCGAGCAGGGCATCGAACTTGAGGAGGAGCGCGTCGATGATCTCCTCGTCGACCTCGGCGAGATCGAGCGCCTGGTCGCACATCTCGATCGCCTGGTCGTACTCCCCGAGCGGGTGAATGTAGACCTCGGCGGCGTTGAGCATCGCCTCCAGGTACGTGTCGTCGAGGGCGATGGCCTGCCGGTAGTTCTCGATCGCCTCCTCGCCGTCCCCTTCGAGGGCCGCGACGTACCCGAGGAGGTTGTGCGCCTCAGGAGAGTTGGGATCGAGCTCCAGCGCTCGGCGCGCCGAAGCCTCGGCGCCGCGGGTATCCCCACGCTGTACGAGATCCCACCCGCGATCGAGGTGGGCCGAGAACTGGTCCATGACGGCCTCAACAACTGTTCGACACTCCGCCCCAAGTCAAGTTGTTAAGGAGGGTGTGGGCTCGATGGCCCACACCCTCCGGCCCTCAACTCCGCTTCGCTTCGTTCGGGCCTACCCGGCGGGGGGGCTGCTGGCTCGGCAGAATACGTCCAGGTGGACCGGGGAGGCCCGGGTTTCTGGTTTTCCGGAGGGTTACTCGTGGACGACCACGAGCGTGCCGCGGTTGTCGGGCGTGGACCAGACCGCGTGCCAGCCGCGGGGGAGGCGAGGCTCGCTCCAGAAGAAGATCTTCTTCGCGTCGAGCGGGGAGAGGTTCACGCACCCGTGGCTCATCTCGCGGCCGAAGTTCGAGTGCCAGAAAGCACCATGCAGCGCGTACGAGCCCTCGAAGTACGCGACGTAGGGGACGTCCTCGATGCTGTACGGCAGGTCGCCCGCGACCGTGCCGTCACCGTCCATCGTCACCGCGATGTGCTTCTCGCGGATCCGGAACGTGCCCTTGATCGTCGAGTGATCCTTCGCCTTGTTCGTCGACTTGCGCCCCGGCGACACGAGCGCCGCGTACACAGGCTTGTCGCCCTCGAACGCGACGATCGTCTTGCGCGTGATGTTCACGTCGAGCCACTTCTCGCCCGGCGCGAGGTCCGCCGGCGGCGAGCCCGGCTCGGTGTACGTGGCGTCGACGCCCTTCATCCACCAGCCCTCGGTGGTCTGCCGGTACACGACCGACTTCACCGTCGCCGTGACGCCCGTGAGCCCGACCGCGGTGAAGCGAGGCGCCGGGCCCTTCACCTTCACGTTCTTCTGCTCGTCGTCGATCTCGAACTTCGACGACTTCGTCGCGAGGATGAAGCCGACCTGCTTCACGCCCTCGGGGACGTCGATGCCCTGCGAGGCCGGAGGCTTCACGATGTACATGCGGTCGCTCGGCGCGACGAGGCCCGCCGTGGTCTTGTACCAAGTCCGGCTGTTCCACGAGAACGTCTTGTCCACCGCGACGAAGAAGCCCTTCACCATGCGCTTGGCGACGGTGCCGTCCGCCTCGGACTCGAGCTCCTTCAGCGTGACGTTGACGGGCTTGCCCGGCTCGAGCTGCTGCCACCAAGGCTTCGCCGGCTCCTCGATCGCAGGCCCCGCGTCGAGCATCGCCGCGACCTCGGCCGAAGGCATCGGCGCAGGCGCGCTCGGAGCGCCTTCCTGGACCGCCGGAACCGCCGTGGTGTCGGCCGCAGCCGAGGTGCTCGCCGAAGGTGTGGCCGCAGCCGACGCCGTTTGATCCTTCGCCGCCTCGTCCTTGGCCGCGCTCTCGGCCTCCTCTTCGGCCTTCTTCTTGCGGCGCGCCTTCTTCGCCATCTCGAGGTACGGCTCGTACTTGATCATGTCCTCCTTCGAGGGGACCGATCGGTAGAGCGGCGTGCCATGCGCCGTGTTGTAGGCGTAGCGGTACGGCAGCACCTCTTCGAGGTTCGGCGACGTAATCCCCATCCGAACCTGGGGGTTCGAGAGATCCGTCGTGGAGTACTTGCCGCAGACGTAGCCGCCGTCGAGCAAGCGGTACCAACCCTGCTGGCACGAAGCGTTCTTCGTGGGGTTCGGATCGACCGGGACCTTGCCGCCGAGCCGGATGTAGCCGAGCCGCTTCTTGCTCGACTCCATCGTCGGATACACCGGCGTCTGCACCGCCAGCGCTCCGAGGAGCGGGCCGGTGTACGGCTTCTCAGCCTCCGCGACCGCAGGGCTCGCGTCTTCGGCGGCGTCGGCGCCCGCGTCGCGGGTGTCGGCCGGCGTCGCCGTCGCGACCCGCGCGGAGCCCTTCGGCGCCGGGGGCGTCGTGGGAGGAGGGGCGGGGAGCTGGGTCGTGCGCGTGGGCTTGTCGACCGACGCGCCGGGCGGCGCATCCCCATGGCAGCCGCTGGCCCACGCGACGGCGCTCGCGAGGCCCGCCGCCACCGCGAAGCCGAGAGCACTCGCCACGAGCGTGGAGGGCGCCTTCGCCTCGGGAGGAGGCGGGGGCGCAGGCTCGCGACCCGCCGGCACGCGGGAGTTCATCGCCACGCGGGGCCGATCTTGTTCACGCCGAGGCCGATCCACTGGAGAGCTTCCCATCGCCGAAAAAAGTGCCTCGTCTTCCCGACCAGACGGGCTCGGGGGTCTTCGTACCCGTTCCTGCATCGTCGATCCAGTTCTCTGCAAAAGGGATGAGAAAGCCGCTTGAAAGGAACGTGCCACGAAGCGCTCGGCCCGATGACGCCCGGCGAGGCGCTGCTACCGTAGGGGCCGTGGAGCAGCGGACGCAGCCCCGTGGCCGAACAGACACGAAAGAAGCGCCGGCCACGGCCCTCTCGCGCATTCGTGCGGCCGCTCCACGCGCCTTCGTGGTTGCCCTGACGATCGCGCTCCTCCTGCATCTGCCGCTGCTCCCGACGCGCCTGTTCGCTTGGCTCTCAATGCTCTTCGGCGATCCGGTCGAGATGGTCGACATGGAGGGCGAGGTCGTGATCCCCATCGATCTCGATCTCGTGCCGGGAGAAACCCGAGCGCCCGCGCCGGATCCCGAGCCCACCGCCGCGGAGCCTGATCCTTCCGCCGAACCCACGAAGCAAGCCGAGATCAAGCCCAAGAAGAAGGCGGAGCCGGCCGACGCAGGCCCGGACGCCGAGGCGCCGGACGCAGGCCCCGACGCCGACGTCGAGGACGCAGGCCTGAACGACGCAGGGCCGGAGGACGCGGGGACCGCCGATGCAGCGCCGCTCGCTACGGATGGCGGCACGCAGGCGCCCGACGCAGGCGCGCCCGTCGCGGAGCTGCCGGACGCAGGTGCGGACGTGGAGGCGGTCGCGAAGGTGGAGCTGGATGCGGGCTTGGATGCGGCCGCCCCGGTGCCCGTCGCCGAGCTGCCCGACGCGGGCGCCGATGCGGGAGGCCCGAGGCTCAAGGATCCGCTCGCGGCCGCGGGTTCGGCTGCGGATATCGCCTCGAAAAACCCGAACGTGCAGGTGCTCATCGCCGGCGACAGGATCCGCAAGCACGAGCTCGGTACCTGGTTCAGCCGCATCCTCGTGGGGATCCCGCAGTGGCAGTCCTTCTTCAAGGACACGCCCATCGATCCCATCCGCGATCTCGACCATCTGCTCATCGCCGGCCCGCAGTTCCGCGACTCGCGCAAGGTCGTGGCGGTGATGGACTTCAACGTGCCCGAGCCGAAGATTCGCGCCGCGATCGAGGCCATCGTGAAGCGCAGCCATCCGCCCGGCCACTGGCTCGACGACACGCCCGTGCCCGCGGCGATCGCCAAGGCCGACAAGGGCGAGCGCATCTTCGCGCTCGTCCCGGGCAAACGGATCCTCGTGGTGTTGCCCGCCGACGCGAAGGGCGAGCTCGCGAAGGTGAAGTCGACGAAGGGCTTCAACAAGTCGAGCGGCGTGGGGATCGCGCTCTCGATGGTCACGCCGCACCGGGCGTTCACGGGCCTGCCGTTCCAGATCCCCGACACGTTCAAGTGGATGCGGCTCTCCGTGACGCCCACGGACGACGGCGGCGCGGACGTGCTGCTCGAGGCGCAGGACAAGGACGCATCCCTGGCCGAGAAGCACGCCGGGGAGCTCGGGCCCATCGTCGAGGGGTTCCGGAAGGTCGAGATTCCTTTCCTCGGCCGGTTCGAGGTGCTCGGGCCGACGCCGTTCGTCGCCGAAGGGGACCTGGTCCGCGCCACCACGCACGTAACGAACAAGCAGCTCAAATACATCATGAGCGCCGTCGAGCAGCAGCTCGCGAAACAAGCAAAAGCCGCGGAAGAGGGCGGGAAAACTGCCCCCTGACGCGCGATGGCCCCCACGACCGCGCCTTCGAAAGAGCCCGGAAGACTAGCCAGGGCGCGCGCGTTCGGTTAAGTCGACCCGCGCGCGACGCGCGACAGAGCACGCCTGCCATGCCCGCCGACCAAACGCCCAAGTCGACGCTTGGGGCTCCGGGTCGCCTCACGGCGCCCTCCGCCCCAATCCCCGAAGTCCTCGCCGAGCTCGCCGGTCATCCGCGCGGCGACGATCTGGCCCGCCTCGTCCACGCCATCGCATTCGCCTGCGCCGACGAGCGAAGGACCTCGCTGCCCGACGGAGCCCGCGACGCCGCCGCCCGGCTCGGGCTCTCCACCGAGGACGCCGAGACCCCCTTCGGCAACGTGCTCGCCGCGCTCGAAAGGAGCCCGAACGAGCCCACAGGGCCCGCGACACGCGCGCTCCTTTCCGCGCTGCTCGCCCGCGGCATCGCGCTCGCCCCGCCCGAAGGCGTGGAAGCCGAGCGGCGTGTGATCGAGGCGCTCGCGTGGGTCGCCGCGCATACGCCGCTCGACGCGCTCTCCGCGGCAGACGCCGCGCTCGGGCCGAAGGCAGACGGGCTCTGGCGGGAAGCCGCGGCGCTCGTACGCAGAGCCGACGAAGGCGCAGCGCCGCTCGTGGGGCGCGCAGGAGCGCTCGTGGTGGCCGCGGCGCTCGGCGCGAGCACGTCGGCGGCGGCCCGGAGCGAGGCCAAGACGCTCGCCGCCGAGGCGCGTGATCCCGTGGTGCGCGCGCTCCTCCAGGACGCGCGGAGCCCCGGCGCCGCCGCGGCCGCAGGCGAGCTCGTCCCGCCGCCGCGGGGCCCTCTGGCGCTCGTGCTGCTCGCCGTGACGGGGCTGCTCTTCGTGCTTCCGCTCGCCCGTCTGATCGGGCGTTTCGTGCTCCGGTACCGTTGCCCCGCGGAGATGCGGGTCTCGCCGCGCTCGATCACGGTGCTCGCGAAGACGGAGCTGCTCGGACGAACGGTGCGCGAGCGGGAGATGGTCTTCCCGGTCGAGGGGCTCACGCGCGTGGCCCGCGAGGTGCGGTATCCGCGGCTCGCGATGTACGCAGGCCTCTTCGCGCTGGCGATCGGCAGCTACATCGGCGTCTCGCTCTTCGTCGACGGTGCGCGCGCGGGCTCGCCGGATCTGCTCGGGATGGGCGCGCTGCTCGTGGCCGTCTCCATCGCGATCGACTTCGCCCTGACGAACCTGATGCCCGCCTCGCGCGGGCGCTGCCGGGTGGTGCTCGTGCCGCAGAAGGGCCCGACGGTCGCGCTCGGCCGCCTCGACCCCGCGCTCGCGGACAGCGCCATCGGCCGTCTGCTCCAGGGCAGTTCGTCCTGACGGCTCCGCGGACACCTCTCGGAAAAACGATCGAGAATTTGGCCCGACGCGCGCGCCTCGGATAGGGGACGTCGTGTACCGGCGATCCGGCGCGCGTGGCGCGGCCGGGTGGGCGAGGACCGACCCCAGAGGCTGAGCGCGTGGTGCGCGGCCGAGGCGGCAGCCTGCCGGATCGGGAGAGGTGTCTCATGCGACGCAAGAGCGAGATGCTGGCGGAGCTCAAGCAGATGTTGAACGAGGCCCTCCGCGCGCAGAGCGCGGGCGCGAGCCACACGAAGCTCGCCAAGGCGCAGGGCGCGGTCGACGGGTACATGCGGGCGCTGCTCGACTCCGGCGTCGCCACGAAGCAAGAGCTGCTCGAGCTCGTCGCCGCCGAGCGCGCGCGGGTGAACGGCCCGGCGACGCGTGAGATGCTGCTGGAGACGGCCGCGGAGATCGCCGCGGCCTGACGGGGTAGGGGAGGGGATTGGGGCGAAGGGCGCCGCAGGCGACCCGAAGCCCCAAGTGTTGAAGAGGTTTGGGGCGAAGGGCGCCGCTGGCGACCCGAAGCCCCAAGTGTTGAAGAGGTTTGGGGCGAAGGGCGCCGTAGGCGACCCGAAGCCCCAAGCGCTGAACGGGAGGGCGCGCCCCGAAGCGCGCGCCCTCGTCGTGCGTCAGGGCGAGACGAGCGCGACGTCGCCGCGCGGCCCCGCCTCGTCGAGGCGGCGCCACCAGTTGACGAGCACCAGCCTGCCGTCGACCTCGATCGGACGCGAGAACGCGCCGGCGAAGCCCTCCTGCTCGATGGCGCGCACCTTCCAGGTGATCTGATCGCCCGTCGGCGTCCCCACGGCGTACCGGAGCTGGCCGGCGGTCGCGTCCTGGTAGGTGATGTGAATCTCGCCGCTCGGACCGACGTAAATCGACGAGTCGTCGCCGACGAGGTGTTGCCCGTCGTCGAACTTCTTCGTGCCGTCGACCGTGAGGCCGTCGTCCACGATGCCCGTGAGCTTGACGGTCGCGCCCTTCGTGACCTGCGCGTAGCGGAGGCCTTCGGACAAACCGTCGACGTAGGAGAGGTGCCAGTCGCCCTTCTCGTCGATGAAGAGCGAAGCGCCGATGCCCATGTCGCCGGTGTCCGTGCCGTCGGCCGCTTGCCCGTCGATGATCGTCGTCTGCCACATGCCCGCGTTCTTCGAGGCGATCACGAGGTTGCCCCGGATGCGATCGTAGAACGCGACGCCGAGGCCCCCCGAGGGATCGAGCGCGACCGAGATGTAGTCGCCCGCGGCCTCGGGGTAGGTGTCGATCTTCGCGGCGTCGACCGTGTCCGAGCACTGCGTCGCGCCGCCGATGTCCACGCACGCCGAGCCCGAGCCGCACTTGGGCTCACAGGCCGTGAGCTTCTCGTGGCATCGGCCCGTCTCCTGCACGCACACGTCGCCGAGCGCGCAGTTGTACGCGCGGCAGGGCGTGGCCTCGTCGACGGCCACGTCCTCGAACGTCCAGTCCGCGCCCGTCGGCGTCGCGGTCGTCGCCGTCGCGAGGCGGACCTTCGACGAGACCGCGCCGTCCTTGCCAGGCTCGATCGAGAGGTACGCGATGGTGGGTTTGTCGCCCGCCATCACGAGCTTCGCGTACCGCCCGATGTCCGCCTGCCCCTTCTGCTCGACCGTGACGACGTTCCAGGCGCCGCCCACGCGCTGGGCGAACTTGAGGGCCTTGTTCGTCCGGTCGTAGTAGGCGACGGCAGGGCTTCCGTCGCTGCCCGTGGCGATGCTCGTCCACGTGCCGACGTCGTCGCCCGACTCGATCTGGCCGCCCCGGAAGCCGTTCTTGTTGAACTTCGCCGGATCGACCGCGGGCTCGGCCGGGACGCCGTCGATCGCAGCCCAGCCGACGTTCTCGCCGTTCCACGTGCCGACGACGAGATCACCCCAGCTATTTTCGTTCGCCCAGTCCGCCTCGACGTACCCGGCGATCCAGACCGTCTTGCCCGAGACCGCGACCGACGTGTACGCGCCGATGAGCCCGGGATCGAGCGTCGTGCAGGTCGGCGCGACGCAGGTGTACCCCGACTGTCCGATCGCGCTGTCGTCGCCGCCGCAACTGCAGCCCGCGAACGAGCCCGCCGTGCCGATGATCGCAAGCCCGGAGAGCGCGCGGATCGTGCGGCGCGCCGCAGCACGACGCGCGGGCGCAGGCGCAGGCGCGGGCTTCGCAGCCGCGGCCTTCGGCGAACGGCGACGGCCGAACCGGATCACCGCGCCGAGCAGCGCGAGGCCCACGAGCCACATCGGCTTGCCCTGCGTGCGATCGTCGCCGACGACGGCGCAGCCGCAGCCCTCGCCCGTGATGAGCGCGCGACCACGGATGAGCGCCTGCGAAGCCTCGGCCACGTTGCCCTCGGCGTCCTCGGCCTCGACGTCGATCTCGGCCGCCTCGCCCACGTCGATCGCGCCGAGCTCGGTGGCGGGCTTCCACGGAGACCACGCGCCGCCGTCGAGCCGGTAGCGCACGCGGGACTCGCCGCCGCCGCCCACGAGATCGCGGACGTTCACGGACACGCGGTTGCCTTCCTGCACCTCACCGACCGTGATCACGGGCGGCTCGGCGTCGATCACGACCTCGATCTCGGCCGGCGTCTCGTCGAGCGTCTCGGGCTTGCCCACGACGCGCGAGCGCACGCTCACCGTGTGCTTGCCCTGCAGACGCAGCCACTCGTCGCGCACGTCAATGTTCCGCTCGCGGGTGAACGGCTTCCACATGCCGTGATCGACGCGGTACGAGTACTCGACGGGCACGGCGCCCGTATCGCTCGGCGACGACATCTGCAGCGCCACGACCGGCGTGTTCTCCTCGTCCACCGTGCCGAGGCGGAAGCCCGTGCGATCGAGCTTCTTCTCGATCACGCGCGCCGTCGTCTCGATCGGATCGGCCTTCGCCCCGGAGCCCGGGTTCGGGGCCAGGGGCATCGCCTGGCCGATGCCGAGCGTCGCGAAGATGCCGAGGTAGCTGTCGCTGCCCTTCGCGAGCTTGCGCAGGCCGGCCGAACCCTGACCTTCCACGCTCTCGGGGATCGTGAGCGTGAGGCCCACGGAGTCGAGCGCGCCCGCGATGTCGATCGCGTTGATCCCGCCGAGGAACTGCGAGCCGAGGCTGCCGATGAGGCCCTGGAGCGCGCTCGCGATGACCGCCGGATCCTCCCGGAGGAGCTCGGAGTTCGTGACCACGCCGTTCGACACGCCGATCTTGTCGAGGACCGGGAGCAGGCCGTCCGGCGTAACCGTGAGGTTCACGGGGACGTCGAGATCGAAGGTCGCCGTCATGAAGCGGATGAAGCGGTCCGTCGACCAGATGTAGAAGTCGAACGACGCTTGCTCGAGCTTCACGCGGATGAGCGGATCCGTGTTGATGTCCGTGCCGTTGCCGAAGGTCGCCGTCGGCGGGCGGCCCGGCCGGATGACGAGCGCGACCTGCTGCGGCTCGCGCTGGAGGCCGAGATCCTTGAGCGAGCTCGCGAGCAGCGCGAGCGTGCCCGAGGCGAGCTGCGGCACCGTCTCGGTCGAGATGCCGAGGCAGAGGAAGCCGCTGTTGTACATGCCGTTCAGCGCGTAGTTCGCGAACCGCTCGGAGAGCGCGATCCCGACGTGCGGGCCGTCGAGCCCCGCGGGCCAGTTCGAGACCGTGTTGCCGAGCAGCTCGTCCGGGACCGGGATGCCCGTGGGCAGCCCCATCTCCGAGAACTTCACGCACTGCGAGATCGGCGTGGGCTCCGCGCCGCCGTACATGCCGAGCGTCGCGCCGCCGGCGATCGGGTCGAGATCACCCCACGCGTAGCCGCTGTTGTCCGTCCGTTTGCCGGCGCCGCCGACCGCGAAGAGGATGTCGAGGCCGCCCTTCGTGCCCGGCGAGACGCTGGCGAGGGCCTGGCCGAGGTCCACGTTGCCGTCGGTGCCGAGGATGATCGAGGCGCACTCGTCGCTCTCGGCCGTTCCGTAACGACAAACGCCGCCCACGTCGTTCGTGCCGAGCGGGCAGGGGGGGTTCAGCTCCGCGTTCGCCTGCTGGCAGAGCGCCTCATCCACCTGCTCCCCGAGCGTGCCGAGGAGCTGGTCGTAGAGCAGATCGATGACCAGGCCCTTCATCGCGCCGAGCACGGCGTTCGAGAACCCGCCGCCGCAGAACTCGATCGAGTCCTCGAGCTGGGACTTGTTGACCTCGAGCGTGTTGATCTTGACGCGCGAGTAGCCGTGCCGCGAGTGCGCCACGTTCGTGTCGACCTCGATCGAGATGTCGACGTTCAGGTCGATGTTGGCGAACGCGGCCGGCGTGGTGCAGCCGTTGCCCGTCAGGCGCACGTTCGCGCTGTCGGGGATGAAGAAGTAGACGATGTCGAGCGGCAGGTTCTGCAGCCGGATCGGCAAGGGACCCGAGATCTTGAGGTTGTGCGGCGTCGACGTGTCGATGTTGAGCTTCGCGTTGCCGACGTCGATCTCCGCGACGCACTTCGGCGGGTTCGCGTTCTCGTCGGGTCCACCCGGACAAACGTCGTACTGGATGCCCGCGGTGGAGCCGCTCGTCGAGGGGACGGGGAACGTGACGATGCCGCCGTCGCCGCTGCCGCCGAGCAGGGTCTTGGCCAGCGGCCCGAGGTTCTGCTCGAGGAACGTGAGGCCGGATTGCGTGAGCCGCACCGAGCCGGCGTTCTCGATCCGCGCGGAGGGATCGAAGCCGCCGGGCAGTGGCGTCATGCCGCAGCCCGAGCATCCGCTCGAACAACCACCGCCGGCACAGCCGGCGATGAGGATCACGACCATGATCCCGATGAGATGTCTTAGAAAGCGAGGCATGGCGAAGACCTCCGAAAGCGCCACCGATGGCGGCCTCTCGCACACGCCAGAGGCCGTTTTTTCACCGGATTTGCACGATCGTACGCGTCCTACGGCGCACGCCGCAAGCGTGACGGACGGGACGTTCCCGCGTCAGAGCGGACAGCCGCCGTTGATCTTCACCGCGCTCGCCGCGAACTCCGCGCCTAGCTGCACCGCGTCGGCGCAACTCGCGTCCGCTGCCGCATTCGTCGCGTCACACCAGTCGCCCTTGTAATCGATTTTTCCGTTCGCATCGCGCACGCACTTCGCGATCGGCATCGCGGCGTCGTCCTTGCCCGTGAGGAGCGCGCAGAGCGACTTCTTCGCGAGATCGACCTCGACGGCGTCCGCGTCCTCGAGCGTGATGTACCCCTCGATCTTGCCCGCGTTGACGAACGTGAACTGGTTCTCCTCGGGAAACGGACGGCAGAGGTTCAGCGGATCGAGGCCCTCGGCGTTGTAGGTGCCCACGCAGTTGTTGTTGGACGAGAGCTTTCCGCCAAGGATCTGCGCCTTCTTGAGCGGCAAGAGGATGGGGGCGCCGCCCTCGGCCGTGTACACGGGGACGATGATGTCCTGTCCCTCCGTCACCTCGAACGTGCCCTGGGACAGGTCACTCGAGAACTTGATCGGCGTGATGTTGAAACCACCGATCATTTCGTTCACAAACGAAAAGCCGTCCGCGGGGTTCGCGACGGGCTTCGCGCCGCCCGTGCAGACGGTGTTCGTCGCCGTGTCGAAGTGAAGCAACCACGAGAACGTGCCCTGACCGGACAGGTTGCACTTCGTGTCGTCCAGCGCGACGCCGCCCGCGACCGTCTTGCCGATGAAGCTCGCGGCCGCGAGCGTCGCGGGCTTGCTGATGATGATCTGCGACATGCGCAGGCCGAACTCCGTCTGGCCCGCGTTGTCCACGAGCGCGATACACGTGGGATCGGCCGAAACGCACTCGGCCGTGAGCCCGCAGTTCGCGCCCGAGGGAGGGGGCTGGGAGGGCGGCGTATCATCGCCGCAGCCGCTGCCGAGGACCCCGAGAGACAAAAGCCCGAAGGCCGCGAGCGACGCGGCCACGTTGGAAAAGCGCATCCGTGTTTCCTCCACGCAAAAAGGAGCGCGGAGACTATCACGGACAGCAGCCGCTCCGCGCGGGGCGGAGCGGGCGGATCACATCGTGCTGGCGCCGAACTCGTAGAGCTTCTGGATCTCGGTGACGCGCGCGGAGACTTCGTCGCGCACGAGCACCCCGACCTTCCCGGTGCCTACCGCCTCGACGCAAAACGACGCCGTCGCCGTCGCGTGCACCATCGCGCGTCGGAGCGCGAGCGGCGTGACCTCGGGCTGCGTCGCGAGGTAGCCGAGGAAGCCGCCCGCGAACGAGTCGCCTGCGCCCGTTGGATCCACCTCATCTTCGAGCGGGAAGCCGTGGGCCGCGAACACGCCCTCCTCGTCGAAGAGGAGCGCGCCGTGCTCGCCGCGCTTGATGACGAGGCGCTTCGGGCCACGCGCGAGGATGTCGCGGGCCGCGCGCCGGATGTTGTGGATGCCCGAGAGCTGCCGCGCCTCCTCGTCGTTCACGATGAGCACGTCGATGCGTTTGAGCATCGACGCGAGCAGCGTGGGCTCGCCCGTGATCCAGAAGTTCATCGTGTCGGCCACGACGAGGCGCGGCGAGCGCACCTGCTCCAGCACGTCGAGCTGGAGCCCCGGATGGATGTTGCCGAGCAGGAGAAACGGCGTGTCGCGGAACGCGTCAGGCAGGCGCGGGCGGAAGTCGGCGAAGACGTTGAGCTGCGTGTCGAGCGTGGTGCGGTGGACGAGATCCTGATCGTACCGGCCCGCCCAGCGGAACGTCTTTCCATTCGCGCGCTCGATGCCGCGCGTGTCGATGCCGCGGGCCTGCATCGCGATGAGCACGTGCTCCGGGAAGTCGTCCCCGACGACGGCGACGACACGCACCGGCGCGAAGACCGACGCGGTCATGGCCGCGTACGTGGCCGAGCCGCCCACGACGTCGCGCGCCTTGCCCGAGGGCAGGTCGAGATCGTCGAAGGCCATGGATCCAACGATGAGAATCGGAGAGGACGTGCTCACGGCGGCCCCTTCTAGCATGAGAGATCTGGCAAAAGCCACGACAGCCGCGCCCGCGTCTGCTCGGGTACGAGGTCACGTCGGGTCATGACCGCGTTCGCGAGCGCGCCGTGCGCCGGGCTCGTCTTGGGATCGGGGAGCGTCGACGAGAGCCCACGCAGCGCGCGTCGCGCATACGCCACATTCTCCCGGAGCACCGCGATCACGGCCTCGACGGTCACCGCCTCCTCGGTCGCGTGCCAGCAGTCGTAGTCCGTGGACATCGCGAGCAGCGCGTAGGGGAGCTCCGCCTCGCGCGCGAGCTTGGCCTCGGGCATCGCCGTCATGCCGATCACGTGCACGCCCCAGCTCCGATAGAGGAGGCTCTCCGCGCGTGTCGAGAACTGCGGGCCCTCCATGCAGACGTACGTGCCGCCGCGGTGGAGCTTCTTCTGCGTGCCTGCGAGCGCCTGCGAAGCAGCGTCCGCGAGCGCGACCGAGAGGTGCGGGCAGACCGGATCCGCGAACGCCACGTGCCCCACGACGCCGCCCTCGAAGAACGTGCTCGTGCGGCGCTTCGTGAGGTCGATGAACTGATCGACGACCACGAGATCCCCAGGCGGGATCTCCTCGCGCATCGATCCCACCGCGCTCACGCTGACGAGGTGCGTGGCGCCGAGCTTCTTCAACGCGCACACGTTCGCCCGGTAGTTGATCTCCGTGGGCGAGAGCCGATGACCACGGCCATGGCGCGGCAAGAACAGGAGCGTGGTCCCGGAGTCGCGATCGCGGCCGCGAAACACGACGTCGCTCGGCGGCCCGTACGGCGTCTCGACGTCGACTTCCTCGACGTCTTCGAGATCCTCGAGCGCGTAGACACCGCTGCCGCCGATCACCCCGAGGACGTGGCTCATGTGGAAGCCCCGACTTTCCCCTCCGCGAGCATCTGCTCGCAGAGCAGCGCGTGCCGACCACGACGGCAGCGCTCGGCGAACACCACCGCACGGAGCTGATCGTACGCCCGCTCGAGGTCGTCGTTCACGATCACGTAGTCGAAGAATCCGTAGTGCTCGATCTCGCCCTTCGCCGCCCGGAGGCGCCGCAGCGTCGTCGGCTCGTCCTCCGTGCCGCGGCCGCGCAGCCTGCGCTCGAGCTCGGCGAGCGAGGGCGGCAAGATGAACACGGAGGCGGCCTCGGGCATGCGCGCCTTGATCTGCCGCGCGCCCTGGTAGTCGATGTCGAAGAGCACGCCGCGCGCCTCACGCTTCGCGATCTCGATCTCGGCGACGCTCGTGCCGTAGGAGTTGCCGTGCACGGGCGCCCACTCGGCGAAGGCGTGCTCGCCGATCATCCGATCGAACGCGTCCTTGTCGATGAAGTGGTACTCGCGCCCGTCCACCTCGTTCGGGCGTGGCTTGCGCGTCGTGTGCGAGACCGAAAAACGCAGGTCCGGAAACTCCGCGCGCAGCCGGTTGCAGAGCGTCGTCTTCCCGGCCCCGGAAGGGGAGGAGACGATGAGGAGGAGGAAGTCGCTCACCATTCGTATCGGTCTCGTGCTGGGGTGTTGGGGCCTTGGCGCGTGTCCGCGTCACTCGACGTTCTGCACCTGCTCGCGGAGCCGCTCGAGCTCGACCTTGATGCCGACGACGATCTGGCTGACCGAGGCGTCCTGGGCCTTCGCGCCGAGCGTGTTGGCCTCGCGTACCATTTCCTGCAGAAGGAAGTCGAGCCGCCTCCCCACAGGCTCGCCTCCGCTCGCCGCGAGCACGCCTTCGAGCTGATCGAGGTGGCTGCGCAGCCGCGTGAGCTCCTCGGTGAAGTCACTCTTGTCGACGAGGATCGCAAGCTCGAGCTCGAGCCTGCCCCGATCCACCGTGAGCTCCGCGCTGGCGAGCAACCGTTCGAGCCGCTCGTGCAGCCGGCGTTGCGCCGCCTCGCGCAGACCGTCCGCCTGTGAAGCAATCGCTTCGATGAGGCGCCGCAGGGCCTGGCATCGCCCCGAGAGATCCGCGAGCAGCGCCTCGCCTTCCGCCCGGCACATCGCGTCCATCGCCGAGATCGCGGCCTCGATCGCGCGGCGAACGGCGTCGCGCACCGCGGCGAGCTCAGGCCCCGCCGGCGGGATGAACAGATCCGGCACGGCCGAGAGCAGCGCGAGCGGCAGCTCCGCGCCCGGCGCGAGCTCGTCACGCAGCGCGAGGAGCTGCCGGAACGCCGCGCGCGCGCGCGCCACGTCGAGCGTCGCCGCCGTCAGCACCGGCCCCTCCGTGCGCACGACGAGCTCGACACGTCCGCGACGCAGCCGCTCGCGCACCACCTGCTCGGCGAAGAGCGCGATCTCGGCGAGCTCCCGCGGCAGCCGCGTTCGAACGTCGAGGAAGCGCTGGTTGACGGAGCGGATCTCGGCGAGCACCCGGCCCTCCCCGAGGGTCACCTCGCCGATCCCGAACCCCGTCATGCTCCGCATGGCTCTGCCGGATACGTCGCTCACCGAAAGAGTGCAACAACGTTGGTTGCAGCACCCGTGTTGACGCCGTTCTCCCGCATACTTTGTGCACGCCGCTCGGCCGCCCGCCGGGCCGCCTCGGCCGGACCTGCGGCCCGGAGCGCCTCGAGGTAGGCGACCGTCGGCGCGATGCCCTCCTCCCACCGCACGGAAGGCTCGTACCCGAGGATTTCCCGCGCGAGGCTCACGTCCGCGAGCGAATGCCGCACGTCGCCGGGCCGGGCCGGGCCGTGCTCGACATCGAGCGCCCTGCCGAGGACACGGCCGATCTCGACGCAAAGCGCGTTCAGCGACACGCGCCGTCCGCCCGCGATGTTGACGACCTCGCCCGCGAGCTTCCGGGGCGACGCGGCCGCGAGCAGGTTCGCCCGCACGGCATTGTCGACGAAGCAAAAATCACGCGTCTGCTCGCCGTCGCCGAAGATCTGGATGGGCCGACCCGCGAGCGCAGCATCGACGAAGCGCGGGATCGCCGCGGCGTAGGGCCCCTCGGGCGTCTGGTGCGGGCCGAAGACGTTGAAGTACCGCAGGCACATCGTCTCCAGGCCGTAGATCGACGAGAAGACGCGGCAGTAGCTCTCGCACGCGAGCTTCGTCACGGCGTACGGCGAGAGCGGCATCGGCGGCATGTCCTCGCGCTTCGGCAGGACGGGCGTCTCGCCGTAGGCCGAGGACGACGCGGCGAACACGACACGACGCACGCCGACGCGGCGCGACACGTCGAGCACGGTGACGGTGCCGCCGACGTTGACGGCATCGCTCGTGACCGGGTCCTCGACGCTGCGCGGCACCGATCCGAGCGCCGCCTCGTGGAAGACGACCTCGACGCCCGCGGCAGCTTTGGCGACGGCCTCGGGGTCACGGATGTCGCCCTCGATGCGCTCGACCGCGGAGGATGGGGAGATCCCGTCGAGGTTCTCCCACATCCCCGTGGCGAGGTTGTCGAGCACGCGGACGCGCTCGCCCGCCGCGACGAGCGCCGCGACGATGTTGGTGCCGATGAAGCCGGCGCCGCCGGTGACCAGGTAACGAGGCGTGGACATGCCCGATTCGATGCTCGAAGGCGCAGGCGCTCGCGGCCTACTTCTTCTTGAACAGATCGTCGAGGCGGGCCTTCGACTTGGCGATCTGCGCGGACGTATCTTCCGGGACGCCGTTCTTGAACGTGAAGAACGTGCAGAAGTTCGACTTCTCCCGATCCGGGATGTACTCGGCGATCCGCTCCTTGCACTGGTTGTGCGCGGACGGATCCCAGTACTCGCAGTTCTTGCAGCAGTGCATGTCGACGCCGCAGTGGGGACACGTGTCGGCGCGCTGGAGCTTCACCTCGAAGACGAGCTCGTTCTTGCACTTGTGGCAGAAGTGGCGCTTCTGCTCGACCTTCGGAATCCAGCCCATCGGTCTCTACTCTCCCCTCAAACGAGCCCTTTGCGGCGCTGGATCTCGTTCTTGATCTTCTGGTACTCGACCTCCCAGGTCCGAGTCCCTTCCTGCAGGTTCTTCATCTTGTTCCGGACCTCGGCGTCGAGCTCGTCGTCGGCCGCGAGGTACTTCTTCAGCACCGGCCGCATGCGACGCCTGAGGTCGTGATCCTGTCCGTAGACCTCGTCGACGTTGCCCGAGTGCATGAGCATCTCGATGCACTGGTCTAGCAAGTAGTCGAGGATGTCTTCGCCGATCTTGATGCCTTTTTGCTCGGCGATGATCTTCCGGATCCGCCCGAGTTCCGAGGGCGGCAGGCCACGCGACTCGAGCGTGGCCTTCGACTTGTCCATCACTTCCTTTTCGGTCGCGAGGTACTGAGAAAAGACGGACTCCAGGTCGCGGACCACCTCTTTTCGGTCCTCACACTCGATCTCCCCGTTGTCCGCCAGGGTTTTGACGATTTCTTCGCTGAGAGGGGCAATTTTACCGCTAAAGAGGCGCATCCAACGATCCGTAGCTTCAGGGGAGCGGGGCACCGGATCCCCGCCGACTTGGGTTCTTCGGCTGGGGCTTCGGCCCCCGAAAGGTACGGGCCGTACTTCGGAGATGTCAACGCAAGCCGCGTTCTTTTTCTGGGCCCGCACGGCGAAAACGCACCTAGAGGAGCAGTCTCGATATGATGGGTAAGGATGCGATGGCACCGAACGTCCCGGCTCGTTCCGGCGCGGTCGGCAACGACGGGGGGCTCGATCCGGACGCACGCAAGCGGCGGATTCTGCGGCGTGGAGCGGTCGGTAGCGCGGCTTCGCCCGCGTCGCAGACCCTCCTGGCCGACGCTGGAACGATCCAGCGAGTCACGCGCGGGCGGCCGCTGGTCACCCAGGGCGACCCCGCGAACTCGGTGGTGATGCTCGGCAGCGGACGCGTCCGCCTGGTCCGGGCGCTGAACGAAGGGCACACGCTCTCGCTCGGCTACCGCGGCGCGGGCGACCTCCTCGGCGAGGCCGCGCTCGGCGGCGTCCCGAACCACCGCGAGAGCGCGATCGCCACGGAAGACGTGGAAGCGCTCGTCGTGCCGATTGCCACGATCCGTGGGCTCATGTCCTCGGATCAGGCCTTCGCGAACGCGCTGGTCGGCGCGCTCGTGGAGCGCAACGCCGAGACGGAAGAGCGTCTCGCCTCGATGCTCTTCCGCAACGTGGAAGCGCGTCTCGCCGAGTTCTTGCTCAAGGCCGCCCAGCGCTGGGGCATCCCCGACCCGCGCGGCGTCCTGATCTCGGCGCCCTTCACGCACCAGGAGATGGCCAGCATGATCGGCTCCACCCGCGAGACCGTCACGCTCACCCTGGGCGAGCTCCGTCGCAAAGGCATCATCGAGGTCGACCGCCGCCGCATCGTGGTGCTCGATCGCGAAGGCCTCAAGACCCGTACCTGATCGCGCTTTGGCAGCCCCTGGCGGGAGGTTGGGGCGTTGCCCCAAACCCCAGCCGGGGGCTGTCCGCCCCCGGCACCCCGGACCAGGCACGGCCTGGACCGAGGGCGTAGAAACCGCGCGAGGCGCGGTTTCTACGACGGGCCCGTGGCAAGACCCTCCACCACCTCGCCTACCAAGACAGCAGCGCGGACGCGTCGCTCGACGACCTCATCCCTGTCGACAGCGCGCTTGCGCGCTGTCGCCCTCGGTCCAGGCCGTGCCTGGTCCGGGTCCAGGGGTGGACAACCCCTGGTCGGGGTCCGGGGTGAAACCCCGGCGCGACGCTCACTCTTCAGCGCGGCCGCTTCGTCGGAACGCGCGTCGGCGCTCGACCGCCGAGCTTCAGCCGACGCATCACGGCCACCTTCTGGCGTTCCTTGTACTTCGCGTGGCTCGCGTCTCCGAGCTCGTTGGCTGCTTCCGTTTCGCGGTCGATGAGCTGGAACTCGCAGAGTACGAACACGATCGGCCCGAGTGCCCACGCGGCTGGCGGCGCGAGCTCCATGATCTCGGGCGGCAGCCGCACCGGTAGATCCACCACGAAGTGGATCACGCGATAGCTCTGATCGCTGAACGTGTTGTTGCTGAGCGTCAGACCGTCGTCCACGCCTGCTTGCAGCTCTCGAAGGAGCATTCGCAGGAAGGGGTGACGATCGCAATAACTACGGAAGTGAAAGATCGTGTTCGTGCTCTGCCCGGGCACGACGTAGTTGAACGGGAAGAGCCGCTCCGACAGGTAAAGCAGGATCGGCAGGATGTCGTCTGCCTCTCGCGTCACGATCCGGAACCGCAGCTTGTCGTAGATCGCTGCGGCCGTCGTGTCGGTCTTCGAGAGCAGCTTCGTGTAGAGCGAGTCCTTGTTCTTCCGCCCGCCGATGAACTCCGTGATGGGGAAGCCGGCCGCGAGCATCCCGCCCACGATCCGATAGACCTTCTCCTCCACCAGGTGAAACACATCCTGGTCGGACATCGGGATCGAGAAGAGCAGCTCGCGCCCCTCGAGGTGATGGATGATGTGCATCGCCTTCAGGATCGTGCAGGCGCAGAGCTGCCTGTGACCCTTGCCCGAGGCGAGCACCAGGAGCTCCTCCACGGAGCAACGGGCGACGGGCTTGGGGATGGGGAACTCGAAGTGCCGACGTAGGTAGGCGATCGCTTCGTTCTTGATCGCTTCGAGCCGCGCGCGATCGGCGGGCTCTTCGGGTCGGAACTCCTGCGCTCGCAGGAGAACGCGCGCCTCTTCCTCGTCGCGAACGTGGAGCCTGTGCCAGTCGACGACGGAGTCGCCTCGCAGGATGAGACGCACCGCCTCGAGATCCATCAAGGAGAACTCGTCGAGGCCCTTGAGGGAGCCGACGGTGTCGTACGTCATGACCCGAGGTTAACAGCGCCGAATCGACTGCGTTTCAGGCACGCGCGTTCGGCGGCGCGGGCGGCGGCGTGTTCGGCGTCCGGCCGAGCGAGAGCGTGCCAAAGAAGATACCGATCGTCAGGACGACGACGGCCGCGTGCCCGAGATATGCACCACTGCACCCGATCGCAGCGAAGGGAGCGAGAGCGGCCAGGTACCAGGGCGTGATCTTCATCGGTCCTCCATCAGTGCAGGCGACCCGTCCCTCGGGTCGCCCTCCGACGCCGCGGCGCGGCCCCTGTCCAAGAACGACAGAGTGCGCTCATCAGCGACAGATAAGTGCATGTAGGATAAGCTGCCACACCCCAAGCCAACGGGCCAAGAAGTAGCGGTGTCTGGGGCGCCGCATCAAGCGAATTCGTCACACGTTCCGTTCCCGCACGAAGCCTCACGGGCATCAACGGCGAAACATCGAACGAATTCGTAGGCTTGACGTCGGTTTTGCAGGTCGTCTCCAGGGTGCCGAACCGTGTCCCCGGGGACGCAGGTGATGCCTGAAGGACGCTGTCTGCCTCAGCGAAGCGGCACGGTGATCTTCTCGGCGTCGCCGAGCGTCAGCGTGCGCTGGATCGAGTCGCTGCGATCCGCGCGGTCGACACGGATGTCCAGTGCATACGAACCATCCGGCAAGTGCACGGTCGTATGGACGATTTTCGGCGCGCGACCCGGCTCGAAGCGGAACGAGCTGCCGCTGACGGCGCCCGCCTCCGCGCCTGCGCGCGACCACGTCACGTCGAAGCCGACGACCGTGCCGATCTCGCCGTCGAGACGAAAATCGACCGTGTGCTCCTTGGGCCAGTGCGGCGCGAGCGACAGGAACGCCGCGCCTCCGCCCGCGAGCAGGAGCAACGACAAAAGCCGTCGCCTGAGCGGCGAAGGCGCGAACAGGGGCTTTGCCGAGCCCTCGGCCTCGGGCTGCGTCTCCTCGTCCGGCGTCGTGTCCCGCTGCATCGGGCGCAACCTGACGAGCAGGAATGGCGAAGTCAAACGGGCGCGTGGATCAAGGCGAGCGGTTCGCGCGGATGCGGCCGACGAGGCCCACGATGACCGGGTCCGGCAGGTTGCTGAACGCCGGCATGCGGTTGCGACCCTTGCGGATCACGTCGGCCACCTGCTCATCCGTCACCTGCGCCTGCCAGTCCGATCGCGTGAGATCCGGCGCGCGCATCATCGGCCCTTGCGGCCCGTCGCCCTTGCCGCGCTGGCCGTGACAGCTCGCGCAGTTGCGCTGCCAGGCGATCTCCACGAGGCTCTGATCGGGGCCTTGCTCCGCGGAGCTGCGCGGACGCGCGGCGACCTGCCCGGGTTGTTGACCGAGGGGCTGATCGTGATCTGTCGACTTCCACTCACGCACGTCGCGCGAGGAGCGATCACACCCCGCCGCGAAGACGAGCGATGAGGCGAGGAGCAGCGACGTGAGGACGAACGGGCGCATGGCCATGAAGGGATGATGGGCCCGGGGCGGGTTGGCCAGCGTTTTTCAGCGGCTGGTTTCGCCTCACCCCGGGTGGCGAGAAGGAGGGCGTCAGGAAGGCAGGAGCGCGGGCGAGGGGAGATGCGGGATCGTCAGGGCGCGCAGGCGTCGAGGACCTTGGGCGCGCCGCCGTCGACCGGCATCTTCATGATGGGCTTGCCGTTGATCGCCGCGTTGATGAAGTCGGTGCGGCGGTTCTGGGCCTTGCCCTCGGCCGTCTTGTTGTCGGCGACGGGCTTCGTCACGCCGAACCCGACCGCGATGAGGCGCTTGCAATCGACGCCCTTGCCGACGAGGTACTTCGCCGCCGACTGGGCGCGCCGCGCGGAGAGGTCGAGGTTCTTCGCCGCGTCGCCGTCCGCGTCCGTATGCCCCTCGATGCGGAGCAACGTCACGTTCGGCTTCGAGTCGAGGTACGACTTGACCTGATCGAGGATCGGGAAGCTGACCGGCTCGAGCTCCGCGCTGCCCGTCTTGTAGACGATGGCGCCGGGGAGGAGGAGCTTGTTGCCCTCCATCTTGAGGTCGGACGCGGGCGCCGCGGCCGGGGGCGGCGGCGGGGGCGGCGGGGGCGGCGGCGGGGGCGGCGGCGGGGGCGGCGGCGTCTCCGCACCACCACCCACGGACGCAGAGGCCGTGCAGCCAGTCATCGCGCCGAGGGCGCCGACCATCAGCACGGTGCACAGAACAGGAGCCAGGAACTTTTGCATAGAGATTGATCTCCTCCGAGAAGCACGGGCCGCGGCCAAGCCATGGTTCACCGGCGTGCAGGCAGCCGTCGAGCCGAACGGGGTCTTGGACGCGCTTTTATCAGGTTTCTTCAGAGCGGTTTGGAGTTTTTCTTTCGCCGCTTGGTACCCCCACCCAACGTCAGAGCGCGCAGACGCCTTACGCGTCGTGCTTCCTGCCCCTCGACGTTTTTCGCGGGCCAAACGGCTCACCCCAGGCACGTTCTCGCCGCCGACGTACCAGCCACCCCCGTCATCACGAACCCCCTGACAAACCAAAGGGCGCCGCCGAACCACACGCCCTTTCCCCCCGCTGGCGTGCGCCGGATGCGCCCTCTGCTTTTCGACGTCGTCGTCGGGCCACGAGGGGCCGGGCGGTGGGCCGGCCCCTCGCGTCAGACGCGAGCCTTCACGGCATCGGGGCGCAGGGATCCGGCGGGGGCTCGCCCTTCGGCGCCACCGGTCCGAGCTGCACGGCCTTGGCGTTGAAGCCGAGGCCGATCGAGATGCCGTTGCACTCGACGGCCGGATCCTGCGTGCCGTCCTTCATGATGTCGGACGCCTGGCGGATCTGGTTCAGGATGCTCTGCAGCGTCGGCGACATCGGATCGCAGAACGACTCGTCGAACGCCGCCGCGACCTTCGTGATCTCCGCGATGAGCGCCTCGGTCTCGATGACGCCGGCGATCGTGCCGTTCGTGCCGCCGTTGCGATCCGCGTCGAGGTCCACGGTGATGACCGCGCTGTTGATGTCGAGCGTGATCGAGAAGCCGCTGATCGAGAGCGAGAGCTTGACCGTGCCCTTCGTGCCCGAGACCCACGTGTCCTTCACGACGTAGCTCTTCGGGAAGACGATCTTCGCCGAGGTCGGATCCATGTCGTTGTTCAAGAGCTCGGGCAGGAGCGGCCACTGGTCGGTGCCGTCCCACTTCGGCGGAGCGCCGAGATCCGCGCCGCCGTAGAGCTTCGACGACAGGCCGTTGCAGTCCGACGCCGTGCCGAGCGTCGACATGTCGAGCATGATCGTGAACTCGCCATCCGAGATCGCCTCGTTCGCCTGCGTGCTGAGGTCGGAGGAGAGGCCGAGGATGACCGGCAGGATGTTCTTGCCGAACGAGTTGTCCCGGCCCTCTTCGCCGTCCGGATACACGGCCGCAGGCGAGCCGCCCGCGCGCGGCTTGCACAGGCCGACCGACGACTTCGTCGAGGCACGACCGTCGAGATCGTAGCCGTAGGCCTTCCAGCCGCCCGTGGGATCGGGCGTGCCATCGCGCTTCGTGTCGCCGAGGAAGATCTGGCTCATCGCCATCACCTTGCCCGGCCCCTCACAGGCGGACAAACCAGCGGGCTCTTCCGGCGGCGCGAGGCCCGCGGGATCCTCGGAGGGCGGCGGAACCGGGGGTTTCTCCGAGACCGTGTCGGAGCCGCAGCCAAGAATCGCGAGCGAAGTCGCCGCGAACGCGGCGGAGAGAAGACGGGTGCGAAGCATAGAAACCTGACTCACTTTCCCGGACCCGAGCGCGGGTCGTCAAGCGCACGGCAGCTCGTCGAGTGCCCGTGGATGTGGCGCATGCTAGCCAGGGCGCAGTCGCTTCACAAGAGCGTCACAGGGCGCGGCGCCTCGTACACGACCAGAGTGCAGCCGTACGATGCAGCTTCACGAGTGACGCCAAGCATCACGAACACGCGCCTCTTCGATGACGCGCGCCTATCCTGAAGCGAGCTCGCCCGAGCATCTAGAAACGCCGAGGCAAGATCGATCGTGGCAGCCGAGTTCGTTCATCTCCACGTCCACTCGCAGTACTCGCTGCTCGACGGGGCCCTCAAGATCAAGGACCTCGTCGGCAAGACGAAGGCGCTCGGCATGCGCGCCGTGGCGCTGACCGATCACGGCAACATGTTCGGCGCGATTCAGCTCTACAAGGCGTGCAAGGACGCCCAGGTAGGCGCCATCCTCGGCTGCGAGGTGAACGTCGCGCGGCCTCGGTCCGCGCGCAGCGATGCCCCGAGCGGCAAGTCGGACGACGCGCCGGTCGATCACCTGGTGCTGCTCGCGTCGAACCTCGAGGGCTACAAGAGCCTCGTTCGGATCGTGTCCGAGGGGCACGTGACGCCCGCGAGCGGCGCCGCGCCGAGCGTGCCGCTCGACTTCATCGCGCAGAACAACAAGGGCCTGATCGGCCTCTCCGGCTGCATGGGCGGCGTGCTCGCGCAGCGCGTGCTCGAGCAGGGCGAGGACGAAGGACGCGCGGCGATGGATCGGCTCGTGGAGACGTTCGAGCCGGGCAGCCTGTACGTGGAGCTGCAGGATCACGGGCTCGTCGAGCAGCCGGTGCTGAACGGGATCCTCACGCGCCTCGCGAGGGATCGCGGCCTGCCGATCGTGGCGACGAACGACGCGCACTTCGGCAGCCGCGACGACGGCGAGGGGCACCTCTACCTGTCGTGCATCGCGGCGAACCGCTCGTACGCGGACGCTTTCGAAGCCCATCACCAGAGCTTCGAGATGTTCCTCAAGTCGCCGGACGAGATGACGCACGTCTTCCGCGACCACCCGGAGGCCATCAAGAGCACGCTGGAGATCGCCGAGCGATGCGCGGGGCTCAAGCTGAAGCTCGGCCAGCCGATGCTGCCGACGTTCGCGCTGCCGGAGGGGTTCGATACGAACTCGTACTTCCGGCACGTCTCGCACGAGGGGCTGACGAAGCGCTTCGAGGAGTTCCACCGCGGGGGCAAGACCGTCGACCAGGAGGCGTACCGCAAGCGCCTCGACATGGAGCTCGACGTCATCATCGGGATGAAGTTCCCCGGCTACTTCCTGATCGTCTGGGACTTCATCCGGCAGGCGAAGGAGATGGGGATCCCGGTGGGCCCGGGCCGCGGCTCCGGCGCGGGCTCGCTCGTGGCGTACGCGCTGCGCATCACGGATCTCGATCCGATCCCGTACAACCTGCTCTTCGAGCGCTTCCTGAACCCGGAGCGCGTGAGCATGCCGGACTTCGACGTCGACTTCTGCATGGATCGGCGCGACGAGGTGATCCGGTACGTCGCCGAGAAGTACGGCAAGACGAGCGTCGGGCAGATCGCGACGTTCCACGAGCTCAAGGCGAAGAGCGTCATCAAAGACGTCGCCCGCGCGATGAGCTTCCCGCCCGCCGAGGCGCAGAAGATCGCGAACCTGATCCCGCAGAAGGGGCCGGGGCAGACGTACACGATCCCCGAGTCGATCGAGATCGAGCCGAAGCTCAAGGCGCACATGGAGAGTGATCCCTCGGTGCGCGAGTTGCTCACGCAGGCGCAGAAGCTCGAGGGGCTGACGCGGCACGCCGGCATGCACGCGGCCGGCATCGTGATCAGCGAGGGCCCGCTCTGGGACCACGTGCCGTGCTTCCGGAACGGCGATGCGCTCGTCACGCAGTACTACAAGGACGACGTCGAGCAGGCGGGCCTCGTCAAGTTCGACTTCCTCGGCCTGAAGACGCTCACCGTGATCGACATCGCGGTGCGGCTGATTCGCGCGCGGCCCGATCAGAAGGGCAAGTCACCGGCCGAGGCGTTCGACATCAACGCGATTTCGCTCACCGACGAGGAGACGTTCCACCTCCTGCAGTCGGGCGAGACGACGGGCGTGTTCCAGCTCGAATCGAGCGGCATGCAGCAGCTCTTCAAGGATCTGCGCCCGACGAACTTCGAGGACATCGTCGCCGCCGTCGCGCTCTACCGCCCCGGCCCGCTCGGCACGGGCATGGTGAAGGACTTCGTCGACTGCAAGCACGGGCGCAAGCCCATCGCGAAGATGCACGACCTTGTCGACGATCTGCTCAAGCCGACCTACGGCGTCATCGTCTACCAGGAGCAGGTCATGCAGATCGCGCAGCAGCTCGCCGGCTACACGCTCGGCGGCGCCGACCTGCTCCGCCGCGCGATGGGCAAGAAGAAGCCCGAGGAGATGGCCAAGCAGAAGTCCATCTTCGTCGAGGGCTCCTTGAAGAACGGCGTGTCCGAGAAGGACGCCGATACCATCTTCGGGCTGCTCGAGTTCTTCGCGGGGTACGGCTTCAACAAGAGCCACTCGGCCGCGTACGCGCTCATCACGTACCAGACGGCGTACCTCAAGCGTCATTACCCGGTGGAGTTCCTCTGCGCGTTGATGACGGCGGATCGCGACAAGATCGAGAAGGTCGTGCGGATCATCGCGGAGGGCCGCGCGTGGGGCGTCGACATCCTCCCGCCCGACATCAACGAGTCGAACATCGACTTCTCGGTCGTCTACAGCGAGCCGGGCAAGGCCACGAAAAAGGCTGGCCGAAAGGCGCCGAGCAAAATCAAGGACGCCGACCCCTACGATCCGAAGATCCGCTTCGGCCTCGGCGCGATCCGCGGCGTGGGCGAGTCGGCGCTGGAGGCGGTGCTCGAAGCGCGCACATCGGGCGGCGCGTTCGCCGATCTGTTCGACTTCGCCCAGCGCGTCGACGCGCGGCGCGTGAACAAGGGTGTACTCGAAGCGCTCGTACAATCCGGGGCGTTCGACGCGACGCTGCTGCCGCGCGGTGTCACGCGGGCCCGCGCGTTCGCCGCGCTCGATCAAGCGCTCGAACGTGCAAGGAGCGCGAGCAAGGATCGCGAGCGTGGTCAGGGCTCGCTCTTCAGCCTGTTCGCGAAGGCGGCCCCCGCGGCCGAGCAGAAGCTCGACGAGTACCCGCAGTGCGAGCCGTGGGATCTGCGCGAAATGTTGGTGCGTGAGAAGCAGTCGCTCGGCTTCTACGTCTCGGGGCATCCGCTCGAGCGGTACGGCACAGAGCTCAGTCGCTTCGACGTGATCGCGGCGAGCGCACTTCCGCATAAGGATCCGTGGTCGAAGGTGCGCGTGGCCGGGATGGTCGAGGGCTACCGCGAGCGCATCTTCAAAGGCGGCGGCGGCAAGATCGCGTTTTTCCACCTCGAAGACACGAGCGGCCGTGTCGAGGTGAAGGTGCGCGACAAGCAGATCGAGACGTACGGAGCGATCCTGCAGGGAAACGAGCCGGTCCTCGTCTCGGGCAAGGTGAGTTTTCCGCAGGTGGAAGAGGGCGCCGAGGACGAGCAAGCGGCGCCGCGCGAGCCGACGTTGATGCTCGACGAGGTCGTGCCGCTCGCGGACGCGATCCGCGCGGAGACGAAGAGCGTGCGCATCCGCGTGCAGGCCCGGAAGGCGACGCGGGACCACATCGGCAAGCTGCGGGACGTCCTGGCGTCGAGCCGCGGCGTCTGCCCGGTGCACCTCTTGATCCAGCTCGACGACGGCGCCGAGGCGGTGCTCGCGCTCGGGCGTGATCTCACGGTGACGCCGAGCGACGAGATGCTCGCGCGCCTGGAAAAACTCTTCGGCGAGAAGGTCGCGGAGCTGCGCTAACGCGACGAAGCCGTCGTTTTCACCATCGTGTCGAGGCGCGGCTCGACCGAGACCTTGTCTTCCTGGTGCTTGAGCAAGAGGCCGAGCGTGTCACGCGCGAGGTCCGGATCGAGCTTGCTCTTGCCGAGCAGGACGAGCGCGCGCGCCCAGTCGAGCGTCTCGCTCACGGCGGGCGCCTTGCGGAGATCCATCTTGCGCAGCTCGCCGATGAACGCGACGAGGTGCGCGGCGAGCGTGTGATCGATGCCAGGAACGACGAGCTCCAGGATCGCGAGCTCGCGCGAGGAGGACGGGTAATCGAGGAAGGCGTGCAGGCATCGCCTGCGGAGCGCCTCGGTCATCTCGCGCGTGGCGTTCGTCGTCAGGAGCACGAGCGGCGGGTGCTTGGCGCGGAAGGTGCCGAGTTCGGGGATGGTGACTTGCAGTTCGGAGAGGATCTCGAGGAGGAACGCCTCGAACTCGGGATCGGCGCGATCGACCTCGTCGATGAGCAGGACGACGGGCGCGTCGCTGCGGAGCGCGGCGAGCAGCGGGCGGGAGAGGAGGAAATGCTCGGTGAAGAACGAGGCCTCGCTCCGGGCCACGATCTCCGCGGCTCCGGCGATCGACGCGCCGTGCGTCTCCGCGGCGATCGCGTCGCGGAGGAGCTGCGTGTAGAGCATCTGCTTGGCGTAGTCCCACTCGTAGAGGGCCTTGGCCTCGTCGAGGCCCTCGTAACACTGCAAGCGGACGAGCGGACGGCCGAGCGCCTGGGCGGCGGCGCGGGCGAGGTCGGTCTTGCCGACCCCCGCGGGCCCTTCGAGCATGAGCGGGCGCTCCATGCGGAGGGCGAGCCAGAGGGAGAGGGCCGTGGCCGGGTCGCAGAGGTAGCGCGCCGCGCCAAGGGCAGCCGAGAGCGCCTGGGGAGAGGCGATCGGGTCGGGGGAGGCGGTCACGGGGAGCACGGTAGCATGGCCATCCCCGCGGAATGCCGGGGCATGTCCCGCTCGTGTCCTGCTATAAACCGAGCAGATGGGCGAGGACGGCCACGATCTCGTGCGCGTGGACGGCACGGGTACGGCGCACCCAGTCGGCAAGCTGGCAAGCCAGCGAATGCGCGCGCGACAAGGCGCGTTCCGACTGATGCCGGCGCCTGCGCACGTGGTCGTGATGCGACGCGCGGAAGGGGTCGAGGCCGGGAGCTTGCGGCTCTGCGGCGAGATCACGAGCGCGAGCGCGCTCTGCGACATCGTGTCGATGGTCGGCCAGAGCGCGTGGACCGGCGAGCTTGCGATCTACGACGGCGCGACGAACCGGAGCGTCTTCTTCGAGCACGGCGCGGTGATCGGCGCGCTCTCGAGCGCCGAAGGAGAGCGGCTCGGCGAGATGCTCTACCGCTACGGCGCGCTCTCGCTGGAGCAGCTTCAAGAGGTGGCGAGGGCCGTGACGGGCGACGTGCGCTTCGGCGAGATGGCGGTGCGCATGGGGCACATCTCGCGCGAGACGTTGTTCCAGCTCATGGGCCGGCAGATCGAGGAGATCGTCTACGCGGTGATGCGCGCCGAGAGCGGGATGTTCTACTTCCTCGATCGCTTCGACGAAGCGCGGCTGACGTCGCGGCAGAACCTGCCCGTGAGCGGCCTCTTGATGGAAGCGGTGCGGCGCATGGACGAGATGCGCTACTTCCGCGAGCGCATCCCGTCCGCCGAGCACGTGCCCGATCGCGTGCCCGATCGGCCTCCGCCGACCGAAGGCGACGTCGTGCAGATCTACCAGGCGATCGACGGGGTGCGCTCCGTGGCCGACATCTGCCGCGCGGTGGGGCAGGGGGAGTTCGAGGTCACGCGGCAGATCTTCCAGCTCGTGCAAGGGGGCTGCGTGACGGTGCGCGCGCCGCGGCCCACGGGGCCAGCCGCGATCGTGGCGCTCTTCAACGAGGCGATGTCGATGGTGATGCGCGAGGTCGACGCCGTGAAACGAGGTGACGAGGTCCGGCAGCACCTCGCCTCGTTCGCGACGGGCGCGGGCATCTACGACGCGCTCTTCATGCGCGCGGGGCCCAAGCCAGACGGCACGCTCGACGACGGGCAGATCATCGAGAACGTGGCGATGCTCGTCGGCCCGGATCAAGCCGAGGCGATGCTCGCGCAGTGGCTCTACGACTACGTGTCGTTCGCGATCTTCATCGCGGAGCCGGTGCTGCGCGAGGCGTCGACGCGGAGCGGGGCAGGGGCGCCGCTGCTCGCGAAGAGCGTCGCGGACATCATCGCGCCGCTCGCGCCCTCCCACTAACCCCGACGGATGTCGTAGGCGCGGATCTTCTTGTGCAGGTTCGTGCGCTCGACGCCGAGGACGATCGCGGCGCGCGAGATGTTCCAGTCGAGGCTCTGCAGGACCTCGATGATGTAGCGGCGCTCGGCCTGATCGCGGAACTCGCGCAGCGTGAGCCTGCGGCCGCCTTCGGTGCGCGGGATGGCCTCGATCGAAGGCGGGAGCGGGCCCGGCGGCGTGCGCATGGGCTCGCTCGCGTCGGGTGCCTCGGGCGTTTGGAGGTCGTCGTCGAAGGGGCTCGCGTGGGGATCTTCGGGCAGGTCGGCGATCGTGACGGTGTCGCCGGAGAGGATCGCCGCGCGCTCGATGACGTTCTTCAGCTCGCGCACGTTGCCCGGAAAGCTGCGGCGTTCGAGCGCGACGTGGACGGCCGGATCCATGCGCTTCGTCTTGAGCCCGTTCTCTTTGCAGAACGAGGCCATGAAGGCGTCGGCGAGCGGGCGGATGTCCTCCATACGCTCGCGGAGCGAAGGGACGCGGATGGGGAAGACCGCGAGGCGGAAGAAGAGATCCTCGCGGAAACGGCTAGCGGAGACCTCGCGGCTGAGGTCTTTGTTCGTCGCCGCGAGCACGCGCACGTCGACCTGCAGGGTCCGCTCGCTGCCGAGCCGGCTGATCTCGCCGGATTGAAGGGCGCGCAGCACCTTCGCCTGCGCCGAGGGCTCCATGTCGCCGATCTCGTCGAGGAACAACGTGCCGCCGTGCGCTTGCTCGAAGAAGCCACGCTTGCGGGACTGGGCGCCCGTGAAGGCGCCGCGCTCGTGGCCGAAGAGCTCGCTCTCGATGAGCTCGCGCGGGATCGCCGCGCAGTTCACTTTGACAAACGGTCCTGCGATGCGCGGCGACAGGCGGTGGATCGCGCGGCTCACGAGCTCCTTGCCCGTGCCGCTCTCGCCCGTGATGAGCACGCTCGCCTTCGTGGGCGCGACGCGATCGATCTCCTTGTAGAGCTTCTGCATGACCGGCGCGCGGCCGATCATCTCGTACCGCGCGAGCAGCTCCGCCTCGAGATCCCGCACCTTGCGCGCGAGCTCCGACGAGTAGAGCGCGTTCTTCACGCTGACGAGCACGCGCTCGCGGCTCACGGGTTTTTCGAAAAAGTCGCCCGCGCCGAGCTTGATGGCCTTCACCGCGTCGTGGACCGTCGCGTGGCCGCTGATCGCGACGACCGGCAGACTGCGCGTGGCCTCGTCGCGGCGGATGCGCTCGAGCAGTTCGAGACCGCCCATGCCAGGGAGCAAGAGGTCGATGATCGCGAGATCGACGGGCCTGCCGCCGTTGGCGAGGATCTCGAGCGCTTGTTCGCCGCTCTCGGCCTCGATGACCTCGTAGCCTTCGCCGCGCAGGACGAGATCCAGGGTGCGACGGATGTTGCGCTCGTCATCGACGACGAGGACCGTGGGGGCGACGGCGGCCCCCAGGGCCTCGCCGGGGGCCGCCTGGGGCGTTACGAACGAGCTTTCCATGCCGCACGTATCCATACCTGCCTCCCGGCGGGGCAGGAAGCACTGGCGCGCCGGCCGAGGAAGGGCTACGGAGCGCGGGATGGGCAAGGTCTGCGGTTCGACGTCTTCGAGGCCCTCGGCGCGGTTCGCCCGAGCGCTCGGCTTCGTCGTCCCCCTTCTTCTCCTCGCGGCGGCGGGCTGCGATATCCAGGTCGGCGACGGGCGCAAGGCGACCCTCACCTACACGGACGACGCGCGCGCCGCCTACGAGGAGGCGATGCGCTCCTACCGCAGCAAGTCGTGGGAAGACGCGCGCGCCCTGTTCGCCGAGGTGCGCAAGCTCTTCCCGTACAGCCGCTACGCGACGCTCGCGGAGCTGCGCATCGCCGACGTCGAGTTCGAGCAGGAGAAGTACGCGGACGCCGTCTCGGCCTACCGCGAGTTCATCCAGAACCACCGCACGGATCGCGACGTCGAGTACGCGCGCTACCGCATCGCGAAATCGCTCTTCCGCGACATCGACGACACATTCCTCCTTCCGCCGCAGGAAGAGCGTGATCAAGGCACGGCGCTCGAGGCCTACCGCGAGCTCGGCGCGTTCCTGCGCGACAACCCGCGCAGCCGCTACGCGGAGGACGTGCGCAAGATGCACCAGGCCGTGCAAGGCCGGCTCATGCGGCACGAGCTCTACGTGGCGCGCTTCTACCTGCGGCAGGACATCTACCCGGCGACGATCGCGCGGATCGATCACGCGCTGAAGCTCTTCCCCGGCTCGACGCTCGAACCCGAGGCGCTCGTGCTCAAGGGCGAGACGTTGATGCGAATGGACAAACCCGACGACGCGCGCGCCGTCTTCCAGAAGGTGCTCGACGAGTACGGCGGGCCCTTCGCCGTGACGGCGAAGCGGTTCCTCGCGGAGCTCGACGCGCAAAAAGCGGGCAAGCAGGGAACCTAGTTCGAATGGACGCGTCGCAGAGGCGCCCCACGGCGGGCGTGCGGTACGCGCTCGTGCGCGGCGAGGGCGAGGAGGAAGGGGCGGGCGTGACCTACCGCGGGTTCGCGCACTTGCCCGACGTGGACTTGCCGCTCGAAATTCGCGTCGAGCAAGCGGGCGAGGGCGGCGCGGAAGGCCGCGCGAACGTGGCGGCGCGGATCGAGGGCGCAGCCGTCGGGGTGGACGTCGCGGGCCTGGAGAAAGCGGGCGCGGCGTTGGTCAAGGCGGCCCTGCGCGCGGCACGTGACGCCGGCAGGCCGATGCCGCGGCGGATCGTACGCTGGCGTGGCCCGAGCTGACGGGGTGGGCGCGGCTTCGGCGTGAACATGCTAAAGGGGATCGAAGGTTCGGCTCGGCGTGTCCGAGCGTCGTTTTCGAGGTGTTGCGATGTCTGAAAAGGTGCCCATGACGCCCGAAGGGCAAGCTCGGCTGCGCGAGGAGCTCGAGCGGCTCAAGAAGATCGAGCTCCCGCAGGTGGTCAAGGACATCAGCGTGGCCCGCGATCACGGCGACCTGTCGGAGAACGCCGAGTACCACGCCGCGAAGGAACGTCAGGGGCTCATCGTCGCGCGCATCACGTTCATCGAGCAAACGCTGAGCCGCGCAGAGGTCATCGACCCGAGCAAGCTGAGCGGCAGCAAGATCCAGTTCGGCGCCCGCGTGAAGCTCATGAACGTCGATTCGGACGAGGAAGTCGTCTACCAAATCGTCGGTCCCGAAGAAGCGGACATCAAGCAGAACCGCATCTCGGTGTCCTCGCCGCTCGCGCGCGCGCTCATCGGCCGTGAGGTCGGCGAGGAGGTCCGCGTCGTCATGCCGGCCGGGCCGCGCACCTACGAGATCCTCGAGATCATCTACGCATGACGAACCGCGGCGGGGAGGGCGCACACGTCCCGCCCGCCGCGCCTCGACCGAGCCGCGCGAAGGGTCGGCTCGCGGTCTCGGCGCCCAAGCCGGACCGGGACGGCGCGAGCGTGGCGCGGACGCGCGCGCGGACGCGGGATCTTCCACTCGGATGGCGGATCGCCGACGGCTATCTCGCGATCGGCGTGTTCCTGCTGATCGAGCTCGTCGTCATCGGCATTGTCTTCCGGCGTGAGCTCGTCGGGCTGCACGAGCTCACGCTCGCGCTCGGAAAGCTGTGGCCGATCGCGTTTGCGGCGGCCGCGCCGATCGCGGCGATCGGCGGGGTTATCGTCGAGCTCGCGCGTCACGCGGAAGGACGCTGGGGCAGGGTCGGGTTTGCGCTCGCCGCGGCAGGTTTCGCCGGTGCCGTGGCGTTCGGCGTGTCCACGGGGCGCCTCCTGTCCGGGTCTCTCCGCGCGCCGTTCGTGGGGATCGTCGCCGCCGTCGCGTTCGCCGGCGTGTTCGTGATCGGGCCGCTCGTGGCGCGGGCGCTCGCGCCGAAGCCGCGACGCACGTTCAGCTTGGGTGTCTTTCTCGGCGTGATCGCGCTGCTCTTCGCGATCGAGCTCGTCAACCTGCTCGTCCTGCCGCGGCTGTATCCGGCGTTCCATCGTGGCCTCGCGCTCCTCGCGCTCCTCGTCGCACCGTTCGCCACCGTCGCGTGGGACGCGCCGCGGCGAACGCGACCCGGGAGCACGGACGATCCCGAAGGGCCGATCGCGCCGGTCGGCATGAAGCTCGCGCGCGCGGCGCTCGCGCTCGGCTTGTTCGCTTTGTCCGCAGCGGCTTCGCCCTCGGCGGCGGAGCGTCTCGCGCCCGCGGACAACGTGCGGCTCGTGTACCTGACGCGCGCGCCGGTGCTCGCGAATGCCGTGGAGATCGCGGCCGCGCTCTCGCCGCCGCCGCCGCTCGACGACGCGCCGCTCGTCATGAACCAGGGGCAGGCGGGGCGCGCGGTGGATCTCGCGGGCCGCGACATCGTGCTCGTCACGATCGACGCGCTGCGCGCCGATCACGTCGGTGCCTACGGCTACGGGCGAAAAACCACGCCGACGATCGATGCGCTCGCGGCCGAGGGTGTGGTCTTCGAGCGGGCCTACACGCCGACGCCGCACACCTCGTACGCCGTCACCTCGCTGATGACGGGCAAGTACATCCGCCCGCTCGTGCTGCAGGGGCTCGGCGCCGACTCCGAGACGTGGGCCGGGCAGCTCCGCCGTTACGGCTACAAGACCGCGGCCTTCTTCCCGCCGGCGGTCTTTTTCATCGACGCCGAGCGCTTCGGCGCGATCCGCGAGCGTGGGCTCGACTTCGAGTACCGCAAGGTCGAGTTCGCGAGCGCCGATCGCCGCGCCAAGCAGGTCGAGTCGTACCTCGACGGCGTCGACAAGGACGCCCGCGTCTTCTTGTGGGTGCACCTCTTCGAGCCGCACGAGCCTTACGAGACGCACCCCGAGCACGACTTCGGCGATCGCGACATCGATCGCTACGATGCGGAGATCGCCGCGGCGGACGCGGGCCTCGGCTCGCTCCTCGCTGCGGTGCGCGCGCGAAGGCCGGGCGCGGTGGTGATCGTGAGCGCCGATCACGGCGAGGAGTTCCAGGATCACGGCGGCCGCTACCACGGCACCACGGTCTACGAGGAGCAGGTCCGCGTGCCGCTCGTGGTGCATGCGCCGGGGCTCCTTGCGCCGCGGCGCGTGTCGGCTCCCGTGCAGCTCGTCGATCTGCTGCCGACGGTGCTCTCGGGGCTCGACATCCCGCGGCCGGCGCGCGTGCGCGGCGCGGATCTCGGGCGCGCGCTCGTGGGCACGGCCACGAGCCCGGAGGACGCGCGCGGCTTCGCGTTCGCCGAGACGGAGACGATGACCATGCTGGCGCGTGGGTCCCTCCGGCTCGTTTGTGCTCGAAGGATTGGCGCGTGCGCGCTCTACGACGTGGAGCGGGATCCGACGCAGACGCGGGATCTCTCGGGCGCGCGCGCCGCCGACATGGCCGACATGCGCACAGAGCTCCGCGGCGTGGAGGCCTCGCACGGGCGGTACGAGATCGCAGGGCTGCGCAGCGAGGGCAAGGGTTGGCCCGAGGCGCTCCGGCGCGGGATCGCGGGGGATGCGGACGCAGCGCTCGACGTGGCCGCGTTGCTCGACGACGCGGACGTGCTCATCCGGCGCAAGGCCGCCGAGGTTCTGTTTGAGCTCCAACGGCCCGAGGTCTCGCCGACGATGCGGCTCGCGCTCGTGCGGGACGAGGACGACGAGGTGCGGCGCTGGTCGGCGCTCACGCTGACGAGGCTCGGTGAGGGTGCGCCGCGTACGCGTGAGCTGCTCGAAGATCGGGATCCCCGGTGGCGGCGCCTCGCGGCGCTCGCGCTCGCCGAGGGCGGAGACGGCCGCGGCGAGGACGATCTCGTGGCATGGTTCCGCGAGGCGTACGGCAAGCGCGCACAGAAGCGCGAGGTGATCCCATTCGAACGGGCGAAGGAGATCGTCGCGGCGCTCGCGAAGATCCGCGCCAAGTCCGCGCTCCCCGTGCTCATCACGGCGCTCGACGACGTCCGCCTGCGGCCGCATGTGGCCGAGGCGCTCGCTGCGATCGGCCAGGACGCGGCCCGCCCCGCGCTCGCCGAGCACCTCGCGACCGAGCGCTACCAGCACGCGCGTGTCGCGCTCTCCGAGGCGCTCGTCACGCTCGGCGCCGGCCCCGAGCTCCGCGCCCCGCTCATCCGGCTGCTCGGCGTGCCGGATCCGTTGCCGAACGGCCTGCGGATCGCGCTCCAGGCGGACGTGCTCGAGCTCGTCGGGGGGCCGCGGGAGCGCGACCTCGAAAAACTCCGGCGGTTCGCGCGGAGTGGCGTCGCGGTCGGTATGGTCGTGCCGAAGTCCGAGGGCGGCGGCGACGCGCTGCGCGTCCTCTGCCGCGCGCGTTCGAACGACGACCGGCCCGGCGAGATCCGCTTCGGGGTGGGGACGCGCCGGCTCGTGAGCAGCGGCGATCGCGAGACGGGCGGCCTCGTTCCCAAGCGCGCGCCCGAGCTCGATGCGCGCACCGCGGCGACGCTTTACGTGCCGCCGGGCGACAAGCCACAAGAGGTCTTCGCGCCGCTGCCCGCGGCGGTGAAGGTGCGCCCCGGTCAGCACGGCGAGTTCGTCGTCTACGCGACGCAGAACGTGGAGCTCTCGGCCTGCGCGGTCGTCCCGCTCGTCGCCGAGCTGCCTCCGCCGCCGCCCGAGCCGTGGACGCCCGAGGAGGGCGGGGAGGGCTCATCCGACGGGGATCCTCCGCAAAATCCGTGACTTTTGTCACGAACGGGCAGGGGACGGAGGCGCCGCGCGTGGCCCCCGGACGACCACGGAAGTCCCGCGGAAACCGCGATGAGGCCGATTGACGCCGGGGGCGGCGCGGCTAGAGTCCCGAGCGTGTCGCGAGAGGACAAGCAGTCGGAAGAGGGCCGCGCGAAGCGCGAGGACGAGGACGCGCGCGAGGCGGAGACCTCGGGGGACGACGAGCCTTCGAAGGCTCATGCGTCGGAGTCCGAGGATGAAGCCGCGCAGCGTGTCGCCGCAGCGCTCGGCGTCGCGGGGGAAGAGGACGCCTCGATCGAAGGCGGCGATGCGGCCGCGGAGCCCGACGAGGGCGAGAAGGAAGAAGAGGCCGCGAAGCCGAACCGCGCGGCACGCAGGCGCGAGGATGCGCTCGCGCGGCGCAAGAAGCGCGTCGGCGGTACGGCGGCTGCGGAGGACGACGCGGCCCTGCCTCGCGACAAGAACGCGCGCGCCAAGGAGTTGCTGAAGCGGCGCCGCGAGCAGGCGGACGCGGCCGAGCGCCGCCCGGTCGCGAGCTCGCTCGACGCGGGCGAGATGGTCGACGACGCGCTCGCGCGAAGCGCCTCCGCCGTCACGAAGTGGCTCAAGGCGAACGTCGGGGTCCTCCAGTGGGTGGTCCTCGCGGCGATCGTCGGCGCGGGCGGATATGCCTTCTGGTCATCGCGCTCCGACAAGAAGCTCGGGGATGCCTCGTCGGATCTCTTTACGGGCGTCGCTGCGAATCGCGGTCTCGTGATGGAAGAGGACAAGCGCCCCGACGATCAGAAAGAGATCGACCCGACGCGCGTCTTCAAGAACGAAGCCGACAAGGCGCAGGCTGCGCTCGACGCGTACGGCAAGGTCATCGACAAGCACGCCGGCACGGGCGCGGCGCTGCTCGCGCGGCTCGGCCAGGGCGGCACGTACCTCGAAAAACGCGACTGGGACAAGGCGCTCGAGGCCTACGCGTCCGTGCTTTCGTCGCCGCTCGCGGCCGCGGATCCGGACGTGAAGGGGCGCGCCACCGAGGGCATCGGATACGCCAAGGAAGGCAAAGGAGATCTCGACGGTGCGATGGCGAGCTTCAAGGAGCTCGCGGGCATCGACGTCAAGGGATACAAGGACCTCGCGACCTATCACGAGGCGCGTGTCCTCTTCGCCAAGGGCAACAAGGACAAGGCGAAGGAGGTCCTGAAGCCGCTCGACGAGAAGCTCGCGCTCCCGAGCAAGGAGCCCGAGCCGCTCGAGTACCTCAAGGGCGCGGTGCACGATCTCATGGTCCAGATCGATCCGGCCGCCGCAGCCGCGCAACAGCCGGCGTTCGGGGGCGGCGCGGGGGCGCCTTTGCCCGCCGACATCCAGGAGAAGGCGCGGCGCATGGTCGAGGAGGCCCAGAAGAAGGCGGCCCAGCAGCAGGGCGGGACGCCGTGATCGAGCGAAGCGTGAGGGCTCCCGTCGCGATCTCGCGTGGCGTTCTCGCGGCCGTCGCGGCCCTCGCGCTCCCGCTCTTCGGCTGCGAGAGCCTGAGCATCCCGGCGACACCGCAGGTCCCGACGTGGCTGCACCACCCGGGCGGCACGCTCTCGATCACGTACCGAAGGCCGCTGACGGCCGAGTCGCGCCAGCAAGCCGAGGTCTACGAGCGCGGCCAGCCCGCGATCGACGTCGCCGGCCGGCGCGTCTTCGTCCCGTCGAGCGACAACGGCCTGTACGCGCTCCGCGTCGAGGACGGCTCGACGATCTGGCGCTTCGAGACGATGGGGCCGGTGCAGAGCGAGCCGCTCTTCGACGCCGATGAGGACGTCGTCTACTTCGGCTCGAACGACGGCGCAGTTTACAAGGTGAACGCGACGAACGGCCGCATGCTCTGGCGGTTCGCGACGAACGCCGAGGTGGGCCGGAAGCCGGTGCTGCGGAACGGCGTAGTCTATGTCACCAACGCGAACGACACGCTGATCGCGATGAACGCGGCGACCGGGGCGCTCAAGTGGCACCAGCACCGGACGCCGGCGTTCGGCATGGAGTCCGCCGGGTACGCGGGGCCGGCGCTCGGGCGGGACAAGGTTTACACGGCGTACTCGGACGGCGTGGTGCTCGCGTACGACCTCGAAGACGGTTCGGAGCAGTGGCCGGCCGTGGATCTCGCGGCCGAGGCGGAGCAGCAGGCCGGCGGTGATACGCCGCGTTATCTGGACGTGGACACGACACCGCTGGTGGCACGGATCACCTCGGGTGAGGTCGTGTTCGTGGGCAGCTACGCGGGCGGCGTGTACGCGCTCGACGCGGAGAACGGCACGCGGGCGTGGGTGAACGAGAAGGCCGTCGGGGTGACGGAGCTCGTTTTGTGGGAGCAGCCGGCGCACGCGCCGCGGACGGGGCCGCTTCCGTCGGTCCCGGGGCAGCGGATCCTGTTCGCTGCGAGCGGGATCACCGGACTTTGGGCGCTCGATCCGAATGACGGGCGGACGCTCTGGCGGCGGAACCTGCCGGAGGGCGGGATCACGGCGCCGGTCCCGGTGGCGGGCGCGCTGCTCGTGGGGACGACGCGGTACGGCTTGTTCCTGTTTTCGCCCGTGACGGGTGGGCTCATCGACGGAATCCTGCCGGGCGGCAGCTTCGCGATGACCCCGGCGGCGTTCGGGGTGCGGGCGTTCGTGGTGGGCAACGGCGGTTCGTTCCTCAGCGTGCTGGTCACGCCGCCGGCGCCGGCGCCGGCCGACACGACGATGAGCTGGCTCGGCGGCAAGGGCGGCTGACGAGACCGGGGCGGAGAGGCGTCCGGGGGGACGCCGCCGCCGGAGCGTGGAACGGCGGGGACAGAAGGCGACGGCCGTGGCGACCGGACGTGAGGCCGAGGTGTGCGCGCGCGTCGCGCGGCCGCCGTGTGTCCAAACGAACCCGAGGAACTCCTGGTTTCAGGCCTGTTTTCGGCTCGGATCCCCTTCCTCCGGGTCCGTTTACATTTCGCATAAGATACATTATGTCAACTCGCGCGATCCGCCTCAGAGCAGATGTGGACGCCCCGCCGGACATGGCGACGGACACGCTCGCGGAACCGACGCGGACCAACCCGGACCCTGGCCGAGCGCCCCGAGTTCGACCTCGTCCCCGGTCCGTCGGCCTCATCCGGAAGACACACGTCTCCCCTCGACGCGCACCGCGCCCCCGCCCGCCCCTCGTGCTCCGCCGTCCCGACCTACCGGCCGGACGTCACTGTGCCCGGAACGACTTCCAGATCAGGACCTCGCCAGGCCTCGTCAGCGGACGCCCGCCCGAACGTTCCTCGCGCCACGCGAGCACCTTCCGCGACGCCTGCTCCCCGAGCTGCGTGTAGCCATGGTGCGCGTAGAACCCCTGCGCCCACGTGGCTTTCTCGAACATCCGCGCGATCGCGTCATTCAGCCCACAGCCCAGCGCGTCCTCCTCGAACTTCTGGAGCAGCCGCGTCCCCACGCCGAAGCGCTGGAACTGCGGGTGCACCGAGAGCTCTTCGAGGTACGCGACGCCCGGCGACTCGTCCCGCCACGCGAGGTAGCCGGCGACCTCGTGATCGGCCTCGGCCACGAAGACGTTGTGATGCCGCGGCAGATTCGCGATGTCGTTCCAGGTCCGCGGCGGCACCTCGGCCGCGTCGAAGCCGAGGTCGTGGTACATCGCCGTGCACGCCTTCTCGAGCGCCACGAGATCGCTGACTTGCGTCTCCTGGAGCTTCGTGATGCGGATGCGTTGCGGCCTCACTCGATCCGATGCGTCCGTCATGGGTGATCCCCTTCCGAGCTTCTAAAGGCCCACGAGGCGGCCGATCACGGCGGCGTCCTCGTCTCCCGCGGGAACGAGCAAGGCGACGGCCGTGCCGGGCGGCGGGCTCTGGCCCGGCGCGAGCGGGACGACCCGAATTTCCCCTTCCCGACCGACCACGGCGACCCGAACCGCGACGACCAGAGCCACGCGCGGGACGATCGGCGCGGCCGCGCCCGGCACAGGCGCGGGCGCAGACGCAGCCACAGGCGCGGGCGCGGCAGCTGGGCCCGGGACGTTCACGGGAGCCACGGGGCGTACCGGCGTGCGAGCGACACGGGCCGGCGCAGGCGTGACCGCCGCGACGGGCACGGGCGCGGGCGCAACGGGGGCGATCGGAGCTGCCACCGACGCAGGCGCCGGCGCGGCCACCGGCGCAGGTGCGGCGGCGGGCGCAGGTGCGGCCGCGGGTGCGGGCGCAGGCGCGGCGGCGGGCTCTTGCGCGGGCGTCACCGGGATGCGGCCGAGATCCTGGCCGGAGAGCACGTTCGTCTCGCCGTCGAGGTCATCGACCGGAATGTCGAACAGCTCGTTATGCGCCTGCGGAGCCGTGATCTCTTCCTCGAGGGGCGGCGGCGGCGGCGCGACGGGCGGCGCCGAGGGGGCAAAGTCGCCCCAGGCCTGGTCGATCACGGTCGTCTTCGGGGTCGCGCGTTTCGGACCCCCCGCGGCGGGCGCGGGAGCTGCGGTCACAACCGGCGGAGCGGCGGGAGCGGCGGGCGCGGCGGGCGCACGAGGGCCAGTGCGCGCAGCCGCAGGATCGACCGCAGCCATGGCGGCGGCACTCTTTCGAGCACCCGTGCGTGACGGAAGCCGCTTGCGGGGCCCCGGCACCCCGGGAGCCCTGCCCGGCTGCGCAGGCGCCTCAGCGGTCGCAGGCGCAGCAGGTGCAGGCGTGGCAGCGACGGGCGCAGCAGGCGCAGCGCGCGGGATGGCGATGGCCGGGAGCACGGCGGGCGCCACGCCACCCGTATTCGGCCGCACGTGGCTCTGCGGGCCAACCGACGGAGGCGCGGGCGTGACGGCCGGCGGCACCGCAGGACGCGCGCCCCGCGGCAAGGGCGGAGGCGGCGGAGCGCCCCGCGTCACAGGGGTCGGCGTGGCCGGCGCTTGCGGCATGGGCGGCTGGGTCACGAGCGGAGCGCGCGGCGCGGGCGCGGACACGGCCACCCCACGCCCGGGCGGGAGCGGCGGCGGGACCGAACGACTCGGCGGCGGCGGCGGCGTCGAACGAAGCGGCGCAGGCGGAGCCTGGGGGGCCGACTCGGGCGCGGGCGCAGCTTGCGGAACGGGCGGAGGTGCAGCTTGCGGCGGCGGCGCGGGCGGCGGCGGCGCGGCCGCGGTTTGCGGCGCAGGTGCGGGTGCAGGCGCAGCTTGCGGCGCGGCCGCGGCCGCAGCCGCGAGCTGGGGCGCGATGTCCGCGGCCGCCTTGAAGAGCTCGAGCGACCGCATGTCCTTGTCCGCGTCGGAGGCTTGCTCCGCGGCGCGCTTCAGCCAGCGCAGCGCTTCGGCTCGCTCCCCGCGGCCCCACAGCGCGGAGGCCGTCGACAGCGCCCAGTGGACATCCTCGTCGTCGTCGTCTTTCGGGGGCGGGATCGGGCTATCAACCATGGTCGTCGCGCTCGTTTGCCTCGCAGTTTGCCCATACCACGACTCTCCTCGCGCCGTCTCTCGCCGCGCACGGGCCCGCCCCGGCGTGTGCCCCCGCCCCTCCGGACCCCCCCCGAATTTTCTTCGCTCGCACCTCTCGCTTGTGCGGAAAACCCCTTCGCATGCCGATTCCGCTGCTTCACTCTTGAGCCGCGAGCGGCGATCGTGACACCCTCCCCTGCGCGGTAGCCTTCGCTCCCCTTTTCCCTCGCGGTCCCGCTGCCGAGGACGCATCCCAGAGGATCCTCGTTCGTGCTTCATAACCGAGATCTCAAGCCCGGCGTCACGCTAGGACGCTACGAGATCCTCATGCCCGTGGCGCAGGGCGGGATGGCCGCCGTGTGGGCCGCGCGCATGGTCGGCTCGCGCGGCTTCCAGAAGCTCGTCGCCATCAAGACGATGCTGCCGGGCCTCTCGGAAGATCCCGAGTTCGAGGCGATGTTCCTCGACGAGGCGCGGCTCGCGGCGCGCATCCGGCACCCGCACGTCGCCGAGATCCTCGATCTCGGCGACGAGAACGGCGTGCTCTACATCGTGATGGAGTGGATCAACGGAGAGTCGCTCTTCGTGATCAACCGCAACGCCAAGGATCAAGGTGGCTTCCCCCTCCCCTTGTTCCTGCGCATGCTCTCGAGCGCCTGCGCGGGCCTGCACGCCGCGCACGAGATGCGCGACGACGACGGCCGCCCGCTCGGCCTCGTGCACCGCGACGTGAACCCGGCGAACGTCATGGTCTCGTACGACGGGATCGTGAAGATCGTCGACTTCGGCGTCGCGAAGGCCACGGCGAGCGTCACCATCACGCGCGTGCCCGGCATGCTGAAGGGCAAAGCGCACTACATGTCGCCCGAGCAGATCCGCGGCGATCGGCTCGATCGACGCTCCGACATCTTCTCGCTCGGGATCCTCATGTACGTGATGATCACCGGGCGCCACCCGTTCAAGGCGAGCACGGATAAGCAGACGATGGACAACATCGTCGGCACCGAGCCCGTCCCGATCCGCGATCTCGTCCCCTCGGTGCGCCCCGATCTCGAAGCCGTGGTGATGCGCGCCCTCGCGAAGCGCGTCGACGATCGCTGGTCCGACTGCGCCGAAATGCAACGCGCGCTCGATCAGATCACGAACGCCATCGGTGCGGCCGTGACCGATGGCGACATGGCTTCGTTCGTGCGCAACCTGATGGGCGAGCGCTCGTCGCAGCGCCGCGCGGAGATCGCCGCCGCGATCCAGGCCGCGGACGCGCGCGGGGTCGAAGCCGCGGAAGCGCCTGCATCGCGGAAGGCCGAAGGGCCCACGTCACGCCGGCGCAGCGGCGGCACGCCATCGTCGCGCGGCGCTTCGCTCGAAGGCATCATCCCGATCACGCTCGACGGCGGAGATGTCGCGCCTCCTCCGCCTCCGGTGATCGTCGTCCCCAGCGTGCCGCCTCCCCCGCCGTCTGCGCCGGCGGCGCTCGTCACGTCGAAGCGCAAGCCGTCCGTCTGGCCGTGGCTCGTGCTCGTGCTCGTCGCCGCGCTCGGCGGCGCAGGCGCGGCGCTTCGCATGGGCCACCTGCCCGGGGCCGAACCGCTCGTCCCGCCGGCCCTCCGCTGGCTCCTGCCTCCGCCCAAGGCCGAGGCCACGCCGGCCCCCGCGCCTCCTCCGCCGCCTGCGAGCGTCGCGCCTGCGCCGAGCGCCGTGATGAGCGCGAGCGCCGCTCCTTCCGCGACCGCGCCGAGCGAGGACACGCTCGCCCTCGATGCAGGCGCGCCGAGCGACGCCGGCAGCGATGCAGAGAGCGATGCCGGACCCGACGCAGGGACCGACGCAGGCGACGCGGGCTCCGACGCGCTCGACGGCGGCTTGCCCGACGGCGGCGGCTACAGGTTTCTCCCGCCGAACCCCGGCGGCGGCTGGAAGCGCATCGACGGCCTCTGGTATCCGCCCCCGTGGTGGAGACCGCCGTCACGCCTGCCGGGCGGAGCCACGACGGCCGCGCCGACGGGCGGCGCGCCCAAGGTCGACACGAACGATCCGTACGGCGACTAGCCCGCCGCCTTCCGCGGCGGGCCGAGCGTCTCCTCAGTACAGGCCGGTCTGCTCGGGCAAACAGACGCCCATCGCGCACAGGAGCAGATCGACGTCCGCGCCCGCGCAGCTCACCTGACGCGCGCAGTAGTCATCGTATGCACACAAACGATGGCAGGACTGATCCGACCCGAGCGCGCGCACGTTCATGAGGCAAGCCCAGCCGGACGTCAGCCACAGGCCCTCGGGCTTGTCGAAGAGGCAGACCTCCTTGCGCTCCTCGGAGTCGTAGACCTCGGCCGTGCAGGCGTCGCGCTCGATCTTCTCGCGCGACTTGCCCATCGTGTTGAGCATGTACGTGAAGTCGCAGGCGCCTGCCGACGTCGTGTCGCGCGAGACGCGGTAGCGCAGCGAAGGGATGTCGAGCGAGCGTTGACGCACGCCTCGGAGCATCGCGACGAACTGGTTGTTGCCGCCGTCTTCCTTCGGCCCTTCGCGCAGCGCCGCGAGGATCTGCTCGTTCTGCGCCTCGACGCCGGGGTCGTCTTTGTCCGAGTAGCCGAGCCGGATGTACTTCTCGGGCGTCTTCGTCGTGCACGGCTTCGCGTGCTCCCAGAGCTTCTCGCTCACGACGGGCGGGCGCTTCGTCCCCTCACGCTTGCACACCCCGATCGCGCCCGCGGGCACGGCCCCCGAAGCACGATCGGTCGGCTGACCCGGCGGCTCCTGGATGAACTCCGTGGACGTGCAGCTCACCGCTCCCACGGACACCACGAGCCCCGTCACGGCGAGGGCGGCGACCCGATGCAACGCTCTCTTCGTTCCCACGAGCGCACGGTATCACCGCGGAGGGCCCGGACAGAAATCCTCGGTGACGAAAGGCGCCTGACCGAAGGCCAAGTACCCGGATCTTTTCGATTTTTGGACGAGGATGGGCGCAAACGGGAGCGCTCAGGCGCCCATCGCGGTCTGCTCGATCAGATGATCGACGATGGCCTGCACGCTCTGCGTCTTCTGGAAGACGGCGAGCTGTTTGTCCGCGCTCGTCCCCTCCCGGAGGATGCCGCGGATGCGATCCAGATCGGCCTCGGACTTGAAGATGGCCGCGGCCTCCTCGACGAAGTCGAGCAGCTCGCCGATGAGCACGCGCACAGGCAACTGCTCCTGCTTGCCGAAGTCGATGAGCTGGCCGTCGATGCCGTAGCGCAGCGCGCGCCACTTGTTCTCCTCGATGAGCTCGCGCGCGTACTCGCGGAAGCCCATGTTCTTCCGGTAGAGCAGGTAGAGCTTGCCCATGAGCGCCTGGATGAGCGCCGTCAGCGCGACGGTGTCGTCGATGCGCGTCGTCATGTCGCAGATGCGCACCTCGACCGTGTCGAAGAACGGATGGGCGCGGACGTCCCACCAGATCTTCTTCGCGTTGTCGATACAGCCCGTCTTCACGAGCAGCTCGACGTACGACTGGAACTGCGCGTACGAGTCGAAGTGGCCCGGGATGCCCGTGCGCGGGAAGCGCTTGAAGATCTCGCTGCGGATGCTCTTCAGGCCTGTCGCGCGGCCGAGCCAGAACGGCGAGCTCGTCGAGAGCGCGAGGAGGTGCGGCAGGAAGTAACGGACCTGGTTCGCGAGCGCCATCGCGACCTCCTTGTCCTTGATGCCGACGTGGACGTGGAGGCCGAAGATCAGGTTCGCGCGCGCGACGTCCTGCAGGTCCTCGACGATCACCTTGTAGCGCTCGCCGTCGGTGATCTCCTGCTTCTTCCAGTCGCTGAAAGGATGCGTGCCGGCCGCGACGATCCGGAGGCCGTGCTTGCCCGCGAGCGCGCTGAGCTCCCCGCGCAGCTCGCAGATCTCCTGGCGCGCTTGCCGGATGTCGCGGCAGATGCCCGTGCCCGTCTCGACGACGGACTGGTGCATCTCGGGCCGCACGCGCTCGCGCAGGACCGAGTGCTTCCCCCCCTCGAGGAGCTGACTCACGTACGAGCGGAGCTCGCGCGTCTCGGGGTGGACGATCTGAAACTCTTCCTCGATGCCGAGCGTGAATTGACCGTCGAGCAGACCCTGGACCGTGGTGCTCATGAATCTCCCTCGATGATGAACGTGGGGACCGTTCCCGCCCCCGCATGAACGTTACACATGTTCGTCGCGGATAACCTGCCCAGCATACCGCCGAGCTCGCCGCGAAACAGGATCGGATCGAGCTCGATGTGGCGCCGCGAGAAGTAGAGCTCGCCCGCCGCGCCGACCTCCGGAAACATCGCCGTCGGCAGCGAAACGCGGAGCTGCAAAACGGACGGATCGACGAGCGCGAGCTTCAACGCTCGCTCCCACACGCTGCTCTCCACGTTCGCGCCGATCACCACGCCGCGGCCGCCGACCTCGTCGTTCGGCTTGATCACGAGGCGCGCGCGGTTGTCACGCGCCCACGGGACGAGGTCGATCTCCTCGCCGTCCGGGCCTTCGGTCTTCATCTCCTCGACGCGCCTCGTCCACGGGATGAACTGGTGCACGGCGACGCTCTCGTCCTTCGTGTAGAGCGACATCACGCGCGGATCGAAGAGCAAGGCGAAGAGGACCTTCTTGTCGAGCAGCTTCGCGCGAAAGCTGTTCACGACGCACACGACGCGCGCCTTGTACGCCTCGATGAGCGGCCGTACCTCGTCCTCACGGCCGAGCAGCTCGCTCGTGAGCACGCGGCGGTAGACGAGATCGATCTCCTCGCCCTTCGCCGAGAGCTTGCCGTCGCGGTACTCGAGCTCGCGTGGATCGACGAAGCGCGCCGGGATGCCGTGCAGCCGGAAGCGCTCGCAGATCATGTCGAACTCGGTCCGCGTCGCGACCTCCTGCCAGTCGACGACGGCGACCTTCGGGACGTGCGTCCCGCCGAACTCGTGCCACGCGTCGAGGATCGATCCGACGAGGGAGTTGCCCGCGTAGACCGGCGTGATCGGCGAGATGCGGGCGAACTCGCGCATCGGCTGGAAGGCCTCGAAGAGCTCGGTGAGCCGGTCGGCGTAGCTCGGGCCGAAGGCGCCCTCGGCGTTGAGCTCGACGAACGAGAGATCGGAGCCTGCGAGGATCGCGTCGAGGCGCGTGACGACGCCGACGGACTCGAAGGCCGGGTTGTAGGAGAAGAGCCGCCGCTCGCCGTCGGTCAGACCCATGAGCTCGAGAAGCGTGGGGTCCGCGAGGACGAGATCCTTCGCCTTGATGACGGCGCTGCGGAAGTGCCGGAGCGCTCCGAGGAGCAGGTTGTACTGGGCGCGGAGGACGAAGTTCGGGCGGAGGAACGTGCAGAGAGGACGACCAGCGAAGACGGCGCCTCGCGCCACCATGCGCTCGAGCAGGGCGAGGTGATCCTCGCCCCCTCGATCTACGTAAGCCGTGAGCGCGTCGTGGTAGCGGTCGACGGCTGCGTCGAGCGCGGCGGTGAAGGGGTGCTTCGACGGCCGCTCGTGGTGGGTCACGTGCTTCTATCCCACCGGATGGGTTCGACTTCGGCCGCCATCTTGCTCCAGGCGTAACGGTCGCGGATCGTGCGGCCTTCCTTGGCGGCGCGGACGCAGAAGTCGACCATCCAGTCGGTGACCGTGTCGAAGAAGCGCTCGCCGAGGTGCTCGATGTGCATGTCGGGCGCGGGGTTCGTGAAGTCGATGGCGTAGGGGACGCCATCCTTGATGGCGAACTCGACCGAGTTCATGTCGTAGCCGAGCGCGTGGTTCAGGCGCAGCGCGTCGTTGACGATGCGGTCGTGCAGATCCTGCGGCAGCCAGCGCTCCTGGTCGCGGAAGATGTAACGACCGCGGAGCCCGGTCGGGCCGATTTGCTTCGGGTCGTACTGGATCGTGAGGACACGCTCGCGGCCGATGCAGATACAGCGCGCGTAGTCGTCGAAGTCGATGAACTCCTGCAGCGTCATCACGTTGAGGTTCGAGTCGTTGTACGCGCGGAGCAGATCCCCCGGCGTGCGCACGACCGTCACGTCCTTCCAGCCGCCGCCGTCGGCGGGCTTGAGGATCGCGGGGAACTTCACGTAGTCGACGATCGCTTCCCAGTTCAGCGGGAACTCGAGGTTGCGCAGCGAGCGGTTCTTGTCGATCGCGGGGATGTAGTCCTTCTGCGGGAGCATCACCGTGCGCGGCGTGGCGACGCCGAGGCGCGAGGCGAGCGAGTAGCCGAAGAACTTGTCGTCGGCGCTCCACCAGAGGGGGTCGTTGATGACGTACGCGCCGCCGAGCGCCGCGGCCTTGAGGTAGAAGCGGTAGTGCTTGACCTCCTGGCTGATGCGGTCGACGAGGACGCGGTACGGAGAGACGAAGCGCTCCGGCGTCCCTCCGATCTTCGCGAACTCCGCGTGGATGCCCGGGACCCGGTTGCACCGATCGATGAACGCCTGGGGGAAGGACTGCTCCCAGCCAGCGAGAATGCCGATCCGCTCCGTCATGCGACTCTCCGTTCCTCCTCGGGCCGCCCGAAGCGGCCAGGGCGCGCCTTCGATCGTGCGCCCGCGCCGTCGACTCTAGCCCGATTGTCCGGGCGGGCGGAAGTTTGGCGTGGCGGGATCCGCCCCAGAAAAAAACCTCTTGACGGAAAAGGCTCCCTGAGTAGACTCCGCGGCCTCTCCGTCGGGGCGGGTAGCTCAGCGGTAGAGCATTGGCCTTACAAGCCGATGGTCGCAGGTTCGAACCCTGTCCCGCCCACCCGGCTCCTTATCGAAGTTGATGAGGGTCGGCGGCGGAAAGAAAAAAGAAAACAGGGGCTTGCAAACGGGAAACAAGGCTGGTAGATACCGGCCCCGTCAGCGAGAAAGAAACAGCGACGACGCAGTTCGCCACATTGGGGTGGTAGTTAAGTCGGTTATAACGCCGGCCTGTCACGCCGGAGGCCGCGGGTTCGAGTCCCGTCCACCCCGCTTCCCTGCATGCAGTACAAAACAGCCGATCCCGAAAGGGTTCGGCTGTTTTGCTTTTGTCTGCCCGCCCGGCGCTCCCCTGCCCGCGCGATGTGCGGAGATCTCCGAGGGCGTTGCCCAGGCGTCGCGCGAGTGAACCTCCTGCGCCTGTGCATCGACCGCATCGCGGTCGATGCACCAAAGGTCCAGGGCTGGCCCTGGTCCGGGTCCAGGGGTGGACAACCCCTGGTCGGGTCCGGGGTGAAACCCCGGCGAGACGCAGCGGCCCCGCTCTCAGGACTCGGAGACGGTCCCCGCCTTTGAGACGTTGAACGAGAACGACTTCGCGCCGCTCTTCAGCGTGACCTCGATGGTGTCCTCGTCGACGCGACCGAAGCTCATCTCGATCGAGCGCTCCTTGGGATCGGCGAGCCTGTAGGTCCCTGCCTGCGGCACGGGATCGACCCAGCGGAACTGCACGCCCTCGATCGCGAGGTCCCACGTGCCGCCCTGCCCTGTCCATGAGCGCGCGCCGTCGACCTGAAAGCCCTCGGCGAGCCCGCCTTCGAGTGGCCTTTGCGTGCGATCGCCCGTGCCTTTGCCGGTCTTGCCGTCCGAGAGGCGCGTCCAGTCGAGCTCGTGCGCGACGTGGCGGGTCTTGTCGCTCGCGCTCCACGTCACCTCGGCCGTGCCGCTCACCTCGACGCGGCCGTTCGAAAGCTTGGACCACGTATGGTTCACGACCACGTCGCTCATCTCGTTCTTCGTGACCGTGATCTCGTGCGTGCCGCTGTAGGTGTTGCCCTTGTAGGTGCAGCTCCCGGGGTTCTTGCCGTACTCGACCGTGAGCTTGGCGCCTGCGAGCGTGACGGCGGCGCAGGGGAGCTGCGAGGTGACGAAGTCGCGGATCTCCTGCGCGGCGGCCTCGGCGGCCTGACCGATGGTGAAGTCGGTGGTGATCTCGATGCTGCCCGAGGTGACGTTCTCGGCGTCGCCCGAGATGCTGGCCTCTTGCACGGCTTGCAGGGCCTCGGCCGTCGTCATCTCTTCCTGCTTGCGGCAGGACGTGGTGGCGAGCGTGGCGGGGATCAACAGGGCGATGGCGAAAGCGCGCGTGTTCATGCGAGTCCCTCCTCGATGGGATGTCCGGGAGCTTCGGACACGGGAGCCCCCGCGCGGGTAAAAACCGAGCGCTTGCTCGACATCTCCCGGCCGAGGACTGGTTTTCCTTGACATGGCCCGGCCAAACCCTAGAGCTGTCTTCGACGCATGAAGATCGTGAGCTGGAACGTGAATGGGCTGCGCTCGGTCCTCGGAAAAGGGTTCTGCACGTGGCTCGCGGAGGAGCGGGCCGACATCGTGGGCATCCAGGAGGTGCGCGCGCAGGAGGCGCAGCTCGGGCCGTGCCTGGAGTCGATCGGCGGCGCGTGGCTGCGCGCGTTCTCGTCGGCCGAACGACCGGGGTACAGCGGCGTGGGGCTGCTCTCGCGGCTGCCCGCCGATCGGGTCACGACGTCGATGAAGGACGCGGCGTTCGACGCCGAGGGGCGCGTGCAGATCGCACGCTTTGGTCGGCTCACGCTGGCGAACGTGTACTTCCCGAACGGCAGCGGGCAGAACCGGGACAACAGCCGCATCCCGTTCAAGCTCGCGTTCTACCGACGCCTCTTCGACGTGCTCGAGCCGAGGAAGCGCCGCGGCGATCCGATCCTCGTGATGGGTGATTTCAACACGGCCCACCGGGAGATCGACCTCGCGCGGCCGAAGGAAAACGTGAAGACGAGCGGGTTTACCTCCGAGGAGCGCGAGGAGCTCGATCGATGGATCCGCGCCGGCTACGTGGATACGTTCCGCGCCTTCGAGTCGGGGCCCGGGCACTACTCGTGGTGGAGCCAGCGGTTCGGCGTGCGCGCGAAAAACGTCGGGTGGCGCATCGATTACGTGCTCGCGTCGGAGGGCGCGGCGAAGCACCTCAAGCGCGCGTTCCTCTCGCCTCACGTGACGGGCAGTGATCACTGCCCCGTGGGTGTCGAGGTGGAGGACGCGATCGTGGGCTAGCTGCGCGCGGCGAGCGAGAACCAGCACGCCGCCGCGAAGGTATACGGAGCCGCGCGCGGCGGCGTGCTCGTGCGGCGCGCGGCGTCCTCGACCCAGGGCGCGATCGAGGCCATCGGCGACGGGACACGAGGCAGGAGCGCCGGACCTGCGGAGAGCCAATCCTCGAGGTCACGTTCGTCCGCGAGCGTCGTGAGCGCGCCATCCGCGAGGGCACCGCTCGCGTCCACGTGCACGCGCGCGAGCGTGAGCGATCCATCGAGCGGGCTCTCCACGGAGAGCACGGCCGTGCGCGCGCCGTCCTCGCCCCGCTCCGAGGCGAACACGAGAGCGCGCCCCCCCTCCACGCTCGCGCGTCCCGATGAACGAAACACACGCGCGAGGACGTCGGCCCAGCGCGCGCGTGACGCCTTGCTCGACGCCTCGTGCCAGAGCGACTCGCACAGCCACACGGCCGCCGCGCCGCCCTCCTCGACGATGCGATCCACGGCACCGTCGCCGATGCCGAGGTCGTCACGACGAACGAGGTCTTCGTACAGGAACGCCGCAGGGACCCGCGCGCGCTTGCGCAGGCGCTCGATCTGCTCGAAGCGGGCGAGGCGGGATTCGAGCGGCTGGCGCGCGACCTTCTCCGAGATCTCGGGCAGGCGCGCAGGCGCCGTGGCGATGCCCGCGATCACCACGAGGAGCTGCGCGTCGTTCATGGCGAGGAGCTCGGTCTGCGTGACCTGCCGCGCGAGCTCCTGCGCGCGCGTCGGATCGACCGAGCGTACGAGCGCGAGCGCGACGGCGCGCCCCTCGATCGGCGCCCGCGCGTCGAGGAGCACGCGGGTGAGCGCGGGCAGATCCGACGTCGTGAGGCCGAGGAACGCGAAGGCGCGCACGTAGATCGGGACCTCGCGCGGGAGCGCGCCGTGCGCGGCGAGGCGCGCGACGAGATCCCTGCGGAGCTCGTCCTTCGTGATCTCCGCGAGCCGCTCGTAGAGCTCCTCGTCGGAGCGAGGTCGCTGTCGAAACAGGTGCTCCGTGTCGTTCATGCCGCGCTCCCCTTCCCCAGGAAATGACGAGCGGCCGAACGATCGGTCCGCGTCACGATTCGAGAATCTTCTGCAACGTAGCTTCGAGCTGGCGTGGATCGAAGCGCTTCGGCAGGACCGCTTGCACGCCGATCACGCGCGCCTCCGCTTCGAGCTCCGGCGTGATGTCGGCCGCGAGCAAGATGAACGGGACGTCGGCGAGGCGGGGGTTCTCGCGCATCGAATGGCAGAGCTCGAGCCCCGACATGCCCTGGAGCGTCCGCTGACAGACGATCGCATCCGGCACGGCGCCGCGCATCGCGGCACGCGCCTCGTCGCCCGTGGAAGCCTCGATGACGGTGTACCGCTGGCCGAGGCTCGCGCGGACGAGCGCGCGCAGCGTGCGCGACTCGTCGACGACGATGACACGTGGTTTCGCCGGACGAACCGTAGCGCGATCCCGCGCCTCGTGGCGGTGGATCGGGAAGAGGCGCGTGAGCGTCTCCATGAGCAGCTCGCTCGGCGGCGGCGAGGTGTGCAGGCGGAGCTTGCCGATCGCGTCGACGATCTCGAGGCCACGCGAGGGGCGGTTGTCGGGGTCGCGATCGAGCAGCCGGTGAACGATCTCGTCGAACTCGGGCGGGACGGCGCGGTTCTGGCTCGACGCGGGGGGCAGGTCCTCGGTCGTGACGCGCTGGATGGTGTGCGCCTCGGTCTCGCCGGTGAACGCGCTCCTGCCCGTGAGCATCTCGAAGAGGACGACGCCGAACGAGAAGAGATCCGAGCGCGCGTCGAGGCGGCCGCGCAGGATGGTCTCGGGCGCCATGTAGGCGAATTTGCCCTTGAGCGTGCCTGCGCCGCCTTGCGTGGGCGAGAGCCGTTCGCGGGCGCGCGCGATGCCGAAGTCGGCGAGCTTCACGACGCCCTCACGCGAGAGGAGGATGTTCGACGGGCTCACGTCGCGATGGACGATGAGCAAGGGACGGCCATCCTCGCCGAGCTTGTGATGCGCGTAGTCGAGGCCGCGCGCGGTCTCGACCGCGATGTGCGCGACCTCGGGGATGCTGAGGCGCTCGCCGCGCTTGCGGAGCTCGTAAAGCGTGGCGCCGAGACTCGGGCCGTCGACGTACTCGAGGACGAGGTAGTACTGGCCGCCCTCCTCCGCGAACTCGACGACCTGCACGATGTTGCCGTGATGAAGGCGCGACGTGATGCGCGCCTCGTCGCGGAACATCGCGATGAACTCGTTGTTCGACGCGTACTGCGGGAGCACCCGCTTGACGACGACCTCTTTCATGAAGCCGTCGGTCCCCGTGAGGCGGCCGAGGAGTACCTCGGCCATGCCGCCATAGGCGAGCCTGCGGATGATCTGATACTTCCCCAGCCGCTCCGGGAGCTCCGGCTCCTGCATCGGAGGAACCATATCAGCTCCTTTGCTCCTTCAATGGCGCGAGCGCGCCGGGGCACGGACGCGCTCGACGATTTCGGGGCCGAGTTCGTCGAGGGACAAAACGGCATCTGCGTATCCGCGCGAAATCGCGGCACCTGGCATACCGCTTACCACGCAGGAATCCGGCGACTGGACGAGCACACTTCCGCCGGCCGCTTTGATTGCGCGCAGGCCCTCGACCCCATCGTTGCCCATGCCCGTGAGCATCACGCCGAGCGCGCCGTCGCCGAAATGCCGCGCGAGAGATTCGAAGAGCGGCGTGCCCGAGGGGCGATGGTTGCCGACGGGCGGGCCCTCGATCACGCCGATCGTGAGCGGCGATTGCGCGACGAGGTGCTTGCCTTCGGGCGCGAGCGCGATGACGCCGGCGCGCAAGGGCATGCCGTGCGTGGCGAGGCGAACGGGGAGCTGCGTGACCTCGGCGAGCCACTCGGCGAGCGCCTCGTCGAAGCCCGCGAGCACGTGCTGCACGATGAGGATCGGGATCAACGAGGAAGCGGCCGCGAGGCCCGGCAACATCGCGGCGATGGCTGCGGGTCCGCCCGTGGAAGCGCAGATGCCGACGACCGTCGCGCGGTTCTGCGCGCGGAGGCTACCACCGCGACGTGATCGCACCGAGCGCGGCCCGTCGGCCCAGCGACGCACCACGGGGATCTCGGCGAGCATCTTGATCTTGTCGCGCAAGGCGACGGCCTGCGGCCCCATCGGATCCCCCCAGCTTGGCCGCGCGATCACGTCGAGCGCGCCGGCCTCGGTCGCGGCGAAGATCTGCGCGGCGGGTCGGCTGCCCTGTTGATCGGAGACGATGACGACGCGGGTCGGCGCGAGGGCCATGATGCGTCGGGTGGCGGCGACGCCGTCGAGGCCGGGCATCATCGCGTCGAGCAGGATGATCTGCGGGTTCTCGCGCACGGCGAGATCCACGGCGCCCTGGCCGTCGCGCGCCATGCCGACGACGTCGATCTCGGGATCGGCCTTGAGGACACGCGCGAGCAACGTGCGGCCGACCTCGGTGTCGTCGGCGATGACGACGCGGATCACGGGGCGCACCCTGCGGCTCGAAGGGACGACCGGCGCGGACGGGATCGTGAGCGAGAGGATCGTGGAGACACGCGCGGAGAGCTGGGATCCGTCGACGGGCTTCGGGAAGAAGGCGTCGATGTAGCCGGTGGCCAGAAGATCGCGCTCGCGGAGCTCCTTGTTCGCGCTGATCAGGATGACCTTCGGCGCGAGCGTGCCTCCCTTCTCCTTCACGCGACGCGCGAGCTCGAGCCCGTTCATGTTGGGCATCGCGTAGTCGGTGATGACGAGATCGAAGGGCTGGCTCGACGTGGCCATGCGCGTGAGCGCGTCCTCTCCGTTGCTCGCGACCTCGAGATCGAGGGCGAGTCCGGCGAGGTGGGCGCGCACGATGTCGCGCATCACGACCGAGTCGTCGACGATGAGAACGCGTGCCATCAGGCCCTCCCTACGAGCTCGTTCACGGTCTTCACGAAGACCTCGTGATCGAACTCGCTCTTGACGATGTAGGCATCGGCGCCGACGGCGAGGCCTGCCCGGCGATCATCGTCGGATCCGAGCGACGTGACCAGGACGACCGGAAGCCTCCGAAGCCGCTCATTTTGTCGGATGTTCGAGCAGAGCTCGAGGCCGGACATTTCGGGCATCGAGACGTCGCTCACGACGATGTCGAACGTCTCGAGCTCGAGCGCCGAGAGCGCCTCGTTGCCGTCTGCGACTGCGACGACGTCGAAGCCGGCGACCTCGAGCACCGATCGCTCCAGCGCGCGGGTGGTGAATGAATCGTCGACCAAAAGGAGCCTCGGCTTGGGGCGGTTTTCGACCCTCGGCAGGAGCGCCCGGAAGCGGTCGGCGTCGCGTCCGGAGGCCGAGCGGAGGAGATCGATGGGATTTAACATCAACACGACGCGGCCGTCCCCAAGGATGGTCGCACCTGCGATGTTCCGTACACGAACCAGCGGCGGTTCGAGGTTTTTCGCAAGGACCGTCTGATCACTCACGATCTCCCGGACCGCGAGCGCGCACCGGGTCTCGCCGATGCCGATGACGAGGACCGGGATGCGCTCGGGCGGCGGAGGAAGCTCGACCGGAAGGCCGAGCAGCGTGGCCAGCGGGACGAGCGCGATCGGGCGGCCGTCGACGACGATCGCGTGCGTGCGCTCGACCTCCAGCACATCCGTCGCGCTGATGCGCAAGATGCGCTGGATCGAGGAGATCGGCATCGCGAACTGCTCCTCGCCGACGCGCAGGAGCAGCGAGTGGACGACGTAGATCGTGAGCGGCAGGACGATGACGAAGGAGGTCCCCACGCCCTGCCGCGACTCGACCGTGACCGTGCCGTGGAGCCGCTCGATGTTGGTGCGGACCGCGTCGAGCCCGACGCCGCGGCCCGAGAGCTCGCCGACCTCGGAGCGCGTCGTGAGGCCGGGCGCGAAGAGCAGTTCGAGGACGCGGTGCTCGGGCATCTCCGCCGCTTCGAGCGCCGACGCGAGACCCGACGCGATGGCCGCGCGGCGCACGCCGGCGATGTCGACGCCGGGGCCGTCGTCGCTGACCGTGATCGTGACGACGTCGCCGCGATGCTCGGCGCGGATGCGGATCGTGCCGCGCGAGGGTTTGCCCGCGGCGGTGCGGGGGCCCGGGTGCTCGCAGCCGTGATCGATCGCGTTGCGAAGGAGGTGGTAGAGCGGATCACGCAGCTCTTCGAGGACCTTCTTGTCGAGCTCGAGCTCGGCGCCCGTGATGACGAGGTCGACCATCTTGCCGGCCTCGCGCGCCATGTTGCGGACCGCCCGCGGCAAGGGCTCGAGCACGCTCGCGAGCGGGAAGGTCTGGATGCGGCGGATGTCCTCCTGGAGCTGGCCCGAGAGGATCGTCGACTGGAGCGCGTCGGCCTCGAACGCGCGCACGATCTCGCGCAGCCTGCGCACGAGGAGGCGCTCGTGTTCGAGGTCCTCGTTCTGGACCTCGACGAGCCGCTCGGACCAGCCTTCGAGCTTCGCCGGCGCCTCGTCGCGCACCATCGCGCGGATCGAGGTCTGTGCTTTGAGGCGCTCTTCCTCGGCGGCGAGGACGGCGCGTAGCTCGGCGAGGCGCTGATCGGTGCGCACGCGCGCGGCGAGCAGCTCGCCGACCTGCGCCATGAGCGCCGAGAGTTTTTTCATGGAGACGCGAAGCGTCTCTTCGGTGCTCGAACGAAGCGGCGCAGGCGCGTTCGGGATCTTCGGGAGCTGCCCCGTCGCGTTCGGCCCCCGCTCGCTGCCTTGGGCCATCGAGCGGGCCGCGGCCACCGCAGCGCCGGCCGAGGTACCGGGCGAGCCCGCGGACGTGCCGGGCGCGTTGCCGCTCGAGGTGCCAGGCGTGACGACAGGCGCAGGCGGCGGCGTGATGCCACCCGGGATCGCGAGGTCCGCGCGCGCGACGTACCCCGTCGAGGGTCCGTACGGGCCGATCGCGGGCGAGCTGAACCCGACCGGCGGAGGCGGACCAAAGCCCGCGGGGATCGGCGCGCCGTCGTAATGCGACGACACGAGGGGCACGCTCGCGTGCGGGTGCGGCGGCGGCTCGCTGTGCTTCGTCTTCGGCTCGGCGTAGCCCGCGTTCACGTTGGGCGGCGGCGCCGCGGCCTCGGCGGCCATCCGGTGCTGCCGCAAGATCGACTGGGGGCTGCGCGATCGCGTCGCGACCGTGATGCCGTCGGCCGGCCGCACGACGGGCGGCGGCGGCGGGGCCGGCAGCGGCAGGGCATGTGAGGGTTTCGAGGCCAGGAGCACGGCTTCGAGGCCCTCGATCGCCTCCAGGATGACGAGATCCGGCTCGGGGTTCGGATCCACGCGCAGCGCGTGGTGCACGGTCGAGAGGCCCGCGTTCAGCGTGTCGAAGACCTCGGGCGCGCGCTCGTAGTCCATCGCGCGGAGCGAGGCGAGGACCGACTCGATCGCGTGCGCGAGGCGCGCCGTGTGCGCGAACCCGAGCGAGCTCGCGGCGCCTTTCATGTTGTGCGCCTGCCGGAACGCCTCGTCGATGAGCTGCTCGCGCGCGCTGCCCTCGGCGCCGCGCTCGACGAGGAGGAGCGCCGTGCCGATGCGCTCGACCTGCTCGACGGCCTCGTTGCGAAGGGTCTCGCAGAGGGCCTCGAACGCCGCGTCGTCGAGGGCCATCAGCCGCGCTCCTCGACGCGCAAGGAGCGGTCGGACAGCAGCGATCCGAGATCGAGGACGACGGTGCGGTCCTCGAGCACGCCCAGCGTGTGACGCTGGACCAGCGGGGGAAACGTGGGCATGGCCTTGGCGATCGTGCGGCGGTTGACCTCGATGATATTGTGGAGCGCGTCCGCCGCCACCGCGCAGACGACCTCCGCGTTCGACGCCATGACGAGGTGCTCGGCAGACGATTCGGAGCGCGCGTCGGGCGTGAAGAGCAGCGGCAGATCGACGACGGCGACGATCCGGCCGCGGCGCGCCGCGACGCCGAGGAAATACTCGGGCACGCCGGGGACACGCGTGATCCGGCTCATCGGGCCGACCTCGTCGACGGACTCGAGCTGCACGGCGTAGCGCCGCCCGCTTCGCTCGAAGACGATGCAACTGATCGAGTCGGGCGCGCGATCGAGGCGCGTCGGTTCGCGCGCGATGCGGCGTGTCCGCTCGGCGAGGATGCGCGGGTGGACCTCCCGCTCGCCGGTCTTGCCCTCGCGCAGCTTCTCCTCGAGCTCGGCGAGCGAGGTGCGCAGCTTCTCGTAGACGCTCTCTTCCCGGGCGCTCATTGGATCTCGGTGTCTCGAAACAGCCGGAGCAGCCGGCCCACGGTCATGCCGTCCCATCCCTCGATCGGCGCGTCGACGCCCTTGCCTCGCGCGACCGTGAGGGCGCGCAGGCGTGCGGCGTGGCGTTCGACGAGATCGGGGCGGCCGAGGCGGAGGCCCGCCACGGCCGCGCCCGCGTGCGCGAGCATCATCGAGGGATCGAGGTACACGCAGCGGCGGAAGGCGTCGAGCGCTGCTTCGAAGCCGCCGAGCTCGACCAGGAGAAGCCCCTCGAGCAGGTGCGCCCGCGGCTCCTCGGGCTCCTCTTCGAGCAGCGCTTCGAGCTCCGCGAGGGCGGCTTCGAGGTTCCCCGCATCGGCGTGGGCGAAGGCGCTCGCGAGCGAAGGCGGTGCGCTCGAAGTCAAAGGCGCCGACGCAGGCTCGGGCACCACGGGTGGAAGCGTCGCGGCGGCGACCGGTAACGCGGGCACGCCCTCCATACGCAGCGCCGGCAAAGGCGCGGGGGGGATCGAGAGAAGCGCATACCGGCGGCCGCGCGGCGACGAGGGCGGCACGCTCACGGGCCCGAAACGCTCGTGCACCACGACCTCGCCGACGTGCACCGCTCGGCACCCGGGCACGTCCCCGGCGTGGTCCACGGGGCCGAACATCAACACGCCGCCCGGCGCGAGCGCGGCCGCGAGCGAGGCGATCACCTCGGGCCGCGCGTCCGGCTCCAGGTAATAAAGGACGTTCTGGCAGAGGATCAGATCAAAGCCCCTCGGAAACACGCTCACGAGCGGGCCTTCCGTGAGCCCGAAGCGACGGAACCGCACGAGGCGACGCACGTCCTCGGAGAGGTGCCAGAAGTCGCCCTCGGTGCGGAAATACTGGCGGCGCACGACCTCGGGCATGTCGCGCAGCGACCACGCCGAGTACCGCGCCGATTCGGCCTTCTGCAAGGAGCGCGGGTTCAGGTCGATGCCCGTGACCTCGACGCGCATCCCCTCGTTCATGGCGGCCTCGCGGAGCACGATCGCGAGCGAGTAGGCCTCTTCGCCGGTGGAGCAGCCGGCGGAGAGCGCCGTGATCACGCGCTCCTTGCGCCGCTTGTGCACGAGCGAAGGGACGATCTCGCTGCGCAGCGCCTCGAACTGCGGAGGCCCACGAAAGAAGTGGGTCTCGCCGACCGTGAGCTCCGCGATGAACGGCTCGAGCTCGGCCATGTCGTGCGAGAGGATCACGTGCTCGAGGTAGGCGTCCGCAGACGCGCCACGCTCGGCGGCGCGACGCTCGGCCACGCGCTCGATGATCTCCAGGTTGCGGGGGCGCATCTGCAGCCGCGTCCGGGCGCGGACCAGATCGCCGAGGCGCCGCACGACACCCGGATCCGGGGCGCGCCGGTCCTCAGCTCGAGCCATGGTAGGCGTCCTCCGGACCGAGCACGAGCACGAGGTCGTCCTCGATACGCACGACACCCGGCGAACGTACGCCGGCGATCTCCCCCGGCTTTTCGATCGCGTCCTCCTGCACGGTCACCACGTCCCGGACCTCGTCGACCGCGAGCCCGAGCAGCTTTCCTTTCGCGGCCCGGACGATGACGAGGTGCTGGTAGAACGGCAGCGGCTTCGTCTGCGAGAGCCGCCCCCGCAGGTCGATCACCGGCACGACACGGCCACGCAGGTTGATCACGCCGAGCACCTCGGAGGGCGCGTCGGGCACGTGATCGAGCTGCACACGCGGGATGATCTCGACCACGTGCTCGCACGGGATCGCGCACGGGCGGCCGCCCATCCGCGTGAGGACGAGGTTCGTCACCCCGCCGTCCAAGCTCAAGCCTCCGTGCCGTGGTCGTGGGCCCGGATCGGCTCCGTCAATCGGGCCAGCCGATCGAGCGCGAGCTCGGCCTGCTCCACGCTGATCTTCGTCTCCTGCGTGGCCATGTTGATCTGCTTCATGCCTTGCGCGATCTGCTCGAGCCCGAGGCTCTGCTGCCGCATCGCGCCCGTGATCTGCCGGGCCGCGCGCGTCGTCTGGTTGATGACGTAGACGAGCTGCCCGAGGCGCTCGCCGATGCGGCGCACCTTGGAGCTGCCTTCGGTCGCGGCCTTCGAGCCCTCCTCGGTGACCATCGCGGCGCTGTGGCTCGCCTTCTGGATCTCGCCGAGGATCGAGCGCACCTGCTGCGTCGCTTGTTTCGACTGCTCGGCGAGCGTGCGGATCTCGAGGGCGACGACGGCGAAGCCGCGCCCGTGCTCGCCAGCCTTCGCCGCCTCGATCGAGGCGTTCAGGGCGAGCAGCTTGCTCTGCTCGGCGATCTCGTTGACGCTGCTGATGATCTCGCCGATCTGCTGCGTGCGCTCAGTCAGATCGAGGATCTTGGCCGCGATCAGCTCGACCTGCTGGCGCAGCCGGTCGATGCCCTCGATCGCGGCGACGACGTCGCGCTGGCCGTCCTGCGAGATCTGCTCCGATTGCTCAGCGATCTGGATGATCCCTTCGGCCTTCTCGACGTTCTGGATCCCGACCTCGTTGAGCTCCTCGATGGTCGTCGTGATGTCGTTGACCATCCCGGCTTGCTGGCTGCCGCTCGCGGCTTGCTGGCGCGTGCTCGCGAGGAGCTCGGCGAGCGTGCCCGCGACCTGCTGGCCGAGCGTGCGCATGCGCGTCGCGGCGGCGACCCCGCGGCCGGCCTTCCGGTTCGAATCGACGAGCGTGGAGAGCGCCGCGTGGAGGCGGGCCGCGCGCGGCTCGTCCGCCGGCGGAGCCGAGAGCTCGCGCCCGTCGTCTCCGCGCGCGATCGCCTCGACATCGGTGACGATGCGATCGAGGTAGACGTCGATCTTGCGCCGCGTGACCGCGCGGCGTGCCGCGGGATCGCGCTCTTTTTGCTCGTTCGAATCCGTCTTGTCAGCCACTTGCTCTCCGCTTCTCAGCTTCGGCTCGGTCGCCCCGTTTTTCAACCCGGATCGTCTGCTTCAGTCGGGCAGGATCGCGACGACCGAGGTCGAGTTGTGCCAGCCAGATTGCTGTCCGGGCGTGAGCGCGATCTCGCCGTACGTCTCCCAGCCGATCAGCGGCACGTCCTGACCCACGACCGAGCGGAACGCGGCGACCTGACGCTTGTATTGCTCGCCGAGGAAGATCCGGCGGCAAATGCAGTCGAACACCAGGACGGCGCCCGGCCGGCCCCCCGCGAGGTTCACGAGCGCGCTGCGCGCCGCGTGCTCCGCCGCGGACACGAGCTTCTCCTCGGTGCCCGTCATGATGGCGACGCTCGCGCCCACGGGCACCTCGGAGGCCATGACGATCGCGCGCTCGTCGGTCGCCTTGAGCGGCGCCCGGATCTTGTACTCCCCGCTCGACGTCAGCATGCCGAGCTCGTGCGTGATCATGAACGCGTCGCGGTTCGCCTCCGTGAGCGGCTCGCCGATCCCCGCCGCGAACCGCTCGTACGCGTCGAGCGCCGGGCGGCCGTCGATCTCGTGAATCACGTTGCCCGCGGCGCGCGTCACGATCATGCTCGGACACGCGGACGAGAGGCCGTGCCGCACGCCGATGCCGATCGGCGTCTTCGAGAACGCGGACACCACGACGATCGCGTCCGTGTAGTGCCGATCGTCGAGGAAGACGTCGGTCCGCGCGAACTTCGCGTCGTCCGCCGCGGCGCCGCCGACGACCTGCGCGAGCATGCTTGCGCTCGCGTGCACCGACTCCACGATGTCCTCGCCCTGCCCGGCGAGCCCGTCGCTCAGCACGATACACGTCGCGTGCCCGAAGCCCGCCGTGCGCGCGGCGCGGTGCTCGGCGGCGAACGATTTGAGCGCCTCGGTCGTCGCGCTCTGGCGCATGGCCTTGAGGCCGCGGCCGAAGCCCACGCGGAAGCGGATCACGTCGCTCTTGATCGCCATCACGGCGACCGATCCGTGTCCCACGTGGGCGTGCGTGAACTCGCCCGCGGTCGAGCAGCCGACGAGGGGCACGGGCCCGATGATCTTGCGGATCGCGGGCAGGAGCTTGCCGTAGTCGTGGTTCGTCGACGCGAAGACGAAGACGATGTCCGCTTCCCCGCCGCCGAGCGTGCGCAGCGCCTCTTGCGCGGCCGCCGTCCCCGCGTCGGTCGAGGACGATTCGTTCGAGAAACCGACACCGGCCCTTGTCGTCATGCGCGCCTCCCGTCGATGCGACGAGAGCCACGGTGCCCGACCTCGGGCCCCTCCGTCAACCGCCCCCCGGACAGCCGCGGCGTGCGAGCCACGCCGCGCGAGGACCTCCCTTTCGGTCCTTCGCGGGGCTCGATGTACCCTGCGACACCAGCTCTCGCGCGAGCCTGGATCCACGCTTCCGGTGCGAACCGTGCGCCCGTTTTTTTTGCGCACCAAAAACTCGCATCGATTGCGATCCAGGGGCACTCTTCGGTAGCATGCTTTGCAGTGGGGGCGCGTACTGGAGCACGCGCACCACAGATCCGATCCGGCTCTCCAGCGAGGTGAATGTCGACCATGGAGGGGTCCAGCGTCACGAAGGGGCCCGAGGCCAATACCCTCGGCAAATACAGGCTCATCGCCGAGCTCGGTCATGGCGGCATGGCCGAGGTCTATCTGGCCGTCGTGCAGGGACCTGCAGGGTTCAACAAGCTCTGCGTGATCAAGCAGATCCGCCCGCAGCTCGCGACGGATCCCGAGTTCCTCGGCATGTTCCTCGACGAGGCCCGGCTCGCGGCGCGCCTCTCGCACCCGAACGTCGTGCAGACGAACGAGGTCGGTCAGGAGGGCGAGCGGTACTTCATCGCGATGGAGTACCTCGAAGGGCAGCCGCTGAACCGCATCCTGCACCGGATCGGCCGCGACGGCGGGCTCACGCTCCCGATGCACCTGCGCATCATCGTCGACATGCTCTCGGGCCTGCACCACGCGCACGAGCTCACGGATTTCGACGGCACGCCGCTCAACGTCGTGCATCGCGACGTCACGCCGCACAACGTGTTCGTCACGTACGACGGCCAGGTGAAGGTCGTCGACTTCGGCATCGCGAAGGCGATGAACTCGTCGGCCGAGACGCGCCTCGGCGTGGTGAAGGGCAAAGTCGCGTACATGGCGCCCGAGCAAGCGCGCGGTGAGCGCGTCGACCGGCGCGCGGACATCTTCTCCGCGGGCGTGATGTTGTGGGAGGCCGCGACGGGCCGGCGCCTCTGGAAGGGCATCCCGGATCTGACGGTCCTGCACCGCCTCATCAACGGCGACATCCCCTCGCCTCGCTCGGTGGATCCCGACGTCCCCGAGGGCCTCGAGAAGATCGTCATGAAGGCGCTCGCGCTGCGCCGCGAGGATCGGTATGCGACCTCGACGGACCTCGCGACCGCGCTCGAAGAGCTCCTGGATCAGATGGGCGACAAGTCCTCGCTGCGCGAGGTCGGCAAGCTCGTCGCGAAGCACTTCGAAGAGAACCGCTCGAAGATCAAGCAGATCGTCGAGACGCAGCTCAAGGCCGCGAAGTCGATGGCGACGACGGAGTTCCAGTCGATCGGCCTGCCGCACCTCGACGGCACGTCGGCGTCGGGCCCGATGTCCGTCGATCGGACGGGCGCGCGCGAGGCGATGTCGAGCCAGGATCTCTCGTCGCCCGGCACGCGCCGCACGAACGGCGTCTCGTCGCCGACGTCGCTCACGGCCTCTGCCGCCGCTGCGACGAGCACGGGCTCGCAGGCCGCCGCGGGGCCGAAGCGTGGGGGCCTGCTCGGCGCCGTCGCGCTCATCGCGATCGCCGCGGCCGGCGTGGGCGTCTTCGTCATGACGCGCCAGCCGCCGCCCGCGCCGCCGTCGCCAGCGACGGCCACGCCCGTCGTGGGCGACATCGAGGTGACGATCACGGTCACGCCGCCGAACGCGAAGATCTTCCTCGACGGCAAGGAGCTCGCGACGAACCCCTACGTCGGCAAGTTCCCTCGCGAGGACAAGACGCATATCATCAAGGCGGAGGCCGCAGGTTTCACCACGCGCAGCCGCGACGTGACCTTCGACAAGGACCGCACGATCGAGATGGTCCTCGAGCAGCAGGCCGCGGCGCCCTTGGCCACGCCGCCGCCCACGGACACCTCGAAGGAAAAGACCAAGGTCATCTTCGTCCCGCAGCCGACCACGACCGCCGAGGATCCGATGAAGACCGGCGGCACCAAGAAGACGAACCGCACCGTCGACCCGAACAACCCGTATCAGTGATGAAGACATCCCGACGTATCGCCCTCGCGGTCGCCCTCTCGCTCCCCGTCGTCCCCCTCGCCGTCTCGGCCCAGCAGCCCGCGGGCGGGGCCCCGGCCGCCGCCCCCACACCGCAAGCCGAACCCACGAAAGAAGCCAAGGAAGAAGCGTCGCGGCGCTTCAAGCGTGGCATCGAGCTCTTCGGCGAAGGCGACTACCGCGCCGCGCTCATCGAGTTCCGGCGCGCGTACGAGCTCGCTCCGAATTACAACGTCCTCTACAACATCGGGAACGTCTACTTCCAGCTCCAGGACTACGCGAACGCGCTCGTCTCGTTCGAGAAGTACCTGGCCGAGGGCGGCGCCACGATCGACCCGAAGCGCCGCGCCGACGTGGAAAAAGACATCGAGAAGCTGCGCACCCGCGTCGCGCGCGTGGAGATCGTGACGAGCGTCCCGGACGCGGACGTGACGATCGACGACGTGCTCGTCGGCAAGTCGCCCTTCACGAAGCCGCTGCTCGTGAACCCGGGCCGCCATCGCATCGTGGCGACGAAAGAAGGTCGCACGAGCGCCTCGAAGACCATCGAGGTGGCGAGCTTCGACTCGGAGAAGGTGACGCTCGATCTGCCCGAGCTCGCGCCGAAGCCGCTCGAGACGGGGACCGTGCCCACGACGCTACCGACGGCGCCCACGGCGACGGCGACGACGACGAGCACCGCGCCCGTGACCCCGCCTCCCCCGCCCCCGAAGTCGATCCCGTGGGCCGGATGGGGCGTGACGGGTGCGCTCGCGGTCGGCGCGATCGCCACGGGCGCGCTCGCGCTCTCGAAGAGCGGCGAGCTCGCGGATCTGCGCAAGCCCGACTCGGGCGCGACGAAAACGCAGCTCGACGACGCTTCGAGCTCCACCGCGACCCTCGCGCTCGTCAGCGACATCTTCACGGGCGCCGCGGTCGTGGCGGGCGCTGTGACGCTCTACTTCACGGTCCGTGATCCCGGGCCTGCGAAGGAGCAGCCCAAGACGGGGCTGATCAAGAGCATGGACGTCGGCGTTTCGCCGACGGGCTTCACGTTGAAGGGCAGCTTCTAGCTCCCTCCCCCGCCCGTGAACGAAGGCCGCGGCGCCGAAAGGCACCGCGGCCTTTTTCGTGTCCGCACCTTTGCGCGTGCATTCGAAACGAAAACGCCGCCCCGAAGGACGGCGTTTTGTTCCTTTCAGCGCGCCGCTTTACTTGCAGGCGTCGGTGAACGTGCCCTTGAGCATCTGCGACTCCGCTTCGTAGTACTGGCCGGAGAGCTGCTCCTTGGTCTTGCCGGTTCCGTCGTCGGACAGGCAGAACACCTGGACGTTCGCTGCGGGATCATTCGTCTCGGGATCGAAGTCGAGCGGGCCGAAAGCGCCGTTGTAATCGATCGACTTGTATTCCCCCGACATGAGCTTCTTCATCGTATCGCTGAGCTTGCCCGGCCCGGAGTTGATCTCGCCGACCATGGCAGGATCCGCGTTCGACATCTTCGTCATCCCCTCGGCGAGTTTCTGGCCCGTGATGACACCGTCGGCGATCGTCGACGCGCTGTAGAACAGCAAGTAGGCGGCGTCGTACGCGCTCGCCGCGCCGAGGATCGAGGGGTCGCCGTTCTCGGTCCCGAACGTCGTCCCGTACAGATTCACGAAGAGCTGGTAGTTCTGGTCGGTGTTCTGCGGGCCGGGCACGACGCCCGTCGTGCGCTTGCGCCAGTCGGCTTTTGCCGCCGCGTCCGCCCCGACGTCGATGGCACCTGCGAGCGCGCCGGTGTTGTAGTTCGAGTCGGAGAAGACGTACCGCGGCTTGTACCCGAGCGCGCTGTTCCACCCGATCTCGATGGGGCCGTACAGCGACGACACCGCCTCGCCCGTTCCGAACATCAGGACGATGTGCGAGCCGTGGTTCTTCACCGCTTCGATCGTCTCGGGGTACTTGGTCGTCCCGTCGGGATCGCCGTAGTCGACGAGGAGGAAGTTCTCGCCGTTGTTGAGCGCGGTCTTGCCGTTGAAGGTCAGCGTCGCCTCGAGGGCGGATCGGAGGCCCCGGCCGTAGGCGTCGCCCTTGTGGACGAGCGCGAGCTTGATCGGCTCGTCGGTGAGCCCAAGCTCCTCGCGGATCCGCTTCTCGAGCTGCGGCACGTACTGCAGGATCGCGTTTGCCTGGAAGATGTCCGAAGGGACCGTGCGCCACAGGAGCCCGGCCGTCGCGCCGGGCGGCGTGTCGTCGACGCCCGTCAACGCGATGCCCGTGGCGGACGCGCTGATGAGCAGCACGCGTGCGTCGAGCGTCGCCTGGTTGGCCGTCTCGAGCGCGACGCCGCTGAACGCGCCGCCGATGATGGCCTGGACGCCGAGGTTGTCGATGAGGTGCCTGGCCGCCTTGACGCTCACGGTGGCCTCGCCCGCGTCGGTGCAGCCGATCATCACGACGGGGCGCGGGGACCCTCCCCCGACCGAAGGCAGGCCGCCCACGTTCCCCTTCATGTCCCGGATCGCGAGCCGGATGCTGTTCTCCATCGACACGCCGATCTCACCGTCGAAGCCCGTCGCCGTGGTCGGATGGATCGAGCCGATCAGGAAGGCGTTTTCGGCCGTCGGATCCCCCTCGATGACCTGACACTCGGGGGACTTCAGCGGTTTGCACACGCCGGACGCCGCGCCGGGCGCCTTGCGGCAGAACTGCTCCGCGCCGGCCGCGCTGCATTCGCTCGTGTTTGCGCAGATCACGTCGCCGCCGCCGACGCAGACGCCTTCCTCGCACTTCATGCCGTTCGGGCAATCCGTGTTCACAGCGCACTGCTTCGTGCTCGTGTCGACGATGACGGAGCAGGAGGGCGTGATCGCGACGAGACCGAGCGCGAGCGCGAGCGCGCCGAAGAGGCCCCGCCGATACGAATTTCGCTTCTGCACGTCACCGCTCCCGCCAAAGGACAAATCCATGATCTTGCCTCGATCCTGCAACATTCTACGAGTGAGATGATACCCGCGTGAAGGCGCGCGGGGAGCACGAAATGCGCGGTCCGTGGGCCTCGGATCGTTTTTCCGGGCCGGGCCGCTCACGTCTTTGCAGAGAGCGCGCGCTCCACCATCGCCGCGCGTTGCTCGAGGAGCGCGAACGGCGCCGCGGGCAGGCCCACCTCCGCCGCGGCCACGAGCGCCGCCGCGAAGGCCACGATCGCAGCTTCGATCACGCGCCCGAGCGGCCGATCGACACGCTCGGCAGGCGTCTCCAGCGCGGCCACCGCGCCCATGAGCGCGGCGCGCACGGAGGCCGCGGCCGCGGGCGGCGTCGCGACGCCGGCATGCTGCGCGATCTCCTGCACCAAAGGCTCCGTGAGCCTGGAAACGAAGCGCTCTTCGACATAGGCCTCGAGTCCAGGATCGGTGCGTTTTCGCTCGTCCGTGAGGTCGCCGAGCGGGCGCAGATCGGTCGCGAGCATGCGCCGCGCCGGCTCGAGGGCCTTCTCGATCGATGCCACGAGGTTGCGTCGCTCGTGGCGGAGCTTGGCCGCGGACGCGAGCAGCGCCTCGTTCATCGCGCGTGCCTCCTCGATCTTCGCGCGATCCTCCGCGGCGCGCGTCGACGCGACGGACGCGAGCTCCCGCGCGAAACGCAGCGCCCTCCGGCGCAGGGCCCGCTCGCGCAGCTCCGCCGAGCGATCGACGATCCGCTCGGCGAAGAGCGCCTCGACGCCCGCCCACCCCGACGCTTCGAGCGCGTCCGCGTCGCCGAGCTTGCCCTTCAAGGACAGCCGCGCCGAGAACGCGAGCGGCGGCGCGTAGGAGCCGATCCCCGTCTCCTCCAGGCTCGTCTGCACGTGCACGAGCACGCGCGCGAGCTCCTCGGGCGCGAGGCGATCGGCCTTGTTGACGAGGATCTGCACGGGCACGCCGAGGCCTTTGATCTCGGAGAGCACGCGCCGCTCGCTCTCCTTCATCGGCCCGCTCGCGTCGAGCAGCCACACGGCGACGTGCGCCTCGTCGAAGGCCTGCCGCGCCGCGGCGATGTGATCGGGATCGGGCGCGTTGAAGCCCGGCGTGTCGAGGATCTCCACGCGCTTGAGCCGCTCGATCGGCGCATAGATGAAGACCCGCTCGACCCGCTCGCCGCTCGCCGCGAGGCTCTTCAAGGCGGCCTTCAAGCCGACGTGCGGCACGACGCGATCGGGCGCGCCGCGCACGACGATCCGCGCGAAGGGATCCGGCGCCCACGCGACCCAGTGCATCGTCGCGGTCGTCGGCAAGACGCCCGTCGGCGCCACGTCCTCGCCGAGCAGCGCGTTCAGGAACGTGCTCTTGCCCGCGTTGAACTCGCCCACCACGGCCACACGCAGCGGACGCGCGCGCTCGACGGCAATCGCCTCGACGCCCGTGACGACGTCGAGCCGCTCGAGCGCGCGCGCAGAGCGGCCGAGCTCGTCGAGCAGATCGGGCCACGCGGCGATGCCCTCGTCGGGGACCCAGCTCCGGATGATCCCGCTCGCGATCTCGGCCGACCACGCCGCGGCCTCGCCCGAGACACGTTCGAGCTTGGCGAGCGCGGCGCGAGGACGCCCCTCGGCCGCGAGCACGGCGCCCTCGCGCAGCGTGCGCAGGTCCTCGGGCAGGCGGCCCGGATCCCGCGCGGCGAGCGCATGCAGTGCGTCGAGATCCCGCGTCTCGGTGGCGAGCCGGAGCAGCGCAGCCGCGGCGCCCGCATGCCCAGCGGACAGGCCCCGCGAGAGCGCGGCGCGCGCGTCGGCGCGGCGGCCCTCCGCGAACGCAAACGCCGCGGCCCACGCAGGCTCCTCCATGAGGCCCGCGGCCGTCACCACGCGGCGCGCGCGATCGACGAGCAAGGCGTCGCGGCAGCCCGCGATGAGCGCGGAGAGCAGCTCCGCGGAGCCCGGCGCGTCGAGGATGCAAGCGCGCAGGCCGAGGTCGAGCGCGGGCGACCACTGTCCCTGCGCAAACGCGAGACGCGCGCGGACGAGCGCGCCGCGACCGTCGATCCGCTCGGGATCCACGGCGGGCGCATACCGCGCGGCCGCGGCCACGTCGCCGAGCGCGAGCGCGCACTCGGCCCGCCGCAACGCGACCTCGCGATCGGGCGCCGCAGGCAGCTCGTTCCCGCTCGTCGCGACGACCACGAGCGACGCGCCGATGCGATCGAGCCAGCGACCGGCCCGCGCCGGATCTCCGGCCCAGAGATCACGATCACACAGGTCGAGGAGCGCGAGCCGCGCGGCGTCACGCACCTCGGGCGCGTCGGCCGCGCGCTCGAGCGCCTCGGCCGCGCGCACGTCGCCCATGCGCGCCCGCGCCTGACCGAGCCGCAGCCACACGTCGGCGCGCCAGGGGACGAGCGTGGCGAGCTCGTCGAGCGCCTCGGCCGCCTCGTGATCGAGCCCCGCATCCTCGGCGGCGTCCGCCCACAACGCGAGCCCGAGCGGCGAGCCGGGCACGCTCGCGAGGATGGTCCGGGCGAGGTCACGCGCTTCGAGCGGGCGGTCCCGCGCGAGCGCGTGTTCTGCAGCGCGGCGCTCATTTTCGAGGCCACGCGCCAGGATTTCGACCCGTCCGAAGAAGTTCGACAGGCTTTCGACGAGCCGCGCCATGGCTGCATCAAAGGCCGGCCGCGGCTTCGGATCAAGGGGCTTCGCCCGTGACGTCCCCCGCCGCGTCGGTCCGTCGCCGCAGCACCAGGTAGGGCAAGCCGGGCACGCGGCTCTCCGCGGTCACCACGAAGCTCGCCGCCATGTCCGGAAAACGCGCGATCCGCGCCTCGACGCCGCGATCGAAGATCGAAGCCGTCCACGGCGTCTCGACACGCGCGCCCGGCGCGAGCAGGAGGACGAGCGTATCCACGCCGCGCGCGTCGAGCATCGCCGGCGCGATCCGCTTCGTCGTGTGTCCGCCCGGCAAGGCGGCGATCGCCGGATCCGTGAGCCCCGCGAGATCCACGATGCTCGCCTCGGTCGCCGCGCCGACCCAGCCTGCATCGAGCGAAGCCACGACGCGGGCGCCTTCGAGCACAGGGCCGAGCTCACGCACGAGCGCGGTCCGAGCCGCGCCGACACGCGCGGCCACGGGGCCGATCTTGATCATGACGAAGAGCTCGCCCGCGAGCGCGAGCGCGACACGCGCCGCCGTCACGCGCGCGTCCGCGACGGAGCCGAGGTGCGCAGCCGCGAGGATCACCACGGGGAGCACGGGGACGACGAGGCGCGAGAGCGGCATCCAGTCGCCGCCCGCGACCGCGACCGCGGCGAAGTGAACGGCGACGGCGAGCACGAGGCCGCGCACGAACGAAGTCGATCGAAGGAGCGCGCGCGGCGCGACGAGCGCGAGCGGACCCGTGAGCAAGAAACACGCGAGCGCGTACTTCGCGCCGAGCCAGGGATCCGAGGGCTTCGCGAGCACCGCGAGCGGCGTCGGACGACCGAACACGGCGAGGCGAATCGCGACGACGAAAAAAAAGGGCGCCGCCGCGAAGGCCACACGAAATCCCTCCGCGCGTCCGAGGCGCATCGGCTCCCCCGGCGGCGGCGTGATCGCGACGACGAGCACGAACGGCAAGAGCTCCGGCCGAAGCGCAGCCGCGAGCCCGAGCGGAACCACGCCCGCTCTCGGCCGCCCGATCGCGACGAGGCACACGCCGATCGACACGAGCGCCGTCGCGAAGCCCGTCTCGAGCCCCGCGACGCTCCACGCCGCGAGCGGCGCCGAGGCGGGCAACATCACGAGCGCAGCCCAGCGCGCGCGCGCCAAAGACGCACGATCGATCGTGACCGCCAGCATCGCCGCCGCCGCCGTCCATACGAGGAGCCCGAGGACCTTCGCCGCCGCGAGCGCATCGAGCGGTCCCCCCGCAGCGAAGGGCGCGAGCAGGTACGGAAACCCGAGCGGCGTGACGGCGTCTGTGATCGGCCCGTGGACGTTCCACCGGTAGCCGAGGCCACGCGCGATGTGGGTCGCGTAGCGCGCAGGGAGGAGCGCATCGTCGACGGTGAAGCCGAACAAGAAGAGCGCCGGCACGAGCGCGAGGGCCGCGCCGAGCGCGGAAATTCCGAGGGCGCGCGGCCCAAAAACCGGCACGGACGGGCTCCTAGCGAGACTCCATCGGTTTGTCCACTCCGCGACGATCGATGCACAAAACTTAGGAAGCGACAGAAGCCTCTTTAGCATTCGGCCCACGGATGACCGGCCTTACTCTCGTTGCCCGACGCCCCGAGATCCAGCCTGCCTCGACCCCCTCGGTCGACGGCCCGGCGCTGCGCGCGCTCTTCGACCTCGTGCTCGATCGAGCCCCCGACGCCACCGTCCTTCCCGAGCGTGACGCGACTACGCTCGTGATCGACCTCGCTTACACGGTCGCGGACCTCTGCGCTCTCCGGAGGCGTCGCGCCGCCATCCGCGTGAGCCTCGGCGGAGAGCCCTGGGAGCTCGGCCTCGAACGCGCCGGGCGAGACGTGCTCGTCTCGCTCGCGCAGACGAGCTCGAAGCCCGAAGTGGCGATCCACGAGCGACGCGTCGACGGCGACGCGCTCTCCACGCGGGTCCTCAACGCCCTCGACGCGCTCGCGCGCCCCTCGGAGCAGAGCGCCATCGCCTCGCTCGCGTCCCTCGACGGCGAAGGCCCGCGCTCCCAGCTCTACGGAGAAGCCGCGCGTATCGCCGCAGCACGCGAGCACCTCGCCGCGAGCGCGCCCTTCGGCGCAGGCGAGGACCTCGCCGAGCCCGCCGTCGTCGCCGTCGAGCCCACAGGAGACGTGCCGATCACGATCGCGGCCGACATCCTGATGCGCACGCCCGCGCCCTCGGCGGCAGCGGAGACAGCCGTGCAGCGCGCGGATCTCTTCGCGCTGCTCTTCCGCGGCAAGCTACGCGTCATCGTGGGCGAGCACGCGCGCGAGCTGCCCGACGTGTTCGTCTTCCTCTTCGCGGAGCAGCTCGTGGAGATCACGCTCGAAGCGCTCTCCGCGTGGGCGCTCGGCCGGCCCTACTACCGTCGCCTCACCATCGGCGGCGCCATCTGCGCGGTGCGCATCCAAGGCGAAGGCCACGCCTCGCTGACGATCGGCATGCCACGCCGCGGCTCCGACGAGCGGGGCCACGTATGGACGTTCCCCGCCGTCGACGTGGGCGCGCTCGTGCAAAGCGTCGTCGCCTTCGGCCGCGCCCTCGCGCGGAGCGTCGTGCGCCGCGACCGCGCGCAAGCGCAAAACCTCCGGCTCTCCGCCTTCCGCACGAAGGTGCGCGAGCTCGGCGAGCGCATGCGCGACCTCACGCGCGACGACTCGAAGATCAACGACGCGCCCGAAGGCTACCGCGCCTTCGCCGCGTCCCTCCGCCAGCCGCCGCAGCCCGCCGAAGACGAGACGCTCGCGTCGAGCCGTCTGCGCTACACGCCGCGCTGGTTCGCCGCGATCCCCTCGATCGATCTGCGCGCGACGTTCCTCTGCGGCGACGCGCTCGTCGTCGGCGCCACGCGCGAGCTGTCCTGCATCGACCGTCGCACGGGCGAGCTCGCCTGGACGCGCCCCGTGACACGCGCCGCGAGCGTGATGACGCCCCTCGGTCTCGCGCGCATGGAAGCCGAAGGCGCGCTCCACCTGCACGACCTGCAGACGGGTGATGTCCTCTGGACGACGAGCCTGACGCCGCGCGCCGGCGCGAGCACCTCGGGCGTCGTCGTGAGCACGCCCGGTCTGCCGCGCATGCTCGTGGTGAGCGAAGGCGCGCGCCACCTCGCCGCGATCGATCTCCACGGCGGCGAAGTGCGGTGGCGCTACGCGTCGCGAAGGAGCGGGATGTTCCGGCTACGTCGCGCCGGCAAGCTGCTCGTCGTCGCCTCCGGCGAGTCCGCGCTCGTCGCCCTCGACGTGCTCACAGGCGAGGTCGTCTGGCGATTCTGCGACCGTCGTCGTTTCGCCTCCCACGTGACCGTCGATCACGACGCCCTCTTCGCCGTGAGCGGCGACGGCGCCTTCGTCGATCGAGGCAGCGCACGTCTCCACCACATCGATCCCTGGTCCGGCGCCGCACGCTGGAGCATCGATCTGCCCGCCGACACACGCCCCCTCGGCGCCCCCCTGCTCGCCCCCGACACCGTCGTCATCCAGACCCACGGCCGTCGCGGCACAGGCCTCGTCGGCTTCGACCGAGCCACAGGCGCCCCGCGCTTCGACATCGTCGCCTGCGCCTCCACCGCCTCCTGTCTCGTCGTCGACGGCACCGTCATCCTCAACAGCGAAGGAGGCGAGCTCGTCGCCATCGACGCAAAAGACGGAGCAACCCGTTACCGTCACGTCTTCGGCGGCGCCGAAGGCGACAGGCCCCGCAGGCTCGAACCCATGCTCCGCTCGGGCGCCCTCTTCGTCCCCCAAAGCGAGCTCTTCGTCGTCCGCCCCCAAGACGGAAAGCTCCTCGGACGCGTCCCCGCCGACCTCGTCCCCGACCTCTTCCGCGTCGACGAACGTTGCGACGTCTACGTCGTCGAAGAAAGCGGTCACATCGCCGCCTTCTCCACCGGCCCACGTCTCCGGCTCGTGTAAGCAGAGGCTTGCACGGGAGCGTCGCGCTGGGGCGTTGCCCCAGGCCCCAGGAGGGGGCTGTCCGCCCCCTCCACCCCGGACCAGCGAGGCGCTGGACCCAGGACGATGAACTGCGCGATGCGCAGTTCATCGAGCGGGCGTGGACAAGGCGGGGGACGGGTCTGCCAGCCAAGGCCGCGGCGCGGACGAGGTTCGGGGGGGGGGCGACGAGGGGAGCGACGCGCTCGTCCTCGATCGGCGCCCCACCGAGCCGTTGTTGTTGGGCATGTCGACAGACGACATCGATCGTCGTCCTCGTCTGTTCTGCGCCACGACAAGCCACAGCTCCACCACAGGGCATCGGTCACGAAGCCGGACAAGGCTCGTCGGCGCAGGCGGGCAAGTGTCTCGCCGCCGAACATGTGGCGACGCGTGTTCCCGGGGGAAGGTCGCAGCCGACGACGAGGTGCGCAGGCGGCCGACAATCCTTGTCGAGCAGCCGAACACGCGCTGTCGGCTGGCCACGGACCTTGTCGCGGAGGACCACAAGCCAGCGCCGAAGCCAACGTCAGAGGGACAGGCCGCGCCCCCCCGCAATCGCCTACCGGCGACACCTGTCGCGCGGCCGAACAAACACCGTCAACGCCTGAGCGCACCTGTCCGCCAACACATGGATCGCCGCGCGCCGCGACCTTCCCTTGCCCGTTCGATGAACTGCGCATCGCGCAGTTCATCGACCCTGGGTCCAGCCCCTGGCTGGTCCGGGTCCAGGGGTGGACAACCCCTGGTCGGGGTCCGGGGTGAAACCCCGGCTCCGCGCCGTGCCTGTGTCAGCGACGCTTCTTCTTCGCGGACTTCTTCGGCGGCATCGACACGACGCGTAGCACCACGTCGGCGACGCCCATCCGTACGATGCCCAGGGCTTCGGCGGCGCGGCGTGACAGATCGATGATCCGCCCTCGGACGTGGGGGCCTCGATCGTTGATCCGTACCTCGATCGATCGACCTTCGCGCTCGACCCGTACGATCGTGCCGAAGGGCAGCGTCTTGTGGGCGGCTGTCATCTCGGTTGGCTCGTACGGCTCTCCGCTTGCGGTGGGCCGACCCTTCAGCTTGTCCGAGTAATAACTCGCTCCGCCGCGCTCGACCTCCCCTGCCCCCGATGCGCCTGCGGACGTGGCTTCCGGCGTGACGGCGCCTCGCCCTGCGGCTTCTGCGCTGCCGCCGCAACCTGTGGACAGGCTGAGGACCGTCGCGAGAACGAGCACGGAAGAGGGGCGTCGAACCAGCATGATCGGGAGGCGCGCCGAGAGCGCGGCCTAGGTCCCGTCTATCCCGACATGCTGGGGGCTCCAAGCAAATTGGACGGCGGGGAGGCCTACGTGGGGGCCGTCGCCGGGGGGTGCTCACGTTGGCCGGGAGCCTGCGCGCCTGCCTCTTCCACGGCGGTGGCGGTGACGCTCGGCGTCGGGCGTTGCTTCGCGCCGGCCTTGGATCGCACGAACCGCGCGAGCTCCACGAAGGGCACGCGCGTCGGACAGATCTCTTCTTTTTGCGCGAGCACTTCCATCGGCACGTGCGCGAGAGAACGCGCGGCGGCGTCGTAGTCCGGCATGCTGCGTGACGACGAGAGCACGATCGTCATCAGACCGGGGTACTCGCCGCCGGAGGCTGCGATGCGATCTGCCTCGCCCACGTCGCAACGCCCGCACGCGATGCATCGCGAAAAACTCGCGATGCGCTCGCGTTCTGCGGCGTCGAGCGCCGGCAGACCGTCGGCGTCGTAGTTCTCGTGGAACAGCGGGAGGCCTGTCTTCCGCCCGAACAGCCTCCCGACGAGGACCTTGAGCAGCGACCAGGCAAGCACCACGAGAGCGAGCGCGCGACCGGAGAGCACGTTCTCCCTATAGCAACGTGCGCGCCTCGGGGCAGGCGTGGTTTCGACGACGACACGAACGAGCTGCCCGGGCCTTTGGATCCAAGCATCGCCCGAGACGTGGTAAGACCCCGGCAGGAGATGCGCTTCTTTCGCGACTGCTTCGCCACGTTCGCCTCGACCTGCGTTGCCGCGCGACCTTTCGTGTTCGCGCTCCTCGTCGCCCTGGCCACCTCGGCCTGCAGCGGCACCGGCGACGGCGGCACGGGGGATCCGCCCAGCAAACCTGCCGCCGATCCTTGTGGCGGAGGCGACCGACTGCCCGACGTCGTCGGAGAGCCGACCTGGGTCGATCCCACCCAGGCGATGAGCAAATCGTGCAGCTACCCGCCCGACCGACCGGTCAACCTCTCGGGCCTGCGGATCGTCGCCATCGATCGCTACGACGAGACCGGCAACGGCGCGTCGGGCAACTACTACGTACAAGACGGCTGCGCTGATCCCATCGGCCCCTACGCGGGCATGACGGTCTACGCGCCTTCGTTCAGCCCGCCGGATTTGCGCCTCGCCGTGGGGGACGTCGTCGACGTGCTCGGCAACCTCATGGAGTTCGCCGGCCCCACGAGTGGCCCGTTCCCGCAGTGCCGCACCTTGCCGGAGATCGGCGGCACGATGACCTTCCGCTTCGAGCTCGGGTCAGCGCTCCCTGCGAAGACGATCCCGACCACCGACCTCAAGACGTACGAGGGCGCGCGCCAGTATCTCGGCATGCTCGTGCGCATCGAGAACGTCGCGATCGCGGACAAGGCCTACGAGAGCAGCGGCCGCTACTCCGCGCCGATCGACGTCGGCGGCGGCATCAGCCAGATCGACGTGCCCAGCATCTCGAACGAGCTCTTCGACCTCAAGAACGAGGGCCCGCTCCTCGCCGAGGGCGTGAAGTTCAAGTCCGTCACCGGCGTCGTCACCTACTTCTACGGCTTCAAGCTCGCGCCTCGCTCCGCGGCCGACTTCGAGCTCTGACCAGCGAGCTCCGCGCCTCGCACCGGCCATGATGACGACGCCCGAGACCCCGCCCGAGCCCCTCCCGCGGCGGCCTCCGTCGCGCACGTTCGTACACATCGCCGCGCTCGCCGCGCCTCTCGTGCTCGCCTCGTGCAGCGGCGCGAATACATCCTCCACGCGGGGCGGCCCTTCCGTGCTCGCCACGCCCGGGAGCACGCCGATCGCGGGGATCGAGGTCCACGCCCTCGACGAGCGCCCGCGCCTCACGCTCGTGAACCGCGACGGGGATCCTGCGCCCGCCATCGCCGTCGCGTTCGCCACCGATCCGGGCCCGGCCACGGCGGCCGCGCTGTCGGCGCTCGTCGAAGCACGCCTCGCGGCCGCGGGGTTCGAGACGCGCGTGCGCGCCGATCGCACCGGCTTCCGCGTGGAGTGGCTCGTCGACAACCCGACGCGCGTCGCGCCCTTCCTTGCTGCGCTCGTCCGCGCGATGCGGGATCCCGTCGTCGCGAAGGGCCCCGAGTCGCCCCTCGTCACGCGCCGCCTCGCGGCCTTGCGAAAGACGCCGCTCGACGCGCCCGAGCTCGCGGCGATCGCAGCATGCACCGGTCGCCTCGGCCTCTCGCCGAGCGAGTCCATGCCCGATCCCACGTCGCCCACGTTCGCCGGCGAGCTCGAAGGACAACGCCGCGAAGGTCTGCACGCCGGCCGCGCCGCGATCGCCGCCGTCGGCCCCGCGTCGTTCGGCGCGCTCGTCGCGAAGGCGCTCGAAGCGAGCGAAGGATGGCCCGTCGGCGAGCCCGCCGCCGATCCCTTCCCGACCGCGGACACCGTCACGAGTTACGTCGCGCCGCCGCAGAGCGCGCCGCGTGGCCAGGTCACGCTCGCCGTTCGGCTCGGCGATGCCCTCGGCGCGGTCGCCATCGCCGAGCGCCTCGCGGCCCCCGGATCACCGCTGCATGCGCGGCTCGGCAGCCTGCCCGAAGCCTTCCACGCCGTGGAGGTCGTCGGCGTCGCGCGCGCGCGCGGCGGCTGCGTGAGCGTGACGATCGAGCCCGACACGCGCCTCGACGCCGCGGCGCTCGAGCGCGCCGCCGCCCGCGCGGCCACCATCACGCGTCACGAGATCCGCCTCGAAAGCGCAGCCCCGACGAGCGCCTCCGTCGCGATGCGCCAGATCCTCTCCGCAGCCGACCCGCGCGACGCCGCATCCCGCGCCGCCTGGTGGGATCTCACGACGCCCGTCCCCGCCGCGCCGCCACGCGTCGCCGTCGCCCTCGCCTTGCCGCCGCGCGCCACGCCGACGCCGGGTTCGTCCGGGCGCGCGTTCGCCGCCGAGCTCGAAAGCGCGTGGGCCAAAGCGAGCGAGCCCGTCGTCGAGCGTCGCACCGCCGTCGAGCGTGGCCAAGGGGAGGTCTGGGCCCTCGTCGCGAGCCCTTGCGGCGTCATCGACGAAGGCGCCACCGACGCAGGCATGACGGCCCTCGCGATGCTCGCCGCATCGGCCACGCGGGATCCGAACGCGGGCGTCGCGCTCGAACCGTGGATCGGACCCGACGGCATGGGCCTCGTCGCGCATGCCGCGCCGCGTGACGAACACGAGACGTCCGTCGAGCTTGCGCGACGTGTCGGCGACGCAGCCGCGCGCGCCTTGTCGCCAACCGCGCTCACGCCGATCGCGCTCACCGAAGCGCGCACCTCGGCCCTCGCGCACCTCGAGCGCACGACCGGCCGCGGCGGCGTCGCCTTCGAAGCGCTCGCCTCCGCGCTCGTGCCCGAGCATCCTTCATGGCTCGATCCGCTCGGCATCTACACGCGCGTCTCCGGCGCAGGCCTCGAAGGCACGCGCCTCCACCTGCGCACGCTCCTCGAAGGGCCGCTCCGTCTCGCCGTCCTCGCAAACGCAGACGCCGCGCAAGCCACGGAGCTCGCACAAGCCGTCGATCGATGGCTCGTCCCGCGCTCACCTGCACGCGCATGCCCAACGCCAACACGCGGCGCATCTCGCACGGGCCCACTCACCGCGCGCCTCGCGCGGGACGCCGGCCTCGCACAAGCGCTCATCGCAGCACCCATGCCAGCCGTAGGCGCCCCCGGTCACGACCTCGCGCTCTTCGTCGCACTCGCGCTCGACGGCGAAGGGGGTCTCCTCGAAGCCACACTCCCGCCCTCGGGCGGCGTCCGCGCCACCACGCGCATCGTCGGCACGAGCCAAGCCGCCGCGCTCGTCGTCGACGTCCGCGCGCCGTCGGATCTGCTCACATCCGCAGTGACCGACATCCGCGCGCTCCTCGGCCGGCTCTCGCGCGGAGGCCTCAGCGCACCGGAGTTCAGCCGCGCAGCAGCACTCGCGTCGCGACGCGACACCGAGTCACGCGCCGACCCGCGCCGCCGCCTCATTCATCTCTGGTCCGGCCGCAGCCAAGCGCCCCGCGAGACACCCACACCCCAGGCGCTCACCACGTTCCTCGCAACGTCGCTCGCCGAAAGCACGCTCCTCGTCGTCGAGGCACACCCGGATCCCTGACCGCTCTCGTCGCGGAGGCCGTTGCGCCGGGGCGCTGCCCCGGACCCCGCGGGGGCTGTCCGCCCCTCGACCCGGACCAGGCACGGCCTGGACCGAGGGTGGAAGAACTGCGCAGTGCGCAGTTCTTCCAACGGGCCGGTGGCAAGACCATGGGGGTGTCTTGATGGGCGACGTGCACGTTGCTGGTTGAACCCGCAGCGCTGCCGCCTTGGTTGGCAGGATCGTGGAGGGTCTTGACCCTGGCTGTTCGATGAACTGCGCGGAGCGCAGTTCATCGACCCCGGTCCAGGCCGTGCCGGGTCCGGGTCCAGGGGTGGACAACCCCTGGTCGGGGTCCGGGGTGAAACCCCGGCGCGACGCTGCGAGATCCCCTGAGGGGGATCTCTCAGAACAGATCGTCCGACTCTTCGAGGAGCTGCGGCTCCTCTGCGTCCGCCTTTGCCTCGGCGTCTGCCTCGGCGTCGGCATCATCGATATCGTCGTCGTCCTCGTCGTCCTCGTCGCGCTCTTCCTCGTCGATGTCCTCGTCGTCGGTCTGCGCGAGGACGGGCAGACGGCGCTTGCCGACGGGGCCCTCGTCGACGTAGTCGCGCAGCCCCATCATGTCGCGCAGCGCTTGCAGCTTTGCGAGCGCCTTTACCTCGACCTGGCGGATGCGCTCGCGCGTCAGGTTCATGATTGCGCCCACGTCTTCTAGCGTCGTCCCGCCGCGATCGGCCACGTCGAGTGCGCAGCTCTCGCTCATTTCCCAGGCTTCGAGGTCTGGGAAGTTCAGCTTGATCGCGCCCGTCCTCGCTGACACGTCGAGGAAGAGGTGGTGCTTGCACGACACGTACGGGCACGGCCGCGGACCGTCGACGCACTCGGCGCGTGTGCGGGGCTTCCAGTAGTCCATCTCGGGATAGAGCATCCGCCCGATCTCGAGCTCCCGCTTGGTCATGCGCTTGACGCTGATCGTGCGGGCGCGGACTTCGCGCTTTCGACGCGAGCGCCTTTGCTCGCGTGTGATTGCGGTCGCGGATGTTGCGGGGGCTGCCTTTCGGGCGAGCGCGCCCTCGACGAGGTTCTCGTCGCCGGTCTCCCTCGTCTGCGCGTCGTTCATACCGCCGTCCATGTCTCCCTCGAGCTCACTGAAACCGCCGAGCTCGCCATCACCCATCGTTGCCATGCGCTGCCTCCCGCTGGTCCTTCCGTACTGCGCGCGCACGTCCCCCTGCCCGTTCGGAGACCGGTCCGGACGAGTGCAGGGGTCCTGCTCCCTGTCGATTACGTTTTCGTCTTCATCGATGGAGGACGGTCCAGCCGTCCTTCATCGACTTGAAATCAGCGCCGGGGCGTCACTCGCGACGCCGCCGGAAAAATCTTCTTTTTCGATCCTCAGGAGCCTGTTGCCGCTGCTCTTCGCGAGAGCCGGGCCTGTGCCATCAATCGCTCTTCGATCGCCGAGAGCTTGGTCACGAGGTCCTTGGCGAGCCTCTCCGCCATGGAGAGCTCCTGGTGAATGGCTCGGTCGCTCGTCTCGCTTCGTCGATCTTTGGCTGCGTCACGAAGCGCATCGAATACCTTGCCGATCGTCCGCTCGAGCTCCTCGATATCGCCCCGCACGAAGAGGAATTCCCGTTGGATTTCCTCGATCGTGTAGTCCTGCGCCATCATCTCCTTGATGCGCTGGATTTGCCTGACCACCGTCGCCGGGTAGAGCCCTTGTGAGCCCTGGTGCTTGCCCTTTTTGCCTACCCGGACGCTCCGGGGCAGGAGGCCGAGCTGTACGTATTTTCGAAGCGTGGCCTCACTGAATTTGATCTCGTGGACGGCGAAGATGTCGAGGATCTCGGCCGACGTGATGCCTTGTTCGTGTTCGCGTTCGAGACGATCGAGCGCGTCGTCCGAGATCCGCTGCAAGGTTTCCCCTCCGCCCCGATCGGGGCAGCTCCCAACGACGCGAGTGAATGTATTCCACTGAGTAGAATACAGTCAATCTAACGGCATGTGATTATTTCCGGATGCGCGAAGAGCCGGCGTGTTCCGCATTTTCCGAAACGCGCTAGGACATTTATGGTCCGCCCCGAGATCATTTTTTCTTGACGGTTTTGTGCATCTGAGGATCCCCCCCTCGCCCGTCAATTGGTGCATTTCCCTACACAGCCTGCCCCTTTCCGCACGACTGATAGGCTTGCCTCCTCCCATGGCCGACAAGAACCCCGACCCCCCCGCGCGGGTCTTGCGGGACGTCAACGCCCGCGGCGTCCGCATGCGTGTCCTCGAAGCGGGCTCGGGGCCCGCGCTCTTGCTCGTGCACGGCTTCCTCACGAGCCACCGCTCGTTCGACGAGATCATCGACGCGCTCGCTCCGCGCTTTCACGTCATCGCGCCCGATCTGCCCGGCTTCGGCGAGAGCGAGAAGCCGAGCCCGACGCGGTATCCGTACGGGATCGAGGCCTTCGCCGAGTCGATGGCCGATCTCATCGCGGCCTTCGGCGTCGGCCGCGCGTCCGTCATCGGCCACGCGATGGGCGCGGCCGTCGCGCTCACGCTCGCGGCCGAGCACCCCGAGCTCGTGACGCGCCTCGTCGTGGAAGACGCGCTCTGTTACCCGTTCCCGCTGAGCCTCCGCGGCCGCTTGCCGCTCCTGCCCGTGATCGGCGGCGCGATCTTCAAGCAGCTCTACGGGCGCAGGACGTTCCGCGCCTACTTCCGCGACGAGTTCTTCCGCCCCGGCGCGGCGCTGCCGCACGAGCGCATCGATCAGCACTACGACTTCTTCAACGGCCCCTCCGCGCGCGAAAGCGCGTACGCGGTGCTGCGCAGCATCCTCGACACGCGGCCGATCATCGCGCGCATCACGCGCATCACGACGCCTACGCTCGTCGTGTGGGGCCGCGACGATCGCATCTTCCCCGCCGCCTCCGCGCAACGCCTCGCCCGCGAGTTGCCCCAGGCCAAGCTCGCGATCCTCGACGCCGCGCACGCCCCGCACGAGGAGCGCCCGCGCGAGTTCGCCGATCTCGCCGCGCAATTCTTGGAGGGCAAACGGTGAACGTCCGCGAGGCCGCGCGGACCTTCGTCAAAAACCCCGCGCAACGTACGGGGATTTTCCTCGTGGTCGGCCTCGTCGGTTTTTCGTTCCTCGGCCCCCTCCTCCTCGCGCACGATCCCAACACGAGCGATTTCTCCCTCGCGCGCGACGCGCTCGGCGCGCCCCCCGGCCCCTCACGCGCGCACCTCCTCGGCACCGACGCCCTCTACCGCGACGTGCTCGCGCGCCTCGCCCACGGCGGGCGGCTCTCGCTCGGCATCGCGACCCTCGCCACGCTGATCGCCACGCTCGTCGGCACCGTCGTCGGCGTGACGGCCGGGTATGCCGCCGAGACGCGCGCCCGGGCGATCGACGTCGCGCTCATGCGGCTCGTCGACATCCTGCTCGCGCTCCCCTTCCTGCTCACCGTCACGGCGATCGGCGCGTTCGTCGGTCGAGCTGACACGCTCACCGTGCTCTGCGTGCTCGGCCTCTCGGGCTGGGGCGGCTTCGCGCGTGTCCTCCGCGCGAAGACGATGCAGATCCGCGCGCTCTCGTTCATCACGGCCGCACGCGCGCTCGGCGCCGGGCATGTGCGTATCGTCTTACGCCACGTCCTGCCGAACGCCGCGAGCGCCATCGCCGTGCTCGCCACCACGAGCATCGGGCAGATGATGCTCGCCGAGGCCGTGCTCGGGTACCTCTCGCTCGGCGTGCCGCCGCCCGAGGCCACGTGGGGCCGCATGCTGCACGAGGCCGAGCCCTTCGTCGGCACGCGCCTCGGCCTCGTCGCCGCCCCCGCGATCGCCATCCTCCTCTCCGTGCTCGCCTTCGGTCGTGTCGGCGAGGGACTACGCGACGCGTTGGATGCTCCGGCGGGACAAACTCCCCCGAAGGCGCGCTTGCAAGCCGATCTCCTGCTCGTCGCGGCCGCGCTCCTCCTCATCGCCGTCCTCCGCCCCGCGCCCGTCGCGCCGCCCATCGCCGCGCGCCCGCCCGATCGCTCGCCTATGCGCGGGGGCACGCTCCGCGTCGCGACCTTCGTCAACGTGCGCACGCTCGATCCCGCGCTCGCCTACGACGAGGCCGCGACGTCGCTCTCCGACCTCGTCTTCGCGCGCCTCGTGACCTTCGCCGAAGACGGCCGCATCGTCCCCGAGCTCGCGCGTGACCTCCAGGTCTCGGCCGACGGCCGCACGTACACGTTTTTCCTCCGCGACGGCGTCGTCTTCCACGACGGCGCGCGCTTCCGCGCCGCCGACGTCGCGCGCTCCCTCGAACGCACGCTCCACCCGCGCACGCCCTGCCCGGCCGCGAACCACTACGCGTCCATCCAGGGTTTTTCCGCCTTTCACGCGGGAAAAACGCCGCACCTCGAAGGCGTGCGCGCCACGGGGGATCTCACCGTGGAGATCACGCTCGAGCGCCCCGACCCGACGTTCCTCCCGCTCCTCACGCTCGCCTTCGCCGCGCCCGTCTGCCCGTCGTCCGGCGCGACCGTGGATGCCGCTCGCCCGCCGACGCCTTGCGGCGCCGGCCCTTTTCGCGTCGCGTCGTGGGAGCCCGAGGGGCCGATCCGGCTCGCGCGGCACGGGGCCTACTTCGTACCCGGCAAACCCTACCTCGACGCGATCGAGTGGCACACGAGCGAGCGGCCCACCTCGCAACGGTACAAGTTCGAACACGGCGCGCTCGACGCCACGCGTGACCTCGGCAGCCAGGACGCCGCCCTCTACCGCGCGAGCCCCGCGTGGTCGGGGCAGCACGCGTTCTCGCCTTCCCGCGCGACGAACGCGATCTTCATGAACACCGAGCTCCCGCCCTTCGACGTGCGCGCCGTGCGCCGCGCGGTGGCGCTCGCGATCGATCCGAGCGTGCTCGAAAAGGTCCGCGGCGAAGCGCGCGAGACCTCACGCGTGCTGCCCGAAGGCATCCCGGGCGCCGAAGGCATCCCGCAGATGCGCCGCCACGACCTCGCCGCGGCGCTCGAAGAAATGCGGCACGCCGGCTACGCCTTTGATCCGGCGACGGGCCGCGGCGGCTACCCGCATCCCATCGACTACCTCGCGCCCGCGGACACCTTCGAACAACAAGCGGCCGAGATCTTCGCGCAGCAGCTCGCGCGAATCGGTCTACGCATCCGGCTGCGGCTCACGAGTTACGCGACGTACCTCGCGGAGGCCTCGCGCAGGCGCACGACGCCGATGGGCTGGGCCGGATGGAAGGCCGACTTCCCCGACCCCGGGAACTTCTTCGAGCCCACGCTCTCGTCGCGCGCGATCAGCGAAGACCACTCGCAGAACTACGCCTTCTTCGCGCACGAGGAGCTCGACCGCGTGCTCGACGCCGCGTCGAGCGAGCGGGATCCCGAGGCGCGTCGCCGCCTCTTCTTGCGCGCCGAGGAGATCGTCCGCGACGAGGCCCCGTGGGCGCCGACGTATTCGCCGCGTGTCTTCGAGATCTGGCAACCCTACGTCCGCGGCTACACGCCGCACCCGGTCGTCCCGCAGCGCTTCCGCGACACGTGGATCGACACGATCGCCCTCGCCGAGACGCACACGAGCGCGTCGCTCGGCCCCGCGTCGCTCTTGCTCCCGTTCGGCGCGCGACGAGGTGCTCCGTGGCGATGAGCCTCGCGCGGATGGCGCGACGCGTCGGCTGGGCGATCGTCGTCGTCTACGGCGTGACGATGGTGTCGTTCGTCCTCGTGCACGTGCTCCCGGGCGATCCAGTGCGGATGCTCGTCGGCCCGCAGGCCTCGGCCGCCGACGTCGCGCGCGCGCGCGAACTCTACGGACATGGAGGCCCGCTCCGCGTGCAGTACCTGCGCTTCATGCGAAGGCTCGTGCACACCGGCGCGGGCCCCACCGCCGAAGCACGAAAGGAGCCCGAGCACCGGAGCTGCGCGGCGATCGGTCCGGTGCACATCGACCTCGGGCACAGCTTTCATTACCGGCGGCCCGTCGTGGACCTCGTGGCCACGAAGCTCCCGAACTCCCTGGAGCTCGCGCTCGCCGCGCTCTTCGTGCAGCTCACCCTCGGCCTCGGCCTCGGCATCAGCACGGCCGCGCGCCGCGGCAGCCGCTGGGACGAGCTCGGCACAGGGCTCTCGCTCCTCGGCATCAGCGCGCCGACGTTCCTCACGGGGCTCGCGCTCCAGTACGTGCTCGCGCATCGCCTCGGCGTCCTCCCCTACGACGGACCCGGAAAAACCCCCGGTGAGCATCTCCTTTCGCTCGTGCTGCCGGCCCTCACGCTCGGCATCTACGGGAGCGCTCTCTACGCGCGGCTCGTCCGCGCCGAGCTCGGCACCGCGCTCACCGAAGACCACGTGCGCACCGCGATCGCCAAGGGCGCCTCGCGCGCGCGTGCCCTCGTCGTGCACGGCTTGCGCACGACGCTCGTCCCGATCACGACGCTCGCCGCGCTCGATCTCGGCGCGCTCGTGGGCGGCGCCGTCGTCACCGAGCGGCTCTTCCGATGGCCCGGCATGGGGCAGATGGCCGTCGAGTCGCTCTTGAACCGCGACGGGCCCGTCATCGTCGCGACGGTGCTCGTCGCGTCGACGGCCGTCGTGCTCTCGACCTTGCTCGTCGATCTGCTCGCGCCGCTCCTCGATCCGCGGATCGACCGCGCTCCGAAGAACGGCGCGTGATCACATGCCGGCGAGCGCGCGGCACTCGGCGCCGCGCGCCGACTCGGGGCCGGCGATCTCGGCACACTTGCGGAACGCAGACGCGCCGCCGCCCGCCGCGCCGAGCAGGTACCAAGCCTCCGCGCTGCCCGGCGACTGCTGCGTGTACTGCTTCGCGAGTTGCCGCGCCTTGCCCATGTTGCCGGACTCCATCGCCTTCTGGATCCGCACCGGCAGCGGGCCCGAGTCGTCGGCCGGCGCGGGCGCAGGCGCGGGCGCATCGCCGCCGCCCGCGGGCTTGCCCGTGGACGTCGGCTGCGAGGTCGGCGCGGACGACGGGGCCGCCGTGGGCTCGGCCGTCGGCGCGGCCGTGGGCTCCGTCGTCGGCGTGGTCGTCGGCGTCGGCTCAGGTGCAGGCGCTTGGGTCGTGGCCGCAGGCGCGACCACGTTCTGCGTGGGCGTCGGCGTCGGCGCCGGCGCCGCCTGCGTCGGCAGCGGCGCCGGGGTCGTGCCTTTCATCTCGGTTCGTCCGGACAACTGCTGCTTCACCACGCCGATCAGCACGAGCGCGGCGAGCACGGCGAGCACCCCGCCGACGATCTTCATCATGCGCGCCTGACGCGCGCGTTGCTCGGGCGACGGACCGATCGGGAGCACGTCGCTCGACGGCGGCGGCTCGCTGATGCGCGCCATCTCCGCGCTGGCCGCGTCCTCCAGCGGCTCGCCCGCTCCTTCCGCGTCCGGCTCCTCCGCGGGGAACGCCGCGCCCTCGTCGCTCGCGTTCGCCTCCGCCGGCGCTTCTTCCGCCGCGTCCGTCGCTTCCTCCGCGGCCGCTGCTTCCTCCGCGGCCGGCGCCTCTTCTTGCGTCGCCTCCGCGGCCTCGGCCGGCGCCTCTTCCTGCTGCGCCGCTTCCGCTTCCGCCGGCGCCGCAGCCGCCTCCGACGCTTGCTCCTCCGTCGGGGCCTCGGGCTCCGGCAGCGCCACGGCTTCACGCTCGGTGCGTTGCGTCGTCTCGGCTGCCTTCAGCGGCTCCGGCGCTTCTTCCGGGGTGGGCTCCGCGGCGGCATCGGTCGCCGCCGGCTCCGGTGACGACGCGGCGGGCGGCGGTGCGCCGGGCGCTCGACCCGACGCCGTCGTCGGCGGCGCGGTCTCCTCGCCTTCGTCCGCGGCGAGCCGATCCGGCACGCCGAGCGCTCCCTTTCCACCTGCACGACGCGTCTGCGGCGGCCGCTCTTCTTCGGCCGATCGCGTGCCCGCGGTCGCGCCGGGCGTCCCTTGCCGGATCGTCTCCGGCCCGCGCGGCGGATTCAGCCGACTCTCGGGCGCAGGCGAGATCCCGATGGATCGAATCGGGCTCGTCACGCCGCCCCACGCGCCTCGCCCCCGCGAGCTCACCGGCGCCGCCGACGAGAGCAACATCGACGACGCGGCCGGCACGACCGGATCCTCGAAGAGCAGATCTCCCGGCATCGGTGCGATCGGCTCGCCCGGAACGACCGCGCGTTGTGACGACGTCGCGCCGAGCAGCGAACGCGCCATCGCCGTCTGCGGCGCCGCCTCGTCGTGCCCGTGCTCGCCCACGACCGCGTCTTCCAGCGGCGCCGGCGGCTCCGAGGGTTCCATGCGCGGAACGAGCAACCCCTCGAAGTAAAGTTTCGAAATGGTCGACAGCGTCGAGAGATCCTCGAACGGCGACGCATCGACGACGGCCATCAGATCCCGACGACCATCGAACAACCGAAGAATCCCGTTCAGCTCGTCGGGGATCTCGTTCAACCGATCGACGAGCTCCTCGGCGTTCACCTCGAACACCGTGGTGAGCGACGGCAGCGCTTCGAGCAGGCGCCCCCACTCGTCGACGCGACGCATGCCTTCCATCAGGAGGCCCTGCGTCGAGGCACCGATCACGTCGACATTGTCGACCTTGCAGAACTCGACCTCGAACGACCCCTCGTTCCAGAGGAGCGCGCGGTAGACCGCCTCCTCGCCCATGAGCCGCCCGAGCGTCGCGTCGACGACCTTGCCTTCGCGAAAGTAGATGTGCGCGTCGTGCCGCTCGTAGCGGATGTGCACGATGCCGCTCTTGCGGCTGACCTCGAAGGTCTGCAGCAAGTCGACCACGCCCATGTCCGAGACCAGCCCCGCAAAACGCGTACGGCCGCCGGTCTGGTTCTGCTGCTTCGTGGCGATGCCCTCGCGCGTGCGCCGCGCGATGAGCAGGTTCACGCGCGCGATGAGCTCGCGGACGAAGATCGGCTTCGTCAGGTAGTCCTCGACGCCGAGCTCGAGGCCCCGGATCTTGTCCTCGATCGATTTCTGGCTCGTGAGGAAAACGACGGGGATCGACGCCCAATCGCGGTTCTCCTTCAGCCGCCGCACGAGCGCGTAGCCGTCCATGTTCGGCAAGCGCGTGTCGGTGAGGATCAGGTCCGGCGGCGAGAGCTCGATCTTCGAGAGGGCATCCGCTCCGTCTTGCGCCGTCGTGACGCTGAAACCGGCCTTTTTGAGGCTTACTTCGAGCACCCGCAGGCTGCGGGCGTCAGCGTCGACCAGGAGGAGCTGTTGTTTTGCCACGAGGGTTTTCCGCCCAGGAAGGATGGCGAGGGCGCGCGTCGGGTGTCAAGTCGGGCGTTCCCGCCAGCAAAGGCCCGTCCTTCGCACGTGATCGAGAACGCCGGCAGGCCCCGCTAGCCCCACGGATCGACGACGTCTCCACCGCCGCCCGACTTCTTTTTCGTCGTCGTGGTGGGCGGCGCCGTCGGCGTGGTCGCAGGCGCGGTCGCGGTGGGCGGCGATCCTGTGCTCTTCAACGTCCCGCCGGTCGTCGTGCCAAACGGACGCACCACAGCCGTCGGCGTGCCGAGCGAAGGCGGCGCGACCTGCGTGGTCTGCGTCGGCGCCGTCGGCTCCTCCGTCGCGACCACGGCCGGCGTCGTGACCGTCGGCGTCGGCGCAGGCGTCGCGACCACGGCCGGCGTGGTCGGCGTCGCCGGCACCGTGGCCGTCGGCGCGGTCGGCGCCGTGGGGGCCGCCGCCGTCGCTCCCGTCGTCGGCGGGTGGAGCGGCGGCTGGATCGCGAGATACGCGACCACGCCGAGCGCGATCACCGTGGCCGCGGCGAGCACCACGACGAGCGGCCCACGCGCGGCCGACGCGGCGGGCGGCTCGCGTTTTTCTACACGCGGCGGGCCGATGGCCTGGCCTTCCTCGCCGAACATGAGGTCGCCGCTCTGCGGGATGAGGCCCATCGCCTCTTCGAGCGCCGCCGCGAGCTCCGCCATCGTGGCGAACCGCTCGGCCGGGTTTTTCGCGAGGCAGCGGTTGATGATGTCACCGAGCGGCCCGATCTGCGTGGGATCGGGGACACGTTGCTCGACGGGCACGGCCGCGCCGTGGATGTGCTGATCGAGCACGCCCTTGAAGCTGTCGGCCTCGAAGGGCACGCGGCCGGTCAGGCACTCGTACATGATCACGCCGAGCGCGTAGATGTCCGTCCGGTGATCGACCGGCTGCCCCATCGCTTGCTCGGGGCTCATGTAGTGCGGCGTGCCGAAAATGATGCCCTGGCGCGTGACGCGGCTCGTGCCCGCGATCTTCGCGAGACCGAAATCGAGCAGCTTGACGAACTCGCGATCGCCGCTGCGCACGAGGAAGACGTTGTCCGGCTTGAGATCGCGGTGGATGACACCCGCCTCGTGCGCCGACGCGAGGCCGAGCGCGCACTGGAGCCCGATCGCCGCCGTGCGATCCGCCGGCAGGATCCTCTCGCTGCGCAGCACGCTCGCGAGCGAGCTGCCCGTGAGCAGCTCCATCACGAAGTACGGGACCTTCGAGGTGAGCGGCGCGCTCTTGTCCGGCTGCACCTCGCCGAAGTCGCTCACGGCGACGATGTTCGGGTGCCCGATCGCCGCGGCCGCCTTCGCTTCCTGGATGAACCGCGTGACGATCTGCGCGTCCCGCGCGATGTCGGCGCGCAGCACCTTGAGCGCGAACCTGCGCCCGAGGGTCGTGTGCCGGACCTCGTACACCGAGCCCGTGCCGCCCTCGCCGAGCACCGACACGACCTCGTACCGCGCGTCGATGATCTGGCCGATCAGCGGATCGGCGTTCGGATTCCAGTCCGGCGCGTCGATGAGCGCGTCGCCGTCGAACGGGCAGAAGCGCACCTCGCCGGAGAAGCACTTGTCGCACGCGGGGCAACGCCGGGCGCGCGCCCGCTTTTGCCTCCCGTCGGCCACGAGTGATGCGTCCACGGCGGCTCCGTTCGACTCGCGAGGAGGGGCGGGCGAAGGCGCCGGAGCGTCATTCCCTATACGGATGGTTCGCGCCACTGAACAACTCTAACCGAGGAACCGGCAGGCCGCGTCCTCAAAATGGTCTTCCGCGCGGGGACAAACCGACGGCCCCCGCCGACCCGCCCCCGAGCCCCAAGGTATCAATCCGCCCGTGGGTCGGGCAACCTTCTCGAAACGCCGTCACGCCTCGAAAACGAAGGACGAAGCACGGGCCCCCGCGGATCCCGCGAGGCGCCCGTGCCCTTCGCCGAGGCCGCTCGGTCGCTCAGATCTCTTCGAGGATCTTCGCCTTGCGCGCGTTGAAGTCCTCGTCGCTGATCAGGCCCTGCTGCTTGAGCGCAGCGAGCTTCTGGAGCCGCGCCTCCACGCTCTGCGTCCCGCCCGCCGCCTGCTGCTGCGGGGGCTGCGGCTGCTGGGCATACTGCGGCTGCTGGAAGTTCTGCGGGTGCATCATCTGCGCCATGCCCATGCCGATCGCGGCCTGCGCGCCGAGCTGCGCGACGCCCGTGTTCCCGCCGCCCTTGGCCATGCCCTCGCCGGCGCCCATCATTGCCTGCCCCGCCGCGTAGTTGTTCCAACCCGGGTTCGTCCCGAGGTGCTGCGCGTTGCGCGCATCCTGCTGGAACTTCTGATCGAGCTGGAACTGGTTCGCCCGCGCCGTGTCCGCCGCGATCCCGACGCCGCGCCGCGCCTCGGCCCGCGCCTTGTTCGCCTCCGTGAGGCGCTTTTGATCGTCGGCCGCGAAGTTGATGTTGAAGTTGCCGATCTGCAGGATCTTGACCCCGATCTCGTCGAGGTTCGGCGCGCTCTGCTGGATGCGCCCCGCGATCTCCATGCTCATGCCGCCGAGGTTGAGCAGGCTCTTGCCCTGCTGCGCACACATCGTGCCGATGACCGTCTTCACGCTCATGAAGAACAGGCCCTTGATCCAGTTCAGGATCACGTCGTTGTCCTGCGCGCCGGCCGCCTGGCCGTGGTAGCCGATGACGAACCGCACCGGGTCCGTCACGACGAGCGAGAACTCACCGAAGATGCGCGGCGTGACGAACTCGTAGAGGATCGGATCCTCCATCGACTCGAGCGGGCCGCCGAACGGGACGCTCCGGATCGGCTGCATCTTCACGAAGTAGATCTCCGCGATGAAGACGTCGCCGCCCGTGAAGCTGTTGATGAGGTTGTTCAGGAACGGGATGTTCTGCGTCTGCAGCGTGTGACGCCCCGGCGGCAGGTAACCCATGTACTTGCCGTCCTTGAAGAAGAGCGCGCACTCGTCGCTGTCGACGGTGAGCTGCGACCAGAACGGGACGTTCTGATCCGGGTGCTTGTAGACGATGAGGTTTTTGAACCTATCGGGGCGCGCGATCATCATCTCGCGCACGCCACCCTTGACGAAATCCATGATCCCCATGTCGAGCTCCCTGCTCTCCGCCCGCACGAAAGCGGGACGGACGCCTTGCCACGTCACACGAAACCCGCTCTCGGCAGGCCCGCTTCCCATGGCCCGAACTTTTCGCCGCGACGGACCGCGACGTCGGTGAGAATAGTGCCGAGCACGGTCTCCAGCAATGGCAAGCCGGCCGGAAGAGCACAGGTCCCCCATGGCTACCCCCATCGACATCAGCTCCCTGCCAGGCCCAGCCCAAAAGCTCGTCGACCCGAGCGCGCCGCCGAAGCTGCAAGAGCTCGCCGCGCGCGGCGTCGCGCCCGGCCTGAAGCCGCCGGACACCCTCGCCGTCGTCGTGCTCCTCGCGAAGAGCGAGCGCGCCGACGTCGCCACGACCGCGCGCGCGACGCTCGCCGCCCTGCCCCCGCCCCTGCTCGCCGGCGCCCTCGCGAGCGACCTCCACCCGGCCGTGATCGACGCCCTCGCGAGGGCCTCGGACGGCAAGCTCGACGTGCTCGACAAGCTCGTCACGATGCCGCGCGTCGATCTGGAGACGATCGAGCACCTCGCGCGCACGGGGACCGAGGCCGTCACCGAGCTCGTGGCCACGAACGAGGCGCGCCTGCTCGCCCATCCCCGGCTCATCGAGCTGCTCTACATGAACCGGACGACGCGCATGTCCACGGCCGATCGCATCGTCGACCTCGCGCGGCGGAGTGGCCTCGAGCTCTCCGGGATCCCCGCCTTCCGCGAGGCCGCGGCGGCGCTCGAAGGCGAGCTCATCCCCGAGGCCGCGGAGGAGCCCACGCCCGACGACGTCCTCTTCGCCGAGACCGCCGCGCTCGCCGACACGCTCGCCTCGCCCGCGCCCGAGGACACGCACGAGGCGAGCGACGAGGGCGCCGAGGCCGTAAAACCGAAGTTCAAGCCGCTCTACAAGCTCATCGCGGAGATGAGCATCAGCCAGAAGGTGCGACGCGCGCAGCTCGGCTCGAAGGAGGAGCGGCTCATGCTCGTGCGCGACCGGAACCGCCTCGTGGCGAGCGCCGTCGCCCGGAGCCCCCTGCTCCAGGAGGACGACGTCAACCTCATCACGAAGAACAGGAACGTCTCCGAGGAGGTGCTGCGCATCCTCGGTTCGAATGCCGAGTGGCTGAAGAGTTACACGATCAAGCGCAACCTCGTGGAGAACCCGAAGACGCCCCTCTCCCTGTCGACGCGCCTGATCCCGCTCCTCCGCGACGCGGACGTCCGCCAGCTCGCCAAAAGCAAGAACGTCACCGCGGCCATCCAGGAGGCCGCGCGCAGGCACCTCGACCGGAAGAAGCAATGAGCTGATACGGTGTACGAACGATGAGCGACCTCGTCCGCTTCGGCGTGGCCATGGACCGCGCGCTGCTCACCGAGTTCGATCGGCGCATCGCGGCGCTCGGCTACGAGAACCGCTCGGAGGCCATCCGCGATCTCGTCCGCGCCGATCTCACGCGCGCCGCCTGGGACCGCGGCGCCGCCGTCGTCGCCACGCTCTCCGTCGTCTACAAGCCCCACGTGCGCGCCGAGGTCCTGCGCCTCGCCGAGCCCGAGCCCGCGAGCGTCGACCTCGTCGTCGCGAGCCAGCACGTGCGGATCGATCGTGAGCGCTGCCTCGACACGATGGTCCTGCGCGGCCCCGCGGAGAGCCTCTCCGCGCTCGCCGGCAAGATCGCCGGCACGAAGGGCGTGCTCTCCTGCGAGCTGCACGTCGCCGCCTCCGTGGCGGACGACACGCGCACAAACGAGGTCCAGGTATCCCCCCCCAGAGACAGAGACAGAGACAGAGACAGAGACAGAGACAGAGACAGAGACAGAGACAGAGACCAGGAGCAGGGATGACGATCCCCCACGATCCGAAGCGTATCCTCGTCGTCGGCGCCACCGGCAGGCTCGGCGTCGCCATCGCGAAGGCCCTCGTGCAGCGCGGCGATCACGTCGCCGTCACGGCCCGCAGCGAGCCGCGCCTCGACGCCCTAGCCGACGAGCTCACGTGTGAACCCACGGGCCGCCCCACCACCATCTGCGCCGACCTGCGGGATCCCGCGGCGCCCGAGCGCATCGCGAGCCGCGTGCTCGAAACCGGCCGCCTCGACGGCATCATCCTCGCCTGCGGCCCCTTCCCGCACACGCCGCTCGAAAAGCTCTCGCGCGAGGACCTCGAGAACACGCTCGCCGTGCACGCGGTCGCGCCGCTCCTGCTCGTGAACGCGCTCTCCGAGGAGCTCACGCGCACCGAGGGCGCGGTCGTCGCGCTCGTCGACGCGGGCGTCACGCGGCCCTTCCCGAACCACGTCGCGTACCTGACCGCGAAGGGCGCGCTGCAGACGGGCCTGCGCGCGCTCGCTGTCGAGCTCGCGCCGCAGGTGCGCGTCAACCTGCTCGCCATCGGCATCGTCGCCGACCCCGAGGCCGACGCCGATCCGAAGCGCCTGCACCGCCTCGCCGCCCGCTCGCCGCTCGGCCGCTTCGGCACGCCCGCGGAGGTCGTGCACGGGGCGCTGTCGCTGCTCGACGCGACGTGGGCGACGGGCGAGATCTGGGGGATCGGGCGGTAGCCGCTTACGGCGCGGCGCTCTCGTCCGCGAGCTTGCCGGCCGCGTCCTTCTTCGGCGGCTCGACGATGAAGGTCACCAAGCGCTCCTTCGCCTCGAAATCCTGCCGGTAGATCGTGGCCGAGTGCTTGTACTTGAAGGGGCCGATGCGCACGCGGTACCAGAGCCCGCGGCCCTTCACCATCGCGGGCTCGACGTAGGCGCGGTGGCCCCGTCGACGCAGCGCAGCCGCGAACTTGTCGCCCTCCTGCTGCGTCTTGAACGAGCTCACCTGGAGCTGGTACTGCCCCGGGCCGCCCGCCTCCGCCGCCTCGGCGCCGTCTTCCCGCGCGACGTGCTTCGCCATCTGCGTGAGCGTGTCGCGCCCCGCGGCCGAGTCCGGCGGTGCTTGCAGGATGTGCTGCGCCGGCAGCGGTGACGGCGGCAGCCGGTCCGCGACCGTCTCCGGCGGCGGCAGCGGCAACGCCGCCTCGGCAGCGCCTTCCGGCGGCGGCGGCTTTGCGGCCTGCGGCGAGCGCACGGCTTCGAGCGCCGTCGTGTTCTTCGTGTCCGAGAGCATCCCCGGGAAGGTGATCTCGTGGCCGGCGAGATCCGGCTTCTTCTCCACCTTCACGCCCGCGGGGTGCGCCTTCGCCACGAGATCGCCGAGCGGATCCACGTTCGTCGGCTTCTCCTTCACGGGCGCGCGGAGCAGCGCGACGGCCGCGAACATGATGCACGCGCCGCCGAGCGAGGCGAGCACGAGCGCCGAGGCGCGCGACGGTCGCGACGCGGGATCGGCCTCCTGGATGTCCTCCAGGTTCTTGATCGCCCCGCCGTCCCCGATGTCCGAACGTACGGTCATGACGCTTCGGCCTCCTTCTTCGACGCTTGGGGCTGCGGATCGCCTTCGGCTTCCTCCGCCCCAAACCCCAGCTCTGCTTCCGCCGCGACGGCCTCGCCTTCGAGCTTGTGCATGCGCTCGAGCGCGGTGATGCCCGCGAGCTTGAGCCCCGCGCCGTACACCGTGCGGATCGCATCGATCCAGAGCAGCCGCGCCTCGCTCTTCGGGCGATCCCACGTCTCCTGCCAGCCCGCCTCCGCCATCTGCGCGTCGAGCGGCAGGATCGTGTCGCCGTCCTTCTTCAGCCGCGTGAAGTAGCTCTGGAAGTCCTGCGACAGCTCCTGCAGGTAGAACAGGATCCGGTGCGGCTCGCGTAGCGCCGAGGCCTCCGCCACGATGGCCGGGAAGCGCCCGAGGCGCCCGAGGATCGCCAGCTCGTCCGGGTGCTCGAGACGCGCGGCGAGCGCGGGCGTGTGCCTCGGAACTTGGAGCCCAAACTTTTCCTGGGCGCGGCGCAGGATCGAGCAGAGGCGCGCGTAGCCGTACTGCAGATAAAAGACGGGGTTGTCCATCGAGGCCTTCTTGGCGAGCTCGATGTCGAGATCGATCGTCGTGTCGCTCCGCCGCGCGAGGTAGAAGTAACGGAGCGCGTCGGCGCCGGCGCCCTTCCTCCGCGCGGCCTCGTCGATCTCGTCGACGACCTCCTCGATCGTGACGAGGTTGCCGAGCCGCTTGCCCATCTTGTAGGGCTTGCCGTCGCGCAGCAGGTTCACGAGCTGGTAGAGCACCACCTCGAAGCGCTCCTTCGGCAAGCCGAGCGCCGCGAGCGCGCCGCGCACCCGCGCCGTGTAGCCGTGGTGATCGGCGCCGAGCACGTTCACGAGCCGGTCGTAGCCGCGGTTGATCTTGTCGGCGTGGTACGCGATGTCGCTCGCGAAGTACGTGAAGTAGCCGTCGCGCTTCTTGACGACCCGGTCCTTGTCGTCGCCCTCGTCGGTGCTCTTGAAGAAGAGCGCCCCTTCGCGCTCTTCGAGGGAGCCGCGCGTCTGCAGCTCGGCGAGCGCCGCGTTCACGCGTCCCCACCGGTGCAGGCTCTCCTCGGAGTACCAGCCGTCGAACTGGATGCGCAGCGACGCGAGCGTCTTCTTGATGCCCGGCAGCGCCTTCGAGCCCGGCACGCCGTCGAGCATGCGCGTCACGCACACGCGCGAGAGCTCTTCGACCTTGTCGTCGGCAATCAGCTCGGGGCTCGTCTTTTGCAGCCAGGTGACGAGATCCTCGAGGTAGTCGTTATTGCCGTAGCCGCCCTCGGGCGGCTCGCGGCCGAGCGCCACGGCGAGCACGCTCGCCGCGAGCAGCCGGATCTGGTTGCCGAAGTCGTTGATGTAGTACTCGCGCGTGACGCGGTGCCCCGTGGCCTCCAGGAGCGTCGCCACCGCGTCGCCGAGGATCGCGCCTCGGCCGTGCGAGATGAGCAGCGGGCCCGTCGGGTTGGCGCTGACGAACTCGACGAGCACCCGCTCGCCGAGCCCCGCGGGCCCTCGCCCGAAGGCCGGCCCCGCGGCCGTCACGTCGCCGAGCACGCGCTGGTAGATCGCCGGCGCGAGGCGCAGGTTCAGAAAGCCCGGCCCGGCGATCTCCACGGCGCGGATGTCGGGCTCTTTGCCGAGGCGCTCGGCCAGCAGCGTCGCGATCTCCCGAGGCGGCTTCTTGGCTGCCTTCTGGACCGCGAGGGCCGCGTTCGTCGCCAGGTCTCCGTGCTCGGGGCGCTTCGGGCGCTCCACCGAGAACGTTACAGACGTGACTTCCGACGGCAGGACTCCACTCCCCGCCAGATCGGTGAGTGCACCCACCACCAGATTCCGAACTTGCTCTTCGACGCCCATCGTACGGGCGGATTAGTACCCCGAGGCCGCTCGAACCACCAACTTTCTGTCAACACATGGTCCTACATCGGTGTACATCACGATCCCACGAAGGCCCGATTTGCCGCTTTTTCGAGTTGAAGCGCCTTCCAGCGGGTCTCCTCGAGCTCGCGCGCGGGATCGGAGTCGGCGACGATGCCGCCGCCGGTGAAGTATTCGCCCTCACGGCCCTGGAGCACGACGGTGCGGATGGCCATGGCGAGGGTGACGCTGCCGTCGTGGGCGACGTGGCCGAAGCCGCCGGTGTAGAGGCCGCGGCGCGCGCTTTCGAGCCGGGCGATGACCTCCATCGCGCGGACCTTGGGCGCGCCGGTGACGCTGCCGCTCGGGACCATGGCGGCGAGCACGTCGTGCCGGGTCGCGCCGGGTCGGGTCCACGCTCCGAGCAAGGCCTCGCGGTGGTGGATGGTTCTGTGCGTGACCACACCGGGCCCGTGGAGGACCTGGACCGATCCCACGGCCGCGACGCGCCCGAGATCGTTACGCTCCACATCCACGATCATCGTGAGCTCCGCGTTTTCCTTGGGGTCTTGATCGAGCTCCTGGACGAGCGCCGCGTCCTCGCGGGCGTCCTTTCCGCGCGGTCGCGTGCCCTTGATGGGACACGTGAACAATCGGCCGAAAGGTACCGAGTTCAGAACCGCGTTCCGTCGTAGCTCCCCTCCTCGATCGGGCCGCTTTTGGCCCTCTCGTACGTCCGACGCGAAGGATCGCATCCTATCCTGCGGAAACTCCACGCCTTCCGTCGATTGCCTCGTTCGGGCTTCGAGGAGCAGCTCGGGGGACGTAGACACCACGGCGAGATCACGACCGAGGTGCAGACACGCGGCGAACGGGGACGGCGCGGCGGCGCTCAAGCGGCGGTGCAGATCGAGCGGCTCGCCCCGCACGAGCGACACGAGCAGCCGTCGCGCCAGGTTGACCTGGTACAGCTCCCCCCGGGCGATGAGCTCCTTCGCCGCGAGGATCCGCTCCAGGTGAAGCCGCGTCGGCTCCGCATCCGCGACCTCGACGGCAAACGCCCCCCGCCCCGCAGGCGCAGGCGCAGGCGCCGCGAGCAGGCGACGCGCGAGCGCCTCGACGTGGTCCTGCGTGACGCCCACTGCAAACACGCGGCCCTCGGCATGGTCCACCACGACCACGGCCGGGTACCGGAGCCACAGCGGCCGTTCCAGCATCGCCCGTGGTCGCCGATCTCCCTCGCGTGGTGACCAGCCGGGACGTTCGAGGTGCCGGTGCCCCTCGTACGGCAGCACGCCGATCCAGCGGGGCACGGATCGAAACGTGCCCGTCGCGCCGCCGAACGGAAAGTCGGGGTCGTCGGCGAGCGGATCGAGGGCGCTCGACTGGCGGTCGGGATCACACGCGACGTAGGAGAACCGAGCGTAGGGGCCGGGGGTGCGATCGGCCGCGTGGAGCAGGGCGAGGCGGTCCGCGGCGGTCGCGCGGAGGCGCTCGGCGAGGGCGATCGGATCGGGCGCGAGAGGGAGCTGTCGACCGACGAGCACGGCGAGATCCTGCTAGCACGGGGGCCGCGCGGCGCGGCGGCGAGATGAAAAGCCGCCGGGCTCGGGCTACGCTCGCGCCGCGTGAACGCTCGAATGGACCGGCGCGCTGGGTGGCTCGTGGCGGCGGCGCTCCTCGGGAGCGGATGCAGCGAGGAGCCGATCGAGCGGACGCTGCAGATCGTGACGGGACACGAGGCGGACACGTTCTCGGCCACGCCCGCCGTGACGAAGATCCGCATCCAAGCCAAGACGGCGAGCGGGACGACGTTCGCCGCGGAGACGACGCCCGGCGGCACGTTCGACCTCGGCGAGGTGCCCGAAGACGAGCCGCTCGGCGTCGAGGTGACGGGCACCACGGCGGAGGGGGCGACCGTCGTGCGAGGCCGCTCGCTCACGGGCATCGTGCCCGGCGCGTTCGCGAGCGCGGACATCCCGGTGTTCGTGCAGCGCGTCGGGCAGTGGGCGCGGCCGCCGGGGGGGCTCGTGCGGGCGCACGTGGACGCGCCGGCCGCGGTGCTGGGCGAGCAGTTCCTGGTGACGACGGGCGGGAGCGCGGCGGCGAGCGCGGATGGCGCGGCCGACGTGCGGCTCGGGGATTTTTACGATCTGCTCGGCTTGGGGCCGGCCGTGACGCCGGCGCTTCCACTTCCGGCGCGGACGATCGTGGGGCGGCCGGGCGGGATGATGCTCCTCGGGGAGACGGGGGCGAGCGCGGTGGACGCGGACGGCTCGGCGTACGCGGTGGCGTGGCCGGCGAGCGCGGGCTCGTTCGCCGACGTGGCCGGGGGGCTCGTGGTCGAGTCGCCGTCCGGCACGAGTTACGTGGTGGGCGCGACGCGGGCGGGGACGGCGACGGACGTCGTGCTCGTGGTGAGCTCGGCGGGCGCGCTCTCGGTGCTAAGGCTGTCGGCGGCGCGGAGAGGCGCGGCGGCGGCGTGGGCGCCGGGCGTGGGGCTCGTGGTGGCCGGGGGAAACACGAGCGCGGCGGGGTTCGAGGTGCTGCCGGAGGGCGGGACGGCGTTCGCGCCGAGGGACATGCCGGCGGACGCGACGGAAGGCGCGGCGGCGGTGGTGGCGGGGGATGGAAAGATGGCGCTCGTCGGCGGGCTCGACGCCATGGGCGCAGCCGCGAACGTCCGGACGTGGAGCCCGAGCTGCACGTCGGCATGCGCGACCGAGGAAGTGGCGGGCGCTGTGTTGCCCGTCGGGCTCACGCGGGCGCAGGGGTTTTCGCTGGGCGGCTCGCGGATGCTCGTGGTCGGGCACGAGGCGACGGCGGCGAAGCTCGTGCGGGTGTTCGTGGTCGATCGAAGCGGGCCGACGGTGGAAGAACGACCGCTCCGCGAGCCACGCGCGGGCGCGGCGGTGGTGGCCGCGCCGAACGGGACGCTCGCGATCCTGGGCGGCGTGCTCGAGGACGGCTCGCCCGCGCTGCACGTGGAGACGTTGTTCCCCGACTGATCGATTCGTTCAGATCCGAACGATCGTGCCGCTCCCGAGGACGATCGCGCGCTCGAGCGGCGCTTCCACGACGGCGCCGGGGCAGGCCACGACCTTGCGGAGCTCGCCCTGCCCTCGCACGGTCACGCCGTCGCCGAGGATGACGCTCTCGAGGGAGACGTCGGGATCGACGTGCACGTCGTCGCCGCGCCACGATCCGAACTCGGCGAGCCAGTGCATGCTCTCCTCGAAATAAGCGCGGGGCGTGCCGAGGTCGCAGAAGCGCGACACGATCGCGCTCCCCGCGACCCGCTCGCCCGCGCGGAGCGCCGGCAAGTACACGTCGCCGACGAGGCAGCCCTCGCTGGGCAGGCGTGCGCGCGCCACCTCGCCGAGCATCTGCACGCCGACGAAATCCGCCCCTCGCACCTCGCGACCAAACGTCTCGCCGCGCAGCCGCACGATCGAGCCATCCTCCCCGAGGCCCACGGTCCCCTCCCCGACCCGCATCTTCTCGTCATCCCGGAACGCGACCGCGAGCGTGGCGATCGCGCCCTTGGCCTTCGCGCGCGCGTGGGCCCCCTCGAGCGCCGTGACGGAGAACGTCGCGAGGATGTCGCCATTCCACACGAGCACATCCCCCGGCCCGAGCGCGGGGGCCGCCGCCGCGACGCCCCCCGCGGTGCCGAGGATCTTCGGCTCGTGCACGAGGGTCACCCCGACCGGGTTCCCCAGGAACATCTGCGGCTCGAAGCGCTCCGCGAGGTGGTGCGTGTTCAGCACGACCTGCTCGACGCCGGCGGCGGCGAGGCGATCGAGGATGTGAAAGAGCAGCGGCTTGTTGCCGAACCAAACGAGCGGCTTGGGCGTCTCGTCGGTGAGCGGCCGAAGGCGCGTGCCGAGGCCGGCGCAGAGGATCATCGCGGTCGTCATGGTCGAACCCGGCACGCGCGCGCCCGGGACGGGAGACGTTCCCTCGGGGCGGCGTCAGGGCGCGTAGCTTTGCCGAAAGCTCGACGCATGGCCAAGAGCCGTGCTACCGGACCGCCGTGCGCGTGCGCCCCGAACTCCGCCACCTCTTCGCCGCGGCCTTCGGTCTCCTCGTCGGCAGCGCCGCGAGCGCCTGCGGCACGGATGCCGTCGGGATCGACGCCTGCCGGGAGATCGAATCGGCGCGGTGCGAAGCCACGCAGGCTTGCGGCGCCACCGAGGCCGAGGCGATGCACTGCATCGACCTCTACCGCGATCAATGCTTGCACGGCCTCCAGAGCGGCCAGGAGCCCGGCGCCGATGCGACGGCCCGCTGCGTCGAGGCTGTCCACGCCGTGGCCGCCTGCGCGCGCGCGGGCGCGGCGACGATGGTCGACTGCCCCGCCGAGCCGCTCGTCGCCGCCGCGGATCCCGCCACGATCACGCCATGCGTGGTGATCGCGCGCAAGCCCGAGCAGCTCGCCGACTGCGCGTTCGTCGCGAAGCCGGCGGACACGGGCACGACGACGCCCTCCGGGAACGACGCGGGCGACGCCGCGATGGAGTGAATCAGGGGTTCGGCGGCGGCGGGCAGCCGAGCATCGTGAACGACGCGATCGGATCGGTCTCGGTCGGGCAGCCTGGCGAGTCGGGGTTCGGCGCTTTCGGCACGCCGATCACCGCGGGGTCGGCGTCGAAGCCTGCGGCGAACGAGACCGCGTTGCAGGCTTTGTTCGGCTCGGGTGGGCCGGTCTGCACGTCGAGCCCGCGGCAGAATGCGTCCTGCGTCGCGCCCCAGAAGATGTTGTCGGTGCAGAACGGCTTGCCCGTGTCGTCGCGGAAGCTCTGCACCATCCGGAAGAGCTCGACCTGCGGGATGCGCCCTGCGATGAGGCCGTCGCGCAGGATCCAGCGGCCGAGGTTGTCTTTCAGGATCTTCGCCTGGATCGTGCCTGAGGACAGGTTGATGTGCAGCCGCGTGTTGCCGCCGGCGACCGCGATCCCACCCACCGGCGCCGAGAGGACGAGCATCCCGTCGGTCACGTACGCGTCGTTGTCGTAGTACTTCGGGGTGTTCACGTTGGCGGGGTCTTCGAGCGTGCTCGTCGCGATCGGCCAGGCGTCGCTCCCGTCCCACGCGGGCTGCGCCTCCGTCCCTTCGCTCCCGTACCAGGCGACGCGCACCTTCGAGTCGTTCGGCTGACCGTTGTAGCCGCTGACGTGGAAGATGATGCCCCAGCTCCCGAGCTCGGCGAACAGGCTGTACCGCTCCGACAGGTCCTGCACCTGGAGCGCGAGCTCGACGAGGCTGAAGAGCGCGGGCATCTGGTTGTCCCGCCCCATCGCCTTGTCGCAGCTCAACTTCTCCGGCTGCCCCTCCGGCGGGATGCACGACCGCTCCTCGCCCTGGCAACTGCAAAACCTGTCGAGATCGAGCCCGAGATCAGCGCCGTCCTTGTCCGTCTTCAGCCGGAGGACACGCAGCGCCACGACGAACTCTTCCTCGGGCGCCGCGTCGTTCGGGGGCGTCGGCGCCGGAGGCCCCGGCACCGACGCGTGGCCGCAGAGCTCCTCGGACTCGGGCGGAGGCGTGAATTTCTCGAAGCCTTCGAGGGCACAACTCGACGCCAGCCCCACGGTCGGCGCGAGCAGGAACAAGCAAGCCAGCCAGGCGCGCACGATGACAGCCTATCGCAAGCCCCCGCCCGCGAGAAGCGGCGCGCGCGCGAGGCCTCCCGCGTCCACGGCGAGGCGCAAACGCTACAGCTTCAAGGCTTTCTTGAAGCGCTTCGCATCCGCGAACATGTCGACGTTCGTGAACACGTACGTCGCATCCTTGTGATGCCTGCCGCCGCGGGCGATGTCGGCGAGTTTCTCGATCGCCGGATCCTCGTACCGGGACTTGTGCCCCGCAGGGCCGTGCAAGCGGTAGTACCCCGTCGGCAGCTTCGAGAGGCCGGAGACGAGCGGATCCCGCGCCGCGAGGGCCCCGACCTCCTGCGTGAGCTCGTCACACTCGTCCGGGTCCCAGCCAGGCGCGGGCTCATAGACGACGCGGTCGAAGCGCGAACGCACGGCATGGAGGAACTCCCGGAGCATGCCCTTGTTCGTCTTGCTGGGCGCAAACTCGGGCGGCGCCACGAAGACCGCCGTCTTGGCCTCGAGCTCCTCCGCCACGCCCTCGAGACCCTTCAACGCCGTCTCGATGACCTTGCCATCCCGGAACCCCTCCTGCCCGACCTCGCGCGGTCCAAGCAACGCAAACCGAAACCCCTCCGGGGCCTCGCGCCGCCACCGCCGGATGGTGCCAGGGCCAGGCATGGACATGTGGGTTTCCTGGACCTCCACGAACATGAATTCGCGGAAGTACCTCGTCGCTGGGACGGGAAAGCCGGCGCAGCCGACGGTAATCATCGTCTCCCACGGTAGCCTACGCCGCGCTGTTTGTCATTGCTGGAGAAAGGCCCCGCCCCGAGGAGGGCGCACACGGGGGAAGGCCAGTGGGCAAACCTCCCAGCGGAGCCCCACGGGGACGCGCGGGGCTCTGCCCCGCACCCCGGAAGGGGGCTGTCCGCCCCCTTCACCCCGGACCAGGCACGGCCTGGACCGAAGGCGTAGAAACCGCGCGATGCGCGGTTTCTACGACGGGCCCGTGGCAAGACCACGGACCCCCTTGCCCACCAAGACGGCGGCGCTGCCCCCCCGTTCGCGCTGGCCAGCCCGTCGCCGGTCTTGACTCGGCCCGTTGCAAAAACCGCGCGATGCGCGGTTTTTGCATCACCGGTCCAGGCCGTGCCTGGTCCGGGTCCAGGGGTGGACAACCCCGGGGTTTGGGGCGTAGCTCGGCTTGCCGAGCGCAGCCCCATCGTTGACCAGACGGGGTCCGGGGTGAAACCCCGGCGCGACGTTTCACTCGAGGGCCCGCCGCACGAGCTGCGCGCCGAGGCGAAGCGCCGCGCGGCGGAGGGCTTCCTCGCGGGTCGCGTGAAACGAGGTGGGATCGTCCTCTCGTGCGGCGAACTCGCGCACGGTGACGTCGGGGCCGAGTCGCTCGGGGGGTGCGTCTTTCGTGCGACGTACGAAGGCGCGGCCGCGGAGCGTGAAGGTCACGGAGCGTGCGAGGGGCGGGCCGTCTCGGGTCGCGACGCCTGGTGCTGCGCCGCCTTCCTCGACACGCACGAGCTCGACGACGAGGGCTGGGCATCGCGCGTCGGTGCGTGGATCACACGACGCGAGCAGGCCTCCGGCTGCGAGCTCGGCGCGCGCGCCTGCGACGACCCCCTCCTCGGCGGCGGCGGATGCGACCACCCCGGGTGCAGGTAGGACGGCGAGTGGCTCCGCGTGTTCGGCTGCGGCGCCCACGAGGCGATACCCGCATCCCGGCACGACGACGAGCCCCACGAGCGCGACGAACCACCTCTTCACGGACGCTTCTCGATCTTGCGCCGGAGCCGCGTGCGCCGCTTCTCCGTGGCCGCGTCTGCTTCGCCTGTCCCGCGCTCGACGAGCGCGAGCGCTGCTGCGAATGATTTGACGTGGTGCTCGTAGAGCTTCGCGAGTTCGAGCCGCACGGAGGGATCGTCGACCTCCTCGGCGAGCGCCTGGTAGTCGAGCAGCGCGCGCGCCTTGTCTCCGCGCGCCTTCGCGATGTCGCCGCGTGTTCGCTTCGCGAGCGCGCCGCCGCCTCGCGCGACGGCCGCTTCCGCGGTCTCCGCTGCGCGATCGAGCTCGCCTGCGCGACGGAGCGTCTTTGCCACGCCGGCGAGATCTGCGCCGGGCAGCCCGCCGTTCATCGGCTCGCCGTAGAGCCCCACGAGGGCCACCATCGAGAGCACGTCGTGCTCGTTGTGCGTGACCACGCCGGAGAGCGCGCCCTCGTCCGACGTGCGCAGATAGTGCATGTAACACGCGACCACGTCTGCACCGCCGACGTCGCCCACGCGCTCGCGCCCGAGCACCTCGCTCTCGATCGCGGCGAGCGTGCGGCTCTTGAGCCGATGCCCGTGGATGCGGCGCGCGACGTGTACGAGATCGAGGTGCGGCAACTCCCGCGGCGGCGGCATGCGGTTCATCACGCAGCGCGCGCGGAGCAGCGGCATGTCGAAGGACTTGCCGTTGTACGTGACGATCATCGAGGCCTCGTCGAGCCTTCGCGCGAGCAGCTCCAGCATGGGCGCTTCCTCGCCGAGCCGCCGGAGCAGCGCTTGCTCCAGGATGAACGCGCCTTGGGCCTCGTCGTAGAACGACATCCCGAGCAGGAACGCGACCGTGCCGGTGCCGCCCTGGAGCCCTGTCGTCTCGGTGTCGATGAAGAGCGCGCGCCGTGCGTCGCAGGCCGCGAGCGCTGGATCGAGTGCGAGCAGCGAGAGCAGGCCTGGCTCGGCATCCCGCGCGGCCACGAGCGGCGCTCGGCCGACACGCGCGGCGGGCGGCGTGCGATCACGACGCACGTAGAGCGGCCCCCGTGTCGTGTGCTCGACGAAAAAGGGCAGCTCGGTGTGCGAGGGATCGGGCCGCGGCGCGGTGGGCGCGGCCTTGCCGAGGATGCGGGCGATCCGATCACGCAGCTCGTCGAGCGACGGCTTGGACTTCAGCGCGGCCGCGGCGTTCTCGGGAACGGGAACGGACTCGGGGGCGGGAGCGGGCGCAGGGGCAGGCGCAGGCGCGGCGGCAGGCGCAGGCGCGGCCCCGGGCATCGGCGGCAAGCGGGCGAGCTTGGATGCAAACGAGGCCATGCGCTCCCAGGGCCCAGGCTGGCACGACGAACACTGAACATCAAGACAGGCGCGCCCGGCAGCGGAGGGCCGCCGGGTTGCGTTCCGCAAGGCCCGGGTCGTGTCCCGCAACGGCGGGCTCGTGTCCCGCAACGGCGGCCTCGTGTCCCGCAACGGCGGGGTCGTGTCCCGCAACGGCGGGCTCGTGTCCCGCAACGGCGGGGTCGTGTCCCGCAACGGCGGCCTCGTGTCCCGCAACGGCGGGCTCGTGTCCCGCAACGGCGGCCTCGTGTCCCGCAACGGCGGGCTCGTGTCCCGCAACGGCGGGCTCATGTTCCGCAACGGCGGGCTCATGTCCCGCAACGGCGGGCTCATGTCCCGCAACGGCGGGGTCATGTCCCGCAACGGCGGGAGCGTACGATCAAGGCGTGATGGTGAGGTTGTACGTGACGTCCAGCTCGAACGCCTGATCCGGCGCCGTCACGATCTTCGCGGTGAACCGGATCTCGTGGTCTCCAGCGGAGAGGGGCTTCAGCATGACCCAGAGGCCGTCGGCAGCGGCCATCCGCGTCGAGTCCACCGGCACGCCGCAAGAATTCTCCCGGATGGGGCCGCTGCAAGGGGTCCCGAAGATATCCTCGGCCTGGCTCGACGTGGGGTCGTCGAAGGTGGCCGTGTGCGCGCGTCGTTCCTCGAGGCCCGTGATGGCATTGCCATCGACTTCGAGCGTCGCCGTGACCTCGTAATCCTCGAAGAACGACGTAGCGACGTCGTGGATCTCAGTCTCCGACGTCAACGTTTCGCACATCTGGCTGGGGTCGATGGCGACATACTCCGGGCACGTCCGCGCGATGGAATTGACGATCGGGAAGAAGATCGCCTTTCCCGAGGGAACGGTGCAAGCGCGCGTGGTCTGGCCGCCCGTATTGCCCACCAGGAAAAACACGTCGCCCGTCTGGTCCTGGTCGCAAGGCCCCTCCAGGATCGGGTTTTCAGCCTTGGGGATCGAGAACGCCCATTGGAACCACGCCTCGGCCCACTGCTCGTACGTCTTGCCGAAAGGCTGCGCCTCGACGTCGTAAAGGTAATCAGGAGGAGGCGGCGGGGGCTCAGGGTCCTTCCCAGAGCACGCAAGCGCGAGCAACGCGAAGAGAGGGAGCAGCGATGCAGGAAGGATGTTTCGTTTCATGGAGACTCCACGTCAGCCGTAACGCACGCCCCGATGGGGCGGCGTTCACGAGAGATCTTCAAGGGCTGCACGCGGCATGCCAGGTTCGCCCGAGAGGAATCACCGCGGCACGACGCGAGCCCCCCCCTCGTCCACGCGTAACGGCGCCAAGACAGATGTCACGCCGCCGTGACAGCAAGGTGGTGCGCCCGCATGACAGCCGCTTCGGCGCCAAAGCTTAACCAAGCGACGCAGCGTCGAGCACGTGACAGCCCCCCACTTCACAGCCATCCTTCCCGCCAAAGTCCCCCCATGCCCGGCGTCGTCTCCATCACCACCACCAAGCGCCGCCGCTACCTCTGGTGCGCCTGGTGGACAGGCGAGCCGACACGCGCCCCCTTCCGCAAACCCGACGCCTCCTCCGGCGGCGCAAAAACCCTCGAAGAAGCGCGCAAACAAGCCGAGCGCGCCGCAGGCCAACCCCTCCGCGAAATCGAAGCCATCTGGGCACGCGCCTGGATCCGCGTGCAAGCCGGGCAACCCCCCTGGGTCGAATCCAAAACCCGCACCCACCACGAAGAACCCCCGCCCCAAGATTCACGACAAAAACGTCGCAGATCCACCCCCACCATCGCCGACCCCACCCTCTGCCCCTTCGAAGTCCTCGGCCTACCCAAAACCGCCTCCCCAGACGACATCCGCCGCGCCTTCCGTCGTCGCGCCCTGGAAACACACCCCGACCGAGGCGGCAACGCCGCCGCCTTCATCCGCGTCACCTGGGCCCGCGACGAAGCCACATTCCGAGCCGCCAAGCGGGTCTAGCCGGAGGCGTCGCGCCGGGGCGCTGCCCCGGACCCCGCGGGGGGCTGTCCGCCCCCTCGACCCCGGACCAGCGAGGCGCTGGACCCAGGGTTGAAAAACTGCGCGGTGCGCAGTTTTTCAAACAGGCCGACGAAGAACCCTGGTCGCCAGCAGAACCAGCAGCGCGGCCGTCTTCGAGCGCGACGCCGCTGCCGGTCTTGACCGGGCCTGTTCGATGAACTGCGCATCGCGCAGTTCATCGAGCTTGGGTCCAGCCCCTGGCTGGTCCGGGTGCAGGGGCGGACAGCCCCTGCTGGGGCCTGGGGCAACGCCCCAGCGCAACGCCTCGCGCCGAGCCTAGCTCGCGTCCGCCTTTGCGCGGATGGCGGCGAGGACCTCGTCGGCGCGTTGGATCGTTTGCTCCATCGTGCCGCTCGTGTCGATCACGTAGTCGGCGACCTTTACCTTTTCTGCGACGGGCATTTGTGCGCGGATGCGTGCGAGGGCGGCTTTCTCGTCGACGCCGTCGCGCTCCATCGTGCGCGTGACCTGGATGGCTTCGGGTGCGCTTACCACGACGAGTGGGCGAAAGGCGTCTGTCAGCCCGTTCTCTACGAGCAGCGCGGCCTCGTAACATGCGAGGGGCTCGCCGCGCTGCGCGAGTTCTTGCGCGAGCATCATCGTCCGCGCTCCGATGCGTGGGTGCAGGATGCGGTTCAGGGCGCGACGCTTCTCCTCGTCGCCGAACACGATGGAACCGAGCTTGCTGCGATCGAGGGTTCCGTCGTGCCGGAGCACGCCTTCGCCGAACAGCTTGATGATTTCTGTGAGCCCGCTCGTCCCCGGCGCGACGGCCTGACGCGCGACCACGTCTGCGTCGATCACCTGCACGCCTTGCTCGCGGAAGCGCGCTGCGACCGTGCTCTTGCCGCACGCGATCCCGCCTGTCAGGCCGAAGAATACGAACGCCATATCAATCTCGCGAGAGCGCCGTCTCGATCGCTCGCTGCGCCTCTTCTCCTGACATGGGTTGGCCGAAGAGCAGCGGCCCTAGCATGTCCGAGCTTGCTTCGAGCCGCGCGATCGCGCGCGCGAGGATCTCGTCGTGATCGAATGCGAGCGGGCCTGCCTCCTCGCCGTCGGCCGTGAGCGCCACGCGACCACGCTCGTCCAGGCGGATCGAGAAGAACTTCGCGGCGCGCGCGTCGTCGCCGCCCTTTGCCTCGCCGCGCCGGTTGGCAGGGAGAATCGCGACGTGCGCGACGCTCACGACCCATCCGCGTGGATCACGGCCTGGCCGCGAGAACACGCCGAGCTCGACCATCGGCAGATCTCGAATGCCTGTCTCTTCCACGAGCTCGCGCGCCGCGCTCTCGCGCACTGTCTCCAAGGGCTCGCAGAATCCGCCGGGGACTGCCCACCGCCCTGCGAACGGATCCTTGCCGCGCTGGATGAGCAGCACGGAGATGCGGCCCGTGTCGTCGAGCGAGAACGTCACGACGTCCGCGGTCAGGCTCGGCTTCGGGTACTCCTTGTCGCTCACGGGGTCACCTGGGACGACGTCGCGAGTTTCACGCCTGCGGCGCGCATCTCCTGCAGCGCCTTTGCGACGCCCTCCTCCGTGATGCCCGCGCTCGCATCGGTGACGAGCGTCGTCGTGTACCCGCGCTCCGCGAGCCCGAGCGCGGCGGCGCGCACGCAGTAGTCCGTGGCCACGCCGAAGACCACGAACGAGAGAGGCTCGCCGTACCGCTCGGCGAGCGCCTTCACGAACGGATCGGCGAGCGGATTCACGAAGAGGCTGTAGACCTCCTTCTCGAAGTACACGCCCTGCGTCTCGCCGCGGACCACCTCGTCCACGATGGGCGCGATCGGCGCGGACGCCACGTTCGGCACGAACCGGAAGCGCGGCGGCAGCGTGCCATCCACCTTCAGCCAGCCCGGCGTGCCCTTCACGCAGTGCTCCGGGAAATTGGGCTTCTCCCCGTTCGGACCCGTGGCGCTCGTGGAGGCGAACTCCCACGCGTCCCAGGCGTGCGAGTCGACCGAGCCGAGGATCGGGATGTGGCGCGCGACCGCGTACGCGACGAGCCTCCGCATCGCGTCGGTCGGTGATCCTTTCACGTAAAGCGAGCCGCTTGGCTCGCAGAAATCCCGCTGCACGTCCACGTCGACGAAAATCGTTCGCATGCCCCTTCCCTCCTACGTCGCAGCCCCGACAACCCGGGCGCGTACATCCTCCACGAGCTCGAGCAGCCGCGCAGAAGGCACGGGGCGGAACGGCTCGTCCGTGCGCTCCGGAGGCGGCGGCGCCTCGTCGAGCACGTGGAGCGCCCCCGGCAAACGCGCTAGCTCCCGCGTCACCCGCGCCCGCACCACGTCGAGCCCCTCGGCCGGCTCCACGCGTGCTCCGCTCTTCATGCGCGGCACGAGCAGCGCCTCGGGCTCCCCTTCGCCGAGCCCGCGCGGGTCCTCGTCCGCGAGCGCGATCACGTCGCGCGCGAGCACGCCCGCGCCGTCCACGAAGCGGTAGACCTGGTGCGGCCCCGGGAACGTGGCCTTGCCCTCGGAGAACTTGCAGATCGGGACGACGCCCCTCCCCTCCTGCTCGATCTCGACGAGCTTGTAGACGCCGCCGAGCGCGGGCGAGTCGATGCTCGCCACGACGTCCGTACCCACGCCGTACAGATCGATCGGCGCGCCCGCGCGGACGAGCGCTTCGATCTTGTACTCGTTGAGATCCCCCGACGCGACGATCTTCGCCGACGTACAGCCCGCCGCGTCCAGGATGGGCCGCACCGCGCGCGAGAGCGCGAGCAGATCGCCCGAGTCGAGGCGCACGCCCTTCAGCTTGTCCTTGGCGATCCGCGCGGCGCGCTCGGCCCCCCGAAGCGTGTCGTACGTGTCGATGAGCAGGATCGACGCGCTCGGGAACGTGGCGACGTAGTTCTCGAACGCCTCCTCCTCCGTCGCGTGCGCCATCGTCCAGATGTGCGCGGCCGTGCCCATCACGGGGATGCCGAAGCGCTTGCCCGCCTCCACGTTCGACGTGCCCACGAACCCCGCGGCATACGCGCTACGCGCTGCGTCGACGGCTGCCTCCGGGTGCGTGCGCCGCGTGCCGAACTCGATGACGCCTGCGCCGCCCGCCGCGCGCACCACGCGTGCAGCCTTCGACGCGATCATCGTCGCGTGGTTCATCGCCGAGAGCAGGAACGTCTCGACGATCTGCGCCTCGATGATCGGCGCCGAGATCCGCACGAGTGGCTCGTTCGCGAACACCACCGTGCCCTCGCGGACGGCCGCGACGTCGCCCCGGAACCGGAAGCGCCGCAGGTACTCGACGAACGGCTCGGTCATCGCGTCGCGCAGCGCCGGGACGTCCCGCAGGTAGCGGATCTCGTCCTCGGTGAAGGAGAGGGTCTCGAGGTAGCCGAGGAGCCGCTCGATCCCCATCGCGAGGAGGTAGCGCCGGTGCCGCGGCAAGCGGCGCACGAACATCTCGCACGTCGCGCGCCTGTCTTGCATGCCGCGGTGGAAGTACCCCGCGGCCATCGTGAGCTGGTAGAGGTCGGTGCGCAGGGCGTCCACGAGATCGGTGTTACGAGCACCGCCTCGTCGGGTCAATGCGCGTCGTGTGCGCCGGGGATCGGAGGCTTGGGCGACTTCGCCGCGCGTCGGGACAGGCTCCACTTGAGCGCGGGCGGCGTGAACATCGTGGTGACGATGACCATGGCCACGACGGCCGAGAAGACCGCGCCGGAGATCACGGGCTTGCCGCCCACCGTGAGCGTCTGGCCGATGTTGGCGAAGATGAGCCCGACCTCGCCGCGCGGGACCATGCCGACGCCGATGGTCAGCCGATCGATCCCCTTGCCCACGCCGAGCGAGCACGCCTGCTTGCCGAGGATCGCCGCGACCGTGAGCGCCGCCGCGAGCAGCGGCACGCCCGGCTGCCCGAAGGCGCCGAGGTCCGTGCGCGCGCCCATGAGCACGAAGAAGATCGGCACGAGGAACGACGAGATCGGCTGAACGAGGTGCTCCAGCGTGGACTCGCCGCGCGCCGTGAAGTCGCGGAAGTGCAGGTCTTCGAGCACGAGGCCCGCGGCGAACGCGCCGACGATCGGGGCGAGGCCGATGAGGCCCGCGAGCCATGAGAGGAAGAAGCAAAACGCGAGGCCGAGCGCGAGCAGGACGCCGCGGGCGCGGAGGCGCGAGGCCACGGAGAAGAGGCGCCGAGAGAGCTTGGCGCCGATCACGAGCGAGCCGACGAGGAACACGAGGGCCTTGCCGAACACGATCCCGATCTCGCCGTAGCTCATCGCCCCGCCGCGATCGGCCGCGCCGAGGATGCCCGTGACGACCGCGAGGATCACGAGCCCGAGCACGTCGTCGATGACGGCCGCGCCGAGGATGATGCGCGCCTCCGCGCTCTGCGACGCCTTCAGGTCCTGCAGCACGCGCGCCGTGATGCCGACGCTCGTCGCGGTGAGCGTCGCGCCGAGGAAGGCGTGCACGTACGGGCTCGCCTCCGGCAGGAGCCACGCGCCGAAGAGCCAGCCGAGCGCGAAGGGCGCGACCACGCCGAGCGTCGCGACGAAAAAGCTCGTGACGCCCACCTTCAGCATCTGCGCGACCGTCGATTCGAGCCCGACCTCGAAGAGGAGCACGAGCACGCCGATCCGCGAGAGCATGTCGATGCTCGCGTCCGTCTTGATCGGTTCGAACGCCGAGACCCCGAGCGCGCCGAGGTTGCCGAGGATCACGCCGGCGACGAGCTCGCCGAGCACCGCGGGCTGCCCAACACGAACGGCGAGATCCCCGCCGAGCTTGGCCGCCGCGAGGATCACCGCGAGGTAGAGGACGACGGCGCCGATCGGATCGGCGTGCGCGCTCCCCTCGGATCCGAGCGCGATCGAGGGAAGGAGCGCGCCGACGAGGACGGCGAGGAGGAGGCTTGTCTTTAGAGGATGTCGGACCACGGAGGAGACGACGCGAACGCTGCGTGGATGAGGCCCACGTGGGAGTAGGCCTGGGGGAAATTACCCCACATCCGCAGCGTGCGGGTCTCGTAGTCTTCGGATAGCAGCCCCACCGGCGAGAGCGCGGAGCGCGCGCGATCGAGCACCTCGCGCGCCTCGGCCTTGCGGCCCACGGTCGCGAGCGCCTCGACGAGCCAGAAGGTGCAGATGATGAACGCCACGCTCGTCTCGCCGAACTCGTCGCCGCGATACCGCATGAGCCAGCCGCCCTGGGACAAGCGATCGCGGATCGCGTCGATCGTCCCGTGCAGGCGGGGATCGTTCGGCGGCAAGAAACGGAGCGGCGCCATCTGCAGGAGCGCCGCGTCGAGCTCCTCGCCGCCGTAACTCGACACGAACGAGTTCAGGTCCGAGCGCCAAGCCTTCTCCACGATCTCGGCGCGGATGCGCTCGGCCGCGGCGCGATAATGGTTCGCCCGCGCAGGCCGGTGGCGCTCGGCGACGCGCGCCATGCGGTCGGCGGCGCAAAAGCACATGAGGCTCGAAAAGGTCTGCGGCCGCGCGTCCGAGCGGAACTCCCAGATCCCCGCGTCCGGCGTGCCCGCGACCTCGATCGCCTTCTGCGTGAGCCGCTCCAGGAGATCGAGCCCGTGCGTCGATCGTTCGGCGACGAAACGATCGTCGAGGAAGACGGGCGCGAGCGCGAGGACCATCTCCCCGAAGACGTCGTGCTGGAGCTGCGTGGCCGCCGCGTTGCCGACGCGCACAGGCCCCTGCCCTTCGTAGCCCGGCCACGCATCGAGGATGGACTCTTCGAGATCGGGCGTGCCGTCGACACGATAGAGCGGGCCGAGCGAGAGCGAGGGCGCAGCCGAGGCGGCGATGTTGAAGAGGTACTGGATGAACTGCTCGCGCTCCTCGAAGTGCCCGAGCAGGCGGAACGCCGCGAGCGCGTAGTACGCGTCGCGCAGCCAGCAATAACGATAGTCCCAGTTGCGCCCGCTGCCCGGCGCCTCGGGGATGCTCGTCGTCATGGCCGCGACGATCGCGCCCGTGTCCTCGAAGCAGTGCAGCTTGAGCGCGAGCGCCGAGCGGATGACCTCCTGCTGGAAGAGCGGCGGGATGTCGCAGTGCATGACCCAGCGCTCCCAGTACCGCTGCGTTTGCCCGAGGAAGTGCTCACAAGCGGTCGGGAGCGAGTCCTCGAGCGGCGGGCCCCAGGCGAGCACCAAGTGCTTCTTGCCCGTGAGCGCGAACGGGATGTCGGTCACGTACGAGAGCGGGATGTCCGTCGTCAAGCGGAGCGGAGCCGCGAAGCCCTCGTACCGGATGTGGTTCGACCCGACGAGCCGGCCCGGCGTCCCCTTGCCCCAGCCGAGGCGCGGCTCACAGCGGACACGCACGCGGGGCGTGCCCTCGAGCGGCTCGACGATCCGCACGATCATCGTCGGCCGAAAGAACCGGTCCTTCTGGAAGTAACGCGGCGCGAAGTCGAGGACCCGGAACGCGCCCGAGGGGGAGCGGAAGGTCGTCTCGAGGATGTTTGTGTTCGGAAGATATCGCTGCACGCCCGGCTCCCCCCCCGCCGGCCCCACGGTGAAGACACCCCCCCCCTGCTCATCGAGCAAAGAGGAGAAGACCGGCTCGGCGTCGAAGCGCGGCAGGCAACACCACACGATCGACCCCGAGCGGTCTATCAGCGCGGAATATTGGCAGTTTCCGATGACGGCAAGATCTTCGAGTCGCACCGGTCAAGGATGGCCTGCCCGTCGTTGCCGCTCAAAAGGAAAACCGTCGGAGCAAAAAACGATCGTCCGGGGGAACCTTCCTGCGTTTCATTCCGACGGGTCGTCTGGCGCCGCCGCGCGAACACTGCGCGGTGCACCCCTTCGACGATCTCGATCGACGGGGCGAGGTGGGCTAGCGTGGCTCGCTTGGCGGAAAGGGAATCGGCTCGGTCATGAGCGCAGCACCCAGCGAAAAGAGCGAAAAGAAGAAGCAGAAGGCGGACAAGGCCGAGAAGCTCGGCGAGGTCCTGGATTTCATGCGCCTGCTCTGGGCCGTGGATCACGCCCTGCAGTCGATGTCGAAGCGCATGGAGGCGTCGCTCGGCGTCACGGGGCCGCAACGCCTCGTGATCCGGATCGTGGGGCGCTTCCCGGGCATCTCGGCAGGCGAGCTCGCGAGCGTGCTGCACATCCATCCGAGCACGCTCACGGGGATCCTCAAACGCCTCGAAGGCCGCAGCATCATCGGTCGCAAGCCCGATCCGGACGACGCGCGGCGCGCGCTCTTCGAATTGACAGCGCGCGGGCGCGAGCTCGACGGCCTGAAGATCGGAACCGTGGAGTCGATCGTGCGGCGCTCGCTCGCGAAGCTCCCGCCGCGCAAGGTCGGCTCGGCGCGCGACGTGCTCCACGCGCTCGCGATGGCCCTCCTCGAAGAGAAAGAGTAACCCGCATGCGAGAGCTCCGCGTCGCGCTCATCTTCTCCATGCTCCTCGCCGCGTGCGGCGGGGAGGATCCGGATCTCACGCCCTTGCCCGACGACGGAAGGTTCCGCCCACCGGCGAGCGGCGAACGCACGACCGAGGCGCTCGCGTGCAATACGCTCCTCGACGCGCACAGCAAGCGGATGGGCACGCTCGGCTGCTTCGGCACGTCACGCACGTGCCCAGGCTTTTTGCGCGCGGAGTTCGGCGCCGAGTGCCTGGAATACGACAAGGGCAGCGTCGACGGCTGCCTCGAGTTCTACGCAGCGCAGACGACGTGTGACGAGATCAAGGTCGCGCTCGAAGGCTGCGTGATCACGGCCTACACAGGCACGACGCCCGCCGGCTGTCCGTAGTTCGCTGGGGCTTTGCCCCAGGCCCCAGGAGGGGGCTATCCGCCCCCTCCACCCCGGACCAGCGAGGCGCTGGACCCCGGGTCGATGAACTGCGCGGTGCGCAGTTCATCGAGCAGCCGTTGGCAAGACCGGCGACGAGCCTGCCAACCGAGACAGCCGCGCTGCGGGTTCGGCTGGCAGCCCGGCTTCTTCGTCGGCCCGTTTGAAAAACTGCGTGGAGCGCAGTTTTTCAACCCTCGGTCCAGGCTGTGCCTGGTCCGGGTCGAGGGGCGGACAGCCCCCGCGGGGTCCGGGGCAGCGCCCCGGCGCGACGCCTTCGCCAGGTGCCTCAGCGTTTTCCTTCCACGAACGATCGCATCGCGCGGACGCCTTTGCTCGCGCCTTGAAGGTTTTCCGTGTTGAGCAGGCTTGCTGGGAGGGGCAGACGTGGCAGCAGGAAGACCTCGAGTTCGAGCTCGGTGCGCGTGGCGTCGAGGGGGCGTAGACGCCAGACGGCGTGGAAGTCCTTCACGTTGCCCTCGAGCATCGAGACGTCGTAGGTCTCGATGCCGCCGGCTGTGCTCGCGAGCTTGCGTACGGCCATCCGTGCCCAGAAGCGCGCGGCTCCGTGCAGGGCGGTGACCTCCATGTAGATCTCGCGGTCTCCGCTCTTTGTGCGGCCGAGGATCTTCGAGCGGCTGTAGTGCGGCATGAAGCGCGCGTAGTCCCCGAAGGCGAGCACCTGCGCGCGCACCACGTCGATCGGGGCGGCCACGATCACCTTCGCGCGCCCTCGCACGAGGTTGGATCCTGGGATCGGGACGGCGACGGCCATCGCGTTTGCTGCCGTGGAGGCGGCGGCTCGTGCGGGCTCCGCCACCGCCTCCCCGCCCCCGAACACCCCCATCAGCCCCAGCGCCCCGAACCACCGGAAGCGCACCCCGCCGCGCGTTCGATGCTGCATGCGATCGATTGTGGTCCAATAAACACATCCACGCACATGCGTGGCGTGTGAACGGATGGATCCGTTGCCAGCGCGCGGCGTGGCCTGAGACAAGTAACACCGCATACTGAAACGAATCATGGTCCGGAGGTCCAGACGGGGGGATGTGGTGCGTGGACCCGCGCGTGAACCGCGTGGCGTGGCGTGCGCGTGCTGCCGCCCCGGATCGCCGGCGCGTGGACAAGGGGGGTACCTATGATTCGAATGTCCTTGATGTTTTTGTCCGGGCTCGCGGCGGCGCTCGGGGTCCTCGGTTGTGGCGGCGACGAGACGCCGGCGCCGCCCGGGACGAAGCCGCCGGAGCCGCCGGTGACGACCGACGCGGGGCCGGGCGTCGAAGAGGCGGCGTGTGCGCCGCTCGGCGGGACGGTGGTGGTGAGCCAGGAGGACGGAATCACGCCCTCGATCCTCTGGACGAACGGGAGCTACCTCCTCGCTTGGCAGACACGCACGGGCGGGACGGAGGAGGTGCGGGTCGCGCGGATCGGCACGGACGGCAGTGTGTCGCCTGCGCACGCCGTGGCGACGCTCGCGGGATCGCATGCGCTTCCCACGCTGCAGGCGACGAGCAGCGGGCCGATGGTCACGTGGGAGGACACGGGACCGTCGGGGATCGTGATCCAGGCGCACATGCTCGGCGCGGACGGGACGCCGACGGGGCAGCCGATCCAGCTCGGCACGAGCGACGCGTCGGAGGCGCGGCCTGCGACGGCGCCGATGTCGGGCGGGCTCGCGGTCGCGTGGATGGAGACGCCGGGCGCGCGGCTCGGGCTCGTGAGCGGCGCGGGCATGAGCTCCACGACGGCGCTGCCCGGGGCGCGTTTTCCGGCGCTCGCGAGCCACGGTGGCGAGCTCGCCGTCGTGTGGAGCACGGGCTCCGATCTCTCGATCGCGCGGACGACGGGCATGCCCGGTGGGCAGGTGGCGGGGACGGTGGTGCGAACGGGCGCCGGCGAGGCGCGGGTGCCGAGCGTGGCGATCGACGCGAGCGGAGCCTCGCTCGTCGCCTGGGAGGACACGCGCGAGGGCGAGGAGCGCATCTATCTCGCGCGCGTCTCCGCGAGCGGCGCGAAGCAAGACGAGGTGCGCGTCGAGGACGCGGAAGGCAGCGCGAACTGGCCCGCCGTGGCCGTCATGGGCGAGCGCGCGGCCATCGCCTACTACCAGTTCCAGGGCGGTCCGCCGTCGATCTTCCTGGCCGTCTTCGGGCCAGGGCTCGCGCGTAACGGCGCGACGCTCCGCGTCTCGGGCAAAAACGCGCGCTACCCGGCTGTCACGTTCACGGGCAGCGAGCTCGGCGTGGCGTGGGCGGAGAAGGACGCGGGCATCCGGATGCGTCGGGTCGCCTGCGACTGACGCGCGTCCCCCTCGGGACAGCGCTCGAGCGAGCAAACCATTCCGCGCGCCCGCCTGAAATCCGCGCAGCGGGGGCGGGCGCGCCTCGTGCACCAGCGGACGTCGTGACCATGGTCATCACGCTCGTGGCGCTTCTTCTGTGCACGATGGTGGTCGCGGCTTACGCGACGCACGTGGCCCGCTCGGGACGGGCGGCGCACCCGCGCCTCGGTCCCTCGCCCGGCAGCGCGCTCCTGCCCGGCTGGCTCGTCGAGGCTTTTTACTGGGCGATGCACGCGCCGGGACGGGCGCTCATCGCGCTGCACGTCTCGCCGGACGCATGCACCTACGCCTCGCTCGTGTTCTGCTGCGCGAGCCTGCCGCTCGCAGCGACGGGCCGCTTCGCCGAGGCCGCGGCCGTGGTGATCGTGGGCTCGGTGCTCGATGCCCTGGACGGCATGGTGGCGCGCGCGCGGGGCGTCGCGTCGCCCTCGGGCGCGGTGCTCGACTCGTTCGTCGATCGCATCGCGGACGCGGCGCCCTTCGTCGGCCTCGCGATCTACTACCGGCACAACGTCGTCTCGCTCGTCATCCCGCTCGCGGCAATGGTCGCCTCGTCGCTCGTGAGCTACGCGCGGGCGAAGGCCGATCAGCACAAACTCGTGCTCCCGAATGGCCTCATGCGCAGGCACGAGCGTGTCGTGTACCTGTCGGCGTCGCTCCTCCTCGGGCCGCTCGTCCCGTCCACGAATTTGCTCGGCGGCCTGCCTCGCCCGCTCACGCTCGTGGGCGTGGGCCTCGTGGCGGTCGTGGGCACGCTCGCGTCGATCATGCTCGTCGCGCGGACCCGCGCGGCGCTGCGGGATCCCGAGCCCACGACCTCGAAGCGCGCGGGCAAGTCGTTCGCGCGGAAGGGCGAAGGCGCGCGAGGACCTCTCCCCGTCGAGCACTGAGGCGAGCCATGAGGGCGCGAGCGCGCGCGCGCTGGGGGTTTGGTTTCTTCCTGCCGGCGTTCCCCTGGATCGGATACGCGGCGCTCGTCGTGGCCGTCGACCGGCCGCGCTGGGACATCCTCCTCGTCGCGGCCCTCGCCACCACCGCGGCCTACGGCGGCGCGCGCGTGCGTCGCTTCTACCTCGCCGCGATCCCGGCGCTCACGCTCTTCCTCCTGTACGACGCGCTCCGGTACCTGTGGCCCGTCAGCGTCTCGGCGTCGCGTGTCCTCGGCTGCGAGCTACGCGACGTCGAGCTCGTGTTCTTCGGCGTGGGCGTGCGCGGCATGATCGTCACGCCGAACGAGTGGCTCGCGGGCCTCGCGAACCCCGCGCTCGATCTGCTCTGTGCCCTGCCCTACGGCGCGTACCTCGGCATCATGGCCGCGCAGTACGCCCACCTTTGCGTGAAACGACCCGACGCGGCGCGGCGCTTCGCAACGCTCGCGCTCGGCACGCACGTCCTCGGCTTCGCCACGTACCTGCTCCTGCCGGCGGCGCCGCCCTGGTACGTGGCCACGCACGGCTGCGCGATCGATCTCGCCGCCCACGGCTCGCCGGCCGCGCTCACGCGGGTCGACGCATGGCTCGGGTACGGCACCTTCGCCTCGCTCTACGGGCACGGCGCCGTGGTCTTCGGCGCCCTCCCCTCGCTGCACGTCACATATCCGCTCTACGGCTTGATCGCGACGTTCCGCACGGCGAGCGCGCCCTCGCGCGCCCTGCAGATTGCCTACGCGCTCGTGATGCCGTTCGCCGCGGTCTACCTCGGGCACCACTACGTGATCGACGTCGTGCTCGGCCTCGCGTACGTGGCGCTCGTGTACGGCCTCTCCCTCGTGGTGGGCGAGGCCTCGTTTCGTCAGCGCGCCTTCGACTGGCCCGTCGCTGACTTGTCCGGCTCCCAGAGCACCTCGCCCGTGCCGAGATGGAGCGCCACGAAGCGGCTCCAGACGAAAAGCGCGTCGCTCAGGCGGTTCAGGTAGGTCACGGCGAGCGGATCGACCTCCGTCTGCCGGGCGAGCGAGACGCAGAGCCGCTCGGCGCGCCGGCACACCGTCCGGCAGACGTGCAGGTCGGTGTTCGCGCGGGAGCCGCCCGGCAGCACGAACGAGCGCAGGATCGGAAGCTCCTCCTGGCAACGATCCATCTCGGCTTCGAGCCGCTCCACGTCCGCGGCCGTCACCCGGGGCTGACGCGGGTGCACGTCCTCGGGCAACGTGGCGAGCAGCGAGCCCAGGTTGAAGAGCTCGTGCTGGACCCGACAGAGCGTATCGGAGAGCTCCCCGAGCGCCGCCGCGCTCTCGGGGCGCATCTTGTCCGCGGCGAGCCCCTCCAGGATCGACTGCCGGGCCGCGCCGACGAACGCGTTCAGCTCGTCGACCGTCCCGTAGGCCTCGATCCGCGCGTCGTCCTTGGGCACCCGCTGCCCGCCCACGAGGCCCGTATCGCCCGTGTCCCCCTTCTTCGTGTAGACCCGGTTGATGGTGACCCGCGGCTTGTTGAAGGTGCGGGCGCCCTCCGTGGGGGCCTGCCCCTCCTCTTTCGACTCGTCCGCCATGGCCTGGCCGTCGTAGGACGCCGGGGCAGGCCGGTCAAGCCGAGAGGGTTCGGCGCTCGCGCGAGTTGACGATCGAGGATGTGGGATGGGAGAGTCCCGCGTCATGCGAAAGAGCGTCCGTTCCCTCCCGAGCACCACGCAGCGCGTCGCGACGATCCTCGCGCGCTTCGCGGCCGCGGCCTCCCTCGCCGCGACCTTCGTCGCGTGCGGCCCGCCGCCGGCGCCCGCGAAGCCGCCGGAGAGCGCGGAAGAGCGCGCCGAGAAGGCCAAGATCGAAAACGCCAAGAAGCTCATGGAGAAGGCCGACGAGGCCTACAACGCGAAGGACTTCGACGAGGCGCGCAAGCTCCTCGGCCAGGCGAAGGACCTCAACGTCGAGTCGCTGAGCTTCCAGATCGCCGAGCAGCTCGAGAGGGTCGACAAGCGCCACGCCAAGCTCTGGGCGAACGAGATCGAGGCGTCGCTCAAGGACGGCGACTGCAAGGGCGCGTTCGGCGAGATCGCGGGCCCGATGCGGGATCTGGAGAGCGAGGTCTTCGTGCGCGAGCTGCGACGGCTCATCGGCGCGCAGGCCCTCGCGTGCGTGCAAGGTCGGATCGACGAGGCCACGACGGCGGGCAAGTTCGCCGCCGCGCGCGCGCTCGTCGGCGCGGAGGACACGAAGACGGTGCTCGGCGGCGCCGCGCAGAAGAAGCTCGTGACCGAGGTCGACACCACGATCTTCGAGGCGAAGAAGGCCTCGCTCGAAGAGCCGCTCAAGGCCAAGCACTGGGCCGACGCGCTCGCGAAGATCGACGAGGCGCAGAAGAGCGGCGACATCAGCGACGAAGGCGCCAAGGGCCTGCTCGGCGTGGTGCGCGCGGCGATCACGCCCGAGATCGCGGGCCTTTCGGCGCGGTCCGTGGGCCAGGGCCGCGAGGCGCCGAAATCGCTCGAAGAGGTCGATCGGCTCATCAAGCTCGTGCGCTGGGAGATCGTGGGCCCAGACGGGGCGCCCGTCGCCAAGGACAAGGCGGCGCCGGAGGTCGTGGCGAAGAAGCGCCAGGCGCTCGCGGTCTGGGTCGAGGCCCAGCGCGTGAAGATGAAGCCCGCCAAGAAGGCCGAGAAGCGCTGGGCGCACGGCAAGATCGCGGTCCTGCCCGCGGCGAAGAGCGACGCGCCCTCGAAGCGCGACCTCGCGCCCGCGACCGAGGTGTGGGTCCTCGGACAAACGAAGGACCTCGCGCTCGTCACGGACGTCGATCCGGCGAACGCCTCGCTCGACGTGCAGCTCGAGCGCGCCGTCGGCTGGGCGCCGCTCGCGCGGCTCGCCGCGAAGAACACGACCGACTGGATCCCGCCGGACGATCAGCTCGTCGGCACGCGTGTCTGGGCGCCGCTCCGCCCGGGCGAGGCGAACCTCGAGCTCGGCACGGTCTCGGCCGTGAAGGGGCAGGACGTCACGGTCAAGCGCCTCGCCGACGACAAGGAGATGGTCGTCAAGCGCGGCACGTTGCGCATCGGCCGCCTCCTGCCGGGCGCGAAGCTCGTCGCGTTCTGCCAGGCGAAGACGCAGATCGTCACGCTCGAAGAGGTCCTGCCCGATCAGCGCACGGTGAAGCTCGTGTGCGAGGGCGGCTTGCGCAAGGACGAGGTCCTGCCCGGCCTGCGCGCGCGCCCCGAGGACCTGCCCGCGCCCAAGTGAGCAAGGACCCGCCACGTGCCGAGGGCGGCTCCACGGGCCACCCTTGACGGCACGTTGTCTCCGAACGACGAACCCCTCCCCGCCCAGCGAGGACCCGCATGCCGACGACCTACACCGATCTGATCGCCGAGGTCCGCAAGACCATCTCGACCGTGACTCTGGAGGAGATCAAGCGCCGCCTCGAAGCGCGCGAGCCCATGGTGCTCGTCGACGTGCGCGAGAAAGACGAGAACCGCGCCGGCTACATCCCGGGCGCGCTCAGCGTCCCGCGTGGCTTCCTCGAAATGCAAATCGAGCAGAAGGTCCCGGACAAGAACGCGCCCGTGGTCCTCTACTGCGCGGGCGGCACGCGCTCGGCGCTCGCCGCCAAGACGCTCCTCGACCTCGGCTACACGCGCGTCGAGAGCGCGAACCCCGGCTTCGTGCGCTGGAAGGATCTCGGGTATCCGATGGAGACCCCGCCCCAGCTCTCGGACGCGCAGCGCGATCGGTACTCGCGCCACCTGCTCCTGCCCGAGGTCGGCGAGGCGGGGCAGGCGAAGCTCCTCGCCTCGAAGATCCTGCTCCTTGGCGCGGGTGGCCTCGGCAGCCCCGCTGCGCTCTACCTCGCCGCGGCCGGCGTCGGCACGATCGGCCTCGTCGACGCCGACGTCGTCGACGCCTCGAACCTCCAGCGCCAGATCATGCACGCCACCTCGCGCGTCGGCATGCCCAAGGTCGAAAGCGGCGAGAAGATGATCCGTGATCTGAACCCCGACGTGAAGGTCGTGAAGTTCGAGGAGCGGCTCACGAGCGACAACGTCGAGCGCATCTTCCGCGACTTCGACATCATCGTGGACGGCTGCGACAACTTCCCCACGCGGTACCTCGTGAACGACGCCTCCGTGTGGATGAAGAAGCCCGTCGTGCACGGCTCGATCTTCCGCTTCGAGGGTCAGGTCACGACCTTCCACCCCGCGGCCGGCGGCCCTTGCTACCGTTGCCTCTACCCCGAGCCGCCGCCGCCGCACCTCGCGCCGAGCTGCCAGGAGGCTGGCGTTCTAGGCGTCCTGCCGGGCCTCGTCGGCACGGTCCAGGCGACCGAGGCGATCAAGCTCGTGCTCGGCCAGGGCAACCCCCTCGTCGGCCGCCTGCTCACCTACGACTCCCTCCGCATGAAGTTCGGTGAGCTCAAGCTCCGCAAGGACAAGACCTGCCCCGTCTGCGGCGCCGATCCGACGATCACGAGCTACATCGACTACGAACACTTCTGCAACATCGGTTAGTCCCGAGGGGGACGCGAGGCGTCCCCCTCTCGGGCCGAGCAAAGCTCGTCCCGTTCACCCCCCGAGGGAGCTCGCTTCGCGATCTCCCCTCGCCGCTCGTGAACGAGCGTCGAGTCACGCGTACGAGGCGACGATGTCCTTCGACGGACGCTCGATCGCCTCGATCCGGCTCGTCACGAGCTGCCGGCTCGCGTCGGTGGCCGTGGCGAACCAGATCGCGTCTCCCACGCCGGGTTTGTCGATGCGCGGGATCACTGCGCCGTTCGGGAACAAGCGCACGCCCCCTTCGAGCTTCAACGACACCGCGATGTGCGCGGGGACGAACTTCCCCGTCCGACGGTCCCGCACCGCGACGCAGACCCCGTCGCGCATGTGGTACTCCGTGTTGCGGGTGACGTAGACGCAGTGCTTCCGACGCTCGACGCCAGGGTGTCCCATCTCGGTTTCGCTCCTCCCACGCGCGACCCTCGCAGACCCCACGACCGCGGGCCAAGTTCGTGCGGGCAGTCGCACGAAATCGCCGATGCACGGAAGCGCCCCCGCGCGCAAGTTCCCTCGCGATCGTGCCGGTTTTTCGATCTCGGCGCGCGTGATCTCTACGATCCGTCGCCGATGGCAAAGAGCCCACCGCGCACGCGTCCCGGCCTCGTCAAGGCAGGCCCGGGGCCTCTTGTCCGGCGTCGACAGCTCGATCTCGTCGCCGCGGAGGACGGCCTCGTCCGTGCCATGGTCGAAGGCGCGGACATCGTGAGCGAGGGCATGCCCCAGACCGAAGGAGACGGCGTCGTCTACTACGGCTCGACGAGCGTGCTTTTGCTCGCGCGCTCTCGGGGTGGCACGCTGCCCGATCCCGATCTCGCGTCCATGGCCGCGCTCCTCGCGTGTGACCCGCACCTCAAGCTCCGCGTGCTCCGCATCGCGCGCAGGGAGGCGTGTACACGTGTGCAGGGGGAGCTCGGACCTGTGCGCGCCGAGATCGACGTACGCGCGTCCGCTGCGGGTGTCGTCGTGCTGGTGGACGTCGTCGCCGTCGTACATGCCTCCGCCGCGAGCGGCGCATCGCGCTAAACTCGCGCCCCTCGCCCCTCGCTCCTGCCCTACGCCATGAACAACAAAGAACGCCGCGACCCCGACGCCAACAAGGTCATCCACGTGATCTTCGGGCCGGGCGGTGGACGCGTGGCCGAGCCTCCGAAGCGCCTGCCCGATCCCGACCCGGCGCGTTTGCCCGCGGAGCTGCCCGTCCCGCAGACGCGCGAGCCCGTGAGCGACATGTTCACCGGGGCCGAGGTGTCTCGCCTCCTCGGCATCTCTGCGGGCCGGCTGCGATCGCTCGATCGCGCGGGGATCGTCTCGCCGAGTGGCCGTCGCAAGGGCCGCCGCGCGTACACGTTCTCCGACGTGATTGCGCTCCGGGCTGCGCGGGATCTGCTCGCGCGCAAGGTGCGCCTCCGCGATGTTGCGCGCGCGGTCGAGAACATCCGCGGCGCGCTCCCCAAGGTCACGCGTCCGCTCGCCGAGCTGCGCATCGTCTCCGATGGGCAACGTGTCGTCGTGAAGAGCGCGGCGGGCACGTTCGAACCGCTCACGGGGCAGATGGTGCTCGACTTCGACGTGAAGTCGCTGCGCGACGACGTCGTGCGCGTCCTGCGCCCCATGGTCGGCCGGGATCGCGCGAAGACTGCGTACGAGATTTACGTGCGCGCAAGCCAGCTCGACGAGAACCCGCAGACGATGTCCGAGGCCGAGGAGCTTTACCGTCGCGCGCTCGAAATCGATCCGTGGCTCGCCATCGCGTACACGAACCTCGGCAACATCTGCTTTCGCCGCGGCGACGAGGTGCAGGCCGAGTCGCTTTATCGACGCGCGCTCGAGATCGATCGCAAGCAACCCGAGGCGCAGTACAACCTCGGCTACGTCATGCTCGAGCGGGGCCACGCGGGCGCGGCGGTCGAGTTTTTCCGCGGCGCGATCGAGAGTGATCCGCGCTTCGCCGATGCGTACTTCAACCTCGCGATGGCGTACGAGCAGGTCGGCGAGAGCGCGAAGGCGCGGCCTTGCTGGCGCAAGTACCTCGAGATCGAACCCACGGGCACGTGGGCCGAGATCGCGCGCAGGCACCTCTAAAATCTCCCCCTCTCTTGCATCGACCGCACCGCGGTCGATGCACCTGCGGTCCAGGGCTGGCCCTGGTCCGGGTCCAGGGGTGGACAACCCCTGGTCGGGCCCGGGGTGAAGCCCCGGCGCCGCGCTGCATCAGCTTTACTTCTGCTCGCGGATCTTCGGCGGGTGATCGAGCTTCACCGTCTGGTGATCACCTGGCGACACGTTGACGCTCATCGTGCGATCGCCTTCGGCTGGATCGAGGAACGTCACGTCGTGGGGGCCCATCTTCACGCGGTGGTTCGTGAGCGGCGTCTTTCCGATGGGCTTGCCGTCGAGCAGCACGTCTTGCGGGGGGTCGGAGAGAATGTCCAGCGTCCCCGAGTCCTCCACGACCTCCTCGGCTTGCTCTGGCTCCTCGACCTTCGGGGCTGTTTGGCCTGCTGTCTCGGGGCCGGCCCCGCCCTCGGCGGCCCCTCCGCAGCCGAGCGCGCCTCCCCCGGCGAACACGAAGATCATGGAAATCGCAAGGATTGTGCGGATCGTCGAACACGCCTCGGTCGTCATGAGGGCCCATCGTAGCAGCCGCGCAGCCCCGGCCGACGGATCCTGTTCGTCTCGTCTGGATCCGTTTGCCCGTCCTTCCCCATTTTGCGGCATACTCCGTCGCCATGATCGAGAACACGACGGGCGAGCCGCGCATGGCAAATGGATTTGGACCCGGTGGGGGCGGATTGCCGCCGCCTGCACCACCCCCGGGCGGGGCACCGCCTTCGGGAGGTGACAACTTTGGCGGCGGCGGTCCGCCTGGCGGCTTCGGCGGTGGTGGCCCGCCCGGCGGTTACGGTCCCCCTCCCGGCGGTGGCGGCTACGGCGGGCCTCCCGGCGGCGGTCCTCCTGGCGGCGGTGGCTTTGGCGGTCCTCCCGGCGGGCCTCCCGGCGGCGGTGGCTTTGGCGGCCCCCCTGGCGGTCCTCCCGGCGGCGGCGGCTTCGGCGGTCCTCCCGGTGGGCCTCCTGGCGGCGCGCCTCCCGGCGGCGGTTATGGTCCTCCTCCCGGCGGCGGTTATGGCCCTCCTCCCGGCGGCGGCTTCGGCGGCCCTCCGATGGGCGGCCCTCCGATGGGTGGCCCTCCGATGGGCGGGCCCATTCTCCCGCAGCAGAAGAAGGGCCCGAACATGGGCCTCATCATCGGCCTTGGCTGCGGCGGCCTCCTCCTCGTCACCATCATCGGCGTCGTCGGCTTCTTCTGGTACGCGGCCAAGAAGACGTCCGAGGCGATCGCGGCGATCCCGCTCGATTCGGCGAACCCGGACGGCCCGAAGCTCGGCGATCTCGGCGACCTCGCGAAGCCCCCGAAGGCGGGTGATCTCAAGGCCGAGCTCAAGGACCTTCGCCACTACAAGGCCGAGTACGGCAGCACGATCCACTTCGTGGGCGAGATTCACAACACGGGCAAGGATCCGCTCGGCTTCCCGAACATCAAGGTGACGTTCTTCGACGACGGGAACACGGCGATCGACAGCGGCACCTGCTCGAGCCTCATCCGCGAGCTCGCGCCGGGCGAGAAGGTCCCCTGCACGTTCTCGCTCTACAAGACGACGAAGTGGGCGTCGTACAAGACCGAGGCGAACCCGATGCGCCCGCTCTTCACGGGCAAGGCGGCGAAGCTCAAGATCTCGGACACCAAGTTCACGGCCAAGAAGGGCTTCAACCCTCACCAGGTCGAGGGCAAGATCACGAACGAGAGCGCGTTCAAGGCGAAGAGCGTGTGGGCGCTCGTCTCGCTCTACGACAAGGAGGGCAAGATCTGCGGCGCGGATCAGGCCCTCGTCGCCGGCAACGATCTCGACTCGAACTCGGGCGGCATCTTCACGGCGAAGATCTACAACGTCGCCGCTCCGCCCGACACCTTCCGCGTCCTCGCCGTCGGCTACAGCGAGTGATCCGATGAGCGACGTCGGCTCCGCGCGCCGCGCGAAGGAACAACTGAAGAACGACATCGGCGCAGAGCCCTTCTGCGCCGGCGTCGGCGTCGAGCGTGAAGACGGCATTGGGTTCGTCGTGCGCGTGAGCGTTCGCCCTGGAACGCTCGCCGAGGCGAAGGCCCGCGTGCCTGCTCGGATCGGCGACGTGGTCGTCAAGCTCGTCGAGGCCGACTAGGACGTCTCCCGCTCTGCGCGGACGTTCGTCGCGTCCCCTCCTCTCGATCCCTTCTCCTCTCGTTGCGCGCACGTTTCGTCCTCGAAACGGCGGCCCATGTGCGCCAAAGCGTGTAAGCTTCACGCTTCGTGAACGCGCTCAACCTCTCCCGGAGGCTCGCTTCCCGCATCGTCGAGGGTCTCAAGGGTCGAGGCCGGATCCTCGTCGTCAAAGGCGGGACGGCCGCGCTCGTCCGCGCCGTGGACGATGCCATGTCCGGCTACGTCGAGCCGCTCGCCGAGCGTGCGCTACGCGTGCCGACGCCCGCCGACGATCCTGCCACGCGCGAGGCGCTCTCGCGGCTCACGGGCCGCGTCGCGCAGGCGCTGCTCGCGTCCGAGCACCTCGAAGATGTCTTCGCGGATCGCAGCGTCGTCGAGCGCGAGGTGCTCGACGCGGCGCGCATCGCGCTCGACGAGGCGAGCGCCTCGCAGGACGAAGCGGTCGTGCGTGTCGAGCTCGATCTGCTCGGGTACGTCGCGGCCACCGCGGGCAAACGCGCGCGGGCGGACTCGCTCGTGGTGGCGCTCGAGCGCGCGGGGCTCATCGCAGGCGCGCGGCTCGACAGCTACGATCCCGCCACGCGCGAAGCTGTCTTCGTGCCCGAGCCGCCGGCCGATCCGGATCTGCACCTGGAGCTCGAGGAAGCGGTCGCGGACGAGCTCTGCGCGCTCGTCGAGCAAGGCGCGGTGGAGCTGCCGACGCTCGAACGGACGGCGCCGCTCACGCGTGAGGTCAGCCCCTCGGAGCGCGCGCGGCTCATGCGCTTCATCGATCGTGCGGCCACGCGCACGCTCCGCCGCACGGGCAACACGGCTTCGTGGGAGATCCCGGACGGGCGCAGGGTGCGTGTCGTCTACACGCCGCTCTCGGAGCTGGATGCGCGCGACGTCGACATGCACGTCGCGGCCTTCGCCGCCGAGGTGGACGCCTTGCTCGCGGACGCGGGCGCGCCGCTCATCACGTCCCTGCCCGCGGCGCCCGCGCCTGCGCCCGCCGAGCCAGCCCGCGCGCAGCCGCGCGGAAAACCCGCGGTGAGGCCTGAGGCGCCCGAGCCTCCGCGTCACGCCAATGGCAATGGCGCGGTGCTCCCCCTCGAGGAGGCAGCCGAGGAGGAGGCCGTGCCCTCCGAGCCGGAGCCGAAGCCTGCGCGCGCGCGGACCACGACGAAGCGCTCGCCTCGGGCGAGCTCGCGGACGTCTGCGACCACGCGTGCGTCGGCTGCGCGAACGACGACGAAGAAGCGCGCGACGACGAAACGCGCGACGAAGTCCGCCACGACGGAAGAAGGCACGCGCAAGAAGGCGACGAAGGCGACGACGAAGAAGCGCGCGCTGCCGGCGACGACGACGAAGGCCCGCACGACGAAGCCGCGGGCGACGAAGAAGCGCTGAGCGTCCCTCCGCCTCCCCCACCCTCCGCCTCCCCCACCCTCCGCCTCCCCCACCCTCAGCCTCCCCCACCCTCCCCCCCGGCCCGCTTTCCACGGCGTGGCGGATCCTTGGTTCCATCACGAACCACGTGAGCCCCCCAACGGCTCTAGCTCTTCTTTGCTCTCGCGGGCGCTCGACGGCGTCGCGCTCGACGGCGCGGAGCTGGTCGAGAGGGGCGCTCTCGCCGGGGGGGCGAGGCATTCCTCGCCCCCCGGGGTTTTCTAACGTGACGGGAGCTTCATAGTCGCGTGACGAAGAGGCTCTCGACTTCGATCTCCGCATTGCGGAAGAGCCCGTGCGGCGAGATGGGCAAGATGTTGTAGGCGTTGTTGAAGCGATCCGAGCTCACCCGGAACGGGGTATCGGCGCGGAGCGGCCGCGCGGCCAGCAGCGCGACGTCGGAGCTGGAGGCTCGGCTCCCGGTCGGCGCGGCGTGGAGCGCTGGGCTCTCGGTGCTGCCTTTGGTCAGCCCCGACTTGATCAGGCCACCGCCGCCCAGGGCGGTGGGGACGGCCCCGGTCCCTACAGATACCCAGTTGAGGATGTTTGCGATTTTTTCATTCTCAACGAAGTTGGCGGCGATCCCTGTGCCTTTGGAGACCACATCCGCGGCGTGGCCGATCCCTTCCACCGCCATCGCAATGGTTTTGCCCCGAGAAACCGCCAGGGATTTGCTCACCAGACTCTCGGTGATCCCTGCCACCTCGTTCTTGACGGTCTGGGCGGCCTTCGCTCCGGCGGAGACAACGGACGCCGTGGATCGGGCGAACGCGGTGATCCCGGCGCCCACGCTGGCGACCCCGAGCCCGAGCGATACCCAGCCCAGGATCGAAGACGCCTTCTCGTTGTCTTCGAGGACCGCCCCGGCGATGCTCACGGCGCTGGACGCCATCCCCAGCGTCGTCGCGGCGATGGCCGCCGCGCTGACGGCCGCCCCCGCCCCCAACGTGACGATACCCACCGCGATCCCGATCACGGCGAGGCCGATGTTCAGCCAGGCCTTTAAGCTCAGATGTCCGGTGGGATCGCCGGCGCTGTACACGTACGGGTTCACCCCTCCTTGCCCGAAGGGACTCCAGCCGTCCGGGCTATGGAAGCGCATGAGCGTGGGGTTATCGACGCGATACCCATTGCCCAGGAAATACCACCCGGTGACCGGATCCACGCTCTCGCCATTGAACCCGATCACGATCCTTCCCTCCCCCGAGGTGCTGCGCTCGCCGTAAGGGGTGTAGCGGACGTCCTCGGTGCTCCCGGCGTCCACCGACGCCACCAGGCTGTGCTCCCTGTTGGTCACGAAGAGCTGCCCGCGGGTGGTGGCGCCTTGCCGCTCCTCCTGCGCGAAATACTGGCCCTCTGCGCCCAGGTACGTGATCGTTCGATCGTCCAGGGTCTGGTTGCTGACGATCTCGCCCTGGTAGTACCGCTGGGCGTGACCGCCGCTGGGCAGGGACTGCGCCACCAGCTTGCCCATCGCGTCGTAGTGGTACTCGCTCAGCAACTGCCCATGGCTGTTCCGCACCCGGATGAGCCGGTTCTGGCTGTCGTATTCGAGCTCCTGGCCCCGCTCGTCCCGCGTCAGGTTCCCCGCGGCGTCGTAGGCGAGGGCGATGGTCTGGCCATTCTGCACGACGGCGGAGAGCTGGGTCGGGTCCTGGGCGCTGAACTGGTAGGTCGTGACCTCCACACCCTCGGTGAAGGTCGTCTCGCGCCGCGTGATGTTGCTCCACTTGTCGAAGGTGAACTGCTGCGCCAGCACCGCGCGCCCGCGAGCATCGCGCGGCGGCTGACTCCCCGCGCAACGGTACTGCTGGAGGCGGCTCCGCTTGTCGTAGACGTAGCTCTCGTTACGCAGGACCACGCCGCCCTCGGTCGTGACCCGGCCGCTGACCTGACCGTTGGCGAAGTAACTCGTCTCGATCCGCGTGGAGGATGCGCCCGAGGTAACCCGCAGGGTCTCGCGACCGAAATCGTCGTAGGTCAAGCTGGTGGTCAGGCTCGTTCTCTGGGCGGCGTCCTCCACCACGATGCTCTTCGGGCGGCTCTTGGCATCGTACCCGAAGCTCGCCCTGCGGTTGCCCTGCTGGCAGGACTTCAAGCGGCCTTGGCTGTCGTATTCACGCGTGTGCGCATTGCCGGAACCGTCGACGAAGGTCTGGATCCGACCGGCCATGCTGTAGGCGTAGCTCGTGGTCACGCTGCCCCGCCCGAGGCGCGGGATGGCCTGCTCGGACGAGCTGCGCGAGAGCCCCGAGGCGAAGTAGCGGAGGTCCTGGATGAAGTCGCCGCTCTTCGCCTGCGTGAGGGCCGTGGTCCGCCCATCGAGCTGATACTGGGAGGAGACGTCGGGCCCGGTGACGCCGACGAGCCGCCCCCCCAGGACGGGCGCGTACGCCATCGCCAGCACGTTGCCTTTGGGCGTGGTCACCTGGGAAGGCTTGTCGCCGCCTCCTTGATAGGCGTACCTGGTGGTGCGTCCGCCCACGCCTGCCGTGGTCACCCGACCCAGGCCGTCGTAGCTGCGCGTGCCGAAGCTGGTGCCGTCCACCGTCAAGCTCACCATCAGGTCGTGGGCGCTGAAATCCGCGTACTGGACCCGCACCTGGGTGTTCTCCGGCAGGGTTCTCTCGGTCACGCGGTCGAAGAGGTCGTAGCTGTACCGGGTCGTGTTCCCGAGCGCGTCCTGCTCGCTGATCTTCCGCCCGAAACCATCGTACTGGTTGCGCCAGGTGGCGTACGTGACGCCGTTCGCATGAACCTGGGTGCTGGTCAGCGGATTGCCGAAGGCATCGAGCACCGTGAGGATGTTGCCCTCCCCCTCGATGCCCGTCCTCACCGTCCTGGCGACGACATCGTGGATCGTCAGCTCGGCGTGACCGTCGGCGAAGACCGTCCGCCGGAGCCGGTCCCAGCCGTCGTGCTCGAACCGGGTCTCGTGGATCGTCTCGGTACGCGCTGTCTGCCCGGCGTTCCACCACCAATCGTGGCGCTTCTCCGAGACGGTCCGGCCGAGCACGTCATAAAACCTCTCCGTCACCAGGCGATACGCCCCCGGGGCGCTCGAGCCGCTCACGTCATCCTGCGCCTCTTCGGCGGCGACGCGACCCAGGCCGTCGAAATGGACCCTCTTGCCGACCCCCTGCGGGTCCGTCTCCGTCAGCACGGGCCAGCGGCCGGTCTCGTCACCGCCGGGGAAGCTGTACTCGTAGCGCCGCGTGGCCGCGGACGAGGTGCCCGGGGACGTGGTGTGTTCGACCACCGAACGTCTCCGTCGCCTTGTTCACGAAATAACGCGCGGGCGCCTGACCCAAGGTCGACGTCTCCAGGTAGGTGTAGTCCGTGACCTTGGGGGTCGTCGATCCGGCCGCCCCGGGGGTCACGGTGGCGCGCTTCACGTAGCGCACGAAGCCGAAGGGATCCGCCGGGCATCCCGGTTCCCCGCCCTTCGCGTAGTACGTGAAGGGCGTCTTCACCCCGGTCGGATCGAGCTGGCTCAGGGGATTGCCGTATTCGTCCGTCTCCGTCTCGGTTCGCTCGTCGCGGGAGGCATAGGGCTGGATGTTCTCGTACCGCTTGGTCACGACCCGCGGCTGCTGCAAATTCGCCGGCTGCTGGGAGAAGCTCTGCCCCGCGATCTCATTGTAGGTGATCTCGGTCGACGTCCGGGTCCCTTGCTGGGTCTTCCCCTCTTTGGTCAAGAGATGAAACCGGTTGAACTCGCGCTCGGTGATGGAGAGATTGCTCCCGTTCTCGAGGACATACTCCGTGCTCTTGTAGGTATAGTTCCCCAGCACCAGATACAGATTGTCCTCGCCCGGCCTGAACACGGGCGCCCCTGAGGCATACCCGAGGAAATTCTGGTCCTGGCTGAAGCTGTAGGTCTTCCTCGTGCCCGGTTGGCCACGCCCGGGCGCCACTTCGTGCGAGAGGACGAAGGGGATGTAACCACCGCCGTTGAGCTTGTGCCCCTGCTCCTTGTACTGGAGCGTCTCAACCGAGCCGGTGGGGCTCCGTAGCCGGTCGATGCCCTGAAAAGCCCCGAGGAGGAGACGGTACGAAATCGTGTACCTGGGCAACGCCGCGGCGCTGCCCCCGCTCTGGCCGGCGTCATGGGGCAGGGTCACCGACGTGAGCAAGTCGTTCTGGTGATCGAGCTGGATCCGCGCCGTCTTGCCATGGTCGACCGGATAGGTCACCTGGCGCGCGTTGAAACCCTGGTAGGTGATCTCCAGGTAGGTCTCCCCGGTCTGAACGAAGACGATCTTGGTCAGATAAGAGACGCCATTGACCTGATGATCATAGGAATATTGAAAGGTCTCGCCGCTGGGGAAGCGCAGGAGCGAGAGCCGGGCGATGAGCTCGCCCCCCCCCTTTGACCAGCCGCTCCACCACGCCGTCCTTGGAGATGACGTCGAACGTGTTGGCGTCGATCTTGGTGACGCGGAAGTCCTTGAGCTTCTGATCCTTGAAGGTGAGATCGTAGCCGTCCGGCGGCAGGCTGTTGCCCTGGAATGACCGGCCATCGGAGAGCGTGAGCACATTCTGATTGTTCGTCAGATCCAGCGAGCACAGGCTCATCGACCAGCCGATACCGAACCCTCGGTTCTCGAGGCGCAGCGCCGAAAAGGTGATCCCGATGCTGCGGCTCAGATCATCCAGGTTGGGCGGCCGGATCTGCACGAAGGGAATGGCGACCGAATACTGCCCGGTCCGCGGGTCCACCGCGCCGCTCAGGTACGAGCCGAAATTGAACGCGTTAGAGTAAATGGATACGCTCATGGCTTACGCTTCCCCCTCGTGCGCGAGCTCTGCATGCGCCGGCTCAGCCTGGGGCAGTTCGATTGACCTTGGACCAGGGGCGATGGTCACGGTCGAGTCGTCGCTCGATGGATCGACGCGGTACCGGTGCTCGTTGCCGTACATGTCGATGACGGAAAACACCACACCCGTATTCCAGGTGGATTTTACGGCACTAAAGGGGTTTACACGGAGCACATCCACGGCGAACTGGTTCTTCGCGATGGTGATGCGGTATTGCCACCCGAAAATATTGAAGTCGCCATACGACGTGTACACGAGCATGTTGATATCGGATGGATACCCTCTCCCGCGCAAAAGCTGGCCTTGGTCCTTTCTGACGAAGAAGAGCTTCGGCTCACCCACGTGCGTGATGGAGTAGATCTCCAGCCCGACGGGCATCGTCCAGAAGTATGCGGTGACTCTCTGCGTCACACCGCTCATCACGGGGTCGTTCAGCAGGATCTGGGTGGTCATGGTGAGCTGCGACGGCTGGATGGAGGAAGGCGTGACCGCTTGCAGCACGACGTTGCTCGTGAAGTTGTGATCTCCGGACGACATGTTCGTCGTGAGCACCTTCCCCATCCCTCATCGGCGTCGCGAGGGGGTGCGGCGGGACAGCGGAGCCGCTGGGAGGGGCGCAGGTCCTTGGCCGCGGGAGGGTCGTGACCCTCTCCGAGCCGGGTCGAGCAGACCTGCGGGACGGTCGCGCCCCTCGCGGAGACATGTCGACGGGGCTTGCAAGACAGCCACACCCCTCTCGGAGGGGGCTCGACGAGGCCTGCGGGAGGGTCATGACCCTCGCGAAGGCGTTGTCGACGGGACTTGCGGGACGGTCACGACCCTCTCCGAGGGGGGTCGACGAGGCCTGCGGGAGGGTCACGACCCTCTCGGAAGCATGTCGACGGGGCTTGCGGGACGATCGTGACCCTCTCGGAGGGGGCTCGACGAGGCATGCGGGAGGGTCACACCCCTCTCGGAGGGGGGTCGACGAGACTTGCGGGACCGTCGTGACCCTCTCGAAGGCTTGTCGACGGCACTTGCGGGACGCTCGTTACCCTCTCGGAGGGGGCTCGACCTGCCATGCGGGAGGGTCACGACCCTCTCGAAGGCGGGTCGATCAGGGCACGCAGAGATGCGCCAGGTCCGCGCACATGTTGCAATCGCCGTCGGGGCAAGGGTCGACCGCGACGGCCTTGCACGTCCCGCCCTTGCAGTCCGCGTCCGAGGCGCAGTCGGCCACCGGATAACAGCCCTGCGGGAAACCACCCTCGGGCAAGGAGTCACACGTGCCGATGGGCATCCATTGCATCCATCGACACCCCTGGGCATGGCTGCACGGGCCCTTGTCCAGGGTGGCGCACGCCGAGCTCGGCGTGCAGGACGCTGCGCTTGAAGCCCATACGCCGTTCTCACAGGCGATCTGCGCGGGGCAGCCGCTCGTGTCGAGGTAGGCACAGGTGCTCGACGCACAACATGCATTGCAGGGCGTGCCTTCGGCCGGCAGCGTATCCGGGCACGGCTTCAGGCAGCCGTGATAGCTGAGGACCCACGTCCCGCCCTTGCACATCGCGACATTCTCGTTCCCGTCGCACATCGGCTCGGGGTAGGAGCACTCATAAAAATCGCCGTCGCACGCGCTGCCAGGCACGGGTTGCGCTTCAGGACAGGGATCGATGCAGGGCGCGCCGCACCCGCACGCGTGGGGCCCGGGATCGTGCACGGAAGTCGACCAGAACCCGTCCTCGCACGCCACCCGCATGCCATAGCCGCATTCGTCGAAATCCACGCACACCTCGCCCTCGACCAGGCAGGGTCCTCCCGGCGGCGTGCCGTCCCCCGGACAGCTCACCGGACACGGTGCAGGGTCCTGGCACCCGCCGGTGCCCCCGCCGCCGTCGCTCGCCCCCCCTGTGCCACCCGTGCCACCGCCCCCGAGGTTCTCCCCCGGGCCGCCCGTCACCTCTGCGTTCTTGCAGGCCGGGGCGAGGACCACGAGGAAGAGGGCCGCGAGAAGTCCGATGCGCTTCGTGAGGTCCATGATCCCAGCTCGCCTCCCAGGCACAGCCCGGCACAAGCAAGGACGCGGCCGGGGTGCATGCCGGGCGCAGGCTGCAACATCGGGGCCGGCCACCACCCGCGAGGGCGAAAGGCTTAGGCGCCGAGCAAGACGTCACGGTCGGCTCGCAGGGCGGCCACCAGAAAATCGACCAGCACGCGCACCCGCGGGGTTTGCCGCAGGTCGCGGTGCACGGTCAACCATAACGGTTGCCCCGGCTCGCGCGGCATGGGCACGTGCGTCAGGCCCGGCGCCTGATCCCCCAAGAACCTCGGCAGCACCGCCACCCCGGCGTCGGCCTGGGCGGCCTCCGCGAGGGCCAGCGACACGTCGCTCACGAAGGCGGGCCGCACGCCCGGCGAGAGCTGCTCGAGCCAGGCCACTTCGACGCCGCTCGAGGGCAGCAGCAGCGGGTGCGCGTGCAGATCCCCCGGACCACGCACCGGATGCCGGGCCAGGTACGCGGCGGACGCATACAAGCCGTGCCTCACCTCGCCGACGCGGCGGACCCGCAACGACTCGTGCGATGTACGTACAAAACGCAGCGCCAGCTCGGCCTCGCTGCGGCTGAGGTCGAGCACCACGCCTGCCGGCAAAAGCTCGACGCAGAGCGCCGGGTACTGGCGGCCAAACCGCGCGAGGCGCGGGGCCAGGTACGCAATGCCGAAGGTCTCCGGCGAGGTCACCCGCACCGTGCCCTCCAGCGCGCCGCGCTGCGCGTGGACGCCGCGCTCCAGCGCGAGCACCGCGTCCTCGACCTGGCGCAGGGGCGAGAGCATCCGCTCGCCGTCGCGGGTCAGCACGTACCCGGCGGCGGTGCGCGTGAACAGCCGTAGGCCGAGCGCGCGCTCGGCGGCCTCGATACGACGGCCGACCGTGGTGTGGTCGACGCCGAGCGCCGCGGCCGTCTTGGCGAGCGATCCGGCGCGCGAAAGCGCCGCGACGAAGCGAAGATCGTCCCAGTTCATACGCTGTGGATTCTTGCACGGCCGTCGGGTGCCGACGTGCATTCTCCCCCGGCCTCCGGGGCGCTACGCCTGCCGCGTCCCCTCGCCCCCTGGAGGTTTTCATGCGCCCCTTCGCCTCGCTCATGCTCATGTTCGGCCTCGCCCTCGCCGCTTGCGCCGACAACCCCGCCCCGAACGCTGCCGAGCCGCCGTCTGGCCCCGCAAAGCCGATCCACACGCTGACGTTGCCCACGAGGTATGCGTCGTCGTCCGACGTCGTCGCCTACGCCGAACTCGTGAATGGGCTGGCGAAGGAAGAGACCGAAGTGACCTACGGGCTCTCCGATGGCTACCCGCGCGACGTGACGCTCGTGGCGAAGAACGGCTTCGTCTTGTCGTCCGACTGCTCGACCTCCCCGGGCCAGGTGGTCTGGCAGTCGATCACCGACGTGCAGGGGACGGCCGCGACGGTCGCTCTCGTCGACGGCGCGCTCGCGATCGAGCTACGGGAGGAGGGCACCGTGACCGTGCTCCTCGAAGGCGAGATCACGAAGCAGCATTGCCCCTCCGGCGACGGATCGATGGCGACGGCGGTGCCGCTCCAGCACCGGCTCGTGCTGCACGTCAAACCCGTCGCCGGCTTCGTGATCGAGCAGTTCGACCAGCGCCTCGCCGACTGCTGGGACACCCTCGTGCTGCCGTCGGACGCGCCATTGTGGGCGCCGACGGCGCGCCCGCTCGATGCAATGGAAAACCCCTTTTCGCCGGTCAACGCGCCCGCGCCCGTGGCCCTCACGCTCCGGTCGCACGGAGCTCTGACGCCGGGGCCTGGCTCGACGTACCTGACCGCGGGCCCAGGCACGGTCACGGTGTCGGTCGACACGACGCTGCCGGTGAAGGGAATGCAGGCCTTCGAGGTGGTGGGCCCCGACGCGCTGACGTCCGTCGAGGCCTCGTTCTACCTGCGCAAGGCCGCCCTCAAGGGCAACGTCTCCGTGCCCATCGAGGAAGGCACGTCGTACTCGATCTTCCTCCCCGAGGAGAGCAACGGCGTCGATCTCCACGTCGAAGCGGCGATGACCACCCATGGAAAGCTCTGCGCGAACATGCCGGAGTCCTGGTTCGCGTCGTCGTCGTCGACGCCCGCGCAATGCGAGGCGAGCGTGGGCGGCGTCGAGCCCTTCGCGTCCAGCATCATGCCGGTGGCCGTGATCGGGGACCCTGGCGAGTGCCGGCTTTCCGTGACGATCCCGGGCACGACGCAGCGCTGGACGACGCGGTTCAGCATCACGCCCTGAGCGCACGGGCGCTCGATTCGGCCCACGGTTCGGCTGCGTCGCCCTCCGTCCGCGTGGTACACGAGCCCCCATGCCCTCCTACATCATGGGTCTCGCCTTCCGCCATCCCGACGGTACCTGCACCGAGGAGGCCTGGCAGTTCCTCGATCGCGAGAGCCTGCCCCAAGCCCTCGCCGCCGCGCGCCGCGACGGGCTCGCCGGGGAATTCGGCCGCACCTTCCTCGGCGTTTCGACCGTCGAGCCCTTCGACGAGCACGAGGACTGGACCACGCGGCCGCTCCCGCCGGAGCGGGCGCCGTCGCTCGCCGAGCTCGACGCCACCCTGGCGGCCTCGGGGCTCGATCTCGCGCCCTTCCGTGAGCCTACGCGCGCCAGCCCGAGCCCGGACTCCATCGAGCGCGCGCCCTGGTGGCGCTTTACGTGCGCCTTTGGCCCGGGGACGATGGTCGGCGTGCTTTTGCGGCGCTGCCTCGCGGTCGACCCCGCGTGGGCGGAGGACGCCGCGGAGCTCGCGGGCGAGTGCGTGGCCCACCAGCATACGGTCGCCTCGGCGGCCCCGGCGGCGGTCGCCGCGATGGCGGATCTGCTCGCGATGCCCGCCGTGTCTTCGCGCGAGACGCTCCGCGACTGGCTCGAGGTGATCGCCGAGGAGTCCTTGGAAGAGCTGCCCGACGAGCCCGAGGCGGTGGTGAAGGCCCGGATCCAGGCGACGCTCGAAGCGGAGGGCGGGCCGCTCTTCCTGCTCGACGACCTGGTCGCGGCGCACCTCGCCGCCGTGCCCGTGATCCGTGACTGCCGCGCGGCGTTTGCGGCCCACGCCGCGACCTTCGAGGGACTCGCGCAGACCGGGCTCCTCGGGCAGGCCACGGTCGAACTCGTGCGCGCGCTCTCGGCCCGCGTGGAATGAGGCGAGCGCCGCGCGGCGCCGGACGTCACCGCCGCCGCTGCCGCTGCCGCTGCCGCTCCCGCTTCCGCTTCCGCTTCCGCCGCCGCTTCCGCTCCCGCTTCCGCTCCCGCTGCCGCTTCCGCTCCCGCTTCCGCTCCCACTGCCGGAGAACAGCGGTGGTGCAAGACGAAGGAGGCGAACATGGCGAAGGTGGACCCGTGTCCACGTCGGTCCCTCCATCGGCATGGTTGAGGGGGGCAGAGGCGGGCGCTTCAGCGGGGGCGGCGCCGGGTCCTTCGGCCGAGGCCCAGGCCCAGGAGTGAAAACGCGAGCAGCAAGGCCGGGCTCGTGCTGGCCGGGCCGATATGGCAGCCGCAGCCGGCCGGATCCGACGAGGCGCCGCCCGACGAGCCGCTCCCGCCGTTCCCGGAAGGTCCACACCCATCGTTTCCGGGATCAAACGTGCCGCTCTTGCAATCGTCGCACTCATCCATATCGGAGTCGCCGCACGACGCGGGGTCGTTCGGCGAAGGATCGGTCTCGTCGGGCACGCCGTCGGCGTCGGTGTCGAGGAGCACGCGGATCGTGACGTTCATCGTGCTCGAAAGGTTCGACACGCCGACCCTGTAGCGGATGTCCAGGTTGAGCACGTGTTCGCCGAACTGGGTGAACTTCAGCGTCGCGTCGCGTGAGCCCGACGCCGCGGGATCGTTCGGCTGCGAGATCGTGCCGCTGACGGCGCCGAGCGCCCAGCTCCCGCCCTCGGCCGAGACGGTGCCCATCTTGGCGTCGACGACCTCGAGGCCGCTCGCGGCATGGAGCGCGCGGAGGACCGCGTCGAGCGCCGGCCCGCTCCCCTCGTTTTTGTAACCGACCACGTAGCCGCGCTCGACGGGCAGGCTCTTCGCCGCCACGACGAGCTCGCCGGTGAGCGACAGGCCCATGCGCGGTTGCCCACTTTCGCTCGTGCAATCCGCCTCGAAGAGGGCATTCAAAAAGAGGCGTTGCCCCGCCTTCCCGGTATAGGAATGGCCGCCCAGGTAGCTCACCTTGCCGCCGCACGACGCTTCCGGGTTGAAGCTCTTCGGCGGCGCCTCGTCGCCCGTGAACTTGGGAGGTGGCGGCGGCGGATCGACGTCACACGTCCCGTCCATGTACCCGGACATCCAGACGTCCTCCTTGCCGGGCCCGTCCGTGGCCGTGATGAACGTCACGTCGCGATCATTCTTGTACGTGGTCCCGAGGTAGGTGCTCAGGTTATAGGCCGGCTCGCTCCCGCCCTCGGGCGCGAAGAAGCCATCGAATTGCATGTACGGCACGTCGGGGCGCAGCACCTTGATGGGGCTCGGCGAGGGCGCGATGAGAAAGCCGGCGCCTCTCTCCTTGATGTCCTTCGGCAGGCAGCAGTCCTTGCCGGGGCCGCAGCCGTCGACCACGCATTGGAAGTCGCCCTCGTCGGGGCCGGGGTTGCAGGGACAGGGGGGCGGGTTTCCGGTCGTCGTGAGGAAATGGCCCATGCGCCCGGGATCGTCGAGATAGGGCCACGCAGGGTTCGGCACCGCATTCTCGTACGCGTTGACCGCCTGGCACTCGGCGAAGAAATGGGTCGGGTACTGGAGGAACGAGCGGACCTCGGCGACGACCTCGTGGCCGTGGTAGGTGATGGGCTCGCCGGCGCATTCCTCCGGCGTCGCCGGGCAGTTCCCGCCGCCGCATTGCACGAGCTCCCGGTCGGCCACGTTCCAGTGCATGCTCATGATCTGGCAGTAGGCCGGCAGGCCCTCGGGCGTGAAGAGGGCGCCATTCTTGTGGTTCTGGTTCGGCGCATCGCAGGTGCCCATGTTCCCCATGACGCTGGGCACGGTGAGCAGGTCCGGGTTCGTCGTGCCGGGGCCGCAGGTGCCCGCGCCGCACTTGGCCGCCGGGAACTCCGCCCCATTCGATTGCTTGATCCCTGCAGCCCGCAGATACGCCGTCGCGATGTCCTCGTTGCCGTCGGCGAAGACGGCGATGGTCGGCGCCGCGAGGAGCTCCTTCTTGGAATCGGCGGTGAAGGGCGCGGTCGCCTCGTGGACCGTCACGACCTGGAATGTGGCGCGGTCCGCCCACGGGTTCTGGCCCCACAGGCTTTGATCGTTCCAGGCGTTGACGATCTCGAGCGCCTTGTCGCGGTGGGGCGCGTCGACGACGAACGGCCCGCCGCGGTAGCCGTGGTTCTTGATCGTGGCGCCTTTCGCGGGGTTGCCCCAGACCACCTGGGCGCCCGCGAAGAAGTCGGGGCTCGCCGTGGGGTATGGGCATTTCACCCCCGAGCCCTCCTCCGCGCAGTCCCACGCGCACAGGTCGCCGGCGGTGTTGCAAGCCGCGCCGTGCCAGACCTTGTCAGACTCGATCACCCAATGCACGGGCACGCCCTCGCGGAGGAGGTGAAAGAGCAGCCCGTAGGACTGGTAGATCCCCTCGGCTTGGTAGGCCTGATCCATGGGGATGATCAGGCTCCCGGCGGGGAAGGTCCGGTCCTCCGCGCGAGCTTCGCGCGCGGCGACGGTGGTGAGCGCCAGCGCAGGGCAGAGTGCCATCCCCGCGAACAAGAGTTTGCTGAGCTTCATGCGTGCCTCCTCCAGCATGGGCCTGTGCGTTCGAGGCCGCGCGGCGCCCCTTTGCTCACGAACGACCTCGTTCCGCGCAGGCAATTCTCACTTGTACCGGCACGTCTTGTGCCCGCTTTTCTCTTCGCAGATGAAGTCCGTGGGACAATCGCGGTCGTCCGCACATTCGTTGAAGCAGCGCTTTCCGTCTCGGTCGATGCAAAAGAAACCGCTCGGGCAATCCTGATCGCTCGCGCAGTTTGGGCTGCACCACCCCTCGGGAGAACACTTTCCCCCTGTGCAGCATGCGTTTTGCGCGCCGCCACAATCCTTGTCGTTGTCGCACGTCGCACCGAACGGAACGCCGTTGAAGTCGGTGATCGGGCGCTCGCCATCGTCGCCGCAGCCGAAAACGAGGGCTGCGAGCATGACAACCCATGCTGTACGCAACATCTTCAAGTGCTCCTGTTCCAGGCGTGACGTCACGCTATCAGAAGCCGCAGTCGAAATCGAGATGGTGAATTGATTTACCGGGGGCTATGGGCCCACATGCGGCGACACGCGCCCTGGTAAGAAAAGCGACCGCGCATGTCCAGGGCCCGGAGGTTCGACGAGGTCTGCGCCGCCGACATCAGGGAGAGCGCTCACCCGGCCCCCCCGGTGTCCCAGCATTTCAAGACGCTCCAGGTCTACGGGGCCCGCCTCGTCGACCGAAACACCGATACGCCTTTCGCCATCTACGTGGAGAACGGCAGCAAATTCACGGTCTCGACGAAGCCGCCCGGCGAGTGGGACAGCGTGGTGGCCAATCAGCTCTTCGACATGGCCCACGCGCTGCGCAGGATGGAAAGCTCCGACGGGTTCATCGACGGCGACGGCAAGGAATTCGTGCCGAACACGAACCTCAATCGCATGTCGATGCGCGGCCCCTGGAACGGGAGCGGCGGGGCCTTCGACTCCTGGCAGCAGGCGCTCGTGTTCGCGAGCACGGACACGGCGATCAAGCTCGAGCATACGACAAGACGATCCTGGAGACCGGCAGCCTGGGGGACGGCGAGAGCAAGAACTTCCTCATGCCGGTCGACAATGGATATCCGATCCTCATCGCGACGAGCGGCATCGGTCAGGCGTCCACGGTGCGAGGGATTCTCGTCGCCGAGTGAGAGTTCGACCCGGCATGCCCTCTGCCCGCGTCGAAGGCGCGGCACGGCGGTTGCAAAGGCACGCGCGACGCACGGAGGCGAACATGGCGAAGAGAGATGGCCGGAGGGGGCGGGTTTTGGGGCTCGTGGCGGCAGCCTGGGTGGTGGTGATGGCCGGCTGCAGCGGAGGCGCGGCCGGCGAAGGCGGAGGCGGGGGTGCGGCCGGCGGAGACGGAGGTGGCCCCACGAAGACGCACGAGTGCTGGCAGGGCGTTACCACGTATGGCATCTCGACCAACCCGTACGTCGTGGAGGCCGTGAAGGGAACCAATGGCACGTTCGTCGACCATTGCGACGAGAGCGGCCACCTCGTCCAATACAACTGCGAATCCACCATGATTTGCGACCCCCAAGCCTGCGAGCCAATCCTCACGGGCGTGGTCGTCGAGGAGGTATTCGACTGCAAGGGCGCCTGCAAGGCCGGCGTCTGCGAGCGGGGCTGTCCGGAGGCGGACGTCGCGCTCACGGTCGTATCGGTCGATTCGACGGGAACGACGCTGAACGACGCGGTGAGCGGCACGGGGTACACCTGTACCTCCGTCATCGACAAGAATTCGAACGACGGGTGGGCGTGCACCGGCGCCGAGGCCGTCGGGGCCACGGGGAAGGCCGGGGAATCGACCGGGTCCTGCCACAGGGGTGAGGGAGCGTTCGGCGTGGCGTTTCCCGTGGGAAACTGCTTCTACCTCAACTGTGCGCGCTCGAATTGAGCGCAGGCGACCCACGCAGGCCGTCACGGGCGCGCGACCATCGTCATGACGCCGTGACAGCACCCGTCACGACGTCATGACGGCCGGCGTCGACACGCACAGAAAGGGAGTGATAGTCTCGCCAGGTGCCCATGTCCCCCTCCAAGCTCTCGCCCGGGTTGCTGCCGTTCGCGGACGCGCTCGATGCGGCTCCGGCGCGTCCGATGAGCGAAGACGTCGGCTGGCTCCCGTACCATTATGCGCAGGCGCCTGCGCACCCGATCATCCCCGGTGACCCCCCCTATGACGGCGTGTACCGAGGGAGCTGGGTCTCCCCAGGCATCTGCGTGCGGCTCGACCTCACGCACCCCTCGCTGAGCGCACGATTGCGTGCGTGGCTCCGCGCGCGCTTTCCGGAGCAAGTGGGCGGAGACGACGGCTTCTACGAGTACGGAATCGAGAGTCGCTCGCAGCGCACGAACCTGCAGCAAGCCCTGGCGCGACTCGAGGCCAAGATCGAGGAAGGCGAGCTTTCTACGTCCACGTAAACACGCGCGACGCCGCGTCCGGAGCCCCGGGCGGCTCTGACGACGGTCGCCCGGGCGACATATATCGTTGACCGATACATGGGGAAGCGACATGTGGAGAGCCGATGCAGGACCCCACGTACCTGATTCTCCTCGCGCTCTCGGATCGGCCTCGCCATGGCTACGGCATTCTCCTCGAGGCGAGCGAGTTGAGCCGAGGGACGATCCGGCTCGGCCCCGGGACTTTGTACGGAGCGCTCGAGCGGCTGGAAGAAGCCGGTCACGTCGAGCTCGATCGCGAGGAAATCGAGGAGGGGCGGCCGCGACGTTATTTCCGCCTGACGCGGCGCGGGCGGAGCCTCCTCGTCGAAGAAACCGAACGGCGGGAGGCCCTCGTGGGGCTCGCCAAGCAAAGGCTCGCGCACCGATGAGCCCCCTCGAACGTCGCGTCCGCGCGCTCATTTCCCTCTTCCCGGCGTCGTTTCGAGCGCGGTGGGAGGAAGAGCTCGTCCGTACCACGCTCGAGACGTGCACGGCCGAGCAGTCCTGGCCCCACCCGCGAGACGCGTGGGATCTCGTCCTCTCGGCGATTCGCGCCCACGCGACGACGCCCGCGACCGAACCCTTCCGCCTCGTGCTCGCCCAGGGCATCGTGCTCGGCGCGATCCTCCTCGCCGGCGTTCGTATTGGCGCCCTCCTGCTTCGCTTCGGGTGGTTTTTGCGCTGGCTCCCAGCCAACAGCGCCGCCGGCGTGCCGTCCGAGGAGCTCGCGCTCTACGCCGGGCCGCTCGCGCTCGAGCTCGCGGCGTACGTGCTCCTCGCGGTCGCGCTGCTGCATCGGCGGCGTGTGCTCCTCTGGACGGGAGCCCTCACCCTCGGCGCCATCGGCCTCCTCGGGACGCTCCGCTACCCGGGACCCATCGGCATCCGGTGGGCGCTCGGTATGGCGGTTCCGGGCGCCATCCCCTTCGTGATGGCTGCATGCACGATGGGCACGAGGAAGACCGAGCGCGCGCTCGCCGTTCGGCCGGCGCTCGTCGGGCTTGCGCTGGTGTCGTTCGCGGCGACGGCCTTTCGCTTCGCGGCCTGGTTCGCGACGACGACGTGGCACCTCGTGCCCGGCACCATCGACCGATGCGCGACCGCCGTCGCGGCTCTTCTGCTCGTCGCGTGCACCGTCTCCGGGTTCGCGGATCCCCGCTGGTTCATCGCGCTCGGGGTTGCCGTGATCGGCTGGAACACACGCGACTTCCTGCAGACGAGCGATCCGCTCGTGTTCCTTGGAACCGCGGTCGTCGTGACGGTTTCCTGGGTGCACTGGCGTGTCCTCCGTCGGCAGGCTGCCGGCTCGGGACAGGGTCGCAGCGACCGCGAGATGGCCTGACCGAAGCTTCAGAAAGGCGCCATGCAGCGCTGACGGCTCCGCTGGCAACGCCCCGTTGCCAGTAGAGACGCGCGTCCGTGGTCTTGCCATCGGCCCTTGGAAAAACTGCGCGGAGCGCAGTTCTTCCACAAAAGGTCCAGCGCAGGCGCTGGTTCGGGTCGAGGGGCGAACAGCCCCCGCGGGGTCCGGGGCAGCGCCCCGGCTCCCACGCCCCCGATGAGACCAATGCTCAGCCTCCGCACGGAGGGTCACCCGGATCGGCGAGCCGGCGCCGGAGTACTTGGCGGCGTTGTCGAGCAGGTTCGTGAGGATCTGCGCCAGCCGGGCGCTCGCTCTCATTGCTTCTTCTCCGAGGTGGCGGTTTTTCGGTACCGGACCGCACGCAAATGCTGAAGCGATCCGCGTGCCAGGGAACGCTTTGGCCACGCTGGGCACGACACGTGCAATCGCCATGGACCATGTACGATTTCCGCAGGCGATGGTCGTCCCTCGGCGCCGCCGCGGCCGCAGACGCGTCGTTGCTGCTCGGCGGACATCTCTCGCGCGCGGAGCCTGCAGGCGCGGAGCTCGCGTTGCCTGTTCTGTCGGCTCGGCGCCAAGGAAGCCTGCGCCCGCCTGGACAACCTGTTCGATCGCCAGCCCAACGAAACGGATGCGTTGGGCGAGCCCGGCGTCTGGTCCAGCTCGTGCCCGGATTCGTGCGGAGAGAGGACAAGAATGCAGAAGCGATTCGCCTGGGCGTCGGCGTTCCTCGCCGCGATAGGGTTGGCCGCTGCGGCGTGCGACAAGAGGGCACCGCCCTCGCTCCCCGCCCACCCGATCACGAGCGTGAGCGACCTCATGCCCGGGGCGAGGGTTGGCGTGCAGCGGGGCACGACCGGCGCGTTCTACGCGGAGGACACGCTTGCGCCGAGGGGTGTCCAGATCGTGACCTTCATCAAGGCCCCGGATATGTACAACGCGCTTGAGGCGGGGCAGATCCAAGCCATCATCAACGACCTTCCGATCTCCGAGGACGTGGTCGAGAGGAAGCCCGATCTGAAGATCGTCCAGCGGATCGACAATGGCGAAAAATACGCATTCGCCGTCCACAAGGAGAACCTCGCGCTCCTCCAGGGCATCGACCAGGCGCTCGAGAACCTCTTCGCCGACGGCACCTACAAGGCGATCTTCACCAAGTATTTTCCCAGGCAGCAGCTCCCGTCTCATGTGGAGGAGGCGACGGCCGTACCCTTCTCCGGCTGCCCCTCGCTATCGACCGTGCAGCCGAAGATGTTGACGATCGGATCGGACCTCCCCTATCCTCCTTTCGAGTTGTTCACCGAGAGCGGCGAAACGACGGGATTCGATGTCGAGCTCATCGAAGCCATCGCCAAGGAGCTATGCCTGACCCCGAAGTGGGTCAACTCGAACTTCGACACCAT
>NZ_SSMQ01000140.1 GCF_005144585.1 Polyangium fumosum | reverse complement strand
TGCGCATCGCGCAGTTCTTCCCCAAATGGTCCAGGGCTGGCCCTGGTTCGGGTCGAGGGGCGAACAGCCCCCGCGGGGCCCGGGGCAGCGCCCCGGCGCGGCGGCTTGCGATGAGACCAATGCTCAGACGAAACATGGGTGGAGGTCCGGTGAGAGCATGGTGCGCAGGTCGATGTCCTCGCGCAAGAGCCGGCGGAGCATCCGGTCGATGCCCGAAACGATGGTATTGAGATTCAGCACGCGGGGCGAGAGGATCTGCTGGCGGCTGAACGCGAGCAATTGCCGCGTCAGGTCGGCGGCGCGCTTGCCGGCGAGGCGGATTTGCTCGACCTCCTCGCGCATCGGCTCGCCGGGGCGGAGCTCGTCGAGGAGGAAATCGCTGTAGCTGAGCACCACCGACAGGATGTTGTTGAAGTCGTGCGCGACGCCGCCGGCGAGGCGACCGACGGCCTCCATCTTCTGCGATTGTCGCAGTTTTTCCTCGGTGCGCTCGAGCACCTCGCGCGTTCGCTTGTGCTCGGCGAGCTCGGATTGCACGGCCGAGAGCAAACGAGCGTTCGCGATCGTCATTGCGACGAGATCGGCCAGCACGAGCAGGAGGTCGACGTCGCCCTGCGCGAAGGGAGCCATCGCCGCGCCCTGGCGCAGGAGGGTGAGCGTCCCGAGGATCGCGCCTCGGACCTGGAGCGGGACACATACGACGCTCCGGAATCCGATGTGCTCGAGGAGATGGGCGAGCTCCGGCCGGAGCTCCGCCGTCCACGACGCTGGGAGCGGATGGTGCATGATGAGGGGCTGCCGCGTCCGGATCACGGTGGGAGCGAATCCTCCCTCGTCCCGTGACATGCGGCGCGAGCCCATCAGCGCGACGATGGTCGCGAGGGTCTCGGGATTGGGCGCGAACTCTGCGGCCACGTCCCACCACGCGCCGTCCTCCGACACGAGCCCGAGCACGCAATATGCGTCCATGAGCCGCCCGGTCTCCTCGACGACCGTGTGCATGAGGCGCTCGTAGTCGTTCGTCGTCGCGGCGAAGATGCGGGCCAGCTCGGCCAGCATGCGCAGCCGGTCGATGCGCGCGCCTTCGCGAGCTCGATGGTCGTGGTCGTCGTGCGGCATGTCCCCCTCTCCCCCTCCTATGCGATGCGCGAAATGCCTCCGGCGTCAATGCCCCGCGGGGAGGCCTCCGCCCTTGGACTCGTCGGGGGTCACCGCGAAGGGCGCGAGGAACGCGAAGAGCACGGGCGGGATGGACGCGAAGAGCACGATCGTGAAGAAATGCGCGTGCCCCACGGCCTCTTGAATGGGGCCGCTGATCATCCCGGTGAACATCATGCTGAGGCCCATGATGCCGGTCGCGAAGGCGTAGTGGGCGGTCTTGTACGGCCCGGGCGCGAGCTGCTGCATCATGTAGACCATGTGCCCGACCGAGCCGAACCCATAGCCGAATTTCTCGATCGTCACGACGGCCGTGATGAGCCAGAGATCCTCGGGACGGGCGTGGCTCAGGTAGAAGTACGTCAGGTGGGGGACGTTGAGGGCGAGCGCGAGGAGCACGAACGAGCGCTTGAGCCCGAGCCGCCCGCAGAAGAGCCCGCCGAGCAGCGCCCCGACGATGAAGCCGCCCGTGCCGAACGTGCCGTTGATGTTGCCGAGCGCCTCGTTGTCGAGCCCGAGGCCTCCCACCGCGCGCGGGTCGAGCATGAACAGGGGCCCGATCTTCTCGATGAGCCCCTCGCCGAACCGATAAAAGAAGACGACGAGCAGCATCATCACGATGTTCTTCTTCTTGAAGAAGCTCGCGAATGCGTCGCCGAAGGTCCGCGCCGCGTCCCCGATTCCGCTCGGCGCGTCCTCCGCCTTGCCGCCGGTGGGCAGGACGTTGATGTGCCAAACGCCGGAGATGCCCATCAGCGCGGCGAGCAAGCCCATCACCACCATCCACGATTTCGCCCAGTCGAGCCCGAGCCCGTTGTGCAGCCAGCCCGTGAAGGTCACGAGCAGCCCGGAGGCGATCAGGCGGCCGACGTTCCAGGCGAGCCCCTGCACCCCGGCGTATTTTGCCTGATCGGTCTCCGACATCGAGCTGATGTAGATGCCGTCCGCGGCAATGTCCTGCGTCGCCGAGGCGAAACCCGTGATCCAGAAAAAGGCGAGCGTTGGACCGAGATAACTTGGCAAGGAGAGCGAGAGCGCCACGCAGCCGAGCGTGACCATCATGAGGAATTCCATACAGAGCACAAAAAACCGCTTGGTCCTGAACATCTCCACCACAGGGGACCAGAGCGGCTTGATGACCCACGGCAGGTACATCGAGCTCGTGTAGAGCGTGATGTCCGTATTCGAGAGGCCGAGGTTCTTGTACATGATGGCCGCGACCACGGAGACCGTGATCATCGGCGTGCCCATCGCGACGTAGAGCGAAGGCACCCACAACATCGGGTGCCGCCTCTTTGCATTCGAAGGCGTGGCCTCGGCGCTCGCCGGCGCCGCGGAGAGGTCGGTCATGGCGCGATGCTACGAAAAGGACCGGCCCCTGTCTCTGGAAAAACGACGCTCAGGGTTTGGCGCGCTGCGCGAGCCCGAGGGCATACTCGGGCCACCACTCCCCGGCGCGGGGCCCGCCGTTGCAGGCCCCGTCCGATTCGCCGGGGAGCTTGATCCACAGATAGGCATCCACGAGCGGGTCCCCCGTCTCGGCCGAGGGCGGACGGCCGAGCGCGCGTCCATCGGGGTTGCACCATTGCAGCTCCTTGGTCGGCCCGTTCCCGTTCCGGCTCGTGTCGACGACGAAGGGCTTGCCGGAGAGCAGCGCCGAAATTTCCTTGCCGTACGCGACGCTCTCCTCGGTGGTCACGAAATTGGAGACGTTCAGGGCGAACCCGCGCGCGCCGGCGATCCCCGCGGCGCGCAGGCGCTCGGCCATCACGGGCGGGGGTTGCCATTTCGCGTTGCCCGCGTCGATGTACACGGAGACCGCGCCGCTCTGCCCGAGGACGGTCACCGCGTCCCTGAGGAGCGCGAGCCTCTCCTCTTGTTGCGCGGGCGTGAGGCAGTCTTTCAAGAGCCCGAGCGCGTCCGGCTCCAGAATCACGGCGGCGCGACGCGCGCCGATCCCGCGGGCGAACGCCCGGATCCAGGCCTTGTATGCTTCCGCGGCCGAGGCCCCGCCCGCCGAGTGATTGCCACAGTCCCGGTACGGGATGTCGTACGCGACGAGCAGCGCGATCGCGCCCGCGTGATCGATCGCCGAGACACGCCAGTCGACGTCCGCCGTGACGTCCTGGTTCCAGTCGCCGAACCAGAACGACTGCGGCTCACGGGCGATTTTTTCGATCATGGCCGCGTCCGCGGGGCGGGCGTCCCGCCACGCCTCGACCTGCCGGCGCGCGTTGGAGCCCGGGTCGACGAAAAGGCGCCCTCCTTTAAATGGGTGTTCCCCCGGCGCGATTGACGCAGCGCTCCCTGGCGCGTCAATCGCGCCGGCCTCGGGCCTCGGGATACACGCGCAGAGGAGCGCCGCCGCGGCAGCGACCCAGGGGAAGACACGACGACGCCGATCCATCCTTATCGTGTAGTGCTGTTCAAGCTTCGAAAGCAACGGTCGTGTCGTGCCCCTGGCACGGGATGGCACGCCCCTGTTCCATCGATTGTCGCGCGGATGGATTTTTCTCCGCCGCTGGGAATGACGAGAGCGGCGCGCGGCTCCGCGAAAAAACTCGTGGAGCCGCGGGGCGCTCCGTGAGAATCTTCTCCCCGACCACGATCTTTTTTATCAGGAGGCGAGCGATGCGAGTCATAGGGGCATCCTTCATCTTGGGCATCGTCATGGCCGTCGGGATGGCCGTCGGGTGTTCGGCAGGCGGCGGGGGCGACAAGACGCCCGCGGGAGGTACGGGCGGCGCAGGCGCATCGGGAGGCCAAGGCGGAGCCGGTGGCGATATCTTCAACCCCACGGGCGGGATGGGCGCAGCGGGCGGCACGCCGGTCGGCGGCGACGTGATCGTGAACGCCAACTGCAAGGCGAACTGCGACGATTTCCCCGCCGAGCCGATCTTCGACGGTGTCGCCCCCTCGAACGCCCCCGAGCTCTTTGGCGCGCCCGACAATTACACGCCGGGGCTCTGCATCGTCGAGCCGCACCTCGGCGACTCGGGCAAACACGGCGCGTTGTTCCCGGCAAACTGGCTGCGCGTCCGGTTCCGCGTCAAACCCGCGAACAACGAGAACCTCTTCGAGATCCGCCTCAAGGCGGCAAACCAGACGAACGAGCTCGTCGCCTACTCGGTGAGCCCGGTCTGGGCCATGCCCAAGGAGATCTGGGAGGCCATCGGTGTCAAGGGCGGCGCCATCGATCAAGAAATTCAGGTGACCATCCGCGGCGTGAACTCGCAGAACCCCGGCACACCCACGGGCGCGACGGGCACGTTCACGATCGCGCCCGTCACGGCGGGCGGATCGATGGTGTACTGGGCGGCGACTTCGTCCGAGGTCACGCCGACGACGAGCAAGCTCGTCGGCTTCTATGTCGGCGACGAGACCACGATCGACGCGCTGACGGTGCCGCAGGTCCAGCAGGGCAACATCCTCTCCGAGGGCGGGCGCGATCTGCGCGGCAAGTACACCGATCCCAAGGGCGTCCCGCAGGGGCGCGCGCAGTGCATTGGTTGCCACGTCTCGACGCCCTCCGGCGAGGAGGTCGGGTTCACCGATCACTGGCCCTGGAACAACGTCGTCAGCACCATCAAGGAGGGCAAGGCGGGCGAGGTGCCGGCGTACTTCACCGCGGGCGCGCAGCGGCTCTTGAGCCAGCCGTGGCTCGGAATGATGACGTTCTCCAAGGCGATCTGGGGCCCCGGCAATCGCATCGCGCTCACGCCCTACGCGAACCGGAACGTCGACATCGGCTTCACCGACAGCGCCGGTTATGGCTCCGACCGGCTCGCGTGGTTCGACCTCGAGACGAACGCGAGCATTCCCTGGACCGAGGGGCAAAGCGGGCCGACGAACGACGCCATCAAGGGCGCGCAGGGCACGGCGTGGGGCTTCCTCCAGACGAGTGGCGAGTCGCAGGGCATCGTCGCACCGAACTGGAGCCACGACGGTCAAACGATCGTGTACACGTCGGCAGGAAAATCCCAGGACGGCCGCATCGCCGACAATGTCGAGACCGATATCAAGACGGTCCCCTACAACAACCGCCAGGGCGGCGCTGTCGCGCCGGTCCAGGGCGCGGCGACGCCGGGGGTGTCCGAGTATTACCCGTCGTTCTCCGCGGACGACAAGCTCATCGCGTACAACCGCGCGGGCAACACGAGCGGAAAAATCTACTATCGTCCCGACGGCGAGGTGTACGTCGTCCCGTCGAACGGCGGGTCGCCGATCCGCCTCGCGGCGAACGATCCGCCGGCCTGCACGGGGCAGACGAGCCCGGGCGTCATCAATAGCTGGGCCAAATGGTCGCCCACGGTGCTCGGGGGCGTGCCGAACGGCAAGACCTACTACTGGCTCATCTTCTCGTCGGCGCGGGATTACCCGGGCGCGTTCATCGTGCCGCCGAACCAGTACAGCCCGCCGGACACGCGCTCCTCGCAGCTCTACATGACGGCCATCGTGCGCGACGCGCAGGGCAACTACGAGACGTACCCGGCCGTCTACATCTGGAACCAGGATCCGAAGACCAGCAACCTGACGCCGGCCTGGGACATCTTCGACATCCCGCCGCCCCCTCCCCCCAAGTAATACAATAAGGAGACGGCTTCGGGGTTTTGCCCGCATCCGAGGTAAAACTTTCGGGTGCGGGTAAAACCCTCCGCTCCACGCGCGCCCGCGCGCCCTCCCCGTCATGTTTTTGTTCGTGACCCGCATACGGGTGGTTGTCAGAGTTTCCGGATCTGGTGTAAGGTCCCCAATTCATGGATGGCCGCTTCTCCGGAGCGCTCCCGCGCGCCGCGTCCGTTGCATTTTTCCATTTGGTCATCGCCGCCGCCCGGGTGGCCAACGCGGAGCCGAATGACGACGCTGCGCTCGATCTAGCGAAAAAAGCAATCGAGGCGGATTACCTCGGCACCAAGTTCGCCGAGGCAGAAAAAAAGCTCAAGCAAGCGCTCACGCTCTGCGGCCCGAAGTCCTGTTCGAACAAGGTCGTGGCGCGGCTGCACCGGGATCTCGGCGTCGTTTATGCCGGCGGGATGAACAAGGTCGAGGACGGCAAGGCCGAGTTCGTCGCGGCGCTCAAGGCCGATCCCGACATCACGCTCGATCCGGATCTCACCTCCGAGGAGATCGAGACCGTCTTCAAGGACGCAAAGGCGGCGGCCGGCATCGGCGGTACGCCCGAAGCTTCCCCGAGCCCGACGCCGGCCCCAGGGCCTGTCGCGCCCGCACCGGCGCAAGGTGATCTCGTGCATACGCCTCCGCGGGAGCAGACCGTGATGACGCCGGTCCCGCTTTATACGGAGCTGCCGGATGGCGTGGAGGTCACCAAGGTCGTGCTCCAGTACCGGCCTTTTGGTGCATCGGCGTGGAAGACGCTGGAGATGCAGAAGGTCGAGAAGGGGTATGGAGCCGAGGTCCCCTGCCTCGACGTCGGGAGCGTGACCGGGCAGCTCAAATATTTCATCCAGGCCTTCGACAAGGACAACAACGCCGTCGCTTTCGCCGGCACCCGGAAAGAGCCGCTGAACGTCGAGATCAAGCTCCAGATCGAGGGAGCGTCGCCGAGCCTGCCGGGCAAACCGCCGCCCGCGCGCTGCTCCGAGGCGGCGGATTGCCCGCCGGGGCTCCTCGGGTGTCCCAAGCCGGGCGAGGAAAAGACGTGTCCGGAGGGGGAGGTCTGCGACAAACCGCCGGAGGCGCCGTCCCTCGCCCGGAAAAACTGGGTGACCCTCGGCCTCCAGCAGGATTTCCTGGGGCTCTCGGGCACGACGGGGACGTGCTCCGGCGGCAACGAGTATACTTGCTTTTCGGGCGATGATTACTACGAGGCCATCCCGTACGCCAAATCCGGCGGCGAGCTCGCCGGGGGCCTCGCGGCCGCGACGACGCGGATCTTCGTGGGGTACGAGCGGGTCTTCGGGAAAAACTTCACGGCCGGGCTGCGCGCCGGGTTCGTGTTCCGCGGTGGGCCGCAGGCGCCGGGCGGCGCGGCGTTCGTCCCCATTCACGCCGAGGCGCGCGCGGCCTACTGGTTCGGTGCCGATCCGTTCGGAAGCGCGGGCTTCCGGCCCTTCGTGACGCTTGGCGGCGGGCTCGCGCAGGTCGACGCCTCGGTCAAGGTCACGGTGTACAATACGGAGCAGGACTTCCTCGCGGACAAGAGGCTCGTCCTCGACGCGTGGAAAAAGTCCGGGCTCGTCTTCATCGCGGCAGGCGGCGGCGCGATGTACGCGATTCGGCCGAATACGGGACCTCTCGCGGAGGTCCGGTTGATCCAGCTCTTCGGCGCTTCGGGCACCGCGCTCAGCGCCACGTTCGGGTATTCACACGGCTTCTGATCGGCCGGTGTTCAAAGATGTATTTCCAGAGGTGGTGAGAGGAGCTCCGATGCGTTTGTCCTCGTTGACCATGGTGCTCTGTGGTGTGCTCGCGCCCCTCCCGGCGCTGGCGCAGGGGGATCCGAAGGCTGCCGAAGAGGACGCCCCGGTGCAGATGCAAAACACGAGCGCGGGGGGCGCGGCGGCCGCGCCTGCGAAGCCCGCGCCTGCGCAGACGGCGCAAAAACCGGCCGTCCCCGATGTCCAGACGCCCCAGGGCCCGCCGCCGAGCTTCGGCAATTCGAGCCCCGTGGTCACGGGCTCCGGAGGCAATGCCGGGAACAAGGCCGAAGGGTTCGATTTCCACGGCTACTTCCGCGCCCCGATGCGGATCGGCATCGGCGCCCGCGACAACCCCCTGCCGGATCAGAGCCCGACGACGCTGCACGCGCCCGTCGTGCCGGACGATCAATACCTGAACTGGCAATACACCGGCCACCAGGCGCGCGACTGGGCCGAGCTCTACTTCAGCTACTCGAAGGGGTGGGCCAAGGCCACGGCGGGCATCCTCGCCTTCAACTTCACGGACGCCGCGTGGAAGGAGAACCTCGCGCAGTTCGGCATTGCCCAGGGCTGGGTGACGCTGACGCCGGAGCTGCCGTGGCAGAACGTCCGGCTGGAGGCCAAGGTCGGCAGCTTCTGGGGCCGTTATGGCATGGCGGGCCGGTACGACGCCGGGTATTACGACACGTTCCTCTTCGGCCGCACGCACACCCTGGGCGAGACGCTCCGCATGGAGATCGACGTCGCCGACTGGACGTTGTGGGGCGAGCAGGGCTTCGGCGTGCGGCGCCCGAACCCGAGCATCTACAACGACGCCCGCTTCACGCTCGTCAATCACCTTCACGCCGGCGTGAGCTGGAAAAAGACGGTCGACCTCTCCTTGCACCATTTCTACACCTGGGCGCAGGAGGAGGATCGGCCCGGCTCGGCCCTGACGAACGTGCCGAACGGCAACATGAGCGTGATCGGCGCGGACGTGCGCGTCGACGCGAACATGTACGGGTATCTCTACGCAGGGTTTTCCCACATCTCCGCGGAGAACGCGCGCGTGGTCGGGCCCGCGGTCGAGGTGATCCACGCGAACGGCGGCGGCGAGTTCGCGCTCGGCATCACGAGCAACTACCTCGACGGTCCGACGCGCCAGAGCAACGGCAACGGCGCGGTGAACACGCTGCTCGCGCAATACGAGCTCAGCATCGCCAACATCCTCACGAACATGAAGACGCCGGGGCAACGGTACTGGGGCGAAGGGCCGGACCTCAAGATCGCGGCCTTCACCATGGTGAACTTCATCTCGAGCGACGACCCCGACATGGACGGCGTCCGGAAGCTCAAGTACGGCTTCGACCTCAACGGCCGCATCAAATCGTGGCTCGGGCTCGGCATGCGCTTCGACCGCTTGCAGCCGAACTCCAGGATCCCCGAGCAGTCGTTCGCGATCCTCTCGCCGCGGATCGTCTTCCGCTCGGACTGGCTCGCGCACGAGGAGATCGCGCTCCAGTATTCGCGTTACTTCTTCAATCAGCGCGAGTGCGGCAATACGGCCGAGCCGCTGCTCTGCACGCAGCCGCCGGCGGCGCCCACGCTGCCCGACGGCTTCGGCGCGACGACGACGAATCAGGATCCGGGCAACCGCGGCGCGCCGGCGACGCGCCCCGATCTCAATGTCATCCGGCTGCAGGCCTCGATCTGGTGGTGAAGACGAACATGAACAAGGCGATGACATACACGGTGGGGGCCTTCGTCGCGCTCTGCGCGTTCGCGCCGGCGATCTCCGGGTGCATCCCCCGCCAGCCGGGCGGCGGAGGCGCGGGCGCGGACGCCAGCACGGGCGTCGCGAACTTGCCGGACGCCAAGGCTTGTCCGGCCGATGGCCTGCTCGACGACGGCGAGGACAACAACAACCAGATCGCGCTGCACAAGGGCCGCGGCGGCTACTGGTACACGTTCGCCGACCAGGCCGGCTCGACGATCACGCCGCAGGCGGGCGCGCTGGGCGGCACGTTTTCGATGAGCCCCGGCGGTGCGAACGGCTCGCAGAGCGCGGCGCGCATGAACGGCAAGATCGGCGGATCGGGCACCGTCTTCGCGGGCATGGGCTTCAACTTCGTCGATCCGAAGGCGCCGGCCGACATCTCGCAGTACAAGGGCATCTCGTTCTGGGCGAAGCGCGGGGAGAACTCGGCGGGCGCCGTGCGCGTGAAATTGCCGGACGTGAACACGGATCCGGAGGGCAAGGTCTGCACGGAGTGCTTCAACGACTTCGGCATGGACATCCAGCTCACGACGACGTGGACCCAGTACTTCGTCCTGTTCGGCGCGGCGCAGCAGCAGGCCGGGTGGGGCCAGCCTCGCCCCGGCGCGCCCGAGCGCGCGAAGATGTTCGGCGTGCAGTGGCAGGTGAATACGCCTGGGGCCGACTACGACATTTACATCGACGACGTGCAGTTCACCGGGTGCCCGTGATGCGGGGACGTTCCGCGAGGTTTGTCATGCGCAACGCGACCTCATCGAGCACGCTCTGCCTTTCCCTCCTGCTCTCGGGCTGCGCGCCCGGCGCCGCTTCGCCGGACCCGAACGCGCCCAGCGATCCGGGCCCCGCGCCCGTGGCGAATGGGCCGCAGGTGGCGCCGCAGGGCGGCAACAACCTGCTCAAGAACAGCGATTTCGAGGACGGCACGAGCCTGCCGTGGACGACGTCGTTCACCGCGCCCGCGGCGGGCAAGGCGGCCGTCGAGAACGGCGCGTTTTGCCTGAAGATCGACGAGAAGGGCGTGAACCCGTGGGACGCGCAGGTCCGCCATCGCGAGATGGTCGTCAAGCGCGGGCACACGTACACCGTGCGCTTCAAGGCGTGGGCGAGCAAGCCCATGCGCGTCCGCCCGAAGGTGGGCATGGCCGGGCCGCCCTACGCCGAGTACTGGTCGAGCACGATCGAGCTGAAAACGAAGCCGCAGCGCTTCGAGGGCGCGTTCGCCATGAGCAGGGACGACGATCCGACGGCGGAGCTCGCCTTTCACATGGGCGGGGGCCTCGCCGCCGAGGGGGGCGTGACGATTTGCCTGGACGACATTCATCTGGACGACCCTGATTTCAAGGCGCCGCCGCCGCCGCCGCAGGTGAATTTGCCCAAGGTGCGGGTCAACCAGGTCGGGTATTTCCCGGGGCTCGTGAAGAAGGCGATCGTGAAGGCCACGCCGAACAAGCCCCTCGCCTGGGAGATCGTCCGGGAGGGCAAGGAATCGGTGGCCAAGGGGACGACGGCGGTCTTCGGCGACGATCCCGCGTCCGGCGAGCACGTCCACGTCGTGGACTTCACCTCGTTCGCGAAGGTCGGAGACAAGTACGAGCTGCGCGTCGAGGGCGAGACGAGTTTTCCTTTCAACGTCCGGAAGGATCTCTACGGAAAGCTCAAGTACGACGCGCTCGCTTATTTCTACCACAACCGCAGCGGCATGCCGATCGCCATGCCGTACGCGGGCGAGGAGAAATGGGCTCGGCCCGCGGGGCACACGAGCGACAAGAGCGTGCCGTGCGCGCCGGGGACGGGCTGCTCGTATTCGCTCGACGTGTCCGGCGGCTGGTACGACGCCGGCGATCACGGCAAATACGTGGTCAACGGGGGCATCTCGGTCTGGACGATGCTCGCGCAGTACGAGCGGGCGAAACACATCGGCACGAGCTCGGCCGATTTCGGGGACGGCAAGCTCGCGATCCCCGAGAACAAGAACGGGGTCCCCGACATCCTCGACGAGGCGCGGTACGAGCTCGAGTGGATGCTCAAGATGCAGGTGCCGGAGGGCCAGCCGCGCGCGGGCATGGTGCACCACAAGGTCCACGACGAGAAATGGACCGGGCTCGGGCTCGCGCCGCACGAGGCCAACATGAAGCGGTTCTTGCGTCCGCCGAGCACCGCGGCGACCTTGAACCTCGCGGCGAACGCGGCGCAGGCGGCGCGCATCTGGAAGACGCTCGATCCGGCGTTCGCGGAGAAGACCTTGGCCGCCGCGGAGAAGGCCTGGGCGGCGGCGAAGGCGAACCCGGCGGTCTATGCGCCGCCGAGCGACAACCAGGGCGGCGGGCCGTACGACGACATCGACGTGAGCGATGAGTTTTACTGGGCCGCGGCCGAGCTCTTCATCACGACGGGCAAAGAGGAGTACCAGACGGCCCTCACGAAGTCGAAGCATTACATGGCCGTCCCGCAGACCGGCGCGCTCACGGGCAGCGGCTCATCGACGTCCATGACCTGGCAGATGACGCAGGCGCTCGGCACCATTTCGCTCGCCGTCGTCCCGAACAAGCTTGACAAGGACCTCGTCGCGGCCATGCGATCGAGCGTCGTCGCGGCCGCGGACGCGTACCTCGGCATCCTCGACGCCGAGGGGTATCGGTTGCCCTTCAAGGCGGGCGGGTCGAAAAAGTACCCCTGGGGCTCGAACTCGTTCCTGCTGAACAACCTCGTGATCCTCGCGCTCTCGCACGATTTCACGGGCAAGCCGAAGTACCTCGGCGGCGCGGTCGAGGGGATGGATTACATCCTCGGCAAGAACCCGATGGTGCAGTCGTACGTGAGCGGCTACGGGTCGAATCCGCTCAAGAACCCGCACCATCGATTCTGGGCGAACCAGGTCGACGCGAAGTTCCCGACGGCGCCGCCCGGCGCAGTCTCGGGCGGCCCGAACTCCGGGCTCGACGATCCCTACGGCCAGGCCGCGGGGCTCGCCGGCTGCGCGCCGCAAAAGTGCTTCGTCGACCACATCGAGGCCTGGGGTTTGAACGAGATCACCATCAACTGGAATGCGCCCCTCGCCTGGATCGCAGCATTCCTCGACGAAAAAGGTCGACTCTAATCTCCTCGAACGAATGAAGCGAAAGCGGAATCGCGCGCGGCTCATTGTGGTCGCGCCGCGGCTCCGCTACGATGTCCCCATTCCTTACCGAGCGGCGCCTCCTCCGCTCCCCCCGAAAGGTTCGGTATAGCCATGAAATTCATGAACCAGAATCGTGCTCTCTTCGCCGTCGTGATGGGCTTGCTCGTGGTTTCCGCCGCCGCGTGCGATGAGGGCTCCAGCAGCACCGGCGATGGCGGCTCGGGCGCGAGCGGCGGCGGCGGCCCTGGCCCCGGCGGCGGCGGCCCCGGCGGCGGCGGCCCCGGCGGCG
>NZ_SSMQ01000139.1 GCF_005144585.1 Polyangium fumosum | reverse complement strand
TAGGTGTCCCGAGCCGCAAGGCTCCTAAAGACCCCTCGTAGACCACGAGGTTGATAGGCCGGGTGTGGAAGCGGAGTAATTCGCGGAGCTAACCGGTACTAATCGGTCGTGCGGCTTGACCATACCTTTGAGGCAAACGTCGAGAGGCGTGCCCAGAGCTCGGATGACGAGCCGGCGCGCGCGAACGCAGCAACGAGACGCTCTACATTCCGTTGTCCGGAGCCTTCAGGCCCGCGTGAGGTTTTCTCACGCGGGCCTTTTTCGTTCCATCTCCCCTCCCCGGCCTCAGGCCCCCGCGGCCGCCTCGTACTCCAGGAGCCCGGCGAGCAACGTCCGGTGACATCGATCCGGATCGACGCACGACGACGAGCAAAGCAAGGTCATCCGCTCGCCGAGGCGGAGGCGCTCGGCGAGCGAGCGGATGAGGTCACGCTCGGCCTTCATCTCGGCCCGGTACTGCCGCGCAAAATCTTTCCACGGGAGCGGCGGTCCGCTCTTGCCCTGAAACGCGGCGAGCAGCTCGCGGCTCGGGGCCAGGTTCTTCGCCCAGAGATCCCAGGTCTCGTCCTCCTTGCGCACGCCACGCGGGCGAAAGCGGCACACGAGGACACGCAACCCGTCGTCCGGCGCGACGGGCTCGTTCCAGCGCTTCGTCTTCAGGGGCAGGCGCACGGCCGAGCGGCCGAGCGCCTCAGAACCCGCCATCCTCGCCGCTCGACGCGCCATGGCCATTCGGGCCGAACCCCGCCGGGGCCGACGACCGACCTCCCTGGTATGTGCCGCCGGGATTCTCGCCGGTCTCGTCCCGGCGCGCGCTCTCTTCGGAGGAAATCCCGCCGTGCTGGGACTCGGCCGAGCGCCGCGAGGCCTTCTCGGCGCCGTGCGCGGGCTCGGTCCGGCCGGAATCCTTGGGACGTTTGTTCATGCGACGTCTGTGGGGCGTGACCTCCGCGTCGCCAGTGTGTCGGCCGCGGATCCACGCCCCCATCCAGACGTCAGGCGACGGAGAGCTTGACCTCGATGTTGCCGCGCGTGGCCTTGGAATACGGGCACACCTGGTGCGCCGCGTGCATCAGCGCCTCGGCCTGCTCGCGCGGGAGGTTCGGGATGTGGCCGATGAGCTCCACGGCGAGGCCGAAGCCGCCGCTCGCATCCTGGCCGAGCGAGACCTTCGCCTCGATCTGCACGGGCCCGGTCTGCACCTTCTGCATGCGGGCGACGAGCGCGAGCGCGCCGCCGAAGCACGCCGAGTAGCCCATCGAGAAGAGCTGCTCGGGGTTCGTCCCGTCCCCGCCTGGACCGCCCACGCTCTTCGGCAGGCTGAGCTGGAGGTCGAACTTGCCGTCCTCCGTCTTGACGTGCCCCTCGCGCCCGTTCGTCGCCGTCGCCCCTGTCGTGTACAAAATCTTCATGCCTCACTCCTCTCCAACGTGGATGCGGGATTCCTTTTCGGCTGCGGAGCCGCGGCTGCAATCGAAATCCGCGTGGATCCCGTGCTCCCGCGGAGCGTCCGCCGCACCACGCGGGCGCGCGGCAGGCCGTCCGCAGGTCACGAACCCGAGAGATGCCGCGTTTCCAGGCGGCCTCGGGGCTGGCATTGGTCCTGCTTGGGCGGCCCTCATGCTTCGACGGACCTCGGCTTGGGTCGCGCTCGCCTTGCTCTCCGCTTGCTCGGGGGGCGGGACGGGTGGCCTCCCCTCCCCGTCTGCCACGCCCTCGGCTCCACCCAACGCCGCGGCCGCGGCGCCCGCGACGATCGAGATCGCCCAGCGCGTCGACGCCCTGCTCGACGCCGAATGGAAAGCCGCGGGCGTATCTCCGGCCAAACCCGCGACGGACGCCCAGTTCCTTCGCCGCGCGTGGCTCGATCTCGTGGGCACGTTGCCGTCGCCCGAGGTCGTCACGAGCTTCCTCGCCGATCCCGCGACGGACAAACGCGCGCGGGCTGTCGACGCGCTGCTCGCGAGCCCGCATTTCGCCGAGCGCTGGGCCGCGTACTGGGAAGACGTCCTCCTCCGTGACGACGTGAAGGGAAACCTCGTCGACCGCGCCGCGTTCCGGGCCTGGCTGCGGGCGCGTTTCGCCGCGAACACGCCCTGGGATCACGTCGTGCGCGAGCTCGTCGGCGCGACCGGGAAAAGCAGCCCCGGCGGCCCCGCCCGCGAGCGCCGCATGGCCGCGCAAAACGCGGCCACCGAGGCTGAAATCGATGGCGTGAACGGCGCGACGAACTGGCTCGTGCAGTACCGCGGCGGCGTCGAGGACCTGGCGGGCGCCACCGCGCGCACGTTCCTCGGCGTGCAGATCCAGTGCGCGCAATGCCACGACCACAAGACCGAGAAATGGACGACCACGGACTTCCGCCGTTTCGCCGCGGCCTTCGTGCGGACCCGCGTCAAACCCGTCGACGAGAAGGAAAAGGGCATGGCCCGCACCTTCGAGGTCGAGGACGGCAAGCGCGGGCGGCCTGGGAAAAACGCGACGGACGAGGCGCGCGAGATCGCCACCCTCGCCCCGGCCGCGCTCGACGGGACCACGCTCGAGGGCGAGGCGCCGCGGGCCGAGCTCGCCGCGTGGATCACCTCCACGACGAACCCCTGGTTTGGCCAGGCGCTCGTCAATCGTGTATGGGGGATGTTGTTCGGGCATGGGTTCGTCGAGCCCGTGGACGATTTGCGCCCCTCGAACCCGCCCCGCGCAAAGGCCGTGCTCGACGCGCTCACCGCTGATTTCGTGGAACACGGCTACGATCTCAAGCGGCTCTTGCGGACCGTTTGCGCCACGCGCGCCTACGGGCTCGCGGCAGGACCGCCCGCGGCGGAGGCGACGTTTGCGGCGTTCGCCCCGCGGCGTTTGCCGGCGCCGGTGCTGCTCGACGCGGTCCTCACGGCGACGCGCCTCGATCCGTGGATCGAGGACACGCTCGGCGAGCGGGCCGACGCGCTGCGGGCGAAGATGCGCGAGCGCTTCCGGTTCGTGTTCGACGTCGACGAGGACGGCGCGCGCGCGGAGTTCGACGGGACGATCCCACAGGCGCTCTTGCTCCTGAACGGCCCGCTCGTCGGGTATGGATCGACCGCGCTCTCGGGCGGCGCGCTCGCGGACGTGCTCGGGATGCCCGGCGGCGACGCGGCGAAGATCGAGGCGCTTTACCTGCGCACGCTCTCGCGCAGGCCCACGGCGGAAGAGATTTCCCGTTGGGTGCACTTCCTCGACGAGGCCGCGGCGGCCCCCGAAGAACCCGTCGCGCCGCCGAGCGGACCGAGTCCGCTCGGGAAGATCGGCAAGAAACGAGGCTGGGTCGCGAAGACGCCGCGCGACCGGGCCTATGAGGACCTGTTCTGGGCGCTGCTCGATTCGAGCGAATTTGCTTTTCAGCACTGAAACCGGAGGACGCCATGGAGACCCAAGACACACCCGTGACGATCGATCGCCGGCGCCTCCTGCACGCAGGGCTCGGAGGGCTCGGCGCGTGGCTCGCTGGACGGTGGATCACGGCGCCCGAGGCGCGCGCGGACGAGGCGAACGTGGCCCCGACAAAACCCCGCGCGGACGCCTGCATCGTGCTCTGGATGAACGGCGGGCCGAGCCACGTGGACACGTTCGACCCGAAGCCGGGCACGAAAGAAGCCGGGCCGTTTCGCGCCATCAAGACCCGCGCCAAGGGCGTGTCGATCTGCGAGCATCTGCCCCGCGTCGCCGCCGAGGCGCAAAGACTCGCGATCCTGCGCGGCATGACGAGCCGCGAAGGCAGCCACGAGCGCGCCCGGCAGCTCGGCCATACCGGACACATCCCCAACCCGACCGTCGATCACCCGGCCCTCGGCGCGTGGGTGAGCGCGCGGCGCGGCGATCCCAAGGCGGAGCTGCCCGCGTTCGTGAGCCTCGGCGGGCCGAGCGCGGGCGGCGGTTTTTTCGGGCGCGCGCATGGTCCGTTCGTGGTGCGCGAGCCGGGGCGGCCGCCCGAGGACATGGCGTACGGGCCGGGCGTCTCGGCCGCGCGGTTCGATCGGCGGCGCGCGGCGCTCGCGATGCTGGAGGACGCATTCGAACAAGAGACGCAGAGCGCCGCGGTGGCCGAGCGGCGCGCCGTGTTCGCGCAAGCCGCGCGGATGATGCGCTCGCCGGCCGCGGCCGCGTTCGACGTGTCGAGCGAGCCCGCGGCCGTGCGTGAGGCTTACGGCGATACGGCGTTCGGGCGCGGCTGCCTCGCGGCGCGGCGGCTCGTCGAGGTGGGCGTGCCGTTCGTCGAGGTCTCGCTCGACGGCTGGGACACGCACGAGGACAACTTCGAGCGCACGAAGCGGCTGATGGGCGTGCTCGATCCCGCCATGAGCGCGCTGCTCCGCGACCTCGCCGAGCGTGGCAAGCTCGATCGCACGCTCGTCGTTTGGATGGGTGAGTTCGGACGGACGCCGCGCCTCAATGGGCGGGGCGGGCGGGATCACCACCCCGCCGCGTGGAGCGCCGTGCTCGCGGGCGGCGGCGTACGCGGCGGGATCACGCTCGGCGCGACCGACGCGCAAGGCGAAAAGGTCGTCGAGCGGCCGGTGCCCGTGGCCGACCTGTTTGCCACGATCACCTCGGCGCTGGGGCTCGATCCGTTGGAGACGGTCTCGTCCCCGGGCGGCCGCCCGATCACCCTTACAGACGGCGGGCAGGTGGTGCGCGAAATCTTGCTGTAGACGGCGATCGGGGTTTGTCCTCGGGCGGAAAGCCTGTTAAACACGGCCGAGATGGCTGACCTTTCGACTCCGAGGAAGCACGCCGCCGGCTTCGACGTCACGCAGGCGACGGCGCAACAGCTCGAGGAACATCGCGCCGCGCTCACCGGGCATTGCTACCGCATGCTCGGGTCGGTCTCGGAGGCCGAGGACGCGGTGCAAGAGGTGATGCTGCGCGCTTGGCGGAGTTTTTCCCAGTTCGACGGCCGTTCGTCCTTGCGCACCTGGCTCTATCGCATCGCCACGAACGTCTGCCTCGACGCGCTCGCCGATCGCTCGCGCCGCATCCGCCCGATGGAGTGTGGCCCCGTCGGCACGGTCGACGACACCCTTAGCACCCTGCCCGCTTCGAGCTGGGTCGAGCCCATCCCCGACGCGCGGGCCTTGCCCGACAACGCGACCCCGGCCGAGCTCGTCTCGATGCGCCAGAGCATCCGCCTCGCGTTCGTGGCCGCGCTCCAGCACCTCCCGCCGAAGCAGCGCGCGATCCTGCTCCTGACCGAGGTCCTCGGCTGGGCGGCCGCGGAGGTCGCCGAGAGCCTCGGCACCTCGATCGCCGCGGTGAACAGCGCCTTGCAGCGCGCCCGCGCCACGCTCTCGGCCCGCGACCTCAGCGAGCCCCCGGCGCCGCTCGCCGACGTGCAGTCGACGATGCTCGACCGCTACGTCGACGCGTTCGAGCGGTACGACATGGACGCCTTCGCCGCGCTCCTGCACGAGGACGCGACGCTCTCGATGCCGCCGTACTCGCTCTGGCTGAAGGGGCATGCTTCCATCCTGGCCTGGCTCGTCGGTCGGGGCGCGGGGTGCCGCGGCTCGCGGCTCGTGCCGACGGCGGCGTGTGGCTCGCCGGCGTTCGGGCAGTACCGTCCCCCGCACGCGCCGGGCGAGCCCTACAAGGCGTGGGCGCTCATCGTGCTGGAGGTCTCGGGCGACCGGATCACCGCGATGAACTCCTTCCTCGACACGGCGGCGCTTTTCCCGCGGTTCGGCCTGCCGCTGGAGCTCGCGCCGTAGCCGTCGGTCGGGTCGAATTTTTTTCTCGTGGACCGATGAGTTCGGCCCCCCCGCGGAGTCCATACGCCAAACCCACAGGCATGGAGGCGCCTATGATCACGACCCGTTCCCGCAAGCTCTTCGTCAACCTCGCCGTCAAGGACCTGAAGCGCTCGGTCGAGTTCTTCACGAAGCTCGGCTTCACGTTCAACCCGCAGTTCACCGACGAGACCGCGACGTGTATGATCGTGAGCGAGGAGGCGTACTTCATGCTCCTCGTCGAGTCGAAGTTCAAGGATTTCACGAAGAAGCAGATCAGCGACAAGAGCGCCACCGAGGCCTTTTATTGCCTCTCGTGTGAGAGCCGCGAGGAGGTCGACCTGATGGTGAAGACCGCGGTGGAGAATGGCGGGTCACAGGCGATGCCCGCCATGGATCTCGGCTTCATGTACAGCGGGAGCTTCTACGACATCGACGGCCACCACTGGGAAGTCATGTGGATGGATCCGGCCGCGGTCCAGAAGTGATCACGTCGCGGGCTCAAGGGCAGACCGAGCCACCCGCCGTGCAGAAATAGGTCATCTTGACGGCCTCGGCGGGGCTGCAATCCCCCCCGTCGAGGACCAGATCGAAGAGCTGCAAGCCCGCCTGGTTGCAGGCGTCGTGTGCCGCTTGCTTGAAGAAGTCCCGCGATTGGCAGGTGATCCCGTCGCCGATCGAGTCGCTCGCGCAGATGGCCGGGGGCTCGGGCGGCGGCGGCTCGTTCGGCGGCGGCGGATCGACCGGCGGCGTGGGCGGCACCGGGCAACATTCGTAATGGGCTTGTGTGGTCTGCCAGCCGCAATCGCCGCCCTGGTACTCGAAGACCGTGAAGACGAAACCGCTCTCCTGGCAGATCGCAAAGGCCTGATCCTTCAAGACCCCCGGATCCTCGCAGGTCGCGCTCTCCACGGTGCCCTGCAAGCAGCCGGACGGCAGCGTAGGGGCCTCGGGACTCTCCTCGCTCACCTTCCCGTCGCCATTCTCTTTCCCGTCTCCTTCGAGCGCGCCCTGCGCCATCTCCTGCCCGCTGCCCTGCTGCACATCCGCCGTGCAGGCGACGAAACCGGACGCAAAAAAGGCGACCACGAGCGACCGCAATCCATTCGACAAACGCATGGGTACCTCCGCGCGCCCCGCTGCGGGGCGCCGTCGTGACAACCGCTCTTCTTCAATCGCGAGGCGGCCTCGCGTTTCCTCTTTTTTTACGTCAAGGCCCGCAACACGAAAAACCGACCTTCGACGCCTGGCCGGCCGGACAATCCCCCGCGATCTGAAGATCCGCGAGGGAGAGGCCGAGCTCCTTGCAGGCCGCGTAGGCCATGTCCTTGAGCAAACCGTTGTCGAGGCACGTCACGCCGTCGCCGAGGGCGCCGCTTTGGCAGACGAGCGGCGGGGGTTCGGACGGCGGGGGTTCGGGCGGCGGCGGATCGACGATCGGCGGGCAACACGTGTAACTCGCCTGCCGCGTCATCCCTCCGCAATCGCCGGTCGTGTACTGGAAATCCACCATCTGCTGCCCCGCGAGCTGACAGGCCTGGGAGGCCATGTCCTTGAGCAGGCTCGGATCCTGGCACGTGGCGCCGTCGCCCACGGTATCGGTCGTGCATACGTCGACCTCCGGATCGGGCTCGGCGCATTCGTGCTCGGCGCTCCGGAAGAGGCCGTCGCCGCACGGATCGAGGTAGGTGATCTCGGCGAGGACGAGGCCATTTTCGTCGCAATCGAGTTCGGCGCGCCCCTTCCAGGTCTCGGGCGTCGCGCAGGAGGCCAGCGGACCAGGCGGCTCGACGACGGGCCCCGGGGGCTTCGGCGTGCTCGTCGTCGAGCCACGCGCGCCGCCGGTCGCGCCGTACATGGGCGCGCGGGATTCACCGGAGAGGGCTTGCGTCGGCGACCAGAACACGAACCCCTCGGCGTCGTCCGCGTCCCCGGCCTCGCCGGGCGTATGCATGCGCGACCGAGGACCCGGGGGCACGTCGGGCCTCGGGCCGCGCCGAGGATGCTCGAGCGGACCCCGCTCGGGATCCGCGTCGGAGGGCGAAGACGGATCCTGCACGCGCCACGAAGGCGACGGCGCGACCGGCCGGGCATCGGGAGCGCTCGGAGCGGGGGCCCGCCGCGGGCCAACCACGCGCGGGTTCGTCTCCGGCGCGTGATCGGCGGCCGGGGCCGCGTCCGGATCGGCTGCGAATTCAGTTTGGTTCGGCGCGACGAGCCCGGAGCGGACGGGCGGCGTGTCGTCGTCGAGCGACAGGAAAAGCACGGCGGCGCAGGTCAAAACGAGGGCCAGAGGACGCCCGAGCCCGCGGAGCGACGAAGACCACGCCACGCGCGGCGGTTTTCCGGCGAGCCCCCGCAGGCGCGCGCCGAGCCGCGCTTCGAGCTTCGGATCCGGCGCGACCTCGGCGTACAGCTCGTCGGCCGCGCGCAGCCGCGCGAGCAGATCGTTCGGCGCGGGTGTGGTCATGGTGAAACCCCCCAGCCGTCCTTCTTCAGCCTCTCGACGGCGCGCTGGATCAATTTGCAGACGTATCCCTTCGAATGCCCCAGGATCTCGCCGATCTCCTCCTGCTCCTTGCCGTCGAGCCAATACATCGAAAATGCGACCTGCTCCTTCACGGGCAGCGCGTCGAGCGCCTCGATCGCGCGGCGTAAATCCTCGCGGGCCATCACCAGCGTGTCGGGCTGCTGCGGCTCGGGCTGGTGCTCGCCGAAGAGCCAGCGGATCGGCGCGAGCGCGCGGAATCGATCCCGGCGCATGCGGCTCAAGCAGCGGTTCGTGGTGGCGCGATACAGCCAGCCCGCGAGGTCGTCGTGGTCGTCGAGCGCCGGCAGCGCCTTCATCAGGTCGAGGAAGACCTCCTGCGTGATGTCCTCGGCCCAGGCGACGTTTCCCTTGCCGTAGCGGAGCGCGAGCCGATACACGAGCCCGTGGTGCTTGCGGTAGAGGGCCTCGACCGCGCTCGGCGTGGCCGTCCGGGTCGGCTCCGCGGCGCGCGCTTGGGGGGCCTCGCCCAGGGGCGGACGGTCCTCCACGAGCCTCTTTCGCGCGAGGGGCGCGAGGAGGCCTTCGACGTCCGGGGGGGCGAGGTTCGGGCTCGGCACGAAAGAGCTTTCTTCGCTCCCATCATGCGCGAGGGGCCGGCCGGTTTCCTCGGCCGCGCGTTTTTTGATGGGGGCGGCCGTGGGCTCGTGCTGGCGCGGGGCATGCTCGAAGGGGGCGCGTGGTCCGCGCGGGCGCGGACCGGGGAGGCTCGCCGTGATGGAAGAACGAATCGATGTCCTTTCGCCCTCGTTTCGAGCGAATCCGTATCCTCATTACGCCGCGATGCGGACGTCCTCCCCCGTGTGCCAGGTCGATCCTGGCGGCATGTGGGCGGTGAGCCGCTGGGACGATGTCCTCTTCGTCCTGAAGAACCCGGCGCTCTTCTCCTCGCAGGGCTTCAAGGCGGTCATGGAGCCCCCGTGGATCGGGTACAACCCGCTCGTTCATTCGATGCTCGCGCTCGATCCGCCGGCGCACACGCGGCTCCGCGGCCTCGTCACCCGGGCGTTCGGCGGGGGCACGACGCGCCGCCTTGCCCCGAAGGTCGAGCGCCTCGCGGAGGAACTCGCGGGGAAGCTCGTGGGCGAGGTCGATTTCGTCGAGGGCTTCGCGACCCCGCTGCCGGCGTTCGTGATCGGCGAGATCCTCGGCCTCGACCCCTCGCTGCACGTGTTTTTCAAGCGCTGGGCCGACGATATCAGCTCGATCGCGCCCGAGCCCGAGAGCGCCGCGCACGTCGTGCAGGTGCGGACCGCGATCGCCGATCTTTCGGGGTACCTGCGCGAGGTCGTGGCCGCGCGGCGGCGGGCGCCGGCGGACGACACGGTGAGCGATCTGATCCACGCCGAAGTGGACGGCCATTCTCTCACGGAAGAGGAGATCCTTGATTTCCTGGTGCTGCTCCTGCTCGCCGGGCTCGAGACCACGACGCACCTGCTCGGCAACACGATGATCCTCCTCGCGGCGCAGCCGGCGCTTTGGGATCGGCTCCGCGGAGATCCCGCGCTCGCCGCGCCGTTCGTCGAAGAAATGCTCCGGTACGACGGGCCGAGCCACGCGCTGCCGCGGATCGCGACCGCGGAGGTGACGATCGCGGGGGTGACGATCCCGGCGGGATCACTGGTGCTCGCGCTCGTGGCGTCGGCCAACCGGGACGAGCGTCGGCATGCGGATCCGGACCGGTTCGACATCGACCGCAATGCGCAGGGCAATCTCCAGTTCGGGCACGGGATCCATACCTGCGTCGGCGCGCTGCTCGCGCGGATGGAGGCGCGGATCGCGCTGGAGGTCCTCACGCGGCGGTTTCGGCGGGTGGAGCTCGGCGCGGGCGAGATCCGGTACAACCGGACCATCGCGATTCGCGGGCCGGTGGTGCTCCCCGTTCGGTTCTCGTGAACACGCGCGGCGCGCGGGCCGGCGCGACGTCGACCGCGCGGGAACGTTTTTTGAAATGGCGATCGGACCATGACCGCACACGCCGAGGCCCCTGCCGCGCTCCCCTTCCCGCTCGAACGTTCGGACGAGATCGGCTGGACGGACGAGCTGCTCCTCCGGCTCGTCTCGACCACGATTCGCCGCCACAACGAGGCCGCGGACGAGGCGGGCCCTGCCGCGGCGACGGGCTTGACCGAAGCGGGGCGCGGCAAGGCGATCCTTCGGGGCGGCGCGCTGTTCTCCGCGCTCGCCGGCGCCGGCGCCGGCCTCGTCTCCACGGGCGGCGCCTTGTTCACGGCCGGCACGCAAGGGGTCGGGGCGCTCGTCGCCCTCCCGGCGACCGCGCTCGGCGCTGCGCTCGATGCCGCGCTCCGCCTCGTCACGCAAACGTACACGGGCTGCCGCCTCGCGGGCTGCGTCGGCGTGCGCTTTGATCCGGACGACCCGGCCGACGTGTGGGCGCTCTTCAAGCTCGTGCAGGGCGCCGAGCATGCCCCGGAGGAGCACGAGCACCCGGGCGCCGCGCTCGCGCGCCTCGCGCGCACCGACCTCGAAGGCGCCACGCAGGGCCTCGCCGCGCGCCTCTTCGGCGGAAGCCTCGCCCGCAGCTTCATCCCGTTCGTCGGCATCGTCGCCTCGTCCGTCACGAATTACCTGGCCACGCGCAGGCTCGGCCAGACCGTCCTCCGGTACGTGCGGTATCGCGCCGCCTTCGACCGTGTCCTCTCCGACGAGCGCCTGTTGCCTGTGAAGGATCGGCTATTCGAAGGCCTGTGGTTCCTCTTCGAGGCCGACGGATGGCTGCGGCCGGAGGAGACGGCGCTCCTGTTCACGTTCTTGCGCGGCTGCGAGACCGACATCTCGATCGGCCTCGACGAGCGGCTCGCGGATCCGATCGGCTGGTGCTCGCGGCTCGGCGACGTCCCTGCCCCGGCGCGGGCGCCTTTTTATCATGCGCTCGAGATTGGCGCGACCGTCGACGAGCGCGCCTCGCTCCGGGAGCGCAAGCTCCTCGCGCGCGCGGCCGAGGCGCTCTCCGTCCGTTTCGACGAGGCGCGCCTCGAACGGATGATCCGCGAGATGCACACGCGCGGGATGTTGTCGCCCGAGCTCTCCGCGGAGGGGCTCACGCAATGGGAGGCGCGCGGTCGCAAGGCGGCTTAGAACGTTCCTCCAAGAATGTCGACCGCCCGCGCGACGTGCTCGTCGAGCAGCCCCGTATCCGACTCCGTCTTCACGTGATGAGCGGCGAGCAGCTCGAGGTCCATATTGTCGATGGCCACGAAATACGTGGGCCGCTCGGGCTGGGCGTCGATCCATTGCATGATTTCCATGCACCGGGTCTGGCCGGGGTTTGGGTCGGGCAAGCGCATGGTCCTCGGGTACAGGATGGGCGTGTGATCGAGGACCTCGCCCACGAATCCTTCCTTGGCGAGCAGCGCCCGCAGCTTGTCGACCGTGTTCCACTCCCGCCAGGTCGAGCTGACCACGACCCGCGCGCCCGTGCGCTTCACGATCGTGTTGAGCCGCTCGACGGCCGGCGGGCTGAACTGCTTCCGCGTGTCGCGGTCCTCTTGCAGGAGCATGAGGTAATGGTTCAGCACACCGTTGAAGTCCAGGAACACGATCTTCATGGTGGATCGAGGACACCACGAGGCGGCGCCCAGGGTCAACAATACATGGAGACGACCCGCATATCGTCGTCTCGCCCGTGCGCGCGCAGGCCCCGGAACGCCTCCGCGCCGCCTTCGCCGAGATAGGTGCGCACGGACGCGACGAAGGTCACGGGGACACGCACATCCGGCGCGAGCACATCGATCTCGAATCGAAGCTTGCCGTGCGTGCGGTCGATCGGCGCGTGCACGATCTCGCCCTCCTGAAGGTCGTCGAGCTCGAAGTCGTCGTGGCCCCGCGCCCGGAGCGCGTCCTCGGGAAAAGGCTTTTGTCCGTCGCCGAAGAGCGCGGCGTCGCGGCTCCCGACGTCACATTGCAGGACGAGAAGCATCTCGTCCCAGAGGTCGACCATCAAATCGCCGTACGGGATCCAGCAGATCCGCCACTCGTTCTCCTCGAAATCGTACTTCGGGCCGAGGGAACGAAAAAGCGCCGACCGCGCGCGGCCCTCCGGGGGGCCCGGCCGGAACGGGAAGATGGCGGAGGGGCCAAAAAAGAGACGCGCCCGGCGGGAGCGGCCGCGCATCCAGGTGAACTCCCCGAGAGGCTCCGACCGGTAGCGCGAACAGGGAAACCCCTCCGGCACGGTCCAATCGCCGGAGCGACGGGTCTCCACGTGGAAATAATAATCGAGGCTCATCGGCGTTCGTCCGTCTCGCTCCAGCGGTCGGTGCCTCCAGGCTACCATCGATCGACATACGAGGGACAGGTAATGTCCACGCGGATGAATGGTATCACCTCGCCCACCCCCGTCCTGACGCCCCGTGTCCCTCGTGCCCAGGCTCCCCGCCGGAAGGAGCCTCAACATGTGTACGGAACAACAAGCGGCAGCCATTCGTGCGGAGGTCTCGCGTATC
>NZ_SSMQ01000138.1 GCF_005144585.1 Polyangium fumosum | reverse complement strand
TTCGTTCTGAGCCAGGATCAAACTCTCCAGTTAAACTTGCTGGAGGTCACCTCGGTCCGGCTAAAGACCGGGTGACGGCTCATGCCTTATTGGCATGACGTGTTGCCTCGACCGTGCTTGCGCAGGTCGAAGCGAGGGCCACGTCACCACACGTTAATGCGTGTTGCGTACAATCCAGTTTTCAAGGACCGAGTCGAGGGGCTTTGCAAAGCTCACCTCGTTCACACGATGGTCATACCCGAAGGTACGCCATCGTCGGCGTTCTCAACCCTCACCCCGCAGATCCGCAGATGCGGACTCTCTACGAGACGGCCTCGAGCAGGAATGATCTCTTTCGAGATCCATCAGGCTCAGAGGCCCGCCGAGGACGGCGCCTTGCGGCACCCTTTGTCTCTCAGCGAGGGGCGGCCTTTTAATCCGCGTCGTTCGCCTTGTCAACAACTTTTTCATCGGAGGGTCGAGAACATTTTCACATTCTCTGGACCCGGCGACCTCTCCGAGGACAGCGCCTTGCGGCGCCTTGTGTCTCTCGGCGAGGGGCGGCTCTTTAAGCCGCGTCGTTCGCCTTGTCAACACCCTTCATCCGAGGACTGAGAATTTTCATTCTCGGGTCCGGGGACCCCACCGAGCGACGACGCCTTGCGGCGCCCTGTGTCTCTCGGCGAGGGGCGGCTCTTTAAGCCGCGTCGTTCGCCTTGTCAACAATCGATCGTCCGAGGGCCGAGAATATTTCACATCCTGTGGGCCCAGGGACCTCACCATCTCCAACGAGGGGTCAACCTAACCGCCTCCATCGGAGCGTCAACCGCCCGACGATCCGGAACGACGTGGCTTGCTCTCTTCATGTTGCGGCAGCGCGCCCTTGGGCGCCGGCTCGGGGGCGCGCTCCGCGGCCTCGTCCGCCGCCCCGAGCCCCTGCTCCGCGTTCTGCTTCGCGCTCGCCGCCCCGGCGGCCCCACTCCCCGCGGTCGATCGCTCCGAGGAGAAGCCCACGCCCCCGCGGCCCGACTCTTCATAAGAGCCGCCGCCGAGCGAACCAGGCGGGCGCATCTCCGCGTCGGGTGGGTGGGGCGTGCCGAACGGGTAAATTCCCTTCGATTGATCGACCTCGTCCGTGCGGCCTTTCCCCTGCGTGAGAGGATTGTTCGTTTCGTCGTCGCGCACCATCTCGTCCTCCACCGTGCACACAGGGTGCACCCGGCCTGCGCATCGCTGCGCGCCCGGGGGGCGGCGTGCATTCGATATGCCGGCACCGGAATGCACGCGAGCTCTACCTTGACAGAGGAAGAACGCTCGCATATCGTGGCCGTGGCTGCTGTGAAGTGCGCTTTCCTCGGGCGCGCTTCGGAGTTCAAATAACGAACCGGGGAAGGATCGTGGGTCGGCGACAGATCGCCGGCGTGCGAGCGTGAGGAGACGTGCGTCCTCTGAAGGAGGATGCGCTCCCGGGCTCGGCGCCGCGGCGACGTGCGACCTGCGCGATAGGGTTCGTTCGTTCACAAGGCGCCCGCACGGCAAAACGTGCAGGCGCCCGGGAAAGCAGCCATGGGCAATCTTCGCCTTGATGCGGTCGTGCGCCGGGAAGACAACGCGCTCGCCCGCATCGAAAGTCGTTTTGGTGTTCCGATCAAGCTCATCGCGCGGCCCGATGTCTCCGTCGAGGCAGAGGGTATCGCGGAGCTCCTCGAATTCGTTTCGCTCCAGGACACGCTCCTCTCCCTCTGGGAAGAGGAGCGCAAAGGCCGCATCACGCCCTTCTGGGGGGAGGGGCCAGGCCGCCTCGCGGCCGTCGTGCTCACGCCGGATTTCCACAAAGGATCCGGCATCCCCGTGGGCACCGTCGCCGACGCACGGGGGTTCGTCGTCCCGCGCGCCGTCGGCAATGACGTCTGCTGCGGCATGCGGCTCGTGGTCACGGACGTGACCCAGGACGAGCTCCTGCCGCACATGGCCGCCTTGAAGAAGCGCCTGCGGGCCATCTTCTTCCAGGGCCAGCGCAACATCCCCATGTCCCCCCGCCAGCGCGAGGCGCTCCTCCGGGACGGGCTCTGGGGGCTCGCCGAAACCGCAGCCGACAACCAAGGCACGGGGATCTGGCGGTATTACGACCCCACCCGAGAGCTCCGTGATCTCGAGCGGGTCCATTTCAACGGCGCTCTGCCCACCGACGACACGTTCGCGTTCGCGAGCTTCATCCGCGCCTCGGGCAAGAGCGACGGCCGAGACATCCAGATCGGTTCCGTCGGCGGCGGCAACTATTTCGTCGAGTTGCAGCGCGTGGACGAGATCGTGGACGGCCACGCCGCGCACGCGTTCGGCCTCGCCCGCGGGGCCGTGACGATCATGGCGCATTCGGGCTCCGTCGGGCTCGGGCACGTGGTGGGTAGCCATTTCATGGCCCGCGCCCACGAACTCTACCCGAAAGGCCTGCCCCACCCGGCGCACGGCTTTTACGTGATGCCGACGTGGGGGCCGCTCGCCGCCGAGGCGGGCGCGTACCTGTCCGCCATGCGCAACGCGGCGAACTTCGCCTTTGGAAACCGGCTCTTCCTCGTGCTGATGGCGGCGCGCGCGATGAGCGAGGTCCTCGGGCGAACGGTGGAGACGCGGCTCGTCTACGATGCGCCGCACAACCTCATCTGGGAGCCGGAGGGCAAGACGGGGCGCTTCCTCCATCGCAAAGGCGCGACCCCCGCGCCGGGGCCCGATCCCTTCACCAGCCCCTTCCAGTACACCGGGCTTCCGGTGATCATCCCGGGTTCGATGGGTGACGCGAGCTGGGTGCTCGCGGGGCTCGGGAACGAGGCGCTGCTCGCGAGCGCCTGCCACGGCGCGGGCCGCAGCCTCACGCGGGGGCAGGCGAGCCACGTGAGCGACGCGGTGTACCGGGAATCGACGGGGAAGCTCGACGTGGTGACCCCGATCGACCCGGACGCGCCATCCTTGCGCGGGCGGCGTGACATCCTGGAGAAGTACCACCGCCGGATGAAGGAGGAGGCGCCGTACGCGTACAAGGCCATCACGCCGGTCGTACGATCGGTCGAGGAGGCCTCGGTGGCGCGGCGTGTCGTGCGGCTCGCGCCGATTGCGACGGTGAAAGGATGAGCCCCGCAGCGTGCACGCCCCGAGCGGGATTCCTGCCCCGAACGCTCAGTTTGTTGGCCCGCCTGGGCGGCCTTCGTAGCATGCGAAGGGCGCGATATGGGAAACGAAGCTGTCCAGAGCCAGGTCGCGGTGGGCGAGATCCTCGCCGGGAAGTATCGCGTCGAGCGTACCCTCGGCATGGGCGGCATGGGCGTCGTCGTCGCCGTCACGCACCTCGAGCTCCGGGACGAGCGGGCCATCAAGCTGGTCCGCGCGGATCTCACGCACCCGCAGATCATCGAGCGTTTCCTGCGCGAGGCGCGCGTCGTCGTGAAGCTCCGGAGCGAGCACGTCGCCCAGGTCTACGACATCGGCCGGCTGCCCACGGGCGCCCCGTTCATGGTCATGGAGCTGCTCCACGGCGACGACCTCTCGGCGCTGCTCAAGAAACGAGGCACGCTGCCCGTTCACGAAGCCGTCCTCTACGTCATGCAGGCCTGCGACGCCCTCGCCGAGGCCCACGGGCGCGGGATCGTCCACCGTGATCTCAAGCCGGCGAACCTGTTCCTCACGCACCGCGAGGACGGCTCGCCCTGCATCAAGGTCCTCGACTTCGGCGTCTCCAAGCACGTGCCCGAAGAGGGCGAGTCGGCCGAGCTGGAGATGACGAGCAACGGCGACATCATGGGCTCGCCGCTCTACATGGCGCCCGAGCAGATGCGCGCGGCCCGCGAAGTCGACGCGCGGGCCGACATCTGGGCCCTCGGCGCCATCCTCTACAAGCTCGTCACCGGGCGCGCCCCCTTCCAGCGAGCCACGACGCCCGAGATCTGCATGGCCGTCCTCGGCAGCGAGATGGCGCCGCTCCCGTCGTCGCTCCAGGGCGGGATCCCGTCCGGGCTCGAAGCCGTCATCATGCGGTGCCTCTGCAAGGACGTCGACTCGCGCTTCCCGCGCGCCCTCGACCTCAAGGCCGCGCTCTCGCCCTACAGCGAGCGCCGCGAAGGCTGGCCCGAGGACGAGCGCGTCTCGCTCGTCGACGATCCGCGCTCGTCGACGCGGGGCTCGAACAGCTCACGCCCGATCCCCAAGAACATCGACGCCATTCTGCTCGGCTGCATCGGCAAGGACACGGGCCGCCGCGCCGCGCGGGCGAAGGGGCGAAGGAACGTATCGGATCCGTTCCTCAAGAAGCGGGCCGAGGCCGCCGAACCGAAGGCGCTCGCCGCCACGCCGGCCGAACCGCCCGTCGACATGCCCCGGGATCCCGAGTTCTCCTGCGCGGGCGGCGGCACCGTCCCGATGGGGAGCACCGATCTCCGCAAAGCCCGTGAAATGAACTGCGGGCGGCCGCCCCAGGGCTCGCAACCCACGGAGCCCGCGCCCCCGCCCGACCCGGCCGGGGTGCTAGGCGCGATGAACCTCGAGGAGACGATCGACGAGGCGACCGCGCTCGCCCCGCCGCGTCTGCCGAGCTTCCCCGCGCCCCCGCCGCCCTCGGTGCGCACGTCGCTCCCGAGCTTCCGCGTGCCGAGCGCCGGCGAGCCCCTCGGAAACAGCATGGCGCCCTGGGACTACGCGCCGGCCGCGTCCGCGCCGCGCGGCGCAAAGCCGGTGGCGTTCCTGGCGAGCGCGACGACGGCCGTGTTCATCGTCATCGCGCTCGTCATGGCCTTCACCACGGGGGGCGAGAAAAACATCGCGGAAGGCGCGGTGCGCGGCGCAGACATGCGCCCCGCGGCAGGCGGGATGCCCGCGCCCGCGGAGCCTGCGATCGCGCTGGAGCCCGAGGTCGACGCGTCCGCGACGGCGGACGAGACGGACGAGACGCCCTAGAGCGCGCAGTACGCGACGGTCCTGCCGCCGAGCATCGCCGTCTCGCACCCGCTGAAGCCCTGCGCCTTGCAGTCGACCTTCGCGGGCGTCCCGAGGTTGCAAAACGCGACCGTGCTGCCCTCGCACGCCTCAGCCGCCCCGAGATCGCAGCTCGGCGCGACGAACCCGCACGCCGCGCCCCCGGCAAACGCGCCGCTCTGCACAAAGCCGCAGCTCTGGCCCTCGGGATCCAGCGCAGCGCAATCACGACGGCCGATCTTGCCGCCCGCGCACGTCTCCAGCACGTCGCCGTTGCACGCCTGCGAGAAGAAGCTGCAATCCTCGCCCTTTCCGATGCAGCCGATGTCGTTGCGTTGCGGATCGAAGCCGCAGGTCTCCCCGGCGATCGTGATCCGCTCCTCCTTCTCCTGCCCGTTGATGTGCACCATGTTGTACTGCGTGCGGCAATCGATCCGCTGGAGAAACCCATCCGCGCCGCATTGGACGAGCACGTCGGGATCCTCCGCAGCGCAGGTCGTCTTCGTCGTGCCGAACGTGCAGGGCTCGGCGCCGCAGCCAGCCCAGTGGCCCTTGTTGCAGGAGAGCCCCGCAGCCGCGCAGTCCATCGCAGCCGTCGGCTTGCCCTCAGGATCACAGAGCACCCACGTCTGGCCCTCGCAAATGCCATCGGCAGGGTTCGCCGCGCACGCAGCCGAGAAGGTGTCCTTGGGCGGCGTGCAAGCGCGGACATCAGCGCAATCCTTCGCAGCGAGCTTGCATTCCATGCTCGCGATCTCGAAGCGGAGCTGGCCCGTGGCCGCCCAGTTCCAGGGCACGTCGAGCACATGGCCGAGGCAGGCCTGCATGCCGAGCGGCTCGCCGCCCTCCGCCTCACAAGCATTGATGCGCAAGCAGTCCGCGACACGGGCATCGAGCGCAGGTGGTGCAGGAGGAGGCGCAGGCGTCGCGGGGTCATCCCCGCTACACGCAAGCAAAAGCGCAACGAGGGGAAGCCAAGAAGAACGGTTCGTTGGGAAGAGCATCGCGCTCTTTAGCGCGTGATCCGTTCCGTGCCGGGCGGCAGCACAGGATCGTCACACCACCATCATCGTGGCGTCGCACCGCCGGGGCGCTGCCCCGGACCCCGCGGGGGGCTGTCCGCCCCCTCGACCCCGGACCAGGCACGGCCTGGACCGAGGCTGGAAGAACTGCGCGATGCGCAGTTCTTCCCACGGGCCGGTGGCAAGACCATGGACGTGGGTGTCAAGCCGGCGACGCGTGCGCTGCCCGTTGAGCCAGCAGCGCCGCGCTCTGCGTTGGCAGGATCGTCGCCGGTCTTGACCCTGGCTGTTCGATGAACTGCGCGGAGCGCAGTTCATCGACCCCGGGTCCAGCGCCTCGCTGGTCCGGGTCCAGGGGTGGACAACCCCTGGTCGGGGCCCGGGGTGAAACCCCGGCGCGGCGCCTCCGAGAAAGAAAAGCAAAGCTAAGGAAGCGTCGCAGAGCGAGGTCTGTCCGACTAGAACTTGCGCCCGGGCCGCCCGCGGTCTTCGAGCAGCCGCGCTGAGTCTGGCGCGTCTGAAGGCGCGATCACGCGTGATGTCCGCGCGCCTTCTGGCGTGGAGGTCCTGTTCGTCTCGACGATCCATGAGGCGAGCGCGAGCAGGACGACACCGACGAGTACGATTGCGGCGACGATCGCTGTCGCCATGGGCATGCGAATTCGAACGCCATCGACATGATTCATCTCGAGCGTCACGAACACCTCCGCGAAAGGGACGGACCCGAAACGGGTGGCCCGCGACGCTCTCTGCGCCGATTTTCGAGCCCCCCTCGATGTCCGTCCGATGGTCCACCGCCGCTTGAAAAGAGCGGCTCTTTCATCGTCCGTCGACCGGCGCACACTTTATCGCAAGGAGGCTCGAAATGGAGGAAAATCGGGCATTCGATCGGACATTGAATGTCCACGAGGGAACGGCAGAGCCCGCCTGCGTGACGCCGGCCTGCCGTGCGGTACGCTCTGCGCCCACATGACCACACGCGCCGAGGAACGTGAGCTCATCCGCGAGGCCCTGCGCCTCCTCGACGTCGACCGCTTTGCGCTCGCGCTGCACGACCCGAGCTTCCCTGCGGATCCCGACGAGGACATCGGGCGTGGATCGCCGTATGGCTACGCTGCGGCTCGATTCTTCCGTTTTGCCCGGGACCTCGGCTTCAGCGCGATTCTCCTCGGCCCGCAAGGGGATCTCTCCGAAGGCAACGCCTCGCCGTACGATGGCGCTTGCTTTTCGCGGGCCACCGTCTCCATTGCGCTCGGGCCCCTCGTCCGGGATCCCGCCTGGGAGGGCCTCCTCCGCCCGGAGACGCTCGCGTCCCTCGTCGCCGATCGCCCTCTCGGCCCGGCCGGCCGCGCGCATCACCGCTACGCCTCCGCGGCTGTGCGCTGCGCGCTCGACGAGGCCTTCGCGTCCTTTCGAGAAAAACGTCGGCGCGGCACCTTGGCGCCCGCGCTTGCCTCGTTTGCCGAGCGGCTCGAACCGTGGCGCGCGCGGAACATCGACTGGATCGAGCGGGACGCGCTGTACGAGCGGCTCGCGAGGGAACACGGCAGCGGCCATTTCAAGGACTGGCCCGCCCTCGACGCGCGCCTCTTCGCGCCCTTGCCCGGGGACGAGGCTGCGGCGGCTGCGCGCCTCGCGACGCTCCGGTCACGCGACGCGCAGGCCATCGAGGCCCACGCGTTCCGCCAGCTCCTCGCGCGCGAACAACACGCGGCCTTGCGCGTGGTTCTTCATTCGCTCGACCTCGTCCTCTACGGCGACCTCGCCATTGGCTTCGCCCCGCAGGACGAATGGTCGAACCTCTCGATCCTGCTCTCGGGCTACCGCATGGGCGCCCCGCCGAGCCGCACGAACCCCGAGGGACAACCTTGGGGGTATCCTGTCCTCGATCCCGCGTGCGCGCGCGGCGCTGCGCGGACCTTCCTCCGCGCTCGCATGACGGCCATGTTCGAGGCCTACGACGGCGTGCGTATCGATCATCCCCATGGCCTCGTCGACCCCTGGGTGTACGATGCCACCGCGGCGGACCCGCTCGCGGCCGTCCAGCGCGGCGCGCGCCTTCGCTCCTCGCCGGACCTGCCCGATCACCCGCGCCTCGCCGCGTTTGCCATTCCGCGTCCGTCGCAGATCGATCGCGACCTCCCTCGGTACGCCGACGGCTGGGTGCGCGCGCTCGACGCCGCGCAGGGGGATGATTACGGCACCCTGTTCGACGCGCTGGTCGAAGCCGCGCAGGCGAGGGGACGCGCCGCCGATACGCTCTTTTGCGAGGTCCTGAGCACGCTGCCCGCGCCGGTCGCGGCGGTGCTCGCGCGGCATGGGCTCGGGCGGTTCCGCGTGACGCAAAAGGCGAACCTCGACGATCCGCGCGACGTCTACCGCAGCGAGAATGCCGAGCCCGCCGACTGGATCATGATGGGCACGCACGACACGCCCTCGATGTGGGAGCTCGCGGCGTCGTGGCGGGCCGAGGACACACGCGCGGCGCAGGCCGCGTACCTTGCGCGGCGGCTCGGGGCGCCGGGGCTCTCGGCGGAGCTCGTCCGCGACGCGGGCCTGCTCGTCGCGGCGAAGCTCGCCGATGCTCTGGCCAGCGACGCCCGGAGCGCGATGGTCTTCTTCGCGGACCTGTTCGGCCTGCGGGAGCGGTACAACGTGCCCGGCACGATCAGCGACGACAACTGGTCCTTGCGCGTGCCCGTGGGGTGGGAGACGGGGTACTTCGAGGCGCGACGCCGGGGCGAGGCGCTCGACCTGCGGCGGTCGCTCGCGCTCGCGCTGCGGGCGCGGGCGGCCGGGGCGACGGGCGACCTCGAAACGCTCGCGGCGCGGCTCTCGGCCTTGCCTTGAAGGGCGCCTGAGGTCGGTCCGGGGCCCACACACGTGCCAGGTCGGACACCTGCGCGGGAAGGCGGGCTGTGACGCTTCACAGCCCGGAAAACCGGTCGGGGTGGACGACCCACACAAGCGCCAGGGGTCGAGGGGGACCTCGGTCGACGAGCTGGCACACGTCACGGGCGGGCGGGGAGGTCGGGAAGGGTACGTCACACACGTCACGGGCGCCGGGGGAGGTCGGCGCGAGGCGGTGGCACGTGTGGGGGGTGGCGAAGGAGAGCGGCGGCGGGGGGTGGGACGTGTGCCAGCCGGCGCGGGAGGTCGGAGAGCCGGGCTGGGACGTGTGTGGGTGGTGAAGTGGGCACGGACGGGCTGGGCGTGGCCCATAGCTTGCTCGGGGTGAGGGCTTGGGGTAGCGTCGCCCTGCATGAGCACGGGTCCCGCGAAGAGCCTCGATGAAGCGTACGATCTGCTGGATCCGCGGCCGCTTTTGTTCACGAAAGGGGACGGAAAGCGGAGCGCCGCTTCGGACGCGAGGTTTTACACGGAGCTCCCGCAGCCCGACGGCACGCAGCTCAGCGCGCTGTCCCCAATGGCCCGCCTCAAGATGCAGCTCATGCGCGGGGGCGGGCACACGAAGGTCTTCCTTTCGGGGCACGTGGGCAGCGGCAAGAGCACGCAGATCAACCGGCTCGCGGCCGACCCGGACATCGTGAGGGCATTCGAGGTCGTCACGTTGCGCTTCGAAAGCCAGGAATGGGATGTCCTCGACGGTGAGCAGGTGCAGTTCCGGATCGCGGCCGTCCTGTACGAGTGGGGCAACGAGCAGGGGCTCCTCGACAAGCAACTCGTCAACGCCGAGAAGAAAAAGCGCTGGAAGACGCTCTTCGAGCAGCTCGAAAGCGCCATCTACGGCGCGACGGGCATTACGGTGAAAGAGGCCAAGGTCGGCGGCGAGATCGATCTTGTCGTGGGCAAGCTGAAGCAGGAGCTCACGCTGAGCGAGGGGCGGCGCAAGCAGCTCCGGGAGCTTGGCGAGACGCAGGAGAGCTTGCTCCGGGATCTCGTGGCCGCGCTTGTGCACGACATCGAGGGAAAGCTCTCCGAGAGAGGGCAGGGGCGGTCGCTTTTGCTCCTCGTCGACGACCTCGACAAGGTGGCGCGCGCCGAGAGCCAGAAGGACATCTTCGAGCGGAGCCTGAACACGCTGCTCCAGCTCCCGCTGCGGGTGCTCTACACGGTGCCGAGCGGATTCTACTTCGGCTCGACGCTTTCCATGCTGCGGCAACCGCTCGCCTACCTCTATCCGATCCGGATCCTGCACAAGGCGCCGCAGAGCTTCGACCCGGAGCAAGCATTTCAGCCGGACCAGTTCGGGTTCTTCAAGGACGTGCTGCACTCGCGCGTGGAGGCGGGTCTCTTCGAGGAGGACGCGATCCGCATCGCCGCCATTTATTCGGGTGGCGTCCTGCGGGATTTCTTCCATCTGCTGCGCGAGGCGATTCTGGTTGCGGAGTACAACAAGATCGCCGTGGTCGACAAGCGCACGATGAAAGCGACGATCGCCGACGCGCGCCTGCGGGAGTCACCGGGGCTCTACGCGCCCGATTTCGACGCGCTTGCGCACGTCCACCGTACGAACGAGCTGCGGCAAAGCGAGGACCGGCGGTACCTCGACGAGGGGCGGGTGGTCGAATGTTACAACGGCAAGGTCTGGTTCGAGGTGAACCCGCTGCTCTGGGCGATGCTGGAAGGGCGGCCGTAAAATGAGCGCGCCGGGGGCGACGCGGCTGCTCCGGCGGGATCGGGCGGAGCTCGACCGGATCGCGCTCGCCTTCCGGGAAGGTCGCACGGTGGTGGCGTTCGTCGCTTGCGCGGCGTCGTTACGGCCGGCGGCGCTGGAGTACCTGCGCGAGTACGGCAAGACGTGGGTCATTCCGGAGCCAGCGGAGCCCGCGGATGGGGCGGAGCTTCTTACGCTGCTCGTCGAGGCCGTGAAGAAGCCGTCGCGGGAGATCGTCGCATTCGTCATCCCGAAGGACGGCGGGCCGGTGATGAACACGCTGAACCTGCATCGGGAGAAGCTCCGGGAGGGGGCGTCGAAGCTCGTGTTCATCGAGGGCGCGGAGGGGATGGCGGCGCTCAGGTCGCAAGGGCGGGATGCGTATACGTTTCGGGATTTGCTGGCGTACCTGAACGGGGAGGCGCCGCTGCCGCCGGTGGAGGTGGGGGAGGAGTCGGAAGAGCTCATCCACGCTAGAGAGCGGTATCGGCGGGCGGTTCGGGAGCAGGGGGCGGCAGCGTGGGAGCTCGGTGAGAAGCTACGCAGTCGGAGACAATTCGTCGAAGCGGAACGATTGCTACGGCGAGCGCTAGAACAATATGACGAAGAAGGGATGACGCACGAGGAGGATGCTGAACATTACGCCAACCTCTGCTACGGCGTTGCAAGCACCCTCGGTCATCGTTCATCAGAGGCCCAATCATTACAGATCGTACGACGGGGACTGAAACGGATCGAGGGCCACACATCCGAACACGCCCTCGCCGCACGAGCAGATCTACTGCTCATTGCGGAGGGCGCGTATGGGCGCAACCGAAATTACATCCATGAGGCGGCTCGCGTTCCTGGAGGCGACGAACACGTCCGACCTAACCTGCTTTTTGTGTTTGGACAATGGCACATGCGTACCGGCAATCACGGCGAGGCCGGTCGCACGCTCAGCAGGTATCTCGCGATCGAGGAGCACCAATTCAACAGTGCGCTTGCCATCGTGCACCAAGCCGAGTTGTACACTGCAATGGGCAAGCTTTCATCCGCCGAGGCACGCGCACGAGTTGCCGTGGAGGCGTTGTCCAGATCGGCTGCAAGCCCGCTGTACGCTCATGGTCCACTGGGCGAATTGTTTTTCCTTCGAGGGGAACTCGACTCTGCAGAGCGGATTCTCGATGCCGCGACGCGTGCGGCCATGTGCGACGCGAGCGTGACGAGGGAGCGCATTTTCCTTGCGGGGCTCTCTGCTGAGAGGGGTGATATCGAGTCCGGCTTCAGCGCACTGCGCGACATCGCGCAGAAATCAATCGACGCGGGATCCGACGGAGGCCACTACCGCTCCGTCGCCACCCTCGTCGAGTTCCTCACCAAGGCCCACGCCGCCTGCCGCCTTTCCCCCGACGACCTCCCCCGCGCCGACGACGACCTCACCCTCGCCGAAGACCTCTCCCGCGCCGCCTTCGGTACCGATCCCCCCTGGTACACCATCTTCTTCCCCCTCCGCAGGAGCGAACTCCTCGCCCTGCGCCCCGAGCGCTTACCCGACGCCCTCGCCCTCTCCCAGCTCGCCCTCGACCGCGCCCGCGCCTCCTGCGCCGAGATCGTCCCCGAAGCCGCACGTATCCACGGCCAGCACCTGATCCTCGCCGGCCGATACGACGAGGCACTTGCCACGCTCGCCCTCGCCGAATCGGCGGCCCGCGAAGAAGAATATCTCCGCGAGCTCGCCGCGGCGCAGCGTCTCACCGTGGTCGCGCTCGTGCTCGCCGGACACCCCGCATCCGAGATCGAGGCACGCCTCACCGCCCTTCGGCAGACCCTCGAATCCACCGGCTCGCCACGCATCACCGCCGAAAACCTGCTCGATCTCGCGCGCGCTCTGCCGCCCACGACCACGCTCCCCGAGCCGCTCGCGCTCGCCGACGAAGCACTCGAGCTGTTCACGGAGATGCCGTACCCCGCGAAGGAGTCGCTCTCCCTGGAGACCGCCGGAGACGTATTGCTCGCGCGCGGCGACGCGGAAGGCGCGTTGCGGCGGTACAAACCAGCCTTCCAGATCCTCTCGCGCTACGGGCTCTTGCTGCGCGCTCCGCTGCTCCAGGGAAAGATCGATCGGCTCGGAGGGGTGGCCGAGGGCGTTTCCTAGGTGACTGGTGTTTTTCTCTACCAAACCATCGCGGGATGGTGTAATGCGGGGCCATGTCCCTTGGACAAACCCCGAAGCAGGGCGAGATGTGGAGGTCGACGTCAGCGTATTGCGAGGCCAAG
>NZ_SSMQ01000137.1 GCF_005144585.1 Polyangium fumosum | reverse complement strand
CGGCGGCGGAGGCGGCGGCGGCGGAGGCGGCGGCGGCGGAGGCGGCGGCGGCGGGGACGGCGGCGGCGGCAGCTCCAGCGGCTGGTTGAGCCCTCCCTCGATCGCCAGCGCCGTCACCAGGGAAAGCGCCCCCATCACTTCCTCGCAGCTCTCGCCCGACACCTCCCGCAGCGAGCTTTCCCCTCCCGGCATTTCGATCCGCAGCTCCCCCCGCAGCCGCCCTCCGTTTTCCTCGAACAGGCTCGCCGTCAGCGTCCGCGCCACCTCCCCGTCCTTGGCGACGCGCAGGTCTGGCACCTCGGCTCGCACGGCTGCGAGGAAGTCCTCGGCGCCGGGGCAACGGACGGGGGCCGTGTACACGATCCGGACCGGGGCGAGCTCGCCCTGGGAGGGCCGCGCTGCGAGCAGCAGGGCGGCGACGACCGCGGCGCGCGCGAGCCGCTCCGGCGCTCGATCAGGACGCGCGCCGCTCATCGGCGAGGGCCGGCTCTTGCAGGTACCGCGTCTCCGGGTTCTCGCGACGCCAGAGGACGGTGTCCATGAAGTAGTGGTGGATGTTCACGAATGCGTAGAGCGCCGCGAAATACGGCGTGGGCCCGAGGTCCTCGTACACGGCCTTGCCGCGTGGCCCGAGCGCCTCGTCGAGCGCTGTCGGCGCGCCGTGGAAAAAAAGCCATCCGAGCCCGAGGGCGGACACCGCGAGGATCCCGAGGCGCGTCCGCGCCGAGCGCTCGAACCAGGGCGGGCCCTCGCGCTCCCGCGCCTCGTTCCCCTTCATCAGCCAGACGAAATACAGGTATTGCACCGAGTGCAGCGCCGGAATGACGTACCGCACGAGCGGATCCTTGCTGGAGTAGACCGACCACGACCAGATGCTGCAAAGCAGCGCGGTGAGCGGGGTCAGAATGGGCAGGCGCCCCTCGCGCCGCCACTTCTGGAAGAGGATCCACGCGAGCGGGAGCAGCGTCGATAAAAACACCACGTGCGTGAGGTGCTCGAGCCAAACGGGATCCGTGAGGGTGGTGTAGACGACGCCCTTCTCCTCGACCTCCCGCCCTGGATCGGCCGGGCTCGCCCAGGCGTAGGCCCATCCGGAAAAGCAGTGCGCGAGGACCACGAGCCGCTCGCGCGGTGCGAAACGAACCCCGCGCCGCGCCGCGAGCACCGTGAACACGCCGAACCCTTGCTTCACGTAGTGCCAGCCCACCAGGAAAAACATCAGCCGGAAGAGCAAGCTCAACGTGAACGCCGACCGCGTGGCGAGCCCCACGATCGAAAGGCCGCCGAGGATCAGCGGGACCCCGAAGCCCGCGACGAGGTATCGAACCCGCTGCGCCCCGCGAAAGGCACCGCCGAACGCGCGGCCCTTCACGTCCTTGTAAAACAGGAGGTACGTGACCGCGAAGTGCGGATCGTTGATGACGAACGCCGCGTGGAACATGAGGAAGCCCACTGCATATTCCGCGGGATCGAGCCCGAAGGCGCGCTGGAGCATCCAGGAGAGGGGAAACAGGAGCGGCGTCATGCCGCCCACGAGGAAAAACTCGACCCAGCGGCCTTTCGAGCCTCCGGTGCGCGACGGTTCGAGAGGTCGCGACGGCGCCATGGGCATGCTGGTCATGGGACACACGCTACCATCCCTTGCGCCCGCCTGGACCTCGCAAGAAACGGACGCTTCGCAGTTGACGGCCTCAGGGGAGTTTGGTTGCCTGGTCGCTTGGAGCTGAAATCATGAGCGATCGCACGCCGGGCGCGTATCTCGCGTTCCTTTCGAGCCAGGAGCGTGAGGTCTGCGCCGCGATTTCCCAGGACGCAGCGGCAGAGATCCCGTTCCTCGGGAAGGCAGGCGAGGCCGAGACCACAGCGTGGGTCGAGGGGGCCGCGGCGACCACGGTCCGCGTGCTCGCCGGCGCGGCGGAGCAGAGCGCGCTCACGTCCCATTTCGTGGATCTCGCGCGGCGGGGCGCGACGGCCGAGGAGGTCGTCCGGGCGGTCACCCTCTGCCGGCGCCATTGGCTGCGCGTTTCGCTCCGCGCGTTCGCCGAACCCCCTTTCACGGCCGAGGGGATCGAGCGCCTGTCGGCGTGCTTCGACACCGTCTCCGAGGCCGTCGGCCGGCACTACGCCGACGTCGCCGCGGCGCGGTGCCGGGACGGCGCGGCGCGCTTCCGCAGCCTGGTCGGCGCGATCGGCAACGTCATCGTGATCGTCGACGCGGACGGTCACATTTCCGACTGGAATGGCGAGGCCGAGCGCATCTATGGCTGTCCCCGGGACGAGGCGCTCGGCAAGGACTACGTGGGCACGTTCCTGCCGCCCGAGGTCCACGAGAGCGTGCGGGCCGACATGCGCAAGGTGCTCGCGGGCGAGCCGACGCGGCACGGCGAGAACCCGGTCATCGCGCGCGACGGGACGGTCCGGCTCCTCCAATGGAACGTCGATCGCGTGCTCGACGGCGAGGGCCGCCCCGTCGCCATCGTGGCGAGCGGCTACGACGTCACCGAGCACCGGGAAGACCAGGACCGGCTCGAGCGCAGCCGCGCCGAGGTCCAGGCCATTCTCGACAACGCGCCCATCGTCGTTTTCGTCAAGGACCTCGAAGGCCGGTTCACCTTCGTCAACCGCCAATTCGACGACCTCTTCGGCTTCTCCCGCGGGTGGACCCTCGGCAAGCGCGACGCGGATTTCCTTCCGCCCGAGGCCGCCCAGCAGAACCGCGACAACGACCTCGAAGCGCTCGCGGCGGGGCGCTCGCTCGACAGCGAGGAGATCATCCCGGGCAAGGACGGCGTTCACGTCTACATGGCCTCGAAGTTCCCGCTCTTCGACGAGAGCGGGGCGCCGTACGCCGTCTGCGGGATCGCCCTCGACATCACCGCGCGCAAGCGCGCCGAGGAGGAGCGGGCCGAGCTCGCCCAGCGCATCATCGAGGCGCAACACGCGGCGCTGCGGGCGCTGTCGACGCCGCTCTTGCCGATCGCGAGCGGGGTCGTGCTCATGCCGCTCGTCGGGGCCATCGACGCGGCGCGGGCCGCGCTCGTGCTGGAGACGCTGCTCGACGGCGTGGGCGTCCATCGGGCCGAGATCGCCATCCTCGACATCACGGGCCTGCGCGAGATCGACGCCGAGGTCGCGACGGGCCTCGTGCAGGCGGCGCAGGCGGCGGCGCTGCTCGGGGCGGAGGTCGTACTCACGGGCGTGCGTCCTGCCGCGGCGCGCACGCTCATCGAGCTCGGCGTCGACATGCGTGGGATCAAGACGTTGAGCAGCCTGCAACAGGGCGTGACGCACGCGATCACGCGCACCCGCGGCCGCCGCTGAGTCAGCCGCGCCGAGGCATCCGCGGGCGACGGGAACATGCTGCCCGGTGCGCGCGGAGGTGGTAGACTGCGGCACAGGGGAGGGCTTACGACCTATGGATTCACCGCTTCCCATCACGGGATCCTATTCCACCACGTTCGGCACGCTGCGGCTCGAAGCGCGCGGCGACAAGGTGACGGGCCGATACACCCACCAGGACGGCTCCGTCGTGGGCACACTCCAGGGGACTTCGCTCCGCGGCACCTGGGTGCAGAAAGGCAATGCGAGCGAAGGGACGTTTTCCTTCGAATTCGATCGCGGCGCCAATGGGTTCCGCGGCACCTGGGAGGGCGGCGGCAGCGGCCCCTGGAACGGCGTGCGGCTCGAGCTCGCGCCCGCGGATCGAGGCGGATTCCCCGGCGGCTGGAACAGCCTCACCGAAGGCCCGCTCCTCGCGGGCCCCATGATCGGCGAGGTCTCCCCCCACGGCGCGTGGATCTGGGCCCAGGCCCGCTGCACCTCGCCCCTCACGCTCGTGGTCGCGACGCCCGACGGCGAGGTCTCCCGCATCACCCGGACGCCCGCCTGGAACGAATGGCTCTGCCAGGTCTTCCACGTCGAGGATCTACGCCCCGGCGTCCCCTACACCTACTGGCTCGAAAGCACGCACGGAAAAACGCCCGCGCGACCGCTCTCGCTCGCCCCTGCCCCCGACACGCGCGCCGTGCGTATCGCGTTCGGCTCGTGCCTCTGCTTCTACCATCACGCCGATCTCCCCATCCTCGAGGCCATCGAGCGCGACGCGCCGGCCTGCCTCGCGATGATCGGCGACAACACCTATTATTATTCGTTCGACTGGCAGAGCGAGCACGCGATGATGCTCGCCCAGCTCCGCGCCCGCAACAATCCCTCGTTCCGGCGCCTCGTCGCGGCGTTGCCGACCGTCGGCGTCTGGGACGACCACGATTTCGGCCCCAACGACGCCGACAATCGTTTCTCCGGCAAGGACATGGCGTTCCGCGCGTTCCGCCGCTCCTGGGCGAATGCCCGCTGGGGCACGAATGCGACCGCTGGCGTGTTCTCCTCGGTGCGCATGGGCCCCGCCGAGCTCTTCCTCCTCGACAGCCGCTGGTACCGAAATCAGCCCGCGCATACCTTGCTCGGCGAGTCGCAGCTCGTCTGGCTCGTCGAATCCCTCGCTCGGAGCACCGCGCCCGTCAAGATCATCGCCTCGCCCACGCAGGTCCTCGCCGACGCCGCGGTCGCGAAGGAATGGGAATGCTTCCGCCGCGACGCCCCCCAGGAGCTCGAAGGGTTGCTCGGCGAAATCGAGGCGCGCGACATCCGCGGCGTCGTCTTCGTCAGCGGCGACCTGCACATGGCGAACCTCTTCCACCAGGAGGGCCGCGATTTGCACGGCCGCCGCGGGCCCGAATGGTGGGAGCTCACCACGAGCCCGCTCGCGAACGACCCGTGGATGGAGTCGATCGCCGGCAAGGATCGTTACCTCGTCGCCGAGGTCGTCGATCGCTGCAATTACGGCCTCATCGACATCGATCTCGACCGCGCGGGGTCCGAGGTCCTGCTCGTTTGCAAGGACGAGAAGGGCCGTGTCCTCTTCGATCAACCGATCGCGCTCCCGACGCTCGCGGTTCGTCGTTAATCGTCGGCCTTTTTCTTCACGAACGTACTCCGCACGAAGCCGATGAACTCCCGGAGCGCCGGGGCGGTGTCGTCGGCGCGCCATACGATGTAAAGCGTCGCGCGTGGCGCGCCCACGATGGGCCGGATGGCGAGGCCTTTGCGGCCGGCGCGGCGAATGGATCCGGGCATGATCGCCACGCCGAACCCCGCGGCGACGAGGCTCACGATGTCGTCGAGCTGCGGCGCCTCCTGCACGATGCGCGGCGTGAACCCGGCGTCGCGGCAGAGCGACATGATCTGATCAAAAAACGCCGGCCCCCGTTGCCGCGGGAAGATGACGAACGGCTCCTGCGCGAGCATCCCGAGCCGGATCCGTTTGAGCTCGGCGAGCCGGTGCCCGGCCGGCAGCACCACGACCAGCGGATCCCGCCCCACGCACGCGGAGGCGAGCGACGCGTCGTCGACCAATCCACGCACGAGGCCCACGTCCATCGAGCGTTCCTTGATGGCGTCGAGCTGCGCCTGCGGCGACATCTCCCGCAGGGCGATCTCGATCTTCGGGAACCGCTCGTGAAAGGCGCGCAAGAGGTCGGTGATGCCGCTGTAGGCCAGCGACGAGATGTAGCCCACGGCCACCCGCCCGATCTCCCCGACGCTCGCGCGCCGGGCCTCGTGCACGGCCTGATCGAGCCCTTCGAGGAGGCCACGAATACGACCGAGGAACACCACGCCGGCGGGCGTCAGCTCCACCTGCCTCCGCGCGCGGTCGAAAAGCTCGAACCCGAGCTCCGCCTCGAGCTCCTGGATCTGCCGGCTCAGCGGGGGCTGCGTCATCCGCAGCCTTCGCGCGGCGCGGCCGAAGTGTTTCTCCTCGGCGACGGTCAAGAAGTAGCGCAGATGGCGCAGTTCCATACCCACAGGGTATCAGACGATGCCCCGGAATGCATTGGACCGTGGCGACCGACCCCAGGAAGCTTCCCGGGCCCTCGGGTCGTCCCGTTTTTCCGGGCAGGTCTTCCGAGGGCCGCAGGGAGTGGCACATGTGGCTCGTCGTCACTGCGCTCAAGCGCCCATACACCTTCATCGTGATGTCGATGCTCATCGTCCTCACGGGGGTGTTCACCATCCTCCGGATGCCGACCGACATCTTCCCGGAGATCGACATCCCCGTCATCTCCGTGATCTTCAACTACGGCGGCCTGCCGCCCGAGGAGATGGAGAAGCGCGTCGTCAACAACTACGAGCGCTTCCTCACGACCATCGTCAACGACATCGAACACGTCGAGAGCCAATCGCTCACCGGCATCGCGATCGTAAAAGTGTACCTCCAGCCCGGCGCGAGCGTCGAGGCCGCGACGGCGCAGATCACCGCGGCCTCGCAGGTCGCGATCCGCCAGATGCCGCCGGGCATGACGCCGCCGCTCGTCATCCGCTACAGCGCCTCCAACGTGCCGATCATGCAGGCCGCGCTGGAGAGCGAATCGCTGAGCGAGCAGCAGCTCTTCGACTACGGCGTCAACTTCATCCGCGCCGACATCGCGACCATCAAGGGCGTGCAGATCCCCTGGCCTTACGGCGGCAAGCAACGCCAGATCATGGTCGACATCGATCCGGCGCGCCTCTACGCGTGGGGCCTGTCGCCGCGCGACGTGAACGCGGTCATCGGACTGCAAAACGTCATCCTGCCGGCCGGCTCGGCGAAGATGGGCGAAAACGAGTACCCCGTCATCATGAACTCGAGCCCCGCCGCGCTCGAGGAGCTCGGCAACCTGCCGCTCAAGACCGTCGACGGCAAGACGATCTACGTGCGGGACGTCGCGAACATCCGTGACGGCAATGCGCCGCAGCAAAGCATGGTGCACGTCGGCGGCCAGCGCAGCGTGCTCATGACCATGCTGAAGGGCGGCAACGCGAGCACGCTCGACGTCGCCGGGCGCATCCGCGAGATGCTGCCCGGGACGATGGAGAAGCTGCCCAAGGACCTCCGGGCGACGCTCCTCTTTGATCAATCGCTCTTCGTGCGCGCGGCCGTCGAGGGCGTCGTGCACGAGGCGCTCATCGCCGCGGTGCTGACGGCGCTCATGATCCTGCTCTTCCTCGGGAGCTTTCGGAGCACGCTCATCGTCGTGCTCTCGATCCCGCTCTCGATCCTGGTCTCCATCATCATCCTGAACGCCCTCGGCCACACGCTGAACACGATGACGCTCGGCGGCATGGCGCTCGCCGTCGGCATCCTCGTCGACGACGCCACGGTCGCGATCGAGAACATCCACCGAAACCTCGGCCAGAAGAAGACGTTCATCCGCGCGATCGTCGACGGCGCCCAGGAGATCGCGGTCCCCGCGCTCGTCTCCACCCTGTGCATCTGCATCGTGTTCGTGCCGGTCGCGTTCATCACGGGCGCAGCGAAGTCGCTCTTCATCCCGCTCGCGCTGGCCGTCGTCTTCGCGATGCTCATGTCGTACGTCCTATCCCGGACGCTCGTGCCCACGCTCGTGCGGCTCCTCTTGGCGCGCGAGGCCGAGGAACACGCGCCCGGCCATCACGAGGCGCCGAAGAGCGTGTTCGGCCGCATCTTCGTGCGGTTCAACCACGCCTTCGATCGGCTGCGGACGTCCTACGGAAAACTCCTCGCGTGGGCGCTCGCGCACCGCGTCGCGTTCGTGGGCGGCTTCCTCGTCTTCGTCGCCGCGTCCGTCTCGCTCTTCCCGCTCCTCGGCCGCGACTTCTTCCCGCGCGTCGACGCGGGGCTCATCAAGCTGCACGTCCGCGGCGCGCCGGGCACACGCCTCGAAGAGAGCGAGCATCACTTCGCCCGCATCGAGGACACGATCCGCGAGGTCATCCCCCCGCGCGAGATCGAGACGATGATCGACAACATCGGCATCCCGGCGAGCGGCATCAACCTCTCGCTGAGCGAGGGCGCGCTCATCTCCTCGGCCGACGGGCAGATCCTGATCTCGCTGAAGAAGGGCCACGCGCCGACCGAGGCGTACGTCCAGAAGCTCCGCGAGAAGCTCAACGCGAGTTACCCCGACTCCACCTTCTTCTTCCTCCCGCCCGACATCACGACGCAGGTCCTGAACTTCGGCCTCCCCGCCCCCATCAACGTCCGCGTCGTCGGGCCGATCGGCAAGGAGGAGGACACGTACGCCGTCGCGGAGAACCTCGTCGCGCGCATGAAGCAGATCCCCGGCGCGGTCGACGTCCACCTCGCCCAGGTCATGCGCCGGCCGCAGCTCCGCATCGAGGTCGACCGGACGATGGCCGACCAGATGGGCCTTACGCAACGTGACGTCGCCAGCGACATCCTGGTCTCGCTCTCGTCGAGCGGGCAGGTCTCGCCGAGCTACTGGCTCGACAAACGCGGCGTGCAGTACCTCGTCGCCGTGCAGACGCCCCAGTACGCGGTGGGCTCGGTCGACGCCCTCAACGCGACGCCGCTCTCGACCGGCGACGGGAGGCCCCAGCTCCTCTCGAACGTCGCGCAGGTCCAGCGCAGCACCGGGCCCGTGAACGTCACGCACTACAACGTGGCGCGGACCTACGACGTCCAGGCGAACGTCGAGGGCACCGACCTCGGCTCCGTCGCGAGCGCCGTCTCGACGCTCGTCGACGGCATGAAAGGCGAGCTGCCGCGCGGGACGAAGGTCACCGTGACGGGGCAGGTCGAGAGCATGGACTCCTCGTTCCGCGGCCTCGGCTACGGCCTCCTGTTCGCGATCGTGCTCGTGTACCTGCTCATGGTCGTGAACTTCCAGTCGTGGCTCGATCCCTTCGTCATCCTGATGGCCCTGCCGGGCGCCATCGCGGGGATCGCGTGGATGCTCTTCCTCACGCGCACCACGCTGAGCGTGCCCGCGCTCATGGGATCGATCATGTGCGTCGGCGTCGCCACGGCGAACTCGATCCTCGTCGTGACCTTCGCCAACGACCAACGAGCGATCGGACGTGACGCAACGTCAGCAGCCCTCGCCGCAGGCATGACGCGCCTCCGGCCTGTTCTCATGACCGCGCTCGCCATGATCATCGGCATGCTCCCCATGTCGACGGGCCTCGGCGAGGGCGGCGAGCAGAACGCACCCCTCGGCCGCGCGGTCATCGGCGGCCTCCTCCTCGCGACGGTAACCACGCTCTTCTTCGTGCCGGTGATGTACAGCATCCTCCGCAAGAAGGCGCCCATGACGGATCCGCTGACGGAGTCGCTATGAGCCCCAACGAGTCGCATCCCATCCAAGATCCCACGTCGACCCCGAAGGCCGACGACCTCGGTTTTGATCTGCCGCCGCCCGCGGCCTTCTCCCGGACGCAGGTGATCGCCGCATGCACGGCGCTCGCCCTCGTGCTCGGGGGTGTCTTTGCCGTGACCTACCTGCCCCGCCGGAACGCACGAGCGGCGCTCGAAGCGGACGTGAAGGCGGCCGAGACCACGGCGCCGCGCGTCGAGGTCCTCACGCCGAAGGCCACGTCGAGTGATCGCTCGCTCGTCCTGCCGGGCAGCATCCGGCCGCTCGAAGAGACGGTCGTCTACCCGCGCGTCAACGGCTACGTGCGCAAGTGGAACGTCGACATCGGCGACAAGGTCACGGAGGGGCAGGTCCTCGCCGAGATCGATACGCCCGAGCTCGATCGGGAGCTCACGGCGGCGAACGCCGAGCTCACGCAGGCCCGGGCCGCGCTGCTCCGGGCCGAGGCGAGCCGTGATCTGTCGAAGTCGAACCTCGCGCGGTACGAAAAACTCGTGCCCGCGGGCGTGGCCTCGCAGGAGGACCTCGACCAGCGGCAGGGCCAAGCGCGGGTCGACGCGGCGAGCGTGACGGTGGCGCAGGCCTCCATCACGTCGGCGTCGGCGAACATCCAGCGCATCCGTGATCTGAAGGGGTTCGCGAAGATCGTCGCGCCCTTCGCGGGCACGGTCGTGTCTCGGTCGATCGACCGGGGGGCGCTCGTCTCGTCGGGCAACGGCACGCCGCTCTTCCGCATTGCCGCGACCGACCCCGTGCGCGTCTTCGTGGGCGTCCCGCAGGACATCGCGCCGAGCGTGAAGGCGAACGCGAAGGCCATGGTCTCCGTGCGGGAGTTCGCGGGGCAGAACTTCGAGGGCACGGTCGCGCGCACCTCGGGCGCGCTCGAAGCGGCGACGCGCACGATGAACACGGAGGTGCGCGTACCGAACCCGGACAACAAGCTCCTCTCGGGCATGTATGCCGAGGTCTCGCTCACCCTGCCCTTGCCGCACCGGGTGCTCGAGGTGCCTGCGACCGCGCTCTACAACGACGCGAAGGGGCTCCGCGTGGCGGTCGTCGACGCGGAGAACAAGATCCGCTTCGTACCCATCACGGTCGAGCGCGACACGGGCGCGACGATCCTCATCTCGACCGGCCTCGACGGGACCGAGCGCGTCGTGAAGCTCGCGAACGTGCAGCTCCTCGAGGGAACGAAGGTCGAAATTTTGCTCCCCGCGCCCCCTCCCAAGTAGCCAACCGCCCGTTTAACGGCCGCCGCCGCCTCCGGGCGCGCCATTTTGCCCCCCAGAAAGTGATCCCCCTGCTCCGGGAGGTGATCCCCCCGGTCTAGGAAGTGATCCCCCTGCTCCGGGAAGTGATCCCCCCGGTCCAGGAAGTGATCCCCCTGCTCCGGGAAGTGATCCCCCCGGTCCGGGAGATGATCCCCCTGGTCCAGGAAGTGATCCCCCTGCTCCGGAAGGTGATCCCCCGCGGGGGGTATCCCGCGGGACCGGGGGAGGCGCTTTCGGGACCGGGGGAGGCGGTTGTGTGTCCGGCTGCGGAGGTATCGCACCCGGCCCGGGAGGCGACCCGGGCATCCCCTCCGGTGGGCAAGCCAACCCCTCGCCCAGTTGCTCATCGCCCGGCGGACAGACGTAGGGGGTGGTGCGCGTGCCGGGCGGCTGGCCGCGTTGCGTCCCCTGGTTGTCGATATCGTCCTGCCCCTGCCCTGCCCCGCTGCTCTGGCCCGCGCCACTGCCGGCTCCGTTTTGCGCGAATGCCGCGCCGATCAACCCCATCCAGATGCCGAGCGTCACCGCCCCGCGCTTCCACCCACGCGCCATGACGTGCCTCCCGCGTCGTCGGGCGGCGATCCCGCCGCCCCGCGTGCGTCCCGCTTGCAATGGGAAGGCCACGCGCGACCGGCGTACGTTCGCGCTCGGCATCCAGCGCATCCCAGCGCGGCAAACACGCGAGCTGGTGGGCGGAGAATACGTCGAAGAGGCGGCCATGGCGCGTTTCGTGGCGCGTGGGTGGACGCGTCGAAATGCATGGGGTCGCCCGCGCAGGCTCCCTTGCTTTTCTCCTGGTCTTCGTGCATCTTAGCTCTCCCGAAGGAGGCCCGTCATGCGACCGATTGCGACGATGAGCCTCGCCCCGACGTCCCGCTGACGCCGGCGAGGCTCCTACCCGGACCGAACGAAGCGCGCCGCGAGACACGCGGCAGGCACAGGTTCGTCACGCAGTCGGAGCATGGAATGACGAGAGATCGTTCGCGGGGCCGCGCTGGCTCCGCTCGGGATGCAGATTCCTTTTTTGGAGCGGCGGAGGACCGGAAGGTCGAGCGCAAAGAGCGCCAGCTCTGCCGGCAAGTGCAAGAAGCGGTGAGCGAGGCGCTCGCCGGAATCGAGGACGACGTCCTCCTCGAGGTGTGGGTGGCCGACGTGGAGCCCGCCCCCGACGCAGGGAGGCTCGCGGTGATCGTGCAGGCACCGCGGGGCGCGTCGCCGGACGAAGTGGCAGCGCGGCTGGAGAACGTGGCCGGGTATCTACGCGCGGAGGTAGCGAGCGCGATCACGCGGAAACGCGTGCCGACCTTGACCTTCCGCGTGTTGCCGCCGGAGACGGGAGGTATTTCGTGATTGCACACGTCGCGACGTTCCTCCCCGACGGAACAAGCGCCGAGCTTCGCGCGGCACTCGCGCGGCTCACGCGGACCTTCGATGTCGTGCACGTCGCAGTCATGCCGGACGCGCACGTCGCCGAGGAGGTCTGCGTGGGCACGGTGACGGCCACGACGCAGCGGATCTTGCCGGCCGCCGTGGGAGGCGACATCGGCTGCGGAATGGTGGCCGTGCGGCTCCGGGCAGACGCCGACCTGCTCGCGGATCGCGACCGAGCGGCGCGGCTGCTTTCGGGGTTTTACCAGCACATTCCGCACGTCCTGCACCCGGCCGCAGCAGCGCCGGAGCTGCCGGACGAGCTGCGGGAGGCGCCGATCGGCGACGGCGCGCTCGAATCCCTGAAGCGGCGCGAGGGCCGGCTAGAGTTCGGCACGCTCGGCCGGGGAAACCATTTTCTAGAGGTGCAGCGCGACGACGAGGAGGCGCTCTGGCTGCTCGTGCATTCGGGATCCCGCGCGATGGGTCCGGCCATCCGGCACCATTTCGAGGGTCACGCGGAGCAGGATCCCTCCGGGCTCGCGTTTCTCGAAGCAGACAGCGAGGCCGGCCGGGCCTACCTCGCCGCCGCGGAATGGGCCGCCCGGTATGCGAGGGCGAGCCGGGCGCGCATGATCGAAGCAGCCATCGGCCTCTTCGGCGAGCTCTTCGGCATCGAGGCCGACCCGAGCTCGCGTGTGGAGGTCGACCACAACCACGTGCGGCGCGAAGCACACGGCGGGCGTGACCTCTGGGTCCATCGAAAAGGCGCGATGGGCCTGCCGGCCGGCAAGCCCGGCGTGGTCCCCGGCTCGATGGGAAGCGAGAGCTTCCACGTCGAAGGCCGCGGCCACCCCGAGTCGCTCGATTCATCAGCGCACGGCGCCGGCCGAGCGCTCTCACGTTCCGAGGCGCGCAAGCGCATCGGGCAGCGGCAGCTCCTCCGCGAAGCCGAAGGCGTCTGGTTCGACCACCGCATCGCCGATCGGCTGCGCGAGGAAGCGCCGAGCGCATACAAGGACATCTCCGCGGTGATGCGCGCGCAGCGGGAGCTCGTCCGCATCGTGCGCAGGCTCCGGCCGGTGCTCGTGTACAAGGCAGCGTGAACCGAGGGGCGTCTCGCCGGGGCGCTGCCCCGGACCCCGCGGGGGCTGTCCGCCCCTCGACCCGGACCAGGCACGGCCCTGAGCACTGGTCTCATCTTACGAGCCCATTCTCCCTGAGGACGCGCAGCATCTCTGCTGCGGGAGCTAGGCGTT
>NZ_SSMQ01000136.1 GCF_005144585.1 Polyangium fumosum | reverse complement strand
GCTGCCGTCTTGGTGGGGGGGTCGCTCGTGGTCTTGACTCGGCCCGTTCGATGAACTGCGCGATGCGCAGTTCATCGACCCTGGGTCCAGCGCCTCGCTGGTCCGGGTCCCGGGGCGGACAGCCCCGGGTGGGGCCTGGGGCAACGCCCCAGCGAAGCGCTTCCCAGATGACTCCGAGAGGCAGGGGACGGCTTCTGGAACGTCCAGCATCGCCTCTACCGCCTGGGCTGGCAGCCAAGGCGGAGGGGGCTCAGGCTGCCGGAGGGCGTCCTCGAGCGAGGCGACGCCCTCCGGCAGGGTGTCGTACAGGGATCAGTAGTTGTGCTTGGTCAGCACCTCGACGAGCCTGATGGCCCCGTCCTCGAGGTATTCGTAGATGATACGACCGGCTCCGCGGCCCCCCCCCATGCCCCGAATATCCATGGCCCACTGCCCTGCTCGGTTCGCTCTTAGCGCGTGCTGATTCAGCCCGGGCTTGTCGAAGGCGAGCTTCCCGAGCGCATCATCAACGCCTTGGCGCACCTCTGGACTGAGCTTGTCGAGCGCCTTGGAAACCGCAGGCTCCTCGATGATCTGGCGTCCGGAGGGCGTCCACTGGCGTGGTGCGCCACCACCTTTCGGCGTGACCATCTGAGGCACTCCGGGCTTCGGCGCGCAGGTGTTGTGCACCAACTCGCAGCCGGACGCCGCGCTGTCACACACGAAGTACGTATGCGTCCCCTCGACCTCGAAGTTGAAGACCTCGTCCGAAGTCGCTCGCGGCTGCACCGCGACGACCTCGACCGGCTGGTCCCCCTCACCGAGCAGGGCCATCCCCGGCTGTAGCTCGGTCATGGCGAGGAAGGCGCGGCGCGCCGGCACGTAGAACGGGTGCTCCGCCGTGCCCACCTGCCGGTGCTCGCCCCGCGAGGTCCGCACGGTCAACTCGACCAGGCGCGTGGCACCGTGTCGCATGGTCTGCCGGATGCGCTGCAGCGTCTCGCCCGTCGCCCGGATCTCCAGGCCCTTGCCACTGCGCCGCGTCTCGTAGACACGTCCTTGGAAGGCCACACGCGCGCCGGCGCGAACCTCCCGCAGGACCCCGTGCGACGCCCGGCGCCCTTCATGAGCAAGCACCCAGACGACGTCGTCGAAGCTCGGCGCACGCGCCTCGCCGTCGAAGGGTCGATCGGCGTCGTCGCTCCGACGCGCTTCGCTGAGGATCGCGGCCGCCGAGGGGGATTGCCACGCTCCCGGAGGTGTCTCGATATCCCGCGAGACGATGATCTCGCCCGCTTGGAGGCTCTCGATGGCGCGGGCACCGTCCGGCGTCAGGATGGGCGTCCCCGCGACGAAGCAGTTGATCAAATCCGCGCAGTTTCCGCCCTTGCACGCCGAGAGCAACCCCTCTGACGCGCCCTTTGCTGCATTCTTGAGGAGGTTGTTGAGCCCCCCGGCCGTCATGAGCGTGGAAGCGGTATCGAAGTAGGTGTCCCGCGTCCAGAGCGAGGAGAAGAGCCCACCGGTCCAGCCGACGACGAGATCGCCGACCGTGGCGTCGGGATTCGTCGTCAGGTTGGCATAATACATGGCCGCGTCCTCGCCAAAACCGGTGCCGAAGTAGTGGCCGTCCTTGAACTTTTGCCACCCGGACCGAGCGTCGCCGCCATGGGACTGCCCGCCCTGCATGGGCCCGGCATCCTCGGTCGCCGGGCCGCCGTTCTCGTCGGCGCGTTGAGGCGAGCCACCGCCTCGGTTGGGGCCCTTGCTGCCATTCGAGCCGCCACCCGAGCCGACGTCGATCGACACCGTTATCACGATGACCCCGAAGGGGGTGGGGATGGGGATGCCGATCGTGGGATCGCTGCCGCCACGGTCCGTGGGACACGAGGGGTAACAAACGTCGCCGCCGTGCGTCGGATCGCCAGCGAAGCCGGTGGGATCGGTGACCGAGAGCGGGTTGTAGCCGACGTAGGCGTAGCGGTTGTACGACCACGGGCTGAAGGGCGACTGCACCATCGGATCGCGGCTGAGGAAGTGGCCACTCTTCGGGTCGTAGATACGCCCCTTCATGTTGATGAGGCCGAGCTCGTCCTCCATTTCGTGCCCGGTGAAGCCCTGGCGCACGTCACCGCTGGCGACCGCGCCTGCGGGCAGCGCGGGATTGTCGACGTCGGCGCGCGCGCCGAAGGGGTCGAAGCGCAGGTACTCCTTGACCGCGCCCGATTCATCGGTGATCGCTGCTGGCGAGCCCAGGTGATCGTCGTGCAGGTAGTTGACCTCCTCGTCGAGGATGCTGCCGCCCTGCTCCTTCCAGACCACCTCGGCCACGCTGCGGCCGCCCGCCACCACGTGGAAGACGTGCGCGACCGCGTCGGTCCGATACCGCCGCTCGTAGAGGTCCTCGATGTACGTCGTCACCTCGCCGCTGCTCGCGTTCTTCAGCAGGCGCTTGTTCCCGGGACCATAGTGATAACGGGTGGTCGTGGTCCAGGTGCTGATCTGCCGGGGCAGGCCAAACGCGGTGTAGTTCACGTGGCGCTGCGGCCCCTCGATCTGGTTGCCGTTGGCGTCATAGTCGTAGCTGCCGAGGGTGGAGCTGATCGGCGCATAGGGGTTGTGCGCGCCGGAGTCGTCGTAGTCGATCGTCAGCGCCTTGGCGGGGTCGCCCAAGAGCACCTCGCGGGCGTAGAGTCGGCCGAGCCCGTCGTAGTGGAAGTTGTGCGTCGCGAAGGGGCTCTCCGGCGCCTGCAGCGGCGCCACCGACCAGCTCTCGAGCCGATTGAGGGATGGGTTGTACCCGAAGCTCTCGTGCAGCTGGGCCACGCCGTCCGTGCGCCGTGTCAGGTTGCCATTCGCGTCGAAGTCGAAGCCGAGCTGCTGCACGGCCTCGTTCGCACTGTTCTGCGTGTTGATCTGACGCAGCACGTGTCGGAGCGGGTCGAAGACGCGATGCGAGGTCACGTCATTGCCGAATCGCTCGTCGGTGAGCTGGCCGCGGGCGTTGATCCCCTCGGCGCGCCAGAAAAGCTGGCCACTGCCGTCGGTCACCTCCTTCAGGTGGCCGAAGTCGTTGTAGCCGTAGCGTGCGAAGAAGCGCGCGTGGTTCGGCACCTCGGGGTACGCAACCTCCGCCAGGCGGCCGAACCCGTCGTAGGAGGAATGGACCACGTGCGTGTTGCGCGCGCCGTAGACGAGCGGATCGGCCACATCCCAGGACGACTGGCTCAGGTGACCAAACGCGTCGTAGCTGTAGTCCACCCGCACGCCCTCGTCGAAGCTGAGGTACGTGGCGAGGCGGCCGACACCCGCGCCGGGCGCGTTATCCCAGGTGTAGTCGACGTCGAAGTCGGGGCTGTCCTTGTGCACGATGCGCCCGAGCACGTCGAAGTCGGAAATCGTCTCCCCCTCGGCGTTGATGTCGCGCACGCGCCGACCGAGGCCGTCCTCGTACACCGATTGCTCGCGGTAGCCCGCGGTGGCGCTGGCGCCATAATACTCCTCGAGCAGCGTGCGGCGGCCGAGGATGTCGTACCCCAATTTGCTCGTCTGGCGCACCTCCGCGCCCTCGAATATCTGGACCTGCTTCGGCAGGTTGAAGGGAGCGTAGACATAACGGGTCCGCAAGGTCGCGCTTCCAAAGGCTCCTTCCGCGCTCTCCACCACGCGGCCTGCGGCGTCGTAAAGCACGTAGGAGACGGCATTCCGTGCGTCGATCGTGTCCGTGCGATCGGCGGAGTACACGTGCTCGACCTTGGTGCCATCCGGATGCGTTTCGAGAAGCAGGCGCCCGAGCTTGTCATAAGCGAAGCTCGTCAACTGCTCGGGCTCGTCGCTCCTGCGTGGCACGGAGACAGCCGTGCGCCGGCCGAGGGCATCGTAGACCTTGCGCTGGCTCACCGGCTGACCATCGAAGCCGGTCGTGCGGGTCTCCACCTCGCGGCCGAGCCTATCGAGGCGCAGCAGGCTGCTGCTGCCGTCGGCATGCTGCGTGAGGATCTCGGCGAGGCCATCGCTGCCCCAGCCGTAATGCAGCGTGGTGTCCGCCTCGTCAGGGCTGTCGGCGACGCGTAGCCGGCCGAAGCCGTCGTATTGCGACTCGGTGCGAAGCCCGTTGGGCGAGGTCTCTGCCGTCACCACGCCGAGGCCCGGGTGGTACTCGGTCTGTGTCGTGTGCCCGAGCGCGTTGGTGACCGTGGTCGGGAACATCTGCTCCAGGCTGTCGTAGCTGATGGAGTCGGCGCGGCTCTGGCCCCTGAAGTTGGTGGCCGTCACCTGCATGGGCAGGCCGAAGGTATTGCGCTGGTACTCCGTCCGCAGGTACGCGGCCAGATGGCCCCAGGGCTCCACCGTCTCCGTCTTCAGCAGGCCCGTGGGATAGTAATCGAAGCCGACCGTGCGCGTCGCGGCCGTGCTCGCGTCCATGCGATGGGTGGTGTAGCGCATGTCCGGCAGGCCGATGAGCCAGTTCGCCGCGTCCCTCGGCTTGAAGGTCGTCGTGATCTGCTGCTCCTCGCCGGTATACTGCCCGCCGTACAGGCGCTTGGTGAGCTGAGAGGTGAGGTTGCCGTCGGCGTCGTAGACCTGCTCCACGTCGGTCCCTGTGGTGATCTCGACGTCTTTGAAGAGGGGGGGCGGGGTCTCCCCGGGCAGCCAGCTATACCGTTGGTTATTGTACTCTGGCATGCGGTGCGTCTGCCCCGGCGGCAGCCGGACGTCGACGCGCTGGATGCGTTGTGGCCAGGCGAAAAAGACGCGACCGTTCGCTTCCTGGGTCACCTCGTAATGCGTCGAGGTCTCCGTGATGTGCGTCCAGCCCGTCGCGAGGTTCACCCAACTGCGCGAATACACGGGCCTACCGGCCAGGGGGTAGGCCGTGCCCACGCGCGACGCGTGGGATAGGTCGTATTCGGTGTAGACGACGGCGCCCGTCTGCTCGTCCGTGACGGTGTAGGCCAGGTAGCCAAGGAAGCCGCGCAGGCGGTCGATGTACCCTTCGCTGTACTTGTAGGTATAACGGTTGAGGCCGCCTTGCCCGTCATCCAGGCGCAGTTCGTTCACCACCCACAGCGAGGTCGGAGCGTTCGCCAACTGCCCCTTTATCGGCCAGGAGTTTGGATTCCATATGGGCCTGGAGACGAAGTAATAACCTGTCCGCTGCCGTGTCTGGTGGCTGTACTCGGCGCGCGCGCCGTTGCCGTCCCGCACCGCCGTGAGCACGTCGGGTCGCGGCCCCTTTCGCAGGTACTTCACCACGCGGCGAGAGCCGTTCACCGTCTCGGACTGGAGGATGTCCGTGAGCCCATCGTTGTTGAAATCCCCGAGCGTGACGAACTTGGCCGTGTTCATGGCGAGGATGGGCAGACCGACGGTGCCGAGCGGCACGTCCAGGAGAATGCGCCCCTCGAAGCCGTAGCGCGTCGACTGCATCATCACCCAGTGATCGCGCGACTGGCCGTCGGGCCCGTACTTCTGTGCGATCAGCACGTCCTCTTTCCCGTCGAAATTGAGATCTACCGTGTAGATGCCCGGCGGATCCTGCTTCTGCCACGGGTAGAAGCGGCCCGCCTGGTAGCCAACCGCGATGTAGTACGACTCGCCGGCGCGGAAGCCGTTGCCAGTGTTGATGTGCACCACGGGCGCGCCGCCCTCCGGCGTGAAGCGCAGCGCGTCTGCGAGCCCGTCGCCATTGATGTCGGCGAACCAGTAGCGCGGCTTGGGCTGGCCCTCGGTGAAGGCCTCGAGCGTCGTGGGATGCTCCCACAGGTTACCGCCTCGCAGCTCCAGCGCAGTCAGGTAGTTCTTGCCGTCGGCAAAGGCGTCCTTCTCGGCGATCAGCAGCGACGTGCGGGCCGTGCCTTCGATGTGCGCCGAATACGCCTGCGCGAATCCGTCGTTGGCCCAGGGAGCGCGGAGGTTGGGCAACTGGAAGTACTCGCCCAGCGTGCCTTGGGTGTTGGGTCGGAAGGCCCAGATGAACGCCTCGGGCGTCTTGACGACGCGCAGCGCCTCCGGCAGCCCATCGCCCTCGAGATCCGCGAAGTACAAGGGCGGGTCATGGGGCTCGGTGAAGGACTGCCACATGGTGGACGACTCCCCGTCCATGCCGTCCCACCACTGCGACCCATTGCCAGCATCAAAACGCATCCAGCGTTTCGGGCCGCCGCCCTCGGGGACAGCGACCTTGAACATCTCGGCCCTGCCATCCGCGTTGGTGTCCGCGAAGCGCGGCGACACGTCGGAGATGGTGGGGTCATCGTCCTCAAGGATCAACTTTCCGTCCGCGGTCCATCGCCCGTTGCTCCAGTGGAGGATCAGCCGGTCCACCCAATCGTACGGGTCGACCTTCGCGGCAAAGAGATCCACGACGGAGGCTTGCGTGGAACCGTTGGTGATGGGCTCCAACGAGATCATCGCATCCTCCCGCTCGAAGTCCCAGCTTCCCTGCGTCCACTCGAACGTGGTGGGGCGCTTGCAGGCACCGGTGCCATCACACTCCTTCACCTGCTTCAATTGGCTGAGGCCGGAGATGGACGTGTTTGCGTAGGCGAAGTCGTAGGAGCGCAGGAGCGCGGGCTGGTTGGGACTCGGGCCCCACATCTCCAGGCGCTTGAGGCGCCGCGGCGAGCGGATCTTCAGCCCGTTGACGTAATTCTCCTGGATGTCGGGGCGCTCCTCGTAGACGAAGCGCACCGAACGCTGCGGCGCGAGCCCTGCGCCGGTGTTGCCCGTCCAGCGGATCTGCGTCGGCCACAGCTCTGCGCCGTTGACCACCGAAGTGGCGTAGTCATAGTCGATGTAGTTGCCCGCGCGGTCCTCCATGCGCGCCACGGGCCAGGCGTAATGCTCGCCTTCGACCGACTCGACCGGCCCGCTGCTGGTGCGCGCGACGGACACCCGCAGGCCGCCGAGGTACTTGCCCGAGCCGCCGAAGGTGAGAATGCGCCCGTCCTTCAGATAGGCGCGGAACATCTCCGGCCCGACGCCGCCGAAAGAGCCGACGCCGACGATCTTGGTGAAAAGATTGTTCTCCAGGCGGTACTCGGTGCCGACGGCCCCGTAGGGGCCATGGACGGCGACCAGCCGCTGGCCATCGAGGCAGAAACGGTCGTCGGAGCTGAACTGTACGTCCTGCGCCTCGCCGTCCTGCGCCATGGTCTTGGGACAAAGCGTGATCTGCGAAAGGCCCGAGAGCGAGAAGCCCACGCCGAGCAGGCCATTGCCGCCCTGGCTGGAGTAGGAAAGCTCGAGCTCGGGCGCGAGCCCGGCGCGCCCTTCGGGCACCCAGAGCGATATCGAGTACTGCGCCGCGCCGGTGGGCGAGACGCTGGCCGCACCTTCGATGACGCCCGGCGTCTCGCCGTTCTGCCGATCCGTGGGCAGCGTGCCCAGGTTGCTCGGGCAGAAGGGCTCGGTGCTCAGGGGGACGGGCCCAACGCCGCCCAGCACCTCCCAGGCGCTCTGCGCCTCCTGCTTCGCCTGTGCGAGGGTGGAGCCTGGAGCGCTCTTTCGCAGCTCCGTCCCGCACTCGGACGAGGGCGCCAGCGGGTGGTTCGCATGGCGGCAGGACCCATGGACGGGCCGCGCGAGGGAGAGCCATCCCTCATAGGTGATGTCGCAACTGGCCGAGGGCTTCGTGGGGTAATGCTCGAGGATGGGCCCCTGATTCGCGGTGTATGTCACCATCGCCGCGTCGCCGTGCCAGAGCCGCGCGATCTCGCTCTCGGCGTGCTCGACGCACGACGTGTGCAGGATGGCCCGCGGCTCCCAGTCGCACACCGGCGGGCCGCCCCCTTCGTCCGGCGTGCAGACCTTGACCTGCTTGTAACCTCCCGTGAGCGTCAGGTGCTCCTGGCGCTGCCCGTACGACGCGATGGAGCATTCCGGATCGTAGTCGCTCTCGTAGGGCGAGCACGGCGTCGTGCCCGTCTGGGGGCAGACGGCGGTCGGCTGCATGGAGTGGCACGCAAAGCTGTAGGCGAAGCCGGATGCACAGGTCTGCGTATCCTCCGTGGCCTCCAAAGCCGCCGTGTCGGTGGACGTTGCGCCCTCTTCGCTGGGAGCGACCACCTGGCCGGACTCGTCACCGGTATCGGCCAGGCACCCTACGAGCCCAAGCGCCAGGATCACCCCGAACCAGCGTGTCGAGCGCGCCTGCCCCGGCAAACCTCCCCGCGTCGAAGGGGATACGCAGCGGCTCGCGCTCGCCTGTTCCAGGCGAGCGGCGCGATGCCGAGATGCACTTGAAAACAACATTCCCGAACCTTTCCTGGGGCGCGCGCCGCGCCCTTGCCGAATTGCACGAAGAAGAGGCCGTCGGGGAGTGCTCCGCAGAACCCCCGCATCGAGGACAAACAAACCAGGATTGCCTGCCAAGGAGCGCGCTGCGTTGCATGGCGTATCCCGTGGAAGCCCGACGAGCGTGGAGTGTCCGCGCTCTGGGGGCCCCTTAAATTGTCCTTAGGAGATCCTCCGCAGCAGCAGCGCACATGGGCTGCCCTACGGGTTGGTCGGGGCCTCGAGAGGCGACCAAGGGCGACTGCGCGTGGAGGCGTCGAGCGCGCGAGAAATTTAAGCGAACTCTAAGGCGCCCCTCGGCCCATCCCCATCGGCGGGATCCCTTTGGCGTCGTGCCCCGGGTGTTGGAGCGACCGATCGGAGGCGAGGTGTGGTGATTCCGTACCTGGAGGGGCCCCTCGGCGATCGGCCCGACGGGAGAATCGCCTGGCGTAGTCCTCCGGCGTCACCCGGAGGGCCCGCTGAAAGGCCCGTCGCATCCGCTCCTCCGAGCCGAAGCCGGAGGCGTGCGCGACCTCGTTCATGGTCGCGCTCCCCATCTCCAGGTGGGCACGCGCTTGCTCGAGCCGGCAGGTCTCCACGAACTTCGCCGGCGTGGTACCCACCTCCGCGGCGAAGACGCGCGCGAAGGTCCGCGGGCTCATCCACGCCCTCGCCGCGAGCGCCTCGACGCGCAGGTCCGCGGAGAGATGGTTGACGATCCAATCGACCACGTCCCCGAGTCGACCGGTGAGACCGATCTGCGCAGAGAGGGGCTGACTGAACTGCGACTGCCCACCGGGGCGCTTCAGGAACATCACCAGGAGCCGGGCGGCGGCGAGCGCGACCTCGTGGCCCAGGTCCTCTTCCACGAGCGCGAGCGCGAGGTCCATTCCAGCGGTGGCGCCGGCCGAGGTGTAGATGTCGCCGGAACGGACGAAGATGGCGTCCGGCTCGACCTCCACGGCGGGGAACTCCCGGGCGAGCCGGCTGGCCGCGCGCCAGTGCGTGGTGGCGTGGTGCCCGTCGAGGAGCCCCGCCGCGGCGAGGAGCAGCGCGCCCGCGCAGACCGAGCCGAGGCGCCGGACCCTGGGCTTCATGGCGGAGAGCCAGCCGAGGAGCCGCGCGTCGCGCATGGCGGTGTCCATGTCGAAGCCGCCCGCGACCAGCACCGTATCGATGCCCGAGGTCGCGTCTGCGATCGATCGATCGGCGACCAGCTTCGGCCCTTGCCCGCTGCCGATCACGCCTCCATCCACCGAGAGGAGCTCCACGCGATACGCCGGCGGACGTCCGGGGACGCGCTCCGCCTGCACGAGCGTCGCGGTGTTGAACACCTCCATCGGTCCGACGATATCGATGGCCGCCGCGCCCTTGGACCCGACCATGGCAATCAGCCGCGTGCCGGACCGAGCGCCGGCCTCCCGGCGCGGTGAACGAAGGGGAGCCGTCCTTTGGCGCGGCGACATCGTGCCCATCTTCGCGGTTCAGGCGGCCGGTCGTCGAGCGACGAATCGCTCGACGGCCTTGCGCGCCATCTCGGTCACGGGCGCGAACCTCGCGAGGGCCCTCGTGGTGAGCTCCGGACCGGCCAGCTCGGGGCTACCGGTGCGGTAGGGCGGGTGCGGAGCATATTCCATCTGGAGCTCGGACTCCCTGGCGACCTCCTCGCCGCACAGATCGTGGATCAAGCGCAAGGCGATCTCGAGGCTCCCCACGACCGGCCCGGCCGTGAGGCGGTTCCGGTCCTCCACCACGCGTCCTCCCCGCACCGGCGTGGCGCCGAAGTGCTCCAGAAGATCGACGACGTGGAAGTTCGACGTGGCGCGGTAGCCCCGGAGCAGCCCGGCGGCCCCTAACACGAGCGAGCCGCCGCACACGCTGGTCACCCACCTGGCGCGGCTGCCACGATCGGCGATGAACGCGAGCGACTCGTCGTCCTCCAGGATCTCCGGGGGGACCGCCCCGATGTTGAGGACGTCGAGATCCCGCGGGCACTCGCTGAACGTGGAGGTGGCCCGCGTCGGGAACGTCGGGAAGCCCGTGATCGGCTCCTTGTTCTTCCAGACGAGGTGCACCTCGGCGTCCGGCAAGACACCAAAAGCGGTCTGCAGACCGATGATATCGACCGGGAAATAGCCTGGGCACACGAAGATGCCGATCTGGAGCTTGTGGGTCGTGCTCGGCAAAAGATCACGCTTGCCCTCATCCTGCTGATTCATGGGGGTTCCTCTCGATCGTTGTGGAAGGGCCGCCCTCCGGCGCGGAGGAGCGCTGCCCTGACCCGGGACAGGATGGCTCCCCCGGAGGCTGTCCGAAAGGACAACCTGGCAGCACTTTCTGCCATCCCGCGGAGATCATGATAAAGGATGCCATAAGGAAAACGCCGGGTCTGACAGCGGCGCACACGCGCCGAGAGGTTTGGCCATGCTGCCGGGATATCGCAGATACTCCTGAACGGGACGGCTCATCGAGGGGATGGGACCTCGGGCGGCGGATCAGACTGCCGTCATTTGGACCCCGACTGCCGTCATTACGGGAGGACCCGACGGAGCCCCGACCCTTGCCGACAACCACGGCGAGCATGACGACCAAGCCCCCGGCCCTTGCCGACAAGCCCGGCGACCCTGTCGACCAAGCCCCCGGCCCTTGCCGACAAGCCCGGCGAGCTCGTCACAAGGACCCCAGCCCTTGTCGACAAGCCCGGCGACCCTGACGACCAAGCCCCCGGCCCTTGCCGACAACCACGGCGACCCTGTCGACCAAGCCCCCGGCCCTTGCCGACAAGCCCGGCGACCCTGTCGACCAAGCCCCCGGCCCTTGCCGACAACCGCGGCGAGCTCGTCACAAGGACCCCAGCCCTTGCCGACAAGCCCGGCGACCCTGACGACCAAGCCCCCGGCCCTTGCCGACAAGCCCGGCGACCCTGTCGACCAAGCCCCCGGCCCTTGCCGACAAGCGGTAGTGGCTGGATCCGGCCACGAGGTGAAAGTGGCGGGACATCCGCCCGGCCACTTTCACCGGAGATCGTCGTCGGGGAAGAGGGAAAGCTGGCCCTTCGGGGGCGGCTTCGGATGCCAGGAGAAGAGGTCAAGCTGGCCGCGCTCGTCGGCCACGGGCCCGGCGCTTGCGACCGCCACGGGAGCGACCGGAGGGGGCTCGACATGAGGACGCGGCTCCGCCCCCTTGCCCCCGCCGACCAGGCGCAGGAACCCACGCCCGCCGGGCAGCTCGCGCGCCGGGCCTTCGGGCTCCCGATGGCGCAGCGCTTCCTTGGCCGGCGGGTCGCACGGCTTGGCCGTCATGAGCGCGTCCAGGAGTTCCTCCATCTCCCAGAGGTGATCGGTCACGTGCGCGGCCATTCCCGGCGTCGTGCGGAGCGTGCTCACGATATGGCACATGTTGTAATGCACGTAGGCCAGGGAGACGGCCGCGCGGTGATTCTCGGGGCGCTTGCTGAAGGCGTACGAGAGGCGCCGCATGCGCCCGATGTGGTGGCGCATGGTGCCGTTCTGCCGCTCCATGTACGCGGTGCTCGCCGTGTCGAGGTCGGGTGCGCCGAAGATCGCCCGCTTCGTGATGAAGTGCGCCTCGCGTGCGGGCTCGTACCGGTGGTCATCGTCGCGGCGCCCCTTGCGGCTGTAGTTCTTGACCGTCTGCGCGTAGTCGACGCCGGGCCCGAAGGACGCGCCCACGGCGGCGATGTACGGGGCGAAGCCGTCGGACACGATCGAGGGCATGACGCAGAGGCGCGCGCGGACATCCTCCATGAACGCCCGCGCGCTCTCCTCGTTTCGCTTGCCGACGTGCCAGCCGATGACGAAGCGGCTCGTGGCCGACATGGCGACGAACGTGTACGCCTCGCCGACGTAGGGCGGATCTTCGGGCGTGACTCGCTTCTGCTTCTTCCCGACGTAGCTCCAAATCTCGTCGACCTGGATCAGCGACGCCGCAAGGTGTCGCGCGAGGCCGTTGTGGAGGTGCACCGCGCCGGTGCCGAACTGCAAGGACAGGCGCCCGACCGTCTCCCGGTCCACGCCCGCGATCCGGGCCGTGGCGCGCTCGGAGTTGCCGTCCACGAGCGCGGAGAGGACACGCAGGCGCTTCGATCCATCCAAGGACGCTCCCATGGCTTCCTCGCCCCGGCGACGGTCTCCCGGGCGCCCTCTGCGCCCTCACCGCGTCGCCGTTCGATGGGCAGAAAGTACCACAAAACGCGCCGAAAACGCGGAGAATCGGCGCGGCGATCGGACACGAATTGTCCTAGCGCGGGGGTGCCGTTGTGACGAAAATCCCACCTAAGAACAGCCTTCGGGTCGACGCGTGGGCAGTCTTCGGACGGCGATGTGGTATTGGGTTCGCAGAGGTTGCGACGTATGACGTAGAACTGATATCGGTAGATGACACGCTAGACGTCGTCGTCATGCGCGACGCGCGCGGACCATCGTGTATCGTGTTCTATTCAGCGAACGAGTTGGGCGGCGTTTACGCGCGCTCCGTCGTCGGAGAATTAATCGCTTAGTTGGCGCGTCTTGTCGAACGTGTCACTTAGTGCGTTTTCGAGGTCGCGAGCGAACGATGGCGCGGTGATTTGGGAAGGCACAAAGCTGGCGTATGTCTCAAGCTCAAGGCTTGACATTCCAGCTTTTGCTCTTATTCCTACAATCCGCAATGCGCCACTACGATTGTCGGCAACAATGTATATCGGCGCAGGCGCGAGGAGTGCCATCCCGGATGGGCTTCGCTCTACGTGAAAACGCAGTGCGACAAGTGCATTGGTAAATCCTACCTTGTTCTGCGCGACCATCCGCGCATGGTTCTGGCAAGACTCCCGTTCAAACCGTGCGTGCGGATTTCCCGCACACGGCTTACCGGTGGTCTCTCGGGCAGCGGCATCA
>NZ_SSMQ01000135.1 GCF_005144585.1 Polyangium fumosum | reverse complement strand
ATGGCGGAGACCTATTCCGTGCAGGCTGGGCGAGCCGCGCGCAGTAGAGCACAGCCGTCTGGCCTTGTCGATCCTCGTCACGTAACTGCTCGGAATGATCTGGCTTTCTACCCGATCGTTGCTCTAGCTCCGGGGCGCTCGCGACGATAATTCCACAGGCTGTTAGGGAACTGCTCCCGTACAAGCAGCTACGAGGTGAGCCCAGAGACGGTCAAGCTTGGAATAGTCATACTCTGTCCCTCGCTTGACGGCTTCAATGAATCGGCGCGTGTACGAGTCCTTATTGAGGAGTTCTCCCTGGTAGGCGTCCAGCTCGGAATTGTAGCTTGTCCAGCGAATCGTCGGATCCATGCTATCGGGCGACGCGAGGTCCAGGAACCACTCGATAGACACGGCCCTCCCATTGATGTCCTCCCTAAGTGCGCCTGATGGTCCAAGGGCACGCACGTCTTTGCATTGGAGCAGACTGGGTAGCAGCGCCACGTGCATGCGTGGAGGCAGATTCAGCTTTTTAATCTTCTGGTAGGCCTCCCTGCCCGCGGTATCATTGTCTAACACTACCAGAATCCGATTTTGGATACGAATCCGCGCCAGCCCTTGGCAGAATCGATACAGGTTCCCGGTGCCGGTAAACGGATAATTCTCGGACATGTCGACGAAATCGAAGAAATCAGCTATGTCCGACGCGACGACTGGTAGTGAATGACGAAGGATAGCGCCATCCGACGAGCCCTCCGTTACAACTAGGCAGGACTCCGTGCGAGGAACGCCTTCGTACAGTGAATCCTCTTCGACCCAACCACCCTCTACCACGTCGGCGATTCGCCAGACAACGTCCTGATTCAAGTTTTGTGGATTCTCTGCTAGTAACCGGAGCGTGATGTACGGATCGACATTTTCAAAAAACGTACCCTCGTCACTGCGGATAGACCCCAAGATCTGCTCGGTCTTGGTAAACTGAGGGTCATTCATAATCGCCTTGGAAGCGTATTCACCAAGATCGTAGTCTCCTTCCTCCGGAATGCCGACGGCCCCGACGTTTACGTTCTTGAGCACGTTCGCGAACTGGGCATATGACAAGATAGGCGCGGGGTAGTAGCTCGGTACGTCTGATACTGCCTCATCGTAGCGTCGCTTGCAATCTTGTAGAGTGTAGCCCAGCATTTCGAGTCGTCTAGCGACCGATCGGAGGGAACGGACGAACGCTCGCTTCTGCTCCGTGATTCCACCGGCGTAATAGTACGTGGCGAGCTTGACGTCACCCGGGAGAAAGAGAGCAGAGTGATTCCGGAAAAAGTCGTTCTTACCCCAGTCGAGCTCAAGGGAAGCAAGCCCCAGACTGATCAACGAACCCATATTGCTTATTCAATCCTTGTCTGTGCCTTGCCGGGCAGCAACATGTTGAGGGCGCGGTGAGCTACTCGCTTGCAGTTGGAAGGGTCGACCATCCGGCCCAGTGGTCGATGTCGCGCTGGGAGACATACGGGAAGATGGCGAGGGCGAGGAGGGCGTCGTCGCGTTCGAGGCCGGCTGCTCGCGACCCCCGCCGACGAATGCCTTCCCTCCCACTGCCCGACGGGGGGTTACAATGGTTCGGAGGACGGTGAGTTCAGCGTCCTCTGTCTTCAGAATCCACGCAACCCGCAATTTCTTCAGAACATCGAAGATGGCTGCTTCGGAGTTCAGCTCCAGGCATGCGTCGCGGATCGCGGAGACAGGAAGAACATGCTCGAAGTGGAACGTCTGTCGTCCAGCATCGAACGCTGGTTGATCGTGCCAATTTTTGGAGTAGAGATCTACTCCCAGCCGTTCTGCCTCTTTCCAAGCCGCCGTGCTAACTTGCGGCGCAATGAAGTTGGTGCACTTCTTGATGTCGTCCGAAATGGATTCCAGGATGCGCGCCCGCTGGTTTGGGAGCAAGTCGATGCTTCGCAATGCGCTCGCTTTGGCGAGAATCGACCGGGCGAAGGGCATGAGTAGTTCGTCAGGCGTTGCCATAGGTCAGTTGCACCATGTCGCGAGGAGCCCGTCAACGGTTTGCCACACGACCTCCCCTCGGCAGCCTCAGTGATGCCTCTCCGCCGCCTCCCTGGCGAAGGGTTCGGCAGGAGCTTGAACACCCCCGGTCGTGGCGGACGGAATCCACCGTGTCGATAGCCCAGGCTCCGGCGACGGTCGCGGGGTCGGCCACGGGTGGAAGCAGGGCGGTGAAGACCTCCTCCTCCAGGTACTCTCCCAGCACCAGCCAAGGCAGATCCGGACTACCGAGCAGGTCTTCCAACGGCGGATAACCGGCCTGGCCCAGCTCGTCCGTGGTGCCGGTGAGGCCGGTCGTCTTCCTCTCCCTCGCGAATCCACTGCACGTACCGCTCGCGTACCCTATCCCGCAGCGCGGAGGCGTCTGCGGAGAGGACGAAGTGCGCAGCGCGGCGGCTGTAGACAACCATCCCGATCCGCAGAAATCCTCGATCTCGACAGCGATCACGAGTTCGCGCTGGCCTGCGAGGTCATGAGTTCGCCGCCGCGCTGGGCGCTTGCCGTGTGGGTGGCGTGATCGATGGTCCGGCCGTGCGGACGCGGGAGCGCGTTTACTCGTCGCTGCGACGTTGGCTACGGAGGACGAGCCCTCACGCGTGTTGCCGCGGCTGCGGGAGGAGCCGAAACCGCTTGCGGCGCTGGGCGTCGCTCAGATCGATGCCTTCGAGGAGCAGGCCCAGCTCGGCGGCGTCGACCTCGAGGTGGCGGACCGCAGGCGACGCAGGCATGGGGAGGTGGAAGCGTCCACGTGCGAGCCTCTTGGCGATGATGCAATAGCCGGTGCGGTCCCAGAACAGCACGCGGATCTGATCCCCGCGACGATTCCGGAACACGAAGAGGTGGCCCGAGGTGGGATCCTGGCCGATGATCTGCGCCACGGCAGCCGACAGGCCATCGAAGCTCTTGCGCATGTCCGCGGGCGTCGTGGCCACATAGATACGCAACGCGGGCGGGAGCGTGAACATCAGCGCGACTCCGAATCACGCAACAAGCCGAGGACGCGCAGCAGCGTTTCCTCGTCGAATCCCGGGCTGACGCGCAATCCCGCCAATCTGCATCCTTTCCTCGCGCGGTCCAAACGGGGCGAGCCCGGGGTAGACGCGCGTCTCGATCCCGAGAGGCAGAGCCGGCGCACGAGGGCGAGGTCGATGTTGCGACCCTCTCGTACGCGAGGTGCGCCTCGAGCTCGCCGCTGTCGGCGTCGAGCACGTCGAGGAGGGGGTGAGGTCGAGGGCGCTTGCTGATGTGGATGCGGGCGACGCGCGCGTGGCCGATGCGGGGAGGGGTTGGGGGCGTCGTCTCCAGCGGGGCGCAAGGCCGTCATAAACCGATGGTCAGGAGCGCTCCAAACCTGTAACATAGCCCTCGCTGAATCAGGAGGACCTCGAACATGGCAGACCTGTCAACCGCGATTTCCATCTTGGCCAACCTCATCGAGTTCGGCTTGAAGGCGAGTAGCGCCAAGGAAAGCAGCGGAATCGATGAGAAGGACATCGAGGCACTTAAGGCATTTCTTGAAACTGGTGGCGTGTTCGCCTCTCTGCGCGGCCGCCAGTCCGCAACGCCAGATGTTGCGGCGCGCCAACTCGGTTTGGTGACCAAGGCGTTCGGAATGGCATTCGGTAGACATTGGCAACACAACGAACTTGCCGCTCCGCAAAAGGGACGGAAATTATTCCCGTCTGGGTCTGAGCGAGAGCGGCGAGACGAAATTGAGGCCCGAACAAGATCCGCGGTACTACGCCTCGAAGCCCTTGGGGACCACCATGACCTTTCAAAGGATGAGATCCAGCGGGTTGATGCGCTCACGGGAAGTCCGCTCAATACACCCTATTTTTGCGCACTTTGGGATGCGTTTTCTGAGCCAGATTCCATCCGCCTAGGCTCACCGCCTGACGAACTGCCGGTTCTTTTTCTGAGCAACACAACGCGTCGTCAGTTTGAGCGCCACTTTCTGCTGGCTTATTGGGAAGCACTCGCTTCGCCAGCCGGAGAAGGTGTACGCGATTATATCGAAAAAGACCTTCGTTCGTACCGAAGGCTCTTGGTTCGTGAGATGCTGCTGGGAGATCTCGCCTCGTGGGGCGATCGTCATGTGTTTGGCAACATAGAACGCCATCGGCGGGATCCAAGCGATCCACTTCCCTTTTTGCCGCTTCGCGAAATGTATGTCGAGCCTTATGCTACTGCTGAGGATTGTGGTCGTCCGATTGGGACCCCTCGGCCTATTCTGGAGCAAATCTACGCCCTGTTGACACAACAGCAGCCGAATGTATTCGTAGTTAAGGCAAATTTTGGCAGCGGAAAGTCGCTCACCGCTCGCACGCTCGCAATGCAGTTGGCCAATGCCTACCTCAATACAAGCGGCGCCTCGACTGATGCGTGGTTGCCTATCTATATTCGCTGCGCAGATGACTTTTCTGGCGGTGGACTCGACATTGAGCAGACCGTGAGGCGTGCGTTGAAACGTCAGGCGGCAAGCTTTGACCTCTCGCTAAAGGCAAGCGATGACGCATTGGTTCTGCCGGAGGCCGAGCAGCGGGTGGTATTCCTACTCGATGGGCTTGATGAGGTTGCTCTGGGAGAAAGGCAGCTTGAGGCAATGTTTCAGGCCTTGAGGGATGAGGCAACAGCGCTCCAAAGATTCATTGTTTTTTCCCGCCCTGGGGCGCTCCCGAGAAATCTCGAAAAGTACGGCGTGGAACTGTACGAACTTCTCCCACTGCAGCGTCCATCGAGGTCGTCGGAGAATGAACAGACTAAGTGGCAACCGAAGGAAGATCAAATCGCTCTGTGGCTTGATCGCTGGAACGTGTTGGCGGGGCGACCTGACCCCATTACGCCAGCCCAGATCGCGCGACGCGGATTGGCAGAGGCTGCGACTACTCCCATATTGCTCCTCATGATTGCAGAGACGTGGGATGATCACGTGCGCCGACAAACGCCACCGAGCTTGGCCGAAATATATGAAGTGTTCTTCTGGCACATCGCTCGCGGCAAGCACGAAGCGGATCGAGAGCACAATAATACGGTATTCGATGCGTCTGAGCGATTGCTTAAGAAATTGCAAGAAAATGGCGAACTAGGTGATGAGGCACGGCCTCCCGATGCAATGCTTTGGCTGATGGCGCGCGTTGCGTGGGAGGCCAAGAAACTGGACCAGCAAGTTCCAGCGCTACCACTCCGAACGCGGCGCGTCGACAATATGATCGAGGAGGAATTGGGAATAGAAGAGTCCGAGGATGTGCTGCGAACAATACGCGTCGGACTCCTGTTGGCACTACAAGCAGACTTAGAATCGAAGTCAGATCATATCCTGTTTGGGCACCAGTCGTTCCGTGAGTTTCTGGTGGCCCGGCATTGGTCCGACCGCTTGCGCCGTATTGTGCGATTGCCGCACAGGCAACGGTCCGGGTATGAAGGGGCTCTGCTCGGGGGACGTTTGCTTGGAGATGAAGACAAGTCGTTCGACTTTTTACGATCGATGGTGAACGCGGAGTGTGACCCTCAGCGTCCAGCTTCGCCCGTCGGCTGGAGTGAGGTAGACCGTCGGGAGCTACAAGTCTGGTGTCAGGAAAAATTTGAGAATGATGACCAGGACTTTGGTAAAAGCAAGTCGCGAGCGATTTGGGCAGATCAACGGGCTGCGTTTCGCGAGGCTATATTGGCCATCGGTAGCAGCATCAAAGGCGTTCCAGAACTCGTGGATCAAACCGGTGCTGGACTCAGGTCCATTCTTGCATGGTTCTGGATGACCGGCAAGGGGCCGATTGTCATCGCGCCGCGCGCAAAATTACATGATTCGCAATTGGGTGCAGCTCGGCTGACTAGGGTTGACCTGCAAAAGACCGAACTGGTCGGCGCGAACCTGTCAGATGCGATGATCAGTGGGGGGGAGATGGATGGTATCGATCTGTCTGGCTCGACTATGATCGGTACCAGAATTGTAAACTGCGCGATGCCTGAAGCGTGTATGGATCGTACGCACGCCAGTTCGGCAATGTTCTACTCCTGCTTGATGGAGCGCGTTAAGATGAGGGTGGCGAATCTCATGGGGGTTCGCTTTGTTCATGTAAACTTGTCGGGGGCAGATCTCTCGGGTTCTGATGCGGATTGGGCATCTTTCGAGACGGCGTTCCTCAATGGTGCTGATCTTTCCAATGCCTCGCTTCGGTATGCGGACTTGAGTGAAGCCACATTGGACGGAGTTAAATTGTTGAACGCGCGGTACAACTCTAAAACTAAATGGCCCAGCGATTTCGATCCCGAAGCGCATGGTGCTGTTCAGGTTGTCGAGGACGATGAAGAAGATAAGGGATAGAACGAGCTCGGAAGGGTGCGCGCGCCGCACCATGCTACACTCCACCCCTCGCAGTTCGGCTGGGATGACCGGGAAAGGACCCGATCATGCCAATCCGGAAAGTCACCCGACACGGGCAATCCCGCCTGTTCATTGACATCCGCTACAAGACGAAAGACGGACAGCGGGCAAGGTACCGCAAGGATGCCCAGGTCCAGACGCTCCCCGGCGCTCGTGCCGAGGAGAAACGCGTCCTCCTGAACCTCGCCCGCTTCGGCACCCCGTACGCGCCCGAGAACGACGTTCCCGCGCCGCCGGCAGCATCCCTCGCCGGCTCCCCTCCCGCCCCATCCACCACCCCCGCCCTCTCCACGAAGACCTTCTCCGAAGTCGTCAGCGAATACCGCTCCACCTTCATGCTGACCGACCTCAAGGTCACCACCCGCCGAGGCTACGCGCTCGTCCTCGACCGCCACCTCCTCCCGACCTTCGGCGATCTCCCCATCGCCCAGGTCGACGGAGCCGCGGCCGCCGAGCTCGACCTCGCGCTCTCCAAGCAGGACCGCGCCCGCGCCACGCGAAACAACGTGCAAATCGTCCTCCGATCCGTGCTGCGTTTCGCGACGAGCCGCGGCTACCTCGCCGGCCTGCCCCCCGCGCTGCCTCGGCTCAAAGCCGCGGAGAAGAGCATCCTCGAAATCCCCTCCGAAAGGGACATCGACACGATTCTCGCCTCCGCGGTCCCGTCCCAGCGCCTCGCGTTCGCGCTCATGGCGTACGCCGGCCTTCGCCCCAACGAAGTCCGCGCGTTACGTCGGCGCGACGTGCTCCTCCCCGGGACAAACGGCGAGGCGCAAGGCGGCTTCCTCAGCGTGCGCGAAGGCCGCTCCTACGGCGAAACGCACACGCCGAAGACGGGGCAACGCGAGATTCCCATCACGGCCCCGCTCGCGCGGCTCCTCGAGCACGTGGAGCACGGGCCGAAGGATGGGCGCATCGCGCTCAACCAGCAGGGCAAGCCGTGGGGGCAGTACGGGCTGACGCAAGCCTTCGAGCGCGTGCGCGACCGCGCCGAGCTCGGAGGGTGGAGCGTGTACGGGCTGCGGCACTACGCGATCACGTCGTGGTTGAGGGCCGGGGTGCCCGTGCATGTGGTCCAGCGCATGGCGGGGCACAAGCACCTGTCGACGACGCAGGGCTACGTGCACCACCTGAAGGAAGACCTCGCCGAGGCCGCCCGGAGGATCGCGAAGGCGACCGAGGGGCGGGGCAACAGCGGGGCAACGGAACCCGGCGAGCCGGAGCAGGGGCAGGGCAACGGACGGGGCGACGGTGGGGCATCGCACGGTCCGCGTCCGGTCAAGGGGCGAGCCCGGAAGGGGTGACCCTCACCACGGAACCGCTCGCGACCCACCGGGGCCGACGAGGGGGACCTGGGGGGGTTGGGGCAACAGTGGGGCAACGCGTTTCCAGACGGCCCCGGGGCAACGCGGGGCAACGCACTAACCCCTCGAAATCATTGGCACCCCCGGCAGGAATCGGACCTGCGACCTTCGGTTTAGGAAATGCGGGCTCGGGGCGCGAGATAGTCCTCGCTAACCTCTGAGAAGAACAACGGAAACAGCATCATTCCAGCCACTCTTGCGAAGTTTGACCGGGAAGGGGAGGCGACATGGTGAGACGTCTGGGGACGTCTTGGGATGTGGGTTGAGGCCACAGTGAGGCCACGAGGGCCCAGGCATCCTGGCAGCTCAGTCCGCGCGGTCCAGGCACGGACCGCCCGCACGTGTCCCTGGTTGCCAGTGAGCGAAACGTTAGCGTATCATGGAGTGTCCCTGTGCAGGCTCCCCTCTCTCGCTCTGAGAACATGTCTCGCATCAGAAGCCGAGATACTACGCCGGAGCGCGTGTTGCGGGGAGTGCTCCGGCGCGCTGGCCTCCGTCCCCAACCACACCCCAAGCTGCCCGGGGCCCCGGATGTTGCGTTCGTTCGCCGGCGTGTCGCCATCTTTCTCGATGGCTGTTTTTGGCATGGCTGCCCTCAACACTACATAGCCCCGACCACCCGCTTCTCCTTCTGGGCGGACAAGCTGCGCCGCAACGTTGAGAGGGACGCCGAGGTGGACGCCGTGCTTCAGGGGATGGGCTTCCGTCTTGTCCGCCTCTGGCAACATGAGCTTACCTACGTAGGCGGCTTACTTGCGCGTGTGGGCGCCGCCTTAGACGAACACGCAGATCCAATTCCTCCGGCATTTTGCGATGGTAAGATTTGGTGGGCTTGTGCGTGCGGATCGGTCGACGTGCGTGTAGTCTCAGTAAGCGAACGTGGCTCTCTAAAACCCGCCGGGAAGGTGCGTCCCGCAGCCGCCTCACTGCGATGTCGCTCCTGTAGCCGGGGGTGGATCGTGCCCGTACCGGAGAAGCTCATATGAGCGACGCGCGCTTCCGTACCCGAGCCCGGACGATTGACCATCTGGGACGAAATCAGATCGCCGACTGCCCAACCGCGATCAGTGAGCTGTGGAAGAACGCATACGACGCCTATGCCCGGGATGTAGCTTTACATATCTTCGAGGGCAAGGATAACCCCACTCGCCACATGGCTGCGATCGTGGACAACGGACACGGGATGAGCCGGACCGAGTTCGTTGATAGATGGCTGACTGTCGGAACCGAAAGCAAGGTGGGTTCAGCACGGACTCCGGAGGCCGATCGTCTCGGTCTCCCAGAACGCCCAAAGCAAGGCGAAAAGGGCATCGGCCGGTTATCTGTTGCATATCTGGGACCCCTAGTGTTGGTAATCTCGAAACGCAAGGGGCAGCCTTTCGTTGCGTCCCTGATCGATTGGCGTGTTTTTGAAAATCCATATTTGGTGTTAGACGACGTTATCGTTCCAATCGAAACATTCGAGGACAAGAACCAGCTGTTCGCTGCCTTTGAGCGAATGCGGACGCTCCTGAGCGAAAACGTATGGCCGGCTCATGCCGGCTCCGCACGAGGGGATCGTGTGCGTTCTGCGTGGGAACGATACGACGCCGCCCTCGTCGAAGCTGGGAAGCCAAAGCTCTCCGACGAGATTGCTTCGACCATTCTTGCGTTCGAAGAACTTACTGGTCAGCGGTTGAGGTGCTGGGCGCCATGGGCTGGAACTAGCGAATGTGGCACGGCACTCTTTGTATTCGACATCCGGCGCGAGCTTGCCGTATGGGTCGACCCGACAGTTACAAAAGAAGATGCGGAAGTCAGCGCGTCTACCAAGCTGCTCGAGGAGACACTCATCAATTTTGTCGACCCCTATAGAGGCGACGAGCGCAAGGACTTCAGGTACGAGTTAGTCGTCCATGCTGGCGGCACAGAGACCCACAAGCTGAGATGGGATGACACGATTCCCATCGAGGAAATTAGAGGGCTCGAGCACGTCGTCGAGGGCGAAGTCGACGAATTTGGGGTTTTTACTGGGAACATTCGGGCCTTTGGCAAGAACCTCGGAACGGTGGTGCTGCCCCCGCCGCGAAAATACAACGCAGATCGTGACAGCGCGGCGTACGTTGGACCGTTCAAAATATTGATTGCAACGTTTGAAGTCAACGCGTTCAATTCTTCGCTCGTACCAGAGCAACATGCGCTATGGACCGAGCGTCAAGATCTGTACGCCGGATTTGCCATCTATCGTGACAGCCTTCGAGTTCTTCCCTACGGACGGCAAGCTGGCGATATATTTGAAATCGATTATCGAAGAAGCAAGAATGCCGGACGGTACTTCTGGGCTTACCGTCGTACATTCGGCCGCGTTGCGCTGACTAGGGAGGGCAACCCGAACCTCGTGGACAAGGCTGGACGCGAAGGGCTTAGAGACAACCAGGCAAGACGCGAGTTCAAGATTTGCGTCATGGGTCTTCTGAAGACCACGGCTCAACGCTACTTCGGCTTCGACGCTCCGGATCGAGCAGACATCATTCGGCAAAACGAGGAAGCATATCGAGCGGCCCTGAAGGCAGCCGGCACGCGCTCACGTAAGCAATTTCGTGACGACCTGCGCAAGAATGAACCTCTTCTTGAAAGCGGGCTCAATGACCTTCGAAGCACGCTTGAGGCTGTGCGAGTCGCAGTCGCCACAGACCCTGCTGCACTCAACAAGTTTGAGGAAAAGGTAAACGCGCTCAAGCGTCGGAAGAATGACTTGGCGATCGGGCAACCGCCGCGGAGCATGGACGAGGAGGACGAGCAACGCTACCGCGCATACCGCGATCGCCTCCGTGAATATCGCGAAGGCGCCGATTATGTCATGGAATGCTGGGCGGAAGGGGTCGCGAGAGTTCGTGACACTGACCCAATGGCCGTTGCAACGAAAAGGCGGGATGAGCTTCAAGGTGAACTCAGCCGATCTCTGCACGAATGGCATAAGGCAACACAAGCAATTATCGACGAAGAGCAGGCTCGTGTGCTCGCCACTTTCAGGGCGGATTCGAAGCGATTCCCCGATGTAACGAGCAACCTACTCGTTGACCTCAGTCATGGTCGCATTCCCCTGGCCACGGTATTGTCACGTCTGGAAGCCGAGAGGGAAACGCTTCACCAAGAGTTTGCGGCCCGTCACACAGCGTACTTCCGCTCGCTCAAACGTCTGCAAGAGGGAGTCGACATCGAGGGCACGCTGAGATGGTCATCGGATGAATTCGATGAGCTAAAAGAGAGACTCACGCAGCTTCACTCGCTTGCTCAGCTTGGTGTCACCGTTGAAATCGTTGGTCATGAGTTCGAGTCGCTTGATGCGGAGGTTCGTCGAGGTTTGAGCCGGTTGCCCAAGGAGGCGCAGGCGACTGACGCTTTTCAACTCATCAAGCATTCGCACCTTTCGCTCATGCAAAAGCTGCGCTTCCTAACGCCTTTGAAGCTTTCGGGACCAAGACTTCGAGAAACGATCAGGGGCAAAGAAATCAGCAAGTACATGCGTGCATTCTTCGCTGATAGGCTTGAGGGCGGGCGGGTCCAGCTGTTGGTGACGGAGGCGTTCGACAGGATCGTCATTACAGACTTCCGCAGTAGGCTCTATCCCGTCTTCATCAACCTCATCAACAACGCACTTTACTGGGTCACGTTCGCTAAGAATGAGCGGTGCATCCGTCTCGACTGTGCGGGAGACGCCGTCGTTGTGTCCGACTCCGGAGAGGGGGTCGACCGGGACGATATACCACGTCTCTTCGAGCTTTTCTTCACCCGCCGCGTGGATGGGCGGGGCGTCGGTCTCTACCTTTGCAAAGAAAACTTGGGTGCTGGGGGGCATACCATTGAGTACGGCTCGGAGAAGCAGTACCGACTGCTTTCCGGAGCCAACTTCATAATCCGCTTCCGAGGTATTGAGCATGCCTGATCGCACCGGAGTTATCGGCCGACAGATCCAGCGGGCTTTCATCGATGGCATTCGAACAGTCGTTATCATCGATGATCAAATGAGCACGTTCGAGGAAGCTCTTCAGCCCTCGGCTAACGATGTTGAGCCGGTAAGCCTGTCGGAGGACGCGCCGATCGCACAGGCGGAAGATGTGATCATCGACGCAGAAAGTGACCTGAACGGCGACATTCCCAGCGCCATGTTTCGTGCACGACCTTCGCTTCGTGTGAGCAAGCCACGTGCTGCGACTACCCTGGTCAAGGAAAGGAGCGAGGATAGGGCTGCAGCCGCACTCGTCAAAGACTTTAGGAGTCGAGGGTGGCTATGTGACGTCGTGAACGCCAACTTTGGGGGTGATGCGGTAGACCGAGCCAAGAAGAGCGACTTGGTCGTCCTCGACTACATCCTTCAGGATGACGGAAGCGGTGCCATCAAGATTCTTGATGCACTAGCACACAGCGATCGCATGCACATCGTGGTCCTCTACACGCGGGAGAAGGAGTCCACGGTATGGCTCAATATTGCTACCGCATTGGCAAAGACGCCGATCGTACCTGACATGCCCCCTGGTGAGGAGGATCGCTTCAAGGACTGGGCGCTTGAGCAACAACCACCAACCGAGCAGGACGTCGTGCGATGTCTGAGTGGGCGGACGCGGATCCCCCCGATACCCGCGCGAAGCGGCAAGGCTAAGGAAGCACCAGATGTAATGCCGGACCGGTGGATTGCAATCAACATCCATCGAGCAGCGCGAGACACGCGAGAGCGACTGAGCCACTTTCGTGCCTCACTCCAATTACGGGATGTTGAGAACATGGACGCCTCGTCGGGTGAGGTGAAGTGGTTGCGCTGTGACAACGTGTTTGTCGTCGTGCAGCACAAGGCCCGCTTGAATCCTGGGGATCAAGATTTCGATGATGGTGCAAGCCTAGGACCTCTGGGCGGTGATGTGCTGGTGACTAAGATCATCGATGCACTTGGCCAATGGCAGCCTAGCGTGCTGCGCTTGATGCTTCGGTTTGCGCGTCATAAAATCGCCGAACAAGGGTTCGCTTCAGACAGCAACGTTCTCCGTGGCAAAAGTGGAGAGGCGGGGCTTCTCGTCTACGCGCGTACCGGATCTTTCGAGGAGCGAATCGAGCGGAGGCGACGCATCTACGCCAGGCTCTTCGAAAGTGTTATGCATACGCTACTCGAAGAGGATGATGTATTTCACGTTGAAGAAGACGACGCACTCTTCACTGATGCGTTTTCAGCCGCGGGGGTGACGCTAGGCCTCAGTGAGGAGCACAAGCCCGACGTCTACTTCCATCTCAACGAGTTTCTTGCCCTCGAGGAAAAGTTACCGCCGTATCTTCGGACTGGCACTCTGTTCAGGATTCCCGGCACGGACAACGAAAACACACTCGGAATCTGCGTAACCCCGGAGTGTGACCTGGTGCCACGGAACCCACCTGCGGCCACAGACAATAAGCCGAAGCCAATGCGTGCCGTACTTTGGCGCCTAGGTGGCTGGTGTTGATCGCGAGCCCATCGACGACGGTCGATGGCCGCTCCTGTTCCCATGGCCGCCACGGTGCATATCGGACAGGCCACCTGACGGCTTATAACGGTTCGGTTCATCTTCT
>NZ_SSMQ01000134.1 GCF_005144585.1 Polyangium fumosum | reverse complement strand
TGAACCCAGGTGTCGTCGCTTCGCTCCGATGGGCGTGAAGCCGGCTTGGTCGGGTCGGTGGTCCAGGAGGTGATGGCTGCCGGCGGTGGAGTCGTCGCTCCGCTCCGATCGTGCTCCCGAGCACCATCCGCCGAGGGCACGGCCAGGGGAACGTCGCTTCGCTCCGAGGGTGCCCACGTGCGCCGGAACGGGTGCCCAGGTGCCAGCGGAACGGGTGCCCAGGTGGAGCGGAATGCGCATCGGACCCTTGGGTCCGCCGTCTCTGACCGCGGCGCGCTCATCCACACGACCAGCTTTCGACTCCTCCATACGACGCGCTCTTGGCGCCTTTCCCGCAGGGGGGAAATCAGTTCATCGCGTCCCTCTTCTCCTGGTCACGGCCCCGCGGATTCGCCGCGACGCCGAGCCCTTTCCGGATGGACCGCTCACGCGCGCGCATCTTGTGCGCCACGCGCTTTCGTGCTTCTTGTGCGACCTCGCTCGATTGCGTGGCCACGCGTCGCCGCTTTGACGACGCCGTGGCGGCTCCTTTTCCGTCATAGACCGTCCCGTCGCGCCACATTGCCCATAACACGCCCGCGAGCCGTCGCGCCACGGCGACAACGCCGATCCGGTAATCTCGACGCTCGACCACGGCCCGGCCCCACGCTCGCATGGGATCATCGCTCGGCCCGCACCGAAGAATGGTATGTGCGGCTTGCACCAGGAGCGCCCGCAGGTACGCATTGCCGTGCTTCGTGATCGAGCCCAACCGCCGTTTCTCCCGACCGCCGGACGTGTCCTCGAACGGCACGAGCCCCACGTACGAAGCGACTTGATGCGCGTTGCGAAAGCGCTTGGCTTCATCGACCACCGACACGAAGGCCGCTGCCACGAGCATCCCCACCCCGGGCGCCGTCATCAGCCGCTCGATCGCCGGCTCCTCGGCGCAAAGCTTTTCGAGCGCGACGTCGCACTGCGCAATCTGGAAGTTGAGCCCGGAGAGCATCGTCGCCAGCGGCGCGACCAGCGTGCGGCTCTCGGCGGACATCGTCGCCTTGTCCAGCGCGACCAGGAAATCATCGATCGCGCATGTCTTGACCCTCTCGCCCCGGGCGCGGAGCAGACCTCGGATCGTCACGACGTACTGCGCCCGCGTCTCGACGAGCGCACGGCGCACGGCCATCTGCTCGCGAATGGCCCGACGATGCGGCGACAGCACGTGCGCGAGCGGGATCCCGCCTCGCTCGACCGCGCGCGCCATGTGCTCGGCGTCGATGCGGTCGGTCTTGCGGCCATGCTGGCCGATGCCGAGCTGACGGCTGCGCGTGGTATCGACGAGCAGCACCTCGTGCCCCCACGCGCGCAGTTTGTCGTGGACGACCCATGCTTCCCGGCAAGCCTCGACCGCCACCTTGGCTGGCGGCGAGTCGGGCCCGAGCAGATCATCGAGCGCATCGAGCGACCGGACGGTCCGCCGCTGAACGACCTTGCCTTGTGCCACCTCGCAAAAACTGATCTCGCGGACGCCGAGATCCAGCGCTACGTTTCTCATGGCCGAACCCTCCTTGGCCCCCGTCGATTGCGTCTTTGAACGCGTGGGGGTGCTGGGGGCGGTAGCTCCCGGCGAGGGCTCGGCCACTTCTTCTTGTGCGCCCGGAGAAACTCGTCCCGACGTGCTCACAGGTTTGTCGGCGTTACGGGTTTGTCCCTTTCGTTTTCCTCCTGGTTTTCCCCCGGAGCCTGGAGCCCCCGCCGGAGGCCCCGTCCGCCCATCGCCCGCGTCTTCGCGAAGCTGGAGCGCGCAGGGCTGGTCAAGGGCGGCGCAGCCGGCGAGCTCCGCGAGCGACCCCTTGACGAGGCCGAGCACTCCAGCAGGGTCGGCAGCCGATGGGCCGACCTTCCGCACGCCCTTCGCTCTGCTCTTCTCCGTCGGTGCACTCGCCATCGGGGTACCAGGCGCCGTGGGGGCTGCCTCATCCCATCTTGGCCGCGAGACCTCGGGGGAGATTTCGACGCGTGACGCTCGCCGCGCCGCCTCGATGCCCGAGGCCGGCGAGCTGGGGCCGGCGTCCTCGGGGGTACGTCCCGACGCACCCGCCCACGGGCGGCGCGCACGTGCAAGAGCGCGCGTGCGTGCGTGTGTCACGACAAGCTTTCTGGCCGAATTATGGCCGCTCGACCCCCCCCGCATGCGGGGGTGGCCAAAATTCGACGTCGAGCGCGGTCAAGATGTCGAGAACTCGCGGAAGATTTCCGCAATCGACGGCCAGCTCGGGGCCGACGGCGAGGAGCTCCGGGCCCGCTTCCTCGACAGCCGTCGCCCTCGGCCCCGACGACGGCCAGCGCGGCGAGTGCACGTCCGGCGAAACCTCGGCGGGCGCTCGCGTCGAGCGGTGCTCTTCATTTCCGCCACCCTGCCGCCCGGCCCCGAAAGCCCTCGAAATGGCTGCTCGTCCGCGGTCTCCGCCTCGTGAGGGCTGTCCGCGCAGGACCGGGCCAACGCAGCGCACGCGTTCGGCGTGCTGAAGAAGCTGTCGCAGGTCGAGCAGGCGAAGGCCTTGCGGCCCCAAATGCTGGCAGCAGCGGACGTCGCGAAAGCGCTAGCAGTAGACGCGGTCGACGTTTCGACCTCGACGGACGCGGGCAGCAGAGCCGTGGCGCCCCGGGCCCCGGCTCGAGGCGCTGGGACGATCAAGTCGAGCGACCAGAGCTCGAGGCGCCCGATGCGCCGCGGGATCGTGTAGCCGGCCTTGCACGGATCTGGTCCATCACCGCTCTCGTTCAACCTCGAGGAGGAGGACATGGTTGCGATCGAGAAGATGGATCGCGGCGACGGCGTCGCCTGGTCGGTCGGCGATCCTACGAAAGGCCGTACCGAGCGCGCGGCGGCGGGGCGGCGCCGCGCAGCTCAAGGCCGAATCCTGGCGCCCGCGGGGCCAGCGGCGATCAAGAGATCGATGCTCGCGAGGAACTTTCGGAGGATCGGGGACGGGTTGTCTTCACGGTAACCGACGGCGAGCTCGATCGCGGGGGCCTTGCCCTTCAGCCGCCGGCTCACGACAGAGGGCGGCAGCAAGGGCTCGGCGTACGAGGGCAAGAGCGTGACCCCGCCCGTCGATGCAACGAGCGAGATCCCCGTTGCCAGGCTGTCGAGGTACTGGGTGGGCTTCACGTCCACGCCTTGCTTCTCGAAGTAGCGCCTGACGATCTCTCGCAGCACGTGCGGCACGTCGGTGTACCCGATGAAGATCTCTTTCGCGATCGCCCGCGGCTCGATCTCGGCGCGGGCGGCCAGGCGATGACTGCTCGGCAAGATGGCGACGATCGGCTCGCGCGCGATCACCCGGTAGGTGACTCCGGGACGGCGCTCCCGCCGCGAAAAGCCGAGATCGACCTCACCGCGCTGAACGGCGTCGGCGACGGCGGGTGAGTGCAGGCTGGAGACCCTGAAGTCGACGTTAGGAAAATCACTTTCCAGGAGCTGGGTGACGCGCGGCAGCCAGTCCACCTCTTGCCCCGAAAGAAAGCAGACCGAAAAGCGACTTCTGTGGGGACGCGCGGCGCGCCTCGCCGCCTCGGCAGCCTCGGTCGCATGCTCGAGCGCGAGCCGCGCATGCTCGAGGAAGGCTCGCCCGGCGGAGGTCAGCTCGACGCCGCGCGCGCCGCGCTCGAACAGCTGCGCGCCGACCTCCTCTTCCAGATCCCGGAGCTGGCGGCTGAGCGACGGCTGCGATGTGTGAAGCCGCTTGACCGCCGCGGTCGTGAGGCTTCCCTCCTCGGCGACCGCCACGAAGTAACGAAGGTGGCGGAGCTCCATCGACCCATGCATATCAGGCATGGCTGCTGTAGGCACAAGGTCTTTCTACAGCTGAAAGTCACGCCCTAGAGTCGAGCCATGGACCGGGGCCTGCCAGGCCGGCATGGCACCCCAGACCGCTGACGGACCGAGATCCACGGACCGCGGGATGGAGATCAGCAATGGACCTCATCAACAACCTTCAATCGTTTCTGCGGGTCGCCGAGACGGGATCGTTCTCGGCCGTCGCCGCGCAACGCGGCGTGACCCAACCGGCGATCTCGCGTCAGGTGGGCGCGCTCGAGGAGTACCTCGGCGCTCAGCTCGTCCAGCGCAGCACGCAGGCCGTCACCTTGACGGAAGAGGGGCGCAACCTCCTCGCGCCGGCGCAACAGCTGGTGGATGCTGCCGAGGGCATTCGGAACATGACCGGCCGCGGGCAGCGTGAGCCCGTCGGCTCGGTGCGGGTCGCGGTCCCCGTTCCCCTCGGCTTCTATTTCAGCGATCGGGTCAGCTCCCTGCTCACCTGTCATGGCGAGCTCTCTATCGATCTCGTCATGCGCGACCACGTCGGCAGCCTCGTCGAGGAAGGCCTGGATCTCGCGGTTGTCGCGGGCACCGTCGAGGACTCGAGCTTGATCTGTCGACGCGTGGGATGGACCAGCTCGTTCGTCGTCGCGACGCCGGAGTATCTCGCCGGCCGTCCGCTTCCGCGGGAACCGAGCGATCTCGCCGGCCATGACTGCATCGTGCATCGCCGCCGCGGCAGCGACGGCACGTGGTGGTTCACCGACAGGCGCAAGGCGAGCACCGACGAGGGGCGCGAATGCGCCGTCAAGGTCGGCGGCCGCCTCTCGGCCGATAACGAGTCCGCCGTCTATCGCGCGGCCGTCGGCGGCCATGGGATCGCCAACCTGTCGCACCTGCTCGTCATGGATGACATCGGGAGCGGCCGGCTCTGCCGCCTCTTGCCGGATCATCAATGTCGCAGGCAGCCGGTCTACATCACCTACACCTCACGGCGGCACTTGGCGCAGCGTACGCGCGCCGTGATGGACTTCTTGGTCGAGCTGATTCAAGAAGACCCTCACATGAAGCTCTGAGCGGTCGGGCGCAGCCGGCCTATCGACGCCGCGGCGACCAGGCAGCCGCACGCCATCGCGGCCGAGACGAGCGCGACGGACCAGCCGGCTTCGAAGAGCAAGCCGGCGAAGATGGGGCCCAACGCGGAGCCCGCGCGACCCGCGCCGATGACGAAGCCCGTGCCGCCGGCGCGGAGCTGCGACGGATACGATTGCGTTACGATCGAGTAGAAGCCAGAGTTTGCCGCGTTGACGAAGAAGCCTGCTGCCGTCGCCACGACGGTGAGGATCGCGAGGTCGGCGGGACTCTGACCGAAGGCGACCACCGCAGCGCCGCTGCATAGGAGCGCGGAGACCACGAGGCGCCGCACGTCATACCGCTGGCTCAAGAGGCTCATCGAGATGGTTCCGGCGATCCCACCGAGGCTCGCGAAGACCAGGACCCGAGCGGCGGACGATGCGGTGTGCCCCATGTCGACGACGAGCTTCGGGATCCACTTCATCAGGAAATAGAGCGCGAGCATGTACGCGAAGAAGGCGACGGTGAGCGCCACGGTCGTGCCGAGCAGCGCTCGGCCGAAGAGCGCACCGCCGCCGCCGCCGAGCTCGGGCGCCGTCCGCGCCGGCAGCGCAGCTATCGGTCGCCGCCCTTGGCGGACGAGGATCTCGTTCACGCGCGAGAGCGCATCCTTCGGCTGGCGCTGACAGAGGAACGCAATCGACTCGGGAAGGAACCAGAGGGCCGGAGCGATCAGCGCGGCCGTTGCAATGGCACCTATCTGGAACACTGATTGCCAGCGTTCGTCGTTCGCGAGCAGAGCGGACGCGGTCAGCCCACCGAGCACGGCGCCGAGCGAGTAGCCGCCGATCGTGAGCATGATGGCCAGGCTGCGGCGCCGATCGTTGGCGTACTCCGCGACCATTGCGCTGCTCGTGGCGAGCATGCCTCCGATACCGAGGCCGGTATAGAGGCGCACCGCGGAGAGCGTCGTGACGTTGCTCGTCATGGAAGCGAGCCACATCCCCGTCGCCATCACCACCAGGCAAGCGAGCATCGTCGGCCTGCGACCGACGCGATCCGCGAGCGACCCCAGAAGAAAGGCGCCGAAGCCCATACCGACCAGCTCCATCGACAGGACGACCCCCAAGACGGCCCTGTGGATGTTCCACGCAGCGGCGATGCCGGGCGAGGCGAACGATACCGAGTAGACGTCGAAGCCTTCTGCCGCTGTGCAAGCCGTGGCGATCGCGATCGCCAGGACCTGCCGCGTGTGCATCGGCTCGCGCGCGAAGAGCAGCCGAGGATCCGCGGTCATGAAGCGCCCGAGCGCGGGTCCCCGAACAAAAGACGTCGACTCACCCGAGCCATCATGCCCGAGTGAGTCGACGAAGCACAGCCTGCGGTTCAGGCCAGCTGCGCCAGCACCGCGTCCGCGAGCGGCGCCGTCGACGCCGGATTCTGGCCGCTCAGGAGGTGGCCGTCCTGCACGACGAAGGCGGCCCAATTCGGCCCCTTCTCGTACTGGGCGCCGAGGTCGCGCAAGGTTTTGGCGAGGAGCCAGGGCGCGTTGTCGGCGGTGCCGAGCTCGACCTCTTCCTCGTCCGAGAAGGCAGTCAGCCTGCGGCCACGGAACAGCCACTCTCCACGCTCGTTCTTCGCGGCAAGCAGCGCCGCCTGACCGTGGCAGACGGGGGCGATGATCTTCCCGTCGCGGTCAGCCTCCGCCAGGATTCGTCCCATGTCGGGATCCTTGTAGAGGTCCTCGACCGGGCCGTGGCCGCCGGGAATGACGACGGCGTCGTAGCGAGAGGTGTCGATCTCGGCGAGGACGAGCGGCCTCTTCAGCGAGCCGGCGATGGAGTCCAGGTACTTGCGGAAGTGGTCCACGTTCTCCTGGCCGACCACCTTCGGGTCCATGCTGTGCGGATCGATGGTCGGCGGCACGCCACCGGGCGTCGCGATAGCGAGCTCACAACCGGCCTTGGCGAGCCGCTCGTGCATCACCACGAGCTCCTCGGCCCATACGCCGCTCGGGTACTTGCTCCCGTCGGCGCGCGTCCAGGTGGAAGCGGCGGACAGCACGATGACAATCTTGCACATGATGAATTCTCCTTGGTTGCTATGGTCGGTTTCGCCCGTCATGCGCGCCTTTGCGGCAGCGGGCCGTCGAGCTGGTTGCAGAGAGCAGAATGGTGCTCGCTTGCGCTTCGGGGAACCGCCGCGCCGGTCATAGGGCTGCGTACGGGCGGTATGAGGCGGAGCGCTCGCCGCACGAACAGCCACGATCCGACGGCGATGAGCGTCATGCCCACGGCGAAGCAGGTCGTCCCGAATGCGAGGCTGGTTCGATCCACCAAGAGTCCGGTGAGGATCGGCATGAGACCGCAGGGGACATAGCCGCCGATGTTGAGGACGGCAGTCGCCTCGGCGCGTCGCTGCTCGGGTACGTACAGGCCGATCAGCGTGAGGCCCGCGAGCTGCGCCAGGCCATGACCTGCCCCGGCGAACATCGCTCCGATCAGCAGGGCGCTCGCCAGGGAAGTCGCCACCGCAATCACGAGGGCCGCCATGCCGAGGATGATGGCGACGAAGCTGAGCCGGAGGATCACCCGTACGGGAGCCCTTCGGGCCGGGAGTTGGGCGAGCGTCGCCGTGATGAACATGGCGCAGGCCATGGCCCCGGCCACGAGAGGATTGGTGACGCCGTTCAGCTGAGCGAGGACCGACGGGCCGAGCGAGAGGACGAACGCCGTGCAGCTCATGGCGCAGCCGAAGGCGGAGATTCCCACCGCGATGTGCATGCGGCTCTGCCTCGGCACGCTGGGCCAATGCGGCCGCCACGCCCGCGAGGGCGGTGCGTCCGGTGCGAACGGCAACGCCTGGACGAGCAAGACGGTCGCCGACAGGATGGCGAGCTCGGTCGAGAACACAGCCTCGCTAGGCCGGTCGAGCGCCAGCGCGCAGCTGCCGGCGAGCAGCGGCCCCAGGGCCGCGCCGAGCACGAGCGACGTCGACGCGAGCAGTGCAGCCATTCGACGCCGCGCCGCACCGCCGAGCTCCATGACCGACGCCATTCCAGCGGTTATGGCCGTCGCAACGGCGATGCCGGAGACGAAGCGGGCCACGAGCAGAGCGGGCACCGATTCCGCGGTCGCGAACAGGACACAGGCGACCATGCCCGCGCCGAGCCCGGGGACGAGCACGGCGCGACTCCCGAAGCGGTCGGCGCACTGACCCGCGATCGCGAGCGTGGCGAGGAGCCCGGCGATGTACACCGAGAAGAGCGCCGTGAGCGTGGACGACGAGAAGCCGAGCTGCGATTGCCAGCGGACGTAGAGCGGTGTGGGCGCGTTGGAGAGGACGAAGACGGCGGTGACGACGCCCGCGGCCGCCAGCATGCGCGCGGGCGGACTTCGGCGGCTCACAGCTTCGGTGATGGCCATGGTTTGCCTCGGCTGAGCGCGTCCAATCGAGTGGGCCACGTGGCCAGTACGCTGATCGCCGACGAGATGGGCGTCCCGACCGAAGCCTGTCTCCAGGCAGTCCCGCTCGGGCAATTGGGCGACACAGAAGACATTGCCGAGGTCGTCGCCCTCCTCGGCTCCGGCCGCTGCAGCTGGCTGACGGGCGTGAACTGCCGCGTCGACGGCGGAATGACGGCGCGTTGAGCGTGCCGGCGATGGCGCGCGGCGCGCTGATCCGCCGGCTCCGCTACGGTCTGGCGTCGTGCCAAGGACAACGTATCCCGGGTGTCTCTATCCCCCAATTCTTGTAGAAGATGCTCGTGCCGTCCTTAGTGGTGATCGCGCTCATGATGTGCCTATCTTCACCGAGATAAACGCGAGCGGGGCTGTGTCACGCAGCCTTGGTGGGGTCGCCCACGGACCAGGCCAGCGCCACACCACGATCCATCGTCTCGATCGCAGCCATGTCGTCGTCGTCGATGGTGAAGGAGAAGATGTCGGCGTTCTGGCGCAAGCGCTGGGGGTTGGTGCTCTTGGGCAACACCGCGTACCCCTTCTGAACGCCCCATCGCAAGAGCACTTGCGCCTCGGCGACGCCGTACTTCTTGGCCATCGCCTTGAACGGCGAGTCCACGCGCTCGCCGTCGGACCGCATCGCATCCGTCTTGCCGCTATCGTGGCCAGGGGCGGTCCGCCACGTCGAGAGGGGCGCGAGGCTACTGTAGGCAATGGCGGCGATCCCGCGCTCCTTCATGTAGCGGACGAGCTCGGGCTTCTGGGCCCAAGGGTGCAGCTCGATCTGGTTCGCTTGCGGCTGCGGCATCTCGGCAGCCTCGAGCTCCTTGAGATGTCCGATGTCGAAGTTGCTGACGCCGACGGCTCGCGCCTTGCGCTGCTCTTTCAACGCCACGAGGCCCCGCCACTGCGCGAGGCGCTGCTCGGGGTCGAACGGCGCGTGGATGAGGTACAGGTCCACGTAGTCGAGCCCGAGGCGCCCGAGGCTCTCGTCGAGCGAGCTGATGGTCGTCTCGGTGGTCTTGGGCGTCTGCCCCCATGCCGCGTTGCCGGGCCAGAGCTTGGTGGTCACGAAGATGTCGCTGCGCGAGAGCCCCTCGGTCTCGAGCGCCCGCCGGATGCCTTCGCCGACGCCGGCCTCGTTCCCGTAGAACTCCGCCGTGTCGATGTGCCGGTAGCCGGCCTTGATGGCCTCGTGAACGGCGCTCGCGGCCTCGCGGTCCGGGATGAGATAGGTGCCGAAACCGAGGTAGGGGAGCTTCACATCGGGGCCCAGGATCTGTGCGCGTTCGCGGTTCATGGTCGTTCTCCTTCGAATGGCTTGCCATGCCAGCTCGGCAGGGCCTGTCCGTGGTGTTGAACCTAAGAGCCTTCCTTCATCGATGGAAAGACCTTGTTCCTACATGAGCCATGCCTTCCAGGCATGGTCTCGCGCTGGAGCGGCTCGGCGCACAGGACGCGCGTGGGCAAGCGTCTCGCCTCAAGCGGCGGCCAGCCATTCCCTCGGCCGACTCCGACGCTCGTTCGGCGACCCTTTTTCGTACGCACGTCGCGCGCGCCAACGAGCTCGCGGTGCCGGTTCGCGACGCGATGCAAGCGCTCGATCGCCCGGTCCAGCAGTGGTTTCGGAGCACACGAAATGGCCGAAGCCTGCCTAGGTGGCTGGTGTTTTTCGAGCCGCGACCACCACAGCTAGCGCATGTTCACGCAGCGGCCGCGCTGCAGGTAGCGTGTCCGCTGCGAAAAACACCAGCCACCTAGCTAACCAACTTCGCCCTCCAGGTTCGGGGCGCTGGCCAAGGAGTCGGATGATTGGGTGAGCCTCCAGCATGAAGGACGAGGGCGACAAGATACGTCCCGACCACGCGTACCCCCAGAGTCGCGCCACATGCACAACCTGGCGCTCAAAAAAGACCAGTACCTGATCCTCGTCTTGCTGCACATCCGGGACAATCTCGCGAAGCGGACGGGTGTCACCCAGCACCGCAAGGAGCCGATTCAACCGAAATCGCTGCACGAATGGCTCAAAGCCCTCATGGTCGGTTACTGCACCAAGGCTCGCCAATGGTGGCTGCGACAAACCATTCAACATCTTCGCGGCGGCGTCGCGGTCGTTACAAACCCGCAAAAACCCCTCTGCAAGTGCAAATCGCTCGTCCACGGCGAGAGTGCGTACCTCGGCCATCGATACAATTCTATTGAAAAACGAAGTAGCGCGCTCCCGGTCACCACCATGCAGCGTCTCCCGCCAGGCATGAAAGTGCGACCAGAACAGCCAAGCCCAATCTGCGTCATCGTCCTGTCGCCATGTAGTGACTACAGTGACAAATTCATCCCATCGCTTTTGATCGCGCAGTTTCTCTGCAAGCCGAAAGCGGAGAAGGGAACGCAACTCGCGAGTGGCCTCAGCGGCGCTATGTTGACGGGCTCGGTCCTCACCTCGCTGGAGGCGTGCAATTAGGTCAAGTAACTGTAAGATCGGACGAAACCAGGAAGCGGTATTGATCCACGCTTCCAAAAGCTCGTTGGCTTCCCGGGCCTTATGCTCCTCGGGCTGCACCCCGCTCAGTACCTCGTGCGGCTCGGCAAGATTGAAGATGCGCTCTGCCTCGATCTTCATTCCCGCTTTCGCAAGTACCTCGCACGCCTGGAGAGCCTTGAGATGCGTAACACGCAATCGATTACCATCGCGGATATGGTCGGCGGCAACAGTCGGTCGGTCAAGTGCAACGAGCAGGCTAAAAATTGGCAATTCGCGGATGTTGAACTCGCGGTACTGGTGCTCGCTGGCAGCAAGGACGGTTCGAGCCAATGCACCGATGTCTCCTTGTCGTGCGGCAGCTTGGATCGAATGATGGATATCGGCTTGAATGGCGTCGATGGGTCGCCCTGCCATGAATTGAGCACGGAACGTCTCGGGGATGGCAAGCGCCAGCACCGCCTCATAATCACCAGCATGCGCGCGGTAGTGCAGCTCATCCCATCGCCAGCAAGACGTTTCCGGTAAGCGCGCGCAACACTCAGCAAGTTCGCGATAGAGAGGCGCATCACCTCCCGATGAGCTCACCCCAGGAAGAGCGCGCGTCTTCCTCAAGAGAAATGCCCGAAAGCTGTTATGGAAGAAGTAACGTCTTCCCTGGGCTTCGTGCCGAAAGTAATGATCGAAGCGTCCGAGTCGATATAGCGCGTCGCTATTGGCCCATTGCTCGATCCACGCACTATCCATGGCACCGCGCACACGTGCGAGTAGTGCGAGCAGATGCACAAGGACTCGATCCTCCTCGATCGCAAGCCAGTGAGCCTCATACTGCTCGTCGATGCGCTCGTTAAATGGTTCGACGGCATCGAGGATCTCGGTAATCTTCATCCCCTTGCTTCGCTGAATCCGATTGAGGAGGTAGGCGAGAGCGAGCGGGTGGCCATTCGATAGTTCAAAGATACGATCAACGTCGTCGGCTGCGGGCATCGGTACGAGCTCGGCCCTGGAGACGGCCTCCACGACTGAGGCGCGAGGCAGCCGCCGCATGATAACGCGCCGAGAAGGTTCGCGAAGCTGTATGCGCACCGGGCGAGCCAGGTCGGAAAGCTCATCCGTCTGGGACCCAAGTATAATATAGACACCATCCGGCACGCCCGCGGGGGCAGGCATATCTTTTAGGAGAGCACGCTGCGGGGACTGCTCTCGGGCAATGTGATCGAGACCGTCGACCATGATAATGGTCTTTCGACCTGTTTGTTGAAAGTCTTCGCCGAGTCGGCGAAGTTGTTCCTGAAATCGATACGTTAATAGGTCTAGGTCTGCGCGCGCGAGGCTATCACCTGCACGAAATCCCTGACGATCCAGCTCTAGAGTGAGATCGTGGAAAAAATTTATGGATTCACCACGCCGAGCATTCGGCTCAAGGGAATCTGGCACGTAAGCGTAATACCGGACCACACGCTCAGGGCGATACCGCATGGTCTGCGTCAGAAGCGTGGACTTCCCTGAGCCTGGAGAACCCAATACAAGCAAGTAGCCGCCAGCATGATTGCGTATGGCACTTTCTAACTCGTCGACTGTCTCGCGAATGGTTTGGTAAGGGATGCTCGGCTCCGGGAAGTCGTGGCGATGGCGGAACTCGGCCCGCTCTCTCCACCCCAGCTCATGCAAGAGACGCTCGCGTGAAACCTCTATGATTTGGCGGGGATCTGCAACGAGCTTGAAAAGCACAAGGTTGAGCGCGTCGAGGTCCTCCTTCCATGCTGCCACCTCCCGAGCAGTGATGGTAGGCAAGCCATCGGTTGCCGCCGGGGAAGTTATGGTGTCGGGTGGCGCGGTTCCGAAGTCCAGCTGGCAGTCAACCGTAAAGCGATCGAACTCATCCGATGTTAGCTTGCTCGCGGCAACGAGATCTGCCCAGGCGCGTGTCCAATGCTCCGGGATGGGCACTCCGCTGGTTGAGCACGCTTTTGGTAGCCAGCATTCTGCGATGAATGCTGCAAAGTGTAAAGCTCCCCCGCTGGAAGCGCCGGGTAACCTGTCTCTGGTGGAGGGAAGATCGTTTGTGACGAGATGCACGACAACTCGCCGACCCGGGTTCTGCGCCCTCAGTCGCTTCCACCCGTCGGCAAGCTGCGCAATCAGGCACGGCGCATCAGGTCCCGGTTTCGTCAGTTCGTTAAACGTGAACGAACCCGGAAAGCGGCTCCACTTCACCTGGTAGGCATCGAGACACCCCTGGTCGGCAATCTGAAGATCGTCGAGCCGGCCCGCATTAGGATCCGCCACTCTGAGCCAGACGAGCGTACCGTCACGCAGCTTCTTGAGGATCAGCTTGGCTGCGAACCGATATTGTGGTTGATACCCGCCAATCGCGCGCCGTTCACCTAGTGCGGGTGGTTGACTTGGTGATAGCGATGCATCGTCCACTCCAGCTGAAAGGTCGTATCACCTCGCCCACCCCCGTCCTGACGCCCCGTGTCCCTCGTGCCCAGGCTCCCCGCCGGAAGGAGCCTCAACATGCGTACGGAACAACAAGCGGCAGCCATTCGTGCGGAGGTCTCGCGTATC
>NZ_SSMQ01000133.1 GCF_005144585.1 Polyangium fumosum | reverse complement strand
TGGCGGAGACCTATTCCGTGCAGGCTGGGCGAGCCGCGCGCAGTAGAGCACAGCCGTCTGGCCTTGTCGATCCTCGTCACGTAACTGCTCGGAATGATCTGGCTTTCTACCCGATCGTTGCTCTAGGACCCGAACCGATACGCGTATCGGTTTGGGTCCTCCCTCCTACGACTTGAAGCGCAAGCCCTTCCTGGACGAGCTCATCTTCGCGCACACGTCGCACAGAGATGTGGTTGGAGGCACAAAGTCACGGCCCGCGTCCGATCTGCACAGCTTGGGCAAGGCACAAACTGGGGTGCCGGTGGGCAGGGACGTGACTGGCGAGGGAGGGGACCCCCGTGCTGTCCTGCTCGGGCCGCTCCTACGCCGTGAGTTCGTACCGCTCGGCGGGAGGCTCGCATGGATCGGTCTGTCAGTCGGAGGGCGTGAGACCCCGCGCGAACCGCCGCGAGCATGTCCCGACGTGATTAAGCGGTGCTCAGGCCTGGGCAGTCGCGTGCACGTGCTGGTAGGGGACGTAGCCCGTGTTCCCCGCGAGCGGACCCGATTCCACGCGAAAGGCGATGTGATCCGAAGCGGGTTCGCCGAGCACCACAATCGTACCCGCGGGGACCGTTGGCATGCGGCCGGAGAACGCCTTCGCTTCGTCTTTGCGCTCTGCGAGGACAACCGTTTCATAGTAGGCGAGTGCATTCTCATCCGGGAAGATTTGAACGCTTGTATTCGGCGAATAGGTGTTGTAGATGTGCGCTCGCCCCGTTAATGGCCGAACCTCGCCCTTGGCCTCCCCGGCGTACGATAGGACAGCAGCAGCATAGTCGTTTTGGTGACAGTTGACGAACACGGGCGCTTCTCGATTGCGTAGGGTGACCTGCACGCCATCATCCCTTACCCATGCAAACGAAATGTCTTCGGCGGGCGCCTCAATCCACATAGGGCCAGCGACGACCAAGCGCCGATTGGTCACCGCAAACCGTCCGGGCCCGAGGGGTATCGCCACCGCGACATCGGCATTGTATCCTTTGCGCCCTTGGTAGCCCTTTATCCAAACCTGGCTTAGCCGTGAATCGGCGATAAATGCCTCACTGGCAAAATAGGCAACTTCGCCCGTGTGCAGGGGGAACGGCGCCTGTACAGGTGGGATCATGCCAGCGCGGGCATGAATAAGCAGCTTGCCATATTGCAGCCGCGGCATGAAGGCTGACAGCTCATGGTCCATCAAGCCGAGCTTCGCCTGAAACTGTCGTAGTTGAAGTTCCTCGTGCAGGTGGAGTTCATTGTCGCGCAATGCCTCGTTCAGGGCTTGCCCCCACGCATACAAGGAGCCGTCTCGCCGCTTCTCGCACGGCTCGCAAATGATCGCCTTGGAGGGAGCGAAAAGCCCCAGCTTCTTGCCGCACCTGTAGCAAGTACCGCTCATGGTGGCGGAGCGTACCGTGCCAGACCATCCTGGAAAAGCTGTTCAGGTGAGCAGGGCAGGCGCAAGGTGATGCTTGGCCCGGCTTATCACAGGTTGGACGATCTCATCTTCGCGCACACGGCGTACGGAGAGGCGCTCGGGATCACGAAGCCGCGGCCCGCGTCCGATCCGCACAGCTTGGGCAAGGCCCAGGGCGAGGCGATCGATGCGCTGCGGAGCTACGTGCTGCGCGTCGCGGCGCACGTGCGGGAGAACGAGCCTGCGACGGCGGCGCTCGCGGAGAGGCTGCTGGCGCCGCTCGCGGCGTGGAAGGGTCAGCGGTCGAAGAATCGGTGAAGCGCTGCGGCGAAGGAGGCTGCACGGGGGAAGGCGCCGGATGAGGTGGTTGTCCCGGGCGAGGAAGCGATCGTCATGGCATGGGTCTCAGCGCGAAGGCGCTGCGCGGGGGCAGCGCCTCGGCGCGACGGCCGGCGATGAGACCCATGCTCAGGCCGTGAGGTAGGCGAGGGGCCGCGCGGGAATCGTTTCGGGCCCGGCCCCCCGGTGGGCCGGATCATGTGCCGGCACGCCCCGTGTTCTGCCCTTTTTAGCCCTCCCCCTCCTCGCCCCTGCCCCCTGGGCCCGCCAGTGCCGATCCCACGCCCGAGGCACTCTACGCCCTCGACAACTGCCGCCACATTGTTGCCGCGGGCGCGGGAAGCCGTCGCTACGATGCCATCGAGGAGCGCCGCGACGCCGCTCTCGAACAGCGCGTTGAGGCTCAGGTCGAAGCCTTCCCCGAGATATCCCCGGAACGGGGTGGGCGAGGCGGACAACTCTGCCGTCCTCACCCTGGTCCCCGTCCAGGGCCTGCGAGCCTCGGGCGCTGGGCGGTTAGGGCGTAAGCGGGTTCGCCGCGCTTGCCGCGCGCAAGACGTGAGGCTCGCATCGATCCGCGGCGCCCGGAGCGCTCAGGGAGTGTACGGTGCCGGGATCCACTGCTCCTGGATCGTTTGCAGCGGGCTCGCCTCTACCTCCGTCGGGGGCTCCTGGAGCCCGCGCTGGTAGGCCTCGTATCGTAGCTGCTCCTGCTGGGCCTTCCAGCGTCCGCTCGCTTCGCTCGAGGCGCGCTCCTCCGCGCGCGCGCGAGCGCGCTCGCGCATGGCCGCCCAGTGAGGCTTGATGACCAGCCAGTCGACCATGCTCCCGACCGCGTACGCAGCACCCAGAAGGCCGGCGCCGGTGGACAGGGCCCCCATCGTCCCGGCACCTCCCGAAAGGACCCACCAGGTGGTCCGCACTTTCGAGAGTCCCCAGGCTCCGGCCGAGACCGCACCTGTCGCGGCGCTGAATGTCGAGCCCCATGTCCGCTGCTCGTTCCCGACTTCCATCGCCACCGACAGCACGCCGCCGAAGAGCGTCAGGCGGTCGCCGACAAGTTCCAGCGTCGGGAACCACGCGGTGAGGCGGCCGACCCCGGGCAGGATGGCCACCTTCTCGGCGTTGCCGACGACCGACGCGAGCGAACCGGCGTCGAGAAGGTGACCGATCGCCGCGTTGGTCCTCGCGTACCTGGCCAGACCGTCTTGCTGGCGGCGTTCCATCCAGAGGCGAATCGCCTTGCTGCGCGGGTCCTCGGGCGGCGGCGATGGCATCGCAGCGGGTGCGGGAGCCGGTCCCCGATCATCCATGTCGAGGGCTGCGTTGGGCCCGTCAGAGACCCACTGATCGTTCAGGTGGACGACGGGCGGGGGCGCAAAGGTGTCGCGCGCGATCGTGGTCACCGGCTTGGGAGGAGGCTGATTGGACGTCTGCGTCGTGCTGCCTTGCATGCCCGGGTCGATGGGCTGTGCGTTCGGGTCTTGCGGGCATGCCATCGGGCCGCAGGGGGTCCACCCCTCGGTTCCATCTCCCGTCTCCCAGCCCGGCGGTGTGCCGGGCCCCGGCCCCGGCGGTGGCAGCATCTCGAAACCGGTCGGGTCGGTTGCATTGAGCGGATTGTTCCAGACGTAGCTGTAGCGGTTGTGGCTCCGCATATCGGTCGGCGACTGAACAATCGGATCCGGCGTGAGGAACCGCCCCACCGTCGGGTCGTAGAAGCGGCCACGCATGTTCATGACGCCGCCCTCCAGCCCTGACAGATGTCCGGTGAAGCCGATCGTGACCGGATGATCGGGCACCTGCAACGCCTGGCCCCAGAGATGCGAGCGCCGCTGGCCCCAGGCATCGTACGAGGGCCGCTCGAGGATCTCGAGCATCCCCTGCTCGTCCTTGGTCGTCACCAGGCTCGTCGAGCCGAGGTGGTCGGTGCTGAGGTATCGCACCTGGTCCACCGCCACGCCGTCCTCCACCTGGCGGTGAATCTGCGCGACGTTCTTTCCGCGGGCGGTGATGGTGAAGGTGTGGACGTCCACGCCTAGATTCGGATCCGACGTGCGCTCGTAGAGCTCGCCGGCATAGATCGTCTTGACGCCCGTGGTCATCGACTCCTTCGAGACCCGCGCGAACGCCGCGTCGTAGTCGAAGCGCAGCGTGTCGCCGCTCGACTGAATCTCGTATGGTTTGCTGAACCAATTGTAGGCGAACGTCGAGGACGCCAAGCCCTGGCTGCGCGTGAGCGCGCGCCCGAAGTCGTCATAAGTAAATGTTACCCCGGCTCCGGACTCCAGGCGCAGCTTGCTGTCGTACTGAAACGCCGACGCTGCCTTTTGGGTGATGTTGCCCCAGCGATCGAAGTAGGTCGTGATGTTGGTGACACCGCCTTGGGTGGTGGTCTCAACGTTATCGAGGCGGTTCTTCTCGTCGTAGTGGAAGGTCTCGCTCTGATTGAAGAGCAGATCCTCCCGGGAGGTCACGTTGCCGAGATCGTCGTGCCCGAGCTGGAAGTGCTGGAACGTGTCGTTCGGATTGAGTGATTCGAGCTCGGTGAGGTTTCCATTCTCAGGATCGAACACGTAGCGGTTCCAGATCTGCTGCCCGTGTGATTCTTCGGTGATGCGCCCTGCCGCGTCGACGCTGCTGAGGTTCCAGAACTCATGGCTCGGATCGTTGGCGTCGACGACTTTCTCGAGCACGCCGAATGCGTCGTACTCGTTCTGCACGACCACGGGAGGCTGGCCAGCGCCGACCGGATACCGCATGGCGAGCGGCCGGCCCAGCAGGTCATAGGCGTACCCGTATTCAAAGATCTCGCCCTGGATGCCATACTGGATGCGGTCGACGCGGCCAGCGCCGTTGTAGAACGGCTCCTGCGTGTTTCCGGTATCACCGGTAACCTTGTCGAGCGCACCGATCATCTTGACGTCGTAATCCCAGGTCGAGGTGCTGACCAAATTCACGCTCCCCTGGCAGGGACGCCCCGGGTCAGGGCACTGGAACACCCTGCGGACGCGTCGCCGGCCGAGGATGTCGTACTCGTGGAGCACGGTGTGGCCGGCCGCGGTCACCGTCTTGATTTCGTCGAATCCGGTGTAGCTCGTCAGCGAAAGGCCGTGCTGCGGATCCTGCTGTGACGTCACGCGCCCGAGGAGGTCGTACTCGATGACCTTCTCCTGGGGGCCCTCCCAGTTCGGGTTGAGGATGCCGTTGCAGGGAATCGTCGTGCGCAGCCGGCCACCAACCCGGTAAAAGAAGCACATCTCCGCATCATCGTTCGCCGGACCACCGTTGGCGTTCAACGCGTAGCCATCAAGGGTCCGCTCGATTTGCCCGTACTGATTGCCGACGCTGCGGTGCCAGTTCTGGTTCTCGTCGTGCCACCAGGTCGTAAACGGTTGAGCAAACGAGCCATATTGGAACTCACGGGAGGTACCATCGGCGTTGACTTCGGCCGTCTTCATTCCACGCGGATTGAAGTAGGTGACCGTCGATCCCGCCGGCGGCTGGCCATCGAAGGCGGGCAACGAATGGCGATTGAAAAGTCCAAACCCATCGTATGCGTGCGTGACGTAGCTCTCCTGGCCGCCGAACCCCGGTGCTTTCTGGTAAAGGAGTCTCCCGAGGGCGTCGTAATCGCTGAAGGTGACTCCGTGGCCTTCGACCGTCCTGCGCACCTGCAGGCGCGCCTTTGGATGCGCCGTCGGACCGGGGGCGTCGATATCGATCATCGTGCCGGGGTCAATCGGCTGGCCGTAGCGAAACGCGCGTTTCCAGCGGGGGCGCCCGAAGTCGTCATGAGCAGTCTTTTCAACGAAGCCGTTTTCGCTTTTGCTTTCGAGGATCACCCCCAGGCGGCTGTCCCAGACCTGTTCGTTTTCGTGCCCGAGCGCGTTCTGGCTGGTGACTGGAAACACGTGGTCGGCGTCCCAGAACAGAAGCATCCAGCGACTCGCACCCTCGCCCGTCGTCAGCGAAGCTGAAGACACGTTCCCTTCAGGCGTGTAGATCCGCGTCAATGCCTGCTTGTATGGAGCCTGATCAGGCTCGCGCGTCGTCGTCTCGATAACGCCGCGGTTGTTGAAGGTCGACGAGGTGGTACGCGTCAGCGTCTCGCCCTGAAAGGTCTCCGTGGCGATCGTCTTGGTGAGCATGCCGATCACCCATGGCTCGCCGAGGTTGCTCCACTCGTATTTGGTCACGATGGTGCGATCGCCGCTCACCGTGGTCGACTCGAGCGGCAGGCCGATCTCGTTGACCTTGTCGGAGGGGACTGAGGTAACGGTGCTGCGGGTTGGTGCCAGGCCGGCCACGCGCGCCGGTCCGCACGTCGGGCCGAAGTCCACCTGGCAGGGATCGCCCTCCGGGATCGGCACTTCGTACGTCTCGTACTTGGTCTCCGACCTGTACTTGGTGTGCCAGATGCCGCTATGAGGCAGGATCCTCTGCTTGGTCGAGCCGATCGTCACCGCCATTGCCTTATTCGTCTGCAGCGAGAGCGGTGCTGACACGTCATAGTTCGTCGACGAAAAGGAGAGCGACGGAGTGGCCTGCTCGTAGTCTCGAACCTGGGAGTTCCACCCGACGTTCCCTGCGACCTTGACTTTGCGGTGATGAATGCCGCGATCGATCCGTTTCGCGTCGGATTGAGTCACCTTGTAATAGGGCGCCATGCGACCGTAGAGGTCGATGCGCAGGTCGCTGTAGCGATAGGTCGTCATGAGCACTTGATCGGTGGGGTCGTCCGTTCCCTCCGTGTATTCGGTGCGCGCGCGGACCACTGGCCCGGTCGAGAACCCGCGAATCTGAGGACTCACCGGATCGGTGGGATTGGTGAGGAGCCCCTCGGGCGCTTTGTAGCTGCGCGCCTCGAGGCCGGTCGCGTAGGTCACGGTGGTCTGATGCTGGAGGCCGTTTGTGACCTTCACCAGCAGATCAGCAGGCTTCGAGTTGCGCCTCCAGATAGTCAGCGTGTCGTTCTCGATCTCAGTAACGTCGACGACGCCGTCGCCATCGTAGTCGCCGCTCGGCCCTCCCCAGGTGAGCTCGATCGCGGGCTGCTCGACGTCAGGCGGGGTTAGATTCTGTCGAGTGGCGTTGAGGCCGTATTCGGAATTCCAGGTCTGCGCCAAGACATCGAACCTCAGGATCTTCGCGTAATTGTCACACGACGTTTGCGTCAACAGATTCCAGGTGCACTCGCCGGGCTCCCCGAGCTGGTCGTTGCCGAGAAGTTCCTCCTTGCCGTCGAGGTCGTAATCATACGGCGAGTATCTCTGAAACCCCTTGTAGGTCAGCCTCTCATTGACTCCATATCCCCTCCAGTAGGACTGCTGCTGCGTGGAACCTCCGCCGCCGCGTGTAAAACCGTGCCCCGTATTGAACCAGACGACCAGGTAGGGCTTGGCCGGATGATGGGCGTCGACCGGGAAACCACCCGGGTAGGCAAGCCCCGCCGTGCTTGCACCAAGTTTCGTGAGGAGGACCTTGTCCATTCCCGGGTGTGCTTCCGTCGCAGTGAGCAACTCGCCGCCCTCGGGCGCGTAGCTGTACTCCATGCGCACGATGTCCTTCAGCCCGTCGCCGTTGACGTCCATCACCTTGTCGTCGGAGACGCCGCCGATGTGCGTCGGCGAGCCCATGTGATCGCGCCACCACGGATCGCCCGGAGCCTGCCCGGTCTTTTCAAAGACACAGCGCTCGGTGCCGCTGTCAAACCAGTGACATTTCGCCCGCTGCCTCGAGCGTGAATAGCGCTGCAGTTTGTCGGGCGGCAGCCCCGTGTCCGTGCGCGTCACCGTGATCTCGTTCCCCGCGTTATGGAACAGAAACGCCTGGTAATTCGTCCACTGCCACGGATGGTACTTGTTGAACGACTCGTCGCGCACCGATACCACCAGCGGATCGACGCGCCCGTCGCCATCGTAATCGAGCAGGAGCAAGAGGTCGTCCGCGTCGCATACGATCCCCAGGTTCTGCCCGCCCGCCTGCGCGCTCGACCAGAAGCTGCCCGACTCGTTCATGAGTAGGTGCCATCGGCCAGGCATGCGCTTCGTGCGCGTGAAGTCGTCGTCCGACTCCATGACGCCGCTCGACTTGCAGAACAGGATGTCACTCAGCCCGTCCCCATTCGCGTCGACCGGCAGGTAGCTCACGATCGGATTCGTCTGCGCGTCGGGCAGCTCGAAGCTCGTCGAGAGGAACTCCACCTCTCCGTCCGGATCGGGTCCCTTCTGCGAGTACATGACGTGAAAGCCACGCGCCACGCCCTGCGTCTCCCCGGGTGGCTCTGACATCCACGGGTCGACGGCAAGCGGCTCGATCACGTCATCGAGGCCATCGACGTCGAATCGACCCGTGAAGGTGGGCAGCGAGGTCACCACCCGGTTCTCCGTCTGCGCGACGATCGTCGTGTCGGTGACGCCGGTCACCACGTTGAGATAGGACAGCGCTTCGTCCATTCGCGCCGGTGCCATCGATTGCGTGATGTAAGAGGGCTCGGACTCATAGCCCCAAGCAAACCAGCGTTCGGGTCGTCGTGTCTTGATCGAAATCGTTTGGTTGTTGTACGCGTACTCGACATCGAGCGCCGCCTCGGTCCGGCCGATCAGATCCGCCTTACCGTCGCCATTGGCGTCCAGGATGTGCAAGGCGTTGGCGTACTTCAGTTCCTCGCCGTTGACCGTCACATCCAAGTCAGCATACGGGATCCATAGGTTGTCCCATTCCTTGTGGGCATTCGATCCGAGCGGGAACTTCTTTCCGTTGTAAGGGTGCTGCACGAGCTTGGTGAAGCCGTGCGTCGCCGATTGATACTCGAACGTCGTTTCGGGGAGGCACGTTTCGCTGCGCGTGCACTTGGTCACGCCGACGAGGCGCTCGCGCCACGTGAACGAGTCGTGATCGTAGCGAAGCTTGTAGGTGAACGCGACCTCGCCGTGCACCTTGGTGGTGATGCTGTCGAGCAGATAGTCCATGCGCGAGTGAACGCCCATGTACCAGCCTTGGGCCTTGTAATCGGTGCGTTTGGCGCGGTACGTGAGCTCGACGGTCCGCGTCGCTTGTCCGTTCACGAACCCGTAGCTGATTTTCTGCAGGCGATAGGTATTGTTGGCCGACTCGTAGTCGTAAACGATCCGGTTGTTGTACGGGTCGCGCTCTTCCCGAAGCAGCCAGGCGACTGGCTTGGCCGTAGTGCCTTCGACGTAGTTGATGGTCGAGCCGTTCGTCACGACGCCGGCTGCTGGATCACGCATCGCGCCGTAGTAGCGAACTGCGCCATTGCCCGGACGAACCTCGAAGCCAGACTGCACGGTGTCTGTCGAGCCTACGCCGGTGATCTTGGTCTGTCGCCCGACGCGCAGCCGATAGTCCGCGTTGTCGAGGCCGTTGCGTCTCTGCGTCCACAACAATTCCCCATCGAGGCAGAATGAATCGGTGGTATCGACGACGACGCCCTTTGGCTGCGCGTGGTTGGCGAAGCTCTTCGGGCAGCGCGTGACGGCGGAGCGCGGCGACAGGCTCCAGCCCACGCCGACCATGCCGTAGCCACGCGCGCTCGAGTACGAGAGCGCGACGGCAGGCTGCATGCCGCGCGGACCCGCCGGCACGTCGATGGGAATGTGGTACGTCGCGATTCCGCCGGACGTGACGTCGAGATTGCCCGGCAAAGTGCCAACTCCGACGGGCGTCGACGTTGGCGGGTTTAGCGGCACGCTGGGCGGCGGATCCTGCGTCGTCGCCTGTTGGGCCGACCTGACCCTGTCGTTCTCATTCGTTCCAGGCGTCGAGCAACCCGCTACCGTCATCTCGGCAATCGTGAGCCCGACCAGCACGGCTCTGGCAAATCCGATGGAACCACTTCGTTCGCGCATCTAAGCCTCCTGGAGCCAGCGGCGTGACGATGGGCCATCACATCGTGACGCACTCAGCATATTCTCGTGTTTGTGGCTGTGTTGCCGGCGCTAGTGCTTTATCCCTTCGGCAAGAGCCATGCCGATGCGACCAACAACGTTTTCTGGCGTCGATGGGCGGGAGAAAAGAAGCTGCCAGTACAAGCTGTTGCGGGCGCGCAACAACTGTCATGGCGCTGTTACAGTATCTGTGACGTGGTCATGACGGTCTCGTCGAGGGGGACCGACCTTGGGATCCGCGTCGTGCCTCCGCGTCGTGGGCACCAGGCCGGCGTCGATCGGCGGCGGTATTATGTAGAGCCGAAAGCGCCCGCCTCGACGCGCTCCTGATCCACGGCGGCGCGCGTCCCGCTCTCGCCCTCGAGCATCCAGTGGCCCTCATTATCCTCGAAGAGCGTGAGCTCCGGGTTCGTCGGAGCGGGCAGGGGCAAAAAGCCATTCACCGCGCGGTGTATCTCGCCCCCCTCGTCGGCGCAGGCCGCGGCCACCGGGGGGCCTCCATCGACGAGAACCCAGCGCTCCGCATCCCCACCAAACCGCAGCTCCGCGCCCTCTTCGATTCGCACCCATTCTCCCACCGAGAGGCGGCGCCCTGCCACGAACGAGCCATTCGTGCTGCCGAGGTCGCACAGGACCCATTGCCCCTCGCTCCAGAACAGAACCGCGTGCTCCCCCGACCCCGCGGGGCCGGCTGCTGGGTCGGGTGCTGGCCATGAAGTTCGTGGGCAGTGACCTCTTCGACGCGGAACGAGCCCGCGACCACCTCTTCGCCGAGGTGCGGCTCGCCGCCAAGCTCCAGCACCCGGGCATCGTGCCCGTGCACGACGCCGGCACGATGTCCGACGGGAGGATCTGGTTCACCATCAAGGAGGTCCGCGGCGTGACGCTACGCCGCGTCCTCGGCAGCATGGAACAGCGGCGGATAACCGTCTTCGCCAGCGTCTTCAAGGACAGCCGGACGGAGGTGACGGTGAGGAAGCCGCGCTTTCTCGAGCCCACCGTGGCCGTGGTGGACACCGACCACGTGGACGGGGTGCACGGGGCTGCCTCCGGGGGTGCAGGCCACCGAGCAGGGCGTGCTGCGCCCCCGCATGCGCTACGTGATGAAGCAATCGGGGGGCACGTGGTCGATTGTCGCTGGCCAGAACACGGACGTGAAGCCGGCGCCGGCTCCGCCATCGAATCGCAGCGGTCGCTCCCCCACACCGGATCTGCGTCGCCGCAGCCCGAAGGGCAGCTATCATAAGAGAACCATCGCACCTCGTAGCGTCCGTCCACGAATCTCCCCACCGTCGCCTGACGCATGATCGAGTCGATCCTCGGTCCACCCCATACGAGCCGGAACGGCTTGTGCGCCGCGTGGGCCTTGAGCGCGCAGGCGCGGGCGCGCTCGTACGCCTCCTCTTGGGGCCTCTCGGGCATGTCCCCGCAGTCCTCTGCCACCTCTGCCCCGACGAACGCGTCAATCGCTCGGGTGAGATCGCATTCGCCGCGCCGCGACCGCCACGGCGCGGCAGGTGGGATGGACGCGGCTGGCGACGGGGATGGTGATGGAAGGGTGGCAGACGCGGTCACGAGCGGTCGCACCGGCGGGGCTTCCGGGGGTGACATTGGCTCTGCCGAGCAGCCGAGAAGCCCGAACGCGAGAATCCGAGCTCGATTGGTTTGCAGTCCGATCATAACCCGAGCGCGTCTCGACAGAGGCTTCGAATGCCGGTTTCCCACTCCCACCACGCGGCCCCGAGCACGAGCCGGGTCGGCGTCAGCGCCACCGCGCGCGGCGAGGTGTCGATCGGGCTGTCATATACGAGCGACGACTCGCCGTCTGGATAGGACGCGCCGAAGATGGCATATTCCCCGTCTTTCGAGGAGGATAAGACCCAGCTTACGCCGTCCGTGATGACGCGCTCGAAGGGGCCTTCGTAGAGCTCCTGCGCCATCGTGCCGTCGAGCGAAGCGCGGAAAAAACCGCGCGGCGGCGTGGCGATGTCGACGTTGAAGAAGAGCGCGCCATCGCGCTCGAAAGGGTACGAGATGTGCCCGACGACGTCCGAGATCGTGGTCGCGCCAGCGCCGTCGATGTCGAACGCGAAGAACGTGGTCCCCGACGGTACGAGGAGGCCGGCCGTGCCGCGGAAAATACCTCGCAGATAGCCGTAGTTTTTGTCGGTCACGCCCAGAGACAGCGTCGTGCCGTCTGGCCGTCGACGAAACACTTCGTGCTTGGCTTCGTAGGGGAGGAAATTGGTCCAGTAGAGCCCCGTCTCGTCGACGAAGACATTGTCGATCCTGCCTGAAGCGATATGCTCGGGCACCCCGCCTGCTTTCGGGATCCGCCAAAGACCGGGCCAGCCGTCCTTTTCGCCCATGAACGTGAAGTAGAGCCAGTCTGCGTCGAGCGCGAGCGAAATGGTGGGGTTGAGTGCCTGCACGGGGATCTGCGCGAGCAGCGTCGTCGCGCCGGTGTCCGCATCCGCCGACATCACGCGCCCTTCGGTCGCGACGTAGTAGATGCGCTCGCCCTCGGCGATGAGGGATGGGACGGCGGTCGCCATCGCGTCGATGGTGAGGGTGCACGACGGCGCGCCGCCCGACGAACTCGCGCTGCCGGCAGCGCCGTCGTCAGCGCCGTTGCCATCCGAGGGCAGGGCCGTGCGCGCGCCGCATGCCGTAGCCAGGGTCAACAACAAGAGGCCAGCGACGTCGCGTGAATCCATGCGTTCGCATATCGCGATCTGGCGGTCACGTCGAGCCAGAGCCCAGCCTTGACCGCCCAACGGCTGGGGCTTCACCCGCGCGCGGAACGTGCGTCGGGTGCAAGCCCTTGGTCGGCAGGCTCTTCAGGGCAGGTCGGAGGGGAACGGCTGGGCCGTGACGCTCGTCCCGGAGCGCATGTAAAGGAGATCGAACCGACGCCGGGTGAACCGGAATCCGCTCGCCGTCCGCACGTATTCATCGCTGTAGACGCCGCCCACGTTGGTGTCGACGCCCTCCAGCACGCCGAACTCGCTCAGGTACCAGCGCCCCGTGGCCCGCTGGGGATGCGTGTGCGGAACGAGCTCGACGGTGCCGGAGTGGACCGCCTGAATGATGGTGCTCCACTTGTTCGGGATGTCGGCCAGGAACGTGACGATGTTGTCACGGCCGGCGACGTGATGGCCGGGGATGTCGAGCACCGCGTTCGGCGTGAGGAGGTGGTGCATTTCATTCATCGCCTTGCGGTTCACGAGATCGGCGAACCTGGCAACGAGTTCGTGGATCTCGAACTTTTGCCCGATCACAGCGTTGTTGGACATGGGTCACCTCATGACATCACATCCCACGGCGCCGACGCGCATGACAACCAGCGCGGTCATGCACCAGAACGGGGGCCGCGCGCGAGATATCGACAGGATAGCACCGACCATGGCGCACGCGGCACATGAAAAGCCGGCCGTCTGGACATTGTTTGACCTAGATTCGGTTCCAATGTGCAGGTGGTGATCCGGTCGGTGTCCCCGCCGGCGGTGGAGGGAGCCGTCATCAAGGCGCCGTCGTTCCAGTCGTTCTGGTTGAGCGCGCCCGTGATCCCGGTACGCCGCCCTCGGCCGCACCGTGGAGCGCTCGCCACGTTATCCGGCGCGTTCTTGGACATGGCTCCTCGGTCCGCTTTCTTGACCGCTCCCCACCAGATCCTCCAGTCGTATCACCTCGCTCACCCCCGTCTGGACGCCGGCCCGCTGCCGTGGCAGGCGCCGCGCGCACGCGCGTTCGTCCGGCCGCCGGGCGCATCGAGCTTCGACAGCAAGCGCGCGCAGACGTCTGCG
>NZ_SSMQ01000132.1 GCF_005144585.1 Polyangium fumosum | reverse complement strand
GCGGAGACCTATTCCGTGCAGGCTGGGCGAGCCGCGCGCAGTAGAGCACAGCCGTCTGGCCTTGTCGATCCTCGTCACGTAACTGCTCGGAATGATCTGGCTTTCTACCCGATCGTTGCTCTAGGCGCACGCGCTCCTCTCAAAACGTCGCGTCGAGCTGGAGGTGGGCCACGTGGTTCGCCTTCTCGAAGTCGAAGTCGTGTGGCATCCGGGCGATCCAGTCGGCTTGCAGCTTCATCTTGTGCTTGTTGAAGTAATAGTTGAGCCCGACGCCAACCTCCTGCCCGCGGCTCTGGACCTCGGAGACGAGCTTCGGATCCGTCCCGCCGAACGCGTACAAGCGTGAAACCCGCGCCACGATCTCGATCGGCGGATCAAACACGTACGACGCTTGAACGACCGTGCCCTGACCCGAACGCGTGTGCTCCGTCCGCGCGTTTCCGTCCTCGTCCGTGGATTCGATCCGGTCCACGTCCGCGCGTTTCCACAGATACTCCCCCTGGAGCGCGAACCCGCGCCATTTGAACACGACATCCGCCGCGGCGTGCAGGTAATCCGTCGTCCCGCCGAGGAACGTCGCGCCCGTCGTGCTCCGCAATCGGTTCGTGTTGTAGTTCGCCGCGAAAGCGCCGCCGAGGGCCACGGCCGGCTTTCTCCGGCGGTCGAGATCCCCTTCGGAGTCATCGTCGAGCTTGCCGAGCGGGCGCAATTCGAGCCGACCCACGAGCAGCGCGCCGGGCTCCCTCGACGTGGTCAGGTTCGTCCCGCCTCCGCCGAACGCGCTGAGCCGCCACGCGACCGGAGATTCTTTCCCCAGGAAGTTCTCCGAATACAACGTGATGCCCGCATCGCGATCGAGCGTCAGCTCGCCGACCGGCACCGGCCTGTCGGCCATCTGCAACGCGAACTCGCGCACCGTCCGCAGTCGATCGAACGGAACGAAAAATTGCCCGGCTCGGACATTAAAATCGCGGTGGATCTTCCAGTCGATGTAGGCGTCGAAGATCGGTGACGTCGCGCCGTCACGATAGTCACGTCCAGCAATGGCGAGCTGAATCATGTAGGTCAGCTCGGGCCGATAGACGTGGCCAGAGAACCAGAGGCGCGCCGTCCCGATGTTGACGATCTGCTGGAAATCCCGTTCGCCCTGATCATCCGCAGGAGGCACGTTGATCTGGTAGCGGAGCTGGATCCGGCTCCGGGCATTGAACGAGAAGACGTCCCCGACCTTCACCGTCACCCCATTGCCGGGGGAGCCGGATATCTCCACCGGAGGCTTCGGCTCCACCGCGGCGGCGCTCCCGGGCAGCCCGAGCGCCGCTCCCATCACGAAGGCGCAATACGATACCAAGCGTCTTCCCAGGGACGACATGGAAACCCCCCCGAGCATCTCGCGTGCCAGAGGTGACGTGTCGGTTTCCCCCGACGCATTCATCCGTTCGAACGGACGTGCTTCCAGAGGACCCGTGACCGGTCACGGCTGCCCGTGAAATATGCTGGGAGGCTTGACGGGCGGCGCCCCGGTGCGCTGGGGGCCGCCCTGGCTGCCGTGGGGATCAGGCCGGAGGCGTACGCCTCGACCTCACTTCGGCGTGGGGGCGGCGCACCGATTGTTGATGCACAAGGAGCCCGGCGCGCAGCAGTTCGCCGCGGTCTCGCAGCTCTCGCCCTCCTGCGCGCATTCGTTCGCGGGCGGCGGCACGCAGACGAGCTCCTTCGTGCCATCGCCATTCACGTCGGCCGGGCGGCAGACGTTGCCGTTGCAGCACGAGGCGGCGGACTCGCAAGGCTGGTTGAGGTCCTTGCAGGGCTCGAGCGCTGCGAACGCGCGCATGTTGCCCGCTTCGAGCTCCTGGCCGGGCAGGTAAAACGCGGGGTGGCTCGGGTCGGGTTTGCCCTGGTAATCGATGTCGATCGCGGCGACCCAGAGCTTCTTGCGCGGGCTCGGCGTCTCGACGTTGTTTTCGAACTTGCCCCACTTGTTGTTGCCCTCCGGCACCGTGCCGCCGGGGCCGATCGTGTTGCCATACACGCGGCGGCTCGTGAAGAAGACCCAATAATACCCGCCGACCGCGACGGGCAGGATCGTGGGCTCGTAGTTCAGGCGCGCCTCCTCGGCGTCGCCGAAGGGCAGATAGAGTTGCCCATTCTCGTCGTAGCCGTTCAGCGCCGCGAGCTTGTTCACCGCCTTCGTCGCCGTCTCGACCAGGAAGACCTCGCCGTACGAAGCCGTCGCGCCATACCCCGCGGTGTCGAAGCGATCCCCCGCGTGGTAGAGCACCGCGGCGCCGTCGGGCGTGAAGCTCGGCCAGCCGACGATGCCCGAGGGCACCGTGAGCAGCTCCGTGATCGCCGAGAACGAGGGCGGCGATTGCAAAAGATCGACGTCCATCATGGCCAGGGTTCGCCCGGGGCTCGCGTCGTACCAGGAGAACGCGAGGTGCTTGCCATCCGGGGAGAACGTCGGCGTGAGCGCATATTTGACGGCGTTCGTGAACGAGGAGGCCCCCACGTTGGCGCCCGTCTTCGTGTCGAGGAGCACCGAGGGGTACTCCCCGGCCAAACCACGCACGGGCGAGCCGCTCGCCGGGATGCCGTTCGTAATCATGTACGTGCCGTCGGGCGTGAGGCCGCCGAACGAGAACTTGCGGCCGTCGTTGTCGAGGTAGCGCTGCGAGGCCGTGCCGTCCTGCGTGAGATCGTAGCTCGCGCTGTCGAGCGGATTGTCGACGGTCCAGTTGACGCCCGTCGCGAGCACGTTCCCATTCGCGCTGACGGAGTGGCAGACGTTGCATCCGCCGAGGAGCACCTCCGCATTCGAGCCCGGCTTGATGCGCATCACCGCGCCGCCGTTCGCGAGCTTCGAGACGTACGTGTTGTAATAGACGATGCCGCTCAGGCTGCCCTGCGCGATACGCCAGGATTGCGTGACGGGCCCCGTCGCGACGCCGCCAACGAGCTTCGTGGCCGTGACGGACACCGCGGCGCCCGGGCCGGCGCTCTGCGTGACGCCCTTCCACACGGCCGGGGGCAGGTCCACCCGCGCGGGAGCGGACGGGCCGAAGTAACCCTTGTATTCGAAGTCGCCCACGTGGATCTTCACGAGCACGGCGTCCGCATTGCCGGCGAGCTGGAGCGTGGGGGCCGCGAGGCCTCGGGGAAAGACGGTCTTGTCGTACGGATAAAGCCACCGGAAGCCCGGATCGGCATTGCCGCCGGTGTCGAGCTTCGTCTGGTCGTCGGGCGTGAGGCTGCCGGCATTCTCGGCGATCTTCACGCGCACCGTGAGGGTCGTGCTCGCCTCCAGTTGCCCGCTCTTCGCGGTGACCTTGGCCTTGCCCGCCACGAAGCCGCCGGACGCAAACACACCGTCGGCGCCAATGGTCCCCACGGTGACGTCGTCGAGGAACCAATCCACGGCGCCGGGATTCGAACCGTCGGTGAGTTTTGCGTGGAAGGGGAGCGATCCGGGGACGCCGGTCACGTCGAGGATCGGGTCCAGGGGCTCGATCACGAGCGACTGCTCGCCGCCGTCGAAATTGATGAACCCGCCTTCGCCACCCGAGCCGCCCGAGCCGCCGCCCCCGGACGAACCGGCATCCGGGCCCGAAGCGCCGCTGCCGGCGGCGCCTCCACTCGATTCGCCGCCGCCGCCGCACGCGGCGATCACACCCGCGGAGGAGACGGCCGCCGCAAGGAAAAGAAACCAGAGCCTGTCACGCGTCATGAGGGAACCTCCGAAGCAATCCAGCGATCATGGTACCAGATGTCCGGAGCGATTCGGATTGGGAGGATGCTAGAAAAAACCGAACGTGAGCCCCCCTTGCGCGGCGAGTCCCACCGATTCGGTGACACGCATGTAGACGGGCCCGGCGTGCGCGAAGACGCCCATGCGGCCGCCGCTCCGGGCCCAGCCGAAACGTGAGACCTCGCCGAGCGAGAACTGAAGCTCGGCGCCGACGCGGCCCCCATGGCCCACGTTCAGGCCGACGATCCCCGCGATGGGATAATACCCGTACCCGGCGAACGGGACGATCGCGAGCACCTTCGCCGGCTCGAAGCGATAACGCACCTCGCCGCCGATCGAGCCCGCGCCGATCATCGCGCTGAGGCCAAACGAGAATCGACCGAACTGGGGCCCCGTGAAAACCTCGATCCCGCCGAGCCCCGCCGTGACGGCATCCCGTCGAATGGCGCCCCCGCCGACGCGGGCGACGAAGACCCACGTGGAATCGTCCGGAGGGCCATACCCGAGGTGCGGCTTCGCAGGATTGACGAGGGGCAAGGGTTCGATCGCGTCGGCCGGCGCATGAACGGCAGGATGGAGGCGCAGCACGTACGGCGCGCCGGATTCGATCGGCGCGCCCGGGAGCGTGAGGCGATAGGTGCCACCCTCCCCAGGCGCGAGGTCCTCGTCGCCTTCGGCCACGGACGCGGAGACGAGCGCGGACGACCGACCGAGCACGGCGAGATCGATTTTCTCCGGCTCGATGTGGAGGGGCGTTTTTCCTTCGTTGACGACGTGCACATCGACACGCGTGTTCGCGCTCGTTTGCCAGTACCCGACGTGGATACGCTCGATCCGCGCCGAGATGCCGGCGCCGCTCGTCGCGAGGCCCGCGTTCGGGCGTGGTTCGAGGGCGCGGTAGCCGACACGATCGCAGGCGGCGGTGGCGAGGAGGAGCCCGAGCAGAAGGAGGGCTCGGGATTGTCGGGGCGCGGGGTGGCGATCCTCGGGCACGACGCACGATACCACATCCCGTCCGGATGGCCCCTACATCCATCGGGTGTCCCGCCCACTGGCGAGCGCTGCCGTGATTGCGACCCCACATCCACGACCTTAGGGAGTGATTATCACGCCGGATAGGCCGGGCAAAACGATGCGGCGATGGCAGAGAATCATGGAGGACGATGATGAAAAAGTCTGTGAGCAACCTCCTTTTTGCGGCATCCGTGGGATTGGGCGCGCTCCTCGGCACGGGGACCGTGGCGTTCGCCGCGCCGGCACCGGCAGACGAGGAGGCCAACGTCACGGAGAGTGAATCGGCATTGGCGGCCCGCACCTACGAGCGAACCTGCTGGAATATCAGCAAGAGGCGCGGGCAACTCTGCGCGCGGTGCCGGACGCGCGCGGGGGGCGCGCGGAGGACCTGCCTGAACCAATACAGGCGCTGCAGCGGCGACATCTCCAACCGCAATGGTTGGCTCGTCTGTGAACGATGGTGATGTCCATCCCCTGACCCCCCACCGCCGCCCGTCGACCCCCACCGCGAACGCGGATGGAGCGGGGCTCGCAGGTCTCATCGCAAGCCGCCGTGCCGGGGCGCTGCCCCGGCGCAACGGCGGTTAGCGGGTGAGCCCGGCGCGCGCGAGGATCTGCCCGAGATCGTCGCCATGGCTTGCGCGTGCGCCGAGGGATTCGAAAAGCGCGACCTCGTGTGCTGCGGGTGCGTGTGGGCCTGTGACCATGTGCACCTGCATTCCGAGCGCGAGTGGGAGGGCGAGGTCGAGCTCGTAGATGTCTCCGCAGACGAGCACCTCCTCGGGCGCGACGTTCGTCGTTTGGAGGATCTGCGCGATCCGCTCCCAGTAGCGGCCGCGGCGCGGGTACACGGGGCGTTCGAGGCCTGGCAGGTGGATTTCTGCGGGCACGCGCGAGAAGCGCGCGTCGTTGGCCTCGGGCTCGGCCACGACGTACTTGCGCGCGTCGCCGTGCACCTCGATCCGCGAGAGACCTTCGGGCGCCAGCGTTCGGAGCTTCTTCAGCGCTGCCTCTGTGCGTGCGTTCGTGACGACGAACGTTGGCAGGCCCGACGCTGCGAGGGCTTCGAGGACCTCTTTTGCGCGCGGCCGGAACGCGGTCAGCGTTTGCTCGTAGGCGAGGTGATACAGGACTGTCAGCACGGCCGTGCGGGTCGCTTCGCCGCGCAGGACGCCGTACTTCTCGAAGAGGAGCTGCGCGATGCTCGTCGAGCGGATGTAGGGATCGGCGCCGGCGGGCGCGACGATTCGCCCGTCGTGGATCCAGCCGTAACGACCGGGGTTTCGCGCGATCTCGGCGGCGCGTTCTTCCCAGACGGCGACATCTTCTCGACCGAGGAGATCAAAGATTGCGTTTCGGTACACCTCTACGAACGGCGCGGCTTCGCGCTCGACGTCGGTGAACGTGCCGTCGAAATCGAGGATGATGCACTTCGTTGCCACGACGCTCCTCCGCTCAGAGGCTGGTCTTCTCGCTCGTGAAGTTGTCCCGGATCCACGTGGAGAAGCCGGGGATCTGGAGCCGCGCGAGCAGCGGCAGGAAGGCTCGCTCCACGCGGTCTTCCCGCGCGATGAGGTGGAAGGGGCGCACGCCGACGTCGTTCGACGCGAGCACGAACGGCATGATCTCCGTCCGGCCCTCCTCGAACGCGTCGAAGAGCAGCGACGCCTTGACGTAGGCCGCCGAGATCTCCAGGAACGCCGGCCGCACGCCGCGCAGGTACCGGCTGAAGGGCTCGGCGATCACGCGCTTCTGCGCGGAATCGACGAGCCCTGCTGCTTCGAGTTGCCGCCGCAGGAACTCGCTCGCCGACGCGCCGGGCATCTCTCGCGCGCGCCGCTCGCGCTCGTAGCCCTCGGCCACCACGACGAGCGCGTAGTCGGCCCGTGAGAGGGCCTCGGCGGTCTCGCGCAGCACGGCCTCCGGGAACTGGAAGAAGGGCAGCACGATGAGGTGCGCGCGCGCCGCCACGCCGCAGTGCAGCGCGTGCCGGCCGCTCCGGTTGCCCATCATCTCGAGCAGGTAGATCCGCTTGTGCGTGTAGGCGTCCTCGTAGAGCCCGCGCGCGATCGTCGAGCCCGCCTCGACGCCCGTGAGGAAACCGATCGCGCGATCGCCGGCGAGATCGTTGTCGATCGAGACGTTCACGAAGCCTGTGGGCACCCGCGGCGAGATCTCGCCGAGCAGCGCGCGCAGGCCCTCGAACGTGCCATTGCCGCCCACGCCGACGAGGTGCGAAAACCCTTGGGTTCGCAGCGTCTCCGCGGCGGCGCGGCGTTTTTGCGCGTCGTGGAAGCCGAGGTAACGCTCGCTGCGAAAGTCGCTGCCGGCGTCGAGGACGCGGCGGCCCATGCTGCGGGCTGGGATGCCCTTGGCGAGCAGGGCGTAGCGCTCGCGGCGGCTCACGATGAGCCGCTCGAAGCGCGGCTCGTTCGTCGCGTCGGGCGTGAGCGAGCGGAAGCCCTCGGTCGCGGCCCAGACCTCGTAGCCGCGGCGGGAAGCCTCCTCGGTGAGCGCGACGGCGACCGACGCGTATCCCGGCGCGTTGCCCCCGTCGAACACGAGAAGCAGACGCCGCTCCGACGGCGGCATCGCGGCCGGTGTCCCGAACTCCACGAGGTTCGTCATGTGGGAGGCGCGTAGCACGAACGGGGGGTGGGTTGGAAGATCGACCCGCGCAGCGCACCACCGCGTAGCGCCGGGGTTTCACCCCGGACCCCGACGAGGGGTTCTCCACCCCTCGACCCGGACCAGGGCAAGCCCTGGACGCGGGGCGACAGCGCGCGATGCGCGCTGTCGACGGAGAGAACGTTCCTGGAGGATCGGACCGACGTGTCGAGGTGTTTCCGAGGAGAGCTACGGGTCCTGGTCTCGGCCTCGCAGCCACAGGTAGAGGCTGTGAAGGAGCGCAAGCGTCAACGGGAGAAAGCCGACGCCCACTCCAATCGCCAAGGACCCCTTAGCAACCATCTTGAGCGTGGACGAGGGAAGCAGAATCCCCGCCAGCCCCGTGGCCGCGCCGACGAGCATGGCCGAGCCACTTGCAACAACAACCACACGCTCGGGCTTCATCACTCGCTCACGATAAGGTAGCCTCCTGTGCCAACCACAGCACCCGAAATAGCTACGTCGACGGTCCCTCTTGCCGAGTCCTGGGTACCAAAGCTCGCTGCCATGCTGTCATGGGCCCGATCGGGATCGGTCGCCTCGTCGACGAGCGATTACGGCGTGTACGACGTGAACCTGACCCGCTGACGATTTTCCTTCCCCGCACGCTCACCGCCGCGCATCGTTCCTTTCGTGCGCTCGCCTCGTTCGTTCGCCTCGCTCCTCGTCCTCGCCGCGCTCGGATCGGCCTGTGGCGCGACCACGCCGCCCCCCGAGCCTGCGCCTTCGCCCGTGATCCTCACGGACACCCCGACGGCGCCGCCTGCGCCCGTCGCCGCGGCCGAGGAGCCGCCCGCGCCCGAACCCGAACCCGCGCCGCCGCCTGCGCCCGAGCCACGCAATCCCGCGGAAATCCTTGCCCCCTCGCCGTGGCTCGCCGGGCCCACGAGCCCCGACGCATTCACGCTCGAAGGCGGCCGGCTCCTCGTCAAGGAGCCCATCGAGTTCGACACGGGCAAAGACAGCCTCAAGGCCACGAGCGGGCCGGCCCTCGATTTCGTGGCCGCGTTCCTTCAGGCCAAACCCGAGATCACGCTCTTCCGCATCGAGGGCCACTCCGACAGCCAGGGCAACGCGACCATGAACCTCGAGCTCTCGGGCCGCCGCGCGCTCTCCCTCGCCCGCGCGCTCGCCGCACGCGGGGTCGATTGCAAGCGGCTCCTCCCCGTCGGCTTCGGCGAGGTGAAGCCCATCGCCGACAACCGCACCGCGGAGGGGCGCAAGCAAAACCGGCGCATGGAGTTCGTCGTCGCCGCGCTCAAAGGCAGGGCCGTGATGGGCATGCCGGTCGACGGCGGCGGACGTGCCTCTGGCGATCCCTGCTTCTGAAATCGTTTGGCCGGAAAACCGTGGTGCTCAGTCGCCCCGCGCCAGCACGACCACCGAGTAGCCGACCGCCGGGACGCGGCCCGGGTTGTGGTAGGAGTGCCGCTGATCGCCGCGGAACACCACGACGTCGCCCTCGGCGACCTCGAAGCGCTCGCCCGCGACCCAAAGCTGGAACTCGCCCGCCTCGACCGTGAGGTATTCACGCGTGCCCGGCGTGTGCGGGACCCCCGTCATCCGGCCGGAAGGCGCGACCTCGATGCGATCGATCTCCATGCCGGGAATGGGGTCCGGCAGGAGCTTCCGCACCAGGGCTTGTCCCGGCGTGCGCACGGGCAAGGTCCCGCGCGGGTACTGGCGCGCGGCGCTGCGCGGGGCGCTCAGGAGCTCTTCGATGGACACCTGGAGCGCGGACGCGGCGCGGTTCAAGACCGCGAGCGTCGGGTTCGCCTCGCCGGACTCGAGGTGCGCCCACGTCGCACGCGGCAGCCCGCCGAGCTTGGCCATCTGCTGCTGCGTGAACCCCCGCGCCTCCCGGAGCTGCTTGACGTTCTTCGCGAGCCTCCCCGCGAGATCCCGATCCCCATCCATGGGCCCGAAGGAAATCAGATTCCAAGCCCTTGGCGCAAGCTCCAACGACTCGGCATCCCCCCTGCCGCGCGCTGAGGACGCGTGTCCTCACCTCCCCCGCGCAACCTGATGCCTCGCCGCCTCGGATCGAGGCGCCTCGTACATCGAAATCGAGCGCTTGTGGAGGCACGTCGGCCCGGATACGTTCCGGCACGGGTATTGCTGAGGGGAACATTCATCATGAGCGAAACGATTCAAAAGTACATCGATTTGGCCGTTCAGATCGGCATGAACGTGGGGTTGAAGATCCTCGGGGCGATCGTCCTCTGGATCGTCGGCCGGATCGTGATCCGCGCGGTGCTCGGCATCCTCGATCGGAGCCTCCGGGCGCGGAAGATCGACGACACGGTCACGAGTTATCTGGGCTCGGTGGCGGGCGTCATGCTCAACATCCTGCTCCTCCTCTCGGTGCTCAGCGTCTTCGGCATCGAGACGACGACGTTCGCCGGCCTGCTCGCGGCGGCGGGCGTGGCGATCGGCGTCGCGTGGTCGGGCCTGCTCTCGAACCTCGCGTCGGGCGTCTTCATGATCGTGCTCCGGCCCTTCAAGGCGGGCGATTACGTCATCGCAGGCGGCGTCGAGGGCACGGTGCACGCGATCGGCCTCTTCGTCACGGCGATCGACACGCCCGACAACGTCCGTACCTTCGTGGGCAACGGCAAGATCTTCAGCGACACGATCAAGAACTTCTCGGAAAACCCCTATCGCCGCGTGGAGCTCGTCGCGCAGCTCTCGGGCGGGGCCGACGTGCACAAGGCCATCGCGGTGCTGAAGGAGAAGCTCAAGACGATCCCGAACGTCGCGAAGACGCCGGCGCCGGACGTCGAGCTGCTCACCTTCACGCTCGCCGGCCCCGTGCTCGCCGTGCGGCCGTATTGCCACACGGCGCATTATTGGGGCGTGTATTTCGCGGCGAACGAGATCATCAACGACGAGATCGGCAAGCTCGGCTTCCCGGCCCCGGCGAACCCGATCGTCATCACCGAGCACAAGAAGGCGGCTGCCTGATCTTCAAGGCCGTCCCTCCCCCGCCCCCCCGCGCGCCCGCGACAACCAGAACGTGACGTTTGGTCCGTCGCGGCGCCCGGGCGGCATGTTTTGCCGGTCGTAGATCACGAGCGGCACCTCCTCCTGCATCACCACCTCCGCGTCGAGCTTCTGCCGGAGCTCGCTGCACGTCCCCGCATACGCCTCGTCCGGCGATTTTCCGGACCAACACGGCAGGCCCTCATAGAGGTACAGGCAGGCGGGCGGGTCGCGGAGCAGCTCTTCGAGCGGCGTTTCGATGTTCACCTCGGGGATCACGCCGGGGGCGAACGCGGGGACGACACGATAACGATTCTTGACGCGATCCCCCCGGCACGCGCCCCCATGCGGGCGAAGCGGAGCTCTTTCGCCTGCAAGTCCGCGCCGACGTACTCGATCACCGTGCAGCCCTCGGGCACGATCTCCCGGGCCTTCCGCACGAACGCGTGCTCCTGCATCTCGGTGTAGCCGAGGTCCTGGAGCCAACCGCGATGCAGCAAAGGCGCCGCGAAGAGCGCCCCACAAGCGACGAGGACCCCCACGCGGTGCCGGTCCCAGAGCCACGGCACGGCGCTCGCGCCGAGGAGCAGGAAGGGGACGACGAGGTGCAAGTGATACCGCGGGCGCATCGTCTCCTCCATGACGAAGGCGTGCGTGATCGTGAAGATCCCGAGCCAGCCGAGGAGGAACACGACGAGCCTGCGTTCGCCCGCGCGAACCCCGCGGATCACGCCTGCGGCGGCGAGCACCACGAGCACCGGCGGCGTGACGGCGGGATCGGTGAGCACGAAGAGCTTCGGCACGAGGAACGCGCGCCCCGTGTGGAGGAGCCAGCTCGGCCCAAAGAGAGCCGTCTTCACGGCCGCCTCGTTCGTCGAGAGAAACACCGGAAACACGAGCGCGCCCATCCCGATGATGACGAGCACGCCGATCACGCGCCGCACGGGAGGCGCCGTCTCCGGGTGGAGCGAGACGACGGCGGCCATGTAGACGACGATGAACAGGATGTTCAGCGGCCGGAGCAGATACCCCGTGTAAAGCGCGGCCGGCAGGCAGGCGATCGCGACGATACGGAAGACGCGCGAAGGATCACGGAGCCACGCGTGGATGAGCGCGAACGAGAGCGAGGTGATCACGAGCGAGGGGACGAATGCGTCCTCGCAACGCGAGAAGCGGATGTGTTGCGGCAAGAGCGCGACGGCGTACGCGGCAAACAGGCCCGCGCGAGGATCGCGGAGGAGGTAGGTCGCGTGGCCGAAGAGGACGAGCGGCATCGCGGCGGCGTACCCGAAATTCGTCCACGCAATGACGTCGGTCAGGTAAAACGGGCCGCCGGCGCGCGCGGCGATCGCTTCGAGCACCGGGCCGTCGGCGACGGCGCGCACGTTCGGCCAGAGGCGTGTCCAGGGCCAAGCGCCGAGGAACGAGACCGGCGAAAGCCAGAGCCGCGTGGCCGCGCCGGCGAGGACGATCGCGGCGAGCGCCGCGCGGATCCACGCAGGCTCGTCCCGCGTGAGCCGGACGGCGAGGACGGTGGCGAGCGCGACGAACCCGAAGAGCGCGACGATCCCGTCGAGATCGCCCCATTGCCCCGCGGCGTAGGCCGCGACACGCGCCTGGCTCGGGGCCATGCCGGACGAACGCGGAGCGGCCCTCGGACGCGGCTCGATCCACAGGTCGCCGTGATCATTTCGCGCGAGGGCTTCGAGGAGCTTCGCGACGGCCTTTTCGGCATCGGGATCCCCCGTGGGATCACGCACGGCGACGAAGCTCGACGATCGCGGGGCGTCGGGGCGCGCGGCGTCATCGTCCGGGTGGACGAGGGAGAGCTTCACCTCGCGCCCTTTCGGTTCGTGCAAGCTGACGACGATCCGTTGCTGCTCGATGGAGACGTTCCAGAGCGCGAACCCCGCGGCGATCTCCGTGCCCAGCGTGAAGGGCGCGAAGAGCGCGAGGACGTCTTTCTCGCGCCCACCGGGGAGCCTGTACGGATGCGCGGACGCGGCAGGCGCCCACGAGACGAGCGCGAGGACGAAGAGCAGGAAGGACAGGGCGGCCCGGCGAAACGTCACGGGCCGAGCGTACTCGATCCCGGCGCCGCTGGGACGTGACTCACCACGCGTACGCTTCCGGCGCGGCGCCGCCGGGGCCGGGGAAGATCTCGTCGAGCTTCTTCCGGGTCGCCTCGTCGAGCTTCAGATCGAGCGCGCGTACGGTGGCGTCGAGCTGCTCGATCGTACGAGGACCAATGATCGGCCCGGTCACGGCGGGCTGCGCGAGGAGCCAGGCGAGCCCGACATCCGCGGCGGGTGCGCCGAGGGCGGCCGCGAGCGCCTCGAATCGTTCGAGTTTTTCGCGGTACTTGGTCAGGTTCTTTTGCGCGAAATCGGTGGCGAGCCGCCCTTCTTTTTCTTTCTTGAGGGCGCCGCCGAGGATGCCGCCCTTGAGCGGGCTCCACGGAAGGAGGCCGAGCCCGTAGTGCTGGCAGGCGGGGATCACTTCGAGCTCGATCGTGCGATCGATCAAGTTGTAGAGGCTCTGCTCGGAGACGAGCCCCAGGAAATGGCGCGATTTCGCGGCCTCGTTCGCCTGCGCGATGTGCCAGCCCGCGAAGTTCGACGAGCCCACGTAGATCACCTTGCCCTGCTGGACGAGGACCTCCATCGCTTGCCAGATCTCGTCCCACGGCGCGTTGCGATCGACGTGGTGCATCTGGTAGAGGTCGATGTGATCCGTCTTCATCCGCTGGAGCGACTCCTCGCACGCCCGCCGGATGTGCAGCGCCGAGAGGCGCGACGTATTCGGCCAGTCGCCCATGCCGCCGTAGACCTTCGTCGCGATCACGGTCTTCTCGCGGCGCCCGCCTCCCTGGGCGAACCAGCGGCCGATGATCTGCTCCGTCCAGCCCTCGCCCTGCTTCCAGCCGTACACGTTGGCCGTGTCGAAGAAGTTGAGCCCGAGATCGTGGGCGCGGTCCATGATGCGGAACGAGTCCTCTTCGCTCGTCTGGGGGCCGAAGTTCATCGTGCCGAGGCAAAGTCGGCTGACCTGGAGGGCCGTGCGGCCGAGTCGGGTGTATTGCATTGGTAAATCCTACCTTGTTCTGCGCGACCATCCGCGCATGGTTCTGGCAAGACTCCCGTTCAAACCGTGCGTGCGGATTTCCCGCACACGGCTTACCGGTGGTCTCTCGGGCAGCGGCATCAT
>NZ_SSMQ01000131.1 GCF_005144585.1 Polyangium fumosum | reverse complement strand
CCGGCGGCGGCAGCGGCGGCAGCGGCGGCGGCAGCGGCGGCTCCGGCGGTGGCAGCGGCGGCTCCGGCGGCAGCGGCGGCTCCGGCGGTGCCAGCAGCTCGTCGACCAGCGGCAGCGCGAGCAGCGGAGCCGGCGGCGGGCCCATCGGCGACGACGGCAGTTGCGCTTGCCGCGCTGCGGGAGACACCTCGAACGACCCGCGACAGGACGCTGGCCGGGCCGCGCTCGCCTTGCTCGGCCTCATCACCTTCCGGCGTCGGCGTCCTGCGCGCGTCTGACCTGCGCGCGCCGGGAGGAGGCGCGGACCTCCACCCCTGGAGGCTCGGACCTCCATTCTCGATCCCTTCACGACGACCCTCCCCCAAAACCCCCGCGCTTTGCGCCCCACGCGCGCTGGCGCGGCGCTTGCTGTTCGTCCGGGGACCCGCAAGGAGACCCCGGATGAAGACGCCGCAGACCACCGCCGTCCACGAAGCCATCGATTCCGCCTACGAGCGCCTCGTCGCCACGCTCCCCGAGCACCTCGCGACGGTCGCCCGCGAATTGCCGTATCGATTCGGGCTCACGCCGAACCCGGGGACGCCGTGGAGCCGGGTCTTCAACAATGCGGCGGTGCTCGGGCTGCCCGCGCTGCTCCTCGGCCCGGAGCGGGCCCCGCGGAGGATCCACGAGCGCGCGGTCGAGGCGCATCTGTTCGCGATCATCGCCGCCTTCGGGATGGATCGAATCGAGGATGGGCAGATCATCGCCGGCGCGGCCGAGCGCGTGCTCATCCACATCGTGCGGCGCGCGCGGGATCAAGCGCTCGCGCCGCTCTTCGCGCGCGCGCCGGAGGGGGCGTATTCCTTCGCTTGGGGAGAGCAGGTCACCGCCGATTCCGTGGAGGAGGAGCGGGCCGTCTTCGCGGGGCGCGCGCCGGCGACCCTCGATCGGTATCGAGTGATTTCGCTGAAGAAGCAGGGGTTGGCCTTCCCGGCGAGCATGACCGCGGCGGCGGCGGCCGGGTGGAGCGCGGAGGAGCGAGGGCACGTGGAGGCGCTGATCGCCGGCGCGGCGCTGGGGCTCCAGTACCGGGACGACGTGGTCGATTGGATCGATGATTTCGAGCTCGGCGCTTCGTGGCCGGTCGTTTTGCTGGAGCGCCGGCCGGCGGAGGCGACGGTGGAGGCGTTCGAAGAGAGGCTCCACGCCGAGGGCGGGTTGGTCCGATTTCTCGACATGTCGAGCGAGGCCTTCCACCAGGCCGGGAGGGCCGCCGAGGCCTTGGGCGCGGCAGCCCTCGGCGCCTGGGCCCACGGCCAGGCCGAGCAGACGGCCGTTCTCGCGGAGCGCGAGGCGCAAAACCCAGGCTCCGCCGTGCGCTGGGAGCGCGCGCGCCGCGCGCAGCGCGAGCAGCAGCAGGCTATGCTCGCCGAACCACCCGTCGCGCGCGCGGCAGGGTGACTCGATATAGGACCAAGGTCCCATGGCGCGAAAGGCACCGGCTCCACGACCTTGGCTCCACCCAAGCCCAGCGCCTGGGCATCGCTGGGGAGGGACGGGGGCGTTTTCTCTCGAAGCAGGTCGACGTCGCCCGTGGACATGCGAGCCGGTCACGCTTCGTGCCCGGCTCGCGCGCCCGGCATCGCCGATCCAAGGCGGCCCGAGGTCTGCTACAAAGCCCCCCGTGGCAGGCCGGACCGCTCACCTGCACCGCCTCCGAGGTGCTGCGCCACCGCACCGGCTTCTGTTATGCGAAGAGCCACCTGCTCGCCGCCCTGCTGCGCGCGAATGGGCTGCCGGCCGGCTTTTGTTATCAGCGGCTCGCGCATGGTTCGGGGTATTGCCTCCACGGATTCAACGCCGTCGAGCTTCCCGGCATCGGCTGGTATCGTATCGACGCGCGCGGCAACAAACCCGGCATCGACGCCGCGTTCGACCCGCCCAGCGTAAGCACTCGCAGTACGGAGGGAAGGTGCCCCGAACAGCACGGGTGTGTCCGCGCTTGATCTCCCCAAAAGCGCGCCTTTAGACTCCTGGATTCATCTGCGTCCGTGGAGAGCGGCGCAGGGGGATGCGCAGGGGGCGTGGACGTCGTGGAGACGAATGCGCCGGAGAGGGGAGCGATGTCGCTGTTCTTGGCCACCGAGGAAACGACGGCCGATGTCAAGGGGTTTGAGATCACCTCCAAGATCGGCGAGGGCGTCAGGTATGTGACGTACCGCGGCCGCCGATTGGGCGACGGGCAGGACGTGGCCGTCAAGGTGATGGCTGCCGATTCCAGCCGACTCGCGGACATCGCGCGCCTCAAGCATACCTACGGCATTCTTCAGCGGATCGATTCCGACAAGATCGTGAAGGTCCACGGCGTCGAGGAGCAGAGGGATGGCCTGGCGGTCATCACGGAGTATTTCCCCGGCACCTCGCTCGCCAGCGCCCTCGAACGGAGAGGGCCGCTCGACATCGGCGAATTCCTGGGCCTCGGCATTTCCCTGACCGAAGCCCTGGCCGATCTCCATCGCCGTGGCCTCGTCCACGGCGACACGAGGCCCGAAAACATCCTGCTCGGGGAGGGGAACCAAATCAAGCTCACCGGCTTCGGCGTCGATGGCGTCGTGACGCGGGAGAAGGAGGAGATCTACAGCCGCCGTGTCCTCGCGGAGCTGCTCCCCTATAGCTCGCCCGAGCAGACCCACCGCATGAACCGGAGCGTCGACCACCGGACGGACATGTATTCGCTGGGGGTCGTCTTTTACGAGATGCTCGTGGGGCGGAGGCCCTTCGAGGCCGAGGACCCGCTCGAGCTGATCCACGCCCACCTCGCCGCGACGCCCCCATCGCCCTCGGAGGCGAGGCCCGAGGTGCCCGAGGCGCTCTCCGCCGTCGTCCTGAAGCTGCTCAACAAGGGCGCCGAGGATCGCTACAGCAGCGCCGAAGGCCTGCGGGCGGACCTCGTGGAGTGCCAGCGGCAATGGGAAGCGACGGGCAAGATCGAGCCGTTCGCCCTCGGCCAGCACGACAGGAGTGATCTGCTCCAGATTCATCAGGGGCTTTATGGGCGCGAAAAAGACATCCGTAAGCTCATCGAGTCGTTCGACGACGTGCTCCGGGGCCGGCGCGCGATCATCCTGGTGTCGGGTTATTCGGGCATCGGAAAGTCCTCGCTCGTCCAGGAGATCCTGAAGCCGCTGGCGCGGGAGAAAGGGTATTACATCAGCGGGAAGTACGATCAGTACATCCGCGATACCCCCTACAGCGCCGTGATCCAGGCATTCGAGGCGCTGCTCAAGCAGCTCCTTTGCGAGAGCGAGGAGCGGCTCGCGGCATGGCGGGAGGCGCTCCTCGGCGCCCTCGGCGGCAATGGGCAGGTGCTCTGCGACCTCTTGCCCTCGCTCGAGCACATCCTCGGCAAACAGCCACCCGTCCCCGCGCTCGGGCCCGTCGAGGCGCAAAACCGCGTCAACCTCTCTTTCCGGAAGTTCGTGTCGGTGTTCGCCCGGCCAGCCCACCCGCTGGCGATCTTCCTCGACGACCTGCAATGGGTGGATTCGGCGAGCTTGAGCCTGATCAAGGCCATCCTCGCGGACGAAGACCGAGCGGCGCTCTTCTTTTGCGGGGCTTACCGGGACAACGAGGTGAGCCCGACCCACGCGTTCATGGTCGCGCTGGAGGAGCTCGAGCAGGGCGGCGTCGAGGTCGCCGACATCGTCCTCGAGCCCCTCGAAATCGCCCACGTGCGCGCGCTCATCAACGACAGCCTCGGCGTCACCGACGGGGACGCGCTCGCCGCGGTCGTGCTGCGAAAGACCGGCGGCAATCCCTTTTTCGTGAAGCGGTTTTTGCGGCACCTGTACGAGGCGAAGGTGCTCTTTCGGGATCCCACGGCGGGATGGCGCTGGGATCTGTCGGCCATCGAGCGATTGGACTCTTCCGACAACGTCCTCGGCCTGATGGCGGAGACGCTCCTCGGCCTGCCGCCGCGCACGCAAGACGTCCTCCGCCAGGCCTCGGCGATCGGCAACATCATCGATCTGGAGGTCCTCTACGCCATCAGCCAGGCCCCTCCGGACGAGACGTACGCGAGCCTGGAGGAAGCCATCCGCGAGGGCTTGATCGTGAACGCGGGCGAACAGCTCCGCTTTGCGCACGACAAGATTCAGGAGGCCGCCTATTCCTTGATCCCGGCGGCGGACCGCGCGGCGTACCATTACCGCATCGGACAGATCCTCCTCCTCAAGCTCGATCCCAACAAGGGACAAGACCTGTTCGACATCGTCAATCACCTGAACAACGCGGGGGACTTGATCACGGCGCCGGACGCGCGGCTCGAATCCGCGCGGCTCAATTTGAAGGTCGCCGAGCGCGCCGAGGAGTCGGGGGCCTTCGCCGCGGCCCTCAGGTACATGGAGCACGGCGCGGCCCTGCTGCCCCGCGACGCGTGGAGCGCGGAGTACGAGCTTTCGTTTGCGTATCACACGAAAAAGGGCGTGCTGGAATCGCTCTGCGAGCGGCACGACGACGCGCTCGCGACGCTCGCCGCTTGCTTCCAGGAAGCCAAGGGGCGCGTGCACCAGACGGCGGTCCGGCGCCTGATCATGAATGTGCAGATCTTGAAGAATGATCTGCTCGCCGCGCTCGACGAGGGGCTCGCCGCGCTGCGCGCGTTCGGCATCGATTTGCCGCCTTTCCCGGACGCGGACGCGCTCGCCGCCGAGCGCGCGCGGACGTTCGCCATGATCGGGGATCGGCCCGTGGCCTCGCTCATCGACCTGCCCCCGCAGAACGACCCGGAGATCGCCGCGCTGCAGGACCTCCTGCAGGAGATGTTCACGCCCTGCTACCAGCTCGGCACGAACAACCTGGCGATCACGATCATGAAGATGCTGCAAAACACGCTGACCCACGGCATCTCCCGAAACTCGATCTTCGCGTACATGAACTTCGGGACCGTTCTCTGCGCGAGCATGGATATCGAAAAAGGGTACGAGTTCGGCCGCGCGGCCGTGCGCCTGAACGAGCTTCACCCGGACAAGAAGTCCGAGGCGATGCTCGCCAACATGTGGGCGGCGTGGGTCCAGCACTGGAAAGAAGGCTATACGACCTACAAGGCGACGCTCCGCCGGGGCATGCACACCGGCGTCGAGACGGGTCAATACATCTGGGCCTTTTACAACACGGCGAACGCGAGCACGAACAGCCTGCTCCAGGGGCGGCACCTCCAGGAGATCCTCGAAGAGGCGCGGCAATACCAGCCGCTCTGCAAGCTCGACAAGTTCAACGCCATGACCTGGATGGTCAGCGCCATCGCCGAGGTGTGCGAGGATCTGAGCAGGCCCGCGGACGCGGACGTGTCGTCGCGCGTGGCCTGGGTCGACATCGACGTCATCAAGGCGGATGCCCGGAAGATCAACAACACGGCCTCGCTTTATTTCGCGAACGTGTATGACGTCATCGGAGGGGTCTTCAAAGGCACCTACGACGAGGTCGCGGCGATGTGGGGCGCGACGGATCCCGCGGGCGACGTCATGCTCCCGGCCTGGCACGCGACCCCCTGCTTCTATTTCTATGGCGGCGTGGCCTTCGCGCGGGCTGTCGCGACCGCGCCGCCGGATCTGCGCGAGGTCTACCTCGCGAGGTTTCACGATTGCGCGCGCAAGATGGCCGTCTGGTCCGAGCTCAACCCGGAGAGCCTGCGCCACCGCCACCTCTTGCTCCAGGCCGAGCTCGCGCGTATCGAGCCTTCCGAACGCGCGGGGCACCTCTACGACGAGGCGATCAGCGCTGCCCATGAAGGGGGATTCGCCCATGACGAGGCGCTCGCGAACGAGCTCTGCGCCCGTCATTACCTCGACCGTGGCAGGTCCTTCCTCGCGCGGGTCTACCTCGCCGAGGCGCATCGGGCCTATGCGCGGTGGGGTGCCGTCCGCGTGATGGAGCGCCTCGAAAAGGAGTTTTCGCACCTGCTCCGGCCGGAGGCGGGGCTCGGCCGCGCCTCGCGCGTGGCGGACGGGGATCCCGCCGCGCACAAGCTCGACCTCGGCGCCGTCGTCAAGGCTTCGCAGGCGATCTCGGGCGAGATCCTGATCCCGCGGCTCCTGCAAAAGCTGATGCACGTCCTGCTCGAAAGCGCGGGCGCGCGAAAAGGGTTCGTGATCCTCCGGGAGAACGAGCGGCTCATGATCCGGGCCGAGGGCCATATCGATCAGGCCGAGATCCGCGTGCTCCCGTCTTCGCCCCTGGAGTCGCGCCGGGACCTCGCCACCAGCGTCGTGAAATACGTGGCGAGGACGGCGGAGAGCGTCGTCCTCCACGAAGGCGCGAAGAACAGCCCCTTCGCAGACGACACCTATATCGAGCAGAGCCAGCTCCGATCGCTCCTGGCGACGCCCATCCTCCGGCAGGGGCGGCTCGTCGGGGTCCTGTACCTGGAGAACGAGCTCGCCGGCGGGGTGTTTACGCCGGACCGCATGGAGATGCTGCGGCTCCTGTCCGCGCAGGTCGCCATTTCCATCGAGAACGCGGTCCTCTATTCGAGCCTCGAAGAGAACGTGCGCGCGCGGACGCTGGAGATCGAGCAAGCCAACGCGCGGATCCTGTCCCTCAACGCCGAGCAGCAGCGCCGGCAGGAGATGGAACTCTCGCAAAAGCAGGCCCTCATCGCGCAGCAAAAAGAGCTCATCCGTGTCCTGTCCACGCCGATCCTGGAGGTGTGGGACGGTGTGCTCACCATTCCGATCGTCGGCGTCATCGACGAGGATCGCTCGTCCGTCATCACGCAAAACCTGCTCACGCGTATCGTCGAGACCCAATCGAAGTTCGCCATCATCGATTTGACGGGCGTCGACGAGATGGATCCCGGGACGGCCGAGCACATCGTGCGTATCATCGGCGCCGTGCGGCTCCTCGGGGCGAAGAGCGTCATCACGGGCATCCAGCCCGCCGTGGCCCGCGCGATGATCTCCATCGGCGTCGATCTGAGCAGCATCCAGACGCGCGCCAATCTCCGCGACGGCCTGCGGACGTGCCTGAACCTCGCGCGGGGCAAGGCTTCTTAACGTCAGCTCGGTGGATCGATTCTCCCTATCGACGTAAAGCGGGTCGACGGTGTCGACGACGAGCGTGAGGCGATGGCCCTCCGGCACGTCGTAGGCCGTCACGAAAAAGTCCGTGTCCACCGGATAGGCCTGGCCGGCCACCGCATCGGGGATCGTGAAGGGGATATGCGTCACGAGGCGCCCCATCCCGAGCTTGTCCGAGACACCCCGACTCGATATTTCCTGCGACGATGGCACCATTGTCGCGAGATTTGTGCTCATGCGTCGTTCCACCTCCTCCATGCCCCGCAAGCATGGTAGGCGCGTGACAATGAGCCATCCTCGACTTTTTCCATCGATCCGGGTGCAGCGCTTCGGCCAGGACGGGGTGGCCCTCCATGCGAGCCCGCCGATCGTCGCGACGGCCACGAACACCCAGCACACGCCCTCGGCGGCATTTGATGGGCAAAACTTCCTGGTCGTCTGGGACGACGATCGGAACTACATGATCGTCGCGGGAACCGACGTGTTCGGCGTGCGCGTGAGCCCGGCGGGCACGGTCCTCGATCCGAACGGGATCAAGATCGCCGGCGGCGGCCCTGCGACCCATGGGGCGCATGTGGTGTTCGACGGAACGAACTACGCCGTCGCCTGGACCGCATATCAATCCCAGGACGATTCCACGTACAACATGGCCGGCGCCGCGCACGTGAGCCCCCAGGGCGCCGTGCTCAACAACTTCACGCTCGTCCCGGAGTTGTATGAATATGGCGGCCAGAGTGTCCTCTCCGCGGGCAGTAGCGACAATAAGCTCTTCGCCACCTTCGACTACGAGGGCGTGCTCTCGAGGCCCTTCAATGGATCCGGGCCGACGTCCCAGCCCAAGCTCGTCTACCAGGAGCCGGAGGGTTTCTCGATGAGCTCCGGATCCTTCGATGGAAGCCCTTCAAACCAAGGTGCAGTTATAGTCTTTGCAAAAAGCCGCAATCACCGCAGCGCAGTAGGAGCAGATGGCGATCGAGGCGGTCATTTTGAGCGTCCCGCCCCTACGGTTCCTTGCGTCTGCTTTGATCCAATCCCCCAACTGGCACAAAACGCGGATCTCCGCATCCCTGTACCGCTTTCTACCCTCCGAGGTCTCGTTATGATTCGACCATACCACATCGGCGGTGCGTCCGATGGCCCAGTTTGAATCCCCGTTTTTTCCTGTTGCCGTCTTCGTTTGGCCATCCGGCGCGGTATAAACCCCTGTGGCATCCACCCCACCGCCCGTCATCGCCAAAGCCCGCCCCGTAGGTCCGAGCAGATACTTGAAGTTATTTCGACTTTGCTGCACCACCGTGGCTGCGTGAGGCGCCCTCTCTTTGCCCTGCACCACCGTGGCCGCGTGAGGCGCCCTCTCTTTGCCCTGCACCACCGTGGCTGCGTGAGGCGCCCTCTCTTTGCCCTGCACCACCGTGGCCGCGTGAGGCGCTCTCTCTTTGCCCTGCACCACCGTGGCCGCGTGAGGCGCTCTCTCTTTGCCCTGCACCACCGTGCCCAGGGGTGGCTCCCGGTTGTCGCGTTCAAATGACATCGTGCTTGCGATCGTTTCCGATGTTACTTTCCTTGTCCAGTTTCTGGATCCCGCGCCCGACGGTGGCTCTCCGCTTCGTCCTTTGCCTCCGAGGCGCGCCGCGATGACGGCTCCTCACGCGCCTACAAAAGCTCGGCGCATTCAATCCCGCGGATCGTCAGTCCCCAGTCGTCGCCGATGTTCCAGACGCGCAGCTCGGCGTCGATGATACGAAGCGCCTCGTTGGCGTAGCGGAAGTCGTGGATGCTGCTCGACATGTTCCACTGGTCGAGCGGCCCGCTCGCGTCGGCGCAGGCCCCGAGCCCCAGGGTATCGGCGTTCATCTCCCCGAGCGCCTTTTTCATCGCCCCGAGCACCGACATCCCGATCGCCATGAAGTGCACCTTCGGGCACGCGACCGGGTCGGCGTCGTGGGTGTCGCATGCATTCGGATCACGATGGCTGTAATCGATCCGGCGCGTCCCGTGGCCGTGCACGCGGATGTAATACTGCGGGGCGTCCGGATACGGGCCTCTGCAGGTCTGCGGCGGCTCGAACGAGACCCCTTCGGCGCTCGGGACAAGCGTGATCTGCGAAGGCTGCCCCTTCACGATGGCGACCGGGCAGTCCTCTGCGGCCAAGGCCCGCGGGGGCGGCCCGCAGCCGACGAACGCGGCGCACGCCACGAGGGCGAGGAGGTGAAGCCGCATCGTCATGAGCGCTTCGCGCCCGAGGGCTCGTTGTCTGGGCATTCCGTGTCTTCTCCGGCAGACGTTTCGATGAAACCGTGCACGCGCCGCCCAAGCAGCCCTCGTGCCAGCCGGAGGCTCCCCGATCCACCGCCCTCCGACGCCACCGCCGACCCAGATCTGTCGACGGGGCGTTCACGCCCCGCTTCGGTTGTGGACGCATCGTCGACAGGCCGCCGACGCCCGAGACGGATACGTCCCGGGCCCCGGCCGCGAGATCCGTTGGGGATTGCATGGCCGAGCCGCCCCGCGCGGCCATACTGCGAAGGAGAGAGGTACCCGATGCGCATCTCCGCCGCGCAGATCACCGATTTCGATCGGCACGCCCTCCGCGACTATGCAGTCTCCATGGTCGAGCACCTGCGGGAGCAACTCCCGAAAAAGGCGGCCCGCTTCACCGACGAAGAGCTCGCGGCGCTCGTCCTCTCCGGCGCCGAGCGGGCGCGCGGTTATGGCCTCGTCCTCGGGGCGGAGGTCGCGCAGTTCCTCTACTTGATGCTGGTCCTCGGCCCCGACTTCGACGAAGCCCCGCGGTATGCCGCGATCCGGCGGGCGCTCGTGCGCTCCGACATCGACAATGGGACCAAGCTCAACCACATCTTCACGCTCCTCTTGACGTGATTGGCCCGACGAGACCGCCCGCCGCGGCGAAGGAGGACCGATGCCTGGGTCGCAGAATGAAACCATGGCAGCGCTCGATGAAATCGATCCGGAGCGCCGCCCCCTGCTGCCGCCCGTGGACACCCGCGCTCCGCAAGCCCCGGAGCAGGCGTCCCCGAGCGACGCCACGTCCGGCTGCTGTGGTTGTTTCGTGGGGGTGTGGCGAATCTTCTTCGGCCGGGACCCGGAGCCGCAGAGCGCGCCCCCGCATGCCGAGCCCACCGAAGCCAGCGTCCTCGCCGAGGACGTAGCTGCGGCCGCGGAGAGCAGCCCCCGGGCCCGCTCCCCGATCACCGCCGCGACCCCCTGCCTCGCGACGGAGCCCGTGAACGACGCCGTGCAGGCGATCGAGGCGCCGCCGCCACCGCCGCCACCGCAGGACACCGGGGAGGGGAGCCGCAGCTCGGCGCCCAGGGCCGAGCTCACCCCGGCGCAGAAAGAAGCCTTCAAAGCACAGTTCGAGGACCACGCGGCGCAGCGGAAGACCAACGGCCAAGACCGGATGGGCAGGAGCCAATACATCCTCCTCAGCGATCTCATGAGCGGCGACTCTCGCCTCGTGGGCCTCTACGCGTCGTACTTCAATTATCCCATCCTGTACCTCCAGAGCCGAGAGAATGCCTCGAAGCGCGATTTCACGCACGAGTACCTCCAGGAGCTCGGCGTGACCGTCTTCAAGTACGAGGTGGACGAAGCGCAGAAAGTCTACAACGAGAGTGACCTGGCAAGTTATCCAGGGCTCGGGATCAAGGCGGCCCACATCACGGAGAAGGTGGCAGACATCCTCGGGGACAAAAACAAAAACCCCTTGGTCTCCCGGGACGCGTTCCTCGGGCACGTGAAATCCAAGCTCCATCGCGAGGACACGCCGGCCGGCCTTCACGGGCTCCTCGCGGAGCAACGCCCTGTCCTCGTCCTCTGGACCAAGGCCAAGGTGACGAACCTTTACACCGGCAAGCCGGAGCACCTGCTCGGGAACACCGGCACCCAGCAGATCCTGGAGCTTGCGCGGGCGAACGGGTTCGCCACGGCGATTGCGGGCGATCTCAAGCTCAAGCAGGGTCACCGGGACCTCATGGACCACGACCTGCGCTTCGTCGAGGAGGGGAAGCTCAAGGGCCTCTCCCTCAAGGATCAATACGCGGCCTTGCAGCGGATCAGCAGGTCCACGACGCTCGTCCATCTCGGCATGCGGAGCGGGCAACTCGAGCCGCTGCCGCTTTTGTGCATGCACACCATTTACCTGGAGGAGATCAACAACGGTCAGGCCGTGCGCATGCAGAAGCTCGCCAGCGTCACCGATCTCTACGAGCGCCGTCAATTCGCGATCCCGCCGACGGCCAAGGGGCGCTTCAACCAAGCGTTCACCTATTTCTGGGAGAAGCGCTACCAGCGCGACGCACGGGAGAGGGAGACCCCGGAGGGGGACAAGGCCGTGAAGGCCATGCACCAAGCCGTGATGCAGACGCGCAAGGACGCCGGAGAACGGATGCGCGATGTGGGACAGGGCAATGCAGCGCAGGTCTTCGAGGACTTCAAAAAGACCCCTGCGGCATCGGGTGTGATCACGGCGTTTCCGCGGGGTTTCCTCCCGGAGGATCGCGAAAAAATCGACCATTTGCTCAAGGAGGTGAAGCTCAAGATCGCGCTTCACGAGGCGGCGGGGAACGTCCGCGCCCTCAAGGCGGCCCTCCCGAGCGTCTACCCCCCGTAACAGCCCCCGGGCTCCGCTCCCGCGCCCTCACGCTCCCAGAAGGAGCCGCGCGAGCTCCTCCGCCGCGCGTGCGCCCTGGGAAGCAGCGCCCTCCATGTGCCCCTGGAAATCGAGCGACGTGTGCTCGCCGCAGAAGAGCACGCCGCCCTGGCGCGCTGCCTCGTGGCCGCCGAACAGGACCCGCTGCCCCACGCGGTAATACGAATACGACGCCTCATAAAGCGGGTTCAGGTGCGGCATCGATTGTGTCGCTCTCCCGTTCCAGCTCGTGGTGCCTCCGGGCAAGACCTTCTCCAGCCAGCCGAGCCCCGCCCGCGCGTCCGCGAGGACGCCCGCGTCCTTGACCGTGGCAAAAGGCGTTCGTGTCGACATCGCGTCCGTCACGGCCCCGCCGGTGTACAGGACGAGCAGCCCGGGCTCGCCCGCCTGGGCGCGGCTCACCTCCCACGTATTCTGGTAGCCGGTATCGGCATAGGTGGACCCATCACTCCGGCCCGGCCAGGGGCCCTCCTCGCGCCAATAGCGGCGCGAAAACTGGAGGTGGAGCTTGCCATTGTGCGCGCGGCCGAGCTCCTCGATGGCGAGGCGCTTGCGCGCGTCGAAACCGGCGTCCCTCAGATCCAAGGTGCGCAATACGGCAAACGGGAGGGCGAGGACGACCCAATCCGCCACGACGTCGATCCCGCCCGGCCCTCGCTCAAAGGTGAGGATATGCCGCCCCGCCGGGCTCTCGCGCAGCCGGAGGAGCCGGTGCCCGCGCTGGATCACGTCCGGGCCGAGCGCTTTTGCAATGGCGAGGGGGATCTGCTGGTTGCCGCCCTTGAGGTGATGTGCCTCGTCGGATTCGCCGAACATGGAGAAATGGTCGGGATCGGGCTGGCGGCCGAGCAGGTAGACGAGGTTCAGGGCGGACTGATCCCGCGTATCGGCGCCCCATTCGATGACATAGGCCACGTCGAGGAGCTTCCCGAGCGGCGACGCGTGCCCGCCCGGGACCCGGGAGGCGATCCAGTCGAATACGCTCATCTGATCGAGCGCGCGCCCCGCGGGGGTCGCGTGATCGTAGGTCGTGGTCTCGCCCGCGGCGCGCAGATCCGAAAGGAGCGCGGGGTACACCTGTGCGAAATCGCGCTCGGCGTCGGCGGCGGGGTAATAACGACCGTCGAAGAAATACGTATTCTCCAGGCCGGACGGCGTTTCGCCCTCCAGGCTGTCCATCGTCAGGCCGAATCGCGCCGCGAGGGCGAACAGGGTGCGGTGGTTGCTATCGATGAGCTCCCCGCACCACTCGCTGACTTGCCCCGCGTCCCAGGAGGTGGTGTTGGAGAACATGCGCCCGCCGATGCGGCCGGAGGCTTCATACACCGTGGCCGCAAAGCCACGATCGCGCAGCGCGAGGGCGCACGTCAGGCCGGCGATACCGGCGCCGACGATGGCGATGGTCGGCGGGTCTGCGGCGCGGAGCGCGCGCGGCAACACGAGGGTCAAGGCCCCCGCGGCCGTGGCGCCGAGGAAACGGCGGCGATCGAGGGAAATTCCCCGGCGGGCCTCCTTTTCGCGAACAGCCCTGCGCGCCTCGCGCAGAGCGGCGGGGGTGAGCCCTCGCGCGCGCGCCGTGTGGTGCTCCGAGGCCAGCTTCTCCAGCGATCGCAAGAGTGGTGTCCGTGCCATGCGCGCCCTCCCAGCGGCATAGCTGGCGTCCGGGCGGGGCCATGTCACGGGCTTGCGCGCGAGGGCGTGGCGGCTCTAGGCGTCAGGCCCCTCGGAGGACACGCCGGACGAGCCCTCGGCGCGCCCCCCGCGCCGCCGGCGCCGCCATTCCCACCCGCACCTCCGCCTCCGCTTGTAGACAACCATCCCGATCCGCAGAAATCTTCGATCTCGACAGCGATCACGAGTTCGCGCTGGCCTGCGAGGTCATGAGTTCGCCGCCGCGCTGGGCGCTTGCCGTGTGGGTGGCGTGATCGATGGTCCGGCCGTGCGGACGCGGGAGCGCGTTTAC
>NZ_SSMQ01000012.1 GCF_005144585.1 Polyangium fumosum | reverse complement strand
GGGTCCCGGTCTACGTACCCGAGGCACCGGTCTGCGCCACCCGAGCGGATGGGTCGACCCCTCGAGAAGCGAAAAAGTGTCACCCGAGGTCCCGGTCTGAAGTGTCACCCAAGATTCCGGTTGCACAGTCTCCGGACACACGACCTCGTGCCTCGGAGGAACGACGTCATGCCTCGGAAGCGTGCGGCCGAGTCTCCGGACACACGACCTCGTACCTTGGAGAGACGACGTCGTGCCTCGGAAGCGTGCGGCCGAGTCTCCGGACACACGACCTCGTACCTTGGAGAGACGACGTCGTGCCTCGGAAGCGTGCGGCCGAGTCTCCGGACACACGACCTCGTGCCTCGAAGGAACGACGTCATGCCTCGGAAGCGTGCGGCCGAGTCTCCGGAGATACGGGGTCGTGCCTCGGAGGAACGGGGGCGATGGAAGGCGCGGCGGGCTCGTGGCGTCGAGAGACGGGCTCGTCGCCGAAGACCTACGGCCCCCATCGCGGGGTGGGACGGAGGCGTGCCATTTGGAAGGTGAGGCCACCGCGTCACGACAAGACGTCATGCGACGGGACGTTGGCCATCGAGCTGTCCGCGCTTCGCTCTACAGCTCGTCCTTCCCACCCGTGAGCATCGCCTCCAGCCGATCGGCCTGCTCGGCGATGGCCATTGCGATAGCCACGAAGCGGGCCCGGTCCAGCGCTCGCAGCGGATACCGCGCCACGATCGTGTAATGCTCGGCTCGCTCGCAGAGCGCGCCCACGTCGAGCGAGCGGCTCCGACGCAGCGCCTCCTCCGGCGTGAGACGATTCTTGGGGCAAACGGGGCTCTCCAGCGTCACCCACGTTCCTTCACCGCCGCTCTCCTCCTCGAAACGCGGCGTGTGCGCGTGTGCGAGCAGGCCTTGCGTTCGTCCCACCGGCTTTTGCCAGGCGACCGTCACGCCGAAGGCTGTCTCGCCACGCCCATCGAGCGAAAACATGTGGCGTGCGCGACGCGCGAGATCGTCGAAGGACGCCGGTTTGCTCCACGGATCCACGTCTGCTTCGGTCGTTTCCTCTTCCTCGACGTCCTCGCCTGCGGCCACTGCGGCGAGGTCTCGCACGCTCGCGAGCATGGTCTCGGCGATTGCGAAAATGGCGGGCAGCACCGCGCTCGAATCTCGCGGGTCGATCACGAGCGACACGGCCTGGCCGTCGAATCGCACCGAGAGCGTCCCGATGCGCAGCTCCTCCCCGGCGGACTCGGGCAGGAGCGAGGGACCGAGCTCGATGTCGACGTCGAGCCCTTGCGGGGCTTCTTGCTCCATGTCGACGATGGCCCGCGCGATACGTGCGTCCGGAAAAAAGGCCATGGCCTCCTCCAGGCTCGCGAGCGCGTGGGCTGGGGAGAACCGAGCGTAGGGCAGCGTGAAGCAAAACGGACGGGGCATGGTTTTCTCTCAGGAACGGGCGAGCTTGCCTTCTTCGATGGCCAGACCGAGGATGTCCGCCTGCTCGGCGAGCGCGAGCGTGATCTCCAGAAACAACGACGCATCGAGCGCGCGCACGGGATAACTCGTCGTGAGGAGGTACGTCTCGCCGTCGAGCGAGATCTGGAAATCGGCGGCCGTATTGATGCCGACGGCCTCGGACGGCGCGAGCGCCGCGAGTGGGCAAACCTCGCATTCGAGCGCGACCCACGACGCGCCTGCGCCCTCGCCCATGGCGAACGTGGGCTCGAATGCGCGCACGCGGACGCCCTTCTTGCGGGGCGGCTCCTCCCAGGAAACCATGAACGAAAAGGACGTCTCGCCCCCTTCTAAGGCCCCGAACGTCCGCGCGGCGACGACCCGAAGCGCCTCGAAGGCTTCGCCAACCTCGTCCTCGTCGTCTTCTTCGTCCTCTTCCTCTTCCTCGTCCTCGTCCTCGCCGTCTTCGTCCTCGTCGTCCTCGTCTTCTTCCGCTTCCTCGTCTTCTTCCTCGTCCAGCTCGTCTTCGTCTTCCTCGTCCTCGAATTCCTCGTCGTCCTCTTCCTCGTCCTCGTCCTCGTTTTCGTCCTCCTCGATCACCTCGAGGCGACGCAGGACATCCTCGACGATCTTGACGAGCACCGGCATCACGAAGGCGTTTCGTTCGAGGTCCACGGCGAGCGTCGTCTCTTCGCCTTCGGCGGAGAGCGTGATCTCGGCGCTCGGGGCGTCCTCCTCTTCCGGCAATTCGGGGTCGTCGGGCGCGCGGTGGTGCTCGACGAGCGGGCGCGGCAGGGCGATCTCGATGCCGCAAAGGGGTTCGTCGGGGTCGTCAGCGACGTCGAGCTCGACGAACGTGACGCGGGCGCCGGGAAACGCGGCGAGCGACTGCTCCAGCGTGAGGAGGAATCGCGGCAGCTCCAGGCCCTCGAAGGGCAGGGTGAAGGTCGACCAGTTCGACATGAGCGGGCGCGGAGGATACACCTTCGCGGCCCGACGTCACGCGCGAACGGCCCGCGCCGCGCGGTGAAGCGCACCCGCGATGGTGAGGCGCGCATCCGAATCCCGAACGAGGTGGAGGAGCAAACCGACCTGGCCCCCGGGCCGCAATGTTATGTTCCCCTCCGGCACGTGCCACGCGCGCAGAAGCTCGCGCCCGAGCGTGGCCGGGAGAAACGGGTCGGAGAGCCCGAGCACGGCGTGAATTCGCTCCGGCGGAATGCCTGGCTCGCTCGGGGGATCCAAGACATCCCGCAGGCAAGCGAGGGCCTCGCGGGTCCAGCCCGCTTCCAGGATCGCCTGCGACAGCCCCATTCGTTCGGCGAGGGGCGCGTCGAGGATCGCCTCGTCGAGCCGGAGGGCCGCGCCGGCGAGGAAGACGGCGTCGGGGCGCATCCCGCGGGGAAAACTCCGCGCGCGGCCACAAACCGCCTGCGCCACGAGCGCCCCGATGCTCGTGCCCCCGATGCCGACCACGGATGAGCCGAGCTCGCGCGCCCACGCAATGAGCACCGCCATCTCCTGGGCGCCGGCCGCGCACAAACGAAAAAGCCCCTCGGGCCCCGCCGAAAGGCTCGCCTCGCCGCTCGCCTTTCCGGCGGGCGCGCGCCTCCCATGCCAGGGCAGCGCGAGCAGGATGACGCGATGCCCCCGCGCGGCGAGCCCGCGCCCCATGGCCTCCTCCTCGGGCCAATACACATCGTCGTCGCAGGCCGTGAAGAGGCCGCCTGCATAAAGGAACGTCGCCGCGATCTCCTCGCGCCGCTCCGGCTCGAAGACGCGGGCGTGAACGATATCGCCGATGCGCGAGGGCGAACGAAACCGGAGGAGGTATTCGGGTCCGACGGGCCCCGGGAGCGCGCGAGACCGCTCGATCGAAGGCAGCTCCGCGGGCCATCCATAGAGCAGCTCCGGCCGCGCAATCTCCCGCGCCCACCGCGCCGCGACCTCGCCGGGCGAGGGGACGTGGAAGGCGATCGGATCAAAGGGGATCTTTGCAGCGAAGAAACCGAGCGTTCGCTGGGGGACGAGGCACCGCCGCGCGCGCACGCGCCGCTCCATTTCCAGCCGGATGAGCTCGTCGCGCCCGGGCGACGGCCAGGGTTCACCCCAGAGCGCGCGCTCCCAGCGGCGCGTGATGTCCTCCCGCGCCGCGCGCGCCCGCGCGAATTGCGTGAGCCCACGGGCGAGGCGGCGCCGCATCGTCGTCGGGACCTCGTCTTTCACGCCGAGGCGCGCGATCAATTCGTCCGCGTCGGACGAGCCGAGGGCCGCGGCCATGGCGCCGAGGCGCAGGAGGCGCAGCTCGAACGGCAAACGTTCCAGCTTGAATCGTTCATAGGTGGGCGTATCGAGCAGGGCCCCGAGCGGGGAGCTGATCAGCCGGTGCACGGTCGGGGTCGGGAGCCGCGCTCGCATGAGACAGGTCTCTCCCCCATGCACGCGGCTTGCCGCCGCGCGCGGAGCGCAACAAGCGCTCCCTTGTCGGAAAAATGCGCCGGCGGCAAACCGATACCGCCCGCAAAGTACGCAATCGTGCATGTTCTCGGTAGAGGCGCGCGCCGCGTCCGGCGTAGAATCGGCGCATGCAAATTCGCTCGGCTTTCGTGACGGCGTCCCTCGCGCTCCTTTCTTTGCTCGCGCTCGGCGCCTGCACCGGCGTCATCGGCGGGACCGACGATGGCGAAGCCCCGGACGAAGGTGAAGGGGGCTCGGCGGGCGTGCACAATGGCCCCGCGAGCAGCGGCGCAGGCAGTGCAGGCGGCGCGGGCGGCGGTGGTGCGGGGGGGACAAGCACGGGTGGCGCGGGGCAAGGCGCCGGGGGTGGAGGCGCCTCGTCCACGGCGAGCTCCGGCGGCGGCGTCGGCTGCGGGGACAAGACGTGCAGCGGCGGCGAGAGCTGCGAGACGTGCCCGATGGATTGCGGCGCGTGTTGTGGCAATGGAGTTTGCAGCGGCGCCGAGACGTGCATGAACTGCGCCTCCGATTGCGGCGCGTGCGCGATGTGCACGGGCGCCGGCGCGGCCACGACGGCGCTCGACGCCGAGGAGAAGGGATTTTTAGCGATCCTGAACGATTACCGCGCGACGAGCGGCCTGCCGCCGCTCGCGGCGTGCACCTCGTTGAACCGCGCCGCGCAGGGCCACAGCGAGGACATGCGCGACCAGAATTATTTCTCGCACACCGGCCAGAACGGCTCGGGCTTCAGCGACCGCGCGTGCGACGCCTGCTACGACCACGCGTGTCCCGTACAGACCGCGATGGGCGAGAACATCGCCGCGGGCAACAGCACCGCCGACGCGGTCTTCACGCAATGGAAGAACTCGTCCGGACACAACGCAAACATGCTCGGCAGTTCGTACACGGTGATCGGCATCGGTCGCGCGACCGGCGGCGGCGATTACGGCGTGTACTGGACGACGGTCTTCGGCGGTGCGACGGAGGCGAGCTGCAACTGAGCCCTCACGTCACCACGCGCAGCCGCGTCTTTGGCTGAAAGGACGCGTGGCTGCCGGCCTGCGGGGCGCGCATCTCGGGGTTCTGCGCGCGCGACGCGGGCGCGCTCCACACCGCGTAATCGGGCGGGAGCGGCCCCGGGAGCATCGGCTGCACGGTCCGTTCGAGGAGCTGAAACTCGTTGTGCGCTTCGAGCTCGAGCGGCATGCCCCGCAGCGGCCCCGCTTGATCGAGCCACGCCTTCACCTTCTGCACGTTGCGCACGAGCACCCAATGCTGGGGATCCTTGTGCCAGGCCTCCGTGAAGAGGTCTTGCATGTTCTTCCAGGCCGAGCGCCGGGCCGCGATCACCGCGAGCATGTTCAAGCAGAGCCCGGGCAAGGGGTGCCCGAGCTCGAGCGCCCGCGCCGCGTGCCGCTCGGCCGCGTCCAGGTTGTTTTCCCGGTAATGGGCGCTCGCGCAGTCGAGGTGCGCCGCGTGGTGCTCGCCGAGCCGCGCGAGGATCGCCTCGCATTCCGCCGCGCTCTCCCGAAAATGATCACGCAGACCGCTGTTCTCGCGGAACCAATCGCTCATGAGCTTCGTGTCCTCCTCGGAGGCGTCGAACGGAACCTTGAGCTCCTGGAAATCACCCGTGAAATACACTTCCGGGTCGAGCCACCCGGAGGCCGTCGCCTCGTCGTAATCACGCGTGCCGGGGTAGATGGAGAGGCACGAAAAGATGTACTGGTGGGGCCGCGCGCGGTCGAGGAACGCGAGGGTCTCGCGGAACGTCTCGGCCGTCTCGCCGCGGTTGCCGAGCATCATGAAATAACGGACCTTGATGCCGTATTTCTTCGCGAGCGCGGTCGAATCGAGGATCTTCTGGACCGTGATCTTCTTGTCGACCGCCTTCAAGATCTGCGGCGAGCCGCTCTCCACGCCGAGCGAGAGCCGCTCGCAGCCCGCGAGGCGCATCTCGTAGAGCAGCTCCTCGCCGAGCACGTCGACGCGCGTATCGCAGCTCCACAAGAAACGAAGGTTCCGCTCCCGGATGCCGCGGCACAGGTCGAGGACGCGCTTCCGGTTCGTGGTGAACGTGTCGTCCTTGACGAGGATCATCTTCACGGGCAACCGCGCCACGGTCGTTTCGAGCACGTCGAGCACGTGCGACACCGATTGCCCTCGGAACCCGCGTCCCCAGGTGTTCTCGGCCCCGCAGAACGTGCACGCCCACGGGCAGCCGCGGGACGTCATCAGGATGTGCGTGTCGAAAAACGCGTGCGGCGAGGCAAGCGTGTCGAGCTCCTCGATCGACGCGCGGCTCGGCCCCATCTCCACGCGGCCTTCGAATCGATACGCCGCGCCCGCGAGCCCGCGCAAGCTGCGACCCGCCGCGAGGCGATCCACGATCTCCAGGAACGTGATTTCACTCTCGCCGATCGTGGCGACGTCCACCTCAGGCCAGTGTTCGAGGATCTCCTTCGCGAACGGGCTCGCGTGTGGACCCCCGACGATGATGGGCGCCTTCGGGCGGCGCGCGCGGATGGCCTTCGCGACGAGCGCGACGCCGCGGCGGTTCGCGGTCCAGCACGACATCGCGTAGAGATCGGCGTCGAGCGAGGCGAGCACCTCCTCGACCTTCGCCCACGTCATCGCCGAGAGGTTCAGGACCTTGACCTGATGACCGGCGCGAAGAGCCTGCGCCGCGATCGACAACAAGCCATAGGGGATCTGGTAGAAATCCGCGTCGAGATCCCCCTCGCGGTACTCGGCGGGCGGCCCGTCGCCGCGCATGTCATACGGCTCGCCGCGAGCCGGGATCTTCCAGGGCGGGGGATACAGGAGCGCAATACGCATCGGTGCCTCTCGACGCACCGAGTGTAACGGGTCGCGAAGGACCAGCGCCTCAAAAAATCGCGCTCTCCCTCGGCCTGGTCGGCCGGGTAAGCCCGGAAGACGCACGAATCGGACGGGGCCACGCGCCGAACGGCGCACAAAAAAAGACGCGCCACGTGGACCTCGGGGGGGGATAGGTCAACACGCGGCGCGCGAGAGGTGAATAGCAGGGGGGCCCGAGGCGTGCAAGCCAAACGAACGGAGAATCCTCGATTTCATTCCGTCATCACGCTGGGCGGCAGATCGCATGTCCGGGCAAACCGCGGTTCGGAGAACTCTGCCTCGGCCCCGAACGCGCCGAGCAGCATATCCACGTGGACCGACCGAACGACAGGCGCGAGGGGCGCGCAGGGGGCTCGGAGGTGGTGTCCTCGCTTTTGGATACGTCGAAAAATCTGGTAGTATCGAGAACCCATGGAATGCCCTCGTTGCAAGCTCGACCTGACGAACGACCCTTACCGCGGCGCCGGCGAGCGCCATCACCGCCGTGAGCGGCTCGAAACCATCGCGCACGAAGCCGGCGTGGAGCTCGACGGCTGCACGGGGTGCGGCGGCGTCTTCCTCGATCACGGCGAGCTCGCAAAAATCCAGAACGCCGCGGCGAACGGCGAAACGAAGCCGACGCGCACCCCGACGACGGCCCTCCAGCGCGTCTACGCGCACGCCCGGGAGCGCGGCGCGGGGACCGAGGGAGAGGCCGCCGCGCTCGTTTGCCCGTCGTGCGGGGGCGAGATGGCCGCGCGCAACTGGGGCTTCGGCTCCGAGGTGATGGTCGATACGTGCATCGAGTGCCGCGGCGTATGGCTCGATTTCGGCGAGCTCGACGCGCTCGAAGACCTCTTCCGTTAAAACCCGAGGCCGGCGTGCAAGCCGAGCTCGACCCATTCGAGGGGCACGTACACCGAATCGAGCCCTCGATCGGCCGTGCTCTGCACGGCAACGTACCCCGCGTGCACGCCGACCCGGACGATCGCGGCGCTCAAATCGACCGCTGCGCCCAGGTCGTACGTGGGTCCGCGGACATCCTGCTGCACGATCGCAATCCCGTAATGAGCGAAGATCGAGGGCTGCACCATGCCGCGCAAGGCCAGGCGCCCGCCCACGACCCCGCGCATCGGGGTCTCGACCGCGTTCAGGCGCAGGTAGGATCCTCCGATCTCCGGGGTGATCGCGAAGGGCCCGAGGTTCGCGCGGTATCCGATCCGGCCGCCGATGCCGCTGCCGACGTCGCCGACAGGACCCGCGCCGCTGGTCACGACCCCCACGTTCATGTCGGCGCCCAGCGAAAGGCCAGCCCGGGCCGTGGAAGGAAGGAACCCCACCACGCCCAGGCCGGCGATCACGGAAATGAGGAAAAGGTTTCGGCGCATCTTTACCTCCAGGGACGGTCCTCGGCTGACGGAAGCATATCCGACGCCGCCCGAGGAGGCAGGCGGACCGAGCCCTGAAAGCACGTATCGGACTTCGATTCAGGCGGCCTCGGCCTTGGCCCAGTCCTCGACCTCGTAAAGGAAGCGCGTGCCGCCGATGAGCTTGCGGTTGTACGAGGTGCTCTGCACGAAGACCACGTACTTCTCCAGGCTCGCGGGCTTGATGCGCACGGTCGCGCCGGGCGGCAAGCCGAGCATCTCGCGGGCGCGCTCGCCGCTGTAGAGATCGCCCGTCTTGCGGTCCAGCAGCACCACCTCCTTGTGCCCCTGGATCGTCTCGGTCTTCATGAACTCGTAGAAGCCGCGGCCCGCCTTGAAGGTCAGGCCGTTTTCCAGGACGAACTGCTTGATGGGCATGTCGCGGTCCACCTCGAGCGCCTGGAACCTGCCGGGCGGCACGGCGCGGAGGTCGGTGTCGCCGTATTCGGCGGACGCCTCGCGCTTCATCATCGTGCCGAACATCTTGTCGAGGCCGCGGTTCATGCGGCCCTGCTTCTTGACCTCGCGCTCGTAATCCTGGAGCTTCTCGTCGGACGATTGCTTGTAGCAGACCGCGAGGATCATGTCGGTCACGTAGGCGAACTGGTCGAGGCCGATGTGGAAACCGCCGCTCTTCCGCGCGAGCTCCGCGTAAAACGGCGTCGCGTGGCGGCGGCCGAGGCATTGCACGCCGTAGACCGGGATGCCGGCCGCGCCGAGCGCGTCGACTTCATTGCGCCAATCGAGCTTCTTCGGGTTCTGGTTCGGCCCGTGCGGCACGTCGTCGCCGATGAGCACGAAGACCTTCGTGTAGTTCTTGGTCCAGGACATCGACCGGGCCTCGTGCAGGACGAGCTCGTAACACTCGGGCGCGTCGCCGCCGCCCGTGGGGCCGACCTTCTCCACGAAACGCACGATCGCGTCGCCGTCGTCGGTCAGGTCGAGGGCCTTCGTCACGTACGTCGAGCCGGCGTCGCAATAGTCGCCGTGGGCGATGATGCCGATCCGGATCCCCGGGATCTCCTTCATCAATCGCCGCACCGTCTCGCCGACCTTGCGCCGGACCTGCGTCAAGCAGGGGTACATGCTGCCGGTGGTGTCGAAAGAGAAGACGACCTCGATCCTGTTGTCGATCATAACAAAGCCCTCCGTGGGTCGCGACCGCGTCGCGATTGGTTCGTCCAATGTGCGTCCCTTCGACGTGATTGTCCATTGACGATTCCTATGGGTCGGACATTGTTCGACCCTTCGTTCGAGAATGGCGAACACGGAGGCCCGGGCGGACATTGTCCGTCACGGGACGGGCAAACGGCGCAGCGGTGCGGCTTTGCAGGGGTACGGGCTTCCTGCTAGCGTCGGCGCGCCCCGGCCGTTCCGTCCGGCGATAGCTCCTTCCTGGAAAGATCCTTGACGATGCGAACGAATTCCTTATCTCGCGTGCTCGCGATCTCGTTCTCGCTTGGCCTCGCCGCCCTGCTCGGCGTCGGCTGTAGCTGCGACGAGGACGAGTTCGACGGCGCGACCGCGTGCCAGAAGCTCACCGACGCCGCGAACGGCGTGCTGAGCACCTGCGGCAAGCCCGCCGTCGACGAGAATGACGTCTGCTCGACGTCGACGACCAACTGCAGCAGCATTTCCGGCTGCTCCGCCACGGTGGACGTCGATAGCTGCGTCAAGCTCATCCAAGCGAGTTCGTGCGACGACGTGCAGATCCGCGCCTACGCATTCCAGACGATTTGCGCCGACGTGATCAACAACATCAACATCGCCTGCGCCCGGTCGAGCACCGGCGGCAGCAGCGACGGGGACGACGACTGAGCGTCCTCGACGTCGCGCGCGCCTCCCCCTCCCCTTGCGGCCCCCGGCTTGCAAGGCCTATGAAGACGGCCTCCGCAGGCCCGCTCCCCGCACGATGAACCCCTCCCCCGCGATCGAGGTCCGTGACCTCTCGAAGCGCTTCGGCGACGTCGAGGCCGTCCGCGGCGTGAGCTTCACCGTGCAGGAAGGCGAGATCTTCGGGTTCCTCGGGCCAAACGGCGCCGGCAAGACCACGACCATCAAGATGCTCTGCACGCTGCTCGCGCCGACGAGCGGCGTCCTGCGGCTCGCCGGCTTCGACGTCACGAAGAGCCCCGACGACGTGCGGCGAGCCATCGGCGTGATCTTTCAGGATCCGTCCCTCGACGATCGCCTCACCGCGGAGGAGAACCTCCTGCTCCACGCCGTCGTGTACGGCGTGCCCCGCGCCGAGCGCCGCGCGCGCCTCGACGAGGCCCTCGCGTTCGTGGATCTCGCGGATCGAAAAAAGGACCTCGTGCGCACGTTCTCGGGCGGCATGAAGCGGAGGCTCGAGATCGCCCGCGGCCTCGTGCACCGCCCGCGCGTGCTCTTCCTGGACGAACCGACGACCGGGCTCGATCCGCAGACGCGAAAAGCGACCTGGGAGGTGCTGCGCGGCCTGCGCGACCGGAACGGCATGACGTTGTTCCTGACGACCCATTACATGGACGAGGCCGAGCACTGCGATCGAATCGCGGTGATCGATCACGGGCGGATCGTGGCCGAGGACAGCCCCGAGGCGCTGAAGCGCGCCGTGGGCAAGGACGTGGTCTTCGTGCGGACGAACGAGCCCGCGGCGCTCTGCGACGTGCTCGCCGAGCGGTACGGCCTCACGCCGGATCGAACCGAGGAGGGCCTCTGCTTCCGCGTGGAAGACGGCGAGGCGTTCGTGGTGCGGCTCGTCTCCGAGGCGCGCGTCGCGGTCACGGGCATCGCCGTGCGGCGCCCGACGCTCGACGACGTGTTCCTCGCCCTCACGGGCCGACAGATCCGCAACGGCAACGGCGACGCCGGGCGCGACAGGATGCGCGCCATGGCGCGGCGGAGATGAGCATGCGCGCGGAGGTCGTCTACCACCTCGCCCGCCGCGACGTCGTGAAGTTCCTGCGCGACCGGCAGAACCTCGTCGCGACGCTCGTGCGCCCGCTGCTCTGGATCCTCGCCGTCGGCTTCGGCCTCCGCAGGGCGTTCGACCCGGGCGCGACCGGCGTCGACTTCGTCTCCTTCCTCGTGCCCGGCGTGGCCACGATGGCCGTGCTCTTCTCCAGCATGTTCTCCGCGATCTCGATCGTGTGGGACCGCGAGTTCGGCTTCCTGAAGGAGCTGCTCGTCGCGCCCGTCCCGCGCGCCACGCTGGTCCTCGCGAAGATGATCTCCGCCAGCGTGACGTCCCTCCTCGAGGTCTCGGTCGTGCTGCTCGTCGCGCCGCTCCTCGGCGCGCGGATCGATCCGCTCGGCGCGCTCTTCGCGATCCCCGTGCTCGTCGCCTTCGGCATGGCCGTGAGCGCGCTCGGGATCACCGTGGCCTCGCGCATGAAGACGTTCGAGGGCTTCGGCGGGATCGTGAACTTCCTGATCCAGCCGATCTTCTTCTTCTCGGGCGCGCTGTATCCGCTCGACGGCCTGCCGCCCGCGCTCGCGGTCGTGGTGCGGCTGAACCCGATGTCGTACGCGGTCGACGCGACGCGGGGCCTCTGCGTCGGCGTGCACCATTTCCCGATCCTGCTCGACGCGGGCGTCGTGCTCGGGACACTCGCCCTGGTGGGCGCGCTCGCGGTACGCTCGTTCTCGCGGATGCAGGCGTGACGCGCCGCGCCCGCCGCGCGTGACCGCCGCAAATTCTTGACGCCCGCGCCCGCGAATTCCATACGTCGAGGGGCGTCGTTCGATCAAAATGCGAATGCTTCCCCGCCGCCCTGCCCTCCCCGCCTTGCTCCTCGCTGTGACCCTCGCGCTCTCCGCAGCGGGCTGCGGGCGCGCCTACAAGCGCGCGATGGAGCGCGGCGACGCCTTCGCCCGCGCCGGCGACTGGGACGCCGCAGCCGCAGAGTACGAGCGCGCGACGCGCATCGATCCGGACGAGGAGCTGGCGCAGCAAAAGCTCGCGAGCGCGCGCCGCAAGCAGTCGGAGGGGCGCACGGTCGAGAGCCGGGAGGCGCTCGAGCGCGGAGAGTTCGAAAAGGCCCTGTTCCTCGCCCGCGACGCGGTCGCGTTTGATCCGGTGAACCAGGAGGCGCGTCGCACCTACGTCGAGACGCGCGCCGCCGTCTTCAAGCGCGCCGAGGAGCTGCTCGCGAGCGACCACGACGACGCGGCCCTCTCCCTCGCGCGCGCGGCGCGGCAGTGCGATCCGAACGATCAAGCCGCCGCCACCCTCGAAGGCCGCATCCTCGATCGGATGGCGACACGCGCCTACGACCGCGCCGTCAAGTACGCCGCCGAGGGCAAACGCGGCAACGCCCTGCTCGCGTTTCGCGACGTCGAAGCCGCCCGCCCGGGCTTCCGCGACACGAAGCAACGCGCAGACGAGATCCGTCGCTCGCTCGAAGACGAACTCCGGTTCTTCCTCGTGATCGAAAAGCCCGCGGACACGAAGGCGAGCGGCGTCTCCGCCCTCGTCGAGTCCGAGCTGCTCCGGTGGAGGGGCGACTCGCGCGCGCGGCTCGTCGCGGCGACCAGCCAGGAGCCGCCGCCGAACGCGGCCGGCGTGCGGATCCAGGCCGCGTTCGACACGATCGCCCGGGACCACGACGTCGCCACGCAGGGCCGCACCTGCGAGTACGTGTGCGGGACCGATCGCCTGCCGAACCCCGCCTACGACGCCGCCTCGCGCGAGGTCGACGAGGCCGAGCGACGCGCGCGCGCCGCCGAAGGGTCCGCCCGCCGCACGAAGAAGACCGCCGAGGACGCGCGCCGCAACCTCACGACGGCGACGAGCTTCCACGACCGCGCCAAGGCCGACGAGAAGCGCCTGCAGCGCGAGCTCGATCAATGCCGCGCGACGCACAAGCTGCCCTCCGAGTGCAAAGCGGAGGACGATCGCCACGACGACGCGCGCCGCGCGCGGGCCGAGGCCGAGACGCGCGAGGACGAGGCGCGGCGCGAGGCCGAGCGCAAAGAGAAGGAGCACGCGGACGCCCAGCAAACGGTCTCGAACGAGCGCGACGCCTGGGAGCGCGCCGTCGCCGCGCTCCGGCGGACGCCCACGACGATCCTCGTCGATCGCATCTGCGCGCACAACTACGGCGTCGAGCTGCACACGTGGAGCGCCGCGACGTCCCTCGCGCTCCGCGCCCACGTCCTCGGTGAGACCAGCGCCGTGACCTTGCCGCCGGATCCGATCTCGATGCGCGCGACGGACGAGACCTTCCGCGCCGAGTCCGGGCGATGCAAGGAAGTCGCGGCGGGGGATCCCTTGCGTGCTCCCTCCGATGGGGACATCGAGGCGGCCCTCGCCACGCGCGCGGTCGAGAAGATCCGCGGGCAGGTGTTCGTCTGGTACGCGGGGTACGTCCAGAGCTACGCGGACGACCACGCGCGGGAGAAAGCGGCGGGGAGGCTCGAGGAGGCGAACGAGGCCCGGGTCCGCCACCTGCTCACGGGCACGGGTCTGCCCCCGGTCGGCCGCTGACGAGCGCGCTGCGCGCCGCGAGCACCCGCGCCGAGGCCGCCTCCGCCGTCTCCGCCATCGCCACGAGGTGCCCCATCTTCCGCCCCGGCCGCGCCTCGGTTTTTCCGTACAGATGAATCTTGACGTCCGGGAACGCCGCGGCCCGATCCCATTGCGGCTCGCCGTGCTCCCACAGATCGCCGAGCAGGTTCGCCATCGCCGCGGGCCGAAGCAAGGTGGGCTCGCCGAGGGGCAAACCGCAGACCGCGCGCAATTGTTGCTCGAACTGGCTCGTCACGCAGGCGTCGAACGTGTAATGCCCCGAGTTGTGGGGTCGCGGGGCGAGCTCGTTCACCACGATGTCGCCGTTTGGCAGGTAAAACATCTCCACGCCGAGCACGCCCACGAGGTCGATCGCCTTCGCGATGTCCGAGGCGACTTCCGTTGCGCGCGCGCGCGCCGCCGCGGGGACGCCTGCGGGCGCGAGCGAGACGTCCAGGATGTGCCGCGCGTGCCGGTTCTCGGCGACCTCGAACGGGACGATGTCGCCGGCGTGCGAGCGCGCGACGACCACGGAGAGCTCACACGCGAACGGGACGAACGCTTCCAGCACGCCGAGCTTCCCGCCGAGCGCCTCGAACGCGCGACCTGCGCTCTCGGGCGCGTCGATCCGGACCTGGCCTTTGCCGTCGTAGCCGAACTCCGCCGTCTTCAAAATGGCCGGCGTGCCGAGGCGAACGAGCGCGGCGCGGAGCTCGTCCTCGGTCCGGATCTCGGCGAAGCCCGCCACCGGAAAGCCGCCTTTCGCGAGGAAACGCTTTTCGCGCAGCCTGTGGCGGCACGTGTCGAGCACCGCGGGCGAAGGGTGAACGGGCCTGATCTCCGCGACGGCGGCGAGCGTCTCGGAGGGGACGTTTTCGAACTCGAACGTCACGACGTCGACCGCCTCGGCGAAGCGCCGCGCCGCGTCCACGTCCTCGTACGGCGCGACGACCTCGACGTCCGCGACCTGCCCCGCGGGTCCGTCCTGCGAGGGGTCGAGCGCGTGCACGCGGTAGCCCATGCGCCGCGCCGCGATCGCGAACATGCGGCCGAGCTGTCCGCCGCCCAGGATGCCCACCGTGCGTCCGGGGAGAATGGGGCCGCGGGAAGTCACGTCGTCAAACCTCGCTTTCGAGCGCGGCCCGGGTCTGCTCCGCGCGGAATGCTTGGATGCGCTCACGCAGCGGGGCGTCGTGGAGCGCGAGGATGGAAGCGGCGAGGAGCGCGGCGTTTTTCGCGCCCGCATCGCCGATCGCCAGGGTCCCCACGGGGATGCCGCCCGGCATCTGCACGATCGAAAGCAGCGAGTCGAGCCCATGCAGGGCGTGCGACAGGATCGGCACCCCGAGCACGGGCAGGACCGTCTTCGCGGCCACCATCCCGGGCAGGTGCGCGGCGCCGCCTGCGCCGGCGATGATCACCTGGAGCCCGCGCGCCTCGGCCTCTTCTGCGTAGCGGAACAGGAGGTCCGGCGTGCGGTGCGCGCTGACCACGCGCATCTCGAACGGCACCTCCAGGCGCTCGAGCATCTCGGCCGCCTTTCGCAGGGTCGGCGCGTCGCTCGTGCTGCCCATGATGATCCCCACGCGGGGGGCGCGCTGCGTCATGGCGGGTGTTCTAGTCGGTTTCGGGGCGCACGTCATCGAACTCGGACGTCGAGCCCGGCTGCCCGGGAAAAACGAGCGGACGGACCCACAGGCCCGCGTGCCTTCCCCCAGGGGTCCCCGAGCCCAGCGCGAGCTCGGGGACCACGGCGCTTCGGGGTTGCGCGAGGGAACGCGCGGTTCGCTCAGTCGAACCAGCCGTCGCCGCAGGGCCCGATATCGTTGAAGGCGAACTCGCGGCCTGCGATGGCGAGCCTCACGCGGCTGAAATCGAGGCCGCCCCCGTAAACGCCGCCGCCGCAGAAATCGTCGAAGTAGCCGTCGAGATCGATCGCACCCTGCCAGAGGTTTCCGCCGGCGAGCGGGTAGGCGTAGTAGCCGCCGATCGCGACGTCGCTGAAGAGCCCGTCATTGCCGTACCACCCGCCGCCGATGCCGCCGATGCCACCGATGCCACCGACGCCACCGACGCCGCCGATGCCGCCGAAGCCGCCGAGGCCGCCGCAGGTCGCGCCGCCCGTGAGGAACGCGTTGATCTCGACCTGATTCGCCACGAAGCCCGCGGCCTCGAAGCGGCAGAAAATCTGGTCGCCGTCGAAGCAGACGTTGACGTCGTTGAACGCGAAGTTGCCGCCATAACCGTAACCACCGTAGCCACCGTAGCCGTAGCCGCCGTAGCCGTAGCCGCCGAGGCCGCCGAGGCCGCCGAAGCCGCCGAAGCCGCCGAGGCCGCCGCCGTAATAGCCGCCCAACGGGCCACGGGGCCCGCCGTAGCCGCCGTATCCGTACCCGCCACGGTATCCAACCCCGCCGCGGGCTCCGTATCCGCCATAGTATCCGGCTCCAAACCTGTCATCGAGGCCCCAGCCCCCCGCGATCGCCTGGTCGGAAGCAGCGAGGAGCATGGCAGAAGCGAACGCAGCGGAAAGGACGCGGAGCGACTTCTTCATGAAAACCCCCTTTTCGGTTCTCTGCCTCCTCTCGCGCCCAACATCGACGCGAGAAGGGCCGGCGCTTCATTACATCAAGCAGCGGCTCGCCGGCGTGCCGCGCGCCCCAACGCATTGCAAGGTCGCGGCCGCGGGGGCGGCGCGCCATGGTCGTTCGGGAGCGTGCGATATGGGCTCGCACGCCAGCCACGACGCGCGGCCGCGAACGTATTTCGGTCCGCGGACGTACGCGGGCCGTGCAATGAGAAACCATACCGCCCGCGGTGCGCCGCGCGCCCGAATCGAGGACGGAGCCGCGCGCCCCGCGCGCACACGAAAGCGTCGGCCAGGACGCCGCGGCACCGCCTGGGTGCGTCGGGAACGTCCCCTCAGCCGAATCGCTCGAGCGCCTCTCCCACGGTGGAGAAGCGCGGCGCGCGGAGCAGGCCTCCTTCGAGGGGCTCGGCGTGGACCGGATCGACGAGGTGCGTGTCCGTCGGCTGGCTTCCGAGATCGGCGCAAAGCACGTCGAGCAGGACGCCGTCGGTCTCGGCAACGTGCCAATGCACATTGTCGCGCGCGTCGGAGATGCTCGTCGCCTCGCCCGGGCCGAGGATCCGATCGATCGTGGGCCGGAGGACGATACCGCCGGGCTCGTCGCGCACGCGATCGTAATGGCGGACGCGGAACCGGCCCCGGAGCACGTAATGCATCGAGACCATGTTGTCGTGCGCGTGCGGCGGGTTCGCCCGTCCGGCGCGCAGGACGAAGAGCTTCGTTACGATCCGCGGGCCCTCGTCTTCGGGGAGCGGGGGGGAAAACGGTACGACCGCGGCGCCCCGGATCGCCGCGGGCGCACGCGCGACGAGCGACTCGACGTCGATGGCCCGGGCGATTTCCTCGGGAGAGGCGCCGCGGAAAGCGTGCTCCACGAGCTCCTGCCACGTCGCGGGCGAAACGCGCCCGGCGGCGAGGGCCTGGGAGGCCTCCCGGGCGGCCTGGAAGACGTTCTCCGCGCTGCGGCGCCCGGCCGCCGACCCCGAGAGGAACGTGTATCGCGCCAGGGCGGCGAGGGCCGTCGCGAGGCAAGCGCCCATAACGACGCGACGCCCGACATGGCGCTCGGCGCGCGGAGCCCCCGCGGCCGTGGGCCGGCTCCCGAGCACGAACGTCCGAGGCTCGCTGGGCATCTCGCGCGCATTACGAAATGCCGGGTCGAAAGTCAAGAAAACAGCGCGATCCAGGCGCCGCGTTTCGTGTCCATGCCCCGAGATCCCCCATGATCACGCAGCATTCCGAGAATTATCCAGCCCGGAGAAACCCCCGCGTGCGTCACGCACGGAACCGATGTCCCGTAACATCGTGGGTCTGCTGACGGTGAATCCGCCCACGTTCCACGCGCGAAGGCATTGCCTGGTCTGCAAAACCGTGGCAAGAGCGTCCCCACGTGGCAAAAGGGCCCTTCATTTTTAACGATTATCGTGGCCTCGTGCAGCTCAAGCTGGAGACGGCCGAGGACCTCGAGCTGATCCACGCGCTCCCGCCGGCCCGCTGGTCCGCGACGAGCGTCCCGATCGACCAGCTCCTCTGCGACGAGGCGCTGCTGCGGTACATCGACGTCGACAAGAACCGACGCATTCGCGTGCAAGAGCTGCTCGCCGCGCACGATTGGCTGCGGGCGCGCCTGCGGAACATGAACCGCATCACCGAGCGGACCGATACGGTCCACCTCGACGACCTCGACCCCTCGCAGCCCGAAGGCGCGCGCCTCCGCGCCCTCGCGAAAAAACGCATCAAGGCGAGCGGGCAGGCCACGCGCGCCGGCGCGACGCTCTCCCTCGCCGAGATTCGCGCCTTCCGCGACGGCTATGCGCGAAAATCGCCGAACGGGGACGGGATCGTGGCGCCCTCCCAAATCAAGGATCCGGCCCTCGCGCGCCTCGCGACATTGATCGTCGAGGCCACGGGCGGCGTGATGGATCTCTCGGGCGACCTCGGCGTGGACGCGACGAAGCTCGATGCGTTCCTCGCGCTCGGCCACGCGGAGCTCGCGTGGGAGGCGGCGGGCGCGCTGCGCGGGAACGCGGAGGCGAGCCTCGTGCTGCCCTTCGGCGCCGGGACGGGGGCCGCGTTCGAGGTCGTGGACACGCTCGCGGGCAAGCTCGATCAATTCTTCGCGCAATGTGATCTGCTCGGACAAGGCCCGGTCGCGGAGGACAGGCTCGCCGTCAAACCGGAGCGGCTCGCGGAGCTCGACGTGAACGATGCCGCGGCGATCCGGGGGTACCTGCGCGAAGCCCCGCTTGCGCCGCCGAACCGCTCGGGCGTGCTCGACCTCGAATCCAGCGTGAATCCGCTCTTCGCGGACGAGGTGCGGCGGCTCTCGGTCGACGTCTTGCCGCGCGCGCTCGGCGAGCCGGGCCCCGTGCGCAAGCTCGATCGCCCAAGCTGGGAGCGGGTCCGCGCGCTCTTCGAGCCGTACCGCGCGTGGCAATCGAAGCGGCCCGCGCCTTTGCCGAGCGGCCTCGTGGGCGACGAGCTCCGCGCCTTGCTCGAAGGTCCCTTGCCGGAGGCGCTGCGCGCGCTGGTGACCGAGGACGAAAAGGCCTCGGTCGAGCTCGTGGGGCTCTTGGACCTGGAGAAGCTCGCGCTCCTGCAGCGGTGGATCCTGGATCTCGCAAACAACATGGTCAGCTTCCCCGCGCTCTTTTCCGTCGGGGAGCGGTGCTTGTTCGAGGTCGGTACGCTCGTGCTCGATGGGCGCGAGATCAACCTCTGCGTCCGCGTCCCCGACAAGGCCGAGCACCTGCCGATCGCGGAGACGAGCAACATCTTCGTCGCGTACGTCAATCTGGATCGCAAAGAGGGCGACCTGACGACGAAGATGCACATCGCCGCGGGCGTGACGTCAGGTTCGAGGCGCGGCATCTCCGCGGGCAAGCGCGGCGTGTTTTACGATCGCGACGGCAAGGAATGGGACGCAAGGGTCACCGAAGTGATCGTCAAGCCCATTTCCATCCAGGAGGCGGCGTTTGCGCCTTTCGTGAAGCTGCGCGACTTCATCGGCGACAAGGTGGCGAAGCTCTTCGGCAACAAGCTCGAAGCCATGGAGAAAAGCGTCTCCGAGCACGTCGACGCGCAGATCACGGCCGGCCCGCCGAAGGCCCCGCCGCCCCCGCCGCCCCCGCCGCCGCCCCCGCCGCCAAGCACGCCTGTCGCGGCGCCCGTCGTGGCTCCGGGGTTGCAAAGCTCGATCGTGGGCGGCGGCATCGCATTCGCGGCCGTCGGCTCCGCCGCGGCGTTCGCGCTCCAGACGCTCTCGAATACGAACCCGCTGAAGGCCTTGCTCGCGGTGGCGGGCGTCGCGCTCGGCGTGATGACGGTCTCGGGGTTCCTCGGCTGGCTCAATCTTCGCAAGCGCGATGTCTCGGCGCTGCTCGAAGCGTCGGGCTGGGCGTTCAACGTCCGCATCTACCTCCGGCGGAACCTGAGCCTCCGCTTCACGCGCGTGCCGCCGCTGCCGCGGGGGAGCGTACGCGAGCGCAGCGTCCTGCCCGTCTTCGTCTCCGGCGAAGACGAGGTGCCCGTGGGCCGCATCGTCATCGTGCTCGCCGTCATCGCGCTCGGCGGGGCCCTCACGTGGCATTACCGCGAAGTGCTCGTGGCATCGTTCCGCCATTTGTTCCGCGTTTGATCCGAAACGCCCCCTCCCACGTAAACAGGAACGTCCTCGCGAAGGCGCCATGACCCGCTCCTTCTCGGGGGCTTGACAGGGGTCCGCATTCGCGATTTTCTGACCATCCTGGCGCACGTGCGCCGGCATTTTCTTAACGAGGGGAACGACGACATGAAGGCACTTGCGAAGTACGCTGGCATTGCGCTGTCCGTGGGCATCGTGGGCTGCGGCGGCAGCGACGGCGGTGGGGGGGACGCGATCGATTCCTCGCTGCTCGCGCAATACCGCGCGGCCATCCCCAGCGAGGCGCAGATCATGGCTTCCTCGCCAAAGGCCTCGAGCGGGGCGAAGATCGGCGATCCGGCGCTCTATCCGTCCGGCTCGGCGGAGATCGTGCTCGGGATCAATGGCTCGATCGAGTACATCCTCACGGGGCTGGAGCTCATCGTGAGCATCGAGCCCACGGTCTACAACAGCGACACGAAGGAGTTCTTCTGGGGCCCGTACAAGAACGAAAACGGGTTCGGGACGATCGCCGCGTACATCAAGGACGCGGGCGAGGGGCAGGACTTCCGCTACCATTACGCGATCCTCCGCGGCAAGGACAACGACGTCGCGGGCCTCGTGCCGATCCTCTGGGGCGGCGCGAACCCGGATCCCGACACGAAGGATCACGGCTCCGGCATCACGCTCATCGATTTCGAGGCGAATGCTGCATTCGAGCAGGCGAACAACCCGAACGGCGCGAACATGCCGATGGACCGCGGCCGCTTCGTGGCCGTCTATGGCAAGGACGCGACGGACAAGGGCGATCTGACGCTCGTCTTCGCGGCCCTGCGCGGCTTCGTGTCCAAGGACGAACCCGGCGCGATGCCCGCGGATCTCGATTACCTCTACGGCCGCGTCGACGACGGCGCGAACAAGGTCGATTTCGTCGACTGGAAGAGCACGTTCGACGTGCACGAGGATCCCGCGATGGCGAAGCCCGAGGATGTCGGCGTGCGCCTCGCGTTCGTGAACGAAGGAAAGGGCCGCGCCGAGGCGCGGGCGTCCGGCGGGGATCTCGCGTCGGGCCAGGTGGCGGACGCGATCGAGTGCTGGGACGACGCGCTCGCGCAGAGCTATCTGTCGTTCAAGACCTCGACGAACGGCACGGAGGACAGCGCGGCCTCCGAGGGTGACCTCGCGAGCTGCGGCCTGTTCCAGGCGTCGTTGTCCGAGCTCGGCGTGCCCGCGCTCGCGGACGTGCCCGCGGACTTCAAGGCGGCGCTCGACGATCTCGCGAAGAACGGCGCGCCGAAGGAGTGATCTGATCCGACGGGAAAACCCCAAATGAACAAAGGGGGCTCGGCGCGTGCCGGGCCCCCTTGTTCGCTCAGCTCTTCGCGGCGGCGATCACGGTCGAGGCGTGCTCCTTCGGGTCCACCTCGAGCCAGACGTGCTTGATCTTCCCGTCTTTGCCAATCAGGAACGATTGCCGCGCGGCGAACGAGAGGCGCAGCGGCACACGGAACGCCTTCGCCACGGCGGCGTCCGTATCCACGACGAGCGGGAACGGCAGCTTGTATTTGTCGATGAACGCCTTGTGGCTCTCGGCGTCCTGTGTCGAGACGCCATACACCTCGAGCCCGGCGGCCTGGATGTCGGCCCAGCCGTCGCGCAGGCCTTGCGCCTCGATGGTGCACCCCGGCGTATCGTCCTTCGGGTAGAAATACACGAGGACCTGCTTGCCCTTCAGGCTCGACAGCTTGACCTCTTTGCCGTCGTCGAGCTTCAGCGTGACGTCGGGCGCGGCGTCCCCCACTTCGAGCGGCTTCGATTCATCGACCGCGTGGGGGTTCGCGCCTGCGGCGGCCGGATCGGCCTTCGTGGAGGCGGGTTTGTCATCCTTGCACGCCGCGAGGCCGAGCGCGGCGATCACGAGGAGCGGGAGGAGGCGGGGCGATCCGTTCATGGCCGGCAGGATGGCGTAGGAGCGCCGGGGCTGCAAGGCCTGCGGTCCGACCCTCGGATCAAGGCTTCTTCTTCGGCTTCGGCCTCGGGGCCGGCAGCGTGGTGAGCGGGCGCGTCGTCGGCATGTAGCCGCCAAACGGCTTGTCGAACCGCCACAGAATCTCGATGGGCCGCGGCGTCTCCTCGTCCGCATACTCGCGAGGCACGCCTCGCATCCCGAACCAATCGAATTTGTCCGAATGGATCTCGTAGACCTTCTCCCAGCGGCCGACCCCCGTCTCCCCGTTGAACGGATACGAAACGGAGCCGTCCTCGCCCACGGCGAGGACCGACCATCCTGCCTGGGTGCCCGCCGTGTCGAGCGTGTCCGTCTGCGAATAACTGAAGACGTGGATCTGCTTGTTTCGTTCGACGATGCCCATCGGCTCTTCTCCGATGTCCGCGACGTCGAGGAGATCCACGAACTCGCCCCCCTTGAAGACGGCGACGGAGGGCAACACGGCATTCGAAAAGCCGATCTCGACCTCGCCGAGCTTTCGTTCGGGCACGTAAAGAGGGTGCTCCGACGTCACGACGGAGGAGGTGTCCTTGCCTGGGTGGCGGGCCGTTTCGAGAAGGTCGGGGGCCGCGGGGGAATACGAGAGGCCAAACGGTCGACGCTCGGCGAGGTTCTGCCGATAGACGGCGGCGCGGAGATCGGCGTGTGGCTCGAATGCGACGGGCTCGGGCGCGGCGACGCGGATTCGATCGTCGCCGGAGGCCTTCGGGGGCGTGGGGGTCGATGCCGCAATGGCGCGGACGAGAACCTCGGGGATCGGCGCGGCCGACGCGCGGGGATACGCCGCGACAGGGATCCGCGCCTCGATCGTCATTCCACGCGCCGTGAATGCCATGGACGCGACGGAGCCCGGGACCGGGACGAGCGCGCCGCCCTCGTTCACCTGGAAAAGGCCCCTCTTGTCGAGCCGGAACATCCGCTCGAATCGCGCCTCGTGCGCCTCCACGCCGCCGGAGGGAGCGGGCGCCGACGGCGGAAACCCAAAGGCGAGCCAGATCCCGTCTTTCGAGAGCTCGGCGAGGTCCGCCGCGACGAACGCGCCGTCCCTCGTGAGCGCAAAGGCCAGATGCGAGGGCGCGTCACGCGGATTCGGATCGGCCGAAGGCGGTTTCTCCGCGGGCGGGGGCGGCAGAAGGGACCCCCACTCGGCGACGTTGCCGTCGATCACGAGGTTCGCGGGGAGTTTGTCCGGCGCCGCCACGCGGACGAGCGGCGAGGGCGCGCGGGCCGCGGGCTTGGGCACCTCCGCGGCCGCGGGCTCCCGCGGCGACAGCGCGGGGTTTCCGCGGGTCTGCTCGGTCGGAGCCGACGCGCATGAGGCCAACTGCGCGGCAAGCGGGAAGGCGAGCGCGGCGAAGCGAGTCATGCCCTCCAGCGTGTACCATACCCCTTGACGCCTTCGCCATCGTGGTCTCCCCTCCGCGCAGGAACCGGAGGATCGACGTTGAAGATCACGTGCATCGGCGGCGGACCCAGCGGCCTCTACCTCGCCATCCTGGCCAAGAAGCGCGATCCCTCGCGCGAGGTGGTGGTGCTCGAGCGCAACCGGCCGGACGACACGTTCGGCTTCGGCGTCGTGTTCTCCGACGCGACGCTCGACAACCTGGAGGGCGTCGATCGGCCCGTGTACGACGCGATCCGGCAGAGCCTCTCGCACTGGGACGACATCCACACGTTCGTCCGCGGCGAGCGGCTCGTCTCGACCGGGCACGGCTTCAGCGGCCTCTCCCGCCATCGCCTTCTCGCCATCTTGCAGGCCCGCGCCGAGGAGCTCGGCGTCGTCCTCAGCTTCGAGCACGAGGCCACGGACTTCGACGCGATCCGGCGCACGAGTGATCTCGTGATCGCGGCGGACGGCGTGAACAGCGCGGTGCGGAGCCGCTACCAGCCGCACTTCGGCACGCGCGTCGACGGCCGGCCGAACCGCTTCGTCTGGCTCGGCACGACGTTCCCGTTCGACGCGTTCACGTTTTACTTCGACGCGAACGAGCACGGCCTCTTCCGGGTGCACGCCTATCGCTACGAGGCCGAACGATCGACGTTCATCGTGGAGTGCCGCGAGGAGACGTGGCGCCGCGCCGGGCTCGATCAGGCGACCGAGGACGAGACGCTCGCGTATTGCGAGAAGCTCTTCGCGCCGCGGCTCGCCGGGCACCGGCTGCTCAAGAACAAGAGCGTCTGGCGCAGCTTTCCCACCGTGCACAACGAGCGGTTTTCCTGGGAAAACGTGGTGCTCGTGGGGGACGCCGTGCATACGGCGCATTTCTCCATCGGTTCGGGGACGAAGCTCGCGCTGGAGGACGCGATCAGCCTGGCGGACGCGCTCGACGGGCACGCGCGCCTGTCCGACGCGCTCGCCGCGTACGAGGCGGATCGGCGGCCGAAGGTGGAGACGCTCCAGCGCGCGGCGCAGGTGAGCCTGGAGTGGTTCGAGAACACCGAGCGATACATGGATCTCGACCCGCTGCAGTTCAACTTCAGCATGCTGACGCGCAGCCTGCGCGTGACGCACGAAAACCTGAAGGTGCGGGATCCGGCGCTCGTGCGCGCGGTCGACACGTGGGTCGCGAAGGAAGCGGAGGCGCAATCGGGCGTGCGGATCGAGAGCAAGGAGCCGCCGCCGCCGATGTTCACGCCGTACCGGCTCGGCAAGCTCCTCCTCGACAACCGCGTGGTGGTCTCGCCGATGTGCCAGTATTCGGCGGAGGACGGCGCGCCGAACGATTGGCACCTCGTGCACCTCGGCAGCCGCGCGGTCGGCGGCGCGGGCCTCGTGATCGCCGAAATGACGGACGTGAGCCCCGAAGGCCGCATCACGCCCGGCTGCACGGGCCTCTACCGCGCGAGCCACGTGCCCGCGTGGCGGCGCGTGACCGAATTCGTGCATCGATTCTCCACGGCGAAGATCGGCGTGCAGATCGCCCACGCGGGCCGAAAAGGCGCGACGAAGCGAATGTGGGAGGGCATGGATCAGCCACTCGAATCGGGCGGCTGGCCGCTCCTCGCCGCGTCCGCGATCCCCTACCTGCCGAAGAGCCCCGTGCCGCGCGCGATGGATCGCGAGGACATGGACCGCGTGAAGGCCGATTTCGTGACGGCGACGAAGATGGCCGACGAGGCGGGGTTCGACCTCGTCGAGGTGCACATGGCCCACGGGTATTTGCTCGCGAGCTTCTTGTCGCCGATCACGAACCGGAGGACCGACGCCTACGGCGGCTCGATCGAAAACCGCATGCGCTTCCCGCTCGAAATCTTCGACGCGGTGCGGGCGGCGTGGCCCAAGGACAAACCGACGAGCGTGCGAATCTCGGCGACGGACTGGGCGCCCGGCGGGATCACGCCGGAGGACGTGATCCGGCTCGCCGCGGCGCTGCGGGAGCACGGGGTCGACATCGTGGATGTATCGGCGGGCCAAACGGATCCGTCGTCGAGGCCGGTGTACGGTCGTCTCTTTCAGACGCCCTTCAGCGAGCTCGTGCGGCTCGAAGCGAAGGTACCGACGATGACCGTGGGCAACATCCAGAGTTATGCCGACGTGAACAGCATCATCGCCGCGGGACGAGCGGATCTTTGCGTGCTGGCGCGGGCGCACCTGTTCGACCCTTACTGGACGCGGCACGCGGCGGCGGAGCAGGGATACGTGATGCCGTGGCCGAACCAGTACGTCTCGGTGCAGCGTTACGTGCCTCGAATGAAGTAGGCCTCATCCCCGACGGCGCGCGACCGCGAAATAACTCGGGAGCGCCTCGATTTCGTCAGGTGTTCGCAATGGAAGCGTATACATGACCGTGGGGCCGCTCTCCAGGATCTCCCATGCGGCGCCGGGGAAGTATTCGCGCACCTCGGCGTCGCCGAAGCGGGAGGGTGGCCTCACGCCGGCGGCGACGACCTTGCGCACCGGCTCGGGCAGGTATGTCGGGGTCGCGCCCTGGAGCACCATGTGATCGAGCGGATCGCCGTCGATGCTGCTCTCCGACAAATAAAGCACGCCCCGCGGGCCGAGCGCGCCGCGCATGTTCTCGACCGCGACGGCGCGGCGCTGCGGATCGAGGACGTGGAGGACGCCGCGCATGAAGACGTTGGCCTCGCCGAGCTCGTCCGTGATCCATCGGAGCGCGTAGGGCATGCTGACGTCGGCGACGTGGAACGAGAGGTTCGTGATTCCGACGGACTCCGCATGCGCCTTCTCGATGGCGTGGCTCGAAACGTCGAGCCCGACGACCTTGGAAAACCGGGCGGCGAGGAGACGCGTGAAACGGCCATTGCCACAGCCGATGTCGATCACGGGGAGATCGGGGATGAAATGGCTGGAGACGCGTCTCGTGACCTCCTCGATTTCGCGGGCGTCCTCCGTGTCCCAAAGCACCTCCCCGTGGTGGCCCGTCCGGCGGATGCCGCTCCAGAAGCGGTCCCACGCCTTCGCCGGATCACGCGGTGCGCGAAGGGCGTACGAGAGGAGCTGCGGAAGAAGAAGGTATTTTGGGAAGGCCATGGCGCAGCGACGATAAAGCCAGCGGCAAGGGGCGACAAGATGTCCCTTCGGAGCGCTCCTTTTCTCATTCCCGCGCCCCCGGGTGCGCCCCAGCCCGCTCGCCTCTATTCGTCACGCGCGCTGCGAAACCGCTGGACCACGTAATCCACGAAGGCCCGCACCTTCGTCGGCATGTGCCTGTGGTACGGGTGCACCACGAAGACGTTCGTCTCGCCAAGCGCGTGCTCCGGCAGGACGCGCCGCAACCGGCCCTCTTCGATGTCCGTCGCGACGAACGATCGCGGCAGCCGCGCGACGCCGATCCCGTCGAGCGTCGCCTGGCGGAGCACGGCGATGTTATCGGTGATGAGGCTGCCCGAGACGGCGACGAGGTGCGTGCGGCGGCCGCATCGAAAGGTCCATTCGCGCCGGACCGGCGAGAGGCGCAGGCAATTGTGGTGCACGAGATCCTGCGGAGAGTCCGGCGTTCCGCGGCGCGCGAGGTAGTCGGGCGACGCGCAGAGGTTCATGCGCACGGCGCCGATGCGGCGCGCGACGAGCGCCGAGTCTTCGAGCGTGTCGGCGACACGAAGGGCCACGTCGAAGCCCTCCGCGACGATGTCGATGCGGTGCTCCGACAAGGAGAGCTCGACCACGAGCCGCGGATATCGCTCGTGGAGCTCGCGCAGGATGCTCGGGAATTGCAGGATTCCAATGCCCACCGGTACGGTGACGCGCACGAGGCCCTCGGGCTCCGCCGACGCGCTCTCCAGGACGCCCTGCGCCTCGTCCGCCGCCGAGACGATCCGCGCGCACGTCTCGTAGAGACGCGTGCCTTCCTCCGTCAGCGAGAGGCGGCGCGTGGTACGATGCAGGAGCCGCACGCCGAGCCGCTCCTCCAGCCCCGAGATCCGCGCGCTCACGACCGATTTGGACAGGCCGAGGAGCGCCGCCGCGCCCGTGAAGGAGCGCGCCTCCACGACGCGCGCGAAGACCGCCATGGAGACCACATCGTCGAGCGCTGCCGTCATCGATTGTTCGCCTGGGCGAACAGTGTTACCCGGTCCGCCCCCCTAATCAAGCGGCCGTTCGGGGCGCATGGTACGCCGTCGAAACCACCCCGAAGGGACGATCCGACCATGCGCACGATTCGATTTGTCGTTCTCGCCGCCGCTGTGCCCGCCCTGCTCTCCCTCGCGGCTTGCGAGGATCCGGCCAAGGACAAGCCCAAGGCGACGGTCGCGCCGGCCTCGTCGGCGCAGGCCGAGACCAAGCCCGCCGCCACCACGGCGACCACCGAGACGCTCGACGTCGACGCCGCGGCCTCGACGGTCGGGTTCATCGGCTCGAAGGTCACGGGCAAGCACGAGGGCAAGTTCGAGAAGATCGCCGGCAAGATCACGCTCGCGGACGGCAAGGCCGAGGGCGGCCGGATCTCGTTCGAGGTCGAGACGGCGTCGGTCAAGACCGACGCGGCCGACCTCGACAAGCACCTGAAGAACGCCGATTTCTTCGACGTCGAGAAATTCCCCAAGGCGACGTTCACGTCGACGGAGATCAAGGCCGGCGGCACGAACGGCGCGACGCACACGGTCACGGGGGATCTCGACCTCCACGGCGTGAAGAAGTCGATCACGTTCCCCGTGACGATCACGATCGCGGCGGATGCCGCCACGGGCACCGCGGAGTTCTCGATCAACCGGAAGGATTTCAACATCACGATCGCGGGCAAGCCCGACGACCTCATCCGCGACGACGTGCTGCTCAAGCTCACGCTGAAGGCGCCGCGCAAGAAGTAACACGCTCAGGGGACCACGAAGACCGCCCCGATCATCCCGGCATTCGCGTGGGCGGGCGAGACGTACGGGAACGTCCCCGCCTTGCCCATCGTGAACGTCTTCGAGGTCCCAGCGTTCGTCGCGGGGACGAAGGGCCCGGCGGCGGCGGGGATGACGGCGCCATTCTCCACGTGCCCACCTTCGAGCGGGTAAAGGGAGAAATCCCCCGAAAAGGTCACGTTCGTCCCAGCCTTCACCTTGACGCACGCCGGGGAGAACACGAGGCCGGGCCCGGGAAACGTGATTGCCACGGAAGGGACGGTCGTCTTCTCGACGGCCGTCATCACATCACAACCGTTGATCGAGGCGACGCACTTGCCGGCATGACACATGCCACTGGCGCACTCCGCGTCTTTCATGCAGGGCGCGCCTAGTTCACAGGGGGGGCAGGGCGGCGCTCCGCAGGTGATACACATGACGATGGGGCACGTGCCATTGTAGCAAACGCTGATGCCCGGGCAGAGCGCAGGAGGATTGTCGTCGACGACGTTGTTGCAATCGTTGTCGAGTGCGTCGCACGCCTCGGGTGACGGCTGGACGAGCTGCGCGCAGACGAGCTGACCATTGACACATTTCGTCGCCCCCTTCGCGCATACGCCGAACTGCCCCGGGACCACGCAGGGCTGCCATGCCCCGGGATCTCCGTCGTCCACCGCGCCGTCGCAGTCGTTGTCCAGGCCGTCGCATTGCTCCGCCGATGGAAACATGACTTGCGCGCAGACGAGCTGGCCGTTGACACATGTCGACGCCCCCTGCGCGCATACGCCGAACTGCCCCGGGACCACGCAGGGCTGTCCTCCCTCCAAAGCTCCGTTGTCCACCACGCCGTCGCAGTCGTTGTCCAGGCCGTCGCATACCTCCGGCGACGGCACGACATCGTCTATGCATGGGTAGGACGCGTCCATGCATTGTATCCCAGCCTTGCAGATTCCAACGCCGAGCGTCCCCGGAGGACCCTCGTAGCACTCTTGGCATGGGTCGCCGCCTGCACCGCCCTGACCGCTGCCTGCGCCGCCCTGACCGCCGCCTGCACCGCCCTGACCGCCGCCTGCACTGCCCTGACCGCTGCCTGCACCGCCCTGACCGCTGCCTGCGCCGCCCTGACCGCCGCCTGCGCCGGGTACTGATCAAGTTTGGCCCCGAGTGATCAAGTTCGGCGATCGGCCGTAGCGAATAGCGATTTCGGCGCGTAGGTTCGGCGGGCCTGAAAAGGCGCCGCCCCGAAGGGTTTGCCGACCCCCGGGGCGACTTGGCCGCAACCCCGTATCCCCGGAGTCGCAACCCATGCTTCGTTTAGTCCACCCCGCCCCGCGGGGCCAAGGGACTCGTCCGCCTTCTGGCCGGAAGAGCCCCGCCCTCTACCCCACGTCCGAAGAGCGCGCCCACATGCGGGCCGCCGAGCGCAACATCGCCCGCGCCTACGGCGGGCGCGCCGTGCTTGCCGCCGTGATGGGCGTCTCCCTGGAGGCTGTCAGCAACATCCGCCGCGAGGGCTCGTACGCCGTCGCCGTCCTCCTCGCTCGCGCCGCGGGCATCACGGTCGAGCAAGTGCTCTCCGGGCGCCCCCACGTGGCGGGCGCGTGCGCCCTCTGCGGGCGGAAGGGCGCGTCGTGATGGCCGCTTCCCGCTTCCGCGATCGGCCCCTCCGCGGGTCGGATCTGATCGAGATCCAGCGGGCGAACCTCCGCGCCCTGCTCCGCCACCTCCACCGTGAGCACGGAACGTGGATTGCCGTCGCGCACCAGCTCGGCTTCCGTCGCTCCTTCGTCCTCGCGTTCTGCGACGGGACGGAGCCGGGCAACATGGCGCTCGCGCGGAGCATCGCGCGCGCCGTGGGTCTTTCGCTCGACGATGCCCTCGCGGGCAAGGCTCCCCCGAGGAAGGCCCCGGCGCTCGTGCTGGTCGCGGCTCCGCGCCGGAAGGGCGGTGCCTCATGACCGCCGAGCACGACCAGGGCCACGACGAGAGCCCGGACAGCCTCCCCGCGGTGCTCTCCGCGGAGCAGGCAGATCGCGTGCGTCGAGCGCTCGCGCCGCACGTCGCCGGGCGCGGGTTGTGGAAGGCCTCCGAAGCGATCGGCTACGCGCCGAAGTACGTCCAGGCGTTCCTCCGCGGGGAGATCCACTGCACGCTCCACTTCGCCGCGGGCGTGGCGCATGCGCTCGACCTCGACGTAGAAGCCCTCGTCCGAGGGGGTGAGCGGTGAGCCAGTACCACCAACCCCCGAGCGGCGCCGCGCCGGTCGTCGTGGCCGACGCGGACGAGGTGGTTCGTCTTCGCCCGATGCTGACTCGCTACCTGCGAAAGATCGGCGTGGACGAACTGTACATCCCCGACCTCATACAGGAGACGATCTCCACGACGTGGGAGGCCCTGCACGAGGGACGCGTCCGCGGCGCCGACAACCTGAAACCCGAGCAAGCCCTTTGCGGGTTCGCCCGGCAAACGGCGTGGCGGCACGCCATGAACCTCATGCGGCGCGCCTCGATGCGGCTCGAAATCCCCATGTCCGCGATCCAGTCGCCACCCGACCTCGTGACGCCGGATCCGATGTCCGAGATCGAAGCACGGGATCTGCTCACGTGGGTCATGAAGTCGCGCCCGAGGCTCGCCAGCATCGTGCTCCTCGCCGCGCGGGGGCTCATCGGACCGGAGGCGGCGCGGACCATGGGCCATGGCCTCACGGCGCATTACGCCCACGTCCAGAAGCTCCGCGCCGCCCTTCGCGCTGCTTCCACCCCGAAGCAGGCTCCACGCCCCACGTGGAAGAGCCGCAAGGCCAAGCGCTGAAAGGCGACGGGCGCCGCGAGCCGAAGCCCATGGCGCCCGTCGTCCCCCTCTGCCATGCGCCTTGTCTATCGTTTGGGGGAGCGGATCCCGAACACGTAGATGGTCTCCTCAATCAAGTCGACACGCATGCGGAGGATGAAGCCGTGCGCGGCACGCATGCGAACCCGCGGTCTATCCCCTTCGTCTTCTGCCTCGACATTGCCTACAAGTGTCTCGGCGAATGCCATTACGTCGGCTTCTATGTCGCCATCAACTCTATAATGTAGTTCTTGCCGACGACGCAGAACTACGGGGTCCCAGAGAATCCGCAGCCCCATTATTGAGCGTTGCCACGTCCCAGCATGGCCACGGCCTCGTCATGCGGGATCCAGTGCGTCACAGAACGCTCAGCCTCATCCCACTCCGCACGCTCCTCATCGCTCAACACGAGGCGAGGAGCGCGCTTGAGCGTGGCACGCATCAAGTCCAGTCGCGAACCACGGACTTGCACCCCGCTCTCCGACTCGGGTTCGTCGGTTGATGCTGCCGACAGTTTCCTTGCTGCGTCCACGTCACACCTCCATACGTCGCTCGTGGGCATTTCAGGGCACACGAGTCCCGTGGTCGTCACTCGCACAAGGTGACACACTAGGCTTGACAAGAGCAACATGGTTCGTCCTGCGAAGCAAAGTTAGCCCCCAGGCTAAGTCTGGCATGCAATCTGCTAGCAACGCGGGGGCGGTGGATCAAGCAGAGACAGTTGCCCGTCGTCCCGCACGCTCGGGCGCCACGCGAACAGGTCAAGCTGCGTGCCCGGTGGCGGTAGCGGCTCGCGCGGAGCTTCCCCCGTCCCGACCCTCGCCGGGGGCGCGGTGGGCGGCGTAGGAGCCCGCGGCGTCTCGCTCGGCTTCCCCTTCCCACCGGGCAGGGCGCGGAGCCACCCCTTGCCGTTCGGCAGCTCGCGGGCGGCGCCCGGCTTCTCGCCCGGTGCTGGGGCGGGCGGCGCGAGCTTCTTCGGCTCCGGGGGCGCGCACGGCTCCGCGGCAAGGGCGCGCTCGACAAGCTCCTGCACCGACCAGACGTGATCCGTGATGCCCGCCTCCATGGCCGGCGTAACGCGCAAGCTCTCGTGCACGCGGCAGAAGTTGTACCAGGCGACGTGCAGGCTCACGGCGGCGCGGTGATTCTCGATCTTCTTCGAGAAGCCGTTGCAGAGCCGCGTGAAGCGCCGGACGTGCATCCGGACCGTGAGGTTCGCCCGCTCGACGTGCGACGTGCTCGCGCGGTCGAGGTTCGGCGCCCCGTGCGCGGTCTTCTTCGTGATGAAGGGATCCCGCGGCGGCTCGTAGCGGTGGTCGTGGCGCTGCCCGTCCGCGCGGCCCTTCTTCGTGTAGTTCTTCTGGATCACAGCGTGGTCGACGGCGCCCCCGAAGCTCTGCCCGACGGCGACGGGGTAGCTCTGCCACCCGTCCGTGGAGAGTTCCGGAATCGTCACGAGACGAGCGCGGAGATCGGCGACGAACGCCCGCGTGTTCGCCTCATCGCGCTTCCCGACGCGGTAGCTCACGAGGAGCTTCTTCGTGCGCGACATGGCGAGGTAGGCGTAGGCGTCCCCGAACTCCGCGGGATCCTCCGCGGTCACGCGGGCCTGCTTCTTCTGCACGTAGGACCAGATCTCATCCAGCTCGATCTCGCGAATGTCGAGGTCCCTCACGAGCAGGTTGTGCAGGTTGTCGCAGCCCGCGCCCATCCGAAGCAGGGTCGAGAGGACCGTCGGAAGGGAGACGTCCGTGAGCCGCGACGTCGCGCGCACGCTCGCGCCCTCTACGAGGTGCTTCACCACGTCGGTGCGCTTCTCGATGGGCAGGACGTTCGCCACGACGCGAGACCCCAGCAAGGGCCGCCACGGGCGCCGCGTCGCGCCCCATGCGCGTCGTCGGCTCGACCGTTTCAGCGGCTCACTCGATGGGACGAATCTATCACGATTTGTCGGCCTTTCGTGGTTATTCGGCAATGGGATAGGACATTAATTGTCCGAGGTAGGACCGTTTGCCCACGGAGATCGGAGCGCCGATCCGCGGGTCAACCGTGCCAACGCAAGGGCGGACGATGCCGGTCCGCGGCGGATGTTCAGGTGAGAGGCGACGCGTCGTGAAGTTGTCCGGCGTCAACGTGGACTCGTAACGTCCGTTGCATGCTGAAACCTCACGACGTGGCGTCACCTGAGACGGCAGACGTGGACGCGGTCAAACGGATCATCGCCGATGCTGAGGCCGTCCTTCGTCAGCAAGGCGGCTGCGAATTGGAGATTGAACGGATCGGCTTGTCGACCGTGATCGCGGTCGCGAAACAGGCTCGCAAGGCAGGGTGGATTGCGTATGCCACGACGACGCAGAGGGGGCGGGTGCTCATGATCGAGCATCCCGATCTGTCGGCTTTTCAGACGTCGTCGGAACGGCCCGCGTCGGTGTCCAAGGGCAAGGGCGGTGCGAAGGTAAGGCCGTCGATGGCCGAAGCCGAGCGCGCGGATCTGGACTCCGCGCTCGCCGCGCTTGAGGCGGCGTCCAAGATGTCTTCCAAGGGGAAGACCTGAACACGACCCGCTTGGACGTCCTCGTGCAATTGCCGACGGCGCTCCGGCGTGATGGCGCGGATGCGCGCCGTCGTTCCAGGCACCGTGTGCCAACCATCATCATCTTCTGTGCTCATCGTTCCTCTCGACATGGTGAAGGGGTGTCTCTGCGTTCGTCGCGCCGAACCGGCTGATCAAGTTTGATCAGGACCCTGCGCCGCCCTGACCGCTGCCTGCGCCGCCCTGACCGCTGCCTGCGCCGCCCTGACCGCCGCCTGCGCCGCCCTGACCGCCGCCTGCGCCGCCCTGACCGCTGCCTGCGCCGCCCTGACCGCCGCCTGCGCCGCCCTGACCGCTGCCTGCGCCGCCCTGACCGCCGCCTGCGCCGCCCTGACCGCCGCCTGCGCCGCCCTGACCGCCGCCTGCGCCGCCCTGACCGCCGCCCCCTTCCACCGTTCCCGGCAAGCCCCCAGGCGAACCGCAGCCCCATGCCATCAGAAAGACCAACCCGAACCCCACGCTCCGACCCATGGCGCGCTCCTGTCTCCCCCAGCATTACAACAGGTGCCGGGCCTTGATTTCGAGGTAACGATTGATCAGCGCAGGCGTGAGGTCGCCGGGCGCGACGTCGAGGACGAGCGCGCCGTGTTGCTTCAGGCGTCGCACGAGCTTGTCGCGAAACGAAAGGATCTCGGCGGCCGCGCCGCGCAGATAGGGGCCGACGCCGGCGAGCGCCGCGGCCTCGCCCGAATGCCCCAGCGCGAGGGCGTCGACGTCGACGTCGCGCAGGAGAACGAGGAGCGGCAAATGGCGCGGCATGAGGCCACGCATGAGCTTTTCGAGCTCGGCGGCGGCGACCTCGTCGACGACCTGCGTGAAGAGCACGACGAGCGTCCGCTTCTTTACGCGGACGGCGAGCGCCTCGAAAGCAGCTCGATAATTCGTGGGGGCGAGGTCGGGCTCGATGTCATAGCCGGCCTGCACGATCTTGCGCGTCGCGCGGGCCCCGCCCGTGAGCGGCGCATACGCGAGCACCTCCTCGGCGAACGCCATCATGGAGACCTTGTCGCCGCCGCGCGAGGCGACGTGTGAGAGCATGAGCGTCGCGTTCAAGGCGTGATCGAAGAGCGAGAGGTTCGCGAACTCGGCCGTCATGAGGCGGCCGGCGTCGATCAAGAAGACGACGTTCTGGTCGCTCTCGAGCTGGTACTCGCGGGCGGTGAGCTTCTTGCGGCGCGCCGTGGCCCGCCAGTCGATGCTGCGATATTCGTCCTCGCGGCGATATTCGCGGAGGCGCTCGAACTCGCTCTCGCCGCCGAGGCGGCGCGAGGCGCGCACGCCGGCCGGGTCGCGGTCCTGCCGCGCGAGCAGCTCGTAGCCGCGGACGGCTTCGAGGTCGGGATACACCTTGACGGGCGAGCGCGCCGAAAGGGTGTACTGGCGAATCCAGAGGCCGAGGGGCGAAGGATACCGGACGTGATGATCGCCGAGGACATGGGCGCCGCGGCGCGAGGGCGTGACGCGATATTTGAGGGTCGCATGCCCGCGCGGCAGGAGCTGCGTTTCGAGCGGGAGCTCTTCGCTCTCGGCGGAGGGAAAAAGCTCCTCCTGCACGCGCACGTGGAGCTTGCGCCGCGCGAGGGAGCGGACGTCGAGGGAGATGACGTTGGGCCGGCCAATCGAGAGCACGGCCGGGGCGCGGCGGACGACGGAGACGAGGCGGCGCCGCGCGAGCAGGGCGTCGAGGAGCGCGAGCAGGAGGATCGCCGCGTCCGTGAGGAGCATGGGGACGATCAATCCCCGGTCGAGGAGCGTGAAAAAGGAAAGGACGAGCGGCCCCGCGAACAGGAGGACGAGCGCGCGCGAGGGGACCATGTCGAAATCAGGCCGCCGTGCGCGGGACCTTCGCCTCGCGCAAGATGTCTTCAACGCAATCGTCGGCGCTCGTGCCTTCGATTTCCGCGTCGGGGTGGAGGATCAAGCGGTGGCGCAGGACGGCCGGGGCGAGCGCCTTGACGTCGTCGGGGGTGACGAAATCACGTCCCTCGCTGGCGGCCCGGGCGCGCGCCGATCCGAGCAGCCCAATCGAGCCCCGCGGGGAAGAGCCGAGGTAGACGGCGCGATGGGCGCGCGTGCGGGCGACGAGGTCGGTGATGTATTCGAGGATGCCGTCGTCGACGCGCACGCTGCCGAGGGCCGCGCGCATCTCGAGGATCTCCTCGGCGGAGGCGATCCGTTCGAGGCCGGCGCGGTCGAGCTTGGCCGCGGAGAAGCCCTCGACGTGCTGGCGCAGGATCTGCTTTTCGACGGCGGCCCCCGGGTACCGGACGTGCAATTTGACGAGGAACCGGTCGAGCTGGGCCTCGGGCAAGGGATAGGTGCCCTGGGATTCGACGGGGTTTTGCGTGGCGATGACGAGGAAAGGCTCGGGCAAGGGGCGCGTGACGCCGTCCGTCGTGACGGCGAGGTCCTGCATGGCTTCGAGCAGCGCCGATTGTGTCTTCGCCGGGGCGCGGTTGATCTCGTCGGCGAGCAGGAGCTGCGTGAAGACCGGGCCCTGGTGGAAGACGAAGCGGTCTTCTTTCTGGTCGAAGACGTTGCCGCCGGTGACGTCGCTCGGCATGAGGTCGGGCGTGAATTGAATGCGGCGGAAGCTCGCGCCGAAGACCTGGGCGAGGGTGCGGACGAGCAGGGTTTTTCCGAGGCCGGGGACCCCCTCGATGAGGACGTGGCCGCCGGCCAGGATCGCGAGGAGCGTGGTCTCGATGATCTCGTCCTGGCCGAGGAGGGCCTTGCCCGCCTCGCGGCGGATGCGGTCGAAGGTTTCGCGGAAGAGGGACAGGTTCATGCTTTTCGGGTCTTCTTGCGGGAGCGCTCGCGGGAGGTCCGCGCGAGGAAATGGTCGAGGGCGCGCATGACGGCGAAATCGGACGCGGCCTGCGCCCGGTCCTTGCCCCGCGCGCGGCCAGGGACAGGGATCGCGCCGGCGCGGAGGGACGGAGGGGCCGCCTCTTTTTGCGCCTCGGTGGCGTCCACGAGGACACGCATGACCTCGCCCGTGGGTTTACCGACGCGGACGCCGATGGCCTCGGCGAGCCCGGAGAGCCCCTGGCGGCCCTCGCGCGGGACACGCTCGCGGAGGCGCTCGACGGCCCACGAGGCATACAGGCCGAGGGCATGGCGCGAGGCGCCGGCGCGGGCATAGGCGAGGCCGAGGGCGCGGACGTGGTCGGCGAAGGCGCGGCGGCGATTCGCGGGCGGATCGCGCAGGACGCCGAAGGCGCGGCCCTGCCAGAGGAAAAAGAGGCCGAGGAGCAAGACGAGCTGGAGGAGAATGGGCAAGAGGTGCGCGCGGCTCAGGGTTTCGAGGGGCGTGTCGGCGCCGAGGGAGGTCCACGCGTCGCAGAGCTCGACCTCGCGGTGGAGCGGGCGGAAGAGGGAGATCAGGAAGGCCGCGTTCTCCTCGACCGTCAAAGCGACATTCAGGAAGAGTTTGTCGTCGGCGAGGACGATGACGCGCCCGTCGCCGACCTGCTTGAAGGACGCATACACGCCATTCGAGCGGGCCAGCATGGGTTCGGCGTCCGTGAGGGTGAGCGAGGGGCCGCGGGGCACGGCGAGGACGAGCTCGCCGAGATCGACGCGATACCCCGGGGAGACGACGATGTCGCCCTCGCTGACGTTATCGAGGTCGAGGGACGCGCCGGCCCACGCGGGGAGATCCGGCGCGCCGGCGACGACGAGATCACCACCGGATTCGACCCAGCTTTGCAAGCGACGGAAATCGGCGGCCGAGATGTCGAGGTCCGGCAAGACGAGGAGGGTCGTGTCGTCCGCGTCGGGCAGTTTGTCGAGGGGCCCGCGGCGATGGCGGAAATCGATACCATACGCCGCGAGCATGGCGCCGACGCCGTGCGTGCCCGAGGGCGAGGTGTCGCCGCGGAAGACGCCGTCAGATTCGTCCAATGCGGCGACGCGGCCACAAGAGACGGTCGCGGAGAGGCCGAGGATCACGGCGAGGATGCCGAGGGCCCGCGAGACGAGCGGGACGACGCGGTCATGAATGCGAGCGAAGGCCTCGGCCGAAGCCGCGCGGGATCCGAACTGGACGCTCTCCACCTCCGTGACGATGCTGCGCATGTCGGCGGCGATCTCGGGCCGCTCGCGGCGGAGCGCGCGCACGTAATCGCCGTTCGTGCGAGACGCGTGAATCTCGATGATGCCGTCGCCGTCGAGGCGCCGGAGGAGCGCGGCATACACGTCGTCGATGGCGGGCCCGAACGCGCCGCGCTGGGCCGCCGCGCGGGCGCGGGCGAGCAGGCGCGCGACGTCGGTCTCGACGGGGCCGCGGGGCCCCTCGCGCCGCGGCCCCGGGGCATTCGCGGGCAGATCCTCGGGGAGAGGCTCGTCCTCGGGCGCATCGCGCTCGGAGAGGACGTTTTTCAGGACCATCCACGCGACGAAGGCAATGAAGCCGCCGAGCAAGACGAAAAAGAGGACCCGCGCGAAGCCACTCGCGCCGGCGGCGTCGTCCGGCTCCGGAGGCGCGGGCGGCGGCGGCTCCGCAGATTTCGGGTCGGCCTGCCCCTTCCCCTCCCCCGCCCCGGGGCTCTGGCCAGGCCCGCTGCCGGGTTTGCCCGGACCAGCCGTGCCGCTGGGTTTGCCCGAACCGGACACCTCACCGCTTCCATCCTTGCCGTGCTCGCCGCCGGGCTTGTCCTGTCCGGGCGCACCCGAGCCGGAGCTGTCTCCATCACCGCCGGGGCCACCCTGGCCCTTCCCGTCGCCCGGAGCCCCGTCCGCCGAGGCGCTGCTGGACGAGCCGTCGAATCGACGGACGGCCGTGCGGTCATCGCGGCCGGACGATCGTCCGGCCAAACAGCGGGAGCCCGCCTTGCAGCTCGGGGAGATGCCGGGCGGGGGGCCGCCCTTCTCGATGGACGCAGACGGCTTGCGGCAGGCGGCGGGGAGCGAAGGACAAACCTCGCTGGTCTCGCCGACGAGGGGACAAAAAGCGCGCTCGTCCTCGCCGAGGGGATATTCGTCCTCGTGGCAGAACCGATAGCGCGGGTCGGTGAGGACCTCGCGGACCCGCTCGTCAGCGTTGTAGACGGGGCTTGCGCCGAGGATCGAGAGGAGCACGACGAACTTGATCACGCGGCCCTCCTGCGCTCCTGGGCGGCCCGCGCGCGGATCGCGGTGAAACGGAGCTGGATGTCCCAGCCGTCCTCCCGCGTGCGGGTGTCGATGTAATAAAGGAATCGCGCCGTGGAGACAAAAGGCACGGCCAGGAAAAACCCGGCGAGGGCCGCGAGCGAACCACCGTCGTGGAAAAACCAGCCAAAAGGACGGCCGAACTGGAGGAGGTCGTTCACGAGCCCGTCGAAGAGCAGCTCCGCCGTGAGGACACCCCCGAATCGGGCGCCGAGGAGCATGAGCAGGACGAGGAACGCATCCCCGGTGCGGCTCGCGACGAGGCGCTGGGCACGCTCATACGCGCGCATCCCGGAGAGGCCTTCGAGCATGCAAGCCTCGTCGAGGAGCAGGAGGCGAATGCCCACGAAGGGCAGGAGCACGAGGAACGTGACGACGCCGATCACGAGGCCCACGATGCGCACGACGAACGAGCCGAGGAGCGCGCCAAACCGCTTGCAAAAGAGGGCAAAGACGGCGCGCGGGGTGATCGAGGGTGAAAAGATGATTTGGCTGACGGCGACGGTGAAGAGGGCCTCGACGAAGGGCACGGTGAGGAAAGCCGCGAGCCAGACGAGGAGCCAGGAGGCGTCGAGCGCATACCGGAGCGCGAGGCACCCGGCGAGGAGCGGGACGATGGCAACAAGGGTGAGCCGCGCGTAGAGGGAAAACGCGAGGGAGAAGCAGAGGCGAAACGCGAGGTCCATGACCTCGGTGAGGCTGCGCGGGCGCAAAACGATCGCGGCGTCGCCGAGGTTCAAGGTGCCCGCCCGCGTTCACGTCCGGCGAAAACGAAATACGCCGTGACGAGCAAGGAGAAGAGGGCCGCGACGGCCCATTTCACGGGCGGCGGCGCGGCCGAGGGGGACCAGAAGCCCTCGATGGCTGCGGCGATCAGCAACATGACGGCCGCGCCCACGACGAGGCAAACGATGTCGGGCGCGCTCTCGCGGAGGGAGCCGAGGCGGGTGCGGCCGTGCGTGACGACGAGGGAATGCCCCATGCGGAGGCCCGCGGCGCCGGCGACGACGATGGCCGTGAGCTCGAAGGGGCCATGGCCGCACATGAACGTGCCGATGTTCCGGCCAAACCCGGCGGCCGTGACCCAGCCGGTGACCATGCCGATGTTGAGGCCGTTGTAGATGAGGTAAAAGACGCTGCCGAGCCCGAAGAAGATGCCGGTGGCGAAACAACGAAACGCGATGCCGACGTTGTTCCTGACGTAAAACCCGGCCATCGCGGAGTCGGCCCCCTCGCCGCGGCCCTCGTCGAAGCCCTTCGAATACATGTCGGCCATGCCGTCGAGCATGCTGCGCGGGAGGATCTGCGACGCCGCGTCGGGCACGAGGAGGGCGAGGACAATGCCCATGGCGCAGGGAATCAAGAAGAGCGCGGCGGCGAGGGCGAAAAACGAGGCATTCCTGCGGAGCACCCGGGGAAATTCGCGGGTGAGGAAGGCCCCGAAGGCCGGAAGAGGGAACGGCTCGGCGCCGTACAGGGCGCTGTGCGCGCGGCCGGCGAGGTTGTCGAGGTACGCGACGAGGTCGGGCGTGCAGCGGGCACGGCAAAGGACGAGGTCGCCCGAGAGGGCCCGGTATAGCGCCGCGGCGCGGGAGATGGACGGGCCGTCGAGGTGGTGGAGGGCCTCGGCGCGCGAGACGAGGGTTTCGAGCTCGCGCCAATCGGCGCTCCGCGCCGCGACGATCTCGTCCTGGCTCTTCACAGAGGCCTCCTGCGCTCGCTGGCGCGCGCGTGGAGCAAGGCGAGGAGGCGCGCGGAGTCCTTGTTCCGGATGCCCATGCGGCTCGCGAAGAGGGGCGCGACCATGGCCGCGAGCTCTTCTTCCCGCGCAGGGCCGAGGCCCTCCTTGCGGCGAAGAAAGAGCTCGATGGCCTCGAGCTCGTCGCCCGAGAGCGGGAGGCGCTGGGGGAGGCTCGCGAGCTCCTTCGGCGTGGGCGGTGGATCGATACGAAGCGCGGAGGCGACGGCGCGGCGCTCCTCGACGATGACCATCGTGCCCGCGACCATGTCGCCGAGGCGTCGAAACCGGCTGTCGCGGGCCATGACGACGAGGCCGATGGCATACCCCAGGGGGAGGAAATCCGCCGCGCGGAGGAGGTTGCGGAGGAAGCTGTCGCCCGTCCGCAAAGGATGGCCATGGACGGAGACGACGCGCAGATCGAGCGCGCGTTTGCCCGGGGTGCGGCCATTCCAAGCGACCTCCCAGAGCGTGTAATACCCCCACTCCAGAAGGAAAAGGATGACCAGGAGGAACCCGGTGGAGAGGCCGGAGACGGCGTCCCCGACGGCGAGGCCGCCCAGGAGGGCGATGAAGGCGAAGAGGAGGAGGACGGCGCCGCGAATCAGCCAGTCGAGCGCCCAGGCGACGACGCGGCGAGCAGGGCCGGCCACGGGGTAATGGAACCGCACGTGCTCGGGTGTCTCGATCTCCGCGGTGGTGTCGATCGGCTGGAGGCGTCGGGCCTGTTCGGCCATGGCCGCCGGATGACATCACAAGGAGGGGTGCGGGTCAAAGGGTGTCGACGCCTTCGACGACATGACCCCCCAGAGGGAGCGGCGTCACAGGCAGGGCATGTAGAGCGTCGCGTAGTTGCCGAAGCTTTGGTTCCATGCCTCCACGTGAATGACGAAACTCGCCGGCGCGCTCCCGGGATCGTGACAGTTACCCCAGTTGACGGTGTTCGCGCTCGGGAGCATGGGCATCGGCCCATCGAGCCACGCGGTATTCAAGTAATCGTACTGCCAGTACGCCGAATTGCCCCCACCCGAGTAATTGCAGACCATCCCGAAGCCGTTCTGGTGGGCGCAGCTCAGGTAGGGGACGGAGTTGTACCATTCCTCCGAGAGCCCCGGCCCCTCGACCTCCACGACTTCGTCCCCCACCTCCTCTTCCTCCGCCACGCACCCCGCGGCGAAGGGCATGACGAACAGCGCGGCAGCCAGCGACAAAGCGCGGTGATGAATCATGATTCTCCTCGACCTCTCTCCTCGCGCGGAGCACCCGCGCTCTACAGGAGTCGTTGCTCGCCGGCGTGTCCATCCTTCAGGAAATCGTTCGAGGCGGTCGCTTCGAGCCTCCGATGCCCCGCTCACTCCTCACAGAACCCCTCCGTGCACATCCATTTCAAGTTCGACAGGAGGCGGCGGAGGTCGTGCAGGCAGCCGGTCCCGCCGTCGTACCCGAGGTTCTTGCCCGGGTCGTCGCCCCGCGGGAGCACCTCCTGGCGCTTGAGGTAAAGCGGACACGCGCATCCGGGGCAATCGTCCCGATCATGCCAGTAACAACGGCCGGCGCGGACCGGCGAGGCGTGATGCGTCACCCGGGTGATCTCGAGGAGCTTGCGATCACAATGCTCGTCCCACGTGCCCTCGCAGCAAGAAGGCTCGAATTCGCACACGTGTCGCCCACAGATGTCGCCGTCCCCGGGGACCTCCTCCGCCTCGCCCTCCGGCGCGCGGCTGTGGAGCTCGTCCGGGCTCCTGGCGACCCCAGGGCGAGCCTCCACGCGCGGCGCCTCCCGCACAGGCGCGAAGCTCTCTTCCTCGGCCTCGGCCTCGATGTGCGGAATCGTGTCGTGCGCCGAAGCGCCGAATACGAAGGCGACGGCCGCGAGGGCAAACACCACGCGGGGCGCACGGTCGAGCCACCGGGCGAGGCTGCCGCGCGACGGTTCGTTCGCGAGCGCAGCGACGAACGCCGCCGAACGAATGCGCTCGGAGGGCCGCATGCGGCGAACGGGGCGAGAGGCCGCGAGCAGGCGCTTCGCCGCGGGAGAGAGCTCCTCGCCCCTGGGAGCGTGATCCCGCGCAGCCATCAGCGCCGCCCCGCCTTGCCGCCCGCCGCGCGCGCCGCCGCGCGCGTCATCGCCTTCTCGAAATCACGCCGCGCCGCATGAAGACGCGAATACACCGTGCCGACGGGGATCCCGAGCAGCACGGCGATACGATCGCATTCGATCCCCTCGATCTCGTACATGACGAGGACGGCACGTTTGTCGAGGTCGAGCATGTCGAGGACCCGCTCGACCTCGCGGCGCTCCTGCCCACGCGCGAGCGCCTGCTCGGGATCGGCGTCGATGTCCTCGATGTCCCATTCGGGGTCCACGGGGATCTCGTGGCGCACGTGGGCCCGGCGCCGGTGCGCCGCCGCGACGCGCCGGCAAATGCCGAAGAGCCACGCCGTCATGCTGGCGCGGCCGTCGTACGAGGCGAGGCGGCGGTGCACGACGAGGAAGACCTCCTGGTGCGCGTCCTCGAGCGCCGCGCCGCGCACGCCGAGGCGCTGCAAACAGGCGAAGACGAACTCGGCGTGACGCGCGTGCACGGCGGCGAGCTCGGGCGCAGGCGTGGATGCGTCCTCCCCGGCTGCGCCGGCGAACCACGTCGCGCTCTCGAACCAGGACCAGCTCACACGGGCACCCGATCCCATGTTGCTGGCACGAGCCGCAGTCCTTCACCAAAAAGGACACGGCCCGCGAGATCACCTGTATCGCCGGCTCAACCCACCCCAACGTAGAGCGCGAGCACAACCGCCGCGACGAGGAGCAGCGCGCCGAGCCCGATGACGACAACCAGCCGAACGGACCGGGACGCCGCGGGCGCCGCGCGTGGCGTGGCCGTCGGCACGACCGTGGGCGCGGCGGCGGGCGCCGCGCGTGTCTCCGGCGGGAGGGGAATGCCGTGCTTCTGGAGCCAGGCACAAAGCGCTTCGTGCATCTCCGCGGCCGTCTGGAAGCGGGCGTCGGGGTCGCGCGACATCGCGCGACGAATGACCGCCGAGAGCTCGGGATCGAGCGAAGGCAGGTGCGTCTCGGGCGGCGGCGGGTCCTGCGAGACCACGCGAAACGCGAGCTCGACCGCGTTTCGCACGTCGAAGGGGACCTTGCCCGTGACGCTCTCGTAAAGGATGACGCCCGCTGCATACACGTCCGTGCGCGGGTCGACCTTGTCGGAGCTGCGGATCTGCTCGGGCGACATGTACATCGGCGTGCCGACCATCGCCCCGGTGCGCGTGAGGGCCTGGCCCGCATTCGTGAGCTTCGAGGCGCCGAAATCGAGGATCTTGAGGAAGGGGCCGCCCTGGGGGCCCGGCACGAGGAAGAGGTTCGCGGGCTTCAAATCGCGGTGCACGATGCCGAGCGCGTGCGCCTTCGATAAGCCGGCGAGGAGCTGGACGACGAGCGAGGCGGCCTCCTCGACCGGGAGCGGGCGGCGTTTCCGCAAGAGATCGGCGAGCGTGCCGCCGTCGAGGTATTCGAGGACGATGAACCGTCCCTCGGGAGAGGCGCCCGCGCCGTGCACGAGGACGATGTGCTCGGAGCCGATGCGGCTCGCGGCCTCGGCCTCGCGCTCGAATCGCTGGACGATCTCGGTGTTCTGCGAGAGCTCGCGGTGCAAGAGCTTCACCGCGACGTGCTGGCCCCGCACGTCGTCGACGGCCTCGTACACGGCGCTGACCGCGCCCTCCCCGAGGAATCGCACGACACGAAAGCGCCCCGCGACGAGATGACCAGGCTCGAGCTCCATGGGTCTCCGTCAGGCCTCCAGGACGACCGCGCTCTTGGGATTCCAACCGACGACGACCGAGGTGCCCTGCTCGAGTTCGCCGTGCGTGGCCGGCGGCTCGGTCGCGACGACCCGCTCGCCGCTCTTGAGGCGCACGACGGTCTTCCAGACGGAGCCGACGAACACCGTCTCCTCGACGGTCCCGGGGAGCACGACGCCCTCGGATTCATGGCCCTCGGCCTTGCGGACCGTGACCATTTCGGGGCGCACGCTCAAGGAGATGCCGCGACCCGATTCGAGCACGGCGTCGGGCTCGATCGGGATCCGCGCGCCGCCGAGGGACAGCGCATGCGCGGAGCCCTCGCGATGCACCTCGCCGGCGAGCAGGTTGGTCTCGCCGATGAAATCGGCGACGAAGCGGGTCTTCGGGCGGTTGTAAATGGCGACGGGCGCGTCGATCTGCTCGATCCGGCCGCCGTTCATCACGGCGACGCGGTCGCTCATCGTGAGCGCCTCCTCCTGGTCGTGCGTGACGTAGACGAACGTCATGCCGAGCTTGCGCTGGAGGCTCTTCAGCTCGAATTGCATCTCCTTGCGGAGCTTCAAGTCGAGCGCGCCGAGGGGCTCGTCGAGCAGGAGCACGGTGGGGCCATTGACGATCGCGCGCGCGACGGCGACGCGCTGCTGCTGGCCGCCGGAGAGCTCGCGCGGCTTGCGCGCGGCGAACGTGTCCATACGCACCATCGCGAGGACCTCCGTCACCTTGCGCTCGATCTCGGCCTTGGGGAGGCGCTTCTGTTCGAGCCCATAAGCGACGTTCTGGCGCACGCTCATGTGGGGGAAGAGGGCGTAGCTCTGGAAGACCGTATTGACGTCGCGCTTGTACGGCGGGAGCGCGGAGACCTCGCGGCCGTCGAGGTAGATCTCGCCCGAGGTGGGCATCTCGAAGCCGCCGATCATGCGCAGCGTCGTCGTCTTGCCGCACCCGCTCGGGCCGAGGAAGGTGAGGAATTCGCCCTTCTCGATGGATAGATCGAGCGATTTGACGACCTCGACGTCGCCGAAGCGCTTGACGACCTTGCGTAGCTCCACGATGCCCAAAACGTTTTACTCCTTGTCGCGGCCGCCGAGCGCGGTGCCGAGCAGGATGAGGCCGATCGATCCAGCAAAGACGAGGGTCGAGATCGCGTTGACCTCGGGAGAAATGCCCCGGCGCATCATGGCCCAGATCTGAATGGGCAGGGTGTTGTCGCCCGCGATGAGGAAAAACGTGACCGGAATCTCGTCGAGCGAGAGCGTGAACGAGAGGAGCGCCGAGCCGATGATGGCCGTCTTGATGTTCGGCAGGACGACCTTGAAGAAGGTCGTGATCGGCGGCGCGCCGAGATCCGCCGACGCCTCTTCGAGCGATGGATCGAGGCGCCGGAGGCGGGCATACACCTGCGTGAGCGTGATCGCGATGAGGAACGTGCCGTGGCCGATGAGGACGGCGAGGAGCGAGACGGGGACGCCGATGAGCGGAAAGAAGCTCAACATGGCGACGCCCGTGACGATGCCCGGCAAGGTCAGGGGCAAAAGGACGATCCGTTCGAGGAACCGTTTGCCCGGGAAATCGTGGCGCGCGAGCGCGATGGCGCCGGGGACGCCGAGGAGCAGGCCGATCGAGGTGCCGCCGAGCGCGACGAGGAGGCTGATGCGCAGCGCCGCGAGGAGCTGCTCGTCGTCGAGCAGCATGCGATACCAGCGGAGGGAGAAGCCGCGCATCGGGAAGACGTTCACCGCGTCGGGGTTGAACGAATACACGACGACGACGACCATCGGCAGGTAAATGAACGCGAGGACGAACGCCGCCGCGGAGCCGACGAGGAACGTGGGCAGATCAAAGCGGCGCTTCAACGCGCGCCTCCCGTGGGACGATGGGGGCTACGCCCGGACGAGCCGGGCTGCGCCCCCAAACCCCCGCGACCGCGGCCCGATTCGAGGCTCGCGAACGATTTCTCCGCGCGCGACGTCGTCTCCAGCAGCGCCACGACGACGACGAGCAGGACGATCCCGACGACGGAGCCGAGGGGACGATCGTTCGAGGTGCCGAAGAGGTTCTGCACGACGTTCGAGATCATGAGGTTGTCGGTGCCGCCGAGCAGGACGGGCGCGAGGAAATCACCAAGCGTCAGCACGAACGCGAAGGTGCCGCCCGCGATGACGCCCGGGAGCGAGAGCGGGAGCACGACGCGGAAGAACGTGGTGATGCGGCCGGCCCCGAGGTCCTTCGAGGCCTCGACGAGCGAGCGTGGGATCTGCTCGAACGCGGTGTACACCGGCATGAGCACGAAGGGCGTGTAGATGTGGACGAGGCCGATGATGATCGCCCATTCACTGTAGAGGAACGCCTCGACAGGCGCGTCCGTGATCTTCGCCCATTGCAAGAAGGAGTTCAGGATCCCCTCGCGGCCGAGGATGATCTTCCACGCATACGCGCGGACGATGTAGCTCACCCACAAGGGGACGATGATGAGGCTGTAGAGCAATTCCTTCCCGCGGCGCACCTTGAAGGCGATGAAGTACGCGAGCGGCACGCTGAAGAGCACGGCGAGGCTCGTGACGGTCAGCGCGATCTTGAAGGTGTAAAGCAGCGTGCTGCGGTAGAGGGTCTTCGTGAAGAAGGCCTTCCACGCGTCGAGCGAGGGCTCGAGGACGACGTCGCCGAGGTCGTTCGTGCCGAGGAAGCTCTGGAAGAACAGGCCCAGGTAGGGCAGGACGAGGAAGCAGAGCAGCCAGAGCGCAGGGGGCAGGACGAGGAACAGGAGCGCCCGCCTCTTTGGCGGAGTTTGCGCGTGAATCGATGCCTTCGCGGCGGGCGCCGTATCCATTCGTGTTCGCCTACTTCGCGCTCTTCACCTCGTTCCAGAGCTCGTTGTACTTCTTGCGCTCCTTCACGTATTGCCAGAAGTTCAGGCGCTTGAAGTACGTCTCGCCCTCGGTGACACACGGGCTCTTCTTGAGGTCCTCGGACATGTGCTCCTTGGCCTTCGCGTTCGCCACGCAATATCCGCCCGTCGCCTCGAAGACGAGGGCCTGGGCCTTGGGCGTCGTGACGTAATCGAGGTACGCGAGCGCGAGGTCCTTGTTCTTCGAGGACGAGGTGATCATGAGCCTATCGATCCAGCCCGTCGCGCCCTCCTCGGGGATCACGCCCTTGAGGTTCAGGCCTTCCTTGTTGAGCGTGCCGACCGTGAGCGGCCAGCCGACGGCCAGGACGACCTCCTTGTTCTTGAAGAGATCGTTCAGCTCCCCCGCCGTCGCCCAGTACTTGCGCACCTGGGGCTTGAGCTCGATGAGCTTCTTCTTCGCCTCGGCGAGCTGCTCGTCCGTCATGTTGTAGAGCGCCGCCTGGTTCGTCTTGTCGAGGCCCATGATCTGGCCGACGAGATAGATGTTCGAGATGTCGTCCCAGAGGGTGACCTTGCCCTTGTACTGGGCGTCGAAGAAGACCTTCCAGCTCTTCGGCTCCTCCTTCACGACGTTGGCGTCGTAAATGAGGTAATCGGGGCCCCAGGTGAAGGGGACGCCGTATTGCTTGCCGTCCTTCTTCGCGTCGTCGAGGTTCTTCAGCGCGTCCGCGAGGTCGCCCCAGCTCGTGATCTTGCTGGTGTCGATCGGGTCGACGAGGCCGCCCTGCACGAGGGGATACGCGACGTCCGAGGAGGGCGAGACGACGTCGTAGACGCCGGGGCTCGACTTGAGCTTCGCCACGAGCTCGTCGCTCGAACCGAAATACGTGTACTTGACGGTGACGCCGTATTTCTCCTCGAACCCCTTCGTGAACTTGGGATCGGCATACCCCTCCCAGGTGAGCAGGTTCAGGGTTTGCCCCTTGAACTTCTCGGCAGGGTCGGCCGGCTTCTGCGCCCCGGGCGCCGCGCTGCCCGTGGGCGCCGCGCCCTCCGGCTTCTTTTCGCCCTGACAGCCGAGCGAAACGATCCCGAGCACGGCGAGGCCCGCCGCCGATACCCACGAAGACATACGAATCATCGCGAATCCTCCAATCCCCACGGTAGGTTCATCCCCTGTACGAAATGACGGTCTTGCGCTCGCTGTACTCTTCCATCGCGTAACGCACGCCCTCGCGGCCAAGACCGGATTCCTTCACGCCGCCATAAGGCATGTGATCGGCGCGATAGGTGGGGACCTCGTTGATCATGACGCCGCCGACCTCCAGATCCTCGACCGTACGGCGCGCGACGCGCAAGCTGTCGGTGAAGACGCCCGCCTGAAGGCCATACTTCGATCGATTCACGGCCTCGATGGCCTCGCCGACGTCGCGGTACGTGAGCAGGTTCAAGACCGGACCAAAGACCTCCTCGCGCACGATCGCGAGCGCCTCGCCCGGACGATCGAGGACCGTCGGCTGAAGGAGGTTGCCCTCGCGCTTGCCGCCGCAAAGGACGTTCACGCCCGCCTTCTGCGCCTCGTCGATCCACGCCGTGATGCGATCGGCCGCCTTGCCGTCGATGACCGGGCCGACGAGCACGCCCTCGCCGCGCGGATCGCCCGTCTTGATGCGGCCTACCTCCTCCAGCAAGAAGCCGCGGAACGCCTCCTCGACGCTCTCCTCGACCCACACGTTTTGCACGGAAATGCAAACCTGGCCGGCATACGCGAAGGCCCCGTACGCGACGCGCGCGGCGGCGCGGACGAGGTCGGCCCCGCCATGCACGAGGACCGCCGCATTGCCGCCGAGCTCGAGCACGGTGCGCTTGCCGCGCGCCATGCCCTGGATGCTCCAGCCGACCGAGGCGCTGCCCGTGAAGCTGACGACGGCGACACGCGGATCACGAATCGCGCGGCCCGTGACCTCGTTCGGGGCGTTGATCGTCTGGAGCGCGGCGAGCGGGATGGTCTCGCGGCTCTCGGAGACCTCGTTCGCCGCCGCCTCGAAGACCTCGGCGAGCAGGCGGACGGCGCCCGGCGTTTGCGGCGCCGGCTTGATGAGCACGGGCGCGCCGATCGCGAGCGCAGGCACGACCTTGTGCGCGACGAGGTTCAGCGGGAAGTTGAAGGGCGTGATCGCGAGGACGGGCCCCCGCGGGACGAAGAGGCTCGTGCCCGGCTCGTACGCGCGGCCCGCCGCGTCGATGTCGACGGGGAAGACCTCGCCGCCATACCGCTTGGCCTCCTCGGCGCCGACGATGAACGTGGTGATCGCGCGGGACACCTCGGCGTCCGCGAGCGCCGCGGGCTTGCCGGCCTCGTCGACGATCGACGTGACGAACTTCGCCCGCTCCTCGTCGATCCGCCGCGCCATCGCGGCGAGGAGGCGGCTGCGCAGGTACCGGCTCGTCTTGCGGAAGCGCGTCTGCGCGGCCTTCGCGGCCGAGAGCGCGCGCTCCATGAGGGCTTCGTCCGCCTCCTCCGCGACCGCGACGATGCGGCCGCTGTAGGGGGATTTGATGGTGTGCGTGCGAGACGATTCCCGCCACGCGCCGTCAATGAAGAGCAGGTGCCGGCTCATGCGCTCCTCCCGAGCTCCGAAAGCCCCGCTTCGAGAATCACGAGCCCTTCGTCGAGCTCGGCATCTTCGAGGGTAAGCGGCGGGGCCAGTCGAATGACGTTGCCGTAGGTGCCAGCGCCGAGGACGACGACGCCGTGCTGGTAACAGTATTTCGCGAGCGCCTGCGCCGCGGCCTTGTCGGGCTCGCGCGTGCGAGGATCCCGCACGAGCTCGATGGCCCGCATGGGGCCGATGCCGCGCACGTCGCCGATGATCGGAAAACGCTCTTTCCACGCGAGGAGGCGCGCGCCGATCTGCTCGCCGACGGCCTGGATGCGCTTCAAAAGCGCGCCGCCGTCGGCCTCGAAGCGATCGAGCACGGCGAGCGCGGCCGCGATGGCGACGGGGTTTCCGCCGAACGTGCCGCCGATCGCGCCCTCGACGGGCGCATCCATGATCTCGGCGCGGCCGACGACCGCGGAGATCGGAAGGCCCGATCCGAGGCCCTTCGCGAGCGTGACGAGGTCGGGCTCGACGCCGTAGTGCTCGCACGCGAAGAGCTTGCCGGTGCGGCCGAAGCCGGTCTGGATCTCGTCGACGATGAGGACGATGCCGTGCTCCTTGCAGAAGCTCGCGAGCTCTTGGACAAAAGGCACGGGCGCGTCGACGAAGCCGCCCTCGCCGAGGATGAGCTCGAGGACGACGGCGGCGACGTTGTTCGCGCCGACGTGGTGCAGGACGAGTTCACGGAACGCACGCAGGGCCCACGCGGAGGCATCCGGCTCGGGCGAGCGGTAGGCGTAGGGGAACGGCGTGCGGTAAACCTCGGGGACGAAGGGCGCGAAGCCCTGCCGATAGCCGACCTTGCTGGTCATGCTCATCGCGAGGTAGGTGCGGCCGTGGAAGGCGTGGTCGAAGACGACGACGCCCTGGCGTTTCGTGTGGGCGCGGGCGATCTTGACGGCGTTCTCGACGGCCTCGGCGCCGCTGTTCGCGAGGAAGGCCTTCTTCGCGAAGCTGCCGGGCGTGATGCGGTTCAGGCGCTCGCAGAGCGTGACGTAGCCCTCGTACGGGACGACGTTGAAGCTCGTGTGCAAGAAGCGCTCGGCCTGCGCCTGCACGGCCTGCACGACGTCCTCCGGCGTGTGGCCGAGGTTCGTCACGGCGATACCCGACGCGAAATCGAGGAGTCGATTGCCGTCGACGTCCTCGATCACCGCGCCGTGCGCCTTCGCGACGAAGATGGGCGTGCCGTGGAACGGCCCCCGAGCGACCGCCGCGCGCCGCTGGTCCATGAGTGCCCGGCTCCGAGGCCCCGGGATCTCGGTCTTCAATTCGATCCGCATGCGGTCTCTCCCAAAATCTTCGGCTAGTACCAGCCGAGCGGGGCCTCGTCCAGATTGATGTTGACCTGCTTGGTCTCGAGATACGCCTCGATGCCGTAGAGCCCGAGCTCGCGGCCGGTGCCGCTCTGCTTGTAGCCGCCCCAAGGCATCTCGTTGAACGTCGGATGATACGTGTTCACCCAGGTGATGCCGGCGCGAAGCTCACGGATGACGCGATGCGCGCGCGTGAGGTTCTTCGTCCAGACCGCCGCCGCGAGGCCGTACTCGCTGTCGTTCGCGAGCGCGATGGCCTCCTCCTCGGTGTCGAAAGGCAGGACGCTGAGGACCGGCCCGAAGATCTCCTCGCGCGCGATGCGCATCGAGGGCTTGACGTCGACGAAGATCGTGGGCTCGAGGAAGTGCCCCTTCGCGAGCGCCGGATCCGCGGGTCGTTTGCCGCCGCAGACGAGCCGCGCGCCCTCGTCGACGCCGATGCGGATGTACGACTCGACCTTGTCCCGGTGCGCCGCCGAGACGAGCGGGCCCATCTTCGTCGCGGCATCGAGGCCATGGCCGACCTTCACGCGCGGGATCTTCTCGACCATCGCAGCGACGAGGCGATCGTGGATCGATCGCTCGACGAGGAGGCGAGATCCCGCGGAGCAGACCTCGCCCTGGTTCGCGAAGGCGCCGAAGAGCGCGCCGTCGACGGCGGACTCGAAATCGGCGTCGGCGAAGACGATGTTCGGGTTCTTGCCGCCGAGCTCGAGCGTGACCTTCTTCAAGTTGCCCGAGGACGCGAGGAGGATCTTGCGGCCGGTAACGGTGCCGCCGGTGAAAGCGACCTTGTCGACGCGCGGGCTCTCGGCGAGCTCCTCGCCCGCGCCGGCGCCCGGGCCCGTGATGATGTTGACGACGCCGGGCGGAAACCCGACCTCGGTGAGGATGCGGCCGAGCTCCAAGGCCGTGAGGGGCGTCAGCTCCGACGGTTTGAGCACACACGTGTTGCCGGCCGCGAGGGCGGGGGCGAGCTTCCACGCGGCCATGAGGAGCGGGTAGTTCCAGGGGATGATCTGGCCGCAGACGCCGAGGGGCTCCCGGACGACGAAGCTGACGCTGTTCGCCGGGACGTTCATGGTCTCGCCGGCGATCTTGGTGGCGAGGCCGCCGTAGAACTCGAAGCAGTTGGCGGCGTCGGCGACGTCGAACTGGGCCTCGGCGAGGGGCTTGCCGCAGCTCTGGACTTCGAGGCGCGCGAGGGCGTCGGCCTCCTTGGTGAGGGCCTCGGCGAGCTTGAAGAGGAGTTTTGCGCGATCGAGCGCGGTGGTCTTGCGCCAGGGGCCACGATCGAAGGCCACGCGCGCGGCCTCGATGGCCGCCCGCGCGTCCTCCCGGGAGGCCTCGGGGACCGTGGCGACGATCTCGCCATTGGCCGGGTCGTGAAGCTCACGCGTCTGACCGGAGACGCTGTCCACCCAATTCCCACCGATGAGCATCTGATAGCGTTTCATTGCGCGGCCCTCTCCTCCCCTCGGAAGGCGGGGAGTCTACCCGGGAAGAGGGCTGCCGCGGGAGAAAAAAGGGCGCGCGGGCGGACGAGGGAGCGACGCGGACGGAGGGGTGGGAGCAAGCGTGGGGGCGGGCGGAGGAGCAGGGCAAACGGGGGCGCGGCTACGGCGGCTCAGGCGAGCGCGACGGCAGAACGAGGAATTGTCAACGCGGGGAGGCTACGCGGCGGCTCGGCGATGGGCATTTTCGAGAAAGTCGCAGACTTGCCGCAAGGCAGGATCGTCCTTGAGCGGTGCCAGACTCTTGCCCGCCAATTTCCCAAGCAGAACCTTCTTGTAGCCCGGCTCCAATTCCCTGAGGACGCGGGGCGGATCGTACTCCGATAGCGCCCTCTGAACATCTGTCAGCTTCTTGCCGAGGATGTCTTCGAGGAAAGGGATGTTTCGAAAGAAGCAGCGCTCAATCTCCGGTTCGAACAGAGCCACCGTCCACAGGCTCGGATCGGCGACGAGACCAAGCGCGGTTTCCAGCTCCTGCCTTTGTTGGCGTATGAGGTCGGGTTTGACGGTATCGGCATCGATGACGAGCGCCAGGGGCTCTGGACTCTCGCGTAACATCGTTCGCGCGAGAGAAATTGTGTTTGACTTTCCCCCCGCATCGTCGACTTGAATGTCGAGCCCCGGCAACATTTCATCAACAAACAATTTAACCAGGTCTCGATCGAACCGACCACCTTCGATGACAACATGGCTCTTCATCGACTTTTACTCCTTGGGGGCATCGAGCTTGCTCACGTTATGGTCGGTGGCCCCGTGTGACAGAGCCTTGCGGTACTTCAACTTCAGGGCTTTGCAGAAATTGCGTCGCTCCAAGCAAGCCTCGATCTCCTCTGCCGTCCACAGCAGGACCGTTTGTGGAAACATGAATGTCGACAGGAGCCGGGCGACTTCCCTGTATTCGCCGCTCGTAAATATCGCCCCAATCGTCGAAGCAGGACGCCGGATCAGCTGGCTTCGTAGCTTGTAGATGGGTTCATGGTCCACCTCGCCAGAATCCTTGCACTCGATGATACAGGCGATGTGTTCGACGTAAACAGCACCATCAATCTGCTCGACCTTGACAGTGCCTTTGCTGTTCTCGTTCTGACGGTAGGGCCATCGTACATCGTATGGCCATTCGATGAGCGCTCCTTCCTCCTCGAAGGCGCGAAGCACCATGTATTCCAGCGCTTTGCCGTCCGGCCAACCGGGCGTGGTCTCGGCCTTGATGGCTGCCCATAACTCCTTGAGCCCATCGCGGTCGAGCGCCTTCGCTTTCGCGACGTACTCCTCAGACCTGGTCTGCTCGTCCCTGCTGTCCTTCACCAGCGTGCTCCTTAATGTATGTACGCGTCAGCCGCGCTGGGATGCCGCTGCATCGCGAATCCTGGCGAGGGTCTGCATCATCCGGGATGCGGAGCGCAACCGGTCCCAGGGCGACTGCTGGAGCGAGAGCTGGATCAGCGTGCGGTCCACGTCGAGGACCGCGGCGAGGATGTCGGGATCGAGCTTGACGATGACCGAGCGTGCCTGCGGCGGCGCTGCAGGCACGCTCGTCGGTTGTTCTTGGGACAGGCTGCCCACGCCCTCAACCTAGCACGCTCGGTCTGGCGAGGGCAGCCCCGTGGAGCCTACGCCCCCGCCCCCTCGGCCGCCTCCTCCGCGCCCTTCGCCCGGCGCACCTTCCGGAAGAACTGATCCGCCCAATCCCGCGAGAGCCCTCGCTCGCGCGCGCGGGCCGTCAATGCATCGTGCAGCCCGTCCCGCTCGCGCGTGAGATCCTCGGCGAGCTTCTCCCGGCTGATACGCGCTTCGCCGCGCACCGTGACCACCGCCGTCGTTCGCTTGAGCGAGGCCTCCGCGGCCAGCGCCCAGGGTTCGAGGTCGCCGCGGTGCTTATCGAGCACGGGGTCGCTTGATTCGAACCACCCGAGCACCCGCGCGACCTGCCGCGGCAACGCTTGCCGGATGAACTTGCTGACAGCGACCGGGAAAAACTGCGTCCACCGCGCCGCCGTGCGATCCTTGTTCACGGCGAGGACGAGCTCGTCCCCGAACCGCTGGCAAGCACGATCGAGCCGTGTATTGGCGATGATACGCGCGGCGTCCGCGTCCGCCTGCGCCTCGCGGGTCGAGCGCTCCTTCGCCCGCACCATGTCGACCCTGGCGAGCCAGCTATCCGTGAGGGGAAGGAGATCCTGCGCATCGGGGTCGGCTTTCAGCCCGGAGCGCGTGAAAAAGACCTCGGCCTCGGTGTCGTCGAGCGGTTGGGTGGGCACGATTTTACGGGGATGGGACATGAGAACCTCCTGGAAAGGGGTATGTGCGCGTCGTCGGGAGGACGACTCGCAGCAAGGATGAGGCGGGGACAGACGAGCCGGTCTGCGCGACGATGCAACGGGAGCACACGATTGACGAAAAGTCCCCGGGGAGCGTCACGGGACCCGCGTGCAGCGGTTGCAAGGCGCGATGTGCGCGTGCAGAGAGGCGCTTGCACGTGTTGCAAGGGGCATTTCGTACGCACAGTGAGGCGTTTGCAACGGTTGCAAACGGCGTTCGGTACGCGCAGAGAGGCGCTTGCAACGCGTGCAGGCGGATCCCTGCTCGGCACAAGGGCCGCTTGCCACGGATGCACGTGGCCTCGGGTGTGTCACCGAGGGCGTTTGCACGCGTTGCACGCGGCGATCGGCGCGGGAAACCCTACTCGGCAAGCACCTCGGCCATCGAGCCGACCGTGGCGGCCCGGACGAGCCAGCGCTGGAGCGTCTCGGGATCGGCGCAGGAACGGACGCGCTCGCAGTCGTCGTCCGAGCACGCGATCCCCCGGGCCGCAAGGATGGCGAGCAAGCTGTTCTGTAGGCTCGTGAGGGCTTGCTCCGCCTGCGTCTGAGCTTGCTCGACTTGCGCCTCGGCCTGCTCCGCCTTCGCCTCCAGGCTCTGCATCATGCCTTTCAGACGGCCGATGAGATCGTCCGTGCCGAAGAGCGCGGCCATTCCATAGAAGAACTCGAGCTTGCCGTTCTCGATGGCCAGGTCGAGCCCCAGCACGCCGGAGGCGTAACGTCCTCCCTGCGGCACGATGCGCTGATAACGGCGCGCCTCGGGGGTCGGCAGGCGGTAGCCGTGAAGCTGCTGCTTCTTGCGATCGTAGACGAAATACTCGGGGATCCCGAGGCGAGCATATCGCTCCACGTTGTCGACGAGGTCTTTCTTGCGATAGCCCTCATAAAGGACCTCGATGACGAGGTCGAGCCCGCGCCCCTCGTCGGCCACGACCCAGGCCATCCGCTCGTCGTCTTCGGGCTGGGGGACGTCGAGGACGGCAAAGATGTCAGGGCAGAACGCAGGCTCGCCAGGGTAAAGAACGCTGAGTTCTCCCTCGGCTAGAAAGATGCGGCGGCCGATGGCGTTGAAGTGTCCCCGTAGCCGGTCGACCGCTCGCTGCTTGGCGAGGGTGTGCGCCTGCCCGTTTCCCTCGTTCCATAGCGGATCCGAGAACGCCACGATGACCTGGTCGAGGAACCGCTGGCGAGCCTCGGGTGACATGGCGCGCCAAACCTCAGCCGCCGGCGCCACGGGCGACGTGGGCAGAACGTCATCGGCCGGAGGTGCCATGCACGAACCTATACCACGTCCACCCGCTCGACGTCGCACGCTCGCATCCCCCCACCTTTCCGATGCGCGTCACCTCGCCCGAGTCATTGCCGCGTAGCCTCCCACCGACCGCCGTCGGTCTCGTTCTGCAAGTTGCCCCAGGTCCCAGCGAAGTTCGGGTCCGCCGTGGAGCTACGCCGGAGCGAAGCGCGGCCCGCGCCGGCCCGCGGGAAAAACGTCATCCAGGTGCAGGAGAGCTGCACGCTCCCCGCGTCCTTCACGCAATCGAGGCGGCCCGGCGCGCCTCCGTCCTGGAAACTACAAGCCACCATCGAGGCGTTCTCCGAGCATTGCATCGGCCCTCGCGTGCTCGAATAGGTGCCGGTGAACGAGACCGGAGCGGACGGCACCGGCGGGGGGGCCGGAGGAGCGGGGGGCTGCGTGGTGGGGAAGGGGAACGTGGGAAGGGGGAAAGGCAGGCTCGGCAAGGGGAGACCCGCCGTGGGGAACGGGAAGGTCGTGCCGGGGAAAGGCAGGCTCGGCTGCGGCGTGGGCAGCTCCGGCGCCCCGCCAGCACCATACAGCACCTGAATCGCGGACCGATCGAGCTGGGAGAGGCCCTCGCGCTGGCCGATGCGGGCGTTCGGGTCCCGCGGGACGATCGTGGGCCTGCCGGAGCGGCTGAACGCATGCGGCGCGTAATGCATGATGCTCTGGTAATCGTAGGGCCCGATGTCCTGCCCCGCGCCGCCCCGCTGCTCGAAGTCGCTCCGATATTGCGACGGGATCTCGTCCCACACGATGGTGACGTACTGGTCGCGGTCGCTACGCGATTGCTCGTGGAAGAAGCCGGCCGCGTGCAGGATTTCGTGGACGATGCTGCCGCGCCCGCAGTCGGCGACCTGGATCTCCTGGGAGCCTCCGATGCGGCCGACGTACGAGCTGCACCCGCTGCCCTCGCCGCTGTTGCGAAAGACCACGTAATCGGCGTCGCCCGCGCGGGGGCGGAGCCGGAGCTGCGTGGTGTTCACGTGGGAGACGGCCCAGCCAATCCCTTCGACCGTGGCGGGCGGGACAGAGGCGTCGATCACATAAGGGATCTCGCCCCGCGGCCAGAGGTCGGAGCGGTTCTGGAGGCCCATCGCGCCTTTGATTTCCCCGGTGGTGCGCGGTGGCGTGCCATACCGGAAGGGCACGAGCGTCGCCGGGCCGAGCATCATGTCGCCCTCCATGACGGCCCATCCGTCGACGACATCAAAGCCGACGAGTTGCCTCGACACGTTGTTGGCGAGGTAGATGAATGCGCTGCCGAAATACCGAGGCGCGGCAGGGCGGTAGGCCTCGGTCTGCTGGGGAGCGGCCTGGGAAACACCACTCCACGTGCCCGGCGGCGGGCCTGCCGTCCGCGCCGGCGCGGAGGAAGAGCCCTGGCTGCACCCCACGACGGAGAGGAGCAAACCGAGCGCACCGGAGAGGGAGCGAAGGCTCTCGTTCATGATCGAACGATTCCAGGCGTCGAGCGACGATTCCAGGAAATTCGCACGAGGGGTCGAGGCAAGTCCGCGAGGCGGACAACAAGGAATGGGAGCGCTTCTACGGGAGGATCGAGGGGTTTCCCTACGAAGAGGGGTACGCCTACGAGCTGCGGGTGAAGCGGGAGCCAGTGGCGAATCCGCCGGCGGATGCGTCGTCGGTGAAGACGCGGCTCGTCAAGATCGTATCGAAGAAGAAGCCGTGAGCGGACGAAGGACCTCGACGAACGAGGTCATCGTTTCCCGCCGCCGCCCTTGCGACCGCCTCCGCCTCGACCAGCTCCGCTCCCCTTCCCCGCCGGCTTCTTGGGCGGCGGCGCAGGCGGCGGTTCCTTCGTATACGCGACGAGCACGGCACGCCCGCCCCTGTATTCGGGCGTGATCTGCGCGAATCCGCTGGCCTTTGCGAACCCCGCCATGTCCCCGCGGTGCTCGCCCATCCATTCGCTGAAGCGCTTCCAGAGGTCGCGCGCCTCTTCTTCGGGCAGCGCGACGCCGTCCACGAGGGCGGCGAGGTTGCCGGGCTGGGCGGTCATTGGATTCCGTACTCCTTGAGGCGCCTGTAAAACGTGCGCCGGGGCAAACCCACGAGGCGCGCGGCCTTCACGCGGTTCCAGTTCGAGGCCTGGAGCGCCGCGAGGATACGCTCGCGCTCGTCGGCCTTGTGCGCTTCGAGCGAGGAGAGCTTGCGCGAGGGCTCGGGCGAAGCGCTGCGGGGGCCTTCGCGGAGGCTCTCCGGCGGGGACGGCGGGCGCGGGGCGAGGCGGGCCTCGGGGAGCTCGAAGTCCTCGGGCTCGAGCTCGGCTTGATCCGAGAGGACCCACGCATTCAAGAGGACGTTTTCGAGCTGGCGCACGTTGCCCGGCCAGCCATGCCCCATCAGCCGGCGAAGCGCGGCCCGCGAGACGCTCCGGCGCTCACGGCCATAACGAGCCGCGAAGATGCCGAGGAAATGGTCGATGAGGATCGGGATGTCCTCGATGCGCTCGCGCAAGGGCGGGACGCGGACCTCGACGACGTGCAAGCGGTAGAGGAGGTCCTCGCGGAAGGTGCCGGCCGCGGTCATCGCCACGAGGTCCCGGTGGGTCGCGGCGACGACGCGCGTGTTCACGGGCTCTTCGCGCGCGCCGCCGACCGGGCGGACGACCTTTTCCTGGAGGACACGGAGGAGGCCGGCCTGCATTTTCGGGGGCATTTCGCCGATTTCGTCGAGGAGGATCGTGCCGCCCTCGGCCTCGCGGAAGAGGCCACGGCGATCCCGATCGGCGCCGGTGAAGGCGCCTCGCACGTGGCCGAAGAGCTCGCTCTCCAGGAGGTGCTCGGGAATGGCGCCGACGTTGATGCCCACGAAGGGTTTTTTGGCGCGCGGGCCGGCGTTGTGAATGGCCCGCGCGACGACTTCTTTGCCCGTGCCGCTCTCGCCGATGACGAGGACGGGGATGTCCGTGTCCTTGACGCGATCGATGAGCGCGTAGACGCGGCGCATGGCCTCGCTGCGGCCGACGAGGCCCTCGTAGCCGAAATGCCCCTTGATGACCGCGCGGGCCGAGCGGAGGTCGCGCTTCGTGGCCTTGAGCTCCTCGGTGCGCAGGCCGAGCAGCTCTTCGAGCTCGGCGCGGGCCACTTCGAGGTCGCCGTTCGCACGTTCGAGCTCCGCGCTCTTCTTTTCGAGCTCCCGCGCGCGGCGCGCGTTCTCGCCGACGAGGCGCGCGGTCTCGATGGCGATCGCCACCTGATCGGCGAGCGCGACGAGCGTGGGGAGCTCGTCCGTGAAGGCCATCGCAGCGCGGAGGCGCGTCTCCAGGTAAAGCGCGCCGATGACCTCGCCGCCACGCGCGCGGATGGGCACACACGCGATCGACTGGAGCATGAGCTGGTGGACCGAGACATACCCGGCCATGCGGGCGTCCTCGCGCGCGCTCACCGTGACGATCGGCTCGCCGACGTGGACGACACGCTCGGCAATCGACTGCGAGAAACGCGCGTGCGCGTCGTCGCCCTCGCGGCCGCGGAAGGCGTGGACCGAGAGCGCGAACGGGAGCGCAGCCGTCGGATTGGCCTCGTCCCGCGGCTGCGTGCTCTTGAGAATGACGAAGCCCCGCTCGGCGCCGAGGAGGGCGATCGCGTGGTCGGTGACCTTCTCCAGCAGGCGCGCGAGATCGACCTCGCCCGCGATGGCGCGGTTGATCTCCAGGATGCGCGCGAGGCGCTCCTCCGTGGGGGCCTTGCGCGGCGCGGCGAGCGTGCTCGAAGGCGAGGCGTTCGGCGGTGCGGGCGCCGCAGCCGGCGGGGTGTGCACGGAGGGCACGCAGAGCGCGCGCAAGGCACGGCGGCGCGGGTCGTCCCAGAAGACCTCACGCAGGTCGCGCGGCAAGACGGAGGCGATCTCCTCCAGCACGGCGAGCGCGGCCTCCCGGTCGCGGCGCGCGAGCATGGGCTTGCCGCCGTCCTCGTGCAGGGTGGCGCGTGCTTCGAGGGCACGGGCGACGAAGTCCTTCTGGCCCGAGGCGCGCGCCGCTTCGAGCGCCTCTTCGCAGTGCGCCGCCGCCTGCCGTTCGTCGCCGCGCAGCGTGGCCACGCGGGCGCGCGCGAGCGAGAGGAGCGGGCGATGCGCCGAGCCACCGCCGAGCGCCGCCGAAGCACGCTCGATTTCGGCATCGAGATCACGCGCGTCATCGCCGGACGTCGCAGGGGCGATCATCACGCGTTCGAGCCGCGCTTCGGCCGCGTCGACGCCTCGGCCGAGGCTCTCCCAGCTCTCGGCGCAGGCGCCGCAGAGGCGCTCGGCCGCGGCGGGATCTCCCGAGCGCGCGGCGTGTTCGGCTTCGAGCGAGAGGAGCTGCGCGCGCTGGCTCGGGCCGAGCTCGCTGCGCTGGAGCGCGAGCTGGTCGATGGAGACACGCGCCCGCGCGAGGCGGCCGAGGTAAAGCTCCAGGTTCGCGAGGTTCAAGAGCGCCTGGCGAAGCGTGGGGACGCGGCCCGAGCGGTGGCCCATGTCGACCGCCGCTTCGAGGTGCATGAGCGCAGCCGCGAGGTCACCTTGCGCCTTGGCGATGCCCGCGAGGTTCAAGCGTGTCGTGGCCACGCTGCCCGCGTCGCCCGCTTGCTCGGCCGCGGAGAGGGCTTCTTCGTAGGCAGCCTTCGCGGGGTCGAGCTGGTCGTCGCGCTGGAGCGCGAAGGCGAGGGAGCCGAGCGCGACGGAGAGGATACGCGGCTCGCCGCCGACCCCACGCGCGAGGCGCACGGCGCGCGTGAGCGTGCGCTTGGCGTCGTCGTGCCGCGAGGAGAAGCTCTGCGCGAGGCCCGAGACGGCGAGCGCATCGGCGGCGATCGCCAGCATGGAGAGCGCGCGGCGGCCCTCGGCGCGGGGCAAAGGCGCGGCGTCGTCCGCGGCCGCCGGGAGGCCCGTGCGTTCGGCCGCGGCGCCGGCCTGGGTCTCGGCGCCCGCGTAGTCGCCGGCGCGGAGGAGCGCGCGCGCCGCATGGAGGCAATACGAGGCGGCGATCTCGGCGTCGGCCGCGAGGGCCTCGTCCTGCACGCGCTCGAGCTCGGCGATCGCGCGCAGGGCGTCGCCGCGGCTCGTGAACAGGCGCGCGCGGGCGATCGCCACGGCCGGCGAGGGGTCGTCTTCGAGGCGCGCGAGCACCTCGGCGGCCTCGTCGACATGGCCCCGATCGAGCAGCTTCATCGCACGCTCACGATCGGTGCCGCGCTCGTCCTCCTCGGCGAGCAAGCGATCGACGTCCGCGGCGCTCGCGACGGGGGCACGCGCGATCGCCTCGACGATCGCGCGGATCTTGCCGGGCAAGTGGCCCGCGCGGCGCGCGACGTGAGCCGCGACGACGTCGCCGAGTGAAGGGATCGCCGAGCGCACGAGGTCCCGCGCGCGCGCCTCGTCGAGCGGCGGGACGGCGAAGAGCTCGAGCGTCGGGCCCGGCAGGTTCGGCAGGCGCTCCGGGTCGAAGGTGACGACGACGCGGGCGCCGGCCTCGCGCAGGGCGGCGAGGCGCGTGAGGTCGGGCTTCGCGAGGCGATCGGCGTCGTCCACGAGGACGATGGCGCCCTCCGCCTCCTCGGCCCCCGCGAGCTCGAGGTCCATCGCCTGGCCCGGGTCGGGCGCGAGCGCAGCTTCGACCCACGCCACGCCGCGCCCCTTCACGCCGAGCCACCACGCGACGCGTCGGAGGAGCGTGCTCTTGCCGGCGCCCGGCAGGCCCGTGACCACGATGCCGCCGCCCGAGCGCAGGTCCTCGATCTGCGCGTCGAGCGCGGCGGCGTGCTCGTCGATGCCAACGATGGGCCAGACGAGCGCGTCGCGCGAGGCGAACGCCTCGGGCATGGGCAAGGACGCAGCGCGGCGGATGGCGCTCGCGAGCTCGTCCGCGCTCGGGAAGCGGCTCGTCGGATCGGTCGCGGTGGCGCGGCGCTCGACCTCTTCGAGCGCCGCGACGACGGCCGGATCGAGCCGAGGTCCCACCGCGACGAGGGCCTCGCGCAGCGTGACGCCGAGGGCATAGATCTCGGCGCGAACGCCGAGCCGCGCGCCCGTGAGCAGCTCGGGCGCGGCGTAACGCGGCGTGAGGCCCGACGGGCGTTCGCCGCCGTCGCGGAAGTTCGCCGCGAGCCCGAGGTCGACGAGCGTCGCCTTGCCGAAGGGCCCGACGATGATGTTCGCGGGCTTCAAGTCCCCGTGCAGCAAGAGCGCGCGGTGCAGGCGCGTGAGCTGATCGGCGGCCTGCGCGATCGCCGCGAGGATCTCCAGCGGCTCGTCTGGTTCTGCGAATCGCGCGGCCAGGCTCTTGCCGACGACGAGCTCCCGCACGAGGTAGGCGCGGGGGCTGTTCGGCAGGCGTCCGAAGCCGAGGATGCGCGGCACGCCGAGGCCTTCGAGGCCGGAGAGGGCCACGGCCTCGCGCACGAGGGCGAGCATTTCTGCCTCGTTCGCGCCTTCGGCGAGGACCTTCACGGCCACGGTCGCGCCGGTGATGCGGTCTTTGGCCGACCACACTTCTCCGCCGCCGCCCTTGCCAAGGGGCGCGATGGGCTCGTATCGGGGCGGGAGCTGCAACGTTCCCCTGGGCTCCTCGTTCAGAGGATGTAGTCGATGCTGGCGCCGAAGTAGACGCCCGAGCTAATGGCGAAGCCCACGTCGGCGCGCGCCTGGAGCATCTTGATGGGCTTGTAGCGGAAGCTCACCTGCGGCACGGCGATCCACGGGAAAATGAACGGCTTGGATCCGCCGCTCGCCCAGCTCGGCTCGGCGTAGTCGCCGAAGTGGCCGTTGTCGACGTCGCAGTAGGTGGCGTCCGGTTCGCCGAAGGCCGTGCAGTCGTTCCACTGCGAGGGCACGCCGGGATCACTGCCCGAGCCCGGGTAGACCTGCCTCCGACGGAGGTCGCCGATGACGCCGCCGATGCCCACGCCGCCGCCGAAGAGGAGCGAGAAGCGGCTGCGGCTGTCGAGCGGCACCTCGTAGAGGATCTCGACCTTGCCGTAAATGACGGCGAGATCGCTCTGCACGCGCTCGTACGCCGTGACCGGCTGGCCCTTGCCTTTGAAGAGCATCTCGCCCTTCGAGTAGTCGGCGTACGAGAGCGAGAAAATGTATTCGAGCCGGTCGCGCCGCGTGCCGAACTCGAGGCCCCCCATCGGCACCCCGACCGTGGCGCCGCCGTCGGTGAAGAGGTTCAGGATCGCCTTCGGGATGATGGCGTGGCGGTAGCGGAGGCCGACGTAACGGTACGCCTTCGTGGGATCCTCTTTCGTGTCCCAGATCCCGGCGTCGCCGCTGTCCTCCTTCTTTTTCTCCTTCTCGCCCGGCATCTTGTCGCCGGCCGCCGCCTCCTCCTTGTCGTTCGCCTTTCCGGCCATCGTATCTTCGGCGTCCTTGTCGAACCCGTCCTCGGAGGGCTGCGCATACGCGGTGCCGGCCACGAAGAGGGACGCGCCGAGGGTCAAGGGAGCAAAGCGGGTAAGCAGGGCCATGCGGGACATGGGGCGCTCTTTCGTCGGTGTGCTCGAAGGGAGAAGGACGCCCGAGACAGTACACGAGCCCGCCCGTCTTGAAAGCCCCCGCGACGCACCCACCCCACCGACACGCCCAGCCACGTGATCTTCCCAACTCGACATGGCCCACGTGCCATCCAATCCGGGGCCTCATGCGCGCGGCTTCCCGGTTTTCCTTGGAAACGAGGAGACACGCGAGGCCCCAATGTCCGGGAAGTGCTCGGCGCGTTGCATGCTCGGCGCATTCTTGTAGGTAATCGGAGGGGACCGATGATCCTGCACCAACTCCGGGTCGAACAAGCGATCGATCGCGACGCGCGCGGGCGTTTCGTCAAGGAGCTGTGCGTCGTGCGGGGCGGCGGTGCCGAGGATGGAATTCCGCTGGCGATGGTGCGAAAACGCTCGGCGGAGCTCGGCGGGACGCGGGGGAGCGTGCTGCTCATTCACGGCTACGGGCAAAATCGATACGCCTGGCACCTGCCCGCCCGGAGCCTGTCGAACTACCTGGCCCGCGAGGGCTTCGACGTCTTCAACCTGGACCTGCGCGGCCACGGCCGTTCCCGACACCTCGGCGCGCGGCGGCCGACCGACGTGAGCGAGTTCGTCAAGCAGGACGTCCCCTGGGCGCTCGAAGAAGTGCAACGGCTCGCCGGGCCGCACCCGGTGTTCCTCGTGGGACATTCGCTCGGCGGGCTCGTCAGTTACGCGGCGGCGCCCCTCGCCCACGGCGCGGTGGCCGGCGTGGTGACCCTCGGCAGCCCCTACCATTTCACGCGCGGCTCGCTGCCGCTGACGCTGGCCGGCCACCTGCTGCTCGCCGTGGACCGGCGGATGTCGTTCGGCCACGGGGCGCTCGGGCTGCGCGCCATCGGCGAGGTCGTCCGGCTCGCGCGCGTGCTCGTCGAAAGTCCCGTGTTTCCACTGCCGATTCGCGGCTTCCGTCCGGGATCGATGGAGCCCGTGGTGCTCGCGCAGCACATGTCCCTGGCGATGGATAGCGGGAGCATCACGGTGCTCCGGAACATGTTCCTCGCGGCGGCGGAGGCGCGGCAGAGCGGGCACCGGCTCGGAGGGTTGTCCGGGTTCGTCGAGGGGTTCGAGGCGATGGACGTGCCGCTGCTCGTGGTCGCGGGCGAGAGCGACGATCTCGCGCCGCCCGCGTCGGTCGAGCCGGCCTATCGATCGAGCCGATCGGGGGACAAGACGTACCGCGTGTTCCCGCAAGGCCACATCGATCTGATCATGGGCAGCCGCTCGACGCATACGGTTTGGCCGCTGCTCACGCGGTGGCTCGGCGCGCGCGTCGCCCATTGAAGCGTCGCGCGGGAAGGGAAGAAAACAACGCTCGGGGGCCCGGCGCGGCCTACGAGCCGAGCCCCCGAGCGCAAAGGCCGAATTCACCAGCCGACGGTGATCGCCAGCGGATCGGTGGAGGACGGGGGCGTCGAATCCGGCACGGGCTCTTCCGGCTGGCGGAGGACGACGCGGATCGGGCGCGGCGGCGGCGGCGTCGATTGCGCCTTGCGCCCGAGGGCCACGGCCACGGTGATGTCGGTGACGGGCATGATGACCTCGGCCCACGAGACATACCCCGGCGCCACGGCGCGCAGGACACGCCAGCGAAGCTCACACGGAATACGCCCGCGATGCGGCCCGACCGAGATCAACGTATCGTCGAGGAAGATACGGGCGTCGGGCGGCATGACCTGGACGCAAAGCAGGACCGTGGAATCGGGCGACGCCTCGGCAGAGCGCTTGGTCCTGGGCTGGGTCGACGGCGGATCGTCGTCGGATTCGTGAACGCCCGGCACGCAGCCATTGGCGAGGCCGTTCGAGTGCATTCGCTCCCCTCCCCGAGCCCACGCGCGGGGAAAATCCGGCGCGAATGGCTCTGCAGGACTCTGACAAACGTAATGGCAAACGCAAATCGAACCAACTTTTTATGGAAGGACGGGGGACAGGGGGCCGCCTACGCTGCACCCTCGGCTTGCCCGGGTCTGCTAGGCTCCGTCCATGTCCATCAAGGATCGGATCGTCTCCGAGGGAATGAAGTTCGCGTCGAGCCCGCAGGTCGCGAAGCTCATGCAGGACGAGCGGTTCATGAAGCTCGTGATGACGGCGATGAGCATGCCCGGGCGCGTCTCGACGTTCACGACGGAGCAAAAAGAGGCGTTCGCGAAGTCGATGGGCCTGGCGACGTCCGACGAGGTGCGCGACCTGCGGCGGGTCGTCTCGTCGCTGGAGCAGAGTGTGTCGCGGCTGCGCGCGAAGCTCGAAAAGGACGCGTCCAAGGACGCATCCAAGGACGCGTCCTAGGGCGCGGGCTCGGTCTGCCGGACGGTCTGAAGGAAGGTCCCGTCCTGGGTGGGCTCCTCGCCCGCCGCCTTGGCCTTCTCCTCGATGCCGGCGAGTTGCCCGCGGGCGGCCTCGATCTCGCGTTTCTCGTCGGGCCGCAAGGTCCCGGGCCGCTGGGCTTCGACCTGCTCGGCAAACCCGAGCCAGCGCTCGGCGCCGTCGTGGTCCCCGAGCTTCATCAGGGACAGCCCCATATACAACCCGTAACTCACCTGCTTGCGCGGCGAGAGCGCGGTGACTTCGTCCTCATGGTCCCCGAGCTTCTCGGCCGCTTCGAGGTAGCGACCGTCCTGGTAGGCGCGCTGCGCGCTGCCGAGGTATCCGCCGCAGCCGGCGGAAAACACCAAGAGGAGGGACGAACCAAGGAGCGCGCCGAGGCGTCGCATGACCGATCTATACCCCGGGAAAGACCAGGGCCCAATGGGGAGATCCGCGAAAATAGGCGCGAAATGGGTTTTGCGTAGCGCGAAGGCGGCTGCGCAGCGATGCAATTTGCGACGTTTCGCGTGGATTCACGGGCGGGGCCGGGTTCACGGCGCACCGCGGCAAAATGAAAAAAGCTCCCCGCTCGGTGGGAGCGGGGAGCCTGGGGACGCGTTCGCGAGGGCTGGCTACTTCGTATCGCCGCGGGCGTAGATGCTGGCGACGTAGTCGAGGACGTCGCGCGCGGAGACCTCGTTGTACCCGAAGTATTTGATCATCCGCGTCTTGATGATGTCGATCTTCTCCTGGGTCTCCTTGTCGATGACGCTGGAGACGAGGGTCTGGAGCTTGATCGCGTCCTTCTGATCCTCGAAGAGCTTGAGCTCGAGCGCGCGGCGCAGGCGGTCGTTCGTGTGCCACTCGAACTTCTTGCCGTCGACCGCGAGCGCGCCGATGTAATTCATGATCTCGCGGCGGAAGTCGTCCTTGCGGTTCTCGGGGATGTCGATCTTCTCCTCGATCGAGCGCATGAGGCGCTCGTCCGGCTCGACGTCCTCGCGGGTGAACCGATCCTTGACCTTCTCCTTCAGGGTGTAGGCCTTGATCGAGTCGATGTAGTTCGCCGCGAGCTTCTGGATCGCGTCCTCGTCGGCGCTGATGGCGCGCTGGACCTCGTTCTTGACGATCTCCTCGTACTCGCGCTTCACCATGCCGATGCACTCGCCGTACCGCTTGCGCTGCTCGTCGCTCGAGATGAGCGAGTGGTGGCGCAGGCCCTTCTCGAGCTCGGAGAGGACCATGAACGGGTTGATCGTGCCCTCGCCGATGTCGTTGACGAGCGCGTTCGAGATCTTGTCCTGCACGTAGCGCGGGCTGATGCCCTCCATGCCCTCGCGCGGCGCCTCCTTGCGCAGCTCCTTCACGGTGTCCTGCGTGTAGCCCGGCAGGACCTTGCCGTCGTAGAGCTTCATCTTCTGCACGAGCGAGAGGTTGTGCTTCTTCGGATCCTCGAGCCGCGTGAGCACGGCCCACATCGCCGCGACCTCCAGCGTGTGCGGGGCGATGTGCTTGCCGCGGATCTTGTCGCGGTTGAAGTCCTTCTCGTAGATCCGGATCTCCTCCGACACCTTCGTGATGTACGGGATGTCGATCTTGATCGTGCGGTCGCGGAGGGCCTCCATGAACTCGTTCGAGAGGAGCTTCTTGTACTCGGCCTCGTTCGTGTGGCCGAGGATGACCTCGTCGATGTCCGTCTGGGCGAACTTCTTCGGCTTGATCTTGTGCTCCTGCGACGCGCCGAGCAGGTCGTAGAGGAACGCGACGTCGAGCTTCAAGACCTCGATGAACTCGACGACGCCGCGGTTCGAGATGTTGAACTCGCCGTCGAAGTTGAACGCGCGCGGGTCGGAGTCGGAGCCGTACTCGGCGATCTTGCGGTAGTTGATGTCGCCCGTGAGCTCGGTCGAGTCCTGGTTCTTCTCGTCCTTCGGCTGGAAGGTGCCGATGCCGATGCGGTCCTTCTCGCTGAGCACGAGGCGGCGCACGCGGATGTGCTGCATGACCTTGCCCCAGTCGCCGCCGTAGCGCTCCATCAGCTTGTTGAAGATGAAGCGACACGCCGGATCGAGGTCGCCGTCGACGCGCACGTGGAAGGTGGGGTTCGAGAGCTCGAGCTCCTTGACCGCGCGGTCACGCCACGTCGGCGGGATGAGGCGCAAGGGTTCCTCGTGCATGGGGCACTTGAAGCGGCCGCTCTCGGGGCCCGCCATGCCGACGCCGTCGAGGTTCACCCAGTCGAACGTGTAGAGCGCTCCGTCCGTCGACATCGAGTAGTGCTCGATGCCCTTCTTCATGAGGCGCGCGATCGTCGACTTCGAAGAGCCGACAGGGCCGTGGAGCAAGATGACGCGCTTCTCGGGGCCATACCCTTCCGCCGCCGCCTTGAGCACGTGCACGAGGCGCATGAGCGGAATGTCGAGGCCGTAGATGGCGTCCTGGCCGCCGTTCAGCTCGTCCTTGAAGAAGTTGTACCGGACGAGCTTCTTCTTGTTGTCGGTGTACTCCTCGGTCCCGTACCGGATGATCATGTCGTACGCACGCTGGAACGCGTTGCGCGTGACTTGCGGCTGCTTGCGAATGAGCCCCAGGTACTCCTCGAAGCTCCCTTCCCAAGACAGGTCCCGATACAGGGCGTAATCCTGCATCGCTGCGATCTTGCCCACCAGACTTTGCGCGTCGCCCATGTGGATACCTTACATCACGGATCACGGTGACGCGAACGCGGCCGCGCCGTTCAAGAACGCCTTCCAAGAAGCCTTTTCCTGACCCTGCTCGGTGAAGAGGCCGAGCGAGCATGCATAGGCTGCGTACGGTCCTTCCGCAGGCTCGCCCAAGACGGACATGCGCTCTCCGCACCGAACAGAGCCGAGATCGTGCAGCGCCTCGACATTCACGAAGACGAAGCGATCCCGTCGCGGCGCGAGCGCACCAAAAAACGTCTCGAGGAAAAGCGCCTGCTTGTCGTCCGATCCCCCGACGAAGGACGAGCTCGGAGCCCCGACGGATTCGAGCACGATCTCCTTGTCCGCAGCACGCGCGAGGATCGTGTCGGCATGCGCGGAGATGTCGCTCGCACGTCCCGCCTCGACGGCGCCGAGCCCGGGCAGATACGAAGCGACCGCGACGTCGCTCGTATCGAGGAGGGGCAAGAACGAGGGATCCGGAGCCGCCACGCCCTCGAACGAGAAGCCCACGCCCGCGCGGACGTCCGGCGCGGCGAGCGGATGCGCGCGGACGTAGTCGAGGACGTCGCTCGCGAAGAGTTCGAAGGCCGCGCGCTCGTCCGGGTGCGCGGCGAGGCGGACGTCGACGTCGCGGCCGAGCACGACGAAACGCGCTGCGCCGCCGAGCGCCGCGAACGCCGCGTCGATCGAGGCATACGTGAAGGCAAGGACCTCGGGCGCGTTCCACGGTTTCTCCGCGAGGTCGGGCGGGAGGAACGCGACGGCGCGATCGATGATCACGAGCGAGAAGCCGAGGACGACGCCGCGGCTGTGGAAGAAGGTTGCCTCCTCGGCGAGCGCCTGCGTGCCTTCGTCCGTGGCGAGCGCCGTCGGCGTGCGCCTGAGCATCGTGGCCCGCGCGCCGAGCGCGAGCGCGCCGAGGCGGGCCGCGATGACGTCGCCAGGCTTCGGCGCTCCATCCCCGACGGGGTTCGGCGTGAGGCCGATCCAAACGGGCGTGGAAGGGGCGTCCGGCGCGTCGGGATCCCCGGCGTCGCCGTCGGGGAAGGCGTCGGGCCAGGCGGCGTCGAAGGAGGGACCGCCGTCGCCGGGATCCCCCGGACGAACGATGATCTGAGGGTAGCCGCTATCGTCACACGCGAGCGGCGCGAGGGCGACGCCGAGGGGCACGCCGCCGAGCAAGAGCCAACGAAGCAAAGCGCGCACGAAGAGGATCGTAACGAATTCTTCGCGTGGTGGCTCGCGCGTGGGCGCGCGAGGCGCGCTACGGCGGCCCGCCGTACCGCGGGGGCGCAGGCATGCTCGCTCCGGACGGCAGGCGAGAAGACCACTCCACGACACCAGGCGTGGCCTGCGCGGGCGCCCAGGCCATGCCGCCCTTCTCGAGGACGCCCGGCCACGAATCGACGTACTGCGGGGGCTCGGAGGGGCCGGACGCGTCGATCCAGAGCGCGTGTCCCGTGCCGGGCCTGCGCACGTCGACATGGACGAACTTGCTGTTCGGATAGAAGCCACAACCCACGTCGTCGAGCTTGCGGCAGAGCTCGAAGATCGTGGCGTTCGGGATGCCGTGGACCTGGATGTCCGCGGCGCGCGCGGCCGCGTGCATGCTCTGGTGGCTCGTGCCCGCGACCTTCGCGCCGGGGCGATAGCCGCTGTAGATGTAGATCGGCCGCCACGGGAACGAGTCGGCGATGCGCTGCAGCGCCCAGAGCAGGCGCGGGTGCACGAGGCGCACGTCGGAGATCCACTCGCCTTTGCGCGCGGCCTCGGGATCGGGCTCGTCGGGGAGGAGATCGGCGGGGCGCGCGACGTCAGCCGGGCGCATCATGAGCGAGAGGCGATCGAGCGCCTCAGGCGCGACGGATCCATCACAACGCACGAGCGGGAAGACGTCACGCTCGCCGGAGCCGCGGACAAAGGTCACGGGGCGACGACGGCATCGCCAATCGCGGACGGGCTTCGGCGGCGGCGCCCAGAGCGAGTCGAAGCCGTTCGACGCGAAGCTCGGTCCCGTCGACGCGAGCAGCGCAGGTGCGCGCGCGGGATCGAGGCCGTTCCACGACCAGGACGGCAGGACATCGGGCTCGATGCGCAGGATCTCCGAGCCCTCGGAGGCCACGCGGAACACCGGAAGCGCCGCGAAGGCCGCGGACGCGTCGTCGAGCAGGCGAACGCGGCTCGATCCGAACGCGTGAAGGTCGTCGTGCGACGCGTGGGGTTCGTCCGCGGCGTCGCCCTCCGCTTGCGCGTGGCGCCACGCGAGCTGCAACCACGGCTCGTTCCGCCACTGGCCGAAGGGTCCCCAGATGTAGCGGCGCAGCGGGCCGGGGCTCTCGACCTCGGCGTTGAGGTACGAGCGCAAGAGGCCGAGGCGCGGCGCGGACGGGTCGTCGAGCTTGAAGGTGTAGAGCTTGGGCGGCTGATCGAGGAGCGGCCCCGCGTGGGTCGACGTCGCGGCCGCGAGCACGAGCGCGGCGATGCCGATCGAAGGAAGCGTGGACCCGAGCGAACCACGCGTCGTACGCGCAGGGCGCTTCGTCTTTTGATCCGAGCGAACCACGAGCTTCGTCATCCCAAGTGCTGGCTCTCCCGTTTTGCCACAACCCGCGAGGGGGCGTCAGCAATTCCCGCGCTCAAGCAGAAGAGGCGCGGCGCAGGCGATCGTGGACGGCAGCCCACGCAGAGCCCGCCGGGGGCGCTTCGACCACGACGCTGTCGCAGCCCGCGTCGTCGAGGCGATGGAGCGCCGCATAAAGCGCAGCCGCGTACCCCTCGGGGTCCGCAGGCAAGATCTCGACGGGAGGATCCACGGCGGCGCCAGGCGTAACCAGGGCAGCGCCGGTGACGAGGCCCGCAGCGCGGCGCCTCGCGAGCTCGGCGCGCGCCTCGTCGGCAGGGACGACGACGAGCGTAGCGCGAGGCGCGTAGTGCCGCGCGGAGGTGCCCGGCGAAGGCGCGCGTTCGTCGAGCGAGACGGTGATTACGCCGGGATCGACGACGTCGACGTGGCGGCGTAGTTCGTCGAGCGAGACGGCGCCCGGGCGTAAAAGAACAGCGGGACTGCGAGAGACGTCGACGATCGTGGACTCGATGCCGTGCCGGCAAGGGCCGCCGTCGAGCACGAGCGGGATACGCCCGCCGAGCGATTTCAGGACGTGCTCGGCCGTCGTGGGCGAGAGCGAGGTCGTGCGGTTGGCGCTCGGCGCCGCGATGGGCAAACGGCACGCCTCGAGGAGCGCGCGCGCGACGGGCGCGGCAGGCACGCGAATCGCGACGGTCGGTCCGCCGGCCGCGACCTCATCGGCGACGGCGCCGGGGCGCCGTGTGACGACGAGCGTGAGCGGGCCAGGCCAGAAGAGCTCGGCGAGGCGCTCGGCAGCATGCGGAAAGTCGAGCGCGAGCGCGCGCGCCTCGGCGACGCCGGCGACGTGCACGATGAGCGGGTTCGTCGCGGGACGACCCTTCGCTTCGAAGATGCGACGCACGGCGGTCGGTTCGTCGGCGCGCGCGCCGAGCCCGTAGACGGTCTCGGTCGGGAAGGCGACGACGCGCTTGCCACGGAGGAGCGCGGCCGCGCGTGCAACAGCGGGCGGGTCGAAGGGCAGGAGCTCGGTGCGGATCACGGGCGCGGCGATCATGGAGCAAGGCGAGCCGCTTCGCACGCGGCGCGCGCGTTCTTCAAGGCGCGGCGCGGAGGTAACGCGGCTCGAAAGGCACGAGGGCGGCGAGGGTCACGAGCGCGACGTGCTCGGCCACGGGGCTCATGCCCGCCTGGCAGTCGGGCGGGATCGTCACGACGAACCCTCGCTCGAGCGCGTCCTTCGCGGTGGCGAACATGCCGATCTCGGTGGCGCATCCCGTGAGGATGATCTGATCGGCGTGGAGGTCGTCGAGCAGCGGCCCGAAGGCGCTGCCCGTGAAGGCGCTGTACGTCCGCTTGTGCACGAGGTGATCGCCAGGCGAAGGCGCGATCGCAGGCCACACTTCGGCGCCCTCCGTGCCGGCGACGGCGTGGCGCGGCCAGTCGCGGAAGTCCTCGTCGTCGGGCTCGTGCGTGTCGCACACGTAGATCACGGGGACGTTTTTCTCGTGCGCCCACGTGATGCGCTCCTTCACCGCCGGGACCACGTCCCGCGCGCGCGGGACCTCGAGCGGGCGGCCCGGCGTGAGGTAGTCGTTGATCATGTCGAGCACCACGAGCACGGGCCGCCTCGGACCACGCGGCCGCGGGCGCGTCGCGAGGAGGCGCTCGCGCAGGCGCTTCGGCGGCTCGACGGGCGGCGCGGCGTGCCCGAGGCGCGCGAGGTCTTCACGCAGCGCAGCGAGGTCAGCCGCGTCCTCGGGCGAAGCGGCGACGAGCGACGCGAGGGCCCTGTCGGGCGTGCCCGCGAGCGTGAGTTCGAGGAGCCGTTCTCTGCCGAGCCGATCCACCATGGAACGCGCTTTTTTTTCGTAGCACGTCCGTGCGGACGAACCCACGGCGGAGGCGCGCGCGGGCACCAGTTCCTTTGGTGGGGCCCAGGCGCCGCGGCGGTCAGGGCGCGGGCGTACCGCCCTCGGGTACGCCCTTGGCGGGCACGGGCGCAGCTTCTGCGCCCACGGTGATCGTCGCCTGCGTCACCTCGCCCGACGTCACCTCGATCGGGACGCGGGCGAGCGCGCGCAGCCCCTTTCCGCGAAGGTCGAGCTCGTACGCGCCCGGAGGCGCCTCGGCAGCGACGCCGGCTTCCGCAACGGAAGATCCGATCCGAAGGAAGGGGACGAGCGTATCCCGTGGGGACAGGAGCTCGACGCGCGCATCTGCGGGCGGAGGGAGCGGCTTGCCAGCCTCGTCCACGAAGCGCAGTTCGATCGCGCCCGGCACGCGCGCCTCGCGGACGAGGGCGAGCTCGGTGACGACGCCGAGCGTGTCGCCGCGCGGGGCCACCACGAAGAGCCGCTCGTAACGCGCCGAGCCGCCGGGCGGCAGCGTGACGTTCCGGCCGAAGCGGAGGCTCGTCGCCCCCGCGGCGCCTTCGATCTCGAGCGTGGGTCGATCGTCGGCGGGCGCGATCGCGTATGCCACGGAGGTCCCGAGCGCCGCCGCGAACGGGGCTTCGGCCGTGGCAGCGGCGGCAGGCGGCGGCTCGTGGCCGATCGCGGGCAGCGGCTCGGCCGAGCCCCAGTGAACGGCGTCTCCAAGGCTCGGGATCACGAGCGGCTCGTCGGCCTTCGAGGCGATCAGGGTCGAGACGAGGATCACGCGCGCGCCCGGGACAAGCATGTACCGCGTGGCGATCGTCACGCGCGGATCCCCCTCGGCGTGGCCACGCGCGAGCACCTGCGCCGATCCGTCACGTCCTTGCGCGAGGCTCATCGTCACGCCGGTCAAGCAGCCGAGCGGCGCGCCGAGGCACGTCCGCACGCGCCCGAGCGCATCCTCGCGGATCTCGGAATCGGCAGCGTCCACGAGCGCGCCGTCCGAGGCGCTGATCACCGCCGCGATCGCGCTGTTGTCGAGGAGGACGTCGCCCGCCTTGGCCTCGACGAGCGCGCCGGCGAAGGGCTTTTTGTCCCCTTCGATGCGCGCGAGGGTGACCGCGGCGGGCGCTTCCGGCTCGGGCGCGCAGAACCCGGCCTTGCCTTCGGCGCCGCGGCGGAAGCGGCACATCGCGGCGACGCGCGCGCCTTCGCCGCCGTACATGACGACGCCTCCGCTCTGGATCGGCTCGACACAGGCGGTGAGGCCGGTCGCGAGACCGAGGAGGAGGGTTCCGAGGGCGAGGCGTTTGCTGTTGTTGCCGGGCGGCATGATGAGCCTCCGACGCGCGAACGCGCCGGATCTTGGGACGTCACTCGTCGTCGACCATCTCGGGGTAGTCGCCAGGCGCGAGGTTGTCGAAGCGCGTGTACGACGACGCGAAGCGCACGAGCACCTTACCCGTGGGGCCGTTTCGTTGCTTCGCGATGATGATCTCGGCGATGCCCTTCGCGTTCGTGGTCTCCGCGTTGTAGTACTCGTCGCGGTAGATGAACATGATCGTGTCCGCGTCCTGCTCGATGGCGCCGGACTCGCGCAGATCGCTGAGCTGAGGACGCTTGCCGTTGTCCTTGTTCGTGCGGGTCTCGACGGAGCGGTTGAGCTGCGAGAGCGCGATCACGGGGACACGGAGCTCCTTGGCGAGCTGCTTCAAGCCTCGGGAGATCTCGCTGATCTCCTGCTCGCGGCTGCTCACGCCGTCGCGGCCCTTCATGAGCTGGAGGTAGTCGATGATGACGAGCCCCACGCGCCGCTCGGGCTGCCCCGGCCCGGCCGTGCGGTTGTACTCGGCCTGGATGCGGCGGACCTTCGCGCGGACCTCGAGGAGCGTGAGCGCGGACGTGTCGTCGACCCAGATCGGGAGCGTCGACAGATACGAGGCGCTCTCGGTGAGCCTTCGCCAGTCGTCCGGCTGCAAGAAGCCCTGGCGCAGCTTGCCGAGATCGACGCGGCCCTCGGTGCAGACCATACGACTCGCGAGCTGCTCGCGGGGCATTTCGAGCGAGAACACGCAGACGCCGTAGCCCGGCTCCTGCCGCTCGTAGCCATGGTCCGCCTCGCCGGGACCGGCGGCCACCGTGCGCGGCGAGGCGACGTTCACGGCGATGTTGAGGACGAACGACGTCTTGCCCATGCCGGGGCGCGCCGCGACGATCATGAGATCGCCGTCGTGGAGGCCGGCGGTCTTCGAATCGAGCCGCTCGTACCCCGTGGAGATGCCCGTGATGCGATCGCCGCGCTCGGCCGCGGCCGTGATCTGCTCGAACGCGGCCTTAAGGACCTGCGCGATCGGCTGCACGCTCGTCGACTGCGCGGTTCGCGCGAGCGCGTAGATCGATTGCTCGGCGCCGTCGATGAACTCCTGCACCGTGCCGACGTCGCCGTACCCCTCGGCCGCGACGCGCTGGCAGGTGGCGATGAGCTGCCGCAGCCGCCATTTTTCATAGACGACCTTGGCGTGCGTGGCGACGTGCGCGACAGCGGGCGTCGCATCGGCGAGCTGCGCGAGATAACTGGCGCCGCCGATCTGCGCGAGCCACTCGCGATCCCGGAGCCAGGAGGCTATGGAGACGATGTCGATCGGCGTGCCGGAGAGCGCGAGCGCCGTCGCCGCCTCGAAGATGCGCTTGTTCGCGTCGCTGTAGAAATGTTCCGGCTTCAGGATCTCGAGGACTCGATCGAGCGCATCCCGCTCGAGGAGCACCGCCGAGAGCACCGCGGCCTCGGCGTCGAGGTCATGCGGAGGGACGCGGCCCGCGACAGGGGCCGGTTCCATCGGTTGGTTCGAACGTCCACGACGCTGCTGCGCGGTCTGCATGGCACTTCTTCACCAGATGGCCCCAAGCAATCCCGAAGATCTCCACATGGTGAGGCCCCAAATGGGAGACGCCCCGAAGGGCGGGCCCTCCGAGGCGTCAGGATCGTCGAGCGATCTACCAGGAAACCCCCGCGCGCGGTACCCGGATCGGCAAGACGATCACGAGGAAACGGCGACATCCGCCGACGTGGTGTGTGTGGGTGAGGCACTATGGGACCTCTCCACGCCCGAAGGCACGTCGCTCGACGACGCAACGCAGCTCTCTCTCACGCCGGGCGGCGGCGCGGTGAACGTGGCGCTCACGCTGGCACAGCTCGGCCTGCGCGCGGGGATCGTCGCGCCGGTGGGAGACGATGCGGTCGGGCACGCGCTCGTGGCACACCTGTCGCGGCGCGGGGTCGACGTGTCACGCATGCGCGCCACCAAGTCGAGCCGCACGGGGCTCGTGTTCCTGACCCACGCGCCGACGCGCGCCGTAGCGTATCGCGCCGTGCAGGAAGAAGCGCTCGCGCTGCGAGACGCCTTGCCGCGCTCCTTCGGCGCGAACGTCGTCCATTTCTCCGGGCTCTTGCCCTCGCGCGCATGCTTGCTCGCGCTCGAGCAGGCGGCGCGTCACGCAGCGCGCGAGGGATCGCTCGTCACGCTGGACGCGAACCTCCGGCCTCGGCTGTGGGCAGGCGACGCGCTCGAGCGCGCGGATCCGCGGAGCCTCCTCGGTGGGGTCGATGTGCTCAAGGTGAGCGAGGACGATTTGCGCCTGCTCGGCGCGTCGGATCCACGGGATCTCATGCCCTTGCTTCACGCCGAGGCGATCGTGATCGCGACGTTCGGCGCGGCGAAGACACGCGCGCTCGGGCCCTTCGGCGAGGTGCACGCGGGCGGCCCGGCTCTCGCCGTGGAGAGCACGATCGGCGCGGGAGACGCGTTCGGCGCGGGGCTGCTCTCGGTGCTCGCGCGCGAGGGGCGCGCGGCGCTGCGGGATCGCGAGGCGATCGAGCGCGCGATCCAGCGCGGCAACGAGGTCGCGCGGAGCTCGCTCACGGAGCGATCGTTGGGCGTGAAATGAACGAAGGCCCGGACCGATCGGCTCTTCGCCGTTCGATCCGGGCCGACGCCTGCTCCTCGTGGGATCAGGACTTCGCCGCGACCGTGACGTCGATCGTCGCGGTCACGGACGTCGCGAGGCGAACCGGAACCTGGTAGGTGCCGAGCGCCTTGATCGTGTCGAGCTCGATGCGACGACGATCCACAGTGAATCCCTGCGCCGCGAGCGCCTCTTCGATGTCGCGCGAGGTCACCGAACCGTAGAGCCGATCACCCTCGCCGACGGGCTTCGTGATCGTGATCTTCACGTTCGCGAGCTTCTGGGCGAGCTCCTCGGCCGCCTTCTTGCTCTTGACCGCGCGCGTCTCCGCGACCTTCTTCTCGTGCTCGATGCGAGCGACGTTCTCCGCCGTCGCGCCGACCGCGAGGCCGCGGGGGACGAGGAAGTTGCGAGCGTAGCCCGGGCGAACACGCACGAGCTCGCCGCTCTTGCCGACGTTGGGGAGGTCCTCGGTCAGGACCACGTGAATGTAGTTGGCCATGACGTCCTCCTCGTTACGCCGTCACGGTGAACGGCAAGAGCGCGATGTTGCGCGCCCGCTTGATGGCGAGCGTGACCTTGCGCTGATGCCGCGCGCAGTTGCCGCTGATGCGGCGCGGGACGACCTTGCCGCGCTCCGAGATGAAGTACTTGAGCGCCTGCGGGTCCTTGTAGTCGATGAAGAGCGCCTTGTCGGCGCAGTAACGGCAGACGCGCTTGCGACCGGTGCGGCGGCGTCCGGGGGCGTCGGCGTTCAGATCCGGCGTCCGCCCGAAATCGCGGTCGTCCATGTCCATGTTGCGGCTGCCCGAATCCATTCCTCGTTGATTCATGGCTCAGCCTCCCTCTTCCTCGGTGCCGGTCATGTCCGCCTCGCCCTCGAGGTCGTCGAACTCGCCCGAGGCCGGCGCCTCGCTGGTGCGCTCCTGACGACGCTCCGGCTCGATCAGACCAAGCTGACGCTCCCTCGACTCGTCGCGCTCCTCCTCGATCGGCGGCAGCTCGACGCGCTCGAACTTCACGTCCTCCTCGGCGATCGCGATCGCCGCGACCTCCACGTCGTTGCGGACGAGGACGGTCTGGTACTTGATCACGGTGTCCATCAGGCGCAGGTTGCGCTCGATCTCGGACACCACGCGGCCCGTGCCGAGGTACTTGAGGTAGATGTACACACCGCGGCGATGCTTGCGGATGTCGTACGCGAGCCGGCGGCGGCCCCAGTTTTCGACCTTGGTCAGCCGGCCTTGCTCGCGGCCGATCACGTCGGACAGGCGCGAGCCAACACGCTCGGCGGCGTCCGCGTCGATGTCGGGTCGCAGGATGTAGATCGTTTCGTATTCTCTGGCGCGGTTCGGCGCCGTCACGAGTCGACTCATGCTTCTCCTCTTGGACGATGGCCCCGGAGACGTCGTGCCCCGGAGCGAGGACGGCGCGTCCGCCGGTGTTCCTCACGGACAAACCAGCGAACGTGCCTCACGAAGGTGCGGAAAACGTCCGGGTTACTCTCCCTCGCGCTTTTCACCAGGCGAAACCGACGGCTTGTCTTCCGCCGCTTTCGCGTTCGCGGGCTCGGGCGACATGCGCGCCTCGCTCCGCTCCTTCGCTTGCTTCTTGCCGGCTTTCGGCCGGCTGTTTCGAACGTTCATCGCGGCGTCGAAGCCGCGGGCCGCGACTTCTAGCACAGAATCCGTCACGAGCTTCAAGATGTCGGGCAGGCGCGAGCGTTCGACCGCGTCGAACGGCGACAACACGTAGTCCGCCACCTCCCCGCGAAACCCCGCCGGCGGCCGCCCGACGCCCACGCGGACGCGCGCGAAGTCGCCCGTGCCGACGTGGGACATGATGGACCGCAGCCCGTTGTGGCCGGCGTGTCCACCGCCGAACTTGAGCCGGACGTCCCCGAACGGAAGGTCGAGCTCGTCGTGGATCACCACGAGCTCCTTCGGGGCGATCTTGAAGAACGCGAGGGCGGGCTGCACGCTGCGGCCCGACTCGTTCATGTACGTCATCGGCTGGAGGAGCACGCCCGGCTCGTCCCCGAGCGTCGCGCGCGACCACATGCCCGAGAACTTCTCGCGGAAGGCATCGGCGCGAGCGCGCGCCGCGAGCGCTTCGACGGCCATGAAGCCGACGTTGTGCCGATGCGACGCGTATTTCTCGCCCGGGTTGCCCAGGCCGACGACGAGCAGCATGACGAGGAAGTCGAGGCCCGAAGACGAGCGTGCCCCGCGGGACGACCTCGCTCGGAGGTGCGCGCCGCGGGGCGGATCGCTCGGACCGTTTGAGCTAAAACTACTTCTTCTTGGCGTCCTTGGCGGGAGCCGCGCCCTTGGCCGCAGGAGCCGCGCCCTTGGCCGCGGGAGCCGCGCCCTTGGCCGCGGGCGCCGCGCCCTTCGCGCCGGCCGCAGGAGCCGCAGCCGCCGGAGCGCCCGGAGCGCCCGGAGCCGCAGCCGCGCCTTCCTCACCCTTCTCGGGAATGGCCACGACGACGACCGTCTGGTCCTCGGGCAGGCGCGTCTTGACGCCCTCGGGGAGCGGAACCGCGCCCGCCTTCACCGTGTCGCCGAGGTCGAGCTCGCTGATGTCGATCTCGACGAGCGCCGGGATCTTCTCGGGCAGGCAGCGGATGGGCAGGTTGCGGAAGATCTGCTGGAGGATGCCGCCGCCCGCGACGCCCTTCGACTTGCCGACGCAACGAACGGGGATCTCGACGTCGACCGGCTGGTCGAGCTTGACCTGCAGGAAGTCCGCGTGAACGAGCTCGCGCGAGATCGGGTGGTAGCCGTAGTCGCGCACCATGACGGTGAGCTTGTCGCTGCCCTCGACGGCCAGCTCGATGACCGAGTTCTTCCCGTGCGCCGACTTCAGCACCTCGAGGAGGGCCTTCGGAGAGACGGCGACCGGGAACGCTTCGAGGCCCTTGCCGTAGCAGATGGCAGGGATGTTCCCCGTGCGGCGGAGCCTGTTCGACGGGCCTTTTCCGCTTTCCTGACGACGGGTGGCGCTGAGCTTGATGATTTCCATCATGGGACGACTCTCCGGTTCCGATCCGAGACGCGGCGCTATAGCAGAGATCGATCGGGTTGTGCGCCGATTCCGACGATCCTCCGAGGCGAAGCCGCAAGCCTGAGAGGAAACTGCACGATTGTCCAGGCGCTGAGGGACACGAAACGACGAACGCGAGGCGAGGATGCGACTAGACGAAGAGGGAGCTCACCGAGTCCGAGTGATGGATCCGGCGGATGGCCTCCGCGAGCAGGCGCGCCACGCTGACGACCTTGAACTTCCCGCACGCCTTGGCTTCCTCGGAGAGCGGGATCGAGTTGGAGACGATGACCTCGGCGAGCGGCGACTCCATGATGCGCGACAGCGCCGGGCCCGAGAGCACGGCGTGCGTGGCGCAGGCCGCGACGCTCTTCGCGCCCGCCTTCATGAGGGCGTTCGCCGCGTTCACCAGCGTGCCCGCCGTGTCGATGATGTCGTCGAGGATGAGGCAACGCTTGCCTTCGACCTCGCCGATGATGTTCATCACCTCGCTCTCGTTCGCGCGCTCGCGGCGCTTGTCGATGATGGCGAGGGTGCCGTCGAGGCGCTTCGCGTAGGCACGCGCGCGCTCGACGCCGCCCGCGTCCGGCGAGACGATCACGCAGTCGCGGCTGTAGTGCTCGCGAAGGTGCTGATCGAGGAACGCCGGCATCGCGTGGAGGTGATCGAAGGGGATATTGAAGAACCCCTGGATCTGGCCCGCGTGCAGATCGAGCGCGACGATGCGGTGCACGCCCGCGGCGACGAGGAGATCGGCCACGAGCTTCGCCGTGATCGGCGTGCGCGGCGCGGCCTTGCGGTCCTGCCGGGCGTAGCCGTAGTACGGGATCACGGCGGTGATGGAGCCCGCGGAGGCGCGCCGGAGCGCGTCCACCATGATGAGCAGCTCCATCACGCTGTCGTTCACCGGCGAGCACGTCGGTTGCACGACGTACGTGTCCACGCCACGGACGTTCTCCTGAATCACGCAGAACGTCTCCCCGTCGGAGAACCGCGAGACGCGGCACTTCCCGAGCGGGAACTCGAGGCACTGGCAAATCTCCTGCGTGAGCGTGGGGTTTGCGTTCCCCGAGAAGATGCTCACTCTCTTGAACATCGGCCAGCCTCCCTGCCTGCCGAGGGTTCGGTCGACGCTCGGCCAGTCCGAGCGACCACGACAACCCCGAACGCCGAAGGGTCAACGGCGGCGCGGCTCTACCAGTCACCCCTACTTCCGTCAAGGATCTTGTGGTCATTGCGTCATGGCACGACCTCGGCTTTGCGCGGCGCCCCGGGTTTGACTAGGTAGCGCGATCGTGGATCGGCAGAGCGGCTCCCAGCGCGGCGAGACGAGCGGGCGTACCGGCACCCTCGTCGTGATCGGCAACTTCGACGGTCTGCACAGGGGCCACCGCGCCGTCCTGGATGAAGCCGCTCGGATCGCCCACGAACGCGGGCTCGATCCGGTGGTGCTGACGTTCGATCCACACCCGGCCGAGGTCCTCGGCCGCAAGGCGCCGCCGCTGCTCACGCCGCTCGCGCGCAAGATCGCGCTGTGCGAGCGCGCCGTGCCGGGGCTCCGGGTCTCCGTGGCGCCCTTCGATCGCGCGTTCGCAGCGCAGAGCCCGCGCGACTTCGCCGAGCGCGTGCTCGGCGATCTCGGCGCGCGCGTGGTGATGGTGGGGCAGAACTTCCGCTTCGGCGCGCAGCGGGCCGGCGACTTCGCCGAGCTCGAGCGGCTCGGCAAGGTGCTCGGCTTCGAGACGCGATCGCACGCGCTCGTCGGCGACACGCACGGGCCGTGGTCGAGCACGCGCGCGAGGGAGGCGATCGCGCGGGGCGATCTCGACGAAGCACAGCGCATCCTCGGGCGATGGCATGCGCTCTCGGGGACCGTGGTCGCCGGGGACCAACGCGGGCGGACGATCGGCTTTCCCACCGCGAACATCCTCGATGCGCCGGAGGCGCTGCCACCGCTCGGCGTGTACGCCGTGCTGATCGATCGTTTGTCCCCGGAAGGCGCGGGCGAGCGCGGCGCGACGATGCTCGGGCGCGGCGTGGCGAACCTCGGCGTGCGGCCCACGGTGGATCCCACGGCGGCGCGCCCGCGCCTCGAAGTCCACGTCTTCGATCGGGACGAAGATCTGTACGGCGCGCGGCTGCGCGTGCACCTCGTTCGGCACCTTCGTCCGGAGCAACGTTTCTCGGGGCTCGAAGCGCTGAAGGCGCAGATCGCACGGGACGCCGAGGAGGCGCGGCGCGCGCTCGAAGGCATCACGCCCGATCCCGAGGCAGGCTCGGCCTGGGCCTGAGCCGCACGTATCATCGAACGCAACGCACGCGCGCCTTCACCGCCGTCGGCTGGTGCTCGATGCGGCCCGTGAGGCCGTCGAGGACCCAGGCTTCGGCCGGCACAGCAGCGACGGGCGTGGACGACCAGAAGCGGCCCTCGCCGTCGGGGAACGACGTCGCCGCGGACATGGGCTCGTCCTCTTCGCCGTGGCCGAGGCTCACGAGCTCCTTGATGCTCGGTAGCCGAAAGCCGTTGGCGCCCCCGATCGAGAGCGACGCACAGAAAGCGAGCGCGCCTTGCCACGTGCTCACCTCCGGCGTGCTCAGGCGTTGCCAGACAAAGCCTGTGCGCCTGTCGATCAGCGTCTCACCGACCGCGCCCGCTTCGAGGCACGACACGCGCGGAGGACCCACGACGCAACGAACGCGCGCCGCGAGCGTGCGATCGACCGACGTCATCGATCCGTGGACGAACCCGATGGCCCACACGCCGTCCATCGCCGTCGTCGAGGTCCAGTAGAGATCCGTGGACCACGTGGGTACGGAGATCATCGAGGGGTTGATCGCGGGCCCGTCGCGCCCGTAGTCCACGAGCGAAACGAGCTCCACACGGGAAGGGAGCCGCGCGCCGCCGCCGGACTTCTCGCAGCGCGCGCGCGCTTCCTCCCACGAGACGGGCGCCGAGGCCGCGTCGCTCTCCCACACGAGGTCGAGGATCTCGTCACGCACACCGTCGTCCGCGGACGCTCCGAACGAAGCCTCCTCGTAGCTCGGCAAGAGGCCGACGACATGGCCGTCCTGCCCCGCCGCGAGGCTCGGATCGTCACACGAGATCGCGTCGGATCCATCGGAGCAGAACCGCGTGGCCGAATCGGGGAAGCCCGCGCCCGTGCTCGCCTCGCACGCGCCCGCAGGGCCGCCCGACGGCGCGAGCGTGCGTGGCTCGATCCCCGCCACGATCTCGCAGCCGAGCGGTCCCGCGAGCAGGAGGGGCCACGCGCCGATCCGGATCAACGGAGGAACCGTCGTTCGTTTGGTGCTCAAAATGTTCCTCCCAGGAGCAATGCCGCGCCCGCTCCCGCGGACGGCACGATCGCAAGAGATGCGCGTGGATCCGCCGGGCTCTTCGAGCGCGAAACCCAGTAGAGCGTCGCGGACGTCAAGAGGCCGACCGCTCCCACGCCCAGCGCGACGTCGGCGATCCGCGCGGCCGTCCGGCCGTCGTCCGCCACGTCGAGCGACGCCACGTCGGGGCAAACCGCGCCCTCGCACCGCGCGCGCGCCTCGTTCTCCTTCACGAGCGCGCGGATCCCGAAAAACGTCCCCACACCGAGGGCGCCGAGCGAGATCCCCGCGGTCACATGCGCCGCGATGCGCGCGCCCGAGGGCCCCCCCGAGGCCCCGCGCGACGGCGCGAGCGCGGGCACCACCACGGTCACGCGGGCGCCCGGCGCGACCCGTACCGTCGCCCGAAACGGCGCCTTCCCTTCGGCCGTCGCGACGACCACGTGCTCGCCGGGATCGACCGGCGCGGGCTCACCGAGCGACGCCTCCGGGATCGACGCACCGTCGCGCTCGATCACCATCCCCGCGGCGCGCGCGCCTGGCCCGAGCACCACCACGAGCCGCGCGAGCTTGCGTTCGAGCGCGTCGAGCCGCTCGTGGGCGATCTCCGCGCGATCGGGCCTCGCGTCCGTGCGCGCCCACGCGAGGGCTTCACCGAGCTCGCGGTAGGCCGTGGCCGTCTTGCCTTCCGCCTCGTGGCAGAGGGCGACGTTCAGGATCGTCCCGCCGCCCGGATCGAGCCGATGGCTCTCCGCGAGCTTCGGACAAGCCTCGGCATACCGCTTCTCCCCCATGAGCTGCTTGCCCTCGCGGAAGAGGACCTCCGCCTCCGCCGCGGCGTCACCGTCCGCGCGGGCGGTGCCTTCACCGGCCAAGACGAGCGCAGCAAGCCCTGGAAGTAGAAATCGATTGGCACGACGAACATATCTTTTATTTTCGGCTATCCAGCGGATCAAGGAAGCGCCCTCCTTTGCGGCGCCCTGTGGGCGCTCCAGAGGTTCGATAAGACGAAGTCGTTCCACCCTTGGGCACCTTCGCCGCCGGGCTCGACGCGGGGGCCGCAGGCTCCTCGGCGCCTTGGGCGGGCGGGTCGCTCAGGCCGTCCGGCGCCACGGCCACCGAAGGCTCCTTGGGCTGCTCGGGGGCCGCGCGTGATGGCCCCGGCGAGGGAGCGCGCGCGTCCGGCGTTTTTCCCGAGGACATGACGAGCGCCCCCACCACGAGCAGCGTCACGCCAAGCAAACCGAGCCCCGCGCGGAGGCGCATGGATCGTCGGAGCGCCGCGGGCCGGAGGGCCGTCGAGAGGAGACCGCGCAGCCCATCCGCGTCGCGGCTCCCGGCGCCGGCGTACGTCGGGAGTTTCTCCGGAGGAATGCCGATCACCCGGATCACCCGGCGCACGCTGGTCTCGCTGCGCTCGGGCGCAAACGGCCGGAGCGACGCGGCGAGCTCGGCCACGTCGGGCGTGCGTTTGTCCGGGTCTTTTTGCAGGCACTGGAGGATCGCCTTTTCGAGCCCCTCCGGTACGTCGGGGCGAACGTCTCGCACCCGCGCGGGCGGGTCCGCGGCGATGCGAAAATACAGGGAAGAAATGGTCTTCGCCTCGAAGGGGCTGTGGCCCGTCAACAGCTCGTGCAGGACGATGCCGAGGGACCAGATGTCGGTGCGCGGATCGACGTCGGTCGGGTCGCGCAGCCGCTCGGGCGAGGTGTACCGGGGCGAACCCACCACGAATCCATGACCCGTGAGCGTCACGACGTCCTCCGGCTGCGCGGCGCCGCCCGGGCGGAGGAGCTTGGCGATGCCGAAATCGAGGACCTTGATGAGCGGCGAGCCGTCGGCGCGGCTCGTGAGAAAGAGGTTCGAGGGCTTGATGTCGCGGTGGACGATTCCCATGGAATGCGCCTCGGCGAGCGCCTCGCAGGCCTGGAGGATGTAATCGACGGCGTCCTCGACGGGCAGCGGGCCGCGGCGGCCGAGCATGCCCCGGAGATCGATTCCGGTGAGGTATTCCATCACGACGAACGGCGAGCCCCACGGCAGGGTGCCCATGTCGAGCACGCGCGCCACGTGCTCGCTCTTGATCGCGCTCGCGGCCCGCGCCTCGCGCAGGAGCCGCGTCACGGAGACGTCGCTCGCCGCGACCTTGGGGTGCAGGAACTTGAGCGCGACGCGCTGCCGGAGGCTCGCGTGCTCCGCCTCCACCACGACCCCCATCCCCCCGACGCCGAGGACCCGCTGGACACGGTATTTCCCCGCGACCACGTCGCCCGGGCGCGGCAGCGAGGCCTCGCCAAGATCGAGATCGACGTCGACGTCGACGTCGATCGCATCTTCCGCGCTTTTCATACCCCCCATGATCCCCGCGTTTTACGATAGCGCGCGAGGGCGGAAACACAATCGACGGCGGGCGATCTCAGCCTCCTCTGCGGCCCGCGCCGTTCGGGCCGAAACCGCACGGAATGCGGACGCCCTTGCATTGGTTTGTCATCTGCGCACAATGATGCGAATGCCCCGGACGGGGACGGGGCATTCGCCTCCCCTGCCCGGCCGCGCACGGATCCGGCCGCCCTGGGCAGCCCCCTCACGGGTGGCAACGTGCGTTCCGACGGCCCGGCGCGACAAAAATCCCCTCGGCCCTCCGCTTCCGTCTGCTAGAGCCTGCCCGTGACCGACCTCGTCGTCTTTCCCTCAGAACGCCCTCTGACGGGCAGCGTCCCGGTCCCGGGCGACAAGAGCATCGCGCACCGGGCCATCCTGCTCTCCGGTCTCGCCGAAGGACAGAGCCGCATCGAAGGCGGCGCGCTCGGCGCAGACAACATGTCCACGCTCGCCGCGCTCCGCGCGATGGGCATCACCACCGAAGAGCAGAACGAGATGTTGCTCGTCGAAGGCAAGGGCCTCTACGGCCTGCGCGCGCCGAGCGCGCCCATCGACTGCGGCAACTCGGGCACGACGATGCGCCTGCTCGCCGGCGTGCTCGCCGCGCAGCGCTTCGCCACCGTGCTCGTCGGCGACGAGTCGCTCACGCGAAGGCCGATGGAGCGCGTCGCGCGGCCCCTGCGCCTGCGCGGCGCCCGCATCGAGGGCAAGCTCGATCCGAAGCGCGTCGGAGAGATCACGGCGCCCCTCCAGATCGGTCCGCTGCCGGAGCCCAACGTGCTCGGGCCCCTCGAGTACGAGATGCCCGTCGCGAGCGCGCAGGTGAAGAGCGCGATCCTGCTCTCGGGCCTCTACGCCGACGGACCCACGTACGTGCGCGAGCCGCTCGTGTCACGCGATCACACCGAGCGGCTCTTGCTCGCGCTCGGCGTCCCGCTCTCCTCGGTGGGCGCGATCATCCAGCTCGACGGCCCCTCGTTCTCGGGCAAACTCCCGCCATTCTCGATCACGGTGCCTGGGGATCCCTCGTCCGCGTCGTTCCTCGTCGTGGCCGCGCAGCTCATTCCTCAGAGCCGCGTGACCGTGCGTCGCGTGGGCCTGAACCCGACGCGCACCGGGCTCTTCGAGGTCCTGCGCGACATGGGTGGCTCGCTCGTCCTCGAACCGAAGGGCGAGGAGATGGGCGAGCCGATCGGCGACCTGCACGCCGGCGCAGCCGATCTGCGGCAAGGGCGGCTCGGCGGGGAGCTCGTGGCGCGCACGATCGACGAGGTGCCGATCCTGTGCGCGCTGGCGGCGCGCGCGCACGGCACGACGCTCATCGAGGACGCGGCCGAGCTTCGCGTGAAGGAGAGCGATCGCATCGCGATGATGGCGCGCGTGCTGCGCGCGTTCGGCGTGACGTGTGAGGAGCGGCCGGACGGGCTCGCCGTCGAGGGCAAGCCGGAAGGCAAGCTCAAGGCCGCGGACATCGAGAGCGGCGGCGATCACCGCATCGCGATGGCCTCGTGTGTGCTCGGCCTCCTCGCGGATGGGCCCACGCGCGTGCGCGACGCCGACAACATCGCGACGAGCTTCCCGCGGTTCGTCGGCACGATGCGCGCGCTCGGGGCGCGGATCGAGGTGGAGTCGAGCGGAGGGACTCCATGAGCAGCGGAGGTCGGAAGGCCGTGCGCGTCGCGATCGACGGACCGGCCGGCGCGGGCAAAAGCACGGTCGCGCGCAGGCTCGCGGAGCGGCTCGGCTACCTGCTCCTCGACACGGGCGCGCTGTACCGCACGGTCGCGCTCGCAGCCGTGCGCGCGCCGATCCGCTGGGATGATCGAGAGGCGCTCGGCGCGCTCGCCGAGGATCTCGTGGCCCGCAAGCGCATGGTGATCGAGCGCGCCGAGGGCGCGACGGGCGGGGGCAGCGGTATGCGGGTCCTGCTCGACGGCGACGACGTCTCGACGGCGATCCGCTCGCCCGAGGTGAGCCTCGGCGCGAGCCGCGTCTCGGCCGTCCCCGCGGTCCGCGCCGCGCTGCTCGACATGCAGCGCGGCCAAGGCGCCGAGGGCGGCGTGGTGCTCGAAGGTCGCGACATCGGCACGGTCGTCTTCCCGGACGCGGAGGTGAAGTTTTTCCTGACCGCCTCCCCCGAGGTCCGCGCGCGCAGGCGTTACGAAGAGCTCGTCGCGCAGGGCAAGTCCGCCACCTACGAGGACACGTTCGCGGACGTCGAGCGCCGCGACAAAGCCGACACGGAGCGCCCCGTGGCGCCACTCCGGCAGGCCGACGACGCGACCGTCGTCGACTCGAGCCACAGGGACGTCGCCGAGCTCGTCGAGGAGATGGCGCTTGTCGTCGAAGCGCGCGAGCGCGCCGGCTGAGGTCTTCCGCCGCGCGTTCGTGCTCGGCCTCGGCGCGCTCGCCTTCGGTACGGCGGCGTGCGGCGGCGAGGTGCCGGCCCCGAAGGCACCGGCGCGCGGCAAGCGTGACGTCCTCGATCCGGCCGAGCTCTTCCCTGCCGATCTAGATCTCGTGCTGCGCGTGGATCTCGGCCGCATGCGCGCGCAGCTCGGCCCCTTGGCAGACGTGCTCTCCGCGCGCGTCGAGGAGGAGAGCGGCGGCGAGGAGGCGCTCGTTTCACAGGCGATCGCGCGCGCCAAGGTCGTGTGGATCGGCCTGCGCGCCGCCGACGCCGAGGCCGGGGATCGTGTCCTCGTCATCGAGGGCGATGTGGAAGACGTGCGGCCCGATCCCAAGCTGTTCCGCCTCGTGGATCCTCCGATCGCGGACGGCGTCCAGAGCTGGGAGCGCACGGGGCCCCTCGGCCGCGCCACGACCGCACGCATTCACACGTTCGCGGGTCGCATGATTCTGTTCGTCACGCCGGTCGAGGTGGACAGCGTCGAGCGCGTGCTCCGAAAGGGCCCAGACGAGCGCCGCCGGGATCCCGCAGCCGAGGGCCTCGTCAGCGCGGACCTGCGCGCCCGCCGCCTGCCGCCTTCACTTGAACGGCGCTTCCCTTCCATTGCGTCGATCCTCGGCGGCCTCGAGCGCGCCCGCGCGAGCGCAGTGATGGTCGGTGACGCCTTGCGTGTCGACGCCGAGATCACGGCCGGTACGGGGCAAGCCGCGGGCAAAGCCGAGAACCTGCTCCGCGCGCTGCGCGAGGGTGGGCAGGGCAGCCGCTACGCCGCGCTCTTCGAAGAGATGCGGATCGAGCGTGTCGATCGCGCCGTGCGTGTGCGCTGGGACCTCTCTTCGGACGTCCTGCGCGCCCTGCTCGAAGGCAAGCTCGCGGCGCCAGAGAGGATGCAAGGCGAACCTTGAACGCTTACGCTCGGGGGCGATGGCCGACACGCTCGTAGATCCGATCGAGCCCGTCCCCCCGACCCAGCGTGATCCCGATGCGCTCGGGGCCGCGCCCGTCCCTGCGCCGGAAGACCCCGCGATCGCTCCGCCCGAACCTCCGCCCGAGCCTCTCCCCGAACCTCCGCCCGAGCCGCGCGCCGAGACGCCGCGCCCGAAGCCGCGTGGGCCGCGCTTCGTGCTCGTGGCGGTGGCCGCGATCTTCGTGGTCGCGGCGATCGCGGGCCTCCTGGTCTGGAACTTCGTCTTGCGGTACCGCCCCACGGCGCGCGCGCACGTGCCTGGCGGGACGAACATCGCGATCCGGCTCGAAGCCGCGGACCTCGTGCTCTTCGGCCCCGTGCGCGAGCATCTCTTGAACCTCGCGCTCGACGAAGGCAGCGGGCCCGAGGTCTCCGCGCCGTCGCGTCCTTCGCGCGCCACGCGCATCCACGAGCAGACGGGCGTGCGTTTGCCCGCGGACGTGCGCGAGGTCGTCGTCGCATCGATGGACGGCAAGAGCTGGGTCGCGCTCGTCGGCGGTCGTATCGAGCGCGGGCGGTTCGTCCAAGGACTCGCCGAGGTCGCGCGCGAGGAGGGGTGGGTCGGGTTTCGCCGAGAAGGCGAGCTTTTCGTGGGACCTTCGATCGTGATCGGACAGGCGGACGACGGGACGATCCTCGTCGGCACGGATCGATCGATCGTGGAAGCCGCGCTCCCCGCGACGGAAGTAGGACAGAAGCTCGGTTTGCCCGAGAAGGGCGCGGTCACGTTCGCGATCGCGCGGCAGGCATTCGAGGTCTTGTCGGGGGCGAACAAGCTCTCGCCGCGCGCGGCCGTCCTCGGAACGGTCGAGCGAGCCACGGGCACACTCGCGCTCAGCGGTTCGCCGGAGCTCGTCGTTCGTCTCGAACCAACGAAAGCCGCGGATGCGCCAAAGCTTGAAGAAGGCGCGCGTGCGCTGCTCGCGGATCTCGGGCTCGTGCTCTTGCTCCTGCCGGATGTCGCGGGCGAGAAAGAGGCGCTGCGCGCGACCACGCTGAAGCGCGACGGGGATGTCGTCGTGCTCCGCGCGCCGTGGCCGTACGAGGGGCTGGATCGGGCGACAGCGGAGCTCGCGGGGAAGCTCCGCGGCGCGGAAAACCCTGGCAAAAAGCCTTGATCGCGCGTGCCCCGGCCGAACGCCACGTGGCTGGCCAGGGCGGACAAAACGGACCCCTTGGGGGCATTGCATTGACAAGGGGCTGGCCTCGGACTAGACGGACCGCTCTCCCGGATCCGGCTCGATGCCCGACGTGTGCCCGAGGTTGGCTCAATTCGAGCCGCACGCTCGCGCGGCGCATCGCATCCGAGCTCCGGGAAATCCTAGGGAAGGACGGTTTCAAAAGACCAGATGGCTAGTAACGCGAACGTGGAGATGACGGGATCCGACATGGGATCCAGCATGGAGAGCTTCGCCGCGCTCTTCGAGCAGCGGGTCGAGTCCGATTTCGCGCGCGAGGGCGAGATCATCGCAGGAACGGTCGTTCAGGTCGGCCGTGACTCGGTGGTGGTCGACATCGGTGGCAAGAGCGAGGGCGTAATCCCGCTCCGAGAGTTCGCGGACGCCACAGGTCAGGTCGGCGTCAAGCCCGGCGACAAGGTGGACGTCTACATCGAGAGCCGCGAGAACGACGACGGCCTCGTCACCTTGTCGAAGGAAAAAGCCGACAAGATGAAGGTCTGGGATGAGATCTCGAACGCCTGCGAGGCGGACGAGCTCATCGAGGGCACCATCAGCCAGCGCGTGAAGGGCGGCCTCTCGGTCACCATCCGCGGCGGCGTGAAGGCGTTCCTCCCGGGGTCGCAGGTCGACCTCCGCCCGATCCGCAACTTGGACAAACTGATTGGCCAGACCTACAAGTTCAAGGTCATCAAGTTCAACAAGAAGCGGGGCAACATCGTCCTCTCCCGCCGCGTCCTGCTCGAGCGCGAGCGCGACGAGATGAAGCAGAAGACGCTCGAGACCCTCACCGAGGGCATGACCGTCAAGGGCACGATCAAGAACATCACCGAGTACGGTGCGTTCGTGGACCTCGGCGGCATCGACGGCCTGCTCCACATCACGGACATGAGCTGGGGCCGCGTGAACCACCCGAACGAGGTGTTCAACGTCGGCGACGAGGTCACCGTCAAGGTCCTCAAGTACAACCCCGAGACCGAGCGCGTCTCCCTGGGCCTCAAGCAGACCCAGGAGGATCCGTGGAACCACGCCGAGGAGGCCTACCCGGCTGGCAAGAAGGTCCGCGGCAAGGTCATGTCGATCACGGACTACGGCGCCTTCGTGGAGCTGGAGCCGGGCGTCGAGGGCCTGATCCACGTGAGCGAGATGAGCTGGACCAAGAAGGTCAAGCACCCGTCGAAGCTCCTCGAGGTCGGCCAGGAGATCGAGTGCCAGGTGCTCGAGGTCGACGCACGCGCCAAGCGCATCAGCCTCGGTCTCAAGCAGCTCGAGCCCGATCCGTGGATGCTCTTCACGGACAAGTACCACCCCGGCGACAAGATCGCGGGCAAGGTCCGTTCGCTCACCGATTACGGCGTGTTCGTCGGGATCGAGGAGGGCGTCGACGGCATGGTCCACAAGAGCGACCTCTCGTGGTCGGTGCGCGTCAACAACCCGAGCGACCTCCACCACAAGGGCGACGACGTCGAGGCGATCATCCTCTCGATCAACCACGACGAGAAGAAGGTCTCCCTCGGCATCAAGCAGCTCTGGGACGACCCGTGGCCGACGATGCTCAGCGAGTTCGCGCCGGGCCGCGTGATCGACGAGTCCCAGGTGATCAGCATCGTCGAGTACGGCATCTTCGTGCGCCTGCGCGAGGGCGTCGAGGCGCTCATCTCGACGGGCGACATCCTCGAGCCCGAGGGCACGAAGATCAAGGTCGGCGACCTCGTGAAGGTCGAGATCTCGAGCGTCGACACGATCGAGCGCCGCCTCTTCGCGACGATGAAGAACATCGGCGTGGAGAAGCCGCAGCCTGCCGAGCGCCCGAAGCGCGTGAAGAGCGCGGGCGGCGGCGGCGCGACGGCCGAGGAGGAGAAGAGCGTGGCCGGAACGGTCGGCGATCTCATCCGTGAGAAGCTGGCCGGCAAGCTCGACCTCAAGAACAAGGCGAAGGACCAGGAGTAATCCTGCCCCTTCCCGGGTGACCGTTCGCGGCGCCTTCCCCCTCGCGAGAGGGAGAGGCGCCGCGGGCGTTTTGTCCTTACGATCGGCGCATGACACGACGCCTCGTTGCGCCCGTCGTCCTCGCCGCGCTCCTCGCCGCGCTCCCGGCGCGTGCAGATCCCCCGGACAACCCCGATCCTTTTTTCGGCCGTGACAAGGCCCTGCACTTCGGCTTCTCGGCTGCGCTCGCAAGCGGCGCGTACGGCGCCTCCACGCTGGCCGGGCTCGACGGGCGGGCGAACCGCGTCGCCGTCGGCATGGCCGTCGCGCTGGGTGCTGGGTACACGAAGGAAATCCTCGACGCCGCGGGGTTCGGCACGCCCTCGTGGAAGGATTTCGCCTGGGACCTCATCGGGACGGCGGTGGGTCTCGGCGTCTCGCTCGCCATCGATTACGCCCTTTCACCGTCCCCGACCGAGAAATCCGGTAGGCCAGCGCCCGCGCGTTGATCGCCACCGGCCGGAGCCGGTGCTAGCGTGCCGCGATCGATGGGCAATCCGCTCTGGGCGCCGTGGCGCATGGAGTACATCCTTTCGAAGAAGGGTGGATCCTGCGTGTTTTGCGGCATTGAGGCTGCTCCGCCGGAGGAGCTCCGCGCGCGGCTCGTGGTGTGTGACACGCCGCGCGCGTTTGTCGTGTTGAACCGCTACCCGTTCGCCGCGGCGCACTTGCTCGTCGTGCCGCACGCGCACGTCGACGCGCTGGAGAAGCTCTCGCACGAGGATCACCACGCCCTCTTCGACCTCGTGCGCGAGGCGACGGTGCGCCTGCGCGCGGCCGTGAAGCCCGAGGGGCTCAACGTGGGCTTGAACCTCGGCGCGGCTGCGGGCGCGGGAATCGCCGAGCACTTGCACGCGCACGTTGTCCCGCGCTGGAGCGGAGACACGAACTTCATGCCGGTGCTTGCCGACGTACGCGTCGTGCCGCAGGCCCTCGAAAAGACGCGCGACTACCTCGTGCCGTTCTTCGCGGACCTGCCAGGCGTACGTTTGCCCGCGGCGAACGAGGGAGCTGGAAATCCGTGAGCGAAGCGCCGCCGCCCATGTCCACCCTGCCCCCGGAGCGCAAGACTGCGCGCCGCATCTTTCTCGCCACGAGCGCGGTGCTCGTCGTCGCGCTCTGCATCGTCGCGCACGAGGTGATGCTGCCGTTCGTACTGGCGCTCGTCGTCGCGTACGTGCTGACGCCCGCGGTGCTGCGCGTCGAGCGCATGCGCGTGCCGCGCTGGGCCGCGATCCTGCTCGTCTACGCGATAACGCTCGGCGTGATCGGCGGGTTCATCGGGATGATCGTCCCGCGCCTCGTCACCGAAGGGCAGGCGCTCGCGGCCGAGTGGCCGAACCTCACGCGCAAGGTGCGGAACGAGTGGCTGCCGGCGATCGACTCGCGCCTCACGCGCTGGTCGGGGCAACGCCCCGCGGAGGAAGCACAGGCCCCCACGCCCAACCCGAGCCCGGAGATAGGCCCGGGCGAGCCGAGCAAGGCCGACGCGCGCGCCGAGGAACGACCGCCGCTGCGGATCGTGAAGCGCGACGACGGCTCGTACGACGTCTTCGTGAGCGAGGACCTGCGCCTGCACGAGGTGCATGCCGGCACGTGGGAGGTCGTGAACCAGGAGCCGAAGCGGCTCTCGAGCGCGGGCCTCTTGCGCGAAGGGTTCGACAAGGGGCTGCTCTACCTGCGCCAGAACGCGACCGTCGTGTTGCAGGTCGGCCAGCGGATCGCAGGCGCGATCTCGCGCGGGATCTTCAACCTGTTCATGACGTTGATGCTCGCGGGGTACATCATCCTGACCCACGAGAAGATCCTCGCGTTCTTCCGCGATCTTTGGGATCCGACGTCGCACCACACATTCCATCGGTTCATGCGGAGGCTCGATCGAGGCCTCTCCGGCGTCGTGCGCGGGCAGCTCCTCATCTGCCTCGTGAACGGCGTGCTCTCGGCGATCGGCTTCTGGCTCTTCCACCTGAAGTACTGGCCGATCCTGTCGATCCTCGCGGCCGTGATGTCGCTCATCCCGATCTTCGGCTCGATCTTGAGCTCGGTCCCGGCCGTGCTGATCGGGCTCACGCAATCGCCCATGACGGCGGTCGGCGTGCTCGCGTGGATCGTGGGCATCCACCAGCTCGAAGCGAACTTCCTGAACCCGAAGATCATCGGCGACGCGGCGAAGATCCATCCGGTCCTCGTCGTCTTCTCGCTGCTCGTGGGCGAGCACTTCTTCCAGATCACGGGCGCGCTCTTCGCGGTGCCGTGCATGTCCATCGCCCAGACCATCTTCCTGCACTTCCGCGAGTCCACGATGGGCCTCTCCGATCCCATGGCGTCGCACCCGCCCGCGGCGAAGGTGCGTCCGGACGTGAAGGAGACGCCACCCGAGCCCGAAGCAGGCGCCCCGGGCTGACGAAGTCGGGAGGGCCCGCGCTACTGTTTCCCGTGGCACGTGGTATGAAGCGCTCGCCTTGAAGACGTCCGACAAGCCGAAGAGCAACACCCAGGAGAAACCGAAGACCGCGGACAAGCCGAAGGCCGCGGCAAAGCCGGCGAGCCCGAAGGACGCGCGCGAAGCGCTCATCGCGTCCGCGCGCGACAAACAGGCCGCGCAGCCCGATCCGCTTCAGATGCTCGAGCCGAAGAAGCTCGCGGTCCGGATCGGCATCCCGCTCGCGATCGTCTGGATCATCGCGCTCTTCATCTCGGGCTGGGTCTCGAAGGTCGTCGCGCTCGTCGTCACGATCGCGGTCGCGGCGCTCGTCGTCTGGGTGGTCCGGTACGCGAAACGCTCGCGCGCCGTGGCGAACCTCGTGCGCGGGGCGGACACGCCGGAGGCGCGCAAGGAAGCGATCGAGAAGCTCGAGAGCGAGTTCGGCAAGGACGATCCTGCGGCCGTGTTCGCCCGCGCGCAGCTCGAGCTGCAGGAGGATCCGAAGAAGGCGCTCGCGACGCTGGAGAGCATCAAGCTCGACCGCGTGATGCCGCCCGTCGCGGACGAGGCGCGGGCGCAACGCGCGATGATCCACCTCGTGCTCGGCGAGACCGAGGCGGCAAAGGGCCTCGTCGACAAGATCGATCTCGGCCGGCACAAGGACGCGAAGAGCCGGGCCACGATCGCGGCGATCGTGGGCGAGGCGTGGGCGCGCGGCGGTCAGGCGAAGAAGGCCGTGGAGCTGCTCGACACGCTCGATCCGAACGACGCGACGTTCGCCGACATCAAGCCGCAGCTCCTGCGCTCACGCGCGTTCGCGTATGCGTGGACGAACGACACGAAGCGGATGAAGCAGATCCTGCGTCAGCTCTCGGCGATCAACCCGCAGTACCTCGCGTCGTTCATCACGAAGAAAAAGATCCCCGGCGGCGTGCCGCCGAAGGGCGTGCACCCGCTCCTCGAAAAAGAGGCATTCGAGATGATCTCGAAGAGCGGAATGATCCCGCGCAAGATGGAGTACCGCAGGTCGTAACCTCAGCGCCGCGCCCTCTCCCGCGCGGGAGAGGGCGAGGATGCGTTACGCCTTCAGGTATTGCTGGACCGTGCTCAGCAACGTCTCGATGCCGACGGGCTTGCGCAGGTAGCCGTTCGCGTGGATCTTCGCGGCCTGCTGCCGCAGGTTGCCGTCGGCGGAGATCACGATGACGGGGATGTCGGCGATCTTCGGATCGCTGCGCTGCTCGGTTCGGAAGATCCAGCCGTCCATGATCGGCATCATCAGGTCGAGCAGGATGAGCTGCGGGCGCACGCCTTCACGGAGCAGGTCGAGGGCCTGCTTTCCATTGCTCGCACCGCGCACCTCGTAGCCCTCTTCCTCGAGGATCTGCGCAATGGTCTCACGGATGTCGGGATCGTCCTCGACGACGAGAACGCCGCGCCTTCCCTGCTCGATCGTGCCCATGGTCCCCGCCCGGCGAAGGCGTGCCACTCTACTGACCCGCTCACGGCATCGCCAGCCCCCGTCCTACCCCACGGAACGAATTATCGTACGTCGGTCAGCGTACAACGCACACCTGTGACGAGATTCTCAGCCATGACCCAGGCATGCACGTTTTGTCGGATTGCGACCGGTGAGCTTCCGGCCCAGCTCGTGCTCGACGAACCCGAGGTCCTCGCGTTCCTCGATCGCAGCCCTCTGTTCCTGGGCCATTGCCTCGTCGTCCCCCGCGCCCACGTCTCGACGCTGCTCGACCTGCCCGCGCCCTCGATCGCTCCGCTCTTCGGGGCCGCCCAGCGCATCGCCCGTGCGATCGAGCCGGCGCTCTCGGCGGACGGCTCCTTCGTGGCGATGAACAACAAGGTCAGCCAGAGCGTGCCGCACCTGCACGTGCACGTGGTGCCGCGCCGCAAGAAGGATGGATTGCGGGGGTTCTTCTGGCCTCGCGCGAAATACGAGAGCGACGAAGCGATGGCGCGTGTCGCGGAGGCGCTACGTACGGCGCTGCGATCTCCCGCATAATGCGCGCATGAGTGACACCCCTCCCTCGTCCCGCCCACGCTCCCGCGTGCGCGAGGTGGCGAGGCTCTGGTTTGGCCTCGAAGCGCCTGTCGGTCGGCGCGCCTATCTGCTCACGGGCGTCACGTTGATGGCGCTCAAGTACGGCCTCGACACGCTCCTCGTGTATCTCGCGTCGGGCGTCTTGTGGTCGCCGCTCGCGTACCTGAGCCCGGCGCTCACGTTGCGTATGAAGAGCATTCCGGACGCGCCGTCGTGGCTCTTCGTGGTGCTCGCGGTCGCGACGCTGCCGTTCCTGTGGATCGGGATCTCGATGAGCATCCGGCGCGCGGCGAACGCGGGCCTGTCGCCATGGTTCGGCCTCACGTTCCTCGTGCCGGCGCTGAACTACCTCGTGATGCTCGTGCTCGCAGGGCTCCCGGAGCGCGGGGACACGTGGAAGGCGGATCCGACGTCGCCTTACCGTGCAGGCGGGCCGCAGGAGAGGATCCAGACGAAGATCGAGGGCTCGCTGCGGAGCGCGCTCCTCGGCGTCGCAACAGCCGTCGCGGTGGGGCTCGGGATGGCGGGCCTCAGCGTGTATGCGCTGGATCTCTACGGCCTGTCGCTCTTCTTCGTGACGCCGTTCGTGATGGGCGCGGTGAGCTCGTTCCTCCTGAACCGCGAGGCGCCGCAGTCGCTCAAGCGCGCGGTCGCGGTCGCGTGTTTGTCCGTGGCGATCACGGGCGGGGCGATGCTCCTGTTCGCGCTGGAGGGGCTCGTGTGCCTCTTGATGGCCGCGCCGATCGCGGGCGTGGTGGCGGTGATCGGCGCGATCCTGGGTCGCGCGATCGCGCTGCAGGCGAAGACGCCACACACGCACGCGGCCGCGGCGGTGCTGGCGCTGCCGGGGCTCGTGGGCGCGGAGGCGGCGGTGGTGCAGCCGGATCTGCGCGAGGTGAAGACGGTGATCGAGGTGGACGCACCGCCGGATCGCGTGTGGGAAAACGTCATCGGCTTCGGCGAGCTCGCGCCGCCTTCGGAATGGTTCTTCCACACGGGGATCGCCTACCCGGTGCGGGCGCGCCTCGAAGGCGAAGGCGTGGGCGCCGTGCGGTACTGCGAGTTCTCGACGGGCCCGTTCGTCGAGCCGATCACGGTCTGGGACAAGCCGCACCGGCTCGCGTTCGACGTATCGAAGCAGCCGCACGCGATGAAGGAGTGGAGCCCGTTCCAGTACGTGCACGCGCCGCACCTCGACGGTAGTTTGAGGTCCAAGCGAGGGCAGTTCCTGCTGACGGAGCTGCCGGGCGGGCGGACGCGGCTCGAAGGGACGACGTGGTACGAGCTCGAAATGGCGCCGAACGTGTACTGGGCGTTCTGGTCCGACAGCGCGATCCACGCGATCCACACGCGCGTGCTGGAGCACGTGAAGAAGCTCAGCGAGACGAAGTGACGCCGCGCGGGCGGGCTACGCCTCGACCCCCACCCGCCCCGCGCCTCCATCCACGGTGATCCGCTGCCCCGTCGTGATCCGCGCCGTCGCGCCAGCGACGCCCACGACGGCCGGGATCCCATACTCGCGCGCGACCACCGCGCCGTGCGACATGCTCCCGCCCATCTCCATCACGAGCCCGCCCGCCGTCAAAAACAGCGGCGTCCAGCCGGGATCCGTGGAGGGCGCCACCAGGATCTCGCCGGGCTCGATCTTCGCGCCCACCGGATCCAGCACCACGCGCGCCTTGCCCGTGACACGCCCCGCGGAGGCAGGCGTACCCGACAAACCTCCCTCGCCCGACGCGGCGGCGGCCATCGTCTCGGGCTCCATGCCGTCCGAGAGCAGGATCCGCGGGACGTGCTTGCGGCCGAGCTCCTGCGTGATCATGCGGCGGCGCTCGGCCACGAGCGCGCGGAGATCCGTGCCTCCGGTGACGGCGCGCAGCTCGCGCAGGTCGAGGAGGAACACATCGTCCTCGGCGGCGAGCTTGCCTTCTTGCACGAGCAGCCGGCCCGCCTGAAGCAGCAGCGAGCGCGCGTGCGCGAGGATGCGCACGATCCCGAACTTCGGCGCCTCGCGCGCGCCGAGGAGCCTGCGTACGCGTGGCACCGCGAACCGCGCGACCCCGCCGCGCAGAGCGCCCTTTTCGCGCGCTCGCTCCACGAGCTCCTCCGCCTTTCGCTCCGCCTCGCGCGCGCCACGCTCGAAGGCCACGTCCGGCGGCGACGCATCGTCGCCGAGCGAGAGGTAGTTCGCGAGGCTGCCGAGGATGTGCGTCGGATCGTCACGCCAACGCGGCACACCGATATCGATCTCCGCGACGCCACGCGCGCCCCAGCGCGCGAGGAACGCTCCGAGCTCGCGCTGGAGCACGGCCGGCAGGGATCGATCGGCGTAACGCTTCGCAAGCGCGGCCGGAGCCTCCTCGCCGAGCACGCTCCGCGATGCCGGGTCTGCACCCACGCGGCGCGAGAGCGACCAGAGCTCGAGATCCATCTCCGTCGTCGGGTTGTTCGGGAGCGATCGGAGCAACGTGTGCACCTCGTCCTCGGTCATCAGGCCCGAGAGCGCGCGACGGAAGAGGAGCATGCTCACGAGCGCGCCGACGATGCTGGGGATCGCGGTGAAGAGGAAGGGAGCGACGCCCTCCCGGATCATGCGCTCGACCGCGTCGAGATACGCGGAGGGCGGTGACCCTCCCGGCACCTCGCCCACCGCGATCGCGGCGTCGACCTTCGCGGAGATACGACCGGGCACGGCGTCGGGCTCCCGAAGGGCACGCGCGAGCGTGACGGGCGCGCGTGTTCGCGCGAGCGCGCGGAACGCCGCACGCGCGATCCTCCAGCGTGGCGTCTCCACGACGCCGAGCCGCTCATCATCGAGGACCGCGCGAACGGCGACGCCGCTGCGCGCCTCCATCCTGGACAAGGCGAACGCGGCGACACGCCGACCGAGCGGATCTCGCAAGATCGCGGTGATGTCGAGGAAGAGCCGGCTCGCGCCCACGGCGTAGATGGGTGGACCGTCGAGCGGCTCGCCGTCCCACAAGCCGAGACCACGCGACGCGACGCCTGCGAACGCGCGCCAGAACTGCAGACCCATCGGCGAGAACGGCCGGAACACGCCCTGCGCCACGTTGAAGCTGAAGAGGACGCGGAGATCGCCGTCCTTCGACAGCGGGCCCACGGGGATCGGGAACAACGTGGTGATCGGGCGTGACTGCACGAGGAGGATCTTTCCTTCGGGATCGATCGCCCACTCGATGTCCTGCGGCGCGCCGTAATGCGCCTCGACGCGCGCGCCCATCGCCGCGAGCGCGCGCGCCTCCGCGTCGGAGATGCAAGCCTCCGCCGAGCCGTCCGCGCGCTCTTCGTGGCGCGTCCCTCCGCCGGGAAGCGCCTCGATCACGACCCGTTTGTCCCCGAGGCGGCGCGTGACGATCTCGCCCGTATCGACGCGGACCTCCAGGTGATCGGGGTTCGTCGCGCCACTCACGACCGCCTCGCCGAGCCCCGGCGCCGCGTCGATCACCGCCTCGCGGCGCCGCCCCGTCACGGGGTTCGCCGTGAAAAGCACGCCCGCCGCGCGCGCATGCACGAGGCGCTGCACCACGACGGCGAGCGACACGTCGCGTGGATCGATCGAGCGATCCGCGCGGTAGACGACAGCGCGCTCGGTGAAGAGAGACGCCCAGCAGCGACGAACGGCGTCGAGCAAGGCTTCCTTGCCGAGCACGCCGAGGTAGGTGTCCTGTTGCCCGGCGAAGCTCGCGTCCGGCAGATCCTCGGCCGTGGCCGACGAGCGCACGGCCACGGCCGCGCCCCCGAGCTCGACGTCGTACGCGCGGACGCACGCCTCGGCGATCGCGTCGGGCACGGTCACGGATGAGAGCGCCGCGCGGATCTCGGCCGCGAGCGTCGCGAGCCGGGCGCGATCGCTCGGCTCGGTGCCCGCGAGCGCTTCGAGCTTCGGGCCAATGTCCGCCGCTTCCGCCGCGGCGCGGAACGCGGAGGTCGTCAGGACGAATCCCGGCGGGACCGGCACCCCGGCGCGGATCATCTCGCCGAGGTTCGCCGCTTTTCCGCCGGCGATGGGGAGCGAGGATCGATCGAGCGCCGCGAGCGGGAGCACCGTGCCTTCTGTCGTCATCGTCGGACCTCCTTCTTCGTCATCCGTTGCGCGGCCTCGCCCAGGATGACGAAGGCCCGCAGTACGAGCGCGCGCTCCTCGTCCGAGAGCGCCGCCATCATCTTGATCTGCACGTCCGTGCGGCGATCGAGCAGCTCCGCCACGAGCCGCGCCGCGCGTGGGCTCCGCGTGACGCGCCGCGCGCGCCGATCCTCGGGATCCTCCTCGCGAAGGAGCAGCTTGCGCCGCACGAGCTGATCCACGAGGCGGCTCGTCGCCGATGGCGAACGGCCGACGAGCTCCGCGAGCTCCTTCAACGTGCGCGGCGCGCCGTCTTCGAGCAGGAGGAGCACGCCGAGCTGCAGGAGCGTCAGCTCGACCTCGTCGAGCGAGGAGATCGCCTCGATCAGGAAGTCGCGCGCCGACGCCATCCGCGTGACGCGGATGCTCTCCCGGAGCGCTCGGCGGTCATCGGCCTTCATGTGCACGATTGGCATCTTTGCACCCATGCACATAATTGACCAGAAAAAAGCCGCGCTCGATTCGTGCCGAGCGCGGCGCAAGGGAGCCCGGACGCGCGGGCCGGGCTCCCTCGTCGGGCCTCAGAACTCGCAGTGGCCGGGCGTGCGCGGGAACGGGATGACGTCCCGGATGTTGCCCATGCCCGTGCAGAGCAGGACGAGGCGCTCGAAGCCGAGGCCGAAGCCCGCGTGCGGGGCCGTGCCGTACTTGCGGAGGTCGATGTAGAACGCGTAGTCCTCGGGCTTCAGGCCGGCCTCCTGCATGCGCTCGAGGAGCACGTCGTACCGCTCCTCGCGCTGGCTGCCGCCGATGATCTCGCCGATCTGCGGCACGAGCACGTCCATGTTGCGCACGGTCTTCTTGTCGTCGTTCAGGCGCATGTAGAACGCCGTGAACTCCTTCGGGTAGTCCGTGAGGATCACGGGGCGCTTGTGGTGCACCTCGGTCAGGTATCGCTCGTGCTCCGTCTGCAAGCTCGAACCCCACTTCGCCGGGTACTCGAACTTCTGGCCGGACTTCTCGAGGACCTCGATCGCATCGGTGTACGTCATGCGCGCGAACGGGCCCGCGACGATGTTCTGGAGGCTCTCCTTCAAGCCCTTCTGCACGAAGCTGTCGAGCAGGTGGACGTCCTCCTGGTTCTGCTCGAGCACGGCGCGGATGACGTGCTTCAAGAACTCCTCGGCGATGTACGCGTTGTGATCGAGATCCGCGAACGCCATCTCGGGCTCGATCATCCAGAACTCGGCGAGGTGGCGCGTGGTGTTCGAGTTCTCGGCGCGGAACGTGGGGCCGAACGTGTAGATGTTGCCGAGGGCCATCGCGTACGTCTCGCCCTCGAGCTGGCCGCTCACGGTGAGGCTCGTGCGGCGGCCGAAGAAGTCCTGCGCGTAGTCGACCTTGCCCTCGGGCGTGCGCGGGAGCTTGTCGAGGTCGAACGTCGTGACCTGGAACATCTCGCCCGCGCCCTCGGCGTCGTTCGCCGTGATGATCGGCGTCTGGACGTAGAAGAAGCCTCGCGCGTGGAAGAAGTCGTGCACGGCCATCGACAGCGTATGGCGGATGCGCGTGACGGCGCCGAACGTGTTCGTGCGCGCTCGGAGGTGCGCGATCGTGCGCAGGTAGTCGAAGCCGTGGCGCTTCTTCTGCAGCGGGAAGTCCTCGGGCGAGAAGCCGTAGACGTGCACGCGCTCGGCCTTGATCTCGATCGCCTGCTCCTTGCCCTGGCTCGCGACGACGACCCCCTCGACACGCAAGCTCGAACCGGTGCCGAGCTTCTTCACCTCGGTCTCGTAGTTCTCGAGCGTGCCGTCCGCGATGATCTGCAGGTTCTTCAAGCAGGAGCCGTCGTTGATCTCCAGGAAGGAGAAGTTGTTCTTCGCGTCCCGGCGCGTGCGGACCCAACCACACACGCTCACGCGCTGACCAACGGGCGACTGCTTGAAAAGCTCCTGTACGCGATGGATCTGCATGGCCCTACCCCAAAGCACCGCAGTTGCGACGGCGCAAGGGGCTTGCCGGATCGAGGCTCAGCCGGTCTCGATCGGGAGGGCCGCGTCCCGCGCCCAGTCGCTCCAGGATCCCTCGTAGAGAGCGACGTCCTCACGGCCGAGGATCACGAGGGCGAGGAGATCGTGGCAGGCGGTGACGCCGGAGCCGCAGTAACAAACGACGTTCTTCGCATCGAGCGCGCCGAGCGCCCGGTACCGCGCGGCGAGCGCCTCGCGCGACAGGAAGGCCCCGCCAGGCGCCACGAGGTTCTCCACGAAAGGCGCACTCCGAGCGCCGGGGACGTGCCCGGCGCGCGCGTCGATCGGCTCGGATCGGCCCTCGTACCGCTCGCGAGCCCGCGCATCGAGGACGACGGACCCCGGCGCGCCGAGCACAACGAGGCGAGCGACGTCGGCTTTGTCCACGACGGGCGCGCCGCCGGGCCGAAGCGCGAGCGGCGGCGCGGGCGTCACGCGAGGACGGTCCATTTCAAGCGAATGCCCCGCCGCGATCCAGGCGCCGATGCCGCCGTCGAGGACCCGGCCGCCTCGATGCCCGAAGTAGCGGAGCAACCACCACATGCGCGCGGCGATCGCACCGCCGGCATCGTCGTAGGCCACGACGATCGAATCTTCGGTGACCCCGAGGCGCGAGAGCAGCGCCGCGAAGGTCTGCAACGCGGGCAGCGGATGACGGCCGGGGCCTCGCGCCGGATCCCCCGCGAGCTCGGCGTCGAGATCCACGAACGACGCGCCGGGGATGTGGCCCGCGTCGTACGCATCGACGCCGCGCTTGCCCGAGAGATACCAGCGCACGTCGACGACGACGACGCGCGGATCGGACGCATGCGCCGCGAGCCAATCCACCGTGACGAGCGGGCCTTCGGACATCGGCGTTTCTCCCCTAGAACGTACCCGACAAACCCACGCTCCCCGGCCCGATGTACGGCACAATCACGGGCGCGAGGTGCGCGTCCTTCTTCACCGCTTTCTTCCCACCCCCCGACGGCAAGAGCCAGAACGTGAGCGCGAGTGCGCCCATCACGCCGCCGCCGATCGCGAGGCCGAGGCCCACCGTCTGGAACGTCCGTCGCTCGTCGTCGCGCGCCTTGATCTGGCCATAGTCCGTCGCAGGCAAGCTCGTGCCCGGCTCGCGCAACGCCGCGAGGTCTTCGATCTCGCTCGTGCGTGAAGCCGCCGTGTAGAGAAGCACGCCGGAAGCCGCGCCGAACCCGACGGTCAAACCCGTCGCGATCCACGCGAACGTCCGGCCGCCGCCCTTCGTCGGCGAGAGCGCCACGCGCGCCACGCTTCCACGCTGCACCGTGACGGTCGTGCTCGACGTCGCGCCGTCCACCTGCATCTCGACCTCGTGCTTGCCCGGCTCCACGGCGACACGCCCGTCGTCGTCAGGATCCACGGGCTTGTCGTCGACGAGCACGACGGCCGAGCCCGGCACGTCGCCGAGCGCGACGATCGCCTCCTGGGCAGGCACCGTGAGCGTCTTCGTGAGCGCGGTCGTCGCGAGATCCCCGAACTTGTCCTGCGCGACGATCGTGATGTCGAGCTTCGCCTTCGGCCGGATGAACGAAGGATCGAGCGTGCCGCGCAGAGGCCCGTCGGGCGAAGGCGCGAGCGGAAGATCAAACGAGCCTTCGATCGCGCTCGATCGAACCCGCGCGATGACCCGCAGCCACGGCGGCGCGACGCTCGCCGTCGCGGAGATCCGCACAGGCGCCCACGCCACCTCGGGCGCTTCGATCTCGAGATCGGAGAGCTTCACGCCCGCCCGCTCGATCCGATCTTTCCGCGCGCTCTCCGCGGCCGTGCGGCAAGCGGCGCGCACCTTCGGCGACTGATCCCGCGCGACCTCGGGATCGTAGCCCGCCGCGATGATCGCCTTCGTGCACGCCTGCGCGCCCGCCGCCTCGCCCTTCGTGACCAGCGCGGCCTGCGTCTCCAAGAGGCCCGCCTCCACCGCGAGCGTCGGCGGGATCTCCGACTTCGGCAGCGTGTTCAGCGTGCGCAGCGCGTCCGCGAACGCGCCGCTCTCGACCTGCTCGCGCGCCCTCGCCACGACGCTCGCGAGATCCTCCCCTCGCGCCTCCGTCCCCGCAGCGCCGAGCGCCGCACACATCGACACCGCCACCGCGACTCGCCCGAGCCGAGCGCCCATGCTCCGCGTCCCGTTCTTCATGGCAAACCCTACTCCGCTCTGCGCAGATCCACCCGGACCGATGATGGTTTGCCCGGCTTGATCGTGACCGACAGGCTGCGCGACGCGCCGAGCTCGCTGTTGCGCAAGACCACCGAGTGCGGGCCCGGCGCGAGCGAGATCGGCGCGAGCGGCGTGGTCCCGACCGAACGACCATCCACGGTCACGTCGGCCCAAGGCGAGACGGACACGACGAGCGTACCCGGCTCGTTCGAGTTCGCTTCCTCGACGGCCGCGGACGCGGTCGACGTCGGCGTCGCCCCTTGCCCGCCTTGCCGCGGATTCACGGTCCGCGCGCCCGTCCCCAGCGCCACCGTCGCCGCCGGCGTGGACGAGGTCGCGCCCGAAGCCGAGGTCGTCGGCTGCGCGTCGGGCTCCGCCGTGCTCGGCGCAGCCGCGATCGACGCCGTCGGCGCAGGCGCGACCGCGGACGGCGACGCCGACACGGCGGAGGCATCCGTGCGTGGCCCCGATGCGCTCTGCGAGAGCACGAAAAACGCCGCGACGCCGCCGAGGATCGTGAAGCCCGCGAGCGCGAGCACGGGCAGGACCATCGAGCGACGCCCGCTCGCCTGCAAGCTCGACGGCGCGCCCGCGTCCGCGAAGCTCGCGACGTTCGTCACGCCGAGGCCGCCGCTCGTCGGGTTCGATCCGGGCGACGATCCCGGCGCGCCCATCGTCGAGAGGTGATGCCCGGACGTCGAGATACGCCCCGCGTTGGTCCCGGGTTGGGCCGCGCTCCCGTACGTGCCGTACGAGGGTTGCCCCGGCGCATCCGACGAGCGCGTCGTCTCCACGGGAAATGCGCTCGGCCGCTGCGCGCCCGTGCCGAGCTGCATGCTCCACTCTTGCGGCCGCTTCGCTTGCCCCGTGCCCGGCGCGTTCGATCCGCCGGCAGGCGCGCCCGCCACCTGCTCGACGCGCGCGCGGAGCTCGGCTTGCGCGTCCTTCACGGCCGTCGGCCCGAGCGCGCGCAACGCCTCGTCCATCAAATACGCGAGCTCACTGCCGTCCGCGATGCGACGGCGTGGATCGAGCTCCGTCGCGCGATCGATCGCGTGCGCGAGCGCGTCGGGCACGCCCGGCATGATCTCGTGCACGCGCGCGACCGGCTCGCTCGCGATCATCATGAGGAGCTGCGTCTGCGTCTCGGCTTTGCGCAGCCTGCGCCCGAGGAGCCCCTCGAAGAGCGTGATGCCGAGCGCGAACACGTCCGCGCGCCCGTCGAAGGGCTCGCCGCGCGCCTGCTCGGGCGGCATGTACGGGAGTTTGCCCTTGAACACGCCGGTCTCGGTCTTCTCGCCGCCGAGGCCCGAGATGCGCGCCACGCCGAAGTCGGAGAGCCGCACGCGGCCGTCGCGCGCGACGAGGATGTTCGACGGCGTCACGTCGCGATGCACCACGCCGACGTTGTTGCCGTTCTCGTCGCACATGCCGTGCACGGCCTCGAGCGCGCGCGCGACCTCGCGGCCGATGTACGCGACCGTCGCGGGCGCGAGCGTGCCCGTGCGCTTGAAGATGCGATCGAGCGCGGCGCCGTCGACGAACTCGAGCACGAGGTAGAGCCCGCCCTCCGCGTTGCCGAGCTCGATCAGGCGCACGACGTTCGGGTGATCGAGGCGCGCGATCACCTGCGCCTCGGCGACGAACGAGTCGGTCGCGATGTCGCCGATGTCGCCCGCGGCGAGCAGGCGCTTCACCGCGACGCGGCGGCGGAAGTTGCGCGGCCCTTCCTCCTCGGCGAGCCAGACCTCTCCCATCGCGCCCTTGCCGAGCATGCGGATGAGGCGGTACTTGCCTGCGAACAGAGGCTGGGAGCCAATGGAGCCGATGCTCATACGCGCCTCAAGGTGCCGCCGGGGGCTCGGGCTCGGGTAGGATGGCCATGCGGATCGTGGCCGACGTTTCGTCCGTCTCGAGCCAGCCGACGAAGAGCTTGCCCGAGCTGAGGACCGCATGGAGCGCGCCGATGGTGCGCGTCGAGAGCCGCGGAATCGAAGCCACGCGTGTCGTCGCGGCGCTCGCCGGATCCACGAGGTAGACCATGAGCTCGGGGGCATCGACGGCCTCGCCGGGCGTCACGAGGATCGGCTTTGCGCCTTGCCGTCCGATCCACGCGGGGCGCGGCGTGTCGCGCAGGCCCGGCAGCGCGCCGATCGAGGTCTCGGCCGGCGGCATGGGATCCCCGATCACGGGCGCCGCGACCGTGCGCAGCGCGGCCGGCCCCGACACGGGATCCGTCGGCTGTTTGTCTCCCGTGCGCGCCGAGGGCTCGATGTACGTGAGCGACGTGTCGTCGGCCCCGACCGGCACCGCGAGGCGACCGAGCTTCACCTCCGCCTCGCCGCCGCCGTCCGGTAGCAGCACCGCGCTCGGCCGCTCGTTGTCGAGGATCCACCACGCGCCCGTGCTCGTGCCGAACCCGCCGAGGACCCCCACGGCGACGGGCAAATTCGCGCGGGCCGGGTGGTACGTGGGATCGGGCGAGAAGAGCGTCCCGTCCTCCTGCATCGAGAAGATCGCGAGCTCCGCGATCGTCTCGAGGTTGTTGTCGATGGTCGTGGTCCGTGATCGGACGTAGCCGAGCTCGACACGATTGCTGCGGTGAAGGAGCTTCGGAAAGCTCACCGCGCCGTAGCCCACGGTCGCGAGGCGCTCCTCCTTGGCCCACGCGGATTCGAACGCGGCCGGTTGATCCTCGCGCCCCTCCGGCGGCAGATCGACGCGGTACGTGACGAGGCGCGGCTCGACCGAGGGATCCTCCGGGAGCGAGGGCGAGCTGATCGCCACGAGCACGCGATCCCCGCTCACGGGCAGGACGTCGAAGTAGGGTTCGAGCGAGTCGCTGTCCGCGACGAAGCGGCCCACGATGTCCATGCGCGGGCTCACGGCGCCCGCGGGCGAGACGCGCGCGCCCACGAAGCGCTGCCCGTCGTCGGAGTACGCGTACGTCTCCCACACGACGAGCACGCCCGACGCTTGCGGCACCACGCGCATGTCCGAGCCACGCAGGTAAGGGACGGAGCCGACGGTGACGGGCACCGGCGTGCCCGGCAGCGCGCAGACGCCGTGGATGCAGTCGTATCCCTCGGGGCAAGCGCCGTCCTCTGCGCAGAGCGCCGGCATCTCCCCGAACGAAGGTTCCCCGCAACCTGCCCCGAACATCCCGAGCGCGGCCACCATCGCGCCCGAAAGAACCCGTCCCCTCGATCCCCTCAAGGTGCCCCCTGCCCTTCCGCCTTCTCGACCTGCGGCCCTCCGACCGGCCGCGAGAGACCCCGCACGTGGTTCGATCGACCGAGGAGCATCCCCATGCCCTCGCGACGCAGATCCGACACGCCGATCCAGAGGTCCATGTTCGACTCGTAGAACTCGGTCCACGCGACGTATGCCTTGTCGCCGAGCCCATACGCGCGCGACGAGAAGATCGATCCGGTGCTCGTGCGCGGCACGCTCGCCACGATCCGCAGCGGCTCCGTCGGCGAACGCCACGCGACGTCGACCGTCGGCAGCTTCGGATCACGCGACACCGGCGCGACGAGCGCGCCTCCCTCGAACGGCGTGCCCACGAAGGGCGTCGTCGTCTCCGGCATCGTGAAGCCCTTGTCCTCCGTGGGCATGCCCATCGCCGGGGTGAACACGTAGCTCACCGCGAACGCCGCGTTCGCCGGATCGTAGTCGCCGCGCCGCATCGCAAAGACGCCGTCTTTCCAGCCGAAGAGCGGCTCGTCGGTCGTCGGCGCGAAGGTCGTCATCGAGACCATGCCGTCCATCGCGGTCGCGGGATCCAGCGTCGAGAGCGCGTAACTCTCGAAGCCCACGCGCACCGTGAGCACGCCGCCGTCGTCGCGGAAGAGCTGGCAGTCGCCGGAGAGCGGCGGCACGTCGGGCGGCAGGCTCGCCGACGCCTTCCACGTGGGGTTCCAGAGCGAGCCTTGCCGTTCGAGGTGCAGCACCTCGACACGCCCGCCGCCGGAAGGCACGGTCCACGCGATGTTCAGCGTCGTCCCGTCGATCGCGGCGCCGACGTATGGAGGCTCCACGCCGCCGAGGAACGGCGTCGTCGTGGAGAAGAGCTTCTCCACCGCGGGCGTCGATCCGCTCGCCGACGTGCGCTCGATCCCGAGCAGCTCGAGCGTCGTCTCGTCGGAGTCGACGTTCGGGAACCGCACGAGCACCACGCCGTAACGACCGTCCGGCAGCGGCACCACGGCCGAGGAGATCACCGCGCCGCCGTAGGTGAAGATCGCGCGCGGCTCGGACACGTTGCCGTCGGGCGCGACGTGGATCTCGTAGATCCCGCGCGCGCCCGGGGTGAAGCCGTCGTTCACGAGGAGCGTCGCGCCCCCGCCCGGGGCCGAGAGCCAGAACATCTCGGGCGGGTTGATCCAGGCGACGCGCTTTGGCCTGCGGCTCGTGGGGCTCGCGCCGTCACGCACGCAGACCGTGGCCTGGCACGAATACCCTTCCGGGCAAAGCCCGCCTGTGCCGCACGCGAACGGCACATCGCCGAGCTCGGGCGTGCAGCCCGCGCCGAGGAGCGCTGAAAGGACCCAAACGTAGCGGGCCGTCCGCCCGATCATGCGAGCAGTCTACCCCCGGACCCGGCCGATTTGCGTCGGAAATGCGCGCTGTCTGGCTCAGCCTTCGTGCGCGCCGCCGGACGCGGGGGCAGCGGAAGCAGGCTGCTTCGGCCCGCCCGCCTCGCGTTGTGGCCCATCGAGGTGGGGAAACCACTCGAAAAACTGGTGCAAATGGGCGTGCCTCGCGGGCTCGATGTACTCGAAGACCACACCCCGATCGTTGATCTCCCAAAATTCGTTGGTGGTCACGGCGAGCATCTCGTTTTTGATCGAGCGCAGCCGATCGGGCCGCTCGTCGCGCATGTCGCGATGGATCCGCCGCGCCAGATCGATCTCGCCCTTCTGCAGGTAGTACGTCGCGAGCTTGACCTGGGCCTTGCGCACGCCGCGGAGCGACTGCTCCTGCTGCGCCACCTCCGCCTCCTTGTCGACCTCGAGGAAGTTGTGCAGCAGCTCGTCGCGCACGTCCGCGCCGAGATCGTAGGCGAGCTCGTTCAGCGCGCAGAGGTCGAAGGCCACGGTCTCGGTGACGAACGCGAGCTTCATCGCGTGCGCCGTCTGCGCGTAGTACTTGAAATGCCCCGCGATCCGCAGCGCCTCGTCGCCCCATCCTTGCGAGAGGATCTTCTCGCCGAGGTAGCGGTACTGGTTCAGGCAGTTGTAGGCCGCGGGCACGTCCCGCGCGTTCAGCGCGCGGCGCATGTACGTGTTGAAGAACTTGATCACCGTCGCGAGCGCGGCCCGGTCCTCCGCCGCGAGCGCCGCGAGCCCGATGTACCGCGTGCCGATCGCGATGCGGTTGACGATGTCGGGCATCTCCGTGAGCGCCTCGCGGAAGACCATCAAGAACTGCCGCAGCGCCTTGTATTCGAGCCAGGTGCGATCGCTCTGGAGCTTGCCGAGCGCGACCTCGTTCATGCTCACGAAGTCCGCGTCCTTGAGCAGCCGCCCGCGGATCGAGAACCAGCGATCGTCGAGCTCGCTCTTGTGCGGCATGTACGCGACCACGAGGTCGCAGATCGCGTCGACCGTGTTCGAGGCGATCCCCTTGTCCTTCTGCTCGATCGCGTTGAGCCCGATGTCGGCGAGGTGTTCGAGCGCCGAGAGCGCGGTCATGCGCCGGCCGTCGACCTCCTCCTCCGACTCGCCGCGTGAGCGCCGGAGCGCCTGCGCCACGCCGCCTCGTCGGATGCGCTCGACGATCTTGTCGGGTTCGAGGAAGTCGAAGACGTAATTGAAGTACGGCGCCATCACGAGCAGGCTCAGCGTGAGCAGCACGATCGAGCCGATCACGCCGAAGCGCGGGACGAACGATTGCGCCGGATCGGCCGCCTGCCGGATCGCGTAGTTCACCCAGAGCGAGAAGACCGCCGAGACCACGAAGAACGCGATCACCGCGCGGTTCGTCCGGTCCCGGAAAAACATGTCCGTGATACGCGGCGTGTACCGCGTCGCCGCGAGCTGCACGATGATCGACGCGACCGTGATGACGATCCCGAGGATCGCCGCGATCACCTCGCCCGTGCCGCCCATGATCCGGCTCGCGTCGTCGGGCGACATCTCGCCGAAGAGCGCGGTCACGCCGCCGGGCTGTGCGTGCGAAAGATCGAAGAGCCGAAGCGCGACGAACGCCGTCACGCTGACGATCGCGAGGATCGACAGCGGGTAGAGCCACAAGCTGTTCGAGAGCGCGAGGCGAGCTTTGCGCACGAGCCTCCTCGAAAGGACGAGAGCGCGGCTACGGGCTCTCGCCGCCCTCGAGGTCCTCGGCCAGGTAGCTCAGGATGACCTCGTCGAGCGATTTTTCGCTGATGAGATCTTCCCCGAAGATCGAGGTTCCCTGCGCGGGACGCGCGGTCGCGAAGATGGCCGGGGGGCGCGTTTGCGCGTATCGACCCGCCGACGACGACGGCGACGACGCGGGCTCCGGCGTGCCGAGCGCGCGGTAGACGCCCGCCGTGAAGAGCGCGCCGCCCTTCTTGATCGACGCGGGCGGCGGCGGGACGTCCTGCGTCTGCTGCACGAACGCCGGCGTTTCAGGCGCCTTCGTCTGCTGTTCGAGCGCCGCGAGCTGCAGATCGATCTCCGCGCTCGACGGCACCGCGGCCTGCGACGCGGGCGGTTTTCCGCGGAGCGCGGCCTGCAGATCCGCCGCGTTCATGAGCACGGAGGGGCGCTGCGGCAGCGCCGGGTTGTAGCTCGGCGGAGGCGCAGGCTCGGGCGGCGGCGGCGGTGCAGGCGCGGGCGCAGCAGCGGCCGGCGCAGGCGCAGCGGCGGGGGCCGCGGCCTCCACCTTGTCCTCGAAAATGTGGTCGAACTGCCCGTCTCGCAAAGCGACGAACATCGCTTTGTGCTGATCCTTCATCAGTTGACGGACCGTCTCCTGCACGTTCGCCTCGTTGAGGTGCTCCGCGTAGGAGGTCTTCAGGGTCTTCAGGATGCGCCCGCCGTCCGCAAAAAGATGCGTGATCACGTGCGGGTGACGGTGCCCCGAGTCTTCCGTTTGAATATGGAAGACACGCCCCTTGTGCTTGACGTTGTTGTTGAAGCCGAGAAGCGGTGAGATGACTTTCACGGCGATCGATGAGGCTCCTGAAGGCCCGAACAGAACCTACCATAGGGGCCGCCGATGCGACCAGGAAACGACGTGTAGATCGACACGACCGCTGGAATCCTGCGCGCCCACGGGCGCCATTCTTCTGGCTTGTCGGACTTCATCACGGAAGACATCGCTCGAACTCGTCGGCATTGTTCGCGCGCATCGCGCACTCGGCCTCGTCGACAGTGAGGTAGGTCGGGCAGCGAGCGAACGTGGGATCCGTGGAGGCGAGCGTCCGCGCCTGCGCCTTGCGCGTGGCGAGCTCGGAGGCCGGCGGCTTCTCGTCGATCGCGTGGATGATGTGCTCCACGTAACGGTCGAGCAGCGCCGCGCACGCGTCCGGGGAAGGATGCGCCGAAAGCGAGCGACGGACCGGCTTCGACACGACGAACCCCACGACGAGGAGCACGATCCCGAGCGTCGTGATCACCTCGGCGCGGGTCGCCGGTTTGCTCATTCGAGACACCGATCGACCTGCTCGGCCGTCGTGGCCTTGCGCACGCACTCCATCGCGCGCTGCGTGATCCGGCGGCCGACGCACTTGCTGACGAGCTCCTCCCCGCGCGCGGCGCGAACGGCGGCCGTCCTCTTCTGCACCTCGGCCGGGTCCGTCACGTTCTGCGAGGCGAGCTCGATCGCGGCGCTCTTGTCGAGGATCTCGTCGCACTCGGCGCGCGTCGCCGGGCGACCACACCCGACCCCGACGAACCCGAGCGCGAGCATCAGGGAGGCCCCGGCGAGGCCCCTCCTCGCGCTCGAACCACCCTGCTCCGTTACCCGCTGGCCCATGGCGTCGAGACCTTGGCGTGCCTCCGCCCGAGGCGCAACCTCGCCGCGCGAGGGGGCACGGCCTCGTACAGAGGTGCTGTCGAATTCTGGACGCTTGGATGGGCCTTGCTAAGCTCGATCCGTGAGCAAGGCGAAGGACAACCCAGCTTCCTTCGCGCCCGCAGGAGCGGGGAAGACGGCCAAGCCAAAGGCGCCGCGCCGCACCTCGCGCGAGCGCGCGCCGAAGGCGGACATCGCCGCTGCCGTCGCGAAAGAGCCCTCCGCGCGTCGCGAGCGCGCCAAGGCCCCGGCGAAGAAGCGCCCCGCGCGGCCGAAATCCGTGCTCGCCGAGGACATGCTCCGCCGCGCGCTCGAAGCGCCGACGCCGCGCTCCCGCGCGCTCTGGGCCCGCCGCGGCCTCGCGACCCGCGCGCAGCTCGATCGCACGACGCAGGCCATGTTGCTCCGCCAGCTCTACCTCGCCTACTACGAGGAGGGCCGCTTCCCGCAGGCCGCCGCGATCGCCGAGCAAGCGCTCACGCTCGACGTCTTGCCCGACGTCGCCCACCAAGACGCGGCGCGCGCCAAACAGGCCCTCGGCGACGTCGAGGGCGCGGCCGCGCACCTGCGCCTCGCCGCGCGCATCGGCCCCGCGAGCCGCAAGGCGTTCCACTACTGGACCCTCGGCAGCCTTTTTTATCTGCATCACCGCTTCGCCGAGGCGATCGCCGCGATGTCGCGCGCCGCGCGCTGGGGCACGACGGACAAGCCTCTCTACCAGGGGCACCTCGCGCTCTCGCGGCTCGCGCTCGGGCAGGACGTCGATGGGATCGGCGATCTCATCGAGCGGCTCGCCGTCGCGCCCGCGGGCAACGGCTACGGCCGCTTCGTGCTCGGCCTGCTGGCCTTGCATGCTGGCCGACCGGACGACGCCCGCCGCTGGCTCGAGGCCTTCGTCGAACGCACCACGTCCGGCCGGAGGGCCGCCGCCATCGCGCTCCGCGACGAGGTCGAGGCGGCCCGCCAGGCCCTCGCTCGCCTGCCGGCCGATTGACGCGGACGTTGCTCGCGGTTCGGGCCGAACGCCCGACCCTTTGGTAACATACGCGCCGTGCGACCCGCCTTCCGACGTGCTCAACCTCCTCTCCCTGCGCCTCGATCGCTCGCGCCGCTCGCCCTCGCCGTGCTCGCGCTCGGGGTGCTCTTGCTCTCGCCCTCCGCGGCTCTCGCGGCGGAGGACAGCCGCGATCTCTTCACGCGCCTGCGCGAGGACTACGGCCTCGTCGGCGGCGCGGTGGGTGCGTTCGCCGGCGGCCTCCTGACGTGCCTCACGCCCTGCGTCTACCCGATGATCGCGATCACGGTCAGCGTCTTCGGGGCCAAGCAGGCGTCGAGCCGAAAGCAGGCCGTTCTGCTCTCGCTCTCGTTCGTCATGGGCATCGCGGTCCTCTTCACCACGCTGCTCGTCGGCGCGGCGCTCACGGGCAACCTCTTCGGCGCGGCGCTCCAGAAGTGGTGGGTCAACGTCGGGATCGCGATCGTCATGGGCGCGATGGCCGCGTCGATGTTCGGCGCCTTCGAGCTCACGCTCCCCGAAGGCTTGATGCAGCGGCTCTCCAGCGTCGGCGGCGTCGGGTATGGCGGCGCGTTCGTGCTCGGCCTCGTGAGCAGCCTCATCGCCGCGCCGTGCACGGGCCCCGTGCTCACCGGCGTGATCCTCTGGATCGGCAAGACGCAGAGCGTGCTGCTCGGCGCGCTCGTGGGCTTCTGCTACGCGCTCGGCCTCGGCCTGCCCTTCTTCCTCGTCGGCGCGTTCGCCGTTGGCTTGCCGAAGGGCGGCAAGTGGATGGTGTCTGTGAAGTCGTTCTTCGGCACCGTCCTGCTCGTCTGCGCGCTCTACTTCCTGCGCTACGCCATCCCGGCGATGACCAAGGTGGCACGCCATGACACGATCTTCATGGTCGCGGGCGGCGCTGCGATTCTGTTCGGCATCCTGCTCGGCGCGGTGCACCTCGACTGGAGCGACGGCGGCCTCGGCGTGAAGATCCGCAAGGCGCTCGGCATCACGGCCGCGACGGCCGGTGGCTTCATCCTCTGGATCAGCATCGAGCTGCCGCCCGAGATGCCGCACGTCGTGGCGACGGCGGAGGCGGCGGCCGGCAAGCAGCTCCTCACGTGGGAGCACTCCGAGAAGGAGGCGATGGAGAGGGCGCAGCGTGAAAAGCGGCCGCTGATGGTCGATTTCACGGCCGACTGGTGCGGTGCTTGCAAAGAGTTCACGAAGCACACCTTCTCCGATCCGCGCGTCATGGAAAAGGCGGGCAACTTCGTCGCGGTCAAGGTCGACGCGACCAACGACGAGGATCCCGCGGTGGAGCAGGTGAAGGGCAAGTACAAGGTGGTTGGGCTTCCGACGGTCGTCATCTACGACTCGACCGGCAAGGAGCGGCAGCGGTTCACCGAGTTCGTCCCTGCCGACAAGTTCCTCAAGGCCCTCGAAGGCATCGACTGACGGACGCGCCCACGCCACCTCGCATCCTCTCCCGTCGCGAGGTCCGTCATGCCTATCGTCGTCCGACTTCTCTCCCTCCTCGTCCCGCTCCTCCTCCTCGTCTCTGGTTGCTCCGGCGGTGAGCCCCGCCGGGGCCACCTCGTCGTCGGCGTCACGAGTGATCTCCGTGTCGGCGTCGACGTCCTGCGCTTGCACGTGATCCGCAAGATCAACGGCGCCGTCGTCCGCGACGAGGAGCTCTTCTCCGACGGCGCGTCTCCCTTTCAGATCCCCCTCGAGATCGGCTTCTCGGACCTCGAAGACGGCGACGACGTCGACGTCGAGATCGAGGCCTTCGGCGGCACGAGCTTGCCGCTCGTCGTCCGCACCGCGGGCAGCACGATCCGCGCGGGCCGCACGCTCCTCTTGCGGGTCGACCTCGCGGCCGCGTGTGCCGGCTCGATGGCGCCGAGCTGCGAGGCGCCGCAGACGTGCACCGGCGGCGTCTGCGGCGCTTCGTACGTGAACCCCGCGATGCTCGAGGACTACAACGCCGGCTGGTCCAAGGGAAAGGCGGACATCTGCAAGCCGAACGATGGCCCGCCGACGCTCTTCGTGGGCAAGGGCCAGGCGGATTATCTGCCGACGAGCGACTACGAACTCGCGCAGATCGAGGCCGGCCCGCAGGGCGGCCATCACATCTGGATCGCCCTGCGCATGAAGAACCTGCGCCAGTCCGGGAGCATCACGACGCTGACGGGCCACGTCGACGAGCTCGATCTCGACATCAACCCGTTCACCGTGATCTTCACGTTCGACCCTGACGAGGGCGGGTTCTGCAAGCTCTACGGCCTGCGCTTCCAGATCGACGGCGGCACGGACATCGAGCAGCTCCTCGGCAAGACGCTGCTCGTGAAGGCCAGCGTGAAGGACAAGGACGGCGACGTCGGCACGGCCGAGCGCTGGGTGAAGTTGTCCTCGGACATCCTCTAGTCCCGAGGGGGACGCTTCGCGATCTCGGCGCCGACGCATCGGCGCACGATCACCGCGTCGCCGTCGCGTCCTCTCCGAGCCGCGCCGCCTTCCACCGCGACCAGAAGCCCCCCGTCAGCACGTCGAGCGTGCTCTCCGCCTCCAGCACCACCAGCGTCGCGCGCGTCCGCGCCTCCGGCTCAAGCGCTTCGTCGTCTCGCTCCACGCATGCGCGTTGCCACGTGAAGAGCGCTTCGAGGACACGCGCTTCGAGCTTGTGCCTCGTGGCGGCGCGCTCCTCGCGCAGCCGTTCGAGCGCGACCTCCTCGTCGGCGAAGACCAGCCGATCGAGGCGGAACGTCGCGCGTGCTTCGAGCCACAGGCTCGATCCGCCGGACGCCGTCACGCGATCCGGATCGTACTCCGTCGGCGCGAGCGCGCGTGCTTCGTCGAGCAGGCGCGTCACGCGCAGCCGAAGCTCGGGCAGGAGGGCGGACGCGCGTGCACGGGACGCCACGCGGTCGACGCGCGCGACGTGCTCTTCGAGGCGCGCATGCTCGATCGCCGCCGACACGACGGCGCGCGCGACGGACGGCGAGAGCACGAGCCGCGGCGCTTCCCGTGGCGCCACCGCCTCGGCCGCCGGTGCGGCAGAAGGCTCGGGCTCCGGTGCGGGCGCGAGCGCGACCGGATCCACGCTCGTCGCCTTGGAGACGCGGCCTCGCGCGCGCCGTGCCCCCGCAGGCTCGGCGATCCGCTCGATCGGGACCCCCACGAGCACCATCGCGCCGAGATCGTTTCTCCCCTCGTCGCGACGCACGAACGACGCCTGCAACGAGACCCACAACGATCCCCGCGACGCGCCGTCGCTCCAGAGCTCGTGCATCGAGGCGTCGTCGAGATCCGCGACCGCGTGGAACGCCCAGTCGTCGTCCGGCAACGTCGACGCGGCGCGCGCCGGCGTCACGTGGAGAAGCACGACGAGCGCGGCGGCGAGGGCCAGGGGAATGGAGGACCGTACTTCAGAGCCAACTCGTTGGACCATGCGCGTACATCGACGCGAGCCGCGACGAGTTGCGCACGATCCGACGATTTGTCGTCGTGACCTACCGTTCGCGGGGTCCGGGACGAACCTGCTCGCTCGCGCCGCCACGAGGCAGCTCGCTCGCGCCGCCGCGCGCGGGCGCGCTCGACCTCGGCGCCTCGGCGGGCGCGCCGCGGTCGCCGAAATCGAGCGTGGGCCATCGAGCGCCGATCGCCTCGATCCGCCCGGCCGCGCCCTGCTGCGCGGGGGCCATGGTGCCCGTGAGGATCGGCCCGAGCATCGCCTCGATCTCGGCGGGCGCGGGGGCCCCGGCCGCCGCGCGCACCGGCGCTGCGGCCGCGACACCGGCCGGGCCGTGTGCGCCTCGCTCGGGCGTCCATCGCGCGACGCGCGTCGAGACCGACGTCGTGGGCTCGCTGCGCGACGTCATCACCTCGGCGCCGATGGCGAAGGGCTCGAACATGCCGTGCGCGAGCCAGCCGATGCTCACGCGCACGTTGGACCCGTGCTGCAAGTTGCGGAGGTAGGCGTCGCCGAAGAGCGCGTCGATGCGCAGGTCCCGTTGCTCGATGATCGGACCATCCCAGCTCGGGGTGACTTGCACCATGCGCACCACGAGCGCGCCGTCGGTGTGCCGCGACCGCGCGCGCGCGAGGCTCACGGGCCGCACCTCCCAGTAGAGGTAGATCGTCGCGGGATCGACGGCGATGGCCACGATCTCGTCGACGTCGTAGCGCTCGGGCAGCGGCAGCTCCTCGATGGCATCCGCCTCGGGCGCCGACCACGCAGGCGCTTCGGCTTCCGCTTCTGCCTCCGTGACCGCTTCCGCCTCCGTGACCGCTTCCGCAACCGGCGCCGCTTCCGCTTCCGCGACCGCTTCCGCGACCGCTTCCGCTTCCGCGACCGCTTCCACAACCGGCGCCGCTTCCGCTTCCGCTTCCGCGACCGGCGCCGCTTCCGCTTCCGCGACCGCTTCCGCAACCGGCGCCGCTTCCGCCGCGACCTCGACCTCCGCGGCTTCCGTCGTTCTCTCGTCCTCGGTGGGCTGTTCCTCGCTGTCCGTCTTGCTCGGCGTGGTCACGGCTTCCCTCCGCATCTCTTCCTCGACTGCGGGCGCCGCTCCTCCTGCGACGAGCCGCTGCCTCAGCACGCGCGCCTCCGTGTGCTCCGGCTCCCGCGCGAGCACCTCATCCAGCACGCCGATCGCTTTGTCCACGAACCCCTGCGCCGCGTAGATCTCCGCGAGCGTCACGGTCGCGAGCGGCGGCGGCGCCGTCGGCCAACCTTTCGCCGGCGGCGGCGCGCTCCGCACGGCGCTCGCCACGTCGGGCAGGTGCAGACCTCGCTCGATCACGCCTGCGAGCAGATCCCTCGCTCGCCCCATCCATCCACGCGACCGCGCGCGGTCCCGCTCGCTCCGCGCCGTGCGCGTCACGATCTCGTCGACGAGCTCCGGCATCGTGAGCGCGCGCGGGCGGGCCATGCCGAGCTCTTCCGCCAGCGCGATCAGCTCCTCACGCGTCAAACCCTCGAGCTCGTGCCGCTCCATTTCGCGCGCAACCTAGCACGAAGCTCGGCGCGACGAGAGCGTCCAAGGCGGGGGGATTTCATGGCGTCCGTTCGTCCGGAGCATCTCCGCAGAATGCCTTCGGAAAAGCGCGGAGGCACGGCGGCCTCGCACTAGACTTCGAGCATGACGCCGCCGCACGTGCTCGCCTTCCGCGGCCAGGACCGCGCCGAACGCAGGCCGGGCACGCGCGCGTCCGGCTGGGCGCATTTCACGTTCACGAGCCTCGCCTCGCTCGGCGTCATCGTGTTCGCCATCGCCCGCGTCGAGCGTGTCCGCCTCCTCGAAGCGCTCGTCGTCCCGAGCACCTTCTTGTTCGCGAACCTCGTCGAGTACCTCGTGCACCGCGGCCCGATGCACCGGAGGAAGAAGCTCCTGCCGATCCTCTACGAGCGCCACACCCTGCGGCACCACCGCTTCTTCACGCACGAGGCGATGGCGTGCGAGTCCGCGGCCGACTTCTCCATCGTCCTCTTTCCCCCCGTGATGCTCCTCGTGGTCCTCGGCGGCGTGGCCCTGCCGGTCGCGCTCCTGCTCTTCGCCGTCGCCACCCCAAACGCCGGCTGGCTCTTCGTGGCCACCGCCATGGGCTACTTCCTGACCTACGAGTGGCTCCACTTCGCCTACCACCTGCCAGAGCGCTCGCGCCTCGCGCGAAGCCACCTCGTCCGCGCCCTGCGCGAGAGACACGCGCTCCACCACGACCTCGGCCGCATGGCGCACGAGAACTTCAACATCACGTTCCCGCTCTGCGACTGGCTCTTCGGGACGCTGGCGAGGAAGCACAACGACGCGTGAGGGGGTCGCCACGAGGCGACCCTTCCGCGTCACGATGACGCGAGCCCCCTGACGCCGCGGCGACCCGCTCGCGTCACGGTGACCAGCGACCGTCGACGCGAAGCGACCCGCTCGCGTCACGTCGACCAGCGACCCTCGACGCGAGGTGACCCGCTCGCGTCACGTTGACCAGCGACCGTCGACGCCGTGACGACACCCTCGCGTCACGTTGACCAGCGACCGTCGACGCCGGGGCGACACCCTCGCGTCACGTTGACCAGCGACCGTCGATGCGCGGCGAGGGGCGCGAGACACGATGTTCGGGGGATCGGGGAGTGGAAATCAGCCCGCCGGGCGCCGGGAGGACGGGGCTCCGTCGTGGCGCCGCTCGTATTGCGCCATGAAGAGAAGCGCGACGAATCGGTACGGCCCCCTCCGGACGAGCGCGTCGAGGCGGGCGTGGTTGGTGGGGGGCTTGGCGACGTCGAGGAGCGTCTGCCAGACGTCGTAACGAGCCTGGCAACGCGTGGACTCGTTGAGGCCGAACATCCCGATCGTGAGGCGCACCCGCGCCTGCTCGGCGCGTTCGAGGTGCCGGGCCGGCGCGAGCTTGCCGCTGCCCGGCTCGAAGGAGAACCAGCGCAGGAACGCGTGGAGATCATCCGCCTCCGCGGAGGCGACGTCCCCGTCGGGCCGGAGCAAGCCACACGACCACTTCGACTTCTTCAGGCCGCTGTTGCAGAGGGAGCACGAGGGGTAGAGGTTCTGCCAGGAGAGGCCCCACGCCGGGACGGCGTGCTCGGGGACGAAGTGGTCGATGGTCTCCGGAGACGACTCGCGCAGGCGCGCGTCACAGTAGGCGCAAAGGCGCGGCTCGCCCTCGGGGCGGACTTCCTCGTGGAACCAGCGCGAGAGCTTCTTGTTCTGGTGCTGCCAGCCCTTGAGGGCGTCCTTGGCCGAGACGCCCGCGCGATCGAACAAGTACTTGCGCTCCTTGTCGCGCCAGAACGCGGGCGCGCTCCGGCGGCGAAACGCCATCATGGAGCGGCGTCCTCGGCCTGCTCGATCTTCTCGTCGATGGAGTCCTGGACCTCGACCTCGCGCATGGCCACGAGCGTGGCGACCTGCTCGTTGAGGTCCATCAGCCAGCGGCGAAGGGCCAGAAACGAGGGCCAGTCGATGGGGTGCCCCGCGGCGAGCGTGTTCACGGCGCGCTCGTGCTCTTCGAGCTTCCGCTCGGTCTCCTCGTCGAGGAACCGCTGCTCGATGCCGAAGACCTCTTTCACGACCCAGGCGAGCGACTGCCCAGGCTCCAGCTTGATCACGGTCTGCGGCCCGGCGACGAGGCGGTCCTTGCGTGGCCGGATGGAGAAGACGGTCCCTTCCCCTGCGGCGGCGACCGCGAAGGGCGAGTGGACCGTGGCGTAGATGCGCGCGTTCGGGAAGAGCTTGCGGAGCGTGGGGAAGAGGCGCGCCTGCATCGCGGGGTGCAGGTTGACCTCGACCTCGTCGAGGATGAGCCAGAACTCCTGATCGAACGGGGAGATGTCCTTGCGCTCCCAGGGCGTGAGTTCGAGGCGCACGAGCAGATCGGCGAGCCAGGAGAGCGTGCTCCGTAGGCCCTCGCCGAGCATGTCGAGCGGGATCTCCTGATCGTCGAAGAGGATACGCGGAGTGATGCGGCCGAGCTCGAAGCGGATCTCGACGCGACGATCGAGGACGCGGGAGAGGGCGACCTCGAAGCGACGGATGGCAGCGTCGAGCGACTGGTGTGAAGCTTCGAGCTTGGTGCGTTCCTCACCGATGGCCCGCGGGATGAAGGCGAACGTGCGGGCGCGGTCGTAGTCGAGGTTGATGAGGAGCTGGCCGAAGAACTGGGCGGCGGGGTCTTCGCCGAAGAAGAGGTCGCGTCGTCGGATGTGCTCGACGTCGAGTTCCCGCGGGCCGGGGCTATCGAGCACGGGTGTGGGTTGGTGTCCCCGGAAGGCGTAGGCGTGGCATCGCGGGACGGCGGGCCCCGGCGCCCCCTGCGTGACGCGATCATTACCCAGGTGGAAACCCGGACCCGACGCGACGCGCACGTAGTCCTGGTCGATTTGCACCACCCCGACCGCATCACGAACACCGAGCAGAACTTGCGCGCGCGCCTGGACGAGCCGCCGGAAACGCCGCATCCACGCGTTCGTCGGCAGCCGCAAATCCTGGCGCTCTCGATCGACGAGCACCCCCGGACAAGCCGCGAGCGCGATCGCCTGCGCGATCGTCGTCTTCCCGCAGCCGTTCGGCCCTTCGAAAAAAACAAGCTCGCCCGAGCTCCCCGCGGGTGGCTCGGGCACCTCGAAGACCGCGTCCTCGAAGGGCCCGATGCCGGAGAGCTCCAGGCGAGCGACTCGCATACGCGAGGAGCCTACCCCACCGACTTCATCATCGCGACCGGCGCCGTCGCCGCGCTCGCGCGGAACCCGCCTGCCGAGAGCGTGTCCACCGGCGTCTTCCGGCGCGCCGGCTGGGCGAGCTTCGCGCCGTCGAGCACGGTCTCGCAGAGCTCGCCGAAGTCGTAGCCCTTCGTCGCCGCCGCTCGGGCGAGCAGCCCGTCCGGCGAGAGCGCCGGCAGCGTGTTCACTTCGAGCACGTACTCGTTCTCGCCCGCCGTCACGAGCAGATCGACACGCACCGCGCCCGTGCAGCCGAGCGCGCGCGCCGCACGCTCCGCCAGGTTCTGCACGCCGCGCTCACGCTGCGGCGAGAGCTCCACCTTCACGAGCTCGGCCGAGGGATCCTCCAGCATCGCCGTCGGCGTCGCCACTTCCACCGAGCCGAGCACCTGCCCGTCCAGGATCGCGACGTTGATCTCCACGCCCGTCACGAACCGCTCCACGAGCGCGATGTCGTCGTACTCGAACGCCTGCTCCAGCGCCGCCCGCAGCTCGTCGAGGTTCGACACCCGGCTGACGCCCTGGCTCGACCCCTCGCCGCGCGGCTTCACGATCGCCGGGTACCCGAACGAGCCGTGCAGACCGTCGAGGTCCGAGAGGTCCGTGTCGACCGACACCGTGTAGTACGGCGGCGTGGGCACGTTGTGCAGGCGGAACATCTCCTTCGCCTTCAGCTTGTCCATCGCCAGCGCGCTCGCGAGCACGGACGAGCCCGTGTACGGGATGCGCAGCAGCTCCAGCAGCCCCTGCACGCAGCCGTCCTCGCCCATGCGGCCCGAGAGAGCCAGGAAGGCCACGTCGATCCGGGCTTTCTGAACCACGGACGCGAGGTCGGGGCCGTAGCTCTCGCCGAGCGACAGGCGGACCACCTCGTGGCCGCGCGCCGTGAGCGCCTCCGCCACGGCATGTCCGGCGGACAGCTCCGACGACGATCCACCCATGATCACGCCGACCCGCCTCCGCATCGATCGCCTCTTCATCGAATCTACCTCCGTCGACGTGAACGCTCGGACCACGTCACGACCTTCTTGCCGGCGGGTATCAGACAATCGAAGGAGGGGTCAACAAAACGGACAACTTCGGATCTGCACGGGATGATTCGGGATCTAGAACATCGGAACGATGTTCTAGGGAGATCGCAACGCGAGCTCCCTCGGGGGGTGAATCGGCCGGGCTCCGCCTGGCCGAGAGGGGGACGCGAGGCGTCCTCCTCCGGGACTACACAACCTCGACAAGAACGGCGGTGATGTTGTCTTTCCCCCCACGCCCGTTCGCGAGGTCGATGAACCGCGTCACCGCGTCAGCGCCCCCGAGCGCCGTGACCTCCGGGATCTCCTCGGTGTTCAGGTAGCCGTGCAGGCCGTCCGAGCAGAGCAGGTACCGATCCGCCGCCCGCACCGCGAGCACCGCCGTGTCGACCTCCACGTAGTCCCGGTTGCCGACAGCACGCGTGATCACGTTCTTGTGCGTGGCCTTCGCCGCCTCCGCGGGCGTCAGCAGGCCTTGCTTGATCTGCCAGGCGAGCAACGTGTGATCCTCGGTGAGCTGCACCGCGACCCCCTCGCGGATCTGGTAGATGCGGCTGTCGCCCACCTGCCCCAAGACCAGCGATCGGCCGAGGAAAAGCGCCGCGCTGATCGTCGTGCCCATCCCGATCTTGTCGCGCTCGAGCTCCGCCATCGCGTAGATGAGGTACGTCGCCGCCTGGATCGCCCCCTCCATGATCCGGCAGGCCGCGCGCGCCTGGGCCTCGTCGAGCTCCCCGTCGATCGGACCGAGCGTGCCGAGCCCGCGCTTCACCATCCCGTGGATCGTGTCCACCGCTTGATGGCTCGCGACCTCGCCCGCGGCATGGCCCCCCATCCCGTCCGCCACGATGTAGAGCCCGAGCTCGTCATCATGGAAGAAGGCATCCTCGTTGCCCTTGCGATGCTTACCGACGTCGGTGCGCGCCGCCGAGCGGACAGGCCACCGCCCTCGAAGCGTCGGCGCTTCATTTTGACGCAAGGCGTCGTTCCGGTCGTGCGGTGTGCCCATCGTGGAGCTCGTACCATTCCGACGATAATCCGCCCCGGCCCCCCCTGTCGAGAGGGCCGTCCGCTCGGGTAGACTCCGTCGTCATCCCTATGGCAGCGCGGAGCTTCTGCACCAGCGTGACCTCCCCCGACGGGCTCTCGCGCGTCCTCCGAGAGGCGCGCGGAGCCGTCACCTCCCCGACCGGGGGGCTCGTCTTCGTGACGGGCCCGCTCTTGCCGCACCTGCGCACGCTCGCAAGTCGCGTGGCGGCCGCATGGAGAGGCGTGCCGACCGTGCTCGTCCCCAGCGCCGGCGTGCTGCACGAGCGCGCCGAGCTCGAAGGGGTCCCCGCCGTGAGCGGCCTGCTCTGGAGCGGAGGGCAAACGACGCCGTTCGCGCTCGACGGCGCAGAAGACGCGCCCCGCGCGCTCGGCGAATCGATCGGGCACGCCCTCGGCGCGCGCCCCTCCTCGGCGCTGCTCTTCCACCGGGCCGAGGGCTTCGACACGAGCCTGCTCGAAGGCCTCGCAGCCGCGGCGCCCTCCGCGTGTGTCTTCGGCGCCGGCACCGTGGGCGCGGGCGGCATGGTGGTCACGGCCGACGGTGAAGAGCGCACCGCGCGCGCCGTGGGGATGGCGATCAAGGGGCTCGCCTCGCCGATCGTCGCGACCTCGCCCGCGTGTCGCCTCGTCTCCGATCTCGCGCCGATCGACGAGGTCCACGCAGGCCTCGTGACGCGCGTCGGCGGCCGCAGCGCGCTCGACGAGCTCTCGCGATGCGCGCCCGGCGCCGACAACCCCGGCGCGCCCTCGCCGCTCGTGTTCGCCGCGCTCGCCGAGCCGGACGACGTCACGGAAGACGGTCGCCCGCGCTTCATGATCCGACCCGTGCGCGGGATCGATCCCTCGCGGCGAGGCGTGATGATCGGCGCGGACGCGCGCCCCGGGCTGCGCATGGCCTTCGCGGTGCGGGACGCGCAGACGGCGAGGACCGAACTCGAAGCGATGGCGCGTGTCGTCTCCAAGAACGCGCTCGGCGCGGCGCCGCGCTTCGCCCTCTACGTGACGTGCGCGAACCGCGGCCAAAGCCTCTACGGCGTGCCCGACGCCGAGGTGCGGATCCTCCGCCAGCGCTTTGGCGATCTCCCGATCGCCGGCATGCACGCGGCCTTCGAACTCAGCCCACGCGAAGGCCGTCCGTCACGGCTCGACCTTTACACGAGCGTGCTCGCGCTCTTCCGCTCGCCGAGCTAGCAGCCTGTGGACTTATCTGCTGCGCGCCCCGAATCGTCGGTCGACATCGCTCGAAATCCTTGAGGATTCCTCGCTCCGTCGCCCTAGCTTCGGGGCGCTCGCGACGATAAGTCCACAGGCTGCTAACCGGCGCGCAGCGCTTCCAGCATCCGCGCCACGCGCTCGTCGACGATCACGCGCGCAGCTTGGAACTCTGGTGTCCCGCGGAGCGGCGCGAGCAGCGGGCAACGATCCATCCACAGGAGATCGATGAGCCCGCTTTGCGCGCAGGGCAGGATCGAGCCGATGGCGCGCGCCACGTCGCCCACGTAGAGCGCGAGCTCGACCTCGACCTGCCGGAAGTACGCGGTCCGCCGCCATCCGCCTTCGTTGTTCGCCATCGCCTGCTGAAAGGTCGGCGAATCGAAGGGCGAGATCTTGTCGAGCAGCGCGTCGCGGATCGCCCGCTGGATGGGCGCATCGATCTTCACGTTCCGCAGCCGCTCGGCGACGCTCCTCAAGAGCGCCTCGTCGCGGTACCAGATCGCGTACCGCGAAACGCCTGCGAAGTACGCGAACTCGCCCTCGACCGTCCGCACCTGTTCGAGGAGCTGCTGCGCGCCGTCCCGGTCGCCGCGCAGCATGGAGACACGCGCGAGGTTCCGGGACACCGAGGGCGCCGCCGGATCGAGCGAACGCGCCGTCTCGAGCACACGCGTCGCTTCGTCGAGCGGACCCGACTCCGAGAGGATCATCCCGATCAGCCCATAGGCCTCGGCGAGCGCGGGCGCGCGTGTGATCGCCTGGCGCGCGCTCCGCACCGCGCCGGCCCCGTCGCCGGCCTGGAAGAGCCCGTGCGCCATGGCGAGGTGCGCCTCGGCGAGGTGCGGGGCCGCCACGAGCGCGCGCTCGGCGGCTTGTTTCGCCAGCACGGCGTTGTCGCCGTTGAAGAACGACATCCGCGCGAGCGCGCTCGCGTAGCCGGACAGGATCGTCGGGTCCTCGGGCGCGCGCGCGAGCGCTTGTTCGAGCAGCTTCACGGCTTCGCGCACGTGCTCCACCCAGAACTTCCGGTACTCGACGCGCGCCTTCAGGTAGAGCTCGACGGCCACGGGGTCCGTCGGCGACTCGCGCGCGGGCTGGGCCATGTCGACCGTCAGCGCGTCCGCGATCGCCTTCGCGACCTCGTCGTTCACCACGAAGAGATCTTTCTCCGGCCGGTCGAATCGCTTCGCCCAGAGCTGGAACCCGTCGGCCACGCTGAGGACGCGCGCGCTGATGCGCACGCCCGCCGGCGTCCTGCGCACGCTGCCCTCGACGACGACCTGCACGGCGAGCTCGCGCCCGATCTCGCGCGGGTCCTGATCGACGCCCTTGAAGCGCATCACCACGCCGCGGGGCCGCAGCTTGAGGCCACGCGTCATCGACAGCGTGTCGATCAGATCGTCGGTGAGCCCTTCCGCGAGGTACTCGTCGTCCGGCGGCCCGCTGTTCCGAAAGGGCAACACCGCGACCGTCTTCTCGGCCGCCGCCGCCGCCTGCGCGGCCGGTGTCGGCGTGCGGGAGCTCGTCGTGGGCGCGACGAGCGTCGTCACCGGCAGCTTGTTCATGGCCGGCAAGGTCAGGCTCGTCAGCTCCTCGGCCACTTCTTGCGCCGTGCGATATCGCTCGTCGCGATCACGCGCCATGCACTTGAGGACGATCGTCCCGCACGCCGTCGGCAAATCGGCCCGTTTGACGCGAGGGTCCGGCGGCGGTTGCACGAGCCGCGCCGCGGCGACGCTCACGATCGACTCCCCGCGCCACGCTTTTTCGCCCGTGAAAAGCTCGTACAGCATCGCGCCGAGGGCATAGATGTCCGCGCGCGTGTCGATGTCGGCGAGCCCCTGCACCTGCTCGGGCGCCATGTACGCCGGTGTCCCGATCACCGCGCCGACCTGCGTCCGCGCGCCCTCGGGCTCGTGCATCCGCGCGATGCCGAAATCGGTGATCACCACGCGCCCGTCCTTCGCCAGGAGCACGTTTTCGGGCTTCAGGTCCCGGTGCACCACGCCGGCGGCGTGCGCGGCGGCGAGGCCCGCGCAGATCGCCGTCGCGATCTCCACGACGCGCGCGACCGACATCACGCCTTGCCGGGCGAGCGCCACGTTGAGGGGCTCGCCCTCGACGTATTCCATGGTCAGGTACTTGTCGGCGCCGTGCTCGCCAATGTCGAAGACGCGGGCGACGTTCTTGTGGGTGACGCGGCGCGCGAGCTTCACTTCGCGGCGGAACCGCTCGAGCATCCCCGGCTCGTTCACGAGGTCTTGCCGCAGCACCTTCAGGGCCACGAGCTCTTCGAGCTCCTCGTCGCGGGCGCGGTAGACGCTGCCCATGCCGCCGACCCCGAGCAGGCCGAGCAGCGTGTATCGACCGGCCACGCGATCGCCTGGGGCGCTCGAAAGGACCAGGCCTGTCGGCGCCTCGCTGAGGGGATCGGGAAACGTTGGGGTCGCCTTGAAGTCGGTCATGTACTGCTGCGACGGAGGCTAACCGATCTGGGCCGCGTTCGGTGCTACCCTCCGCCGCCCATGGACGCCGCCGTCGCGGTCCGCGCACTCACGAAGGTCTATCGTGTCCACGAGCGCCAGGCCGGCCTCGCGGCCGCGCTGCGCAGCGTTTTCCGCCGAACGTACAAGGAGGTTCGTGCCGTCGAGGACCTCTCGTTCACGATCGAGCCAGGCGAGCGCGTCGGCTTCCTCGGCCCGAATGGGGCGGGAAAAACGACCACCTTGAAGATCCTCTCGGGATTGCTGCACCCGACGAGCGGCGACGTGACGGTCTCGGGCCACGTCCCGCGGCGCCGCGAGGCCGGTTTTTTACGGGCGATCACGCTCGTCATGGGCCAGAAGCAACAGCTCCTCTGGGACTTGCCGCCGGCCGAGACGTTCGACCTGAACCGGGCCATTTACGGCATCCCCGACGCGGCGTTCGCGGAGACCCTCCACGAGCTCGAATCCCTGCTCGACATCGGGGCGCTCAAGAAAAAGCCCACGCGCCAGCTCTCGCTCGGCGAGCGCATGAAATGCGAGCTCGCGGCGGCGCTCCTGCATCGCCCGGGCATCCTCTTCCTCGACGAGCCCACGATTGGCCTCGATGTCTCCATGCAGCTCGTCGTGCGGGAATTCATCCGCAAGTACAACGAGAAGCGCGGGGCCACGGTCCTGCTCACGTCCCATTACATGGACGACGTCGCCTCGCTCTGCCCGCGCGTCATCGTCATCGACCGGGGCAAGCTCCGCTACGACGGCGACCTCGCCAAGCTGGTGAAGACGATCCGCCCTGACAAACGGATCGTCCTCGTCTTCGCCGCGCCGCCGGATCGCGCGGCCCTCGAACGTGTGGGGACGATCGTCGAGCTCGAAGGGACACGCGCCGTCCTGCGTGTCCCGCAAGCGGACGTGCGCGAGGCGGTGAGCCACCTCGTCGCGAGCGCGCCCACGAGTGACCTCACGATCGAGGATCCACCGCTCGAAGAGGTCATGCGGGATCTCTTCGCGCGCCCCGCCGAGGAGCCGGCCGAGGCGACCCGGTGAACCTGCTCCAGGTCTATCCGACGCTCCTGCGGGTGGGCTTCTCGGCGGCGCTCGCCTATCGCGCCGAGCTCGTGATCTGGATGCTGACGACGACGATGCCACTCGTCAGCCTCTCGATCTGGACGGCCGTCGCGCGCGAGGCGCCCGTCGGTCGATATGGCCCTGGCGAATTCGTGGGGTATTTCCTGGCCGCGCTCATCGTCCGCCAGTGCACGGGCTCCTGGCTCGTCTGGCAACTGAACCAGGAGATCCGCCAGGGCACGCTCTCCCAGCGCCTCTTGAAGCCGATTCACCCGCTCTGGATCTACAGCGCAGAGAACCTCGCCGCCTTGCCGCTCCGGGCCGCCCTTTGCCTGCCGGTCGTCGTCGTGGCCGTCGTGTATGCCGACATCACGCGGAGCGGCCCGCTCCTCGCGATCTTTTTCGCCTCCCTGCTCGGCGCGTGGCTCATCAATTTCTTCACGATGGCCATCATCGGCTCGCTCGCGTTTTTCCTGGAGAGCTCCACGAGCGTCTTCGAGCTCTGGCTCATCACGTTCATGTTGCTCTCGGGGTATGTCGTCCCGCTGGAGCTTTTCCCCGGCTGGGTGCGCGGCGTCGCAGAGGCCTTGCCTTTCCGCTACACCCTGGGGTTTCCCGTCGAGGTCGTGATTGGCCTCATGGACCTGAAATCCGCCCTGCGAGGCCTCGCCGTGCAATACACCTATGCCGCCGCCGCCGCGGCCACCGCCATCCTCGTGTTTCGCGCGGGCGTGCGGCGGTTCGGGGCGTTCGGCGGCTGAGCTACCCGAGAAACCCGCCCGCCGCCGCCCGCGAAAACCCCGCGTGCTGGCTCGCGCGCATCGCCGATTGCGAGAACATCCGAAACGCCCGCCGGATCTCCCCCACATCACTGCGCGGCGTCAGGATCCAGCGATCCTCGATGCCCATCGCCCGGAACACGTCGCGGAACGGCGTATGCCCATCGTCGATCCCCATCGCCGCCACGATGTGCTGCTCGCTCGCCAGCATGTCGCGCACGAGCACCCGCACGTCGCTCGCCTTGGCTTTGCACGAGCCCTGATCCGCCCCATCCGTGAGGATCAACGTCACGCTCCGCACGGGCACGCCGCTCTGCGCAAACTCCTGCGTTTTGGCGATCACCGTCCCGAGCAGCACGACCGTTTGATCGTAGAGCGGCGTCCCGAGCGTGGGATCGTAGTTCTTCACGGTCATTCGCTCGGCGAGCGCGACGGGCCTGTACGGATAAAGCACGAATCCATTCAGGTACCGCGTATGCGCCAGGATCGAATCCTTCTGCTTCGACGAAGCGAGCGCCTCGACCACCGTGTTGTGCCCTTCCCGCAGGAGATCGGCGTTCCCGGAGAAACGGATCGACCCCGAGTCATCCGGCATGATCGTCACGAGCACGACCTCGGACGCTTGCACGTCGTCCACGCCCACGCCGAGCCCGGCCTGGATCTGCGCCCCGATATCGAGCGCCGCGAGCGCCGCGAGCGCCTCCGGCGAGAGCGACCCTTCCTCCTCCGCCGCCTCGAACAGCCGCCGGATCTCGTGTCCCTTCCCATTCCCGTTCGTCATGACGTCCTCCTCTCCTATTTCAACCAGCGCCCGATCTCGTCCGTGCTCTTCACCAGGTTCATCCCCGCCGCCGCGAACTTGGCGAGCGCCTTGTCGGCCTCGGGCGTGAAATCCGCTGCGAGCCCTCCCTTGCCGTCCGGCACCGTCACGGCCGACATGCAATCGGTGAGCAGGTAGATCTTCCGCGCGAGCGCGGCGTCGACCGAGGCGATCTCGCTGAGGATGTCGTCGATCGAGCTCTTCACACAATGGCTCGCCGCCTGCCCGGCGATGATCACCACGTCCGCCGCGAGCAGCGTCTTCAAAAAGAGCGTGTTCTTCTGCCCGAGCGGCTGCCCGTCGAAGCGCGTGAGCACCTCCGGTGAGAGCACCGAATAGTTCTCCGTGAGCGGATTGCCGCCCTTCACCTCCACCCACGACTGCGCCCCGCGCACGTACGAATGAAAAAGCCTCGCCTCGTGGATCGCCCCCACGAGCGCGTGCCCGTCGCTCCCGAGCAAGCAATGCGGCGGCCACAGATAGAGCGTGTACTTCCCGGCCTTCTCCAGCTCCTCGCAATAATGCCGCACCTGCTTCACGAGCCACGGGTAGTTCCCGCCGCAGAGCCATTTCGCCATGGCCGGGTTCGGCCGCACCTCGCCCGCGTCGACGTCCCGCGTCGTGATCACCCGGTGCGCGGTCAGCGGCTTGCCCTCGCGATCCACCCAGAACGACGGGAAGAAGATCTGGTGCGAGAAATGCGTATCCATCGTCGTCGTGATCGCCGTGAGCACGTCGAGGTTCTTGTAAATGAACTCGGCGATGCGCCGGTTATCGTCGATCGCGCCCCGCCCGCTCCTCCCCGCCACGAAGAGCGCGCCCTCGGGGTGGCAAAAATCCTTCTGCACGTCGATGAGCAAGAGGTGCACGTTCGTCTTGTCCGCGCCCGCGGGACGGATGTCGAGCGCCTTGCGCCAGTCCTCGGCGGCCACGAAGAGCAGCTCCTCCTTGGGACGATGCCCCCATTTCTCGGCGCTCTTGTGATCGTAAAAGACCGGCAGCGGAAGTTCCTTGTGGTTCATGATGTCGCCTCTCGTTTCTTTCTTCGAATCAACCCATCCCGAGCGCCGTGATCTCGCGCGCCCCCACGACCCAGAGACCCGCGGATCCCGCGAGGATCCGCGCGCCTTCCTGCACGAACGGCTCGGTGTCCGGAAAACGCCGCGCCTCGGCCGGCCCGCCTGGGCCGAGCTCGACCCGCACGAGGCCGCTGTCCGTGGCCACGAGGAGCGCGCCCCCGATCGCCGTTTTCCCCGCAATCGACCCGAGCCACGAGCCGTCGCCCGCCTCGGCCTCGGCCACGCCGAGCAGCGCGCCGCTCTCGGCTATGACGGCGCACCGGTTCATCGTTCGACCGGCGCGCATATACGTCACGAAAAACCAGACCCGCTCTTTATCGATCGCGGCGTCCGCGGCCACGATCTGCCCGCTCGGCCAGGGCAGCTTCACCGAATCACGAATCCCGCGGCGCTCGGTGTCCCACGTGAACACGACCGAGACCGCGCCCGCCCGATAAAACCCGAACCCGAGCCGCTCGCCGGCCCAGATGCGGGTCTGTCCCGCCAGCACCTCGCCCCAGGGCTCCGCCGCGCCTTCCGCAAGGCCCGCGAGGGGCGAACCGAAGGGTCGCGCGGCGCGCCGGAACAGGCGCCCTCCATGGACGAACCATCGATATCGATCATTCACCACGAACGCGGGCTCCTGCCCCAGGACGTCCACCACAATCGCCTGCTCGGTTTGCCCGGCCTCGAATGCCACGACCCGCCCGCGCCGCCCGATGAACGTGGTTTTTCCCTGGATCCAGAATCGCAAGGCCCCGTCGAGGGGCCCCCGCGCGAGCTCCGCCCCGTCTTCCCGCTTGTACACGCCCCCCTCGTGCACCACGTACGCCGGCGCGTCGCCCACGAGCGACGCCGCGACCACCGTGCCGGACGTGGCGAATTTGCGAGACGCCTTCACGTGCCCCCGCACGACGATCACCTCGCGCGCCGCGCCGTGATCACAGACCGGACAACGCACCCGCGCATGCTCGGCCCCGCACGACACGCACGCCGTGAAGCGCAGGCTCTCCAGGAGCGCGAGCGGAAACGGCGCCCGCGCGTCGCGCTCGAAGATCGACGAGAGCGTATGCAAAAGGTCGTCCGGCAACACCCCGTACGGGATCGCTGGCTTCGGATAACGCACCTCCGGGTCGAACACCGTGATCCGCCGGAGCGGCCGCGCCGCCTCGGGGACACGTTTCGCCGGATCCCGCGGCCGATACACGCCGCCATAGGGCCCCACGCAGAGCAATGTGCCCATGACCATCACGGCGAACGCATACCAATCCGACGCGGCCGTGAAGGGCCGCGCGGGCCGCGGACGCGGCTCGCTCGTCTCGCAGAGCAGCGGATCGACGAAGCGCTCGGTGTACACGGGGCACGGAAACCGGCCGAATTGAAAGCTGTCCGCGTCCACGATGTGCGCCTCGTCGTCCCGCACGAGCACGTTCAGATCGTTGAAATCGCCGATCACCATACCGGCGTGATGCAATGCCGCCACGGTCGCCCGGAGATCCCGCAGAATCCTCGCCGCGCCCTCCCCCCCGAGCGCCCGGCGCCGCGCCGGCTCGCCGAGGCCCATGAGCGGCTCGGCGCCCGCGATCAAGCGCATCGTGTATCCGAGGATCGTGCTGCCCTTCCGATCCTTCGCGAGCGCCATCGGCGAAGCGACCCGCGCCGGCAATCCCGCCGGAAACAACGGCATCTTCTCCTGCACGAGCGCGAGCCTGTCCGCCGCCGCGCGCGCCTCGACCGAGACCCCGGCGACGTCCGGATGATCCGGGCCTTTCCAGAGCTTCAGCGCGAGGCCGCCGCCGAGGTCGAAGACGTCCGCCTCGCCGCCCTTGCCGATCGAGGCCTGCGGGCGCACGCGAAAGCGTTTGTCGTCGATGTACACTTCCATGGCACACGTCTCCCGTCCTCGCCTCGCGGCGAGCCCGAACGGCCATTTCATTGAAATCCCTCTGCTAGTCCGGGGCGCTCGTCTTCTTGCGGCGCACGACGAGCACCGTCGTATCGTCTTCGAGCAGCCCCGGCTCCTTGTGGATCCGCCGCTCGTCCCAGAGCGGCCGCGTCACGTCCCGATTGACGAGCGCGAGCGACCGCCGCACCGCATCGGCATTCCGAAAGTACCGATCCTCCGACCAGAACGCCCGGAGCGGCGGCACACGCTCCCCGTGCGCCCCGGGGATCCCCGCGCCTGCGAGCGCATCGAAATCGGCCGCGCCGTCCGTGCCGACGAGCACCGAAGTGAGCGCCGAGGCGGGCAAGACCCGATGCATCAAAAGTCGCGGCCCCGCCCCCGCGAGCCCATACCCGAGGTACGGCGGCGCATTGCCGGGGAAAGGCCCGAGCCGCACGACCTCGTCCCCGACGACGAAGATCCCGTCCCCGGCGCCGAACACGACCGCCCGCTCGGCGGAGATGGCCACGCCGAGCACGGTGAACAGGAAAAACTCGGCCACGCCACGCGCGTGCGCGATCCCCATGTCCTGCGCGGCCGAGGCGAGCGCCACGAGCAGACGCTCCCGCACACGCTCGAACGTCGCCTCCTCGCCGATCGCTGCGCCGGCCTCCATCTCGCGGAGCACCTGCGATGCGAGGATCCGCGCCCCGATCGCCGCCCCGATCTCGTTGTGCGCGCCGCTGCCGCACCCGTCACACACGACGCCGACGATCCCGCATTCGGCCGAACGAAACGCGAATGCGTCCTGATTCGGCTTCCCGGCGAGGACGTGCGAGCGCCCCGTCACGCTGCCCGCGGCCACCTCGAATCGCTCGTCGACGCGCATGACGACCTCCCCGGCCTCAAATCTCGAACAAAAAGCCCTCTTTTTCGAGCTTGCGGTACGTCTTTTCGTCGAACGTATAAAGCCGCGCCGCCCGGTGCGCGACGTCCTGCTCGACCTCGTCGAGCTCGACCAAGAGCCCCGTCGCGGCCACTTTCTTGCGGAAGTTTCGCTTGTCGAGCTCGTACCCGAGCACCTTCTCGTACACGCGCTGGAGCTGCGTGAGCGTGAACTTCTTGGGCAAGAGCTCGAACCCGATCGGCGCATACCGCACCTTGCCGCGTAGGCGCGTGATCGCCTTGTCGACGATGGTTTCGTGATCGAAGGCGAGCTTCGGCAGGTCGTCGATCGCGAACCATGCTGCCTCCCGCGCGTCCGTGGCGGCGCGGACCCTGTGCTCGGAGAGCTTCACGAGCGCGTAATAGGTCACCGAAACGACACGCTCGCGCGGATCCCGGTCGACGGCCCCGAACGTATAAAGCTGTTCGAGGTACACCTTTTCGATGCCCGCCTCCTCGCGCAGCTCACGCCGCGCGGCCTCGTCGAGCGTCTCTTCGAGGCGCACGAACCCGCCAGGCAACGCCCAGCGCCCGGCGAAAGGATCGACGCCGCGCCGAATGAGGAGGACCTTGAGATCCTCCTCGTCGAGGCCAAACACGACGCAGTCCACGGCGAGCGCCGGGCGCGGATAACGGTAGGTCACGCTCATGATTGGTCCGTGTAGGATGTACACGAACCTTAGTGTCGAATCGACACCACGTCAAGAGCGCGCGTGATCACGCCTGGAAGATCGGCGAGACGTGGAGGATCGTTCAGGTCTCGACCCGCTCCACCCGCCCATCCGCATGCCGCGCGAACCGCCCCTCCTCGCGCCCGTGCACCGGATCGTCGGCCGTTCACGGCCACGGGCTCGACCCGAAGTCGCGATCCCGACCTTCACCACGCGCCGACGCTACCACGGTCGCCCCACGACCACCGTCGAGCCCGCGTGGACGACGGACAGGACGGCAGGGTTCTGGCGGGTTCGCTCATCATCAAACGAAGGACGGTTTTGGGGAGTTCTGGACGCCAGGAAAGTCCGATACTGCGGCGATGAAACTACGACTCCGCGGTATCGCGTTCGGAGCCGCCACGCTCTTCGCGAGCATGGGCTCTGCACACGCAGATGGGCCGCCCCGTCTGACGAAGACGTATCCTCATGACGCGTTCCTGGTGACCGTGGCGGACGCTGCGACGTTGCAGGACGCCCTGGACACCCACGGCATCGTGCGCCTCGAGCGCGGGAGCTACCTTGCGTCGCCGCCCCTCGTCTTGCGCAGCGGGCAGCAACTCTACGGGCTGCGGAGCGAGCTGCCTCTGCTCACGATCGAGCCGGGCGCCACGGGGATCATCCTGGCCAACGTGCTCCTGGACTTCGCAAAGGGGGCCGTGTTTCCCCCGTCGGATCTGGTCACGCGACACAACCTCTTCTTCGAGCTCCGCCGCGGCATCAGGGTCGAGGGCGCGACGCTGGAAGAGAACACCTTCCTCGGCATGGAAGGTGGGACGATCCACATCGACACGAGCGCGGGTGGGTGGCTGCGCAACAACCGCTTCATCCGCATTCGCACGCAAGGGGATGGGCCGCTCCTGACGATGCTCGGAGACCCCGGGCACAAGTCCTATGGAAACGTCTTCCTGTGGGGCAACCACCTCACCGGCCCGAACAATACGGCGTCGGTCTCGGGACAGCGAGACGTGACCCTCGTGGGCTGGGACGACGAACCCTACGCCTCCAACACGGCCGATCCGATGTATCGCTTCGGGGACGTCGAGACGCTGAGGCTCTGGGCGCTGGGCGGGTACAGCCCCACCACGAATCAGCCGCTGTTCGACATCGACGCGACCGAGGTGCAGCTCAGTTCGGTGAATATGGGTGGGGTATCTCCCACGCCCATCACGCTGCGCGCTTCCGTCGCGCGCGCCTTCGCGTTCGGCTCGCGCCCGATCGAGGACAAGAACCCTGCGGGCCTGCGCCTGTTCGGGGACAACAGCATCAACAACAACTCGGGCTCCACCCTGAAGGATCACGACGAGCTCGTCACCGGACCTCTGCCCCAGGCGACCGCGGACGCGCTGACCGCGATGTACACCACCCACACGGGAGAGGTCTGGGAGCGCCCCGTCTTCGATCCCATCCCCGATCCGGCGGGACCGAACTGGAATCACGATCTCGCATCGAAGCCCGACTCGACGGCGATGTTGCAGGAGCGCATTGACAACGAGGCCGCGGTGCTCCTCGAGCCTGGCATCTACTACATCTCGAGCCCGCTCCTGGTGCGCGGAGACACCACGATCATCGGAAGCGGTCCGGACGTCACCGCCATTGTCGCGAAGGACCCCAGCATCGAGGTCTTCGTCGACGACGACAGGACAGACCAAGAGTACCGCTACGGCATCACGATCGCAGACCTCACGCTCCAGGGGGGGCGCAACGGCGTGCACCATTACGGCCCGCCCGGTGTGCTCCGGCATTACTCTGAGTTTCTCTTCTCGAACCTGGTCTTCCGCAACTTCAGCCAAGCCGGCTTCTTCATCGACCAGACCGGCGGCTTCGACAATGGCGTCTTCTACAACGTCTCCTTTGTCGACTCGGATGTCGGGTTCAAGCAATACGTCGACCCGGCAGCCGATCAGGGTGGGGTGAACACCGGGTACATCGACAAGGTGATGTTCTATGGCAACCAGTTCGTGGGCAACCGCATCGGCATGGAGCTGCGGGCCCATCGCGCCAACAACCTCAACTCCGTCGTCAACAGCCGGTTCCAGGGCAACACCGAGGGCACCCTCCTCGCGCAGAGTAGCAACCACCTGCAACTGGTGAACAGCGACATCATCAACAACGGGGGCGCGCCGACCGTACAGGGCGTCGCCGACGTCATCAGCTGCTACTTCCGCGCCGATGAGCTGGGCGTCTCGATGCTGAACAGCGGAAACGTCGAGGGCACGCGCTTCGAGCGTGGCTCCTCCTCCACCGCCAAGATCTACGAGCAGCCGGAGGACCCGTTCTACGCGCCGAACGGCGCCTGGTTCGACTGGTCGTACAACTACGTCGTCAACTCCACGGCCGACGACATCGACGTCGGCAACGTCGAGTTCGGCATCTTCCTCAACAATGACCTGCCGGCGCGGCCCGACCTCAGCAAGCCCGCCGCGACGGTCTGGATTGGTCAGGTCACGACGGTCGCCGACGGAGCGGTCAACCCACGGGCGCAGCTCCTGGTCGGCGCCAACTACGCCGAGCCAGGCACCGGTGGCGGCGGAGGCGGTGGTGGCGGCGGCGGAGACGGTGGTGGCGGCGGCGGAGACGGTGGCGGAGGCACCGGAAACGGAGACAGCGGAGGCGCCGGCTGCGGCTGCGTGGCCCCCCGTTCCAGCGGCTCGCCCTGGTGGCTTCTGCCGGTGTTCTTGTTTGCGCTAAGTCGACGCCGCAGCCGTACGCACACTCCCCTGTCCTAGCGCGGCCGCGGCAATGGCCCGGGGGGGGTGATGGCGAGTAGGCTTGGAGCATGCAGCGATCACCGACCTCGGGCAGCACGACCGAGCGGACTCGTCAAAAGCAGTGCGCTCAAGACAAATAGCCCGCCCATTTCACTCTCGCGCATCGGGCCTGGAAAAGCGTCCTGACGTGGCTCCTCCGTCAGCTTCCCACCCGCTCCACCTGCCCATCCGCATGCCGCGCGAACCGACCTTCCTCGCGCCCATGCACCGGGTCGTCGCTCGGCCACGGCCACCCGCCGAAGCGGGTCCGCTGGTAATCCATCATCGCGCGCTGGATCTGCTCGCGGGTGTTCATCACGAACGGACCGTACTGCACGACCGGCTGCCCGATCGGGCGTCCCTGCAAGAGCAGGATCTCGGTCTCCGTGTCGCCGGCCTGGAGCCGCGCGTCCACGTCGCTCCGCACCCGCGCCGCCACGTGCCCCGCGAGCGCATGCTCGCCGATGCGCAACGACGTGCCTTTGAAGAAATACAACGTCCGCACCGATTGCGGGTGCGCCGCCTTCGGCAGCGTCCACGTGGCGCCCGGGGCCATTCGAATGCTCCAGATCGCGATGTCCGTGTCCGGCCGCGACGCCCACGATTTCGGCGGCGGCGAAGGCGCACGTTTCCCGTCGAGCGACCCCGCGATCACCGTGACCTCCGTGGATCGCCCCGCCTCGTCGAGGAAAACGCACCGCGGGATCGTATCACTCCACAGCATCGCGAAGTGCGGCGGCACGAGTTTGTCCTCCGCCGGCAGGTTCAGCCAGATCTGAAACAGCTCGGCCGGGTTCGGGTTCGTCCGGTCGAGCAGCGGGAACATCTCGGAATGGACGATGCCCCCGCCCGCCGTCAGCCATTGCACGTCGCCCGCGCCGAAGCGCGCCGCCGCGCCGAGCGAGTCCGCGTGATCGATGAGCCCACGCCGCACGATCGTCACCGTCTCGAAGCCGCGATGCGGGTGCTGCGGGAAGCCGGGCACGACCTCGCCGTGGTACATCCGCCAGCCGTCCTTGCCGGCGAAATCCTGACCGATGTTGCGCCCCGCGAGCGACGCGGCCGGCCCCATGCGCTCGTTGCCCGGGGGGTAAGCGTCGTCGTGGTGCACGCAAAAGAGGAAAGGATCGGCCGTCTCCCAGGGGAAACCAAGGGGGCGTGTCTCTTGCACGATGTCGTTCGCGGAGCTCATCTCAATACCCGATTCCCACGGCGGCGCGGACGTATTTCATCGCCATCATCTCGGCCACCATGAACTCGGCGAGGTCCGCCCGGCTGACTTCGTACGACTTGCCGGCGGGCCCGTCCTTCACGATCTTGTAATCACCCCTCTTCGGTCCGTCGAGGAGGCGCGGCGGGCGCACGATGGTCCAGTCGGAGTCGCTCGCGCGGAGGCGCTCCTCCGCCCTTCGTTGATCGGCGTACACGTGCCGCGCCATCCATCGACCCCCGGTCCGGTACCAGAACGGCTCGTTCGGATCCTCGATGGTCCCGGCCGACGTCACGCACACGAACCTGCGCACGTGGGCCTCCGCCATCGCCCACAGGATGGCCGCGAACCCGTCCGAAAACAGATTCGTCTCGCCGAAGTCCCTGCCGGTCCCGAGCGCTGAGATGACCGCGTCGACGCCGCGCATCGCGGGCCCGACGTGGCCCCACTCGAGTACGTCTCCTTGCACGAGCTCGAGGCGCGGCGACCAGGCGCCGACGGCCGCGGGCCTGCGCGCGAACGCCCGCACCTCGTACCCCGCGTCGATCGCCTGCGTGACGACCTCCCGACCGGTGGGCCCCGAAGCCCCGAAGACCAAGATCTTCATGCGCCGATCATCGTACGTCGGGCGCGACGTCGCAACGCGTATCGCCTACAATGCGGCCATGCGCAGGCTGCCCACGCCGCCCCCGAGCTCCGAGATCACGCCCGAAGCACGGTACCTGCGCCGCCGCGAAATCCTCAAGAGCGCCGGGCTCTTCGTGGGGACGGCCGCGGCGATGGGCACGGGCCTCGTCGCGCTCACGGGCCGAGGCCGCCGCGCGACGATCACCGCCGAGCCGCTGCCCGCGGGCCTCGTGGTGCCGTCCGCGTCCGCGGCGCCCACCGCGCCCTCGAGCTCGGCCGCTGCGCGCAATCCCTTCACCACCGACGAGCCGCGCACGCCTTACGAGGACGTGACGACGTACAACAACTATTACGAGCTCGGCCTCGACAAGGAAGATCCGGCGCGGAACGCGAAGACCCTGAAGCCCCGGCCGTGGACGGTGGTGTTCGAGGGCGAGATCAAAAAGCCCCAGCGGGTCGACATCGATACGCTCTTGAAATGGTTTCCCCTGGAGGAGCGCGTCTACCGCATGCGTTGCGTGGAGACGTGGTCGATGGTGATCCCGTGGCTCGGCTTTCCGCTGGGAAAGCTGCTCGAACGGCTCGAACCGACGTCGCGGGCGAAGTACGTCGCGTTCAACACGCTGATGGATCCGGAGCAGCTCCCGTTCCAGCTCACGGACGTGCTCGAATGGCCTTACCGCGAGGGACTGCGCCTCGACGAGGCCATGCACCCGCTCACGATGCTCGCGGCCGGGCTCTACGGCAAATCGCTCCCCGGGCAAAACGGCGCCCCGCTGCGGCTCGTCGTGCCGTGGAAGTATGGGTTCAAGGGGATCAAGTCGATCGTGCGGATCGCGCTCGTCGAGAAGGAGCCGCAGACGTCCTGGAACATGGCGGCCCCGCGTGAATACGGGTTTTACGCGAACGTGAACCCGCAAGTGGCCCACCCGCGCTGGAGCCAGGCGATGGAGCGGCGCATCGGGGACCTCGAAAAACGGCCGACGCTCCCGTTCAACGGCTACGCGGAGGAGGTCGCGTCCCTCTATGCGGGCATGGACCTCCGGATGTCTTACTGATGGCGACGAGCGTTCTCCCCACCCCGGACAAACCCGCCGCGCCGCGCGCCGGCGCGGGCAAGCTCGGCTGGCTCGTCCCTGCGATCGTCACGGGGGGCCTCGTTCCAGCCGTCGTCCTCGCGGCGCGCGCGGCGCGAGGCGACCTCGGGGCGAACCCGATCGCCGAGGCGATGAACCAGCTCGGGCTGCTCGCGCTCGTCCTTTTGGTCCTCTCGCTCGCCGCGACGCCGCTCCAGATCGTCACGGGCTGGAAATGGCCGATCCGCATCCGCAAAGCGCTCGGCCTGCTCGGCTTCTTTTACGTCTGCGCGCATTTCCTGGTCTACGCGGTCGTCGATCAATCGCTCGCCCTTCGCGCGATCGCCTCCGACATCACGAAGCGCCCGTTCATCCTCGTGGGGTTCGCCGGGTTCGTCTTGCTCCTCCCGCTGGCCGCGACGTCGACCGCGAAGGCCCTCAAGCGGATGGGGTTTGCCCGGTGGAAACGATTGCACAGGCTCGCGTACGTGGTCGCGATCCTCGGCGTCGTGCATTTCGTGATGCGCGTGAAGAAGGACGTGACGGAGCCGGCGATCTACGGGGCCGTGCTCGCGGGGCTCTTCCTGATCCGGATCATGAACTGGGCGAGGGAGCGCGGAAACAAGCGCGGTTAGGCCGGGCCTCCCGCCAATCGACCCACCCCGAACCGCCCTGCCACGGCGAGCAGGACGCCCACGTTCCGCACCTCCTCGGTCGGCAGCAGGATCCGATTGCCCGAGGTGAGCCGCACTTCGAGCCACCGGAACGAGAGCTGCATCGCGTCGACGTGGTTCCACGGCGACTCGCCCGGACCGTAGTGAATGCCGGATGCGCCGACCACCATCGGCCCGAACCGCAGGCTCTCGCCCGCGTCGATCGACGCCTCCGTCTCCGCGAGCACCCGCGCGATCGTCTCCGTTTGCACCCGCGTGGCCAGGTCCCGCGCGCCATCGAGCTCCGTCGGCAGTTCGATCACGCGGCCGTCGCGTGTCCCGATCCGCACGATAACCTCGGGTGCTCGTACGGGCTCGTAGAATCGCGCCCACAGGCCCGTCACGTCGTCCCAGGAGAAACAGTATTTCCCCCTGTGGCTGGTGATGCACATCCCCTCGTCGTGTACGGTCACGCGTCCGTGGACGCGACGCGCGTAGGTGCGCAGCGCGAACGCCGCGCCGGTCCCGACCACGCTCGCTTGCAGGAAGGCCAGAGCCCATATACCGGGATCCGAGCCGCCGCCGAGCGGCGAGAGCAGCAGCGCGAGCGCGACGAGGCCCGCGGCCGAACCCACGGCGAGGTACCCCACGCGCCCCAGCTTGCTCGATCGGTACGTCGCGACGGGCGGGCCAAAGGAGAGCGGAGCCGCGCGGTAGGGGCTGAGCGCGCGGGCTCTCGTATCGTTCGGGGCTTCGAGGCGCGGGGGCACGGGGAGCGTGAGTATAACCGCGTCCGGCCCGGGGCGTGCTAGCCTCCGCGCGGACGCGAGATGCGGTATCTCTCCCTGCTCGGCCTCCAGCTCCGCAAGTCCGCGACCCTCGCGATGCAATATCGCTGGGATTTCGTGGTCAGCGGGGTCCTCGCCCTGCTCTGGACGGTCGCAGGCCTCGTGCCGTTCCACGTGGCCTTCCACGGCCGGCCGCCCGTCGGGGGCTGGACGTACGAGACCGCGCTCGTCGTCGTGGGCTTTTTCACGCTGCTCCGGGGCGTGCTCGACGGCGCGGTGAACCCCTCGCTCCTCACGGTCGTGCAGCAGATCCGCGAGGGCACGCTCGATTTCGTGCTGCTCAAGCCCGCCGACGCGCAGTTCCTCGTCTCGACCACGAAGTTCGAGGTCTTCCGCGTGTTCGACGCGATCGCCGGGCTCGCGCTCGTCACGGTCGCATTCGTGCGCCTCGGGCGCGTCCCGAGCCCGGTCGGCGTGCTGACGGCGCTCGCCATGCTCGCGGCGGCCACGGTGGTCCTTTATTCGATCTGGATCCTCGTGATCGCCGCGGCATTCTGGGTGGTTCGCGTGGACAACCTCGCGTACCTCTTCGATTCGCTCTTCGATTTCGCGCGCTGGCCCGTGTCCGTGTTCAAGGGGGTCTGGAAGATCGTGTTCACCTTCGTCATCCCGCTCGGCGTGATGACGACGTACCCGGCCGAAGCGCTGCTCGGCGCGCTCGCCGGGCAGACCGCCGTGGCCTCGATCGTCGGCGCAGCCCTGCTCGCCGTGATGGCGCGGGCCGTCTGGATCCGCGCGATCGGCCATTATACCTCCGCTTCGAGTTGACCCCCCGATGCCCGCCGATCTCGCCCTCGACACCGCCGTCACGCCCGTCCCCGGCTCGCCCGGCCATTACACGACGAACCTCCCCGACGCCTGGAGTTGGCACCTGCCCTCGGGCGGCGTGCTCATGACCGTGGCGCTGCGCGCGATCGAGGCCACGATCGCCGATGCGACGTTTCGCCCCGTCTCGGCGACGACGGTCTTTTGCAGCCCCGTCCCCGCCGGTCCGCTCGACATTCGCGTCGAGCTGCTCCGGCGCGGCAATGCGGCCGTGCAGGCGCGCGCCGCGCTCCGCGCGCAATCTTCCTCGGAGACGGACCTCGAGGTGAGCGCGACGTTCGCCCGCGAGCGGCCAGGCTTCGACCTGCTCGACACGGCGCCGCCGCGCGTGCCGGATCCCGAGGAGGCGCCGTCGATCGTGGAGCCACGCCGCTCGGTCGCGGGACGCAGCGAATACCCGTTCCTCGATAATTTCGATTCGCGCCTCGCGCTCGGGCACGTCTGGTGGAAGCCGGGCTGGCCCGCGGGCTCGGCCCGTTATGCGCGGTGGATGCGGTACAAGATCCCGCAGCGCCTCGCCGACGGCACGCTCGATCCCTTCGCGATCCCGCCGATCGCGGACCTGATGCCGCCGGCCCTGCGCCAGAAGCTCGGCCCGGAGGGCCCACATTTCCACGCGCCGAGCCTGGACCTCACGGTGCATTTCCTCGACCCCACGACGAGCGATTGGCACCTCGTGAGCGTGTGGGCGCGAAGAGCGCGGGCGGGGTATGCGACGGCGGAGGCGGAGGTCTGGGGCGCGGACGGCAAGCTCACGGCGTACGCGACGCAGACGATGTTTCTGCGGAAGCCGACGCGGTAGCGGGCAAGAACGGCGCGAGGAGGAGCCCGAGGTAGCTCTTCGGCGCGGCGAAGGAGACGCCAAGGTCGTAGGCCTCGTCCTTCGCGGGGCAATGGTGTGTCCCGAAAAGCACGTCGAGGAAGGGCGCGACGTTCGCGAAGTTGTGCTGCGTGCGTTCGAGGCGCGCGTGGTGCCAGTGGTGGAGCTCGGGCGCGCCGAGGAGCCATTTCAGCGGGCCGAGGGGCAGGCGCACGTTGGAGTGGATGAAGATGGCCCACACGCCCCGGAGGACGATGAGGCCCGCGAGCGCCCGCGGCGCGAAGCCGAGCGCGAGCGCCGGCAGGTTCGTCGCGAGCTGCGTGAGGACGCCGTCGACCGGATGCTCGCGATGCGCCGCGACCCAGTCGAGGAGCTCGCTCGTGTGATGCACGGCGTGGAAACGCCAGAGGACATCGAAACGGTGGCATGCCCGGTGGTACCCATACACGCAAAGGTCGCCGAGCAGGACCACGAGGACGGCCTGGACGACGAAGGGTTGCGCCGCGAAAAACGCGCGGGGCCCTTCCGGCAAGTGGCCGCCGATCCACGCCGAGGCCGTGCGCGCGACGAAGATCGCGAGGGCGTTCCAGACGAGGTATTGGCCGAAGAAGAAGCAAAGATCGAGGACGAGGGCAGGCCGGAGGATGCGCTGGTGTCTGGCCGGAAAAACGCGCTCCAGCGGGACGAACATGACCACGAGCACAGCGAGGCTCGCGAGCGCGGCCCAGAGGGCGTCGAGCGCCTGCGAGAGCTCAGCGCTGGGCATGGGTGTTCGAGGGGGCTGCGTTGTTCGAGGGCGGTACGTCTTGAAGGATGCCCGACTCGCCCTTCGGGGCCGCGGAGCCTTGGGGTTTGGGCCGGAACAACTTCCCCGATTTCGTCGTGCCGAACATCTCGTCGCCCACGTCGAGCGAGCCCGTGGAATCCGGCGCGGCGGCGGGGTTTCCGGGCATGGGCCCCGGCGTGGTGGAAAGCGCAGGCGGCGGGACGGCGGCGCTGGGCTCGGGGAGGGTCGAGGACGCAGGGGGCCCGTTGCGGGCACATCCGGTCGAGAGCGAGGCCTGGGTCACGAGGACGCCGAGGATGCCGAGCGAGAGCAGCAAGGTGGCCACGCGGAGGAGGAGCGAGGAGCGCGGAGGAGCAGGCATGGTCCCTTCGACGTACGAGACCCCCGCGCGCGTTGACGAATCCTTCGAGGACCCGCACGATGCCTCGCCATGGAACGAACCAAGGCGCGCTCGGCGGCGCTCCTGTCGCTCGTGGCCGCGCTCGCTCTACCTACCCCCACGCGCGCGGACGCCGTCCCGCCCCCGCCGACCTCGTGTCCCAGCGAGACCCACGGCATCACGGGGCACGCCGGCACGGGCTGCGCGCCCGACACCTGCCCTCTCGGCTCGAACCCCGCCGTCTGCGACGCCAGCGCCCGGCCCTGCTGCTTGATGGAGGTGTGCAGCCCCCGCGACGCGAGGTCGTGCGCGCCGGGACAGGCATGCGTCGAGGTGCGGATGTGCGTGGCACCTGGGGTCATCCCGATGCGGGGACATCGCGTCGGCGAGTGGCGCGAGGCCGTGAGCTACGTGAACGAGGACAAGGGGTGCGCTCCGGGCTCGACGCAGGAAATCGTGGCCACGTGCATGACGAAGACCACGTCCGCCGTCAGCGCCCCGGGCCGCCGCCGCGGCGGCGGTATCTGCTCGATGGGTCTCGACGGGGCGGACGAATCCCCCGCGCTGCCGCTCGCCGCGGGCGGGATGGTTTGTCTCGGCGTATGGGCGAGGAGGCGCAAGGCCCGATGCTGAAATGGCTGATCCTCGGGCTCGTGGTGTTCTTGATCTACCGGCTCGCGATGAAGCGGCCGCGCTACGATCGGCTGTTCTCCCCGGACCACCTGATGGAGCTGTCGCGCGGGCTCGGTCGCGCCAAGGAGGCCGCGCTCGCGGGTGTGGGGCTAGCGCCACCCGCAGATCCGTTCGCCGCGGGCAATGCATTCATCACGTCCGCCGATATCGCGATCGCGTACACGGTCGCGAGGGAGGGCGAGGAGGACGGCCACGAGCACCACGTCTCGATGTCCTATCGCGGCGGCGCCTTCGCCCGCGCGGCCGGGGGATTTCTGGCCGCGGCGATCCTCCGCCTGCTCGGCGTGGAGGAGAAGCCGAACGTGCTCGCGGTCTCGAACAGCGGCGTCTATCACCTGGTGTTCAAGATCCCCGCCGCGGAAGAAGCGCGTTTCGCGGCGAAGAGCGTCCCGGTGCTCGACGAGGAGGCCGCGCGGGCCTTGCTCGGCACGGCCATGGACGAGCGGGGCCCGCTGCTCGCGCGCCTCGGCAAGCTCGACGTGAAGGTGCCGAAGGGAGGCGCGTGAAGCCGACGCACATCGCCGACCGAAGGGCGCGCGAGGAGCTGTCGCGGCTCCTCGAACGCTTCGCCCGCAGGCGCCGCCCGATCCGGGTCGTGAAAAAATCCGAATACTGGCACCAGCGGGCCGCGGGCGCGGCGCTCTGGGCCGTGACGTTCGGCGGCCAGAACAAGTACCTCACCCATTACGTGACGACGCTCGGCCACACGATCTACGTGCCCGACGATTTCGACGGCTGGGAGCCCACCCGCGCGCTCGAAATCCTCCGCCACGAGGCCGTGCACGTGGCGCAATTCGAGCGGTACGGCTGGGTCGTCATGGTCCTCTTCTACGGCGTCCTGCCCTTGCCGATGGGCCTCGCCTGGTTCCGCGCCCGCTTCGAGTGGGAGGCGTACGAAGAGACGCTGCGCGCCGTCGCCGAGATCGAGGGCCTCGCCGCGGCCCGCGCCCCCGCGCTGCGGGCGGAGATCGTGCGGCGCTTCACGGGGCCGGATTATGGCTGGATGTGGCCCTTCCCGCGCACGGTGGAGCGCTGGATCGACGAGGCGCTCGTGAGGATCGAGGGCGAGCTCGCGCGAAAGGCGCCCTCGACACCGTCGGCCGACACGCTGTAGCCTCTCTCCCCCGCGCCCCGGAGGTAGCCCGCCGTGTGGATCATCCTGGCCGTCTTCGCCGTCCTCGTCGTCGCCATCGCGATCTACGACGTGACGCAAACGAAACACGCGATCCTTCGCAATTTCCCGATCATTGGGCATTTCCGCTACCTGCTCGAAGCAGTGGGGCCGGAGCTGCGGCAATACATCGTCACGAACAACGACGAGGAGCGCCCCTTCAGCCGTGATCAGCGCCGGTGGATCTACTCGTCGGCGAAAAAGGAAAACAACTACTTCGGGTTCGGCACCGACAACGACCTGGAGCAGAGCCCGAACTACCTCATCGTCAAGCACGCGGCCTTCCCGCTGCCGGAGCTGCACGCGGGCGAGCCTGGCTACGACCCCGGCTACCGCGTGCCTTGCGCAAAGGTGCTCGGCGGCAAGCGGGGCCGGAAGAAGGCATTTCGCGCGAATTCGGTGATCAACTCGTCGGCGATGAGCTACGGCTCGCTCTCCGGCGCGGCTGTCGAGGCGATCAACCGCGGCGCGAAGATCGCGGGCGCCATGCAGAACACCGGCGAGGGCGGCGTATCGCCGCACCACCGGCACGGCGGAGAGCTCGTCTGGCAAATCGGCACGGGGTATTTCGGCTGCCGCGACGCGCACGGGCGCTTCAGCATGGAGCGATTCCTGGAGTCGGTCGCGTCGGCGCCGATCCGCGCGATCGAGATCAAGCTGAGCCAGGGCGCGAAGCCCGGCCTCGGCGGCGTCTTGCCAGGCGCGAAGGTGACGGCCGAGATCGCGAAGATCCGCGGCATTCCGATCGGAGAAACCTGCATCAGCCCCGCCGCACACACGGCGTTCGCCTCGGCCGACGAGATGCTCGATTTCGTGGAGAAGCTCGCTGAGGCGTCGGGCCTGCCGGTGGGGATCAAATCGGCGGTCGGTCAGGAGAAGTTCTGGCACGAGCTCGCGAAGCTCATGGGGCGCGGCGATCGGGGCGTCGATTTCATCACGATCGACGGCGGCGAAGGCGGCACGGGCGCGGCTCCGCTCGTGTTCAGCGACCATGTGGCGCTGCCCTTCAAGATCGGGATGAGCCGCATCTACCGCACGTTCGCGGAGGCCGGGATCGCCGAGGACGTGGTCTTCATCGGCTCGGGCAAGCTCGGCTTCCCGCACGCCTCGCTGCTCGCGTTCGCGCTCGGCTGCGACATGGTGAACGTGGCGCGCGAGGCGATGCTCTCGATCGGCTGCATCCAGGCCCAGGAGTGCCACACGGGCCGGTGCCCCACGGGCGTCGCCACGCAAAACCGCTGGCTCGTGCGCGGGCTCGATCCGACGGACAAAGCGGCCCGATTCGCGAATTACGTGACCAGCCTGCGCAAGGAGCTGCTGCAGCTCGCGCGGGCCTGCGGCGTGCCGCATCCGGCGCTGGTGACGCTCGACGAGCTGGAGATCCTCGACGACCGGCTGCACGCGCGCTCGGCGGCCTCGGTGTTCGCGTATGAGCCGGGCTGGGGCCGTCCCTCGGCGGCGGACATGGAGGCGATTCACGCGATCATGGTCGGCAAACCGGCGCCGGCGCTGCCCAGCGGCGAGGGGCTCGTCATCGCGCCGGCCTGACCCGCGTTTCTTCGAGCCTTCGAAAACGAAAGCGCCGCCCGGGAGGGGCGGCGCTTTTTCATTTCACGTGCGCTCCGGAGAGCGGCGCGAAAAACTCACTTCGCTTCGACGGGGATCGAGATCGTCTCGGTGAACGGCTCGCACGTCTTCTCCGTGCAGACCGCGCCCTTGAGCTCGGCCTCGATGGTCCTCTTCCCGGGCGCGGCGGCCGTCGCGACCACGCTGAAGCTCAGCTCTTCCTTCGAAACCTTCGCGTCGGCGGCGACGAGCTTCGCCTTCTCGAGCGTCACGCCGTCCGGCGCCTTGAGAATGAGCTTGTGCGGGTACTCGAGGTTGACGTGATAGTCGCCCTTCGCCTTGATGGTCACGGTCGCCGTGGCCTTGTCGCCGGACTTGCCGGACGCGGGCGAGATCTTGAGGTCGTACTTGTCGCCCGCGAATGCGGCGCCGGCAAACGCGAGGATAGCAACAGCAGCGAGCGAAAGGGCTTTCTTCATGACGACCGTCCTCCTACGTGATTTCGTTTCAGCACGTCCCGTGCCAGACGTCAACGCCCGCTGCACACCCGGAACGGTCGCGAGGAAGTACCGTATCCTTGCGATTTTTCGTCGTTACGGGCCGGGACGTCAGGAGACGCAACATACGGGGATGGATCAAGTACGGACCGGGTGGGGAAATATTCATCCACCCAGGGGGACGATCCGCTGTTCGGCGCGATAAAACTCGAACCGCTGGTCCGTGCCGTGCCAGTACGCGACGCGGACCCGCGAAGGGATGGTGAGGCCGCCCTCGGTGCGCTCCTCGTCGACGTCGACCCCGAACGGGATCCACGTGAAGCGCTTGTCCTTGGTCTGGTTCGACCAACGAAGCAGGCTCGCCGAGCGCACCGCGCCCGTGTCGTCGATCGTGATCGCCACGGTGTGCGGCTCGCCCGCGATCCGAAGCGTGGCGCGGATCGCGTCGGGCCCCTCGACCTCCCAGCGCACGCCGCGCGAAGGGAGCAACGCCGCCGGCGAGAGGATCGATTCGAGCGCGAGCCGGCCCGCCGCAGAGCGGCGCACGTCGAGGCCCCGCGCATGCGACACGGGGAGCGCGCCGATCGCATAAAACTCGCTGCCCGCGTCCTCGCCTTCGAGCCAGTCGGACCCCACGAAACGGCTGCCCCCCGTGCCGACCGCCGCTTTCCACACGAACCCGCGCGGCGGCGCGAGGAGCGCCTCGGCCTCCATCGAACGCCAGGCGTCCGTCGGCGACAGGCGCATCTCGCCGCGAATCGCGAGCCGCACGGCAGGATCGAGGGGCGCCCCCTCCGCGAGCGCATGCCGGAAGTAACGGGCCACGGGCTCGGGCAGGTCGTCGAGCTCGCGAGGATCGAAGCGACCTTCGCTCGGCCGGGGCAGGAGCGCGCGCCACCTTCGCTGCAGGACGCGGTCACCATAAAGCCGTCGGCCCGCGAGCAGAACCGCGCCGCCGAACAACGTGCCCGTGACCCCGTAGAGGATGCGGGGGATCAACCTGCCACCGCCACGAGAAGCCATCCGCTCCTTCGCCTTTCCTTTCAGGGCGTCGCGCCGGCGTCCATCTTCGCACGCGAGAGCAGGATGGCCACCTCCATCGGCGTGAGCGTGCCGCAGAGCTCGCTCATCGCAGGTTTCAGCGTCTCGGCGTGGGGCTCGAACCCCTCGGCCGTGACGAGCACGTTCACCGGGCCGCTCGTCCAAAGCTCGCACAGGAGGGTCGCGAGATCCGTGGGCGGTGGCTTGCTTCGATCGACGTTGCAAACGAAGTTCGCGCCGTCGTCGAGCGTCTTCCACGTGGTCGCGTCGGACAGATCGAACGGTGGTTCATCACCCGCGCTCCACTCGACGACGATGCGCAGATCCGGCGGGAGGGGCTCCCCCTCCGCGCGGACGTCGAGGACGAAGAGCGGCTCGGGAGGTCGTACGGGACAACCCCCCTCGCCGCCATGTCCTCCGTCTACATCGGGAGGTGGAGGTTTGGGATGCTCACACGCCGAAAGTCCTGCAAGGACGGCCCCCAGGAGCCCTAAGCTGAAGACGAACGCTCTGCGTGAAGACACAGTGCGTCGAAGAATAACTGATTTTCCCGACGATCACTTGGGCGGGGGCGGGGGCGGGGCGATGGCGGCGAGGTTCAGGCCACCGGGGTACTGGTAACTCGTCTGCGCGCCGTACCCCATCACCTGAATTCCCACGGGCTCCGTCGCGGTGAGCACGTGCGAGCCATTCTTTCCAGGCCCGAGCGGGAGACGCACAACGCCGTACCCCGAGCTGATCACCGTCGGCGTCTGGGCCACCGGCTGGCCATCGAGGACGAGCTGCGCCCCGACCGGCTGGACGACGTCGACGTAACTCTCGTCGTAATCACTCGGCGCGAGGAAGACGTATTTCAGGCGGTACTGCTCGACGGCCGTCGCGAGGCTCTGCGCGGGATCTCCCTTCGGCTCGGTGCTGAACGGGTCGATGAGCGAGGAGCCAAGCTGGAACATGCCGACGGCGAACTCGTGATCGCCGCTGATCTCGAAGTTGACGTTCACCTGGCCGAGATCGAAGACCTGACCCGCATTGATGCTGAGCGGCGCGCCCGGCGGGGTCTGGCCGGCATACGTGAGCTTCGTGCCGTTGACGTTGCCGTAGATACGCACGACGTGCCCGACGGGGCCGCCGCCCGGCGAGGTCGGGACCGTCACGATGTACCGCTTGCCGAGCGTCTCGGCAGGGAAGACGGACTCCTCGATGTGATCACAATACCCGCTCGTCAGCGGGACGTTGATGCACGGCACGCCCGCGATGACCTGCACAGGTTTCGTCGCAAAGACCTGCGAGCCGGAGGGGTCGGCGTTCGGCGAAAAGACGATCTCGACGACCTCGCCACGGTTCACCGTGAACGACGCGAGGCCGTTCGGGCCCGTGCTCGGCAGGCCGCCGCCACCGACGATCTCGCCGGCCCCAGAGAGCTTCACCTGCACGCTCGTGCCGTCCTCGGTGCCCGTGATTGCGAAGTACGAGCCGATGTTCGCATCCGGCCAGCCGGCGATGCCCGTGACGCGATAGTTGCCGGTCATCGCCGTGCTCGGCAAGAGGAGCGAGGCGTCGTTGGAGTAGGACAAACATTCGCCGAGGCACTCCGGACCGGGGCACGTGCTCCAGTCCTTGCCGGGCGGTCCACCCTGCGGGCCGTATTCGAGCGCGTTGAACTGGTAGACCGTGACGGGGCGCGTGGTCACGAGGTGATAGGCGCCGTCCGGCACACGCACCGTGTTCGAGAGCGGCGTGGCGCTGCCACACGAGTTGGCGTCCGGGCCCTTCAGCTCGGGCACCCACGGCAGGTAGATCTTCGCGAGGTCGTTCGGCGGGACGGTCGCGGTGGCGATGGTGTTGGCCCCACGCGTGACCGTGACCTCGGCAGGCTGATCCCCCGCGTTCGCCACGACGACCGCGTAGTCGAAGATCGACCAGACGTTGTTCGCGACGACCGTCGGCCAAAAGTCGCAGCCGATGTACGTGCGCGCCGCCGCGGCCTCTGCGCACGTCGTCGGATCGACGCCGGGATCCCCGCCGCCGAGCCCTCCCGAGCCCCCCGAGCCGACGAAGATGTCGCCGCCCATGCCGCCGCTGCCCGGACCGCCCGGACCGCCCGGTCCTTCCCCTCCCGCGCCGCCGTCGCCGAACTCGTTCCGGTTCGACGTCGCAGAGCAGGAGACTGCGAGGACTCCCGGAACGAGGAGGAGCGCAAACGCAACGAAAGCTGTGTGCTTGAGCCGGGCTGAAGTCATGCGCCCGATTATCCGCCCCGCGCCGCGTCAGGCACAAGGAGGATCGGGCGCGCCCTTCGGCTCAGTGCGCGGCTCGGTTCCGCTCGTGAATGCTCTCCAGGATGATGACCGCCGTCTCCTCGATCGCGCGGCCCGTGACATCGACGACGGGCCACTCGGGGTGCGCGCGGAAGATGTTGTGCGCGAAGTCGAGCTCCGTGCGCACGTGCTCCCGCATCGCGTAATTCGTCTCGGGGGGCATGCCGAGCTGGCGCAGACGCGCCTGGCGGATCTCGCAGAGCTGATCGAGGCCGATCGTGAGGCCGACGATGCGATCACTCGGCGCCTCCTCGATCTCGTGCGGGAGCGGGACGCCGAGCACGAGCGGGAGGTTCGCGACCTTGAGGCCGCGCTGCGCGAGGAGCGTCGAGAGCGGCGTCTTCGAGGTGCGCGAGACGCCGACGAGGATGATGTCGGCCTTGCGGAAGTTGCGCGGCTCCTTGCCATCGTCGCTCTTGACGGCGAACTCGACGGCCTCGATGCGGCGGAAATACTCGTCGCTGAGCGGGAGCATCGCGCTCGGCAGGTTGATCGGCTCGCGATCGAGGAACGTGCCGAGCTTGCCGATGAGCGAGCCGATGACGTCGATCGCCTCGATACGCAGCTCCGCCGTCGCCGAGTGGATGAACTCGCGCAGCTCGGGGCTGACGACCGTGAACACGAGCAGCGCGCCTTCCTTCGCGGCACGCTCGAGGACCGGCCGCGCGACCTCCTTCGTGCGCACGCGCGTGTGCAGGCGGATCTGCACGCCTGCCTGCGGGAACTGGAGGAGCGCGGCGCGGACGACCTTCTCGGCGGTCTCCCCCGTCGAGTCGCTCAGCACGTCGATGAACTTGGACATGGGCTTGCTCATTCTCGTCTTCGTCTCGGTCGGATCGCGGAGGGCTTCTGTGCTCGTTCGAGCCACGCCGCTCGAACGACAAGCCTACCCAAAAAGGCTCTTCAACTTGTCCATGAAACTCTCGCGTTCGGGCTCCTGCGGAATTTCGCCCAAGGTCGACGCGAGCCGGGCGATGAGCTCCTTCTGCTCGTCCGTGAGGCGCGTCGGCACTTCCACGCCGATTTCCACGAGTTGATCGCCACGACCGCCCATGACGCGGCGCACGATGCCCTTGCCTTTGACGCGCAGCACCGCGCCCGGCTGCGTCCCCGCGGGGATGCGCAACTTGCCCTTGCCTTCGAGCGTGGGGACCTCGACCTCGCCGCCGAGCGCGGCGACCGGGAAGGAGATCGGGACCGAGCAGACGACGTCGTCGCCGACGCGCCGGAAAAATTCATGCGGGGCGACGCGAATCGTGAGCTCGAGGTCGCCCGGCGCGCGATCGGGGCGCGTGCAGTTGCCGCCGCGCTCGACGAGGCGTGTGGCGCCGTTCTCGATGCCCGCGGGGATCGTGACCTCGATCGTGCGCGGCTTCGCGACGACGCCCGCGCCGCGGCAGCTCTTGCACGGATCGAGCACGATGCGGCCCGTGCCGCGGCAGCGCGTGCACGGCCGCTCGACGGCGATCGGAAAAACGCCCTGCTGCATACGGACGCGGCCGCGGCCGAGGCAGAGGCTGCACCGCTCGGTCTGCGTGCCCTTCGCCGCGCCGACCCCGCCGCAGTCATTGCACGGCTCGACGCGCTCGTAGGTGATCTCCTTGGTGCAGCCGAACGCCGCTTCCTCGAAGCTGATGCGGATCTCTTTCTGGAGGTTGCCGCGGTCGCCGACCTTGATGCCGAGCGCGCCGAGCAGGTCGCCGAAGAGCCCGTCGATGTTGAGGTCGTTCAGGTCGACGTAGCCCGCGCCGCCGAAGGGGCTGCCCGGCTGCGCGCCGGCGCCGCCGACGCCCATCGGGCCGAAGCGATCGAACGCGGCGCGCTTCTGCGGATCACTCAGGATCTGGTAGGCCGCGTTGATCTCCTTGAAGCGCTGATGCGCCCCGTCGTCACCCGGGTTCTTGTCCGGGTGGTGCTGCCCTGCGAGCTTGCGGAAGGCGCTCTTGATCTCGTCCTGCGTCGCCGAGCGGTCGACGCCGAGCACATCGTAGGGATCGCGCACGGAGGCCGGAATAGCACCGATCCGGACGAGGGCCCAGGGGGGTGAGGGCCAGAACGGACGGGGGCGTGCTCAGGGGAGAACTTTGCGCGTCGGGCACTCGCCGTCGCCCTGGTAGTCGCCGAGCGTGCGCGCCTGCGCGAGGACGTAGTCGTACGCGGTCTCGATGGGCACGCCGGCGAGGCTGTACTTGTCGGGCGGGAACACGGCGGCGGCCTGCGTCGCCTTCAGTTCGTCGAGCGTGGTCTCGCCATCGTCGTTCGCGTCGGCGTCGGCGATGTACTGCGCGTAGCGCGCCGTGACCTCGGCGCCGGCCGTGATGTTGTTGAAGAACCAGTGATCGCCGTGGATCGTGGGTTTGACCGGCACGCTGCCGCCGGCCGGGACCGCGAAGCCGGGGATCTCGTCCTCCGTCGCGCAGTCGTCGTACGAGGCGCCCGCGGCGAGGCCCCAGCGGAACGTCTTCTGCGTGGTGCCGTTGTCGAGGGTGCCCGCGATGTAGAGCGACCATCCGTTGTCGACGAGGAGCGAGACGTCTGCCTCGGTCGTGTTCCCGAGGCCCTTGGCGCCGGGTTTGGCGTTCGGCAGATCGAAGCCGAAGCGGTCCCAGCGCGTCGCGCTCACGCCCTCGAACGTCGCCACCACGTAGCCGCCCGCGGGGACCTTCTTCAGGTCGAGGACGTACACGTCGGGCGCGGAGAGCGCCTCGGTCGCGTCGGAGCGCGAGGCGCGGATGTTGCCGATCGCGACGAGAAAACGGTCGTAGGTGACGCTCCAGCCGTCCTGGATGTCCTCGTCGCCCATGCCGGCGGAAAGGCCGTTCGGGATGGTGTCTTCGGCCTCGACGAAGACCTGGGCCGAGCCCTTCTCGGCCGTCGCGCCGTCCTCGCCGCCGCATCCGACGACGAAGAGGGCCACGCTCCCGAGGGCGAGGAGCTGCGCACGAATCCCGCACATTTGCTTCACTTGACTCACCTCCGCAAAAGCAACGCGGACCAAGTAGCAAACGAGTTGCAGTAGCGCAAGGGCGAACGGGGGCCCTCGCGCGGCGCATCGGCGCGCGCGTGGGAGCGCCCGGGGCGGCGCGGCTCACTTCGAGAGGGTGATCATGTCGATGACCGGGTCGGTCTCGTCGGGCCGGATCTCGTGCGACTCGATGGTCAGCGAGGTCTTGTTGGCCTTGAGGAACGAGTAGAAGCCGAACACGGTCTTGCTGTCGTAGGCCGCGCTGACGCCGGTCCACGTGCTGACGCCTTTGCCGTACGCATCGGCGCCCGCGCCGGCGCAGACCATGTAGACCGTGCCCTTCGCGGGAGGCTCCTGGACCACGGGCTCGAGCGTGCCCTCGGCGAGCGGGCCGGTGAGCGGCTTCGTGCGCTCGTAGTTGTGGTCGTGGCCGAGGACGATGAGGTCGACCTGGTACTTGTCCCAGATCGGCACGAAGAACTGCCGGCCGAGCAGGACATCGGAATCGGTGCCGTGCGAGGAGGAGGAGAACTCGGCGTGGTGGTGCATGCCGACGATCCAAGGCACGTTCGCGCGATTCTGGTTCGCCGCTTCGAGGTCCTTCTCCAGCCACGCCTTCAACATCGGGGCGTAATCGGGTTTTCCGGTCGGGGACGTGACCCAGAAGTCATCGACGACCACGACGTGGACCGGGCCAATGTCGACCGAATAAAAGAGCTCGGGATAGTCGGCGAATTTCGTCGTGTCCTGGGGGAGCACGACGCTGCTGTAGAAATGCGTCGTGTGGTTCTCGTGGTTGCCGTGCGTCGAGAGCGTGAGGATCTGCCCGAGCGTGAGCAGGCTCCCGTCGGCGTCCTTCGCCGCGAGATCGAGCCATTTGTGCCATTCGCTCTGGTCGGTGGCGAAATTGATCATGTCGCCCGAAAAGAGCTCGGCCGTGACGCCGGCCTTCATCATGCGGCGCTGGATCAAGCGCCAGGCCTGGTTGTCCTGGCCGCGCGCGTCGCCCGAGACGCCGAGGACGACCTCGGCATTGGGATCCTTCGGCGTGGTCGTGAAGGAATGGACCTCGCTCCAGACCTCCTTGCCCGCGGGGCCGCCGCCGACGCGATAATAATAGGTCGTCGCGGGGGTCAGGCCGCAGAGGTAGGCCTCGTGCATGCGGTCGTCGCCTTGCGGGGCGATGAGGCCCTCGGGGGTCACCCACGTGACGCCGCCCTTGCGATTCGCCGCGGGCCAGGTCGCCGGGTCGGGCGTGGTGCCCCACTGAATCTCGCTGGCGAGCGTCTCCGGGTCGGTCTGCCAGCCAAAGCCCGCGGAGGTCGCGGGATCGGCGCGGCCCGGGGACCCGATCTCGACGTTGCCGCCGAGGCCGAGGCGAACGCGGCGGATGTCGGGCGCGGCCGAGGTCTTGGCGCTGCCGCGCTGGAAATTCAGGTATTCGGGGCGGGTGGCGATCTCGAAATCGCACCCCTCGGGCCGGAAACGCTCGATGTTCGGCTCGGGCGGCGGGGGCGGGTTCTGGTTCGGCTCGTCCGCGCAACCGACGGCGAAGAGCGCGCTCCCCACGAGCCCCAGGGAAATCAGCGTTCGTTTCATCAAGCGTTCCTCCACCCGAAAGACGGCGAGCGGAGGCAGCCTAGGCCGGCCCGGCCCCGGCGGGAAGAGTTACCCGGCGGCGAGGCGATAGCCGCCGTCCCCGGTGCGCAAGACGCGCCCCTCGCGCTCGAGCTTCACGAGGTGCGCTTCGAGGCTCATCCGCGCGAGGGGCCAGAGCAGAGGCGGCGTATCGGCGTAGGCGACGGGCAGGAGCGCGTCGAGGTTCGCGCCCTCGGCAGGCATCGAGGCAAAGGCCGCGACGACCTTGGCCTCACGCGCGAGGCGATGCGCGATGTACCGGCGGAAGAGCGTGGTCGGCTCATCGATGGGATCGCCGTGCGCGGGGAGCGCGACCGCAGCGGACAACCCCGCGAGGCGATCGAGCTGCGCGAGGTACTCGATCATGTCGCCGTCCACGGGCTCGATGAGGATCGTCCCCTCGCTCGCGACCATGTCCCCGACGACCGCGGTGCCCGTGTCCTCGTCGAAGAGGCAGACGTGACCCGGCGCGTGGCCCGGGGTGTGGAGCACGCGGAGCGGCATGGGGTGCGGCCCATCGAGCACGATCCGCTCGCCGTCCTCGATGTGGCGATCGACGCGCGCCTCCCCGGCGAGGCGCGCGGCCGTCTCGCGGTGCGCGAGCAGCGGCAGGCGCAGCTCGTTCGCGAAGAACCAGGCGCCGCCCACGTGATCGACGTGATGATGCGTGAGGACGATGCCGATGGGGTGACGGCCGCGGCTCGAAAGGGAGCGCGCCCACGCGAGCCACGCGCGCCGCTCGTCGTCGAACGGCGTCGCGGGCTCGATGAGCAGCACCTCCCGCTCGCCCAGCGCGTAGCTGTTCGTGTGGGTGGCGGGAGGCAAGGTGGGTGTGAGCGCGGGAAAACGCTCGACGCCCAGCGTGACGCGCCACGGCCGCCCCATGGCTCTACCGCTCGAGCACGACGGCGAGCGCCTCGCCGCCGCCGATGCACAACGTCGCGAGGCCGCGTTTGTCGCCGCGATCCTTCATGGCGTGGATCAGCGTGGTGAGCATGCGCGCGCCCGTGGCGCCGATGGGGTGGCCGAGCGCGACGGCGCCGCCGCGCACGTTGACGCGGGCGTTGTCGATGCCGACGAGCTTGTTCACGGCCAGCGTGACCACGGCGAAGGCCTCGTTGATCTCCCAGACGTCGATCTGCTCCTTCGTGAGCTTGGTCCGCGCGAGCGTGTTCTCGACGGCGGCCGCGGGCGCGGTCGTGAACCACTCCGGCTCCTGGGCGGCGCCGCCGTAGCCAGCGATCCGCGCGAGCGGCTCGAGGCCGAGCTCCTTCACGGCCTTCTCGCTGGCGAGCACGAGCGCCGAGGCGCCGTCGTTGATCGACGAGGCGTTCGCCGCGGTGATGGTGCCGTCCTTCTGGAACGCGGGCTTGAGCGTGCCGATCTTGTCGGGCCGCGCGGCGGGCGGCCCCTCGTCGAGCTTCACGACCACGGCGTCGCCCTTCTTCTGCGGGACGTTCACGGGCACGATCTCCGCGTCGAAGAGGCCTTCCTTCTGCGCGGCGAGGGCGCGGCGGAAGCTCTCCTTGGCGAAGTCGTCCTGGGCCTCGCGCGAGAACTCATACTTCTTGGCACACAGCTCGCCGGCGTTGCCCATGTGGAAGTTGCCGTAGGGATCCCACAGGCCGTCGTGGATCATGCCGTCGACGATCTTGTTGTCGCCCATGCGGTAGCCGCTGCGCGCCTGCGTGAGGTAGTACGGCACGTTCGACATCGACTCCATGCCGCCCGCGACCACGATCTCCGCGTCGCCGAGCGCGATGCTCTTGGCGCCGAGGATCACGGCCTGCATGCCCGATCCGCAGACCTTGCCGACGGTCGTCGCCGGCACGTTCTTGGGGATGTTCGCGTAGATCGCGGCCTGGCGCGCGGGGGCCTGGCCGACGCCGGCGCCGAGCACGTTGCCCATGAAGACCTCGCCGACGCGGTCGGCCGGGACCTTCGCGCGCACGAGCGCGGCCTCGATGGCAGCGGCGCCGAGACGCGGGGCGGGGAGGGCGGAGAGGGCGCCGAGGAAGGCGCCGATGGGCGTGCGGGCGGCGCCGACGATGTACACGGGAACGGGCAAGGTCATCGCATCCTCCGGGAGCTCGGGCGCAGCGCGCGCCCCGGAGAAGCGAACTACTCCAACATGTTGCACTGCACAAGCGACGCGTCCCGATCGGCCTCGAGGGCCTTGGCGAGCAGGCGCCTGCCGCGATGGAGACGGCTCATGACGGTGCCCACGGGCACACCGAGCTTCTCGGCGGCGTCCTTGTAGGTCATCTCCTGGAGGTCCACGAGGATGAGCGCCTCGCGATACACCTCCTGGATGGCTTCGAGCGCGCGGAGGGTCGGCGGCGAGAGCGCGGTCATCTCGGAGACCGCGGGCGCGGCCGTCCACGCGTTCGGGTCGGAATAGAGGACGTCGAGGGCGCGGCGCTCGCGGCGGTTTCGGCGGCACTTCGTGATGAAGACGCTGAAGAGGATCTGGTGGACCCACGCCTTCAGGTTCGTGCCGGGGCGGTACTGGTTCTCGAAGCGGAGGGCGCGCTCGACGGTGTCCTGCACGAGGTCCTCGGCGAGGGCGCTGGAGCGCGACATGCGGAGGGCGCGGCCGAAGAGCTCGGGGGCCAGCGCGGCGACACCTCGGCGGAGCTCCTCGATCGAGTTGGCCTGGGGGTTTGGGGGCGTAGCTCGGCTCGTCCGAGCGAAGCCCCCAAGCGTAGACCGCGACTTCGAGGGGACGGGCGTGGTGGCGAGGGCCTGAGCGAACATGGCGACGTGACCTCCTGGTGCTCGGGGCCTTTCGCAAGGCGGGTGCCCAGGCGTGGCACGTTCTAAGTGATTGGAATCATTGGGACGCCACAGGACGAGTGTCCCCCCGGCGTGTCAAATCGACACCGGGGCGTGTCCAGGCGCCAACCTGGCGTGGGAAGGCGGGGGATCGGTCGGGCGTTGGCGACCCCTTCTCGGCTCGCGGCCCCTACGTCACCGAAGGGACGGTGACCGCCGTCGGCGCGTGCTCCAGATGGAGAGGATGACGACGAGCGCCTTCGTCGGGTGGTACCGGTAGTACACGTAGAACTGCGTCTTTTCGAGCAGGAGCCGCCGAACGCCCGCGGGACCAGCCTGGTATTCGGCGCCTAGCTCGGGAACGGCGCGGAGAAGGCGAACGGCCTGCGCGAGCTCGGCGACGAACGTCGACCACAGCCCTGTCGCATTCGCCTGACACCACGCCTCGATGCGCTCGAGCTCTCCGAGCGCGCGCCGGGCGAAACGAACGTCCGTCATGAAGCGCGAGCGCGAAGACGAGCGATCACCTCGTCGGCGTCGACGGTGTCTCCGGCGTCGTCTTGCGCGATGCCCTCGGCGAGCGCCGCGTGGAGGGCTTCACGCGCCTCGTCGTCGAGGTCGTCGAGGGCATCCCCCCCGACCGCGACGAGCTCCACGACGGCCCCCTCCGGCAGCTCGGTGGGCTCATCCAGCACGAGGCGGCCGTTCCGCACGCTTGCTTTCAGGGCGAGCATCGGAGGGAGCCTAGCACGCAGACGCGCGCCCTTCGGTCAGCTCGCGAGCGGATCCGCCCCCCGGGCCAGGGCCGCGAGGATCTGCGGGACGAGGTCCGGGATCTCCCCGGCGAAGAGGCCACGATCGCAGCCGGTGCGGGCGCGCCACAGATCGCCGGCGAGCGCGTGCACGAGGACGCCCGCGCAGGCCGCTTCGTCGGCCGACATGCTGCACGCGAACGCCGCGATGAGGCCGGTCAGGACGTCGCCCGAGCCAGCCGTGGCGAGGGCCGGGTTGCCCGCCATGCAGATGAACAGGCGCCCCTCGGGCGTGGCGATGATCGTGCGGGCGCCCTTGAGGATGACCGTGGCGTTCGTGCGCCCGACGGCCTCGCGCACCGCGCCGAAGCGGTCCTGCTCGATCGCGGCGCCGCTGCGACCGAGCAGGCGGCCGAGCTCGCCCGGGTGCGGCGTGAGGACGAGGCGGCCTTTGGCTTTCGCGAGCGACTCGGGGCGGCCCGCGAAGTGCGTGATGGCGTCGGCGTCGACGACCTTGAAGCCGTCCCAGCCGAGCACGACGTGATCCACGGCCGCGCGCGCCTCCGGGCCGAGGCCGAAGCCAGGGCCGATGGCCACGGTGCGGCGGCCGGCGAGCGCGGCGTCGAGCGAAGGGCCGATGCGGGTCGGGTCGATCCGTGTCGTCATCACTTCGACGACGCGTGATTCGAGCGACGTCGCGGCCTCGGGCCAGGTGCCGATCGTGACGAGGCCGGCGCCCGCGCGCATGGCGGCCCGCGCCGTCAGCAGCGAGGCGCCGAGCTTGCCGGGCGAGCCCGCGATGACGAGCACGTCGCCGGCCTTGTGCTTGTGGACGCTCGCCTCGCGGGGCGCGAAGTACGAGCCGACCGTCTCGCGGCGGATGACCTCGGCGACGAAGCCGACGTGCGTGAGGATCGGCGGGTCGGGCACGCCGAGGTCGACGACGTGCACGTTGCCCGCGAGGCGCGCGCCCTCGGGCGTGAGCATGCCGATCTTGAGGTGGCCGAAGGTGACGGTGTCGTCGGCGCGCACCGCGATGCCGAGCGGCGCGCCGCTGTCGGCGTCGAGCCCCGAGGGGATGTCGAGCGCGACGCAGCGCGCGGCCGCGTCGTTGAGCACGGCGATCACGTCGGCGAGGTGGCCGGTGATCGGCCTGTCGAGGCCCGTGCCGAAGAGGGCGTCGATGACGAAGTCGGCGCGCGTGAGGGCCGTGTGCAACGGGCCGAGGCCCGCGCCCTCGGGCAGCTCGAAGAAGCGGCCGCCGAGGTCGATGTAGGCGTCGTGGTTGATGCGCGCGTCGCCCATCACCTTCTCGCTCTTGCCGGCGAGGTAGACCTCGACCTCGGCGCCGCGCGCATAGAGGTGGCGCGCCACGACGAACCCGTCGCCGCCGTTGTTGCCCGTGCCGCAGACGACGACGACACGCGCTTCGAGCGGATACGTGGCGGGCTGCCCCGGGCTCTGCACGTGGCGGACCGGGAACGAGCGGGCGCGGGCGGAGATCGCGTCGGTCTCGCGGCTCGGCGTGTGCCGGCGGCGCGCCTCGATCATCGCGGAGAGGACGTCCGCCGCGCCGCGGCCGGCGTTCTCCATGAGGACGACGCCCGGCACGTGGCAGGTCTCGATCGCGTACTTGTCGAACGCGCGCATCTGGGCGCGCGTGAGCACGGGGATCATCGGGACCGACCCCGGGCGTTGTCAGCGTTCGGGGGCTCCGCTCCGGCAAGCGGAGCTCTGCCCCCGAGCCCCCGATCGACGGCCCTTCGAAGGTCCCGCACGGCGCGATCGAGCCCGAAGAAGACGGCGTCGGCGATGACCGAGTGGCCGATGTTCACCTCGACGATGTCGGGGATCGCCACGACGGGCCCGACGTTGTGGCGGGTCAGCCCATGGCCAGCGGCGATCTCCAGGCCGAGCGCCGCGCCGCGGGCCGCGGCGCGCTTCAGCCGGTCGAGCTCGTGCTCGGCTTGCTCGCCCGAGGCGTGGCAGTACTCGCCCGTGTGCAGCTCGATCTGCGCGACGCCGAGCGCCGCGGAGGCCTCGACCATGGCCTCGTCCGCGCCGATGAACAGGCTCACCTTGATCCCGCGCTCCTTGGCCATCTTCACGGCGGCCTCGACGCCCGCGCGTTGCCCGATCACGTCGAGCCCGCCTTCGGTCGTGCGCTCCTCGCGGCGCTCGGGGACGAGCGTGATCACGTCGGGACGCACCCGCGACGCGATGTTGATCATCTCCTCGGTCACGGCCATCTCCAGGTTCAGGAGCGTCTGGACCGAGGCGCGCAGCCGCGTGACGTCGTCGTCGGTGATGTGACGCCGATCCTCGCGCAGGTGCGCGGTGATGCCGTCGGCGCCGGCCGCTTCGCAGAGGCCCGCGGCGAAGACGGGATCGGGGTAACGCGTGCCCCGCGCGTTTCGCACGGTGGCGACGTGATCGATGTTGATGTGCAGCCGAACCGCCATGGGGCGGGACTCTACGACGAACACGCGCAAGGTCGAAGCACGCGCACGAACGAAGCGCACCGAAGCGCGGACAAGCGCGGGCGGACGCGGAACGAGGTTTCAGGTCGAAGCGCTCGGGACAGCAGAACCAGGGACACGGCATCGGACGGCGTGCGATCGATCACATCGTGACGCAGGCCCGAGCTCGGCTCGACCCGGAGGGTGCTGCACGAGCGCGGCATCGCCGTCGCGTTTGCCCACGGAGGCGAAAGAGGCTCCGTGGGGCGTCGTCCCTCGGCAGTTCATTTGTACACCAATAAAAGTTGGTTCACGATCGGCCGTGATCTCTTGAATCGAGGCGCGTGAGCGCTACTTCTCGAAGAATGCAGGACGCGCACGCCTTCCTTCAGACCCTCGCTACCGTGCTCGGCGTCGCGGCGATCACGACGGTCGTTTTTCAGCGAATCCGGCAGCCGGTCGTCCTCGGATACATCATCGCCGGCCTCGTCGTCGGGCCTCACCTGCCCCTGCCGCTGAACGCCGACACGAGCACGGTCCAGACCCTCTCCGAGCTCGGCGTCATCCTGCTGATGTTCGCGATCGGCCTCGAGCTCAACATCGAGAAGCTCGTGCGCGTCGCGCCCACCGCGGGCGTCATCGCGGTCATCCAGGTCGCGCTCATGATGTGCGCCGGCGTCGTCGTGGGTCGCGCCTTCGGCTGGACGCAGATCGAGAGCATCTTCGCGGGCGCCGCGATCGCCATCTCCAGCACGACGATCATCGCCAAGGTCTTCGACGAGATGAAGATCGAGCCGCGCCTCCGCGAGCTCGTCTACGGCGTCCTCATCGTCGAGGACATCCTCGCGATCCTGCTTCTCGCCGTGATGACCACCGTCGCGACCGGCAGCGGCCTCGACGCGACCACGCTTCTGCTCACGACCGGCAAGCTCGTCGGGTTCCTCGTCGTCATGGTCGTCGCCGGCCTGCTCGTCGTGCCCAGGCTCATGCGGTACGTCGTGCGGCTCGGCAGGCCCGAGACGACCATCGTCACCAGCATCGGGATCTGCTTCGGCTTCGCGCATGCCTGCGCCGCCATGCATTACTCGGTGGCGCTCGGCGCGTTCGTCGCGGGCGTGCTCATCTCGGAGTCCGGCGAAGGGCACACCGTCGAGCACCTGATCGTCCCCATCCGCGACATGTTCGCGGCCATCTTCTTCGTATCGGTCGGCATGCTCATCGAGCCTTCGCTCGTGCTCGAGAACTGGGTCGCGGTCCTCGTCCTCTCGGTCGTGGTCGTCGTCGGCAAGGTCGTCGGCGTGGGGCTCGGTGGCATCGTGACGGGCTGCGGGATCCGCACGAGCGCACAGGCGGGCCTCAGCCTCTCCCAGATCGGCGAGTTCTCGTTCATCATCGTGGGCCTCGGCTCCACGCTCGGCGCGACGCGCCCGTTCCTCTTCGCGGTCGCCGTCGCGGTCTCCGCGATCACGACGCTGACGACGCCCGCGTTGATCCGTCGCTCGGAAGGCGCCGCGCGTTTCGTCGAGGACCATGTCCCTCGCAGGATCGGCACCTTCATCACGCTCTACAGCGCGTGGATCGAGCGCGTGCGCACGGCGCCCGCAGCCGCGACGACAGGCGCACGGCTGCGACGCCTCGGCGTGCTGCTCGTGCTCGACGCCGCCTTCCTCGTGGCGCTCCTCGTCGGCGGCGGGCTCTTGCACGAGCGCATCCAGCACGCAGCCGCCTCGTCCCTCGGGCTGAGCGAGGGCGCCTCGCAAGTGCTCGTCTTCGCCGCAGCCGCGCTCGTCGTATTGCCGTTCGTCTTCGGGATCGTCCGCCTGACGCGCGCGATCGGCCTCACGGTCGCGGGCGACACGAAGATCGGTCGTCCCGTCGCGCTCGTCGTGCAGCTCGGGCTCCTCGTGGCAACCGCGGCCGCCTCGGTCACGGCCGTCGAGCCCTTCGTGCCCCCGGGCGTCGGCATGTTGCTCCTCGTGGCGATCGCCTTCATCGCGATCGTCTCGTTCTGGCGGAACGCCCGGCAATTCGAGCTCGAGGTGCAAGCCGGAGGGACCGTCGTGCTCGACGTGCTCAAATCAAAGCTCGCCGGCGAGGCGACAGCGCACGCGGCGCACGGAGAAGGTCACGCCGCGGCGCCGCCCCCCGCTCCGAACGACGCGCCCTCGTTGCTCCTCGGGCTCGGCGCGCCGCGTCTCTTGCGCATCGCCCCCGGAAGCACGGCCGTCGGGCGAACCCTGGGCGAGCTCGACCTACGGGCCAAGACCGGCGCCGCGATCCTCGCGATCGTGCGCGACGGCAAACCCTCGATGATGCCCGGCCCGAAGGATCAGCTCGAGGAGGGCGACATCGTCGCCGCCGTCGGCTCGGAGGAGTCCCTTTCGAGCGCGGAGGCCCTGTTCACGGCACTGGAGGGGGACGTGCAGCCCGCGTGAGCCGCTCGCGCCGGGGCGCTGCCCCGGACCCCGCGGGGGCTGTCCGCCCCTCGACCCGGACCAGGCACGGCCTGGACCGGGGGTGGAAGAACTGCGCGGTGCGCAGTTCTTCCAACGGGCCGGTGGCAAGACCATGGAGGTGGGTTCCAAGCTGGCGACGGGTACGTTGCCAGTTGAAACGTCAGCGCTGCTGTCTTGGTCGGCAGTGTCGTCGCCCGTCTTGCCCCTGGCTGTTCGATGAACTGCGCACCGCGCAGTTCATCGACCCCGAGTCCAGCGCTTGCGCTGGTCCGGGTCCAGGGGTGGACAACCCCTGGTCGGGTCCGGGGTGAAACCCCGGCGCAACGCCTTCGACCCGCTGCCTTACCGCGCCACGGCCGCGTTGCTGGCCTGGACGAGCAGATCCTGGATGTGCTGCACGAGCTTGGCCGGGTCGACCACGACGCCTTCGGCGAGCAAGGCTTGCTCGTAGAGCAGCTCGGACCAGAGCTTGATGGGCTCTGCGCTCGGGTCCTTCTCGGCGAGCGCGCTCAGGTTCTTCACGATGGGGCTCTCGGGGTTGAGCTCCAGGATGCGCTTCGCCTGGGGCGCGTCCTCGCCCATCATGCGCATGATCCGCTCCATGTTGACGCCGAGATCGCCTTCGGCAGCGACCAGGCAGCTTGCGCTGTCGGTCAGGCGGCGTGAGGCGCGCACGTCCTTCACCCGCTCGCCGAGCGTGGCCTTCACGGCGGAGACGGCGCTCTTGATCTGCTCGTTCGCCTTCTCGTCGGCCTTCTCGTCCTTCTCGCCGAGATCGATGTCGCCGTGCGCGATGCTGCGCAGCCGGCGCTTTTCGTACTCGTTCAAGGTCTGCACGACCCACTCGTCGACGGGCTCCGTCATGAAGAGGACGTCGTAGCCGCGCTTCTTGAAGGCCTCGATGTGCGGGCTCTTCTCCAGCCCGCGGCGGCTCGTACCCGTCAGGTAGTAGATCTCCTTCTGCGACTCCGGCATCGCCGCGACGTACTGCTTCAGCGAGATGAGCTCCGCCTCCGGCGTGTTCATCGAGCCGAACCGGCAGAGGTCCGCGATCGCGTCCTTGTTCTTCCAGTCGACCGACACGCCCTCCTTGAGGACCTTGCCGAACTCGTTCCAGACCTTCTTGTACGTCTCGGGCTCGCTCTCCGAGAGCTCCTTCAGGCCCTTGAGAACTTGCTTCGTGATCTGCGTCTCGATCTGCTTCAGGGCCTTGTCCTCCTGGAGCATCTCGCGCGAGACGTTGAGCGAGAGGTCCTCGGAGTCGACTACGCCGCGCAGGAAACGCAGGTAAATCGGCGCGACCTTGTCGCAGTCCTCGACGATGAGCACCCGCTTCGCGTAGAGGCGGATGGCGCGGCGATCCCGCTGGAAGAGGTCCGGCGGCGCCTTCTCGGGCACGTAGAGCAGCGCCTGGAACTGCACGGGCGCGTCGATCGAGACGTGCAGGTGCCAGAGCGGCTTTTCGCCCTCGTAGCCGCCCGTCACGTGCCGGAAGAACTCGGCGTGTTGCTCCTCCGTCACCTGCGACTTCGGCAGCGACCAGAGCGCCGCCTTGCGGTTCGAGACCTCGCCGTTCACCGAGATCGGGAAGTGCACGAAGTCCGAGTATTTGCGGATGATCTCCTTGATCCGGTAGGCCTTCGTGTACTCGCGCGCGTCCTCCTTGAGGTGCAGCGTGATCTTCGTCCCGGGGTGCGCGCGCTCGCCCGTCGCGACGGTGAACGTGCCGGATCCCCCGGAGCGCCAGAGCACGGGCTCGGCCTCGGGGAGCATGGAGCGCGTCTCCACGTCGACCCGCGCGGCGACCATGAACGCCGCGTAGAAGCCCACGCCGAACTGGCCGATGAGCTTGACCGCGCCGTCCTTGTCCTGGCTCGCGCGCAGGGCCTCGGCGTGCGACTTGAGGAACTCGAGCGAGCCGCTCTTCGCGATGGTGCCGAGGTTCTGGACGACCTCGTCGCGCGTCATGCCGACGCCGTTGTCCTCGATGACGATCGTGCGGGCCTCGTCGTCGAGCTGGATCGAGATCGCGGGCTCACCTTCCTGCTCGGTCACGTCCTTGCGCGTGAGGCCGAGGAAGCGGGCCTTGTCGAGCGCGTCGGAGGCGTTCGACACGAGCTCGCGCAGGAAGACCTCCTGGTTCGCGTAGAGCGAGTTGATGACGAGGGAGAGGACCTGCTGCACCTCCGCCTGGAACGGCATCTCCACGGCGGGAGGAGACGCGGCCGGCGGCGCTTCGGGGGTCGGGGGGGCTTCTTGGGTCATGGCGACGACGAAATGGATCCGGTTTTTGGAAATGCAATCCCCCTCCCCGCACGAAATGAGGCGCTGCTAGAGTCCCTCGCGTGTTCCCGACCGAACGACCCCGCAGGCTCCGCCGCTCGCCCGCGATCCGGAGCCTGGTCCGCGAGACCTCCCTCGCCCCCTCGGACTTCATCCTGCCCCTCTTCTTCCACGAGGTGCTGGACGAACCCCGCCCCATCTCGACGATGCCGGGCGTCTTCCAGCTCCCGGTCGCCGCGGCCGCCGAGCAGGCGCGGCAGGCCCGCGCCCTCGGCCTCGGCGGGGTCATCCTGTTCGGCTTGCCCCGGACCAAGGACGCGAGCGGATCGTCCGCCTACGATCCGAACGGCCCGGTGCCGCGCGCGGTCGCGGCCCTGAAAGACGCCGCGCCGGACCTCCTGGTGATCACGGACGTCTGCGTCGACGAGTACACCGAGCATGGGCATTGCGGGATCCTGAAGCCGGGCCCGCGCGGCGAGCTCGAGGTCGACAACGACGCGACGCTGGAGGTCCTGGCGAAGGCGGCGGTCGTGCATGCGGCGGCGGGCGCGGACATCGTGGCGCCGAGCGACATGATGGACGGGCGCGTGGGCGCGATCCGCCGCGCGCTCGACGGCGAGGGGCACGAGGGCACGGCGATCCTGTCGTACGCGGTGAAGTACGCGTCGAGCTTCTACGGTCCGTTCCGCGAGGCCGCGGACTGCGCGCCGAAGTTCGGCGATCGCGCGGGCTACCAGATGGATCCGGCGAACACGCGCGAGGCGCTGCGCGAGGCGCGGCTCGACGAGGAGGAGGGGGCGGATCTCCTGATGGTGAAGCCCGCCCTGCCCTACCTCGACGTGATCGCGAAGGTGCGCGCGGCGTCGCCGCTGCCGCTCGGCGCGTACAACGTGAGCGGCGAGTACGCGATGATCAAAGCCGCGTCGGCCGCGGGGATGATCGACGAGAAGCGCGCGGTGCTGGAGCTCCTGACGTCGATCCGGCGCGCGGGGGCGGACTTCATCCTGACCTACCACGCCGTGGACGCGGCGCGCTGGCTCGGCTGATGGGCCGCGCGACACGCTGGGGGATCGTCGCGGCCGCGCTCGCGCTCGTGGGCTCGAGCGGCTGCAACGCGATCAACTCGATCGGCCCGAACTGCGACCGCTCCACCGAGACCAACACGCCCGTCCGGTACACGGAGGGCACGGTGGAGCACGGCGTCTACATGAGTGCGCCGTGGAACGGGGAGCTGCTCTGGTTCCCCGCGGGGATGCGGTACGAGCTCGAACACGGGCTCGGCGAAGTGCCGCGGTTCGTGGACATCTGGCTGTCGTTCAAGAAGTGCGGGACGGGCGAGAGCACCATCGCGCCCGCGGCGGGCAACCAGGCGGAGCTGCGCACGGTCGACACGAACAAGCTCGTGATCGTGAACGGGAGCTGCGTGGACTACTGGCTGCTCGTGGTGGCGGGGACCGGCGACGGAGAGCCGAACCCGCCGGCGGATCCGGACGCGATGCCGCAGGGGAGTTGCCCGGTCGAGGACGCGGGGATGTGAGGGGGTGAAGGGCTGTGCTGACCGAGCAGGAGATCGCGAGCTTGGCGGCCGACTTGGAGAGCTTTCGGGTCGAGCGGAAACAATCGTTTGCACCCGTAAAGAGCTCGATCGAGGAGGCGATTTGCGCCTTCGCGAACGACCTGCCCGGCACGGGAGAGCCGGGCGTTCTCTTGCTCGGCGTACACGACAAGACCGGCGAGCCCACGGGACTCGAAGTCACCGACCTGCTCCTCCAGCAGATCACGGGCATCCGCAGTGACGGCGCGCTCCTCCCCTTCCCCGTCATGCACGTGTACAAGGGGCCACGCTCTCGGGGAAGGACATCGTCGTCGTGGAGGTGCAGCCCTCCCACGAGCCGCCCGTGCGCCTGCGCGGTCGTGTCCGCGTCCGCGTGGGCCCCCGTCGGGATACGGCCACGCGGGACGAAGAGCGCATCCTGACCGAGCGTCGTCGCAACTGGGATGGACCGTTCGATCAGCGGCCCGTGCATGGAGCCACGCTCGACGATCTGGACCTGAAGCTCTTCCAGCAAGAGTTCCTCCCTAGCGCCGTCGCCCCGGAGGTCTTGCGTGAGAACGGCCGTTCGATCCCCGAGCAGCTCGCGGCGCTGCACCTCGCATCGCCAGACGCAGTCCCCAATGTGGCAGGGCTACTCGTCCTCGGGAGGGCCCGCGTATGAAGCGCGTGGCGTTCTTCAACAACAAGGGGGGCGTCGGCCAGACGACCCTCGTCTACCACGTCGCCCACATGCTGGTGGACCAGGGCCAGCGGGTGCTTCTCCTCGACATGGATCCGCAGTCCAACCTGACAGCCCATTGTCTGGACGAGGAACGTCTCGAAGAGCTCTGGTCCGACCAGGCAAACGAGCCACGAACCATCCTCGACGCCTTGCAGCGGGGCCTGCGTGGTGGCGGTGATGCCCATGAACCGCACGTGGAAGACCTGGGAGACGGGCTCGCGATCGTGCCCGGCGATATCGGCCTGTACGCTCTCGAGGAAGAACTCGCGGATGCGTGGGTACGGTCGCTCGATGGCAACGACCAGGCCTTGCGCACCCTCTCGGCCATTCATCGCATCGTCACCGTGGCCGCCGAGCGCCACCACGCAGACGTCGTCCTCTTCGACGTGGCGCGCGGCCTCGGCGCCATGAGTCGTGCAGCGCTCCTCGCAGCCGACTTCATGATCACTCCCCTGGCCCCCGACCTCTACTCCCTGCAGGGGCTTCGTGCCCTTGGGCCCGCGTTGCGCAACTGGCGAACGGATTGGACGAAACAGCTAGCTCGAGCTTCCGCCCCGGAGTTCGCTGGACCGGCTCTTCCCATGAGGCCGCTCGGCTACGTCGTCATGCAGTCGACCGTCCCCACGTGGCAGGGTCGCGCGCTCAAGGCGTACGATCAATGGTTGCACCAGATCCCGGTCGAATACCACCGGTCGGTGCTCGCAGAGCAGGGGCCTGCCCCCACGCCTGACCCCTGGTGCCTGGGGACCATGCGCAACTATCACAGCCTGGTGCTCCTCGCCCAGGACGCACGGAAGCCGATATTTCACCTGAAGCCTGCAAACGGTGCCATCGGCGCACGCATGGATGCGGTGCTGCGCTGCCGCGAAGACTTCGAGCGCCTCTCCACAGCCATCCTCGCTCGTGCCGACGAGCTGAGCGCCCAAGCCCCGTAGCCTCGTCCTCCCGCCTCGCGGTCTCGCCCTCGTCTCTCCAACCATCGACCTCGCGCCTCGCACACACGTGTGCACGCCCCGCCCCCTCGCCCTCGCGGAACGACACACCGCCCTTGCGGAACGACACCCCGCCCTCGCGGAACGACACCCCGCCCTCGCGGAATGACACCCCGCCCTCGCGGAATGACACACCGCCCTCGCGGAACGACGCCCCGCCCTCGCGGAACGACACACCGCCCTTGCGGAACGACGCCCCGCCCTCGCGGAACGGCACCCCGCCCTCGCGGAACGACATCCCGCCCTCGCGGAACGACGCCCCGCCCTCGCGGAACGACGCCCCGCCCTCGCGGAACGACTCCCCGCCCTCGCGGAACGGCACCCCGCCCTCGCGGAACGCCACCTCGCCCTCGCGGAACGCCTACTCCGCGGCGTGCGCCTCGGTCCGGCTGAACTGGAGCTGGTAGAGGCGCGCGTACGCCCCGCCCTGCGCGAGCAGCGTCTCGTGGCTGCCCTGCTCGACGACGCGTCCCTTGTGGAAGACGACGATGCGATCGACCGCGCGGATCGTGGAGAGCCGGTGCGCGATGATGAGCGCGGTGCGCCCCTGCATCGCGGCCCATACGGCCTTCTGCAGGCGCGCCTCGGTGTCGCTGTCGATGTTCGCCGTCGCCTCGTCGAGCACGAGGATCGGCGGGTCGCGGTAGAGCGCGCGCGCGAACGCGATGAGCTGACGCTCGCCCGCCGAGAAGTTCGATCCGCGCTCCTCGACCTTGGCTTCGAGCCCGCCCTCGCGACGCTCGAAAAGATCGAGCGCGCCGATGCGCTCCAGCGCGCGGACGACACGCGCCCGGTCGACCTCGACGTCGCCGGCCGCGATGTTGCTCGCGATCGTGCCGGGGAAGAGGAAGACCTCCTGGGGCACCACCGCAAAACTCTTGCGAAGCTCGTCGCGCGGCGCGTTCCGCACGTCGCGGCCGAAGACACGCACCGAGCCCTGCTTGGCCTCGTAGAGGCGCAGGAGCAGCGACGCGACCGTCGTCTTGCCCGCGCCCGTCGCGCCGACGAGCGCGATCTTCTCGCCCTTGCCCGCGTGGATCGAGACGTCGCGGAGGATGGGCACGCCGGGCTTGTACTCGAAGTCGACGTGATCAAGCTCGAACGCGAGGCTGGTCGACGCTCGGGGCTCCGGATCGCCTTCGGCGTCCTTCGCCCCGAACCCCGCGTCCTTCTTCTCGGCCTGCCCCTCGGCGGCAGCCGCGGGCACCGGCGCGTCCTCGTCCTTGTTGTCGAGGAGCTGGAAGATACGCTCCGCGCCGGCCAGCGCCGACTGGAGCTGCGTCATGCGCGCCGAGAGGTCGCGGATCGGGATGAAGAACATCTCGATGTACGCGACGAACGTGACGAGCGTGCCGAACGAGACACGATCCGAGAGCGAACGGACGCCCGCGTACCAGAGCACGGCCGCGATGCAGAGGCTCTGCACGAGCTCGATCGCCGCGTCGAGCGCCGCATCGAAGACGATCGAGCGGTTGTTCGCCTGCCGGTACGCCTCGTTGATGTCGTCGAACTCGAGCGCGCTCTGCTCCTCACGCGCGTAGGCCTGCACCACGGCCATGCCCGAGATCTGCTCGTTCAAGTACGCGTTCATGCGCGCCGTCTTGACGCGGATCTCGCGGAACGCGTCGCGGATCCGGCGCCGCGTCCACATGACGCCGAGCGCGACCGGCGGGACCGCGACGAACGTGATCAGCGCGAGCTGCCAGTCGCGGCGCAACATGACCACGATGATGAGGACGAGGCGCACGAGATCGCCGATCGCGTTCAACGTGCCCGAAGCGAACATCTCGTTGATCGCGTCGACGTCGTTCGTGACACGCGTGACGAGCCGACCGACGGGCGTGCGATCGAAGAAGCCGAGCTTGCGCGTGTGCAGGAAGCGGAAGACGTGCGCGCGCAGGTCCCCCGACGCGCGCGCGCCCGCGAGCTGCATGAGGTAGACCTGCGGGAACGCGATCGACTGCTCGACGAGCTTCAAGACGAGAATGAGGGCGCCCATCTGCATGAGCGTCCGCGCCGCGTCGGGATGCTCGAACGCGTCGAACGTGCGCCCCATCAGCCACGGCTGGAGCACGGCGAGGCCCGAGCCGAGGAGAAGCAGCACGAGCGAGAGGACGAGCCACTTCGCGTGCGGCCGCATGAACGGCCAGAGCCCCGCGAGGATGTTCGCGTCGAGGCCCTCGCCGAGGCGGTCCTCCTCGTGGAAGCGCGCGAGCGCCGTCTCGGCCCGGGTCTTGCCGGGCGCCGCCGCCTTCGCGCCGTTCGCCTTGGGATCCACAGACAAGGTCGTCATGCGGGCACGGCCTCCGGCGAGGGCATCGAGGAAGGCAGGTCTTCGGCGCCGAACGCAGCGAGCTTCTCCTCGATCTCCTGCTCCTCGGCGAACGACGCGTAGAGGCCGCCGGCCGCCACGAGCTCCTCGTGCGAGCCTTCCTCCACGACACGCCCGTGTTCGAGCACGATGATGCGATCACAGCGCTTCGCCGCGGCGACGCGGTGGGTGATCAGGACGAGCGTGCGGCGCGCAGCCTGGCGCTCGATGGCGCCGAGGATCGCGGCCTCGGTCTTCGCGTCGACCGCGGACATCGGGTCGTCGAGGACGAGGACCTTGGGCTCGCGCAGGAGCGCGCGTGCGAGCGCGACGCGCTGCCGCTGGCCGCCCGAAAGCTGCACGCCGCGCTCGCCGACGACCGTGTCGAAGCCGTCCGGCAAGGACTCGATCTCCTGGAGCACGCCCGCCTCGGTCGCGGCCGCGCGGATCTTCTCCATCGCCTCCGGCGAGTCCTGCTCTTCGAGCGAGTAGCCGATGTTCTGCGCGACGGTCGTCGAGAAGAGGAACGCGTCCTGCTGCGCGTAGCCGATGCTCTCGCGCACGACCTCGAGCGGCAGCTCGCAGATGTCCTTGCCGTCGAGGAAGACCGTTCCGCGCGGCGTCGGCAAAAGCCGCGGCAGGAGCGTGGCGAGCGTGCTCTTGCCCGATCCCGTGCGCCCCAGGATCGCGAGGGATCCGCCCGCGGGGATGTCGAACCGGACGTCGTCGAGGACCTTCCGCTCCCCGTGGGCAAACGCGAGGCCCTCGACGCGCAGCGCGCCGGAGACGGCCTCGGGCGCGGGGAGCGCGCCGCTCACGACCTCGGGCACGGCGTCGAAGATCGCCTTGAGGCGCACGTAACTCGCCCGGCCGCGGGCCACGATCGCAGTCACGAAGCCGAGCGCGAGCATCGGCCAGATGAGGCGGCCGAGCGCGGTCCAGAACGAGATGAACGCGCCCTTCGTGATGTCCCCCTGGAGCACGAGCGAGCCGCCGTACCAGAAGACGATGAGCGTCCCCGCCGCGAGGATCGCGCCCATGATGGGCTGCATCGATCCGCGGATGCGCGCGAGCACGAGGTTCTTCTCGACGTAGTCCCGGTTCGCCCGCTCGAACGTGGCGATCTCCGCCTCTTCGAGCGCGAAGCTCCGCACCACGCGGACCCCCGCGAGGCTCGCGAGGACGCGGTCGCTCATCTTGCCGAGCGCCTCCTGGTTCTCGCGCATGCGCTGGAACATTTTCCCCGAGAAGGTGCGCGTGGTCAGCATGAGCACGGGGAACGTCACGAGCGCCGCGAGCGTGAGCTTCCCGCTCACGCGCACCATGACGTAGAGCGCGCTCGCGAGCGCGAGGAGCGAGTTGACCACGTTGAGGATGCCGAAGCCGAGGAGGAGGCGGACCTGCTGGAGGTCGCTCGTCGAGCGGCTCATGATCTCGCCCGTGGGCATGCGCCGGAAGAACGCGGGGCCGAGCTTGTGCAGCCGCGCGAGCAGGGCCGCGCGCAGCTCGTACTCGACGTTCCTGCCGCCCGTGAACATCGTCCAGCGCGAGAGGACACGCACGACCGCGGCCATGACGACCACGCCCAGCATGAGCAGCGCATCCTGCGCCGCGTCGCTCGAGCGGAGCTGCTCGGCCGCGTCGACGGCATCCCTCACGAGGAAGTCGCGCTTCACCATGAGGAGCTGCTGCGCCGCGAGGAGGACCGCGCCGCTCAGATAGAGCCAGATGTTGCGGCGGAACTGAGCGCCGAGCCCTGTGGGGAACTCGGAGGGTGCGACCTTTTGCATCAGCGCGCTTTGCGGGGCATCGGGGCCGTGGGCCGCCGGTGGGAGCTCTGGATCGCCGGTCGCTCGCGCCCCTCGGGGACGAGCGCGAGATCCGTCACCTCGATCCGCGTCGACAAGAGACCGAGCAGCACACGCGCGCCGCCGCGTCCGTCGAGCTCGCCGACGATGCCGATCTTGTCCACGAACGCGCCGCTCAAGACACGCACGCGCGCGCCCTTTTCCATCGTGGTCGGCGCCGACGCGCTCGTGTTGCTCGAAGCCACGGGCGCAGGCGCCGAGGCCGCAGGCGTGGGCGCCACGCGAGGCGGCGCGGGCGTCTGCTCGCGCTCACGCGGCGCAGCCGGTGCTTGAGGAGCCTTCGCTTCGTGCGGCTTTCCGCCGCGCCGATCGCGATCGCCCTCGGCCTTCTGGCTCGGCTTGAACAACGTGTCGAGCGAGGGCTTGCGCGGCGCGCCATGCCCCGCGCGCGCGCCAAACCCGAACGGGAGCGAAGACACGCGCGGCCCCTCGGCCTCGCCACGGGCCTTCGCCTCCGCGAGGGATCGCTCCCGCGCAGCCGCCTGCTCGGCTTGCCACTTCTCGGTCTGCGCCGAAGCCTCCGCGTGCGTTCGGGCCCGCTCGCGCTCGATGCCTTCGAGGCGCCGATCGAGCGCGATGTGATCGTTCTGCCGCGACCAAGCGACGAGCGTGTAGATCGGCGCGAGCGCGAGGAGCGCATCCTCGAGCTGCTCGTCGAGGATCTCCGCATGCTCCAGCGCGACCTCGCGCGGCACGGCCCATCCAATCCAGAGCGGCACCTGCCCCTCGGCCGCGCGCTCCAGCATCGCCTCGATCGCCTCCGGCGTCGCCGCGCTTGCAGCCACGCGATCCGCGCCGACGCCCACCGCGAACTGTTCGGGGAGGGCGCGCAGCGCGGCCGTGAGCTCGGCAGCGAGCGCCGTCGGTCCGGTCCCGTCCGCCGCATCCTTCGCCGCGAGCCGCGCGCGAAGGTTGTCGATGTCAACCTTCGCCTCAGGGTGCACGGCGAAGCAAACCTCGACGCCGTGCGAGGCGATCCGGAGCGCGAGGAACGCATGCCGACCGTACGGGCTCGGATCATCGATCGCAGCCGAGATCGATCGTCCCGCGTCGAGCAGGCGCTCGAGCTCCTCGCGCGCCGCAGCGTCGCGCCAGAAGAAGACCCACTGGCACTCGACGCGTTTCTTGTTGCGCAGGGTCGGATGTTCGTCCGAGCCGTGCACGTCGACCGTGATCCCGAGCTCCGCGAGGCGCGTGATCACGCCGCGCGCCCAGGCAAGCGCACGCTGCTTCACTTCGAGGCGCGGGCGCGAGTAGGCGTTCGACGTCGACTTCTCCGGGGCATAGGCGTCGAAGTCGCTGTCCGTCAGATGCAAGGGGGCGTGGGTCATCACTCTGCTCGAAGGGCGCTCTTCACAACGTCACGAGGTGCACGCGAACAAGCGTCACGCGCGGTGCGTAGCGAAGGCGGAATGGCGTCGTGGCTCCCCTTGTAGCACTGGCCAAAACGCGGTGATATCCCCTCGCGTCTTCACGCGTCGCGCACAGCCGAGGCGGACCACGGACGGCCCGTGGAAGCGAGGAACGAGCGCCTTGACCCCGAGGGGCTCCATGTCACCTTGCTCTCCACGATCTCCGAGCGCTCGTCCCACAAAGGGCGGGCGTTTTTGCCGTGAAATCAGGGGCGTGCCGAGCACACCACGCGGGCACGCGGGTCCGAGCACCCGCGCCCTTTGCGAAGAGTTTCCGGAGTGTCCATGGAGCAGCATCGAGACGAGCAGATCAACTGCGCGAGCTGCGGCTCGTCGTTCCTCTTTTCCGCCGACGACGCGGCCGCGCGCGCCGAGCGAGGGCTTTCGTCCCCGCCAACGCTGTGCAAGCCCTGCTGGCGCGAGAAGCGGTCGAAGAGCACGAGCCGCAGCGAGGGCCCAGCCCGCAGCGCTCCGCGCGGGCGCGAAGGCCGAAGGCACGATCCCCCCGCGCGCCCCGGCCGATACACGGGCGACGTGAACGAATACCGGAGCCCGATGCCCGATCCCCACTTCGCCCTGTACCCTTCCTACGGCCGTCCCGCTTCGCCCGCTCCCCGCGGCGGCTTCTCTCCCCGAGGCCAAGCCCCGCGAGACGGCACCCAAGATCGCACGCAGAGCCCGCGCGCCTCCTCCAGCCCGCGTGGCCCGCGTGGTCGTGGTTTCCCAATCACGTGCGCAGCCTGCGGCGTCGCCGCCACAGTCCCCTTCAAGCCAGCCGAAGGCCAGAAGGTGTACTGCCGGGCTTGTTTCCAGGCCGAAAAGCCGTCCTGACTCTCCGGAGCCGGGGCGCTGCCCCGGACCCCGCGGGGGCTGCCCGCCCCTCGACCCGGACCAGGCACGGCCTGGACCGGGAATGGAAGAACTGCGCGATGCGCAGTTCTTCCAACGGGCCGGTGGCAAGACCACGGGCGTGCATGTCGAGCTGGCGACGGGGCGTTGCCCGTCAAGCCGTCCGCGCTGCGGTCTTGGTCGGCAAGATCTTTGGTGGTCTTGACGGCGGCTGTTCGATGAACTGCGCACCGCGCAGGTCATCGACCCCGAGTCCAGCGCTTGCGCTGGTCCGGGTCCAGGGGTGGACAACCCCTGGTGGGGCCTGGGGCAAAGCCCCAGCGCAACGCCTCTGCTAGACGATCTCGCAGGTCAGCTCGGGCGTGAACCCGACCTCGCCTGCGGTGATCGCGACGCGCACGTCGAAGCTCGCGGCGCGGCGCGCGGTCTCCTCGACCATGCCCACGACCCAGAGACGCAACGCGAGCGAGGCTGGCTCGAACTCTGCGATTTGCAGGACGACCTTGCCGCTCTGGCTCGCGCCTACCTTCCATGCGCCAAAGCTGAAGAGCCGCGACCAGATCGAGATGCCGCGGCGGATCGCGATCTGAAGATCCGGCGCGGGTCGGAGCACGCTGCGCACCGTGTTGTGGAGCTCGCCGCCGATCGCGAGACGGCCGAGCGCGCGCCATCGGGAAGGCTCGTGCAGCGAGATCGCGGTCGCGATCTCCATGTACGCGTCGAGCGCTTCGAGGTCGTACGCGACGAGCGCGTTGATCGAGTCGTTGAGGAAGTCTTCCGCGTAGCGCTGCGGGAGCTGCGCCACGACCTGCTCGCGCACGCGCGGCCCTGCGTCCTCGGTGAGGGCCTTGTCCACGGCGCGCAGCACGGCGCCGCGCACCTGGTACATCCCCGGGAACCGCGACGCTGCGCGCGGCTGGACGTACCGCGACGGCGGACCTGCGTTCGAAGAGGTCGCCGACGTGTTCGCGGAGCTCGCCGAGGAGGCCGTGCTCCGCGCCACGCCGAGGGGCTTCGGCATCGCCGGAGGCACGAGCGGCTCGACGTTGCGTGGCGAGGCGATGTAGTCGCCGCGCGGCGGAGGCCCGGGATCACTCGTACGGCCTGGGCTCCCCATGCTCGGCACGACACGCGTCGGCGCGTACGGCATCGACGAGGCGCCGGAATCCGTGAAGCTCGTCCGCACGCTGGGCCGGATCGGCGCGGGCACGGGGGGCGGCTCGCGGAGCGGCGTGTTCATGCGATCCGGCTCCGGCAGAATCGTGGCCGGCGGCGGGGGCGGAGGCGCGCCTTGGGATTGCGACACGCTCGCGTGCGCGACGCGTCGATGCAGGTTGATGATCCGGCCGAGCGCCGTCGAGCGCTTCGTCGGATCCGACGAGAACCGATCGAGCTCGCGCGCCACCTCCCCCGCAGTGGCGTAGCGCTTCATCGGATCCTTCTGCAGGAGCTTCGCGACCACGGCTTCGAGCCGCGGATCGACGTGCACGCCTGCCGCGGCGAGCGTGGGCGCTTCGGCGTGCACCACGCGGAACGCCGTCGCCACGGCCGTCGGCGCGCGGAAGGGACGCGTGCCCGTGAGCAGCTCGTAGAGCAGCACACCCACGGCGAAGAGATCACTTCGGCCGTCGATCGGCGCGTCGCCCGTGGCCTGCTCGGGCGAGAGATAGTCGGGCGTCCCGAAGACCACGCCGGTGCGCGTGCGCGGCGAGGGCCCGCTCGAGTCGAGCACTTTCGCGATACCGAAATCCAGAAGCCTTACGACGGCTTGACCTCGCGACACGTCGAACGCGACGAAGACGTTCTCGGGCTTCAGATCACGATGGATGATGCCGACGCGGTGGGCAGCGTCGAGGGCTTCGAGGACGGGGATGCACGTCGCGACCGAGGCGTCGACGTCGAAGCGCCCGAGGCGCTGCAGCGCGGAGCCCACGCCCTCGCCTTCGAGGTGCTCCATCACGATGTAGGGGCCCATCTCGCCCACGCCCGCGTCGATCACGTCGACGATGTTCGGGTGGCGGATGCGGTTGACCGCCTGGGCCTCCTGGAAGAAGCGCTGCGCGAGCTCGGTGTTCTCCGACAGCTCGGGGTGGAGGAACTTGATCGCGACCGCGCGGCCGGCGAGCACGTTCTCCGCACGAAAGACGTGGCCCATCCCGCCACCGCCGATGCGCTCTGCAAGGCGGTACTTGTTGTCGACGATCGCGCCGGGGGCGGGAGTTCGAGAAGCCATTCAGCCGGTGGACATGCTCGGATCCAGGGGGACTCGCCTCGGGGTTCGGCCCAAGGCCCCGCCACGAGGGAGAGCCGCTACGATACCCGTCTCCCAGGGCGAAGAGCCACTTCGGATGGTGCCAAGATAGCGAATCTCGGAGAGAGTGGGGGGCTCTTCGTTCCGCCTCCTCCTCCCTGTGCGCCGTTGCTGGTCCATCCCACGTTCCATCCCGCGGATCGCGTGACAAACTTCACATTGATGCGTTGCCGTCCCGCCTTCAACCGGGAGGAACGCGGAGATCCACGAGGGTTGTCGCGAGCTCCGCGAAACCTCGGCCCATGGCAGCTTGGGTCACATACTTCGGCGGAACGGGCAACATGGGCAAGTACGCGCGCACGTTCGCCACGCCGATCGTCGTCGTGAAGGCCGCGAAGGCCGCCGCGTCGTTGCCGCTGTCGCCCACGAACGCGTAGGTCAGCCGCGCGCGGGTCGGGTCCTCCCCGAACGCCGCTTCGAGGAGGCGGAGCGTACCCGTGGCCTTGTCAGCCGGATCAAAGGAGAGGTGCAGGTGCACGCTCGACGCGAGCGTGTGGACGTTGCGCCGCGAGGCCTCCGCGCGCATGGCCGCGACGTCCTCGGCCGGCGCGCGGCAGTGCTCGCCGATGTCGAGGGTCACGTCCGTGAAGCGGGCGCTGTTGTCGTCCGCGAGCGCCACGGTCGGAAAACGCCGGACGAGCTCCTCGGCGAGGGCCCGAAGCTCCGCGCGCCTCGCCCCCGCCGCCGCGAGATCCGCCGGGAACACGAGGCGCAAGCGGGGCGCGCCGAACGGGCGCCGCTCCTTGACGAAGGCCACGGCGCCGTTCTCGGCGATCGCCGCGTCGAGCGGCCACTGCCGCACGAGCACCTCGGCCCAGCCGGCGGGCCGCCCCGTACACGCCACGAGCCGGAGCCCCGCCTCCCGCAGCCGGAAGAGCGACGTATACGCGACCTCCGTGAGCTCGCCGTGCTCGAGCAGCGTGTCGTCCAGATCGAACACGAGCCCGGAGAGGCCACGCGCCTCCTCCGGGCGCATGGCGGCGAGCGCGCGCGGCGCAGCCGAGGGGGACACGCCGGTCACAGCACCTCGAGCCGCGCGATCACGCTCTTCAGGTAGAGGCCCTCGGGGAACGCCGCGCTCACCGGATGATCCGCGCCCTGGAAGTGCCGATCGAAAATGACCGCGTGCATGCGCGCCTCCCGCGCGCCGAGGGCGAGCGCGCGCGTCAGGTCGTCGATCGAGACGGCGCTCGAGCACGAGCTGAGCACGAGGATCCCGCCCGCCTTCGTGGCCCGGCAGCCCGCCGAGGCGAGCGCCTTGTACACGCCGAGCGCGCCTTCCTTCGCGCCGCGCGTCGGGGAGAGCTTCGGCGGATCGCAGAGCACGATGTCGAAGCCGCCCTCAGCCGAGGCCCGCGAGAGCGCCTGGCGCGCGTCGTCGCGCTGGAAGTGGATCCGCCCGAGCAGCCCGTTCTTACGCGCGCACTCCGCGCCGACCTCGATCGCGAGCGCGCTCTCGTCGACCGCGACGACCTCCTTCGCGCCCCCGCGCGCCGCGGCCATCGCGAACGTCCCCACAAAGGAGAACGCGTCGAGCACGCGCCGCCCATGCGCGAGCTGCTCGACCCGCGCCCGGAGCGTGCGCTGATCCAGATAAAACCCCGTCTTCTGCCCGAGCGCGAGCGGGATCTCGTACAGGAGCCCGCGCTCCACGAACGAGAACCGGTCGACGCTCGTATCGCCGCGGACCACCCCCGCGGCCGCCTCGAAGCCTTCCTTCTTCGCGAGCTCAACCGAGGTGCGGTCGACGATCGCGCGCGGCGAGAGCAGCTCGGACAGCGCGTCGAACACGATCCCCTCGCGCCGCTTCACGCCGATCGTGCCGATCTGCACCACGGCCACGTCCCCGAGGACATCAACGACGAGCCCCGGCAGCCCGTCGCCCTCGGCGTGGATCAGCCGGTAAGCCGTGGTCTCGTGGCCCGCGGCGTGGTTCGGCAGGCCGAGATCACGCCGGTGCTGGATCGCGCGTTCGATACGGCGGCGGAAGAGCGCGCCGTCGACGGGCGCGTCGTCGCGGGTGTAGATGCGGACCGGGATGGCCGACCGGGGGGTGTAGAGGCCGTGGCCCAAGGTCGCGCCGTGGGGGTCGATGACCTTGACCTCGTCGCCGGGGAGGGCGCCGCCTTCGATGCGGGCGATGGCCTGCGCGAAGACCCAGGGGTGTCCGGTCCAGACGGGCCTCACGTGGCCCGGCTTGAGGGTGACGACGGGGATGGGGGACCCTGGCCTACGCCCCTCGGGGCGCGCAGGACTCGGGTCGGGGGCATGGGCGGATCTCGCGCGCGCGTTCATGGGCGTCCCGCTCCCGGGGCGTGTCCGGTCGGAAGAACGAATGCCGAAGCCCCCCTCGGAAGGCATACCGATGGGCGGCTGACTGGGGTATTGTTTTCTGTAGGCAGGCGCTTGGCCACCGTGTGAACCTTTCATCACAGCCCGCCGTGGCGGACGATGCACGCGAGTGCACCGAGATCTCGCGGAAACCGTCTACCGAAGCGTGCTGGCCGATGGCACTCCGGTTGCTAGGCTGCAAGCACAAACGAGGAGTCGTCCCATGCGCCGCTTGACCCCTGCTTTGATCGTGGCTGCCGCTGCTCTGAGCCAACCCGCCGTCGCGTTGGCGGACTGCCCGCCGGGCTCGTGGTTCTGCGCGGATGAGGCACAAGCTCCCGCGCAGCCCCCGCCCGAAGCCGACACGCTCCCGCCTCCGCCGCCCGCCGTCGAGGTGGTCGAAGAAGAAGACGAGGCGCTTCCGCCGCCGCCCGCGCGGACCGCGCCCCAGGTTCGTCGTTCCCAACCGCCGGTCGTCATTTATCAACCCGCGCCGCAGCAGCCGCAGGTCGTGCAGCAGCAGCCGGCGCAAACGCAGATCATCATCGTCGCGCCGGGTGCCCGGACGCACGTGGTTCGTCGGCACCACCCGGCGGTCCGCGTGACGCCGCCGCCCGCGCCTCCGCCGCCGGTCCGCGTGATGGCCGCGCCCGCGCGTCTGCGCACGCCGATCGTGGTGCCCGCGAAGCGCCGCTGGCAGCCCGAGTGGGGCCTCAACCTGCGCCTGCAGGGCCTCTCGATCGGCGGCGGTGATCGTCGCGACAACGGCGCGCCGAGCGCGCATCCCGACGCCGGGATGGGTGGCTTCGGGCTCGGCCTGCGCTACCGGCCCGTGCCCGCGTTTGCCATCGAGGGCTCGTTCGACATCCTCGGCGGGACGGACTACAACGGCTTCGATCGCGTCGAGACCCCGTTCTCGTTGAACGGCATTCTCTACGTGAACCCGCGCAGCCGCGCGCAGTTTTACCTGACCGGCGGCGTGCACTGGTCGAGCGCGACGGTGCAATCGGAGGACGCGGACCCGCGTTTGTCGCCGACCCGCGACGGCAACAACTTCTCCGCCGAGTACAGCTACTTCGGCGGGCAAGGTGGCATCGGCCTCGAGTTCCGCGTCTCGCGCAGGCTCGCGCTCAACCTCGACGCGCTCGCGTTCGTCCGCCACCGGACGGACGACAACGCCGAGACGGGCCCGGCCGAGTTCATCGATCCGAACACGGGGCGCACGACGAACACCTCCGGCGGCGGCCTCTTCCGCGGCGGCCTGACGTTCTGGTGGTGATGCCCGCGCCGGGCCTCCCGGCGCGCGCCCCTCGCCGCTGCTAGATCTTCCGCACGCGGCCCGGCCCTCTCTGCCGCCGGGCCGCTTCCCCACCATGCAACGACTGCGGCGCCACAAGGCCCTCCTCCTGGCCATCGCCGGGGGGATCCTCTTCGCCCTCACCTCGCCCCCGACCGACCTCTATCCCGCCGTGTTCCTCGGCCTCGCGCTGCTCGCGTGGTCCCTCGAAGACGCGCCGACGGCGTGGCGCGCGTTCGGCCGCGGCGCGGCGTGGGCGACGGCCGCGGGCATCGTGGGCCTCCGCTTCGTGCCGAGCGTGGTGCAGCGCTTCACGCCGCTCGGCTCGGCCAATTCGTACCTCGCGCTCGTCCTCCTCGCCGCCGGGCAATCGCTCATCTGGGCGATCGGCGCGGCCGCAACGCACCTCGTCCATCGCCGCGCGCGCGCGCCGTTCGTCCTCGCGTTTGCCCTCGGCGTGTTCGTCGCGGTCTCGCTCCCTTCGGTCTTCGCGTGGACGCCGGCTGGCCTCGTGAGCCCATGGCCTGCGCTCGTGCAGCTCGCGGACCTTGTCGGAGAGCGTGGCGTGTCCGTGATCTTCGCCGTCTCCGCCGCGTTCCTCGCGCGTGCGCTCCAGGCGATGTTCGCGGAGGACGCGGCCTCCATGAAGGCGCGCTTCAGCGCGAAGACCACGGTCCCGCTCGTGATCGCCGCAGCCATCCCCGCGCTGCTCGTGATCCATGGCGCGCTCCGCATCCGCTTTCTCACGACGCAGCCCTCGGTGGTGCGCACGATCCGCGTCGCGCTCCTCAACCAGGCCGTTGGTCCGACGGAGCGCTGGGACCCGAAAAATCACGCGGGGATCCTGCGCGATTTGCGGCGCCTCACGAAGGACGCCGAGGCGGGCGGCGTGGACCTCACGGTCTGGCCCGAGGCGGCTTACCCCTACCCGCTCATGCACGGCACGACGCAGGCGCCGCGCGGGCCACGCGCGGTGCACGGGGACGGCGCGCGCGGGCCGATCCTGTTCGGGCTCATCATGCTGGAGAAGCCGACGGCCACGAGCCCCGGCGTCGTGGAGACGAACAGCCGCAACTCCGCGACCCTCGTCCTGCCCGATGGCTCGCTCCAGCCCTCGTACGACAAGCTCGAGTTGCTCTGGTTTGGCGAGACCGTCCCGCTCGGCGGCTACATCCCATGGTTACGCCGCATCTTCCAGGCGAGCGGCGGCCTCGTGCCGGGCACCGAGCCGACGGCGCTCGTGCTTCCCCACGCGGACGGCCCCGTGCGCATGGGCGTGCTCAACTGCTACGAGGACACGCTCGCCGGTGTCGGCCTGCGGATCACACGCGCGCTCCAGCCGAACTTGCTCGTCAACGTCACGAACGACGCTTGGTTCGTGGGGACCGCGGAGCCTGAACTCCACGCGCGGCTCGCGGCGATGCGCGCGATCGAGCATCGCCTGGACCTCGTGCGCGCCGTGAACCTCGGCGTGCTCTCGTGGATCGACGCGCGGGGCGTCGTCGTCGCGCGCGATGCCTCCGCGTCGACCTCCACGCTCGTCGCGACGCCCACGCTGCGCGACGGATCCCTCACGGTCTACGGCCTCCTCGGGGACAAGCCGCTCGGCTTCGTCTTCGTGGCCGCGATCGCCGCGTTCGCCTGGCGATCTCGTCGTGAGGCGCGTTCGAAAAACGAAACCGGCGCGAGCGATGAGGCTCGCGCCGGCTCCGGCGAAACGGAAACGTAAACCGAAGATTCGGTTACGCGCCCACCTGATCCTTGAGGCCCTTGACCGGCGTCGCGCGGACCTTGCGGCTCGCGGGCTTGCCCTTGATGGTCATGGGCTCCTTCGTGAACGGATTGACACCCTGACGATCGGCGGTGGCGGGCGTCGCCTTCGCCTTGAGCTTGACGAGCCCCGGTATCGTGATTTCGCCCGGACCATCCGATCCGAGTTGCTTGGCCACGAGCGCCGAGAGCGCGTCGAGGACGCTACCCACGGCCTTCTTGTCGAGGCTGGTGCTCTCGGCGAGAGCGGCCGTGATCTGGGCTTTCGTCAGCTTGCTAAGAGGCATCCTGCCCTCCTCTTGGATCGCCGCCCGATATCGGTGACGACCCCATGAAATGGCTCTGTCCGAGCACGTCCTGGACGCGAGCGGGCGACCGTTTAACAGGCGAAGAGTGGCCTCGCAAGGCAAAATCTCGGGAATGTCACCGGGGGGCGCCTGCTATCCGCGCGTTCGCCACCGCTTCGAGCTCCCGTGTCCGCGCCGTCATCTCGCGATCCTCGGCCGCCGTCCGGTGGTCGTACCCGACGAGGTGCAAGAGGCCGTGCGCGAGGAGCATCGTGAGCTCCGCGAGCAGCGGACGACCTTGATCCGCGGCCTGTCGCCGTGCCGTGTCGATCGAGAGGATCACGTCCCCGAGAGGCCCTTCGTGGGGCCATCCCGCGCCGATCTCCGCGCCCTTCGCTCCCTTCGGCTTCCACCCGGGGGGACGCTCGTGCAGCGGAAAAGAAAGGACGTCCGTGGGTTTGTCCTTGTGCCGGTACGAACGATTCAGCTCGTGGATCGTCGCGTCGTCGACGAGCGCGATGCTGAGCTCGACCGCCGTGAGGCCGAGGTGTTCGAGCATCTTGCCGGCGCGGCGACGGATCACCACGGGCGAGGCGCCTTCGAACGGCCCGCCCCGCGTCGCGACCTCCACCACGTTCGGTGCAGGCGCGGGCGGGGCGGGTTTGCCCTTCTTCTTCGTCGCCACGGCTACGACTGCGGGATCTTCTTCGCGTCCGCGAGGAACTGCGCGAGGCCGAGGTCGGTGAGCGGGTGCTTGAGGAGCTGCTTGATCACCTTGAGCGGCAGCGTCGCCACGTGCGCGCCGATCATCGCCGCCTGCACGAAGTGCACGGGGTGGCGCACGCTCGCGGTGAGGACCTCGGTCTTGAACTCGTAGTTCCGGTAGATCTGCACGATCTGCTGGATGAGGTCCATGCCGTCGCCCGAGATGTCGTCGATCCGACCGACGAACGGCGAGATGTACGTCGCGCCCGCCTTCGCCGCGAGCAGCGCCTGCGACGCGGAGAAGCAGAGCGTCACGTTCGTCTTGATCCCCTCGGCTGTGAAGACACGGACCGCCTTCAGGCCCTCGTCGATGAGCGGGACCTTGACCACGACGTTCTTGTGAATCCGCGCGAGCTCCCGGCCTTCGCGCAGGATCTCCTGGGCCTCGACGCCGACGACCTCGGCCGAAATGGGGCCGTCGACCACCTCGCAGATCTCCGCGATGGCCACCTTCGTGGGCTTGCCCCCCTTCGCGAGGAGCGAGGGGTTGGTCGTCACGCCGTCGACGACGCCCATCGCCTGCGCCTCTTTGATCTCCGCGATGTCACCCGAGTCGATGAAGATCTTCATGCACGCTCTCCGGCGAGGTGCTTAGCGCGCGCGGCGCGGCGCGTCGATAGTGGAGCGAGGGTCACCGGGCCGCCCACGACGGCTGCGTCGATCAGGCGTGACGAACGCGTGACGCCGTTCGTCAGGACGCGCGGACGAGCAGCCGAGCCGCTCATCTTCGCGTAAGATGCGAGCATGAGACCGCCGCGCTTCACCCGTCCCTCGCTCTTTCTTTGCACGATGGCCCTGACGCTCCCACTCGCCGCGATCGCGGCCGGGTGTGCCGAAGGGGGCACCAGCATGACCACGACGAGCAGCAGCAGCGCGGGCCCGGGCGGGGCCGGAGGGCAAGGCGGCGTCGGCGGACAAGGGGGACAGGGCGGCGTTGCGGGCGAGGGCGGTCAGGGCGGCGCTGGAGGGCAAGGCGGTCAGGGCGGCGCTGGAGGCAGCGGCGGCGCGCCGAGCGGCGTCGTGATCGAGTGTCCGGGCGCTCCGCTCACGCCGCCGCCTCAGGGCACGTGTGCGGTCGTGAAGCAGGGGACCTCGGGCACGATCTTCCGCGGCACCGTGCTCGCGCCCGATCAGACGTTCCACCGCGGCGAGCTCGCGCTCGACACGACGGGCAGCATCGCCTGCGTCGACTGCGATTGCAGCGCCTCGCCCGCCGCAGCCGATCCCACGATCATCGAGTGCGCGGACGGCGTCATCTCGCCGGGGCTCATCAACGCGCACGATCACATCGGCTTCGCGAACAACCCGCCGAAGACGCACGACGGCGTCCGCTACACGCACCGCCATCAGTGGCGAAAGGGCGCGCCGGGGCTGCCGAAGATCTCGGTGAACGGCGGCGCGAGCGGCGACGTGGTGCGGTTCGCGGAGCTGCGCTTCGTGATGAGCGGCGCGACGTCGACGCTCGGCGCGGGCGGCCAGGCCGGCCTGCTCCGCAACCTCGACGTGCAGGGCCGGATGGAGGGCCTGCCGATCCCGCCCGCGGACTCCGACACGTTCCCGCTCGGCGACAGCGGCGGCCTCATGCTCGAGTCGGGCTGCAACTACCCCTCGCCCACGGCCGCCACGGCCATCGCCGACCTCGAAGCGTATGTGCCGCACGTCAGCGAGGGCATCGACAAGGCCGCGCACAACGAGATCACCTGCCAGATCTCGGGCGCGAACGACATCGTCCAACCGCAGACGGCCATCGTGCACGCGATCGGCTTCAACGCCGACGACTTCGCCGAGATGCGCAAGGACTTCAGCACGGTCGTCTGGTCGCCGCGCTCGAACATCGATCTCTACGGCAACACCGCGAGCGTCACGCTGCTCGACACGCTCGGCGTGCCGATCGCGCTCGGCACCGACTGGGTGGCCTCGGGCTCGATGAACCTGCTTCGCGAGCTGCGCTGCGCGGACGAGCTCAACACGCTCCACTACGACGGCCATTTCTCCGACCTGGAGCTCTGGCGCATGGTCACCACGAACGCCGCGCTCGCCGCGGGCGCGGGGGACATCGTCGGCATGCTGAAGCCCGGCTACGCCGCCGACATCACGATCTTCGACGGCAAGGATCGCAAGGATCACCGCGCCGTGATCGGCGCCGGGGTCGAGGACGTCGTGCTCGTCCTGCGCGGCGGCAAGGCGCTCTACGGCGACGACAAGCTCGTGATCGATCCGGCCTTCGGGGGCTCGAACTGCGAGCCCTTGCCCGTCTGCGGGAGGGACAAGCGCGCGTGCGTCGCGAAGGACCTGAACGGCATCACGCTGAACCAGATCCGCACGGCCGGCGAGGCGTTCTACCCGCTCTTCTTCTGCAACGACGTGACGCCCAACATCGAGCCGAGCTGCGTCCCCTGGCGCACCGAGTACGCGAACGGCATCACGGCCGAGGACGACGACGGCGACGGCATCGCGAACGACGTCGACAACTGCCCCAAGGTCTTCAACCCGATCCGGCCGCTCGATCAGGGCGCGCAGGCCGACATCGACGGCGACAAGATCGGCGACGTCTGCGACGCGTGCCCCTTCGATGCGAACGACGGCTGCACGTCGCTCGACGCGAACGACATCGACGCCGACGGCGTGCCGAACGGCAACGACAACTGCCCCGAAGCGGCGAACAGCGACCAGGCCGACGCGGACGCGGACGGGCACGGCGACGTGTGTGATCCGTGCGCCGAGCCGAACTTCGGCACGCCGCTCTGCCCGCCCAAGCCCATGCTCATCGAGGTGATCCGCAACCCGGCGCACCCCGAGCACCCGGCCGCGGGCTCGGCCGTCGCGATCAAGGACGTCTTCGTCACGGCCCTCCGCCCGAACACGGGCAACAGCCGCGGCTTCTACGTGCAGGATGCGTCGCTGAAGCCCTTCAGCGGCATCTTCGTCTTCACGGGCAGCACGGCGCCGCAGGTCCAGGTCGGCAACCGCGTCAGCATCACGGGCGAGTACGAGGAGTACTTCGGCCTCGGCGAGATCACGACCCCGATCGTGACCGTCGACGAAGCGAGCACGACGCTGCCCTTTGGCCCGATCGACGTCGCGGATCCCGCCACCATCGCGACGAACGGCATGTTCGCCGAGGGCTACGAGTCGATGCTCGTGCGCGTGGTGAACGTGGCGATCACGGTCGTGAACTCGGACGGACCGGCCGGCGACTACGACGAGTTCACGGTCACCGGCAACCTGCGCATCGACGACCAGATCACCGACGCGGCGCTGAACATGGGCCTGAACAACACGTGCGCCGTGGGATCGAAGTTCACCTCGATCACCGGCGTCCACGGCTACTCGTTCAACCACTTCAAGCTCATGCCGCGCAGCAAGAGCGACGTCGTGTTCGTCGACTGCGATCCGTTCGTCCCCTGAACGGTCCGCCCCCGCGAGGGGGATGCACACCGCATCCCCCCCTTCCCCTCTCGTTTCAGCTCAAAGGTTCGTCGCGATCGCCACGCCGACGAGGTTCGTCCCGCCGACGAGCACGGGCGTCGTGAACGTGCCGTTCTGCAGGCGCGCATGGTGCGCCTTCCCGGTCGTGTCCACGTAGACGAGCTCGGCCTCCGCGTCCCCCGCGCCGAGCGCGAGCGCGGGCCGGCCTATCGCCTTCAGCGCGAGGTTTTCCACGGCCGAGAAGGCCACGCCGTCAAAGCGCGCCCAGTGCAGGTTCCCCGTGGCGACCTCGCGGTAGGCGAGCAGCGCCCCGCCCGAGGGCAACGCGAGCAGCGTGAGCTCCGTGGACTTCGCGCCCGTGATCTCGACCGGCGTCGTGCTCCACGTCCCGCCCTCGCGCGTGAGGAACACGAGCTGCTTGTCGTTCGCGCGCGTGAAGACGAGGACGAGCTCGGGACCTTGCGTCGAGGTGAGCGCCGCGATCGCGGGCGTGGTGTCGTCGACGTCGAACGCCGCGAGGTGCTGGGTCGCCGCTTCCCACACGCCGGCCGCGCGGCGCTGCGTGTACAGGTTCGGGTCGCCCCACCCGTCGTTCGTGATCACGGGATCCATGCCGAGCACGGTGATCGCCGCGGCCGCATCTCCCAGGCTGTACGTGTCGACTCCGACCTTCACCTCTTCGTTCGTCGGGGCGAACCCGCTTGCGGGCGTGTACGCCGCGTACCAGTAGCGGTTGTTGGTCACGTCCTGGTAGACGATGTGCGCCGCGGCGCTCGACGCCGCGATCCCGGGCGTGGCCCGCGTGCTCACGTTCGCCCCCACGTTCGTCACGAGCCCGAAGCCGCCCGCCTCGGTCCACGTCGACGCGCGGATCCGATCCTTCGTCACGCCTTCGCTGCTGCGCAGGAGCGCGACGCCGGCCTTCTGGCCGGGGAGGATCACGAACGCCGGCGGATCGGCGCTCTTCTCGCTCACGGCCGTCTCCATCGTCCAGCCGTCCTTCGACTGGAACCGCTTCGTGACGCCGCCCTGCGTCCCGGTCGCGAACATCACGAGCGTCGGGCACGCGGGGCAACCGGCCACGTCGCAGCTCCCGGGCAAGCCGGGTTCCACGGGACAACCGCCGCCCATGCCGCCGCTTCCGCCACCGGCGCCGCCCGTGCCGCCTCCGCCGATCCCGCCTGCGCCGCCGCTGCCCGAGCTCGACGACGCCGTCATGCCGCTGCTGCTCGACGATCCTGCCTCGCCGACCTGCGCGTCGTCGATCGGGCAGCCGGAGAGCGCGACGCCGAGCAGCGCGAGCGTGAGCCCTTGCGAGTGCCCCTTCGCCATCGTCAGAAAGCTCCCTGGAGCACGAGCCCGCCGTCGCCGCGCCCGACGTACGGCACGACGTGCAGGCTCTGCGCCTGCGGCTTCTTCTGCGAGAGCCCACGCGCGATGCCGACCACCGCCGCGCCGATCCCCACCGCGCCGACCGCCGTCAGGCCCACGAAGAGGTAAAAGCTCCGGTCCTTGCGCATGTTGTCGTCGTCGGGCCGGTACGCTTTCGTGGGATCACAAATGGGCGGCGTGCCCGGGCAGTTCGCCTGGATCCTCTCCTCGGCCGCCATCTGATCGAAGCGGAAGTACACGCCGACGCCGACCGCCGCGAGGCCGAGCCCGCCCGCGACGAACGCCCAGGCCGGCACGCCGCCCGAGGCCGGGGGCGGCTTGGGTTTGTCCGTGGGCGGCGAGGCCGGTGTTTTCGCGACCGCCGCGGCGGGCACGAGCGCGAGCTCCACCCTCGCCTTCTGGCCTTCCGCGATCTCGATGTTTCTTTCGATCGTCTCGAAGCCAGGCGCGCTCGCCTCGAACATGTGTTTGCCCGGATCGAGCGGGATCGTCTCGCCGAGCGCCGCCAGCGGCAGGCGGATGCCGTCGCGCACGACCTCGAGCCCCTCGGGCCGCGCGTTCACCACGAGCTCCACGTGCGCGAGGCGCGGCTCGATCTCCGCGATCCCGTCCTTCGCCACCTGTTCGAGCTGCTTCTTGCGCTCCTCGCCGAGCGTGTCCTGGTTGAGCTGCACCGCGCGGCGGTAGTCGACGAGCGCCTGCGTCAGCTTGCCCTCGTGCTCGCGGCATTTCGCGATGTTGATCAGCGTGCTCGCCGCGGGGTTCAGCTCCATGCTCGCCTCGAACTTCGCGCAGCCCTCGGCCCAGTTGCCGTCGGTCACGAGCTTGCGACCGCTCAGGTAGAGCGCCTCGGCCGCCGCGGGATCCCGAGGTTTGTCTTCACCGAGCGCGCGCCCGGGGCACACCGAGACGATCAAAAGCGCGGAGACGGCGAACGCGTGCTTCCGCGTCGCCAAGATCGGACGTTCAATATTCATCGAGCGGATTTTTCCCCTTGGGTGGGGTCTTCGACGTGCCGGTGCCCGCGGGCTTGCCACGGCTCCACCCGCTGGTCGAGGGGAGCGGAGAGGCGGGTTTGTCCGAGGACGCGGCCGATGCGACGGGCGTGGCCGACGACGACGAGGGCAGAGGCTCCCCAACCGGCGCGGCCGACGCGGAGGCCACAGGCTCGGGGATCGTGGTCGGCTCGGCGCTGGAGAGCGCCGCGGGGACGACGGCCGCGGGCGCCGGGGACGAGGACGTGGGCCCGGGCGTCGGCGTCGGCGCCATGGTGGGCGAGGGCAAGGGCAATGCTGCGCGCGGCCCGCCTTTGGGCCAGAACGCGAGCGCGGCGCCGACCGCGCCCACGCCTGCAAAGAGCAACACGAGCGCGAAGAGGGGCGTGACCGACGAGCGCCGCCTGGACCGCGGCTCCGCCGGCGAGCTCAGCGGCTCGCCGCTCGAACGGGTCAGCGCCGGCGCCGAAGGGTCCGCGCCGGGCGAGGTCGACTCGGGCGGCGGCTCCAGCGACGAAGGCAGGGGGGACGGCCCGCTCGCCTCGATGGCCGCGACGTACGCGGGGACGGGCGGCGCGGTCGCGGTGATCACGCCGTCGGCCGGCGGCGGCTGGGAGAGCGGCAGTTCGCGCGCCGGTTCGAGCACGATCGAGGGCAGCACCGCGCGCGTGCCGGGCGGCGGGGTCGAGGCCGCGGGCGGTTTGACGTCGAAGGCCTCCGCGAGCGCCGCGACCATGGCCACCGAGCCGTCGAACCGCGTGCTCGTGTCGAGCGCGGTGGCCCGGGAGAACCAGCCGTCGAATGCGGGGGGCAAGCTCACCCCGAGCTCCTTCGCGCGCTCGCTCGACGGCACCTGGGCGCCGCGCGCCACCAGCATCAGGTAGGGATAAAGCCCCTGGGCGGATTTGCGCTCGCGCGCCCAGTACGGCTTTCCGACGAGCATCGTGAACGCGATGTGGGCGAGCGAGTACCGATCGACGTGGGGCCCGATGGCCTCCCCGGCAATCTGCTCGGGGGCCATGTAGAGCGGCGAACCGACACTTTTCGTCGTGTTCGAGCTTCCCGTTCCGTCGGCCACGATTTTCGCCACGCCGAAATCGAGGATCTTGAGGCGCGGCGATCCATCGTCCCGGCGCGTCAGGAAGAGGTTCTCGGGCTTCAGATCGCGGTGGATGATGCCGGCGGCGTGCGTGCGATCGAGCGCGAGCGCGGCCTGGTGCAGGAGCGTGACGACCTCCTCGGGCGGCAGGCGCTTGCGCACCTTGAGCAGGGCGCCGATCTCCTCGCCCTTGAGGAGTTCCATCACGATGAACGGCATGCCGGTCGCTTCGTCCACGCCGGCGTCGAGCGTCTCGACGATGTGCTCGCTCTCGATCCCGGCCGCGATCTTGGCTTCGAGCTCGAAGCGGGCGCGCATCTCGGGGTCGCTCACGAGGCTCGGCAGCATCACCTTCAACGCGCGGCGTCGCTCGGTGTTCTTCTGCAAGACCTCGTACACCGCGCCCATGCCGCCGGCCTTGATGCAGCGCACGACCTCGTAGGCCCCGTGAAAGAGGGCGCCCGTCGCGAGGACGGCGATGTCCGCGTCTCGATCCCCGGCCATGGCCCCCCGAGGGTAGCAAAACGTCCCTCCTTTGGGCTCCTTTCCGACGACAAGAGCAAGATCCAACCCGATTGCTGCGTCGCAACAAATTTCGAGCGAAGCCTATGATCGTGATGCCAAACACTTATAGACCGAAGTGGCACACGCGTTTTCCAGGGGGCGTGACCAAGGCTATCGTCGTGGGCGTCGCGGGTGCTGGCTCGCGAAAGGAGAAATATGTCGCGCGTGCGGCCGCTCGTGGACCTGCGAACGATGATCGAGCTCGGGCGCTGGCTCGGCCCCTGGACAGACGGGCAGGCCGCGCCCCACGACGTCACGCGCGAAGAGCTCTCCCTCGAAGGTCGCCGCGCCGGGGAGCGCGGTTTTTCGGCCTTCGTGTATCGATCCCGGCGCCAAACGCCGGTGGGCTCGCTCTTGCTCGTGCCGGGCCTCCATTACCTCGGCCCGCTCGATCCGCGGATGGATCGCTTCGCGCGGATCCTCGCGAATGCGGGCCTCACGGTGCTCGCGCCGCGCCTGCCCGATTTCACGTCGCTCGTGCTCGGCGAAGGCGTCTTCGACGACCTCTCGCGCGCCTTCTCGGCCCTGCTCGCGCTCCCGGGCCGCCCGCCGGGTCGGCCGGGCGTCTTCAGCATTTCGTTCGGATCACTCCCTTCGCTTTGGCTCGCGGCGCGCTCGCGCCTCGCCTCCGAGGTGGGAACCTTGATCGTCTTCGGCGGATATGCCGATTTCGGGGACACGCTGCGATTCTGCATCCACGGTCGCCCCGGCGCGGCGCACGACCCGTTGAACCGCCCGGTCGTGTTCATGAACCTCCTGCCCTGGCTCCACGACAAACCCGACGATCCCGCGCCGCTCGTCGCCGCCTTGCGGAAATACGTGGAAGCGACGTGGGGGCGGCCCGAAATGAAGGTCGACGGGAAATGGCAAGCCATTGCGCGGGCGGTCGCGGACGAGCTCGCGCCGGCGTATCATCCCTTGTTTTACGCCGCGACGGGCGTCTCGGGCGACACGAAGGCGCTCGTCGACGCGGCGCTCGGCCGATCGGGCGACGCGTTCACGTGGCTCGATCCCAGCCCGCTGCTCGGGGACATCCGCTGCCCCGTGCATTTCATCCACGGCGCGGACGACGACGTGATCCCATACGAACAAGCGTTCGCCCTGGCCAAACGCCTGCCCGCGGGCGTTTGTCAGGGCATTCACGTGACGGGGCTGTACGGGCATACGCACAAGGCGGACGCGGGGACGACGCTGCGCGGCGTGCCGGCGCTCGTGCGGGAAGGGGCGACGCTTTTGAAGATGCTGTCGGCCGTGGCGCGATGTGGGCGCGGTTGACGAATCGAATCAGCGCGCCCGCCGCAGGGCCGTCTTCCACCGTCGATGCGTGCGCGCCGCCCGCGCCCGCGCGAGAATGCGATCACCCGGCAGCCACAACGATCGCGGCCGCTCCTCCTGCCCGCGCAAGAGTGCTTGCGTCGAGATCCCCAGATCCCCGGCAATCTCGTCCGCGGCGATGGCCCCCGAGAGCGCGCCACCTTCCATGTAGCCTTGCGCGTCGAGGCTCGTGTGCTCGCCGGCGAAATGGAGGTTCTTGACCCGCAGCGACTCGGACCCGGTGATCGTCGTGTATTGCCCGACCTTGTAGGCCGAATAACTCGCCAGCGTGAACGGGTGCGTCGGCCAGTGGAACCGCGCGACCTTGTCGTTGTGGGCCGCTTTGGTTCCAGGAAAAACCTGGTCGATTTGATCCAGGAACTCGGCCGCGCGCTCCTCGGGCGTGCCCATGCCGATCTGGATGCCTGGATTGCCGCCGGTGAAATTCGTCAGGATGCCGCTCGCGCCCGGCTGCAAGCGGCTCGTCTCCCAGGTCGACTGGTACGGCAGATCCGAGAACGTCTCGCCATTCGACCCGGCGTCGCGCCACGGGCGCGAGGAGAAACCCACCATCAGCTTCGCGTTCGTACCGTAGCCGAGCTCGGCGATGGCGCGCTTCTTCGCGTCGGGCAGCTCGACGTCGAGCGTCACCTCGCGCAGCTTCGTGAACGGGAGCGCGAGCACCACGTGATCCGCCGTGACCTCGAACGTGCCGCTGCCGCGCGAGAACGTGAGCACGTACCGCCCGTCCGCCTCTTCGCGGAGCGCGACGAGCGCCGCTTCGAGCTCGATCTGCTCGGGGTTCAGGTCCTCGGCGAGGCGCGTGGGGAACGTGTCGTTGCCGTCCTTCGCGTGGAAGAGCTCGTCGCTGTCGCCGAAGACGTCGAAGGACGAGGTGTCCGTCGAGATCAGGAACATCATGTTGAGCACGTTCGTCACGTCGGGCTCGAGGCCGTACTCGATGTTGTACGCGACCTCGAGCAACGTCCGCACCGGCCCGCTCGTCCCGATCTGATCGAGCCACGCCGAGAGCGAGAGCGCGTCGAGCGCCTCGCCGCCGTTCGGTTTGTCGTAATAAACGAAGAGGTCTTCCTGATCGGTGAGCGTCGCGAGGGCCTCGTCGATCTTCGCCGCGATGGGCTCGAATCCCGACAGGATCTCGGCCTCCGTGAGCTTCGTGCCCCCGAAGTGGGCGACGAGGTGCTCGAGGTTCGGATCGTCTTCCTTGTAATCGAGCAGGTCGATCCCGAGCTCGGCCGCGAGGTCGTGCATCGTCTCGTGGCCCGTGTCGATGAGCTCGCCGCCGAGCTCGCAGTGCTGGCCGTCGGGGAACGTCGCAAGGTCGGAGTACATGCGGCCGCCGATGCGCTTCGAGGCCTCGTACACGGTCGCCGTGACGCCGAGCTTCTTCAGCCGATACGCGCAGTGCAGGCCCGCGATGCCGCCGCCCACGATGGCGATCGTCGGCTCCCCCGCGGGCGGCGGCTTCGGCGGATCTTCGCCTCCGCACGCGCTCGCGGCGATCGGCAAGGTGAGCGCCGCGGCGCTCATCTCCAGGAAACGACGGCGCGGCAAGGTCGCGCGCTCGCGCTGCATCGCGAGGAGCTCGGATGCGGGGATGCCGGTCTGGCGCGCGGCCCGGCTGATCTGGAGGAGGCGGGACAAGGATCGAAAGAGCGGTGTTCTCGCCATGGATTCCCCTGGGAAAAACGCAGCGGCGAAGCGCCGCGGCGCGAAGAAAGCCCGCCGCAGGATACCTCGGACTTGCCCCCGAACCCAAGGCGCGCATAGTCACCGACCTCATGTCCGACACGATCTCTCAGGCCCTCTTCGAGCGCGCGCGCGCCGTCATCCCCGGCGGCGTCAACAGCCCCGTCCGCGCCTTCCGCGCTGTCGGCGGGAACCCCGTGTTCATCGCCCGCGCCAAGGGAGCGCGTGTCTTCGGCGAGGATGGCAGCGAGTACGTCGACTACGTGGGCTCCTGGGGACCGGCGCTGCTCGGCCACGCGCACCCCGACGTGATCCGCGCCGTGCAAGAAGCCGCAGAGGGCGGGCTCTCGTTCGGCGCGCCGACGTCCCGCGAGGTGCGCTTCGCCGAGGCCGTGCGCGCGCTTTACCCGGGCATCGAGAAGCTCCGCTGCGTGTCCTCCGGCACCGAAGCGACGATGAGCGCGATCCGCGTGGCGCGCGGCTTCACGCGCCGCGACGTCATCGTGAAGTTCGAGGGCTGCTACCACGGTCACGCCGATCACTTGCTGGTCAAAGCAGGTAGCGGCCTCGCAACGTTCGGCGTCCCCGACTCCGCCGGTGTGCCCGAGGGCACCGCGAAGACGACGTTGACGCTCGCGTTCAACGACATCCCGGCGCTCGAAGCGCTCTTCGCGGCCCGCGGCGGCGAGATCGCGGCCGTCATCGTGGAGCCCGTCGTCGGCAACATGGGCTGCGTGCCGCCCGAGCCCGGCTTCCTCGAAGCGATCCTCTCGCTCTGCCGCAAGCACGGCGCGATCTCGATCTTCGACGAGGTCATGACGGGCTGCCGCCTCGCGCGCGGAGGCGCGCAGGAGCGCTACGGCCTGCGCGCGGATCTCACGACGCTCGGCAAGATCATCGGCGGTGGCATGCCGCTCGCGGCCTACGGCGGCCGGGAAGACGTGATGAACGTGGTCGCGCCGCTCGGGCCCGTGTACCAGGCCGGCACGTTGAGCGGAAACCCCGTCGCGGTCGCGGCCGGGCTCGCGACGATCGAGCGGCTCGTGCCCGAGGTGTACGAGAAGGTCGAGAAGCTCGGCGCCGCACTCGAAGCGGGCTTCAAGGACGCAGCCGCGAAGGCGGGCGTGCCGGCCACGGTGCAGCGCGTGGGCTCGATGATCACGCTGTTCTTCAACGACAAACCCGTGCGGTCGTGGGCCGAGGCCTCGCAGAGCGACACGAAGCGCTTCGCGGCCTGGCACGCGGGCATGCTCTCGCGGGGCATTTACTGGCCGCCGTCGCAATACGAGGCGGCGTTCCTCTCGGCGGCGCACACCGACGAGGACATCACGCGCACGGTCGAAGCCGCGCGCGCGTCGCTCGGCTGATCGCCGATCCCCTCACCGCCGCGTCTTCTTGCGCGCCACGCGGGCCACGAGGCCGGCGAGGGCGAGCACGAGCGCGGCGGGAGATCCAGGCGCCGAAAGCGAAGCGCTGCAAATCCCGGACGGCTGGTTCTCCTGGAAAGGCGCGGGGCCGGGGCCGACGTCGTCCGGGATCGAGCCGCCCATGCCGCCGCCGCCTGCGCCGCCCGCGCCGCCTGCGCCGGTCGAGCTCGACGACGAAGCTGCCGTCGAGCTCGACGCGCTGCTGCCGCTCGCGTTCGGGTCGACGATGTTGATGGCGGCGCAGGAGTAGTAATAAGGCTTCGAGGCGCCTTCCATGTACTGGCGGAGCTGGATCACGCAGTTCTCGCAAGGCGTGTCGGGCACGGTGATCGTCGTGCTCACGAGCCCACCCGACTGCGAGTTCGCGTCGTTGCCTTCGTAAAACACCGAGGCGTCGAGATCGGCGCGCTTGACCGTGTCGATCCCTTTCGTCGAGATCGCCACGCGAAACTTGCCGTTGTGGTTGACCGTCTCCTTCCACGTGACCTGGACGGTCTGTCCCACGACGAGGTCGGTGACCTTGTAGCCCGAGGCCGGGCACGCCGAGGCGGAGCTGTCTTCGGCGGGATCCTCGGGCCCGGCGCCGAAGTAGCAGCCACAAGGGCCGCTCTTCGCGTTGTCGTCGTTCGTGAGGGGTGGCGGGTTCATCAGCACGGCGTGGGCAAAGGCGCTCGAACCGGCGAAAAGAACCGCGGCGAAGGCGAGAAGGGCAGAAGCTCGGGAATCCATGGTCACCTCGGACGCGTCGAGGGTACCCGAGTCACGTGGGCGAAGGGAGAGGCACCCCGGACGGGGCGCTCGCGGCGCGCGAACACATCGCGCAAAGCCGTCGCGAAAGGAAAAACCCAGCCGGGCGAGAACGCGGCGGGCTCAGAAAGAGCCGGGCGGCATGCTCGGCGGGATGGCCTTGACCTTGTAACGCATGCGGAAGGCCGCGATCGTGGCGCCAAGCTCGGCGCGCGAGACGAGGCGGCCGCGGCCGCGGATGCATTCGAGCAGCTCTTGATAGAGCTCGTAGAGGAGCATCTCGTCGACGAGCGTGTTCGTCGTCGCGGGGAAGAGCTGGTTGCGCATCGCGATCTTCGAGCTCGCCACGGCCTCGTCGGTCACGCGGACGAACCCGACGGCGTGGAAGTTGCCGGCCGCGTCGACGCCGATCACGGACGAAGCGACGGGGCTCTTGCATTTGCCCGACTCGTAGATGCGGCGGATGTTCTTGCGCACGTCGCCGAGCGCGCCCGAGGTCGGATCGAAATCCGCCGCGGAAGCAGCGGAGGTGGCCGAGAGCGACGCCGTCGAGCCAGGCCCCGCGGTGCCGAAGAGATCGATCTCGCCGCTGCGGAACGAGCGCGATTTCTCCCCGCCGCTCGGCATGCCCTTCGAGGCGAACCAGCTCTCGAGCATCAACGTCATGAGCTCGACGCTGTGGTGCTTCTTCGAGAGGTGGAAGGCGTGCACGCGGACGAGCGGCAGGAGCAGCTTGCGGCAGATCTCGTTCTCCTGCTGCTGCTTGACGCTCGCCACGTCGGTCGGGTGCGAGGTGCCGTCGAACTGGATGACGAAGAGCGGCGTGCGCTCGGCATCCACCGCGAGAAAGTCGAACGTGGCGCGGGAGACGAACTGGAGCAGCTCCTCCGAAAGCCCGTTGCCCTCCGTTCGAAAGACGTCCTGCGCTTTGACGCGCATCAGCACGCCGGCGCCGAGCCTCTTGCAAACGGTCGAAAGTCCGAAGCTTACTGCCTCTTCGGTGTGGTGAACGAGCTTCTTCAGGTTTCCGTTCATCGCGCGACCGCTTGCTTACGGTAGGCTGATAGCGCGGCTGACCGCAACCGGAGACGACAGCGATCCAAGGTGATTCTCTTTACAGGATCCCCAGAAGACCCACCTTGTCCCGGGGTTCGCCCGCGAAAGCGCGGCGTCATCACGTCGCGCGCGTACAGCCTTCACGTTGCACTCGTGCTCTTCGTTCTCTTCGTTCTTGCTCCATGCCTCACGCTCGGATGCAGGTCGGAGACGCCACGCGCAAGCACGTGCCCCGCAGGGTTTCGCGCGGACGACGCGCGGGCCGAGGCGATCCTCGCGAAGCTCGGGGAAGTGCCCGCGGGGGCGCGCGCGAGGGACCAAGCGCTCGCGAAGGGCGGGGTCTCGTTCTGCTTCGGCCGCATCGGCGTGTCGTCGGTGACGACGTCGGGCGCCGTGCTGATCGATGAGGCGCTTGGAACGGAAGAGTCCGCCGCGCGGGTCGGGCACCTGCTCACGCACGTGGCCGAGGGGCTGCGCGTGGAGCCACGCAGCGGTGAGGACGAGAGCTGCGAGGTGATCACGGAGCGCGCGCTCGCCGCGGAGTCCGCAGCGCTGTCGCTGGAGATCAACCTGCGCCGCGTGCTCGGCATCGGCGCGGCGTCGCGCGTGCGTTACGAGTTCGAAGGGGCCTACTGGGCAGCGCCGGAGGAGGCGCGCGAGGGGCTCGTGCTCGACTACCTGCGCACGCACCCCGACGGCGCGCCGGGCATCGACGCGCTCGCCTCGGGTTACGCGCGCCGCTGCCGCGAAGCGCGCGACGCCGCCTCCGCGCGTTGACGGCGGCGTGCGAAGGTCGCAGCCCCGAGCGCCCCGAGCGCGAGCGCCCCGAACGAGGCTTCGAGCGGCGCGCCCTGCGCGAGCCGACACCCGCACCCGCCGTCGCTGCCGGACGACGACGCCGAGCCCGAGGAGGACGCCGCGGGGACACACACCTTCTGCGTCTTGCATGTCGCGCCCTGGGTGCACTCGTTGCCGGCGGGACACTGGCTTTCGACCTTCGTGCGCTCGTAGTCCATGGGGTTCGCGTCGGGCGGCAAGAGGCCGGCGCAGGAGATCGTGGAGATACAAAGCGGTTTGTCCTTGCACGTCTCGCCGTTGCCACACTCCGCGTCGGAGGTGCACTCGACGGGGCTGCAATAAGGCCCGCCGTGGCAGGTCGCGCCTTCGGTGCCCTCGGGGCAGTCGTCCGGCGGCGGTCCGACCACGTCCGCACGCGCGGGCGTGACGAACGCGAGAGCCGAGAGCCCGAAGACCGCGATCCAGAAGGACGAACGTTTCATCGACGAACCTCCACGCCTTTTGCCCTACGCGATCCCGCGCGCGCCGTCGACAGCGAACGCGCAGCGTCGCAGCCCCGCGCGCCGCGCGCTACGTTCGGGGCGAGCCCCATGGACGCCCTCCGCGCACGCATCGCGCGACGCCTCGAGCGTGGGATCGAGCCTTCCCTGCCCGGCCGCGCGCTCGCGAGCGCGTGGGCCGCGATCGCCGCCGCGCGTGTTGCGCGCCCCGTGACGCTCCCCGAAGGCGCGCGGATCGTCGGCGTCGGCGGCGCTGTTCTCGGAGGCGCGGGCAAGACGCCCGTCGCGATCGAGCTCTCGCGCGCGCTCGCGCTCGAAGGCCACGACGTCGCGCTGATCGGACACGGCTACCGTGCGCGCGTGGCCTCGCCGCGCCGCGTCCTGCCGACGGACGCCGTCGACCTCGTCGGCGATGACGCGCTCTGCGCGGCGCGCGCGCTCGCCGCCACGAACACGCCCGTCTTCGTGGCGAAGCGACGCGCGGAGGCCCTCGCGCTCGCGGTACGGTCCGGAAAAACCTTGCTCGTCGTGGATGGCCTCCTCCAGACCTCGCCGCGTCGCCTCGACGATGCCGTGCTCGTGCTCGACGGCGCTTCTCCGTTCGGCGCCGGCGTTTGCCCTCCGCTCGGGGATCTCCGCGCCCCTGCCGCTGCGCTGCTCGAAGCGGCCGATCACGTCGTCGCGCTCGGCGACGCGCGCTCGCCTGCCCTGCCCGCGTCCGCCCTCTCGCTCGCCTCTTCGATCGAAGGCGCCCTCGACGCGACCGGCCGCCGCTACGACCTCGCTTCCCTCGCTTCACGCTGCGTCGGCCTGCTCGTGGCCATCGCGCGCCCCGATCGCTTGCTTCCTGCGCTCGACCGTGTGGGCATCCACCCGCGCGCCGTCGTTTGCCTGGCCGACCACGCCCGCTTCGACACGGCGACGCTCGATCGTGCCCGGGACCTTGGCCTCGATGCCTGGCTCACCACGGCTCGGTGCGCTACCAAGCTCCCGCCTCGGCTCGGCGGTGCCCCGGTCCTCGCCCTCGATCATCGGGTCTCTGTGGGCCCGCTCCTTGCTCGACTCTCGTTTCGAGGCTCGCGCGAGGGCGCACCTGCCTGTGCTAGGCTCCCGGCCCCATGAAATGGAAGCGTTCGCTCTGGTTGGTCGTGACGGCGATGGCGCTCGTGAGCGCTCCTCTTTCCACGGTGAGCTGCGCAGGTGGCTCGGGAGGCGCCAAAGCCCCGGATTTGCAGCCTGCTGACCTGCCGGCCGGCGCGAGCTGGACCGGCGTCTACTTCAGCGAGCTCTACGGCTACCTGCACCTCGTTCAGGATGGCAACGCGGTCGAGGGCAAGTGGATCCGCCCGCACAAGGACAAGTGGGGCAAGCTGAAGGGCGAAGCCACCGGCGATGTCATCAAGTTCGAGTGGACCGAGTACACCACGGGCCTCGTCGGCCCCAACGCGGCGAAGAACGGCCGCGGCTACTTCAAGTACAAGCGCCCCGCGGGTGACAACGTCGACGACACGTTCTCCGGTGAGATCGGCTTCGACAAGGACGAGGTCGGCGAGCCCTGGGACGCGGTCAAGCAGCGCAACGTGAACCCGGACCTCGCGTCGATCGGCGGCACGGGAGCCTCCGACATCGGCGGCGGCGACTGGGATTCGGAGAACAAGGAACAGGGCGCGCCCGAGGAGCCGGCGAACCCCTGACAGGAGGCTCGGGGACGTTCCCTCGCCCGAGCGAGATTGCGAAATGGCACGACCTCAACCGCAAGGAATCAAGTTCCGCGAGCCCCCCATTTTCGAGCGTGGGACGAAGGGGCGCTCGGGCGCCTCGCTCTCCCCGCTCGACGTGCCGGACGTCGATCCGGCCGCGCACTTCGGCGCGCTCGCGCGCAAGGAGGCCGCGGGTTTGCCCGAGGTGAGCGAGCCCGAGGCGTTCCGGCACTTCGTGCGCCTCTCGCAGTGGAACTTCTGCATCGACTCGCAGCTCTATCCGCTCGGGTCGTGCACGATGAAGTACAACCCCAAGATCAACGAGTGGGCCGCGCGCATCCCGGCCTTCTTGAAGATGCACCCCGAGACGCCGGACGAGCTCGCACAAGGCTCGCTCGAGGTCATGTGGCACGTGCAGCAGATGCTCTCCGCGGTGAGCGGCATGGACGCCTGCTCGCTGCAGCCTTCGGCAGGCGCGCAGGGCGAGCTGACCGGGCTCATGATGATGCGCGCCTACCACGCGTCGAAGGGTCGCAGCCCGAAGAAGGTCTTCATCCCGGAGAGCGCACACGGCACGAACCCGGCCTCCTGCGCGCTGAACGGCCTCGTCGCCGTGAAGATCGAGAAGAACCCCGGCGGCGTCGTCACGCCGCAAGAGGTCCTCGCCGCGATCGAGCGTGAAGGCGGCGACGACGTCTGCGGCCTCATGATCACGAACCCGAACACGCTCGGCGTCTACGAGAAGCACCTACCCGAGATCATCGAGATCGTGCACGGCAAGGGCGGCCTCGTGTACGGCGACGGCGCGAACACGAACGCGATCATGGGCCACGCGCGCCCCGGCGACATCGGCGTGGACGTGATCCACATCAACCTGCACAAGACCTTCACCACGCCACACGGCGGCGGTGGCCCCGGCTCGGGCCCGGTCTGCTTCAAGAAGCACCTCGAGCCCTTCCAGCCCGGCCCCGTGCTCGTGCGCAAGGACGACGGCACGTTCGCGTTCGATCGGGATCGCCCGCATTCGATCGGCCGTCTGCGCGCGTTCTACGGCAACTTCGGCATGTTCATCCGCGCCTACACGTACCTGCGCGAGATGGGCGGCGAGGGCCTCAAGATGGCGAGCGCGCTCGCGGTCCTGAACGCCCGCTACCTGTGGGCGATGCTGAAGGACACGTACGCCGCGCCGGTGCCGGAGGCGTGCATGCACGAGGTCGTGCTGAGCGACGTCGACCTGGAGAAGGCGACGGGCGTCAAGACGCTCGACGTGGCCAAGCGCCTGCTCGACTACGGCTTCCACGCGCCGACGATCTACTTCCCGCTCGTCGTCCCGGGCGCGCTCATGATCGAGCCGACCGAGACCGAGACGAAGGAGACCCTCGACGAGTTCATCGACGCGATGAAGGCCATCGCCCGCGAGGCCCAGGAAGATCCGGCCCTCGTGAAAGGTGCGCCGCACAACACCGTCGTCGGAAGGCTCGACGAGGCTCGCGCGGCGCGGCAGCCGCGGCTGCGCTGGCGGCCGCAGGCGGGCTGACCACGGGCTCCGGTTCGCCCCAAATTCGCGAACCGGGGTTGTCCGTGCGTACAATGTCGTCCGTCGGTCGCTCGCTCCCACCGCGGAGCGGGCGACGTATCAGAGCGTGAAGGCCTGAACGAGCAACGACGTGTCCCGGACCATCACCGACAACGTCGGAGAAATCGAGACGATCTGCAAGACCGACCCCGCGCGCGTAGGGGACCTGGTCAAGCTCGTCTTCCGCTCGGACGATGACGCGGATCCCCCGTTCAACGTCCGGATCAAGTCGCCCTCGGGCAAGGTGATCATCGAGCGGGTCCTGCGTGATCTCCCCACGGGAAAGCCGCAGAGCGCGCCGCCGATCGAGTTCACCGCCTCGGCCCCGGGCGCGTACAAGATCGAGATCTGGCAGCTCTACGGCAAGATTCGCGGAAACGCGGTGCTCAACGTGATCTCGGCGATGTAGCGAGCGCCGCGCGCCGCTTTCGGGAATAAAGGCGCCGCCGCGCCTGTCCACGCGCCGCGAGCCTTGCTATGTGCACGCCGCACGATGATCACGCGCGCGAGGCGCGGGATCGAGCCACGACGGCCATGCGGCAACGCCCGCCCAGACAACCTTCCCGGTTCATGCCATGCACGACGTCCGCGCCCTGAACGAGCTCGTCGCGAAAGAGAGTGCCTTCGTCGACAACCTGATCGCCGAGGTCGGCAAGGTGATCGTCGGGCAAACCTACATGGTCGAGCGGATCCTGATCGGCCTGCTCACGGGCGGGCACGTCCTGCTCGAAGGCGTGCCGGGTCTCGCGAAGACGCTCACGGTCCGCACGCTCTGCGACGCGATCCACGCGAAGTTCTCGCGCATCCAGTTCACGCCCGATCTGCTGCCGGCCGACGTGATCGGCACGGTCATCTACAACCACCAGAAGGGCGAGTTCTCCTCGAAGCTCGGTCCGATCTTCGCGAACCTCGTGCTCGCCGACGAGATCAACCGCGCGCCGGCGAAGGTGCAGAGCGCGCTGCTCGAAGCGATGCAGGAGAAGCAGGTCACGATCGGCGACTCGACCTACAAGCTGCCCGATCCCTTCGTGGTCATGGCGACGCAGAACCCGATCGAGCAGGAGGGCACGTACCGTTTGCCCGAGGCGCAGGTCGATCGCTTCATGCTGATGGTGAAGGTCGGGTACCCGACCCGCGCGGAGGAGCGGCAGATCATCGACCGCACGACGGGGCTCATCGAGGCGAGCGCGAGCAAGATCATCGAGCCCGAGACGCTCGTCAGCGCGCGCAAGGTCGTGCGCGACGTCTACATGGATGACCGCGTGAAGGACTACATCGTCGGCGTGGTCTTCGCGACGCGCGAGCCGAACCAGAAGGGCATGAAGGAGCTCGCGAGCATGATCGAATACGGCGCGAGCCCGCGCGCCTCGATCGCGCTGGCGCTGGCGGCGCGGGCGCACGCGTTCCTGCGGCACCGCGGGTACGTGACGCCCGAGGACGTGAAGGCCGTGGGGCCGGACGTCTTGCGGCACCGCATGGTGCTCACGTACGAGGCCGAGGCCGAAGAGGTGACGACCGAGCAGGTCGTGCGGCGCGTGTTCGAGGTGGTCGAGGTGCCGTGAAGGCCCGCGGCCGTACGAAGAAAGGGGCGACGAAGGGCCCGAGCTTCGGGGAGCGCCTCCGTGCGTTCTTCGGGCTCGGCGACGAGCCCCCGCCGGACGAAGCGGCGAGCAAGAAGGACGGCGCGAAGGCCGGCGCCGCGGACCTCCTGAAGCGGCTGCGCGTGATCGAGATCAAGACGAGCCACCTCGCGAACGAGCAGCTCTCGGGGTCGTACTCGTCGGTGTTCCGCGGCCAGGGGCTCTCGTTCCGCGAGGTGCGCGCGTACAACCCCGGCGACGACGTGCGCTGGATCGACTGGAACGTGTCGGCGCGCATGAACGAGGCCTTCGTGAAGGTCTTCACCGAAGAGCGCGAGATGACCGTGATGCTCGTGGTCGACGCGTCGGAGAGCGAGCTCTTCGGGACGCGGCGGGCCTCGAAGGCCGTGGTCGCGGCGGAGATCTGCGCGCTCTGCGCGTTCAGCGCGATCCGCAACAACGACCGCGTGGGCCTCGTGCTGGCCACGGACCGCGTGGAGAAGATCGTCCCGCCGAAGAAGGGCGACAAACACGTGATGCGCGTCGTCCGCGAGATCCTGGGGCACGAGCCGGAGAGCGCGGGGACGAACCTGCGGGTCGCGCTGGAGACGCTCTCGAAGGTGCAGAAGCGAAGGAGCGTCGCGTTCATCGTGAGCGACTTCTTCGACCACGGCTACGAGCGGGCCCTCGCGCTCGCGGCGAGCAAGCACGACGTGATCCCGGTGGTGATCGAGGATCCACGCGACGCGGAGCTGCCGGACGTGGGCTTGGCGACGTTCGAGGACCTGGAGACGGGCGAGCAGGTGCTCGTCGACACCTCGGATCGCAAGGTGCGGGAGCGATACGCGGCCGAGATGCGGAAGATGCGGCGTGATCGGGACAAGCTGTTCAAGAAACTCGCGGTCGACACGGTCACGATCCGCACGGACCAGAGCTACGTGGAGCCGCTGCGCCAGCTCTTCGCGAAGCGCGCGAGGAGGGCCCGGCGATGACGAGGACGAGGCGCCTCACGGCGTTCGCCTTCGCGGCCGCGGCAATGGCCTTCGCGGCGGCGCGCACGGCGCTGGCCGAGGAGACGGACGCGGACGCGGGCGCGCGGGTGTGGGCATCGTGCGTGGAGCGTGTCCCCGAGGGCGCGAGCCGGCCGAAGATCACGGAGACCTTCCCCGAGCGCGGGACGAGCGGCTGGGCCGCGCCGCTCGAAATCACGGTCGTGCACGGCAAGGGCGAGACCGTGATGCCCGGCGGTGTTCGGGTCGAGCGCAGCAGCGATCAGTACAAGGCGCTCGAAGAGGCAGGGTTCGTCCTGCCCGACCCGGACGGCGGCGCAGGCCCGATCGCTGTCACAGAGGCGGGCGAGACGTCCTCCACGACGAAGCTTTCGATCCCGTTCGTGGCCCTGCCAAAGAACCCCGGCCGCAACGTGATGATGCTGCCGCCCGTGCCGATCACGCTGGCGCGCGCGAGCGGTGATCTCGTCACGGTCTGCACGGCGCCGCATCCGATCTTGGTCGAGGATCCGATCGCGAACGAGCTCGATCCGAAGGTCCGACCGAACCCCGAGGGAAGATCGCAACGCGAGGAGTGGGTGCTTGCCAAGCAGCTCGCGGTGGGCGCGCTCGTGGGGGCGATCCTCACGGCGATCGGCGCGTGGCTCTTCCTGCGCTGGTCACGTCGCCCGAAGCCCGTGCCGTACGTGGCGCCCAAGCTGCCGTGGATCGCTGCGATCGAGGAGCTCGAAGCGATCCGCGCCTCGACGCTGATCGCCGAGGGCCGCAACGACGAGTACTTCGACCGCGTGAGCGACTGCGTGCGCAAGTACCTCGGCGCGCGGTATGGCTTCGACGGCCTCGAAAGCACGACCGACGAGATGCAGCGGACGCTCGCGCGCGTGCGGCCGCCGGTGCGCGGGCTCGACACGATCACGCGCTTCCTCGAAGAAGCCGACCTCGTGAAGTTCGCGCGCGTCGTGCCGAGCGAAAACGACTGCCTCGCGGCGCTCGATCGCGGCATCACGATCGTGCGCAACACGACCCCGCCCCAGGCGGGATCCGGGGAGGCCACGAGCCGCAAGGAAGCTGCGGGAGGGTCGGCATGAAACGGTTCGCCCTCGTCCTCCTGCAAACCCTCGTGGTGCTCGCGCTCGCGCTCGCGTGGCCTTTCCTCTCGCGACGTGACGCCTGGGAGAGCGCGAGCTTCGAGCTGCCGTGGTTGCTCCTCGGCCTGGCGATCGTCCCCTTCCTGCTCTGGTGGGGCACGGCGGGGCAGGACCAGCGCACGCCGCGGCTGCGCATCGGTACGGTCCTGCCGTTCGTCACGGGTCCACGCGGCGTGCGCGCAAAGCTCCGGGATCTGCCGGGCGTGCTGCGCGCGGTGTCGGTCGCGCTGCTGGTCACCGCGATCGCGCGCCCGATCTCGATCCTGCGCGACGAGCGCAGCGACGACAAAGGCATCGACATCGTGGTCGCGCTCGACCTCTCGGGCTCGATGCGCGCGATCCTCGACGCCAAGCCGGGCGACCTGCCAGGCCGGATCACGCTGCCGCGCGGCAAGCGCCTCACGCGGCTCGATACGGCGAAGATCGTCCTTCAGGACTTCATCTCGCGCCGGAAGACCGACCGTATCGGTGTCGTTGTCTTCGGCAAGAGCGCGTATGTCCTCTCGCCGCCCACGCTCGACTACCACCTCCTGAGCGAGCTCGTCGGCAAGATGACGCTCGACGTGATCGACGGATCGAGCACGGCGATCGGCGACGGGCTCGCCACGGCCGTCGCGCGCCTCCGCCGGAGCGACGCGCACTCGAAGGTGATCGTGCTGCTCACGGACGGCGACAACAAGGAAGGCCTGGTCTCGCCGCAGTACGCGACGCACCTCGCGACCAGCGTAGGCGCGCAGATCAGCACGATCCAGATCGGCAACGACGACGAGGTCGACGTCGAAGACGGCTTCGATCCCCTGGGCCAGCCGCGGTACGTGCGCCGCCGTTACCCCGTGAACCCCGAGCTGCTCAAGTGGATCGCCAAGACCACGAACGGTGAGGCGTACATCGCGACCGACGCACAGGCGCTCGCGCAGAGCATGCACGCGGTGCTCGACAAGCTGGAGAAGACCCGCTTCGAGGCGAGCCGCGGTTCGTTCGAGGATCTCTTTCCGTTCCTGCTCGTGCCCGGTGTCGTGCTCGTGGGCCTCGACGCGTTGCTTCGGGCGTGGCTGCTCCGGAGGTTCCCGTGATCTTCGGCGCGCCCGTCTTCCTCTTCTGCACGGCCCTCGCCGCCCTCGTCGCGGTCCTGCTCGCGCTCGGCGCGATCTACCGGCGGCGCGCGGCGCAAGCCTTCGGCGATCTCGAACGCATCGAAGCGCTGCGCACGAGTGATCCCTCCGTGCGCCGCGCATGGAAGGCCGTCCTCCTCGTCATGGCCACAGCGCTCGCGTTTTTCGCGGCGGCGCGCCCGCAGTACGGCAAGGGAACGCGCCTCGTGCCAGCGACGAACGTCGACGTGGTCCTCGTGCTCGACTACTCGAAGAGCATGTATGCGCGGGACGTTGAGCCCTCGCGCATCTTCCGCGCGAAGGTCGAGGTCGCGCGGCTCGTGAAGGAGCTCGAAGGCGCGCGTTTCGCCGCCGTCGCCTTCGCCGGCGAGCCGATGGGTTTTCCCCTCACCGCCGACGGTGCCGCGGTCGCGCAGTTCCTCCGCCAGCTCGATCCAAACGACATGCCCATCGGCGGCACCGCGATCGCCCGCGCCCTCACCCTCGCGCGGGACCTCTTGAAGCGGGATCCGAAATCGTCGGAGCACAAACGGATCATCCTGCTCGTCACGGATGGCGAGGATCTGGAGGGAGATCCGGCGGGCGTCGCGCGCCAGCTCGGCGCCGAGGGCACGACGGTGCACGTCGTGCAGATCGGCGGCCGCACGCCCGAGCGGATCCCCGAGGTCGGCGAGGACGGCCGTGTCGTCGGCTTCCGGACGGACCGGAACGGAAAACCCCTCACGACGGCGCTCACCGTGAACGGCGAGAAGCAGCTCGCGGCGATCGCCACGTCGACGCCCGGCGGCGAGATCATCGTGGCGGACAAGGGCACGACCGGGATCGATCGGATCGCCGCGGATCTGCGCAAGCAGATGAAGAGCGAGCTCGCCGAGAAGATCGAGACGGTCTACGCCGACGTCTACTACTACCCGCTCGGGCTCGCGATCCTCTTGCTCGTGGCCGAGGCGCTGATCACGGACGCGCCGCTCCGGATCCTCCGCCGGAGGGCCGCGCCGAAGCCGATCCCGCGCGCCGGCGAGCGCAAACGAAAGGAGGCGCGTCGTGTCCCGGCCTGATCGCAAAGAGCGCGTCGCCCGCGCCGCGCGTGCATCGAGCGCGCTCCGCGACCACGCCAAGACCGCGGCGATCGCCGTCTTCGCGCTCGCCTGCGTCGCCGGCGGCGCGACCTGGCTCGCGTCCGGGTGCAGCGGGTGGGATCCTCGCTCGCCCTTCGAACGCAACGCGCCCGCGGTCGATCAGGCCCTCGCCGATCTCGACGCGGGCCGCTTCGAATCGGCCGAGCAGGCCCTCGAAAGTTACCTCGGCACCGGGCCGTGCACGGACGCAGGCCTCGGGCTGCCGGACGCCGTTCGCCAGAAGTACAACGGCTCGTTTGATCTCGGCCTCGTGCTGTTCTCGGTCGCGGAGAAGTACGGCCGGCGCTTCGGCGAGGAGGAGCAGAGCGACGGCGGCCCCGAAGAAGAGCAGCTCGCCGCGATGCGCTCGCTCGAGGTCGACTGCGCGCTCATCGTCGTGCGGGCGATCGCCGAGGATCCGAAGGTCCCGATCGATCTCCGCGCCCGCGCGCACTACCTCGCGGGCAACCTCGAATTCTTGCGGAAGAAGTACGAGGAAGCCGTGCGCCACTACGACGACGCGCTCGCGCTCATCCCGGGTTTGCCCGAGGACGCGTCCGCCGACGGGATCGGGCGCGACGCCGCGTGGAACCGCGCCATCGCGCTGCGCCGCATCGAGGACCAAAAGGACGCGGGCCAGGACGCCGATCAAGACGCGAACCAGGACGCAGGCCAGGACGGCAGCGACGACGCGAGTGATGGCGCCGACGGCGACGATGGATCCGATGGCTCGGACGGGTCCGACGGCGGCGACGACGGTGGCAACGACGCGGGCGAGGACGCAGGCGACGACGGCGGGAAAGACGCGGGCGACGACGGCGGTGGCGACGGCGGAGAGGACGCGGGCCAGGATGCGGGCCAGGACGGCGGACAGTCGCCGCCTCCGCCGCCGCAACCAGCCTCGCCGGAGCCCCAGCCGGGCCAGGAAGATCGCATCCTCGATCGCTTCGAAGAGGCGCCGACCTACCAGGAGCAGGAGGCCAAGATGAAGGCCGGCACGCGGCGCGGGCGCGTGATGGAGGACAAGTGAGGGCCGGGGCGCTCGCGTGGGCTCTGACCGCGCAGGCCGCGATCGTTTCTGTCGCAACGATCGCGCACGCCGAACCGCAGGTCACGACCCGCGTCAGCGCGCGCAAGGTCGAGGTCGGCGAGCCCTTCTCGATCCAGCTCTCCGCGCTCGTCCCACCCGGCGAGCCCATGCCGAGTGATCCGCGCCTCGCGCCGCCCGCGGGCGCCACGATCCAGGGCGGCCCGGCCGTCGGCACCTCGATGGTCTCGATCAACGGCAACACGCGCCTCGGCATCGACGCGAGCTGGCAGCTCGTCTCGAACGCGCCGGGCCGCGTGAAGATCCCCGCGCCGAGCGTGCTCTGGTCGGGGAAACGTTTCTCCGGACAGGCCGTCGAGGTCGAGGTCGTCCCCTCGACGGGCCGCTCGCGCAGGCCGCAGAGCCCGTTCCTCTTGCCGGGCGGCCCTGGGATCTTCGGGCAGTTCGGGTTCGGCGGCGGCCACGATCCCTTCGCGGACGACGACGACGACGACGAGCCGCAGCCCGCGCTCGACGAGAAGCTCGAGCTCAAGACCGCGCCGGATCCGTACGTGTTCGTGCATGCGCGCGCCGACAAGAAAGAGGCCGTCGTCGGCGAGCAGGTGACGGTGTCGTTTTACGTCTACCAGCGCGTGAACGTGGAGATGGCGCCGGCGCACGACGCGTCGATGACCGACTTCATCCGCATGTCGATGATCTCGACGCCCGGCTTCGAGCCGCCGTTCCGCACGCGCGCCGGCGGCAAGACGTACATGGCGCGCCTCATCGATCGCGTCGCGCTCTTCCCGGTCCGCACGGGCGATCTGCACGTCGGCCCCATGACCATCAAATTCTCGGGCCAACGCGTCGGCCGCTTGGTCGATCGGTCGAGCGAGGACATCGTCGTGCGCGTGACCGAGCCGCCGCGCGCGGGCCGCCCGCCGGGCTACGTCCTCGGCGACGTCGGTCGGTTCTCGCTCTCGGCCACCGTCGAGCCGCGCCGCCTGACGCAGGGCGGATCGATCGCGGTCAGCGTGCAGGTGAAGGGCAACGGCAACTTCCCGCAGACGCTCGCGGTGCCGGCGCGCACGGGCGTCGAGTGGCTCGATCCCGAGAAGCGCGAGTCGATCGGCCCGCAAGGCGCGATCATCGCGGGGTATCGCTCGTTCGGCTACGTCGTCCGCATCCAGGAGGCGGGCCAGGTCGATCTCGGGAAGATCAATCTCCCGTACTGGGATCCCTCGTCGAAGCAGTACGAGGTCGCGAGCGTCGAGCTCGGCAAGGTCGACGTCACGCCCTCCGCCGCGCCCGATCCTCGGTCGTCCGCGAGCGCTTCCCCGAGCGCCGCGCCCGGCGCCGATCCCGCGGCGCCGAAGGGCGAGGCCGATCCTTTCGCGACCCTCCCTGCCCCGCGCGCTACGCTCGGCGCCTTCGTCGCGCCCTCCGCGCCCCTCTTCGACGGCGCGAGCCTTTACGTCGTGATCGCCGCGCCGCCTCTCGCGTACGGCATGCTCGCGGCTGCGGCCGCGGGCGCGCGGCGCCTCCGATCCCGCAGAGCCGCGGGAGCCTCCTCGCCCGAGCGCCTCGCGAACGTCGCGCTCGACGAGGCCGATCAAGCCCGCGAGCGAGGCGACACGAAGGCCCTCTCGGCGGCCGTCGAGCGCGCGATCCACCACGCAATCAAGGCCGCGACCACGCTCGAATCGCGCGGCATCCTGCTCGACGATCTCGCGACCGAACTCGAAGACGCGGGCGTCCCCGAAGACCTCGCGGCGCGCACGCGGAGCCTGCTCGACGAGGCTTCGGCGCTTCGCTTCGATCCCGGGGCGAGCGCGTCGAGCCTGGAAGAGCTTTCGACACGCGGACGCGCGGTCGTGCGTGATCTCCTCGCCGTCTCCGGGAGGGCGCGGGGATGAGGCGCGGGCAGGCCGCGGCGATCGCCTTCGTGCTCGGGTTCGCGTCCGCGAGCGTCGCGCGCGCGGCGACGCCCGAAGAACTCCATCACGAGGGCACCGAGGCCCTCGGCCGCGGCGCGTACGGCACGGCGATCGAGCGCTTCGAGGCCCTCGCCGACATGGGCTTCGTGCACCCCGACGCGAGCTTCGGCCGCGGCCTCGCCTATGTCGCGCGCGTGCGCGCCGGCGCCGATCGACCCGGGGATCTCGGCCGCGCCGCGGCGGCCTTCGAGGAGACGCTCCGCCTGCGTCCTTCCGACATCGAGGCCGATCACGCTCTCGACCTCGTGCGCGCGGAGGTCGTGCGGAGGCGCGCGCGGCACGGCAAGGACGCGACGACGGTGCGGCCCACGCTCGATCGTGCCGTCCTCGGCCTCGCGTCCGAGCGCGCATGGAGCTTGCTCGCGCTCGCGGCATCGATCCTCCTCGCGATCGGCCTCTTCCTCCGACGGAGCCGCGCCGCTGCGTTCTCCGTCGCGGGCCGCATCATGGCGCCGACGGCGCTCGTGCTCCTCCTCGTGTTCTTGCCGCTCACGATCGCCGCGCGCAGGCTTCGGCTCACGACGCGCGCGGGCGTCATCGTCGTGCCCGAGGTCCACCTCGTCGACGATCACGGCACGGCGCTCGGCGGCGATCCGATCCCGGAGGCGCACGCCGTCGAGGTCGGCGAAGTGCGCGGCGGGCTCGTTCACGTGCGGTGGGGCGCGACGGAGGGATGGGTCCCGGGCGGCAGCGTCCGCTTGCTCTCGCCCTAACGTCCGCCTGGCGACCGTGGACGATGTCGCGAGAACGCCAGGTCGCCGTGTGCTAGGTTTCCGCCGTGTGGGTCCGCCGCGCTGCCATCCGTCCGGTACCGTCCTTCGCGCAGGTCCCTTTACGGGCCCTCTCGGAGGTCGAGGAGCAGCTCGCGGAGGATGACGAAGAGGCGCGGCAGAAGCTCGACGAAGCGTTCGCCCGCTTCGAGCAGACGCAGCCTGCGATGGCCGATCGGATCGCGCAGGTCCTTGGCGGGCCTCTCGATGAAACCGCGCTCGCGCTCGGATACTTCCTGACGCTCGCCGTCTGGCTCGCCTTCGACAACGTCTTTGGGGAAGAGCTCGCGGAGGTCACGCCCCTCGCGCTCGCCGGCGTGGAAGAGTCGCTCAAGCTCGACGAACAGCTCCGCATGGCCGATCCGGCCGAGGCGGTCGACTCCGACGACGTCATCGCGATGGAGCAGCCCGATGTGCTCTCGTTCGTCCACGAGCACGTCGACGCGGCGCTCGAAGCGAACGCGAGCGAGGTGGACGTCGACGACGTGCACGAGATTTATCGCATCGTGCTGATCGAGGTCCTCGCGCTGAGTTATGCGGTCCGGCCCCCGACGAACTGGGGCATCCAGATGACGACCGAGTTCACGGCCTGATCGCCCCTGCATCCTCGGGTGACCGCGTTGACGCTCCGTCGGCGTCGGCTTACGCCCGTCTCATGCAGAAACTCGGCATTGTCTTGGGCATTGCAGGCGTCGTGTTCACGTCGGCTTGCACGGGCGGGGGTGACACCGGTCTCACGGGAGGGACGATCACGGGGCCGACGGGGAGCGGATCGGGCACATCGGGGCCAGGCGGCAGCGGCAGCGGCGGCGACGGTGGCACCGGCGGTGACGGTGGCATGGGCCAGGGCGGCGCGGGTGGATCGGGGCAAGGCGGCGCGGGCGGCGGCACGCCGATGCCGGTGTTCGATCCGAACAAGGACGGGCCGTTCACGATCGCCGAGATCGACGACAAGCAGTGGAAGGCGTCGACCGGCGACACGGTGCCGATGCACGCGGCGTATCCCACCGAGGGCCCTTCGAGCGGGCCTTACCCGGTCGTCGTCGTCGCGCACGGCTTCCAGATCGCGGCGAGCCAGTACTACGGCTACTTGAAGCGCCTCGCGAGCTTCGGGTACGTCGCGGTCACGCCCGACTATCCGACGTCGTTCTTGGGGAACGACAACACGAAGGCCACGCAGAACATCATCAGCGCCCTCGATTGGGTCGAGTCGAAGCCGAGCCTCCAGGGCGACACGAAGCTCGCGGGCGCCACGGGCCACTCGCTCGGCGGCAAGCTCGCGATCTACGCGGCGAAGCTCGACGATCGCTTTCAGGCTTCGATCGTGCTCGATCCGGTCGACGGCGCGCCCAGCAATCCGATCGACCCGAACCCGATGTGTACGGCGCCCGCGTGCATCGACGTGAGCGAGCAGCTCCCGATCGACAAACCCACGGGGTTCCTCGGTGAAACACTCGACGGCATGAGCGGCGGCTTCCAGCCCGCGTGCGCGCCCGCGGCGGAGAACTTCATCACGTTCTATGCGGAGACCACCTCGCCGAGCCTCGCCGTCACGATCAACGGCGCGAACCACGTCGGCTTCGTCGACAACACGCTGACCTGCGGCGTCGCCTGCAGCGCGTGCAAGATGCCCACGCTCGACAACGCCACGGTGAACGCCCTCTCCCGCGCCTACGTCACCGCGTTTTACGAGCGCTACCTGCGCGGCAACAAAGGCTACGACACCTATCTCACCGGCGCCAAGGCGCAGGCCCGCTACGTCGACACGGGCATCGCCTCGATCCAGTCGAAGCCCTAGCAACCTCGTGCGGCGCAGCCTTTGCGCGGAGCCGCACGCCTTGCATCACGACGTGAGCTTCTCGCCGTGCCGGACCACGAGCACCGATCGGTCTGCGTGGTTCACGACCTTCGCCGCCGTCGTCCCGATCAGCCGATCGAGCCCCTGATACCCGTGCGACCCGATCACGATGAGGTCCACGTTCTCATCCTTGGCCGCCTGGCAGATCGCCTGCCACGGCGTGCCCACGGCGACCCGCACCGGCCCGCGCAGCTCCTCGGGCACGCGCTCGAGCTCCTTCTCGACGTAACGCAGCGCCTCTTGTTCGAGCAGCCCTTCGAGCGACGCCGGCGGCAAGGCGTAGGCCTCCGGCGGCAGCTCGACCGGGATCCCGATCGCCCGCATCAGGATGAGCCGGCTGTTCGTTCGCCGCGCGAGGTCGATCGCCGCTTCGAGCACGTCCTTCGCCCGCGGGGAAGCATCGAGGCCAACCAGAATCCTGTGCATAATCCGTCGCTCTCCTTGTTCTACGCGGCACGGGCCTAACACGGCCCGTGCCATGCGCCCAGCACCCTCGTCGCGCCACACCGGCATAGATCTTCCAGGCAACCAGGGTCCACGATGCGATGGCTACGCGTCCCCGAGAGCTGGCCCCGCCGCCGGGTCTTCCCCGTCCTCGGCCTCCTCTTCGCCCTCGGCACGCCCCTCGGCCTGCTCGTGCTCCGCGCCCTCCTCGCCGGCGCGCCGCCCACGCCTGCCTCGCTCGTCACGGAAGCCAAGGCCGATCCCGTCACCCTCGGCTACCTCGTGTTCACCTCGTTGCTCGTGTTCGTCCTGCTCGGTCGCGCCCTCGGCGCACGCGAGGACACGCTCGCCGAGGCCAGCATGACGGACCCGCTGACGGGCCTCTCGAACCGGCGCCACCTCGATACGCGGCTCGCCGAGGAGATCACGCGCCTCGCGCGGTACGAGGGCTCCGTCGCGCTCCTCCTGCTCGACGTCGACCACCTCAAGGAGATCAACGACCGCGGCGGCCACGAGGCCGGCGACGTCGCGCTGCACGCCGTCGCCGAGGCCTTGCGCCGATCTTGCCGCGCGATCGACCTGCCTTCGCGGTACGGCGGCGACGAGTTCGCCGTGCTCTTGCCGGAGACGACGGCCGTGCAGGGCGTCGAGCTCGCCGAACGGATCCGTGCGTCCTTGCGCGCCGTGCCCGGCGCGCCGACCGTGTCGATCGGCCTCGCCGACCTCGACGCGGCGGCCGCGCCCCTGCCCCTCGCGCTCTTCGAGGCCGCCGACGCGGCGCTCTACGCGGCCAAGACGGCAGGACGAGATCGCGCGGTCGTCGCGCCGCCCGCGCCTCCGCGATCGTCGGCGCTCGACGAGGGACCCGCGGGCTGATTCTGCGCTACGCTGGGCGTTCGAAAGGACCCGCGATTGAGCCGAGGCGATCGTCTGCCGCTCTCTCCGAGCGTCGACGCCATCCTGTCCATCGACGCCGTGCCGCCGCCCACGACGCTCCTTCGCACGCCGGCCTTCTGCGACATGGTCGTGGGCTACCACCGGCTGCGCCTCCTCCACGACGGCGCGCAGACCTTCCCTGCGATGCTCGAGGCCATCGCGCACGCGCGCTCCACCATTTGCCTGGAGACGTACATCCTGCGCGACGACCACGTCGGACAGACCTTCGCGTATGCCCTCGCCGAGCGCGCGCGCGCGGGCGTCGAGGTCAACCTCCTGTACGACGCCTGGGGTTCGTCCGTCTCGGGGGACTACGTCGCGTCCCTGGAGGAGGCGGGCGTGCGGGTCGTCGCGTTTCGCCCCGTGCGCATGGCGCTCCAGAATCGCAAGCTCTTGCGCCACGTCGTCCGGAGAAACCACCGCAAATCGCTCATCGTCGACTCGCACATCGCATTCACCGGCGGGATCAACATCTGCGGCGATTACGCGCCGAAGGACATCACCAGCGCCCCGCCCTGGCGCGACACGCACCTCGCGCTCGAGGGCCCTGCGGCGCTCGAGCTGCAATACTTCTTTTTGCGCACCTGGACGAAGGCCAAGGGCCCGGCGATCGACGAGCCGCGCTACAGCGTCTCGGGTCGCCGCGCGGATCCGCGCGTCCGCGTGATCACGAGCGACATGCACCGCGGCCGCGCGAGCATCCGCGACGCCTACCGCGCGGCCATCAAGAGCGCCAAGCGGCGCATCTGGATCACGAACGCCTATTTCCTCCCCTCGCTCGGCCTCCTCCACGCGCTCAACGACGCGGCCAAGCGCGGCGTCGACGTCCGGCTCATGGTCGCCGGCACGACGGACGTCCCGGCGGTCCTGCACGCCTCGCGCTCGATTTACGGGCGCCTCCTCGAATCCGGCGCGCGCCTCTACGAATGGACGGGCCGCGTCCTCCACGCGAAGACGGCGGTCGTCGACGGGCATTGGTCGACCGTGGGGTCGAGCAACCTCGACATGCAATCGCTGCGGCAGAACCTGGAGGCGAACGCGATCATCGAGGACGAGCGGTTCGCGCTGGCGATGGAGGCCATGTTCCTCTCGGACCTCCCCCATTGCCACGAGGTCACCCGGACGAGCTGGGGAAAACGTCCCCCGTGGGAGCGGGCTGCCTCCTGGGCGGCCTATCTCTTTCGGGATTGGCTGTAACGACGAGGGATGGCAGCACGGGCGCGCAGGTCTGCCCGCGTTATTCGTCGTCGACGACGCGGATCGGGAGCCAGTCGAACCCGGTGACGCCTGCGCCCTGGAAGATGCGCCAGATCTTCGGGGTGACGAGGAACCAGGGGGCCGGGAAGAGAGCATCCCTCACGTCGCCGTCGAAGCGCGAATCGCCGAACCATTCCCAGGTCACGTTGACGTCGTGAATGTCGACCAGGTCCGAGGCGCGGTAGACGAGGCGGGTGGGGATCTCCGAGGGCGTATCGAAGCCGCTCCGCCCGCAAGCGCAGAGTTCGGAGGGTACGATCCCGGTCGAACGTGGTGACAGCGGCGGCATCGTGTGCGCAGCGCAGAGCTGCCGCCAGGGAAGCTGAATGTGGCCCCTCTTTTCGAAGGCTGCGAAGACACCTCGAAACGAGATCCCGGTCAGGCCACTTTCCGCGAGCGTGCGGGCCAGCTTCTCGTCGGCGAGTACGTCGTCGTAACTCGTCGAGGCTGCACGGCGACCTTCGAGTCGATGAAGATACTCGCCGTCGATGATCATGGCGGATGTCTGCCGGGCCCCGGCGCCGCAACGCTTGCACGCCTCGGACATGTCGTAGGTCGTGCCCACCCGCGGCCCCGCGAAGACCGTGGCATTCACATCGTACGACATGGCGATCAGCCGCGCGGATTCGAGCTCTTCATCCGTGAAGCAGTCGTTGCGCCCTTCCAACCAGGGAATGCCACGCTTCTCGAAGATGCCTACGAGGCGCGCTAGAGCAACAAACGGTTCAATTCCACCTGAAGTTACGCGGCCTTGGCCAGCTCGCCCTCACGACGCTGGATGACCTCCAGGTTCAGCAGGATCCCATATCGGCGTAGGTCGAAGACATTGTTTC